>CAVWDG010000011.1:0-389543 GCA_963753695.1 uncultured Actinomycetes bacterium
GTGCTCGTCGGCGATGATGCGCGACCACAGGCAGTGGCCGGCCGTCGAGACGATGGGTTTCACCTGGCGCTTGTCGCCGTCCAGGGCCATCGCCACGTAGCCTTCGTCTTCCATCCAGAAACGCTCGTTGAATCGCAGCTTGAGCGCCAGCGATTCGGCCTGCAGGCGTTCGGAGACCTCGACGTCGGCGAGCTGCCCGAAGAGGACCGCCAGGCGGCGCTTGGCGTAGTACACGTAGGCCTGCGATTCGGCCAGGGCGATGGGGCCCTGTGCCGGGGTGCCGTCGCTGTGCACGATGGCGTCGCGGGCGTCGCGCCAGCCCTGGTTTTCGAGGCCGGCGCGCGAGCGCCGCTGGTACTCGACAAAGCCGTCGCCGTCGGCGTCGCCGCAGGTGTCGATCCAGCGCAGGGCGGCGTCGATGGGCTCGCGCAGCAGCTCGAAGAAGTCGAGGTCGCCGGTCCACATGACCACCTCGCAGATGAGCAGCAGGTAGAGCGCGGTCGTGTCGATGGCGCCGTAGTAGGGCGTGTGCGGGATGGCCTTGAGGGCGGCGAGCTCACCGCGGCGCAGCTCGTGCAGGATCTTGCCGGGCTGCTCCTCGCGGAAGGCGTTGTCGGTGCGGCCCTGCAGGCGCGTGAGAAAGCGAAGGGCGTCGACCGCCGGCCGTGAGTCGAGCATCAGGGTCTCGAGGCAGGCGATGATCGAGTCGCGGCCGAAGGGCGCCACGAACCAGGGCACCGCGGCCGCGTAGGTGCGCCCGTACTGCGTGTCCATGGAGAGCATGCGCAGGTCGGCCTGTCCGCGGCGCAGCACGCCGGTCACCTGTTCTGAGTCGGTGAAGATTCCGGTCGCGCCCGCAAAGGAGCGCTCGTAGTCGCGGCGCTTGTCGTTGAGGCGCTCCGTGAAGTCGCCTTCGCTTAAAGGCGGGGCGTCGGGCATGGCGACCTCGATCGAGAAGCGCACCACCTTGCGCTCGCGCGGCGCGAGGCTCACGTGAAAGCTCGCCGTGCCGCCGCGCAGGCGCGCCGGCGGCTGCGCGAAGCGCACGATCGTCTTGCGCAGGACCTCGTCGAGCCCGTAGTAGGCGAGCGTCAGAGTGGAGCCGTCGACCTTGGGCGCCAGGCGCGTGCCGCGCTTGTGGCGGCGCGTGCCGCGCACCTCGAACATGTCGCGAAAGTCGGCGTCGAAGGTGAGCTCGATGTCGACCTCGACCGGCGTCGAGTGGTAGTTCTTGATGCGCAGCAGCTCGTAGACGCGGTCGGACACCAGGCGCGTGCGGCGCACGTGCACCGAGGTCTGCGGGATCTTCTCGCCGCCCGGCTTTTTGATCTCGAGGTTGGTGAACTCGGCCGACGAGACGTAGTTGCGCTCAGCGGTCGACGAGAGCAGCACCGGCGGCCGCCCGCCGATCGTCATCTCGAGACGCGACAGAAAGCGCGTGTCGCGAAAGTACAGGCCCAGCGGCGAGCTTTCGGCGGCGGGGATGAGACCCTCGTCGTCGGTGTACATGAGGAGCTCGTCTTCTTTGATGACCAGGCGGCGACGCCGGGGTTCGGTCATGACGTAGCGCTCGGCGGCCTCGACCGCGCTCGCCTGGCCGAGCGCCTCGAAGCGTTCGTCGCCTATGACGATCTCGGTCTCGGCGGGCAGGGGACCGGCGGCGCGGTGCTCGCCGGCAGTCGAAGAGCGGCCCTTCGGCGGCTTGTCAGGATCCATGGGCGAGGGATGTTCCTTTCACGGCAACGGAAGCGTTCGCCGAAGCGTTCGCCGGCCAGTCAGACGCTCGTGCCAGCGGTGCCGCCGGCCCTCGGCACTCGTGGATACCCCGCAGGCATACCCCGCAGGCGCGCAGGTCACGCCCCCGTGACTGGCTCGGCAGGCGTTGCGCTCGTGTCGGAGCCTGCCGGCGCGGCGCTCGCGCCGGCCGTGACGGGCGCGGCGAAGCCGGCCGGCACGGCGGGCGTGGCCAGGGCGCGCTCGATCTCTGACAGCGCGTCTGAGGTGAAGACGGGCTGGGCCGCGGTGCGCACCGCGGTGTCGGGGTCTTTGAGGCCGTGCCCGGTGAGCACGCAGGCGACCACCGCGCCGGCCGGTATGCGGCCCTGGTCGCGGGCCTTCTTCAAGCCCGCGATCGAGGCCGCGCTCGCCGGCTCGCAGAAGACGCCCTCGGTGGCGGGCCACGAGCGGTAGGCGGCCAGGATCTCGTCGTCGGTGACCGAGTCGATGCAGCCGCCCGACTCGTCGCGCGGCGGCGCAGCGCTTCGTCGCCGCGCGCCGGGTTGCCGATGCGGATGGCGGTGGCGACGGTCTCGGGCGGCTCGACCGTGTGGCCCAGCACGAGCGGCGCCGCGCCGGCCGCCTGGAAGCCGCAGCATCACGGGCAGGCGTGTCGGCGACGCCGGCCTCGCGGTACTCGCGGTAGCCCTTCCAGTAGGCTCGTGATGTTGCCGGCGTTGCCGACCGGGATGCAGAGGTAGGTCGGGCGCGCCGCCCAGGGCGTCGCAGATCTCGAAGGCGCCGGTCTTCTGGCCCTCGATGCGGTACGGGTTGACCGAGTTGACCAGGGCGATGGGCAGGGCGGCCGCGGCCGCGCGCACGACGTCGAGCGCGACGTCGAAGTTGCCCGGTATGGAGACCACGTGGGCGCCGTAGGCGACCGCCTGGGCGAGCTTGCCCATGGCGATCTTGCCCTCGGGGATGACGACGATGGCCCTGATGCCGGCCTTGGCGGCGTAGGCCGCCGCCGAGGCGCTCGTGTTGCCGGTCGAGGCGCAGATGACGGCCTTGAAGCCCTCTTCGACGACCTTGGTCACGGCCATCGTCATGCCGCGGTCCTTGAACGAGCAGGTGGGGTTGACGCCTTCGAGCTTGAGAAACAGCTCGACGCCCAGCGCCGCGCCCAGGTGGGGCGCCGCCACGAGCGGGGTGTCGCCCTCGCCCAGGGTGACCACGGGCGTGGCGTCGGTGACCGGCAGGTAGGCGCGGTAGTGGGCGATGACGCCCTGGCCGCGCCCGCCGCCGGGGTTCTCAGCGGCCATCGAGGCCCTCGATGCGCACGACGCTCGGCCGGCTGCGCACGACCGGCAGCGCCTCGATGCGGGCGAGGGCGCCGAAGAAGGCGGCCTCGCGCACCGGGTGCAGCACCAGCACGAGCTGGGCGGCGTCTTCTTCGCCGCTCTGCTGCATGGACTGGATGCTGACGCCCTCTTGCCCGAACACGCCGGCGATGGCGGCCAGCACGCCGGGCTCGTCGGCCACCCGCACGCGCAGGTAGAAGTGCGAGACCACCTCTGCGCCGGGGTAGAAGTCGAGGTCCTTGTAGCAGGTGCAGTTGCGTATGTAGCCGCCGGCCGCCGTGTTGACGATGGAGATGATGTCGCCGATCACCGCAGAGGCGGTCGGCGTGCCGCCCGCGCCGGGGCCGAAGAGCATGATGTTGTCGAAGCTGTCCGATTCGAGGAACACCGCGTTGTAGGCGCCCGAGACGCCGGCCAGCGGGTGCTCGGCGGGAATGAAGCAGGGGTAGACGCGCACGTTGACGCGGCCTTCGATCAGCTTGGCCACTCCGAGCAGCTTGGGCACCAGGCCGAGGGCCTTGCCGTAGGCCACGTCGACGTCGGTGATCGACTCGATGCCCTGGTGTTCGACGTCGCTCAGATTGACGCGGCTGTGGAAGGCGATCGACGAGAGGATGGCCATCTTGGCGGCCGCGTCCTTGCCGGTCACGTCTTCGGTGGGGTCGGCTTCGGCGTAGCCCAGCTCCTGGGCGCGCACCAGCGTGGGGGCGTACTCGGCGCCGCTCTGCGCCATGGCCGAGAGGATGTAGTTGGTCGTGCCGTTGACGATGCCCATGACCCCCGTGATGCGCGCCGCGGCGAGCGACTCACGCAGCACCTTGATCACCGGCACGGCGCCCACCGAGCTGGCCTCGAAGCGCAAGAAGGCGCCCTGGTCTTCGGCGGTCTGCAGCAGCTCGGCGCCGTACTGCGAGAGGAGCTGCTTGTTGGCGGTCACCACCGACTTGCCGGCGGCGAGGGCCGCCAGCTGGATGGTGCGCGCCGGCTCGATGCCGCCGATGAGCTCGATCACGATCTGGATGTCGGGGTCGGCGATGAGCTCGGCGTAGTCGGTCGTGGTGCGCACGCCCTCTGGCACCTGGGCGCGGCGCTCGGGCGACAGGTCGCAGACCGTGCGCAGGCGCACGTTCTTGCCGGTCGCCAGGCGGATCTCGTCGGCGCCTTCGTGCAGCTGCCGCCCCACGCCGGAGCCTACCGTGCCGTACCCCACAAGTCCGATGCCGACCTCGTCCACCGCCGTCCTTTCGTCAATGCCGTTATCTGCGGGCAGACTTTGCCGTGCGTCTGCCAAAAGCTGTCGCTCGCTCGCGCCGAGAGACCGTCGCCTAGGCGCGCGCGGCCGGCGCGCCCGCCAGCGGCTTTTGCAGCCGCAGCACATCATCCCACGTCTCGCGCGCGATGATGACGCGGGCCTCGCCGCCGGCCACCATGACCACGCCGGGGCGCGGCTGGCCGTTGTAGTTGTTGGCCATGGCGTAGCCGTAGGCGCCGGTGGCCGGCGTGACCAGCACGTCGCCCAGCTCGGGCGGGGCGATGGCCACGTCGCGCACCAGCACGTCGCCCGACTCGCAGTGCTTGCCGACGACCGTCGTCTCGAAGGTCGCCGGCGTGTCGGCGCGGTTGGCGATCATGGCTTCGTAGCGCGAGCCGTAGAGCATGGGCCTGATGTTGTCGGACATGCCGCCGTCGACCGCCACGTAGGTGCGCCCGTCGGGCACCGGTTTGATGGTGCCCACGCGGTAGAGGGTGACGGCCGCCGTGCCCACGATCGAGCGGCCGGGCTCGACCAGCACGGTGGGCGGCGTTAAGTCGCGGCGGGCAAGCTCGGCGTCGAGCGCCGTGGTGGCCACCGTGGCGAGCTCGTTGATCGACGAAGGCTCGTCGCCTGCGGTGTAGCGGATGCCCAGGCCGCCGCCCAGGTTGAGCAAGCGGCACTCGAAGGCGAGCGTCGCGCGCCAGTGGGCGAGCGAGTCCATGAGCACCTCGACCTCACGGCGATACGACGACAGGTCGAAGATCTGCGAGCCGATGTGGGCGTGCACGCCGACCGGCTCGAGGTGGGGCGCGGCGAGGCAGCGCGCGAGCGCCTCGGCGGCCTGGCCGTCGGTCAGGCCGAAGCCGAACTTGGAGTCGGGCTGGCCCGTCTGCACCGCGGCGTGGGTGTCGGGCGTGACGCCCGGCGTGAGGCGCACGAGCACCTTCTGCACGACGCCGTAGCGGGCCGCGGCGGCGTCCAACGTGGCGATCTCGGACAGCGAGTCGACGACCACGTAGCCGATGCCGTAGTCGAGCGCGAGCTCGAGCTCGGCGGGCGTCTTGTTGTTGCCGTGGAAAAGGATGTCGGCGGGCGGAAAGGCGGCCGCGCGAGCGGCCGCCAGCTCGCCGCCCGAGGCCACATCGAGGGCCAGACCCTCTTGCGCGATGAGCTCGATCATGGCGCGGCACGAGAACGCCTTGCTGGCATAGACGATGCGCGAGCGAGCGGCGCGGCCGGCGAAGGCCGCGGTGTAGGCGCGGCACTGGTCGCGCAGCGTCTGCTCGTCGTAGACGAACAGCGGCGTACCGAAGCGCTCGGCGAGCTCGACCGTGTCGCAGCCGCCGATCTCGAGGTGACCGGCGTCGTTGTGGCGGGAGGTGTGCGGGTAGATGAGGGTGTGGGTCACGGCGCTATCCTACGTCAGGTCGGTGGTCGACCGGTCTCGTTTCGTTCTCTCGATAAGCGCGCGGCTGCTCGATGCCGCCGCGTCAGTATTCGATGCCTTCGCGCGCGTTCACGCCCGCGTCGAAGTAGTGCTTGACCGGCCGCATCTCGCTGACCAGGTGGGCGGCCGCGACGAGCTCGTCGGGGGCCCGCCGCCCGGTGAGCAGCAGCTCGGTGTGGGCCGGCTTGTCGGCCAGCAGGGCGAGCACGTCGGCCAGAGGGACGAGCTCGAAGTAAAGCGCGGTGACGAGCTCGTCGAGCACCACCAGGTCGTAGGCGCCGCTCACCACGAGCTCGCGTGCCCGGGCAAAGCCCGCCGCGGCGGCGCGCAGGTCGTCGGCTGTGACCCCGCCGACGTGGACCCAGTGGTCGAGACCGACCTGCTCGATCGCGATGCCCAGGCGCCGCGCCGAGACGATCTCGCCCCAGGTGGGGTCGGCCTTCATGAACTGCAGGACCAGGACGCGCAGGTCGTGTCCGGCGGCGCGCATGGCCAGGCCAAAGCCGGCCGTCGTCTTGCCCTTGCCGTCGCCGGTGTAGACCTGCACGTAGCCCTTGCGAGCGCCGCCGGTCGCCGGCGCGCCGCCCGGGACCGCGGGCTCACCCTTGTGCGGGCCGGCGCTCATCGATAGGTGAAGAAGCCCGCGCCGCTCTTGCGGCCGAGCTTGCCCTGGGCGACGAGCTCGCCGAGCAGGGCGCAGGGGTGGTACTTGGAGTCGCCCAGGTCGCGCTCGAGCGTCTCGAGGATGGCCTTGCTGGTGTCGAGGCCGACGAGGTCGGCCAGGGCCAGCGGGCCCATCGGGAAGTTGGCGCCCAGCTTGAGGCCGGTGTCGATGTCGGCGGCGCTCGCCACGCCTTCGGCCAGCGCCTGGGCCGCTTCGTTGATCATGGGAAAGAGGATGCGGTTGACCACGAAGCCGGGCGAGTCCTTGACGGTGATCGGCGTCTTGCCGAGCGCCTCGCAGAATTCACGGGCCGTCGCCACGGTGTCGTCGGAGGTGGCCGAGCCGCGCACGACCTCGACCAGCGCCATGACCGCCACGGGGTTGAAGAAGTGGATGCCGACGAAGCGGTCGGTGTGGGTGACACAACCGGCCAGGGTGGTGATCGACAGGCTCGACGTGTTGCTGGCGATGAGGGCGTCGGGGCGCAGCAGCACCGAGGCGCGCTCGAACAGGTCGCGCTTGATGTCGAGCGACTCGGGCGCCGCCTCGATGAACAGGTCGGCGCCGGTGCCGGCCGCGAGGTCGAGCCCGGTCTTGATGCGTCCGAGGGCGGCGTCGCGATCGTCGGCGCTCATGCGGCCCTTGTCGACGGCCCGCGCGAACTGCTTTTCGATGCCCGCCATGCCCCGGGCGACGTACTCGTCGGCGATATCGATCATGGTCGCCTGAAGCCCGGCCTGGACGGCCGCGGCCACGATGCCGGCGCCCATCTGTCCGGCCCCCGCGACCAGCACGCTCTGAATCTTCACGATTGTCCTCCTTGGAGCTCCGACGCCGCCGCTTTTGCAGGCAGATCCCGGGCCGGCGACCGCGCCGCAAGGCACGGCGCGGACCACGGCACCGCGGCCCGGGGCGACGAGGGCCTATGCTACTATAGGCACGCTCATGGACTGCAAATTCCTCGACTCCTACCAGGCCGACCTTGACGGCGACGCCATCGACGTCTGGTACTGTCGCAAACGCGATCCTTTCGTCCTGGGCCCCACCCGCGAGATCGCACTGCGCACCTGCTCCAGCTGCCGCCTCTCCGACCATACGCGTCCGCCCAGCGAGCTTGCCTACGAGGTCGAGCGCCGCAACCAGGAGCTCGTCGCCCTCAACGCCATCGTGTCGGCGGTCAACTCGTCGCTCGACCTCTCGACCGTGCTCAACACCGGCCTCGACAAGGCCATCGAGATCCTGCAGGTCGACGCCGGCTGGATCGTGCTGGCCTCCGACGAGTCGCTGCAGCTCGCGCTGCACCGCGGCGTCTCGGCCGACTACGCGAGCTCGATGTCGACGATCACCTCCCAGGAGGGCGTCGTCGGCCTCGTGGCACGCGAGCAGCAGACCGTCGTGGTCGACGACGTCGCGGCCAACAAGACGCTTCCCCTGGCGGCCGCCGAGGGCCTGGCCACCATCCTGGCGACGCCGCTCAAGGCACAGGGCCGCCTGCTCGGCGTGATGGCCATAGCCACCCGCGCCGCGCGCTCCTACTCGGCCGACGACGTCTACTTCGCGAGCTCCGCGGGCGCGCAGCTCGCCTCGGCGATCGAACACGCGCTGCTGTTTCGCGAGCAGATCGACCGCGTCAAGCGCGAACGGCGCCTGCTCGAGGCGGTCGAGACTGTCAACCGCAGCCTGGGCACCCACTCCGTGTCGTCGACCGTGGTCACCGAGGCGGCGCGCCTCATGAACGCTTCAAAAGCCGCGCTGCTCGTGCTCAAAGACGACACGCTGGTCGCCGACGAGGTCCACAACCTGAGCCCCGACTTCTGCCGCGTGTTCGTGCTGCCCGTCGACCATTCGGTGTCGGGGAGGGCGGTCCGCGAGGGCGTGACCGTCGCCGTCGACGACGTCGACCTCGAGCCGCTGTCCGACGCCGCCATCGTGGCCGCCGGCGGCTACCGCGCCCTGCTGGCGGCGCCCCTGCATACCTACCGCGGCACGTACGGCGCGCTGGTCCTCTTCTACGAGCGTCCCCAACAGTTCGGCGAGGACGAGAGGACCATGTTGCGCACCTTCTCCATCCAGACGGCGATCGCGCTCGACAACCGGCAGCTCATGGAAGAAAAGGATTCCATGGCGGTGCACGACGGCCTCACCGGCGTGTACAACCGCAGCTACCTCGAGCTTACGCTCGAACGCACCGCCAAAGAGCTGCGCCGCAACGGCGGCGTGGTGAGCATCCTCTTCGTCGACGTCGACGGCATGAAGCGCGTCAACGACAGCGAGGGCCACCCGGCCGGCGACACCCTGCTGCGCGACCTGGCGGAGCTGCTGGGAACGAGCTGCCGCGAGACCGACTTCGTGGCGCGCTACGGCGGCGACGAGTTCGTGATGCTCATGCCGGGCACCGACGCCGAGGGCGCCCACCAGGTGCTCGCCAAGATCGACGGCGCCATCGACAAACGCAACCGGCGCAGCCCCGACGACTCACCCCTGCGCGCCAGCATGGGCCTGCACACCTCGGGCTGGTGCGAGCCCGAAGAGCTCCTGCTGGCCGCCGACCGCAGCATGTACGCCATGAAGCGCCAGAGGGCGACCACAGCCTGACTAGAGTCGCGCCGGCCCGCCACCCGCGCTACCCTGTGAGTGAGCTACCCTGTGAGTGATATGGATCACCTGCCCCTTAGCGACTTGCCGCCCAAGATCATCGCCTGCGACACGTTGCGCGACGAAGTGAGCCGCGTGGCCGGCGACCTCGAAGTCGAGTACTGCGAGGGCCAGCTCCACAACTACCCCGAGCGCCTGCGCGCCGAATTGAACGAGCGCATCGCGGCCACCCCCGGGGCGCGCACCATCCTGCTCGCCTACGGACGCTGCTCCAACGGCACGGCCGGCCTGATCGCCGGGCCGCACCGCCTCGTGCTGCCCGCGGTCGACGACTGCATCGCCATCCTGCTGGGCTCGCGCGACGAATACCTGCGCCAGTTCACCGGCTGCCCCGGCACCTACTACTACACGCGCGGCTGGATCGAGTACATCCGCGACCCTTACCACGAGTACCTCGACATGATCCCGAAGTACGGCGAGCAGAAGGCCCGCGAGATCGCCCATCTCATCCTCGCCCATTACCGGCGCGTGGCCCTTGTCGACACCGGCACCTACGACCTCGCCGCCTACGACCCCTACCTGCGCACCGTCTGCGAGTTCTACGACCTGCCGCTCGAGGTGCTGCCCGGCTCCCTGCGACTGCTCGAAAAGCTCGTGGGCACGCCGGAACGTGACGATGAGTTCATCACGGTGGCCCCGGGCGACGTGCTCGAGGAGCGCCTGTTCTGGGAAGCGTCCAAGGGGTAGCCATGCGCATCGGCGTCGTGCAAAGTCTGAGTGCTCCGCCCGACATGACCCAATCGTTGCGGGCGGGCCTGGCGCGCCTGCAGGACGCCCGCGACAACGGCGTCGAGCTGGTCGTTTTCCCCGAGCTGTTCCTGGGCGGCTACTTCATCGACCAGGCCATGGTCAAACGCGCCGCGCAGGCACGAGCCGCGCTCGCCCGCATGCAGGCGGCCGTCGACACCCTCGGCGTCTCGGCAGTGGTGGGCGTGCCCGACCTGCGCGACGGCGTGCTCTACGACGCGGTCGCCATCCTGCGGCCCGGTCACGACCCCGGCCGCTACGCCAAGACCCACCTGTTCCGCGCCGAGAAGGAGCTCTTCTCCCCCGGGCACACGCTGTGGACCGGCGAGATCGCCGGCTGGCCGTGCGGCGTGCTCGTCTGCTACGAGATCGCCTTTCCCGAGATCGCGCGCGCCCTCACCCTCGCAGGAGCGCGGCTGCTCATCGTGGTCGCGGCCTTCGGCAAGGCCCGCCTGCGCATCTGGCAGGTGGCCACGGTGTCGCGCGCCATCGAGAACGGCTGCTACCTGGCGGCCGCCGGCCACGCCGGCGACAACGGCGTCTCCGAGTTCGCCGGCCACAGCCGCATCGTCGATCCGTGGGCCAGGTCATGGCCGACGCCGGCGACCGGGCCGAGCTGCTGATCGCCGAACTGCGGCCGCGTATCGTTGACGAGGTGCGCGCCGGGCGCCCCGACAGCCACGCCTGTCTGGCCGACCGCCGGCCCGAGCTCTACGGCTCGCTCGTCGAACCGGTCGCCGAACAGCCCCGCCAGGCGCCGCGCCGCTAGGGTCGCGGGCCGGCACTAGGCGCGCGACGGAGTCACGCACGTCTGAGCGGCGCCGACGAAGTCGATCGACGGCACTAGGCGCGCGACGAAGTCGCGCCTGCCTGAGCGGCGACGACGCAGTCGATCGACGGCTCTAGCTCGTCGGCGGCTTCTTGGCGGCGGGCTTCTTCGCCGCCGGCTTCTTGACGGCGGGCTTCTTGGCGGCCGTCGTCTTCTTGGCCGCGGGCTTCTTGGCGGCAGTCTTTTGGGCCGCCGGCTTCGTTGCGGGCTCGGGCTCCGCAGAGCCCTTTGGAGCCTGTCTCTCACCCTCGACCGCAGCACGAGCGTCAGCCTCGGATGGTGCACTTTGGGCAGATTCCTCGGCGGCGGGCGGGCGGGCGTCTTCGGCGGCCTGAGGGGCTGCCGCGGCGGACTCGCGAGCGGGCCGCGGCTCGGCCGGGCGCGGCTCGGCGCTGGCCCGCGCGAAGTTCAACTGCATCTGAGCGAGGGTCGAGCGAAGGCTGGCGATGTCGGGGTCACCCTCGCCTTCGACGACCTCGATCAGGCGGCGCAGCGACTCGATCGCCACGCGCGCGTCGCGCAGGTCGCGCAGCTCCCTGGTCTGGTCGGTCAGGCCCAGCTTCTCGTAGCCCACGGTGACCAGGGTCACCATCATGTCGTGCAGCAGGTCGACCACGTGGAGCGCCTTGAGCTGCTCGCGGTACAGGTCGGCGCGCTCCTGGTCGGTCAGCGGTCGCTCGTCGCCCGCGGCGCGTTCGTCGTTGGTCATGGGGCCGTCACCTCCGGTCGTCGGCGGGGATCGCGTTGGCCAGCGCGACCGCATCGGCGTGCACTTCGTGGATAGAGCGTCCCGCGGCCAGCAGGCGGCCCTGGCGCTGGGCGCCGTTACCCTCGGTCAGCAGGCGTTCGACGTCGTTCAGATAAGGGGTCAGCGCCAGCTTCTCGGCGGCCGGCCGCACCCATTCCACGAGCTCGCGCAGCGCCTCGGGCGCCGGCTGTTCGACGCCGCGGTCCCAGTCGATGAGCTTGCCGTCGAGCCCGTAGCGGATGGCGCGCCAGAGGTTCTCTTCGATCCAGCGCGTCTCGCGCACCGGCAGGGGTCGGCCTTCGTCGACCATGCCCGCCAGCGTGGCCACCAGGCCGAGCGCCAGCGAGTGCACGGCGAGGGTCTGCCAGGGCTCGGTCTGCACGTCGCAGATGCGCACCTCGACCGTGCCGTAGGAGTGGTGGGGCCGCACGCTCCACCACACCTGCGTGAACTCCTGGATGGAGTCTGTGGAGAAGAGCAGCTCGAAGTAACGCCGCTGCTCGGCCCAGGTGCCGAAGATATCGGGGATGCCGCAGCGCGGGAACATGCGCACGAAGGTCTGCGTGCGCGCCGAGTGCAGGCGGGTCCAGACGCCGTCGATACACGGCGAGTTGGCCGACAGGGCGAGCAGGTGGGGCAAGAAGGCGCGCATGGCGTCGCACACGGCGATGGCGCGGTCGATGCCGCGGATGCCGATGTGGATGTGCTGGCTCCAGGTGTTGTTGCGCCAGGCGACGTACTGCAGCTTGTCTTCGACGCCGCGGTAGTGCGGCGTATCGATGATGCGCTGGTCCTGCCACGACGAGAAGGCGTGCGTGCCGGTCGCGCCCAGCAGGTAGCCCTGCTCGCGCGCGTGAGCAAATAAAGCGAGGCGTCGCGCCGTCACGTCGCGCGCCGCCTCGTCGAAGTCTTCGCACTTGGGTGTGGCGATCTCGATCTCGCTCGAGATCAGCTCGCCGAGGATCTGGTCGCGTAGCGCCGGCGGCGCGCTGTCGCGCAACAGCTCGTACGCGCCCGTGAGGGCGAGGCTGCCTGAGTCGAGGATCTGGTACTCCTCTTCGAGACCGATCGTGAAATCGGTCGACGTCGCGAAGCGTTCCTCGACTTGGTCGAGATAGGTGTCGGGGTCGGGCAGCACTGCCGGGCTAGTATACCCGCGGCCAATCGTCAAAAGGGGCGGGCGACGCGCCTTGCGCGCCGCCCGCCCCTAAGCGTTGCCACGGTCTGCCCCACGTGTGGGCAGAGCTCGGTCGCCTTTAGGCCACGCCCAGCAGGGTCTTGGCGGCCGCTACGGCCTCGATGGCGTCTTCGGCGTAGCCGTCGGCGCCGATCTCGTCGGCCCAGGCGCGCGTCGTGGGGGCGCCGCCGATGATGACCTTGATGGAGTCGCGCAGACCGGCGGCCTTTAGGGCCTCGATGGTCTTTGCCTGGTTGGGCATGGTGGTGGTCAGCAGGGCGGAGAGCAGCAGGAGGTTGGGCTTGACCTCCTCGCATTTGGCCGACGAAGGTCTCGGGGGCCACGTCGCAGCCCACGTCGGTGACCTCAAAGCCGGCCGCTGAGAGCATGGAGCAGACGATCGTCTTGCCGATCTCGTGGATGTCGCCGGCCACGGTGCCGGCCACGGCGATGCCGGTCGCCTTGCGGCCTTCCTTGGAGGCGTCCAGGGCAGGCTGCAGCACGGCCACGGCGGCCTTCATGGCCTCGGCGCCCTGCACCAGCTCGGGCAGGAAGAACTCGCCCTTGCCGAAGAGCTCGCCGACGTGCTCGATGCCCTTGACGAAGCCCTTGTCGAGGATGTCGGCGGCCGAGAGGCCGGCGTCGAGGCCTTTCTGGGCCAGCGCGGCGGCGGTGTCGTCTTCGCCGTCGATCACTGACTGGGCCATCTGAGAGTAGAGTTCGTCGGTCACCAGGTCCTCCTTCGCACTGCTGCCGTCAGCGAGACCTTCTTATACCGGGGCGCGGGTCGCGCGCCGGCAAGAAGCTTGATGCAAGATGCGCCCGGATCGCCGGTGTTGTCACGATGGGCGCGAGGGTCAGGCTACCGAAGGCGGGGTGGCTCTGCAACCTGACGCGCCGCCCGCGCGGCGCGCACCCGCTCGCGCGAGGGGCCTGCCTCCGCTTGCACCTTGCTCACGCTCCGCTAACATACGGCGGCGCCCCCCGCCGGGGGGCTCACTCTTGTCGACGACCCTTTCAGGAGGCGAACGCGTGAAACTCAGCCTCGTTCCCAAGGAGCGCGAGTACTTCCGCCTGTTCTCCGAGTTCGCGGCCACACTCGACCAGGCCGCGCAGCTCCTGGCCAGTCTCATGAACGACTTCAGCACCCTGAAGGGCGCGGCGCGCGAGCTGGTCGAGCTCGAGCACGTCGGCGACAAGATCGTGCACGACATCATCAAGCGTCTGGCCAAGACCTTCATCACGCCGCTCGACCGCGAGGACATCTACGACCTGGCCTCGACCCTCGACGACATCCTCGACAGCATCGAAGCGACCGCTGACATGATGGTCCTCTACCGCATCGAGGCGCCCACGAAGCACGTGATCCAGCAGACGACCGTGCTGGCCCAGCAGACGGCCGTGCTACGCGAGGCCATCGGCGGCCTCGAGAAGCGCAAGGGCCTCGACGAGCACTGGATCGAGATCAACCGCCTCGAGAACGACGGCGACCGCCTCTACCGCGACGCCGTCGCCGAGCTCTTCGACGGCGGCATGGAGACGGCCGACATCATCAAGTGGAAGGACATCTACACGACGCTCGAGGGCGCGATGGACCAGTGCGAGGACATCGCCAACATCCTCGAAAGCATCGTGCTCAAGAACACCTGATGCTGCTACTGGTCATCATCGTCGTCGTCGCCCTGGGCTTCGACTTCACCAACGGCTTCCACGACTCGGCCAACGCGATCGCGACGTCGGTCTCGACGCGCGCGCTCTCTCCGCGAGTGGCCCTGGCCATGGCCGCCGTGTTGAACATGGTGGGAGCGTTCCTCAGCCAGAACGTGGCCAAGACCGTCGGTAAGGGGATCGTGTCCTTGCCGACCGACTCTCAGACGGTCGTGCTGGCCGCCCTCATCGGCGCCATCTGCTGGAACCTGATCACGTGGTACCTGGGCCTGCCGTCGAGCTCGTCGCACGGGTTGATCGGCGGCCTTGTCGGGGCGACGCTCGTCGCCGTCGGCACGAGCGGCGTGGAGTGGAGCGGCATCCTGCACAAAGTGGTGTTCCCCATGATCTCGTCACCTGCGATCGGGCTGGTGGGCGCGTTCCTGCTGATGAACCTGCTGCTCCTGCTCGTCTTTCGCTGGTCGCCGCGACCGATCAACCGCACCTTTCGGAGGCTGCAGCCGGTCTCCGCGGCGGCCGTCGCCCTCGCGCACGGCATGAACGACGCCCAGAAGACCATGGGCGTGATCTGGCTGGCGCTCATCACCTCGGGCCACCTGTCGCAGTCCGCCCCGATACCGACCTGGGTGATCGTGATCGCCGCGTTGTCGATCTCGTGCGGCACCTACTTCGGCGGCTGGCGCATCATCCGCACCCTTGGCACCAAGGTCATCCACCTCGACCCGATCCACGGCTTCGCCGCCGAGACGACCTCGGCGGCGGTCATCTGGGGGGCGAGCCTCCTCGGCTACCCGATCTCGACCACCCAGACGATCACCGCCTCGATCATGGGAGCGGGCACGACAGGGGGCCTGTCGGCGGTCAAATGGGGCGTCGCCGGCAACATCGCCTGGGCCTGGGTGCTGACCATCCCCGCGGCCGGCCTGGTCGCCGCCGGCGCCTACCTGCTGATCAACCTGATCCGTTAGCGGCAGTCACGAGGGGCCGTCGGCGCCGGCGCGCCGACGGCCACGGCAGCCCAGGTCCCGAGCGCTGACTTTGACTTGGAGCGTATCGGTGCGGTAGCGTTGGTTGATTCACGTCCGACCAAAGTCCCCCCGCCGCGCGTGTTCGCGCAGGCGTCGCCAGAAGCCCGCAGGGCAGTTGAGGTGAGTATGAGAATACGCATGATCGAGCCCGAACCGCCCGACATGAACGTCTTCAGCATGATCCAGTTGCCGCGGCTCGGCCTGCCGATCATCGGCGCCACCCTCAAGGCCGCCGGCCACGACGTCAAGATCTACAACTCCAACATCTCGCCGATCGACTGGAACGACGTCAACGCAGCCGATCTGGTAGGCATCTCCACGACCACGTCCACGGCGACCGAGGGCTACCGCTTCGCCGACGACTGCCGCGAGCGCGGCATCCCGGTCATCATCGGCGGCTCGCACGTCACCTTCATGGCCGACGAAGCCCTCGAGCACGCCGACTTCGTGGCGCGCGGCGAGGGTGGCGAGCAGCTCATGCTCGAGCTCATCGCGGCCCTCGAGTCGGGCGGTCCGTTCGACGACATCAAGGGCCTGTCGTTCAACCGCGACGGGCAGACCGTGCACAACGAGGCGCGCGGTCAGTGCACCGTGCTCGACGAGCTGCCGTTCCCCGACCTCTCGCTCATCCAGGGCTACGAGAACATCAAGACCATGCCGATCATGACGAGCTGGGGCTGCCCCTTCCACTGCAACTTCTGCTCGGTCACGGCCATGTTCGGGCGCAAGTACCGCTTTCGCAGCGCCGAGAACATCATCGCCGAGCTCAAGCAGCGCAAGCCGCGCAAGATCTTCTTCTACGACGACAACATCGCCGCCGACAAGAAGCGCCTCAAGGAGCTCTGCCAGCGCATGCTCGACGAAGACATCGTCGTGCCCTGGTCGGCCCAGATGCGCACCGACGTGGTCCGCGACCCCGAGCTGCTCGACCTCATGCACCGCTCCGGCTGCTTCCGCGCCTACCTCGGCCTCGAATCGGTCAACCAGGCGACACTCGACGCCTTCGACAAGCACCAGAGCGTCGACGACATCGTGCAGGCCATCCGCATTCTCCACGAGCACGGCATCGAGTCGCACGGCATGTTCGTGCTGGGCGCCGACACCGACACCATCCAGTCGGTGCGCGAGACCGTCAAGTTCGCCATGAAGAACCACATCGACACCATCCAGCTCGCCGCGCTCACGCCGCTGCCCGGCACGCCGCTCTTCGACGAGTTGAACGCCGCAGGGCGCATCTTCGAGAAGAACTGGTACCTCTACGACGCCCAGCACGTGGTGTTCGAGCCCAAGAACATGACTCCCTACGAGCTGCAGCGCGAAGCCCTGCGCGGCTACATGAAGTTCTACTCGCTCAAGCAGTGGGCCAAGTACTTCTTCACCTTCCGCTTCACCAAGCTGCTGTTCCAGACCTGGGGCTGGTGGATCGTGCGCACCTGGCGCAAGAACAAGGCCAACCAGTCGTTCGTCGAGTCGCTGCGCAACCTGCCGCGGCCCCACCCGAAGGCCGTCGCGCAGGCAAGCGAAGCCAAGCGCTAAGACCACAAAGACACCGCGCCCCCAGCGGGAGCGCGTCACGGAAGCCGCGAAGGGCGCGGCGGCATCATGCCGCCGCGCCCTTCGCTCGTCCGGGGCCGGCGGCGGTCAGTTGCTCAGGATCACCAGCTGATAGACGACCAGCGCCACATAGACGCTCGCCAGGCCCACGCTGGCGACCAGCACGATGGCGCGCCGGCGCTGTGTCCACAGAAAGACCGCGCCGGCCGTGACCACGGCCATCTTGATGACCGCCGCCTGGGTGAACCCGAGGCGCAGGAACTGCGCCATGACGGCGTTGGCCTCGACGGCGCCCATCTGCAGGGCGCGCCGCGTGAGCAGGACGTCGTCCAAGTTGAGCAGCCACAGCAGCACCAGCGACACCGCGATCACGACCGAGCGCTGGCGCCGCGCCGACGGCCGCGCGGCCGGCGCCGTGAGGGCGGCCTGCGCGGCGGCGGGCGAGAGCGCGGGCAGCGCCGCGGCGGCGGCAGCCGGCGAGAGCGTGGGCAGCGCCGCTGCGGCAGCTACGGCAGCAGCCAGAGAGCACGGACAGGGGGGCGCCTTCGCCACGCCGGCGCCCGGCACGTAGGGCACGATGGAGACGCGCCCGCAGGCGGGGCAGGTGTGCACGACGGCGAGCCCGTTCTCGCGTGGCTCAAGGCGCGGCGCCGGGCGGCGGCGTCGCTCCGGCCCGAAGTAGCCGGGCGGCACGCCGACGCGACGCTCGGGCACGAGCTCGGCGCCGGGCAGCGATGCGGGCAGCGCCTGGCCGAGCCCGCGGTCGACGAAGACCACCGTGCTCATGCCGGCAGCGGCTGCGCCGAGCGCCGCCGAGCGTCGTCTGAGTAGCTCGAGATCACACCGTCACCCCCTCGTCGGCCACTGTATGCCCACGGCGGCCCGAGCCACAACTGGGCGCCGTTTCGGGGGCTTCCTTGAAATGCCTTGGGGCCGATGGTACGGTACGACGGACCCCGAGGGAGCCAGTGGGGTCGATTCTTTAAGGACCGTCGCATCGGGCTCAAACGGCGCGCGCGTTCCAGCGCGAGCGCCAGGTACCGGCCTGTCGCGCCCCGCAAGGAGGCGATGCATTGAAGCGCAATCGCAGACTGTTCCTCGTCGCACTCGCCGCCCTTCTCGTCCTCCCCTTCGTTCTCCCCTCCGCCGCCTCCGCCGACACGCTCGCCCAAAAGAAGGCCCGCACGCACGCGATCATGGGGCAGCTCAGCGCCCTCGACGCCAAGATGGAACAAGTCGTCGAGCGCTACGACGCCGCCAACAGCAAGCTCGCCGCGATCAACGCCCAGATCGCCGCCAACCGCCACACCCTCACGGTCACGCGCTACAACCTGCAGCTGGCCAAGGCCATGCTCGACCAGCGCGTGGTGGCCATGTACAAGCAGCGCCCCGTCGAGATGCTCGACGTGATCGTCCAGACCAAGAGCTTCTCGTCGATGGTCGACCAGCTCACCATGCTGCACCGCGTGAGCTCCAGCGAGTCGACCATGGTCGACTCGATCGGCAGCTTCCAGCAGACCATCAAGACGGCCCAGAAGTCGCTCGTCGTCGACCAGGCCGCCGCCCAGAAGGTCGTGGCCCAACGCGCCACCGAGAAGGCCGGCGTCGAGAGCGCCTTGGCAGCTCGCCAGTCGCTGCTGCGCGGCGTCAAGTCGCAGATCGCCCAGCTCGTGGCTCAGCAGGCCCAAGCCGCCAAACAGACCGCCAAGAAGTCGGGCGGCTACGTGTCGACGGGCGCCGCCACGCCGGTCAATCCCGACCACAGCAGCGTGGTGGCCTTCGCCGCAAGCTTCGTGGGCAAGGTGCCCTACGTGTGGGGCGGCGCCTCGCCGCAGGGCTTCGACTGCTCGGGCTTCACCATGTACTGCTGGGCCAACTTCGGTGTGAACCTGCCGCACAACGCGGCCGCCCAGCAAGCCGCGACCACTCCCGTCTCGGCCGCCCAGGCGCAGCCCGGCGACCTCGTGTTCTTCGGCAGCCCCGCCTACCACGTCGGCATCTACGCCGGCGGCGGCAGCATGATCAACGCGCCGCACACCGGCGCCATGGTGAGCTACGGCTCGGTCGCCGGCAACTCGGGGTTCGGCCGGCCCTGACCCGCGGCTGACGCACGCCTCGGGCACGACGGTCCCGCCGCCCGGCGGCTCTCTTTTTCTGCCTTGCGACACGCCCCAAGGGTAAACATCTGCGGCGTCCGGCCGATGATGTTGGGGAACCCGTGCAAAGCAAGATGGAGATGACGCCACGTGAAGACGGTAGACGAGCTGCTCACCGAGATGGTCTCGCGCAACGCCTCCGACCTTCACATCAAGGCCGGCAGTCCCCCGGTCGTGCGCGTCGACGGCGAGCTGCACCTGCTCGACGAGGCCGTCCTCACCCCTGAAGACACCAAGGACGCCGCCGCCTCGATCATGACCGACAAGCAGATCCGCCGGTTCAGCGAGCACAACGAGATCGACTTCGCCTACTCCGCGGCCGCCACCGGCCGTTTTCGCGTGAACATCTACCGCCAGCGCGGCAGCATCTCGGTCGCCATGCGCCAGGTCGCCACGCAGATCCCCTCGTTCGACAGCCTGCACCTGCCCGACATCATCAAGCGCCTCGCCTTAGAGCCCCGCGGCCTGGTGCTCGTGACCGGCACCACCGGTTCGGGCAAGACCACCACTCTGGCCGCCATGATCGACCACATCAACAACACGCTGCGGCGCCACATCGTGACCGTCGAAGACCCCATCGAAGTGCTCCACAAAGACCGCAAGGCGGTCATCAACCAGCGCGAGATCGGGCTCGACACCGAGTCGTACGCCTCGGCCCTCAAGTACGTCCTGCGGCAAGACCCCGACGACATCCTGATCGGCGAGATGCGCGACGTCGAGACCGTCTCGGCGGCGCTCACCGCGGCCCAGACGGGGCACTTCGTGATGAGCACGCTGCACACGATCGACGCCACCGAGACGATCAACCGCATCATCGACTTCTTCCCGCTGCACCAGCAGAAGCAGGTGCGCATCATGCTCGCCGGCACGCTGCGCGGCATCATCTCGCAGCGCCTGCTGCCGCGCGCCGACGGCCAGGGCCGTGTGCCGGCCATCGAGGTCATGGTCATGACCAGCCGCATCCGCGACTTCGTGCTCGACCCCGACCAGACGTCGCAGATCGGCCAAGCCATCAAAGAGGGCGAGTTCTACGGCATGATGACCTTCGACCAGGCCTTGCTGGGTCTGTACGAAGAGGGCCTCATCACCCTGCACGACGCCGCCCAGGTCTCGACCAACCCGCACGACTTCAAGCTGCTCGTCCAGGCCAAGGGCCACGACGTCAGCTTGATGACCTTCTAGAGAGGTCTCCCTACTGCAGGACCTTGCGCCCTTCGAGGTGCAGGTCGACCTTGCGCTTGATGCGCTGCAGCGCGTTGTCGACCGTCTTGCAGTCGCATTCGAGCCGCCGGGCGATCTTTTCGTACGACAGACCCTGCAGGTACAGGCCCAACACGCGGCTCTCGAGGGTCGAGAGCATGCGGGTGAGACAGTGCTTGAGGCTGGCGACCTCTTCGGCCGAGATCACCTGGTTGACGGGATCGTTGACCGACGAGCCCGGCAGGATGTCGGCCAGGCTGCAGTCGTTGTCGTCGGCCGAGTCGCCGGGGGTGTGGCTGAACGACAGGTAGCCGTTCAGGGGCACGTGCTTCTGGCGCGTGGCCGTCTTGATGGCCGTGATGATCTGCCGGGTGATGCACAGTTCGGCGAAGCTGCGAAACGATGCCTGGCGGTCGTCGCGGTAGTCGCGCACCGCTTTGTAGAGGCCCACCATGCCCTCTTGGATGAGGTCTTCGGAGTCGCCGCCGGCGAGGAAGTACGAGCTGGCCTTGAGGCGCACGAACTGGTGGTAGCGCAGCATGAGGGCGTTCAGGGCGCCCTGGTTGCCACGGCGGTAGGAACAGACGAGTGCGAAGTCGGAACTCTCTGAGTGGACCTGAGGGTTAGACAGCCGACCCGCCGTTCGGCTGCTGTCGGCTGTCCGCCGCTGTGTCATGGCCGTTGCCCCCCAGCTTGAGCCTGAGCGGGGCGGTTAACCGCCTTCGCGTCTCAGGCGCTCCAGCTTTCGCCAAGTCTCAAGGTCTACTTTATCCTCAAGCGTTGTCGCCATTCTACTTGTGTCGTCGTCGTTTGCAAGTAGTTTGTGGTCGATCCCCATGGCGGCGCCCAGTTCGCGCGGCGTCATGCGCCGCACGCCGGCCCTGGTCGCCGTGCGCTGCACCTCGTAGTCGGCCGACACCACCACGATGGCGGCGTCGGCGGGCTCGGTGGCGATGCGGCGCGCGATCACTTCGTCGGCCGACCGCGAACCGCCCGCGTAGCAGATCTCGACGCGCGTGCCGGCCAGCGGCTCGCAGGTGCCGCGCGGCTGGGTGTGCGCGTCGAAGACCAGCACTACCCGGGCGCCGCGCAGCGCGGCGAAGCCGGCAAGCTGCTCGGCCAGCCAGCGCCGCCGGTCTTCGAGCTCCTCCTGGCGCAGGTCGGCAAAGAGGGCGTGCAGCACGTTGTAGCCGTCGACGATGTACGAATCGTGGGCCTTTGACGCCATGTGCCTAGGCTCCCCCGCGGGGACCCGGCTCACGCCCCGGCGCGGCGGAGTCGGCCTTTGCCGCCGACGCGGCGGGCGTGCGCTGGCGGTAGGCCTCGTAGAGGAACAGCGCCGCCGCCACGCTGACGTTGAGGCTGCCGACCGGGCCCTGCATGGGGATGGCGCCGAGCTCGTCGCAGGCGCGGCGCACCAGCGGCCGCAGGCCGCGGCCCTCGGCGCCGAAGACGAGCGCCACCTTGCCGGTAAGGTCGAGGGCGCCGTAGGGGCGCGGCTCGTCGCCGGCCGCCCCGTAGATCCAGTGGCCGGCCTGCTTGCACTCCGAGAGAAAGGCGACGACGTTGGTCACGTGGGCGATGTCGAGGTGCTCGGTGGCGCCAGCCGAGGCTTTGACCGCGGCCGGCGTGACCGCGGCCGTGCGATGGCGCGGCAGCACCAGCCCGCCGGCGCCGGCCGCCAGGGCGCTGCGCGCTATGGCGCCCAGGTTGCGCGGGTCGGTGACCTCGTCGAGCACGACGAGCAGGTCGCGGGCGGGCAGCTCGCCGGGCGGCGCGTAGGGGTAGTCGCCCACCAGGCAGGCGACCCCCTGGTGCTCGCGGCTGCCGCTGAGCTGAGCGATGTCGTGCGCCTCGGAGGTCTCGATGCGCACGGCTCCGGTGTCGACCTTGTGAGCCGTCAGCCAGGCGATGGCTTCGGAGGTCGCCACGAGCCTGCGCGGGCGGCGCTTCGCGCCGCCCGCGCAGGCCAGGCGCACGACCTGCCGGCCGTAGAGCCAGTCCACGGTCAGCGGCGGGGGCGGCGGCCGCAGGCCGCCGCCCCCGCCGCGCTCCTGTCACTCAGGGCGGCGCCCATCAACCCTTGCGCACCACCTGCGTGCCGCCCGGCGTGTCGCGCACCTCGAATCCGGCGGCCTCGATGCGCGCGCGCAGGCCGTCGGCGCTCGCGTAATCCTTTTCGGCGCGCAGGTGGTCGCGCAGCAGGCAGGCGTAGCTGGCGTCGCCGCACGTGAGGCGCTCGTCGACTAAGTCGGCGATGTCGGCCCAGCGGCCCTCGTCGGCCAGGCGCGAGGCCGCCGGCAGCGGCACGACCTCGGTCGGGCAGACCTCGCCGTCGGGGCCGCGAGAGGCCTCCGCCGCACCACCCGCATCGGCGTCGAACCCGACGACGACCGTCGGCGCAGCCTCGGGCAACGCGATGCAGAGGTCGTCGAGGCACTCCACGAGCAGGTCTTCGGCGTCTTCGAGGACGGCCGGGTCGGCTGAATGACCGGCGGCGTCGGCAGCGGCCACGTAGCGGAAGAGCTCGCGGCCCAGGCCGAAGAGCTCGCCCAGGGCGGCCGCGGTGTTCAGGTCGTCGTCCATGTGCTCGGCGAAGGCGCCGCGCGCGCGGTCGAGCGCGGCGCGCAGCTCGGCTGCGTCGTGGCGCTCCCCGCGGCCCGGGTTGTCGGCGCGAAAGTGTGCCGTGCGCACCGCTTCGACCAGGCGCCCGTAGGCGGCCTTGGCCTCGTCGAGCTTGTCGAGCGAGAACTCGAGCGGGCTGCGGTAGTGCGTAGTGAGGAAGTAGGTGAGCACGACCGGCGCCGGGTAGCGGTCGAGCACCTCGCGCAGTAAGAAGATGTTGCCGACCGACTTGGCCATCTTCTCGCCGCCCGAGCGAATCATGCCGTTGTGCATCCAGATGCGAGCGAAGGGCATGCCGGCCGCCTCGGCCTGGGCGATCTCGTTCTCGTGGTGAGGGAAAATCAGGTCGCGGCCGCCGCCGTGGATGTCGAAGCCGGCGCCCAGGTAGCGCAGGCCCATGGCCGAGCACTCGATGTGCCAGCCCGGCCGCCCCGTGCCCCAGGGGCTCTCCCAGAGGTGTTCGCTCTCGCCCGGCTTGGCCGCCTTCCAGACGGCGAAGTCGAGCGGGTCTTCTTTGCCGGGCTCGGTCTCGGTACGGCTCGCCTCTTCGAGCTCGTCGATGCGCTGGTTGGAGAGCTTGCCGTAGCCGGGGAAGCTGCGCACGCGAAAGTAGACGCTGCCCTGCGACTCGTAGGCGTGACCGCCCGAGACGAGCTGGCAGACGAGGTCGACGATCTCGGGGATGGTCTCGCTGGCCCGCGGCTCGATGTCGGGGCGCGCCAGGCCGAGACGGTCGGTGTCGTCCAAGTAGGCCTGGGTGAACTCGGCCGCCACCGCGCTCGGCGAGCGGCCCTCGGCCTCGGCTTTGGCGTTGATCTTGTCGTTGACGTCGGTGATGTTCTCGACCAGCGTGACGTCGAAGCCGCGCGCGGTCAGCCAGGCGCGCAGCACGGCGAAGACCACATACGGACGCGCGTTGCCGATGTGCACCAAGTTGTAGACCGTGGGGCCGCAGGCATAGACGCCGATCTTGCCTGCGTCGCGCGGGACAAGCTCCTCTTTGCGCTGCGTGAGGGAGTTGAAGAGCCTGATCACCGTTGGTCTCCTTCGGTCGTGGCGGGCGGCGCGGCGGCGGATGGCGCGGCGCTCATGGCAAGCGCAAGGCGCTCGAGGGTCTCATCGGCGGCGACGGCGGCGAGCACGAAGGCCAGGTCGGGCCCGTGCTCGCGGCCGGTCAGCGCCAGGCGCAGCGGCATGAGCAGCTCGCGCGCGGTGAGCGAGCGCTCTTTGCCCCAGCGGCGGTACTCGGCCAGCAGCTCGCGCGCCTGCTCGAGCGCGAGGTAGGGCGCCGGCGCGGCGCGGCGCAGGTCGGCAAGCAGGGCGAGCGGCACGGCGCCGGCGGCGACGGTCTGACGAGTCGCGACGTCGAGCGCGGGGCGCTCGAGCAGCGGAGCGGCCGCCTGGGGCACGTCGCCGTAGCGCTCGAGCGACGACTTGACGGCGGCGGCGATGGCGGCCACGGCGGGCGCCGGCGTGCCGGGCGGCAGGCGCTCGGCGACGAGGCGCTCGTGCTCGGCGTCGCTCGAGGCCATGATCCACTGGTGATTGAGCCAGTCGAGCTTGCTCATGTCGAAGATCGCCGGGCTGCCCGACAGGGCCGAGAGCTCGAAGTCGGCGACGAGCCGCTCGATGCCGAGCACCTCGTCGTCGCCGTGCGACCACGACAGCAGCGCCAGGTAGTTGACGATCGCTTGGGGCAGGTAGCCGAGCCGGCGATAGTCGCCCACCGCCGTCGCCCCGTGGCGCTTTGAGAGCTTGCCGCCGCCGGGCGCCAGGATCATGGCGTGATGGGCGTAGACGGGCGCGGCGGCGCCGGGGTAGAGCGCGCGGCGCAGCAACTCCTGGCGGGCGGTGTTGGTGAGGTGGTCTTCGCCGCGGACGACGTGGGTGATGGCCATGGCGGCGTCGTCGACCACGGCCGCGAAGTTGTAGCTCGGCAGGTGGTCGGAGCGCAGGATGATGAAGTCGCCGATCTGCTCGGAGCCGATGGTGATGGCTCCGCGGATGACGTCGTCGAACATCACGTCGCCCGCAGGCACGGCGAAGCGCAGGGCGGCCGGCTCGCCGGCGGCCAAGCGCTCCTGCACGGCAGCGGGCTCGAGCGCCCGGCAGCGCCCGTCGTAGCGCAGCGGGCGACCGGCGGCGTGCGCCTCGGCGCGCAGCGTGTCGAGGCGCTCCTGACTGCAGAAGCAGGGGTAGGCGAGACCGGCCGCGACCAGGTCGTCGGCCGCACGCCGGTAGAGGGAGACGCGCTCGGCCTGGCGGTAGGGGCCGTACGGCCCGCCCTGATCGGGCCCCTCGTCGCAGTCGAGGCCCAGCCAGGCGAGGTCGTCCAAGATGGCGCGCTCGAAACGCGCTTCGGAGCGCGCCGCGTCGGTGTCTTCGATGCGTACGACGAAGGCCCCGCCGGCGTGGCGGGCGACCAGAAAGTTGTACAGCGCGGTGCGCGCCGAGCCGATGTGCAGCGTGCCCGTCGGGCTCGGCGCGAAGCGAACTCTCACCGTGTGGTCGAGACTGATGGTCACCGCCTTGTCGTTACCGCCGGGCGCACCCTACCGAGTCTACCACCGCCGTGGCTGCGGGAGGCCGGTGGTAGACTTCAAGGCACCGCGCGACTCGAGAAGACGGGGAGCATGCAAAAGCCGACCCAGACACCCGCTCAGGCGGCCACGCCGTACATCGACGCCCTGCTCGGCTACCGCACGCAGGGCATCGTGCCCTTTCACACGCCCGGCCACAAGCTAGGCAAAGGCGCGCCCGAGATCATGCGCGAGGTCTTCGGCTCGGCCCTGCTCGCCGTCGACGTGGCCATGGCCGGCGGCGTCGAAGACACGCGCGAATCGACGGCGCTGGTGCGCGCCGCCGAAGACCTGGCCGCCGCGGCCTGGGGCGGCGAGCGCTGCTTCTTTTTGGTGAACGGCTCGACCAGCGGCATCCACTCCCTGCTGCTCAGCCTGGCCGGACCGGGCGACTCGGTCATCGTGCCGCGCAACGCCCACAAGTCGCTGCAGGCCGCGCTCATCTTCTCGGGCGCCGTGCCGCACTACGTCGAGCCCGCGATTGACCCGCTCTGGGGCATCCCCCTGAACGTGCCCGTCGAGAGCGTCGCCGCGGCGGTCGCCGAGCACCCCGACGCCAAGGCCGTGTTCGTCGTCTCGCCGAACAGCAACGGCGTGTGCGCCGCGCTCGACGCCATCGCCGCCGTGACCCACGGCGCGGGACTGCCGCTTGTCGTCGATCAGGCCTGGGGGCCGCACCTGCGGTTCTGCAGCGGGCTGCCGCTCGACGCCATGTCGGCCGGCGCCGACGCTATGGTCGCCAGCACGCACAAGCTGATCAGCGGCATCACGCAGTCGTCGGTGCTGGTCGCCCGCGGCGAGCGCCTCAACCTGCAGCGCCTCGAGAGCGTCGTCAAGATGACCCAGTCGACCAGCCCGCAGGTGCTCATCTACGCCTCGATCGACGCCGCCCGGGCGCAGATGGCCACCCAGGGCGAGGAGCTCTGGAACCAGGCGCTCGGCAACGCCGCCTGGGCGCGCGAGCGCCTGGCGCCGCTGCCCGGCGTGCGCGTACTGTCCGACGAGATCCTCAGCCGCCCGGGGGTGGCCGCCCTCGACCGCACGCGCCTCACGCTGTCGGCCTGCGACCTGGGCCTGACCGGCTACGAGCTCGAGACCACGTTGCGCGACGACTACGGCATCGCCGTCGAGGCCGCCGACCCGCTCAACGTACTGCTCAACGTCACCTACGGCGACTCGCGCGACGACGTGGCCGGCTTCGTCGCCGCCATGAGCGACCTCGCCGCCCGCCGCCGCGACTCAGGCACCGTCGCCTGCGCCACGCCGCTTTCGAGCTGGCCGCGCTTCACGCGCCAGGTCATGAGCCCGCGCGACGCCTTCTTTGCCCGCTCCGAAGCCCTGCCCGTGGCGCGCACGCCGGGGCGCGTGAGCGCCGAGATGGTGGCGCCCTACCCGCCCGGCATACCGATCGTCGCGCCCGGCGAGGAGATCTCCGACGAGATCGCCGCCTACCTGGGCGAGGCCGCCGCCCGCGAGCTGCACGTGCACGGCCCCGAAGACCTCAGCTTAAAGACGCTGCGCGTCGTCAGCTGACGTGGGGCACGAAGGCATGCCTCGCCGCACGCCGGAATCCGCGGCACCGCGGCCCGCGCCGCGGCGCCTTGGCGACGCTCGCGGTATGTCTCGCGCTCGCGGCGGTCGTCGTGTTGGGCGCCGCGGCGGCGGGCTGCGGCGGGCCCAAGAGCGGCGTCGCGCACTTCAGCGACCCGACCTACGGCATCTCGATCGACGTCGACCGGCGCCTCACGCAGTGGCGCACGGCGAGCGTCGCGAGCGCCGGCGCCTTTGAAGTCTCGTTCGTCGACACCTCGGGGACGATCGTCGCCGGCCGCCACCTCGACGCCCTCACCGTGTCGCTGGTGAACACGGGCACGTCGCCCAGCACCCAGCAAGCCGCCCAGTTGAACGCCTCGCTGCGCACGCTGGGCGCCACTATCGTGGCCAAGCTGGGCTCGAACGCCCGCGCGGGCGCGGTGTCGGACGTGTCGCTCAACGGCCTCACGGGCGTCGTCGTGCCCTACGGCGTGACGATCGCCGGCCGGCCGGTGGTGGGCTGGCTCTACGTGCTGGCGTCGGGCGGGCGCATCTACGTGCTCACCGCCGGCGCCACAGCCGACCGCTGGAGCAGCTACCGGCCCCTGTTTTCGCGCGCCATCGCCTCGTTCGAAGCGAGCTAGGACGTATCGGGCGCGACATCGCGCGCCGTACAGCTCGCGGCGACGCCCACGCCCGGCCGCTCCGACCGCCCTCGGCCGCGCGGCGCCTCAGACCTTGATCCCCAGGCCGCTCGCCGTGAACAGCGGATCGAGCGTGACGCCCTCGGCGGCGAACGCCTCGCGACCGCCCTGCTCGCGGTCGACCACGCACAGCACGGCCTGCACCTGCAGACCCGCGTCGCGCAGCACGCACACCGCCTGCAGGGCAGCGCCCCCCGAGGTGACGATGTCTTCGATAACGACGACGCGCTGCCCGGCTTCGGCGCGGCCCTCGAGCAGGCGTTTGGTGCCGTAGTCCTTTTCGCCCTTGCGCACTATGACGAACGGCTTGCCGGTGGCCAGCGACAGCGCCGCCACCAGGGCCACGGCGCCCAGCTCAGGGCCGGCCAGCACGTCGAACGGCTCATACGGAGCGAGCTTGGCGGCCAGACCGGCGGCGATGTCGCCGAGCAGGTCGGGACGCGTCTCGAACAGGTACTTGTCGAGGTAGAACTTGCTGTGCACGCCCGATCGCAGCACAAAGTCGCCTTCGAGGTAGCTGGCTGCCAGCAGCCGGTCGCCGAGTCCGCTCACGTGATCCCCCAGTGGTGTCGTTGCTGCTTTGCGCGCCCGGCCGGTGCCGGCGGCGCTCACCTGATGCGACAGACGGGCGTCGTCAGACGCCGCCGATCGAGACTCCTTCGATGGCCACCGACGGCGTGAGGATGCTGCCGCTCGGCACCCAGCGGGCGTCGTCGCCCAGCGCCACGATGCTGCGCAGCATGGAGACGATGTCGCCGGCCATGGTGACTTCGTGCACCGGCTTGGTGACGCGGCCGGCCTCGATCAGCAGCCCGCTGATGCCCACCGAGAACTCACCCGAGACCGGGTTGGCGCCCGAGTGGATGCCGATGGCGTTGGTCACGAGCACGCCGTACTCGATGCCGCCGATGAGCTCGGCGATGGGCACCGGCGGTCCGGAGAGCACCAGGTTGGTAGGCCCTACGCCGGGCATGGTCTGGTACGAGCCGCGGGCGCCGTTGCCGGTGGACTCGCGGCCGTCGCGATGCCCCGAGCGCACGTTGTAGAGAAAGCCCTGCAACACGCCGTCGGCGATGAGCGGCGTGCGGCGGCAGGGCACGCCCTCGCCGTCGAAGGGCGCGCTCGCCAGGCCGTCGGGGTGGATGCCGTCGTCGGTGAGCGTGACGCCCGGCCCGGCGATCTGCTCGCCCACGCGCCCGGCAAAGAGCGAGCGGCCCTTCTGCACGGCTTCGGCGGTGAGCGCCGACGAGAGTACGCCGAAGAACGAGGCCGACACGAAGGGGTCGAGTACCACCGTGGTCTTGACCGTCTTGGACTTGGTCGCGCCGAGCAGCTCGACGGCGCGCGTGGCGGCCTCGGCGCCGCAGGCCTGCGGGTCGAGGTCGGCCGGCTTGCGGCCCACGGTGAACGACAGGCCGGTCTCGATCTGTCCGTCCTGTTCGCCGAGCACGTAGGCGTAGGCGTAGCAGTGGCCCTCGCGGAAGCTGCCGCGCACGCCGCCCGAGTTGGCCAGGAACACCTGGGCGTCGCCGTCGGCGTAGACCGATTCGTCGACCGACTTGACGCGCGGGTCGGCCTTCAGGGCGGCCGCTTCGACGGCCAGCGCGAGCTCGATGCGCTGCTCGTCGGTGGCCTGCTCGAGACCTGGGTCGTACACGTCGACCGCCGCCGGCCTGTCGCGCGGCGCGGGCAGCACGGAGTCGGGGTCGTGGTCGGCCACGCGGGCGTTGGCCAGCGCGGTCGCGACGACGTCGTCGAGCGACGCGTCGGAGAGGTCGGAGGTGTAGGCGTAGCCCACCGAGCCGTCCTGAAAGACGCGCAGCCCGACGCCCTTGCGACGCGCCGCGGTGAGCTCTTCGACCGCGCCGCGGAACACCTTGACGCGGTGCGTGCTGCTTTGCTCGGCGTAGACCTCGGCGGCCTTGGCGCCGCGCGCGAGGGCGCGCTCGAGCAGTCTGTCGACGGCGTCGATCATCAGCCCGTACCGCCCACGGTCATGGTGGCGATACGCAGCGTGGCCTGGCCCGTGCCCACCGGCACGCTCTGGCCGTCTTTGCCGCAGATGCCCGACTTGACCTCGAAGTCTGAAGCGATCATGTCGATGCCCTTGAGCACGTCGATGCCGTTGCCCACCAGGGTGGCGCCGCGCAGCGGCGCCGTGATGCGGCCGTGCTCGATGAGGTAGCCCTCGGCCACCCCGAAGACGAAGTTGCCGCTCGCCGGCTCGACCTGGCCGCCGGCCAAGGTCTTTGCGTAGAAACCGCGTTCGGTGGCCGCGATGATGTCGTCGGCGGTCGAGTCGCCGGGAGCGATGTAGGTGGTCGTCATGCGCGGGATGGGCACGTGGCGGAACGACTGGCGGCGGCCGTTGCCCGTTTGGGCGACGCCTTGTTCGCGGGCCCGCAGGCCGTCGTACAGAAAGCCGCGCAGGCGGCCGTCTTCGATCACGACCGTCTTTTGCGTGGGCGCGCCTTCGTCGTCGACCGCGGCCGAACCCCACTCGCCGGCGATGGTGCCGTCGTCGTAGGCGGTGACCGTGGCGGCCGCCACGAGGTCGCCGATCTTGCCCTCGTAGATACTTGAGCCCTTGGCGATGCCGTCGGCTTCGAGGCCGTGGCCGCAGGCTTCGTGGAACAGGGTGCCGCCGAACCCGTTGCCCATGACCACCGACATGGGGCCGGTGGGCGCCGGCCGTGAGTCGAGCATGGTGACCGCCTTGCGCGCCGCGGCGCGCGCCATGTCTTGCGCGATCTGCTCGTCGACGATCTCGAAGCCGAGGCTCTTGCCGAGGCTCTCGTAGCCGGTCTGGATGACGCCGTCGCGCCGCGCCACGGCGCTCACGGTGAAGCGCACGCGCGTGCGGTCGTCGGCCACAAAGGCGCCCAGCGAGTTGGCCACGAGCAGGCGCTGGCGGCTCTCGAGGTAGCCGGCGCTGACCTGGCTGACGGCCGGGTCGGCGGCGCGCGCCGCGTCGTCGGCCGCGCGCAGCAGGGCCGCCTTGACGTCGGTGGCGACGGTGTCGGGGCGCACGGCGATGGCGGCCGTGGCGCGCGCCGGGCGCAGCGCACCGAGATTGGTGACGGCCACGCTGCCCGCCGCGCCGCGCAGCGCCGCCGAGACTGCGTCGGCGGCGCCCTGCAGGTCGGCTTCGGAGAGGTCGTCGGAGTAGGAGTAGTAGGTGCGGTCGCCGCTCGTGAGACGCACGCCGAAACCGGCTTCGCGACCGCCGACGGCGCGCTCGACGCGCCGGTCTTCGAGCGAGAGCCCGAGCGTGCGGCGGTCTTCGACGAAGACCTCGGCGAAGTCGCCGCCGTGGCGCAGGGCGCGGCGGATAGTGGCGTTCAGAAGGTCAGGGCTGAGGTCGTCGAGCTGCATCAGGTGGTGGTTCCCCGCTTCGGAGGGTCGCGCAAACGCGAGTACTGTATCACGCCCACGACGGGCGTAACCGGGGCTCGCGTCAGCCGAACGTGACGCGCATGTGACAGCGATCGGCGCCCCGGCTGATGGCCGAGGATGCCTGAATGGCGACCGCGCTGCCGGTGGCGGCGAGCTGCTCGATGAAGCCCTCGAGGAAGGCGCGGTGCATGACGCAGACAAGGTCGGGCTGCGCCGACGAGAGCTCTTTGAAGGCGCAGTTGCGCACGTCTAGAGCGAGCGTCGCGTCGTCCCACTCCATCTCGGGCAGCATGCCGACCTCTTCGCCCACGGCGAGCAGGGCTCTGACGAGCTCATCGCGCCCGGGGCGGCGGAACTCGGGGTGATCGGCGACGTAGGTGAGGGCGGCGTCGGCGCCCGTCGTGCGGCACACGGCGGCGACGGTCTCGAGGTCGCCGGTCGCGGCCAGCGCCTTGAGGGCGAGATCGGAGAGCAGGTCGTAGCGCCGGGGCGGCATGCTGAGCGTGGAGACCTGGTCGCTCAGGCGGTAGAGGCGGGCGGGCCGTCCGCCCGAGCCGTCTTTACGCAGCGAGGTGGCGAGCAGGCCGGCGCGCTCGAGCTTGGTGAGGTGCATGCGCGCCACGTTGGGATGCAGCGCGAACTGCGTGGCGACGCTGGCCACGGTGACCTCGTCGCCGGGTCGCTCGACGATCGACCTGTAGATGCCGTAGCGGGTGCCGTCGGCCAGGACGGCGGTGAGCCTGTGTTGCTGATCCACGAACATCCCCCTCGCTTGGAGTGCTCATCGTACTGGAAACGGGTCATGGCAAACAACGCTCGGGACAGTGGCAATCCAGCGCACGAGAGGTGCCGGCGGACCGAGGTGCCGCCCGCCGGGCGCTACCGGCGCGCCGCCGCGGTGCGCTAGACTGCCAGCACGCCGCGGCAAGGCGACGTCGGTGCCGCTTCAGCGGCCGACGAGCCCACGCGGCGCCGACGACTCTTGAAGGACCGACCGAGGAGACTGCGCGCCATGACCGACCCCGACCGCCGGCTCTCGCCGCCCCGCTCATGAGCATCCTGCAGGCGTTGATCCTCGGCATCGTCCAGGGCCTCACCGAATTCCTGCCGATCTCGAGCTCGGGCCACCTCATCCTGGTGCCCTGGCTGTTCGGCTGGCACTTCTTCCAGGACAACCCGGCCCTCAACAAGACCTTCGACGTGGCCCTGCACCTGGGCACCTTCGTCGCCGCCCTCGTCTACTTCTGGCGCGACATCGTGGTCATTCTGCGGGCCTGGGTGCACAGCCTGCGGCGGCGCCGCATCGAGACGCAGAACGAGCGCCTCGCCTGGCTGCTGCTCATCAGCACGGTCCCGGCGGGCATCGTCGGCGTGCTCCTCGAGAGCTTCATCACCGACCAGCTCGGCAAGCCCTACCTCATCTGCATCATGCTGTTCGCCTTCGCGCTCGTCATGCTGGCGGCCGACATGACCGCCAAGCTCAACAAATCGATGGACGACCTGCGCTGGCCCGGGGCGCTGGGCATCGGCGTGGCGCAGGCCGTGGCGCTGGCGCCGGGCGTGTCACGCTCGGGGGTCACCATGGTCGCCGGGCTGTTCCTGGGGCTCGACCGCGAGTCGACGGCGCGCTACTCGTTCCTGCTCTCGGTGCCGGTCGTGGGCGGCGCGGCGATGCTCAAGCTCGCTCAGCTCTTCAAGGACGGCATGCCGCCCCATATGGCGCAGCCCTTCGTGGTGGGCATGGTGGCCGCCGCGCTAAGCGGTCTGGCGGCCATCTGGTTCGTGCTCGGCTACCTGCGCACCCATACCTTCGCCATCTTCGTCGCCTACCGTCTGATCGTGGCGACCGCGCTGCTGCTCGTGATCGCCACCGGCCTGCGGCACGCCACTGGGATCTGAGGCGGGCGACCCGGGCGGCGAGCGCAAACCGAGCGGCGAGCGCGAACCCTGGGCCGGGCGTTCGACCCGGCGGGCCCTGTTGGGGTTGCTATACTTTGGCGGCTCGGACAGAGCGAACGAAGCGCGGCCTAGACGAAAGTGACGACCCTCATGCGAACACTGACTCTCGGCGATCGCGGCAAAGAGGTCACCGACGTGCAGCAGCGGCTGCACGCCCTCGGCTACGAGCTCGGCAACGAGGGCCTCGACGGCTTTCTGGGGCCGCGCAGCCAGCTCGCCCTGCGTGCCTTCCAGCAGGAGCGCGGCCTGCTCGCCGACGGCGTGCTGGGCGCCAACACCTGGCGTGAGTTAGTCGAAGCCGGCTACGCGCTCGGCGACCGCCTGCTCTACCTGCGCATGCCCAACTTTCGCGGCGACGACGTGCTCGCCCTGCAGGTCAAGCTCAACCTGTTCGGCTTCAACGCCGGCCCCGAGCGCGGCATCTTCGACACGGCGGTCGAACGCGCCCTGATCGACTTTCAGCGCAACGCCGGGCTGCAGGGCGACGGCATCGTGGGCGACGACACGCTGCGCAAGCTCGAAGCCCTGCGCAAGGCCGAGACCGGCCGCGAGGGCAAGAAGATCCCCGACCGCAACGAGGGATTCGCCGCGGTGGCCGCCCTCACCGGCGTGGTCGTGGCCATCGACCCGGGCCACGGCGGGCACGACGCCGGCGTGGTCTCGCCCACGGGGCGCGCCGAGAAGGACCTTGCGCTGGCCGTCGGCCTGCGCCTGGCCGAGCTGCTGCGCGCCGAGGGCAGCCGGGTCGTCATGACCCGCGAGACCGACAAGGCGGTGTCGCTCTACGATCGCACCGACGCAGTCGAAGCGGCCGCCGCCGACTACCTCGTCTCGCTGCACTTCAACGGCGACCCAAGCCCCGCCGCCGCCGGCGCCGTGGGCTACTTCTTTCAGCGCAGCCACTACTACTCAGAGCACGGCGCACGCCTGTCCGACTACATCGGGGCCGAGGTCGGCCGCCTGGGCGGCGCCGGCTTCATCCGCAGCGTGGGCCGCAACTTCGCCCTGCTGCGCGAACCCACCGCGATCGCGGTCATGGTCGAGCCGCTCTTTCTCACAAACTCAGACGACGACGCCCGCGCGGGCCGCCCCGACTACGTCGAACGGCTGGCGCACGCCGTGGTCACGGGCTTTGCGCGCTACCTGGCGCGCGCGTAGGCGACGGCGCCCTCCCGTGACTCCCGGCCCCTCCGCCTTCACCGCCACGCAGCTGCAGCGCCTGTACGAGCTGGGCGCCGACACGGCCGCGACCGACCGCACCTTCGCCGACGCGGCCACCCGCGACGACGCCTTCCGCCGCCTGTCGACCGAGCTCAACGGCGCCGGCCGGGCGGCGCTCGACGCCTTGCGCGCGGGGCCGCGCGTACCGGTGCTGCGCCGGCTCGAGGAGTCGTTGCGCGCGGCCCTGGCCGGAGCCGGCCTGGTCGAAGTGGTCACGCCGACCATCGTGAGCGGCGACGCGCTGCGCAAGATGGGCGTCGAGCCCCACAGCGAGATGGGCGAGCAGGTCTTTCGGCTCGACTCCGACCGCGCTCTGCGCCCCATGCTCGCGCCCAACCTCTACACCGTGATGCGCCGCCTGTCGCGCACCTGGAAGCAGCCCTTCGGCATCTACGAGATGGGTTCGTGCTTTCGGCGCGACACCAAGGGCGCCGAACACCTGAACGAGTTCACCATGCTCAACCTGGTCGAGCTCGGCACGCCGCTCGTCCAGCGCGACGACCGCCTGCGCGAGCTGGCCGTCGTGGTGCTCGAAGCCGCCGGCGTCGCCGGTTACGAGTTCGTGCTGAAGAGCTCCGAAGTCTACGGCGACGAGCTCGACGTGGTGGTCGGCGGACTCGAGGTCTGTTCGACCGCGCTCGGGCCGCACGCCCTCGACGACGCCTGGGCGATCACCGAGCCTTGGGTGGGGCTCGGGTTCGGGCTCGAACGCCTGCTCGTGGCGAGCGGTGGCCTGACCGGCATCGAGCGTGTCGGGCGCAGTCTGAGCTACCTCGACGGCGTCAGGCTGCAGCTCTCGTAACGCAAAAAGGGCGGGCGGGTGAGGCTCTGCCTCACCCGCCCGCCCTGAGTCTGCCGTTACGGTCGGCCGACCTTGCGCCGTCGCCGCCGCGCCCGCGACCTCGGCGGTCTCCTGCTTTACGCGGTCGCGGCTGCGCCCACGACCTCGGCGGTCTCCTGCACCTTGACGAACTCGGCGTCGATGCTGAGCTTCACGTCGTCGCCCACCAGCAGCCCGCCGGCCTCGGTGACCACGTTCCAGCCCAGGCCGAAGTCCTTGCGATTGATCTTGCCGGTGGCCGACAGGCCGATCCGGTCGTTGCCCCACGGGTCGGCTACGGCGAGATCTCGGCCTCGAGCGTGACCGCGTGCGTGACGTCCTTGATGGTGAGGTCGCCGGTGATCGTGTACTGACCGTCGCCGCCGACGATCTTCGTGACGACGTAGGTGAGCTCGGGGAACTTCTCGGCGTCGAAGAAGTCGGGCGACGCCAGGTGGGCGTCGCGCTGCGCTTCGCGCGTACTGATGCTGGCCGTCTTCACCGAGACGGTGCCGGTCGACCTGGTGAGGTCGGTCTCGTCGATGTCGGCGTCGATCGCGAACTCGGCGAAATGCCCGCGGACGGTCGAGACGACCATGTGGCGCACGGCGAACTCAAACTGGGAGTGCTGCTGATCTGTGGTCCAGGCCATCGGAAGGCTCCTTTGTGACGAATACTTGGTCGACCAAATAAATACCCGATAGTTGGCCGGCCAAACATTCTGGGTAGACTAGGAACGCAATGGCACACGACACCGACATCTCAGAAGGCAGGGGCGCACTCGATGTGGCGGCCGACTGTACCGGCGAGCCCAGCGACCGCGCCGGCGAGCCCGGCGCCGCTCCCGCCCGGGCGCTGACCTGCGAGCACTGGCCGAGCAGCACGCCCTTAGCCGAGCGCACCGGGCCCACCGTGCACGCCGCGTTTCGCCTGTCGCGCATGCACAAGACGATCATCGGCGGCCTGCTGCGCGAGCTCGGCCTGGCGCCCGGCCAGGAGTTGCTGCTCCTGCAACTCTGGGACCGCGACCACTGCTCGCAGGCCGACCTCGTCGAGCGCCTGGGGCTCGACCCCTCGACCGTGACGAAGATGCTGCAACGCCTCGAACGCGACGGCTGGGTGGGTCGCGAGCCTTCGCCCAACGACCGCCGCGTCATGGTCGTCACCCTCACGCCCGCGGGCCGTGGCCTGCAAGGCGCCGTGACCGTCCTGTGGAGCGAGCTCGAGGCCCAGACGGTGAAGTCGCTCGACCCCACCGAGCGGGCCGAGTTCCTCAGGCTGCTGCGCAAGGTCGAAAGCGGCCTGCGGGGGAGCCGCGGCGCAGCCGCGAACGGCGAGCCGCCCGACTAGGCGCGCGCCGTGAGGCACGCCTGCCTGAGCGCCGACGACGCAGTCGACCGGCGGAACTAGGTCGGATCCGAACCGCAAGTCACCACCGCAAAAGCGAGCGGGCGGGGCGCCTGCCGGCGCCCCGCCCGCTCGTGACGGCTCGTTTCTGTACGCGCTTTTGCCTGCCGGGCAGGCGTCACGCGATGGCGACGGCTACCTGCCGAGCAGGGCGTCGATCTTCTTGACGCCGTCGGAGGCGTCTTCGGCGTAGGCGTCGGCGCCGATCTGGTCGGCCCAGCGCTGCGTGCAGGGGGCGCCGCCCACCACGGTCTTAAAGGGCAGGTTCTCGTCTTTGATCATCTTGATGACGCGGCGCTGCTCTTCCATGGTGGTGGTCAGCAGGGCGCTCATGCCGATGATGTCGGCGTGTAACTCCTTGGCCTTGGCGATGAAGGTCTCGGCCGGGGTGTCGCGGCCGCAGTCGGTGACCTCATAGCCGTGGGCCTTCAGGTAGGCGATGACGATCGCCTTGCCGATGTCGTGCACGTCGCCCTGTACGGTGCCCACGATCACGACGCCCTTCTTCTCGGCCTGGCCGCCTTCTAAGGCTGCGTTACAGACCTTCGTGGCTGCGTCCATGGCCTGCGCCGCCAGCATGAGCTCGGGCAGGAAGACCTCGCCGCCTTCGAAGGAGTCGCCGACCTGGGAGATGCCGACGACAAAACCCTGGTTGATGATGTCGCCGGGGGCGATGCCGGCGGCCAGGGCGCGGGTGGCCACGTCGTGGGCGGCCGCCGCGTCGTAGTTGACGATCGAGTCGATCGCCTCTTGGATGAGCTCGTCTCGGTTGGCCATAGCGGGCAACTCCTCCTCAAACGTTAGTGCCGTCCACTCGCGCGTCGCAAGCTTGTGGAAACGTGCGACCAGCGCCCTCACCTGCCGTGGAGCCATTGAGGGCTGCCCGGCGTCGCGCACAAGTATACAGGACGGCCCGAGCGCAAGCCGCCGGCCGTGGCCGCGCCGACGGCCACGCGTCGCGGGCGACTTGATACACTGCCTTTATGCGGTACCACGGCGCCGTCATCCGGCCTCCGAGCGAAGCCTCGAGCCTGATCGTCCAGGTGACCTACGGCTGCTCCAACGCCTCGTGCGACTTCTGCGCGACCTACCTCGACAAACCCTTCGCGGTGCGCCCGGCCGACGAAGTCGCCGCCGATCTCGCCGGCCTTCCGGTCGCCGTCAAAGAACGCGTGCGGCGCGTCTTTCTGGCCGACGGCGACGCCCTGGCGCTGTCGCGCCGGCGGCTGCTCGACGTGCTCGACCTGCTCCACCACGAGCTGCCGGCGCTCGAACGGGTGAGCTGCTACGCCAACGCCCACAACCTGCTGGCCAAGAGCGCCGACGACCTGCTCACCGTGCGCGCGGCCGGCCTCGAGCTGCTCTACCTGGGCCTCGAGTCGGGCGACGACCCGACCCTCGCGGCCATCCACAAGGGCGTCACCGTCGCCCAGCAGGTCGAAGGCTGCGCCAAGGCCACGGCGGCCGGCTTCGACCTGTCGATCACGGCGATCCTTGGCGTGGCCGGCGCGCAGCGTTCGCTCGTGCACGCCGTCGCCACCGGGGCGGCCCTGTCGGCCATCGATCCCCGGTACATCGGCATCCTCAGCCTCATGGTCGTGCCCGGCACGCGCTTGGCCGCGCAGGTCGCTCGCGGCGAGTTCGTCGTGCCCGACGCGCTCGCCATGGCGCGTGAGCTGCACGAGATCATCGCCGCCACCACCGTGACCGACGCCGTGTTCCGCTCCAACCACGCTTCGAACTACCTGCCCGTCGGCGGCCGCCTGCCGCACGACAAGCAGGCCATGCTGGCCGCCCTCGACGCCGTGCTGACGACGCCGCAACAGACACGATTCAAGCCAGAGGGGTTGCGGCTGCTGTAGTGTAGGAACGTGCATCGCGCAGGGTCGCTCAAGTAGACCACCGGGGGGAGGTCCCAGGTGCGCAGGCTCGAGGTGCAGGTCGCTCACGTTCGACCAGTCGACGCTGCCGGCGCCGCCACCGATGCGCTGCAGGTCATGGCGCGCAACCTCGACGCCGAGCCGATCGAGATCGTCGGCTGCGCCGTCGTTCTGCCGCTCGGCTTGCGCATACGCTCCGCTCCGCCCCGCCTGGCCTACCCGTTCCTGCTCGAACCCGGCGCCCAGTGCAGCGACCGCTTCGACTGCCGGGCGATCGCCAGGCTGGCCCGCGAGGCCGGTTACTCGGGCCGTGTCGAGCTCGTAGCGCTGTTCCTCGAGGTCGGTGACTTCAACGAATCGCTGCTGAGCCGCGTGGGTCGCCTGCCGGCGCCGCTGGCGAGCGCGGTCGGCATAGACCACCGCAGCGGGCCGTTCGCCTTCGACATCGATCGCTGGTCGCGACAGGAGCGCGGGCTCGGTCGAGACGAGGACTACGGGATCGGCGGCTAGCGCGACGTCGCAGGTTCGCGCGAGGCCGGCGGTCGCGCAGGTCAGCGGCCGCGCGCGGGTCGGCGGCTAGCGCGGCCCTTCGTCGCGCAGGTACGAGCCGTAACCGCGCTTGAAGGTGGTGGCGGCGTACTTCTGCAGCTTCCACTCAGGGATCCGGCACTGCGGACAGGCCTCGAAGAACAGCTTGTTGCGCAGCCAGCGCGCCGAACGGCTCGTCTTTGAGTCGCGCACGATCATGACCTTGCCGCAGTGCGTGGTGAGGCGCGCCCGCGAGCCCAGCACTTCGAACTCCTTGATGCCGTGCAGCAGGCCGCGCCGCGACGGCCAGAGCTTCATCTTCTCGACAAGGCGGAAGAGTGGCACCTGCTTGCGGTAATAGACGGCTTTGCTGGGATCGGTCGGCACGCTACGAGTGTAGCAAAGCGCGCGAGCCGTGGCGCTCTGAGCTTGCCGCTCAGACCCACCAGTGGCCGACCAGCACTCCGGTCCCGACGATGGCGGCGGCGATATCGGCGGGCCACGGCGGAGTCAGGCTGACGGGTCCCGCCATGCCCGGTCGGGAATCACCAGGAGCACGACGAGACCGACGACCGGCAACAGAAAACAGGCCCAGCCCCAGACGACTCGACTTCGCTCGCGCCTCCCGGCCAGGAACGCACCCAACACGCCGAACGCAGCCATCACCAAGGCCACACAGAGGGCTGCCGTTGCTCCGATCCTCATGCCAAGGAAGGCCACCAGCCCGCCAACAATGACCAAGACGGCGAACGTGTCGACGGCTGCACGGTTCAGGATGTCCTGTCGACGGGTCTCAGGAAGGCTACGCCAGCGCCTGATGAGGCTCGTGACCATCTCTTGGAGCCTATCGGTATCGGTCTCTATCACTTCTCTGCCACCGAGCCTATGGCTGGACCGCCTCGCGCGCAACGACGATCTGGCGTGCGTAGTGCGGGCGAAGACCTTCGAGGCGAGCGGCAGGGAGACCGGCTCCTTCAGGTCGAAGCGCAGCGCGGGAGCGCGCCAAACCATGGACTCGGCGCTCCGGTCACACGAGATTCACCGCTCTCGCAGGGATTTTTCTGGCGGGGAGTAGGGGAGTTACACCCCTCTACGTGGATTTAGAGTCCACGCTGATCCTTCCGATCGACCCCCCGCGCCGCCTCTAGGCTAGCGCATCGGCGGGTGCCCGGCAAAACGCACGCGTTGCGTCTACCGGGTCGCCGGGCCGGAGCTCCTCGTGAGGGCCTGCACCGCCATCACGGCCACGCCAAGGGCGAGCGGCTCGTGCACCAGGCGGTCGCCCAGCGTCTGAGCGGCCGCGGCGGTGACGCCGGGCGGCAGGCCGGGTGAGCAGACGATGCCGTCGCCGGCCGGCCAGTCGTCGTCGATCAGGTCGGGGGTGGGCGTGGCGTCGAGCACCAGGCGGCTGCGCGACAGGCCGTCGGCCAGGGTGACGGGGGTGACCGGCAGCGCCGCAACGACCGCCGCCAGGCGCGCCTCGTCGAGCTCGCAGACGAGCACCTCGGCGCCGAGCGCGACGAGGCGCGCGGCGGCCGCGCGCCCCACGGGGCCGAGGCCGAGCAGCAGGACGGGCTTGCCTGCAACGCCGCCGGAGTCGGCCGAGGACTCGCTAGGGGCGCCTGCGCCGGCCGGGCCACTCCGCGCGACCGCGGCGTCGAGCGCGGCCGCGTAGGCGTAAGCGGTGCAGGGGTCGTCGTCGGCCACGGCGCGGCTGCTCAGGTCGAAGGCCAGGAAGTGGCGGTCGTCGGCGGCGAAGACCAGGTCGTCGCCGCCGGTGAAGGCCTCGGCGAAACCGGCCACGTCGGTCGCCTCGGTGACGCGCGCCGCGCGGCAGCCCAGCCGCGCGCAGATCGCCGCGACGCAGTCGACGAAGCCGGCGATGACGCCCTCGCCGCTCGTGATGGGCACGACGGCTACGGCGGCGTGAGCGAGGGCGTCGCGCGCGACGCCCTCGCTCACGCCGCACGCCCTGGCGGCGAGCGTCACGAAGTCGCAGCCGGTGAGCCGCAGGAGCGCCCCTTCGACCTCGTCTAAGTGCGCGGTCAGGGCGCGCACGTCGCTTTCGACCAGGCGAGTCACGACGCGTCGCCTCCGATTGCGGGGGTCACGGACGGGGCGCCTGCAGCCGGACAGGGCACGGCGTGACCAGGACGGGCTCGGACTCGACCACGAGCTCGAGGCCGTGCTCGTAGGCGAGGCGCGCGACCGCGGCGGCGGCCCGCCCGCGGGCCGCCGCCGCGGTCGCCCCGCGCGTCATGAGCACGGCGACCCAGCGGCCCTGCGCGGCGCCCGAATCGGGACGATCGGTGAGCACGACGTCGGCGCCATAAAGCCCATCGCAGCGGCGCAGCGGGCCGGCGGCGCCCACGATGTGCTCGCCGAGCACCTCGACACGGCCGTTGTCGACCAGGACGTGCTCGTAGACAGCGCCGCGCAACGCCTGCGCAGGCGCGGCCGACGGACGGCCGGCGGCGAAACTCTCGACGAGCAGTTCGACGATGTTGGCGCCGCTCGCGTGGAACACCGCGGCCGGCGTCTGGCTGGGCAGGCGGGCGTCGATCTCGATCACCTTGGGTGTGCCGTCGGCCGCCACCATCACCTCGACGTCCATGACGCCGCCCAGCGCCACGCCGTCGGCCAGCCGCCGTGCGACCGATTCGAGCGCGGTCATGGTGGCCTGGGTCACCGGCGCCACGAGTCCGACCGGCGCCACGACGCGCTTGCAGTCGTAGACGGCGTCGAACTCGAGGAAGGTCGGCAAGAGGGTCAGCGCCTCGCCGCCGAGCGCGATCACCTCGATCGACAGCGACGGCCCGGCGACGTACTCCTCGACCACCGCCTGTTCGCCCTCGGCCGCCAGCGCGGCGCGGGCCAGCACGAGGGCGGGCTCCGACTCGACCAGACGCACGCCGGTGCTGCCGCTGCCCATGCTCGGCTTGACGACCGCCGGCAGCCCGCAGGCGGGCCAGGGCCGCGGCCGCGGCGCATCGAGCCGCGCGAAGAGCTCGTTCGAGGCGAGTTTGGACTGCGTGACCAGATAGGCGTCGAAGTCGAAGAGCAGCGGCACGCCCAGCCCGGGCGCGAACGAGCTCAGAAACTCGAGGGTGGCCTGGTCTTCGCAGGCCGGCAGCACGGCATCGCAGCCGAGCAGCAGCTCGCGGGTGCGCACTGGGTCGGCGGTCACGTCGAAGACGTGGGTCTCGGCGGCCAGGCCCGACGCCGGACGGTCGGCGCGCCGGTCGATGAGCACCACCTCGTAGCCGGCCTCGCCGGCCAGGTAGGCGGCCTCGGTGCCCTGCAGCTTGCCGCCGACGATCGCCAGCCTCATGCCGCTCCTCCCCACGCCGCGGTGCTCGCTCTCATGCGCTCAGGCGGGTGTCGGGCGGGCGGGCGTCCGCGCTCCGGGCGCCGGCGCGGCCGGCGGCGCGACGGGCGCAAGCCCGGCGAACGCCGGGCCGGCGGCGGCGCGCTCACGGGCGCCCGCGACCCAAGCGGCGTACTCGGCCGCCGTGGCCACGCGCAGGCCGGCGGCTTCGAGGCGCTGTGTGACCACAGGAGCGGTGCGCAGGCCCTCGTCGATGTCGAGCTCGGACTGCGACACGCCGGCCAGACCCGTGTCGGGCGGCACCAGCGAGGTGACCACGTTGGCGCCGGCGGCGATGCGCGACTCGAGGCCGGCGATGCCGTCGACGTCGAGCGACGCGGGAATGAGGCGCTCGGGCATGGTCAGGCGCAGGACGGCGATGGTGACCAGCTCGCCGATGCGCCCGGCCGGCGTGCGGTGGGCAAGCGGCGTGCCGCGCTGCGGCACGAAGGTCATGGCGCGCACCTGGGCGAGCCGCTGCTCGCGCATGGCGGCCACGGTGACGGCGCGCTGGGCGATGGTCTCGCCCACACCCAGCAGCATGCCGTCTTCGACGAGCAGGCCCAGGTCGGCGGCGTCGGCCCGCGCCTGGGCGCGCACGTCGTAGTCCTGGCCGGTGCGCAGCAGTCCGTAAGCCGCGCGGTCGTGGACCTCCTGGTAGCAGGCATACCACTCGGCGCCCACGCCGGCGAGCGCCGCCAGCACGTCGCGCGGCACCACGCCCGGCGACACCATGACGGGCAGCCCGGTGGCCGCCTTGACGGCGCTCGTGAGCCCGACCAGGGCGTCGAACTCGCCGTGGGCGAAGTACAGCGGGTCTTCGCCCATGGTCAGGTCGATCAGGTGGACGCCCGATTCGGCGAGGCCCACGCTCACCTCGACGATCTCGTCGAGCGACTTGCGGTAGCGCGGACTCTCGGCGTTGGCCCGCCGGTACAGGCAGAACGTGCAGTCGTTGCGGCACCAGGTCGAGAAGTAGACGAAGCCGTACAGGAAGATGACGTCGCCGAAGTGGCGGCGGCGCAGTTCGGCGGCGGCGGCGTAGAGCGGCGCCGCGGCGGCCGGGTCGTCGATCGCGAGCAGGCTCGCGATCTCGGCGGCCGTGAGCGCCTCGCCGGCCAGGGCGCGCGCGATGATCGGAGCGGTCTCTGCGTGGCTGGGGGGAGTCGTCATGAGTCCTCGTCGGGTTCGGGCGGCAGGAAACGCAAGACTTCGTCGAGCGCGAGACGCGGCGTCGGCTTACCTTCGACGGCCGGCCGGCCGAGCGCGACGATCGCCACGAGGCGAGCCGGCTCGACGACGCCCAGCAGCTCTTCGAGGGTGGGAGCCGCCAGCACCGGAGCGCTCAGCCAGCAGGCGCCGTAGCCCAGGGCGTGCGCCGCGGTGATGAGCACCTGCACGGCGCCGCCCACGCTCTGCAGGTCGGGACGGGCGCGCAGCCGGTCGTGCTCGTCGCGCGGCACGCCGTGCAGCTCGAGCGCGCGGTCGCTCGCAGACTCGTAGGGCAGCCCACACACGGCGATCGCAAGCGGCGCCTTGGCGAAGAAGGTGGAGTAGCCGCGCATGTTGCGCGTCTCGCGCGCAAGGCCGGCCGCCTCGACTTCGGTCCAGGCGGCCATGGCGTCGATGCGCTCCTCGACGGCCGCGCCCATGGCGGCCAGCAGCGTCGGGTCGTCGACGGCCACAAAGCGCCACGGCTTGGCGTTGCCGGCGTTCGCCGACAGCGTGGCCAAGCGCACCATCTCGCGCACGTCGTCGCGCGAAACGGGCTCGCCTGAGAAGCGCCGCACGCTGTGACGGCCTTCGACGGCCGCCACGAATCCGGCGAGGGTCTCGGGGGGATTCATCACCCCCCCATGGTACCAGAGGCGAAGGGGTGCTCGACGCCGCGCAGCGCCGACCCGCTCAGCGCCGCCGGACGCCGGGCCGCCGTGAGCGCCGGACCGCCGCGGGCGCCGGCACGACCGCGCGCGTCAGTCGTGGTCGGGCGCCTCGGGCAGGTTGCTGATGTTCTCGCCGGCCTGCCACTTGCCGAAGTTGTCGTTTATGGCCTCGAGCAGTTCCTTCATGAAGCGCGGCGACATGTTGATGCGCGAGACGACGACGCCGTTGATCTCTTCTTCGGTCTCGCTCTCGTGGTCGAGGCGCATGAAGGTGATGGAGAACTCGTAGTCGGAGTGGCTGACGTTGGCGAAGTTGGCGTAGACGCCAGCCATCATCTCGGGCGTGGCGTGGATGTTGAAGTGGCGTTCGTCTGGTTCGTTGGGCACGGTGATCTCCTTTAAGGGGTGACGGCGGCTGCCGACAGTCGCGCGGCCACCGCCCGGGCGAACTCCTGCGTACCGGCCGTACCGCCCAGGTCGCGGGTCACCTGGCGGCCCTCGGCGATGACGGCGGCCACGGCGTCGAAGACGCGCCCGGCCGCCGCGCCCTCGCCCAGGTGCTCGAGCATGAGCGCGCCCGACAGCAGGAAGGCCGTGGGGTTGACGATGTCTTGCCCGGCGATGTCGGGTGCGCTGCCGTGCACGGCCTCGAAGACGGCGCACTCGTCGCCGATGTTGGCGCCGGGCGCCACCCCGGGACCGCCGACCAGGCCGGCGCAGAGGTCGCTCACGATGTCGCCGTAGAGGTTGGGCAGCAGCAGCACGTCGAAGCGCTCGGGCGCCATGACGAGCTGCATGGCAGAGGTTGTCGACGATGCGGTCGTCGAAGGCGATGTCGGGGTACTCGGCGGCCACCTCGCCCGCCACGCGCAGGAACAGGCCGTCGGTGAGCTTCATGATGTTGGCCTTGTGCACGGCGGTGACCCGGCGGCGGCCGTGCGCGCGGGCGTAGTCGAAGGCGAAGCGCGCCACGCGCTCGCTGGCGCGCCGCGTGATGATCTTGATCGACTCGGCGGCGTCGGGGGTGACCTGGTGCTCGACGCCGGCGTAGAGGTCTTCGGTGTTCTCGCGCACGACCACGAGGTCGATGCCGTCGAAGCGGCTGGGCACGCCGGCGAGCGATCTGGCCGGCCGCAGGCAGGCGTACAGGTCGAGCGCCTTGCGCAGCGCCACGTTGACCAGCGAAAGCCCGAGCCTACCGGCGTGGTGATCGGCCCCTTGATGGCCACGCTGGTGGCGCGCACCGACTCGAGCGACCTCGTCGGGCAGCGGCGTGCCGCGGCTTCGAGCACGGCCGCGCCGGCGTCGTGGCGCTCCCACGTCGACGGCCACGCCGCTCGCGGCGATCACGGTCTCGAGGGCGGCGGCCAGCTCGGGGCCGGTGCCGTCGCCGGGGATGAGCGTCACGCTGTAGGTCATCGGTCTCGGCGCTCGGACGACGGCAGGATGAAGCTCGCCGTGCTTCGGACGTGCTCGACGAGGCCGCCGTCGGAGAGGATGGTGAGCATGACCGGCGGCAGCGGCACAAAGGGGATCGTCGCCCCCGTCGTGAGGTCGCGCACCTCGCCGGCGCCGAGGTCGACCTCGAGCTCGTCGCCCTCTCGATCCGCTCGTGTCGCACTCAGCACCGGCAGCCCGACGTTGATGGCGTTGCGAAAGAAGATGCGCGCGAAGGACTGCGCCAGCACGGCGCCCACGCCGGCGAGCTTGATGATGCGGGGCGCGTGCTCGCGGCTCGAACCCAGGCCGAAGTTGCGCCCGCCGACCATGAAGTCGCCGGGCTATGCTCGGCCTTGGCGAACTCCGGATTTTCGTCCTCGATGGCGTGCTTGGCGAGCTCGGGCAGATCGGTGCGCAGGTGGAACAGGCGACCCGGCGCGATCTGGTCGGTCGAGATGTCGTCGCCGAAGGTCCAGGCGCGGCCCCGCAGGACGTCGTGAGCGGTGGGCACGGGCATGAGCTTCAGGCGTCGCTCTCGGTGATGGTCACCTTGGTCATGGCGACGCCGGGCTCGCGGGCGCTCATGGGGTCGCGGTCGGGGATCGGGAAGACGACGTCCATGCCCTCGGTGACCTGGCCGAACACGGCGTGCTTGCCGTCCAGTGCGGCGTCGCCTGTGGGTGATGAAGAACTGCGAGCCGTTGGTGTTGGGGCCGGCGTTGGCCATGGAGAGCACGCCGGGGCCGTCGTGGCGAGGCTCGGGTCGAACTCGTCGGCGAACTTGTAGCCGGGGCCGCCGCGGCCGGTGCCCGTGGGGTCGCCGGTCTGCGCCATGAAGTTGCCGATGACGCGGTGGAAGGTGACGCCGTCGTAGTAGCCGTCGCGGGCCAGCACGACGAAGTTGTTGACGGTGACGGGGACCTTGTCGGCGTAGAGCTCGGCGACGATGTCGCCGCGGTCGGTGGTGATGGTCGCCGTGTAGCGCTTTGCCGGGTCGATGGCCATCGCCGGCGGCGCGTCGTACTGCTTAGCCATGCTGTTCTCCTTGGTTTGCGGGCTCGCCCGAGCCGAGCAGCTCGCGCGGGTCGACGATCTCGCCGGCGACGGCGGCCGCGGCCGCCGTGAGCGGCGAGCCCAGATAGATGGCGCCCAGGGGATTGCCCATGCGCCCCTTGAAGTTGCGGTTGGCGGTGCTCAGGCAGACCTCGCCGTCGGCAAGGATGCCCTCGTGGACCCCCACGCAAGCCCCGCAGCCGGGGTTGGTGACCACGGCGCCGGCTTCGGCGAAGGCCTGCAGCAGACCCTCGTCGGCGGCGGCGCGCCACACGGCCTGCGAGGCCGGCGTGACGATCAGGCGGGTGCGCGGCGCGCGCCGGCGGCCGCGCAGCAGGCGGGCGGCTGAGCGCAGGTCGTCGAGGCGGCCGTTGGTGCACGTGCCGATCAGCACCTGGTCGACTTTGGTGCCGGCAAGCGCAGCTGCGCTCTTCACGTTGTCGACCGTGTGCGGCGCGGCGACCATGGGCACGACCTCGTCGGCCAGGAACGACAGCGAGCGTTCGTAGACGGCGCCCGGGTCTGGTGTGATCGCGCGATAGTCGTCGGGGCGGCCCTGGGCCGTAAGGAACGCCCGGGTGACCTCGTCGCTTGCCACGAGACCGGTCTTGGCGCCGGCTTCGACGGCCATGTTGGTGAGCGTGAGGCGTTCGTGCATGGGCAGCGCCTCGACGGCCGGGCCGCCGAACTCGAGCGCCTTGTAGGTGGCGCCATCGGCCCCTAAGCGGCCGATGACGGTGAGGATGAGGTCTTTGGCGCCGACGCCGTCGGCGAAGCGCCCGCCGACCTCTATGCGCAGCGTCTCGGGCACGCGCAGCCAGGTCTGGCCGGTCGCCATGCCGATGGCGACGTCGGTCGAGCCCATGCCGGTGGCAAAGGCGCCCAGCGCGCCGGCCGTGCAGGTGTGCGAGTCGGCGCCGATCACCAGGTCGCCCGGCTTGGCGAAGCTCTCGGCCACGCGCTGGTGGCAGACGCCCATCTCGACGTCGGACAGGGTCGCCCCAGTCTCGTCGCAGAAGCGCCGCACGAGCTGGTGGGCGTTGGAGAGCTCGACGCGCGGCGAGGGCGCCGCGTGGTCGATGAAGAAGACGGCCGTCGGCACCTTGACGTGCACGCGGCCGAGGTCGCGCAGCTGCTGGATGGCGAGCGGCCCGGTGCCGTCTTGCGCGATGGCCACGTCGACCAGCGCGACCACGATCTGGCCGGGCGCGACCGAGTCGAGACCGGCGTGCGCGGCGATGAGCTTTTCGGCGAGGGTGGCCGCCATGCTAGTCGCGGGCGGCCGGCGTGGCCGTGACGGCGCCGGCGGCATCGGCCGGCGCCTCGGCCGCGGGTGCGTCGGCCGCGGGGGTTGCATCGGCCGTGGGTGCATCGGCCGTGGGTGCATCGGCGGCGGCGGCGAGGCTCGCGATGTAGTCCTGGTAGATGTACATGATCTCTTTGGAGAACAGCGCGCGCTTGAGCTCGATGGCCGTCTGGCGCACCATCTTCAGGATCTCGCTGGCGTCGTGGTCTGACAGCTCGATGCCGAACTCCTGGAACTTGCGATAGATGGTGCGCGAGCCGGAGTGCTTGCCCACCACGATCTGGCGCTCGAGCCCCACGTCTTCGGGGGCGTAGGCCTCGTAGTTGAGCGGGTTCTTGATGACGCCGTCGGCGTGGATGCCCGACTCGTGAGCGAAGACGTTGGTGCCCACGATGCTCTTCCACGAGGGGATCGAGCGCGCCGAGGCGGCGGCCACGTACTCGCACAGCTCGCGGAACTGCGAGGTGTGCAGCCCCAGGTCGACGTGGCCTAAGAACTTGAGGGCCATGACGACCTCTTCGAGGGCGGCGTTGCCGGCGCGCTCGCCGAGGCCGTTGACGGTGGTGTTCACGTAGGTCGCGCCGGCCTTGATGCCGGCCAGGGCGTTGGCCGTGGCCATGCCGAAGTCGTCGTGGGTGTGCATCTCGATCTCGAGGCCCTGGTGGGTCAGGAAGCTGATCACGTTGTAGGTGTCGAAGGGGTCGAGGATGCCGAGCGTGTCGCAGAAGCGCAGGCGGTCGGCGCCCTCTTCTTTGGCGGCCCGGCCGAAGCGCAGCAGGAACTCGAGGTCGGCGCGCGAGGCGTCTTCGGCGTTCACCGAGACATACACGCCGGCTTCTTTGGCGAAGGCCACGCACTCGCGGATCTGGTCGAGCACCCACTGCCTTGATTTGGCCAGCTTGTGCTCGATGTGGATGTCGCTCGCCGACATGGAGATGGCGACGGCGTCGACGCCGCAGTCGATGGAGTGCTGGATGTCGGAGATGACGGCCCGGTTCCAGGCGAGGATCGAGGGCTTGAGACCGAGCTCGACGATCTGCGCGATGGCCGCCTTTTCGTCGCCGAGCATGGCCGGGATGCCGACCTCGATCTGATGCACGCCGACTGCGTCCAGCAAGCGCGCGATGCGGATCTTCTCGTGGTTCGAGAACACGACGCCGGCGGTCTGCTCGCCGTCGCGCAGGGTGGTGTCGTCGATGCGTACCGGAGGACCTTCGGCCGGGGCCTCTTCGGCGATGATGAAACTCGACAGATCGCCTGGGCGGAACTCGCTCATGCCGGTCCTTTACGCTCGTCGCCGGCGAGCGCCGCTCGCACGAGCTCGCCGACGAGCTGGGGGTTGCCTTTGCCCTGGGTGGCTTTCATGACCTGGCCCACGAAGAACCCGGCAAGCGCCTCTTTGCCGGCGTGGTACTGATCGACCTGCGCGGGGTGAGCGGCGAGCACCGCGGCCACGGCGGCTTCGAGCTCGCTCGAGTCGGAGACCTGGCCCAGGTCGTGGCCGGTCACGATGTCGGCCGGCTCGCCGCGCTCGTCGACCATGTAGGCGAAGACCTGCTTGGCCGCCGTGCCGGAGACCTGGCCGCCGGTCACGAGGCGCAGCAGCGCCGCCAGGCGCGGCGCGGTCACGTGGCCGTGCCCGGGTTCGAGGCCGGCGGCGTTCAGGTGCGCCGAGTACTCGCCCATGGCCCAGTTGGCGGCCAGTTTGGGGTCGGTGCCCTCGGCCACGAGCTCTTCGTAGAAGGCCGCCATGCCCGCCCCGCCGCCGAGCACCGCGGCGTCGTAGCGCGACAGGCCGTACTGGACGCTGAAGCGCTCGACCCGAGCCGCGGGCAGCTCGGGCAGCGCGCGGCGCACGGCGTCGATCCAGGCCTCGTCGGTGCTCAACGGCACGAGGTCGGGTTCGGGGAAGTAGCGGTAGTCGTGGGCCTCTTCTTTGGAGCGCAGCGGCGTGGTGACGCCGGTCTCGGGGTCGAAGTGCAGGGTCTCCTGGCCGATCGTGCCGCCTGCCTCGAGCACGGCGAACTGGCGCGGGAACTCGGCCTCGAGGGCCTGCTGCAGGTAGCGGAAGCTGTTCATGTTCTTGAGCTCGGTGCGCGTGCCGAGCTCGGTGCTGCCGGCGGGCCGCACGCTCAGGTTGGCGTCCCAGCGCATCTGGCCTTCTTCCATGTTGCACTCGCTCACGCCAAGGCCGACGACCAGGTTACGCAGCTGCTGCACGAACTCGCGGGCGGCTTCGGGCGAGGGAATGTCGGGCTCGCCGACGATCTCGACGAGCGGCGTGCCGCCGCGGTTGAAGTCGACCATCGAGTAGTCGGAGCCGGCGATGCGCCCGGCCTCGCCGCCCGCATGGATGAGCTTGGCGGCGTCTTCTTCCATGTGCACCCGGTTGATACGGCACGAGAGCTTCTGCTCGCCCACCCAGTAATCGAACGAGCCGGCCACGGCTAAGGGCTCGTCGTACTGGCTGATCTGGTAGGCCTTGGGCAGGTCGGGATAGAAGTAGTTCTTGCGGTGGAAGATGCTGCGCGGCCGCACCGTGCAGCCCAAGGCCAGCGCGATGCGCGCGGCGTACTCGACGGCGCGCTCGTTGACCACCGGCAGCGCCCCGGGGTGGGCCAGGCAGACGGGGCAGGTGTGCGTGTTGGGCTCGTCGCCCTTGGTCACCGCGCAGCCGCAGAACATCTTGGTCGCGGTGTCGAGCTCGACGTGGACCTCGAGCCCGATGACGGGTTCCCAGGCGCTCATGAGCGCTCCTCGCCCATCGCGCCCGCGACGCCCTGATCGCCGGCGCTCATGTGTTGGCCGGCGCCCGCGCGCTCGCCGGTGACGACGCGCGAGTCGGTGAAGGTCGGCACGGCGCTGAAGCCGATCGCCCCTTCGAGGGCGTGGGCCGCGCTCAGCAGCCGGTTCTCGGAGAAGGCCGGTCCCATGAGCTGAAAGCCGACCGGCAGGTGGCCCGCCAGGCCGCACGGTATGGAGATCGCCGGCAGGCCCGCGAGGTTCACGGGGATGGTGCAGATGTCGCTCTGGTACATGGCGAGCGGGTCGGCGGTGCGCGTGCCCAGGCCAAAGGCGACCGTGGGCGAGGTCGGCGAGACGATCAGGTCGACCTGGGCGAAGGCCGTGTCGAAGTCGCGCCGCACGAGCGTGCGCACCCTCTGCGCCTGGCCGTAGTAGGCGTCGTAGTAGCCCGACGACAGCGCGTGCGTGCCGATCATGATGCGGCGCTTGACCTCGGGGCCGAAGCCCTCGCCGCGGGTGGCTTCGTACATCTCGGTGAGGTCGGCGGCGTGCGGCGAACGATAGCCGTAGCGCACGCCGTCGAAGCGCGCCAGGTTCGCGCTGGCCTCGGCCGGCGCGATGATGTAGTACGCCGGCAGGGCGTACTCGGTGTGCGGCAGGCTGATCTCGACGCACGTCGCGCCGAGCTCTTCGATGAGCGCCACGGTGGCTTCGAAGCGCGCCAGCACGCCGGGCTCGATGCCGGTGGCCACGTACTCGGCGGGAATGCCGAACCGCAGGCCGTCGAGGCGCTCGGCGGTGGGCAGCTCGATCTCGCCGGGCAGGGCCACCGAGGTCGAGTCGCAGGGGTCGCGGCCGACGATGCGGCGCAGCAGCAGCGCGCAGTCGTAGACCGTGCGGGTGAGCGGCCCGATCTGGTCGAGCGAGCTGGCAAAGGCGATGAGGCCATAGCGCGAGACGGCGCCGTAGGTGGGCTTCATGCCGACCACGCCGCACAGGGCCGCCGGCTGGCGGATGGAGCCGCCGGTGTCGGAGCCCAGGGCCCAGAGGGCCTCGCCGGCGGCCACGGCGGCGGCGGAGCCGCCCGACGAGCCGCCCGGCACGGTGCCGAGGTCCCAGGGGTTGTGAGTGGGGCCGAAGGCCGAGTTCTCGGTCGACGAACCCATGGCGAACTCGTCCATGTTGGACTTGCCCAGCATGACGATGTGGTCGCCCCAGATGCGGCGCACCGCCGTCGCGGTGTAGACCGGCTGGTAGTTGCCGAGGATCTTTGAACCGCAGGTGGTGGTGACGCTCTCGGTGACCATATTGTCTTTGATGGCGGTGGGCAGGCCGGCCAGGGCGCCGCGCGTGGCGCCCATCTCCTGGTCGATCTCGGTGGCGTACTTGGCGGCGTTGTCGGCGGTCACCGAGATGAAGGCGTGCACCCTGCCTTCGACGCGCGCGATCTGGTCGAGGTAGGTCTTGGTGAGCTCGGAGGCGGCGATCTCGCCGTCGGTCAGCAGGCGCCGGGCTTCGCGCGCCGTCAGGCGCAGCGGGTCGAGGCCGGCCGTCATGGCTGCATCCGGGGCACGCGGAAACAGTCGTCGCTCACCGCGGGCGCATTGCGCAGCGCTTCGGCGCGCGGCAGGCTGGGCCGCGGCTTGTCGGGCCGCACCACGTCGGTGACCGCGAGCACGTGCGCGGTGGGCTCGACCGCGCTCAGGTCGAGCTCGCTGAGCTTGTCGATGTGCTCGAGGATCTTGGCAAGCTCGGCGGTCATGCGCTCGGCCTCGCCGGGCTCAAGGCGCAGGCGCGCCAGACGGGCGACGTGACGGACATCGTTCTGGTCGATCATACGCGAGTCCTCCTCACACACCCCGCTCGCGCGGGCCTGCAATAGTACCACAGGAAGAGCCCCGCAAAAGGCCCGTGGCGAGCGTGGCGAGCCTCCCTGCGGTCCACGCCGCGAGAGCGTAGGGCGACGCTGCGCGAGCCGCCCCGCGAGCGGCTGCGCGGCGCGCTCGCAGCCGCAACCCGACGCCCCTCACCGACTTGAAACGAAACGCGACCCCGCCGGCCCAGGTGGGGCCGGCGGGGTCGCGGAGCGGTACAAGGCTCGGGTCGGAGCTAGCCGACCGGCACGACCTTGGAGGCCTGCAGGCCCTTGTCGCTCTGGGCGATCTCAAACTCGACGGCCTGACCCTGATTCAGGGTCTTGTACCCATCGACCTGGATCTCCGAGAAGTGGACGAACAGGTCTTCACCTTCTTCGCGCTCGATGAAGCCGTACCCCTTCTCATTGCTGAACCATTTGACTGTTCCTCGGGCCAACGCGTTCCCTCCTGCTACTTGCCGCGGATTGCCGTGCGGCACCCCCCGGGGTCGCCGCAAAAGCGACGACCGTTCCACAACGCCGAAAACCTACACCACCACGCCCGGCGCTGCAAATACATAGGAAGAAACTCGTACGCCCGGTGGCGTGCCGAGCGGGCTGCTGGCCCGCGTTGTAGCCGGGGCGCGGGCTCGAGGGGGGGTCGCCAAGGCGGCCGTGGCGCACGGCGACCCGCGCCTGTGCGAGCCCAAAAGAAACAGGGCGGCGGGGCGACGACGGCCCCCCGGCCGTCGCCGCCTTGTCCGCCGCCCCTTGCAGCCGCCCCCCTCAGGGCCGCAGCTGGGAACCGCCGATCGTCACCAGTCCGAGAAGCCCGTGTTGTACCAGAGCTTGCTCGTGCCCTTCTTGGCGCGCTTGGTCCACGCCTTGGTCTTGGGCTCGGCTTCGATGCGCGCCAGGAACTGGTCGCAGCGGTCCTTGATGTGTTGTCTCTGCTCTTCGGTGAAAGCCGCCACCTTGTCGACGTGCTCCTTGACCCGGCCGAAGTTGGTGGTGGCCGTGTACCAGAAGCCCCAGTCGTCGCCGAAACGCTTGGCGATGTAGGACTGGTTGATCTTCTGCGTGTCGTCGTCGCCGATCGCGGCGGTGGTGAGCAGGTACTCGATGTCTTTGAGGTCCTTGTCGTTGATCTCCCAGATCTGCAACTTCTGCAGCATGATGTCGCCGAGCGACACGCTGTAGGGGTCGAGTTCGAGGCGGTCTTTGTAGAGGACCTCGTGACAGTAGTCGAGCTTGTCGAAGAAGACGTCGATCATGGGAACGGGACCAGCGTAGTAGATGTGCCGGGTCTTGCCCGAGCTCATCATGGTCTGCAGGTCGCACTCGTAGCCGAGCGTCTCCATGAACTTGACCATCTTGCCGCTGGTCTTGCCGTACGCGGCGTAGTCGATGTCGGTGAAGTAGCGGTCGCCTAAGCGCTCGAGCCTGGCGTACAGCTCGATCTGCTCCGGGAAGTAATAGTGCAGCGCCAGCGGGCCCATGACCCGCATGACGATGCCGGCTTCGCGAGCCGCGTCGACGATCCGCTTACCCTCGGCCAGGAACGCCTCGGGCTTGGGGTACTGCTCGATCGGTATGTCCTTGGGCAGGATGAAGGGCTTGGTGCTCATCGCCTGCTACCGCCTCTCTTGGACCGCAAGGGAGGGCTCGGGACGTGCTTCGCGCAGATCAACCCTGAGTGAAGACGTAGTCCTTCACCTTCTTTTTGTCGAGCATGATGATGACACCCTTGAGGATGCCCTCGGAGTATTCGCTGCCGGGGTTGATCATGAGCGTGCGACCGGCCTTCTGGGCGCCGCGCGATTCGTGGATGTGACCGTGCAGGCCCAGCAGCGGCTGATACTTCTCGATGACCTGCTTGGCGCCCAGGCTGCCGGCGTGGATCTTCTCTTCAGCCGACATCTTCATGTCTTTGTCGAGCTTGGGGCAGAGGTCGAGCGAGTAGCCGTGGGGCGGCACGTGGAAGTTGAAGATCGCCCCTTCGTAGTTGTTGACGCGCTGGCAGAGCTCGTCGAGGTGCACGGCGAGATCTTCCTCTGACTCCTCGCGGGGAGTGTCCCACGGGGTCGGGTTGCTGCGCGAGCATGAGACCATCTCGTGACCATCGATGTCGACGACGAGGTTGTCGCACGGCTTGATGACCTTCATGCAGGAGATCATGTCGTCGACCTCCCACCAGTCGTCGTTGCCCGGGCAGATGTACATCTGGTGGCTCTTACCCTCGAGACGCTCGTCGGCCAGTTCGAGCCATTGCTGGATGCGCTCGTAGGCGGCGTGCTTGAAGAGCCTGTCGATCTCTTTGGGGTCGGCCTTGGTGGCCTCGAACTCGTCGCGGGTCTGGTGGACCCAGTAGTAGCCCGCGTTTTCGATGATCTTCTTGACGTCGGCGAGCTCCTGCTCGGTGTTCATCTCGGTGTACATGCCCATGAGGTGGCACTCCCAGCCCCCACCGGCCTTCTCGACCATGGGGATGAGCACCTTGCCGAGCAGGTCGCCGTTGAGCACGGCGACGTCGACGCCGTAGATGGGCAGGGCGTTCAGGAACTTGCGGTAGCAGACGTTCGATCCGTGGATATCGGTGACGTAGAACAGTTTGATCATCTATCACGCTCCCTGTGAACAAAAAGTGGGGGGCGGGAGCAGGGCTCCCGCCCCCCACACGGACTGTCAGGTCACTCCGGAGGCAGCTCGCCGTAGGTGACGGCCGAGATGTCCATGCCGGACTTCGCCTTGTTGTAGGCGCTCCAGGCGTAGTACCAGATGATGCCCGCGATCCACACGCCGGCGAACAGAATGAGCGACGAGGTCGTGAACGTCGCGGTGGCCGCGTTGTGGCCGATGAACTCGTAGAGCAGGATGCCGAGGTACACGAGATCGACGGCGGCGCCCCAGACCACGACGGGCAGACCGAGGAAGGTCCACTTCTTGTACGGCGACGAATCCCAGACGCCCTTGGCCCTGCGTGAGTAGGGGAACCACAGTGCGGCGATGGCCGTCGGGATGAACACAGACGTGATCTGCATGCCGGTGAGCACGATGTTCTGCATCTGGTTCTGCAACAGCGTGTAGTAGAGCACCAGCAGAGCCTGACCCAGGACCAGGCAGAGGATGTGGTTCTTGACCGGGCTCGCGAAGCGCGGGTTGATGTCGGTGAACCACTTCGGGCCCATGCGGTCCATGCCCCAGGCGAACAGGATGCGCGGGAAGGCCAGATACGAAAGCGCCAGCCACCACACGGTGAAGGCCACATACGAGAAGCCCATGATCGCCGCGATGATCTTGGCCCAGACCGCCGACGAGCCCAGAGAGTAGACGGCGAGATCGATGAAGTTCGTACCGTGCGGCATGTGAGCCATCGAGGCCAACGTGTTGCCGTTGTTGTCGTTCCAGGCGGTCGCGTTCAGGAACTGGAAGCCGACCGTCTTGTAGAGCACGAGGCCGATCCAGAGCATGAAGATGAACGGCACGATGATGGCGAACGTGTTGGCCCAGATGATCGACTTGTCGGGGCGCTTGACCTCGCCGGCGATGAAGGCGATCGAGTAGGCGTAGGCGAACAGCCACGACATGGCGACCATCGTGCCGAACGTGGCGCCCCAGTTGGTGTGCGTGGGCATGACCTGTCCGGCCTGCGCGCCGACCTGAGCGATGAAGCCGTGGTAGCTGGGCCCGTGGTTGGCGAGGGCGGCGGCGTTCCACTTGTTCATGAACGAGGCCCGCGAGGTGATGGTGAGCACCACACCGATGAGCGCGCAGCCGCCGATGCCGAAGAACATGACGACCTTCTGCACCCTGGCGAAGATCTTGATGCCGAAGACCACGAACAGGAAACCGATGACGTTGAGCACCGACGCGATGACGAACGTGTGCCACGAGGCGCTCGTCAGCCAGTTGGCCGCCCCGGTCCAGCCCAGGTAGTTGAACGTCATGGTGAGGCCGGGGTCGACGGCCAGCGGCGCGAGGACGTACAGCCACATCAGCCAGATCGCGGCGTCGCCGAAGCTCTGCGCGATGCCGTAGACCGGGTGGATGATGCGCGAGTTGTACACATACTCGCCGCCGGAGCGCGGCATTGAGCCGCCGAGGATACCCCAGACGAGCGGGAAGCCGATGCCGGCAAACACTGCCGAGATGATGGCGGCGTAGATGAGGTTACCGCCGAGGAACACACCAAGACCGAGACTGACGACCACCCAGATGCTGGGTGTGAGGCCCTGGTTCATGAAACCGACCGCGAACGCGTCCATCATGGAGAGGCCGCGCACCAAGCCGCTTGCCTTACGTGCATACGCTAGTTCTTCAGACACTATCGCCCCCTTGGATCCCTTCCAACGGCCACCCGGGCGAGTAAGGAGAGAGCCCGGGCCGGTCGCCCAAATCTTGCACACTTACCCTGTAGCTAGAGTCCGCCGCCTCCCTTCTCCCCGACTGTCTCAGGGATGCGCCACTGATAGATGTCTTTGAGCTTCCAGGGGACCACGACGGTACGCGTGCGTGAGACTCCCCTGAGCTTGCCGATGACTTCGTCGACAAAGCGCAACAGGTCTTCGGTGTCGCGCGCATAGACCTGCGCGCTCAGGTCGCCGTCGCCGACAGAGCCGGCGACATAGCTGACGTTGTCGAGGCCGCAGAGCTGTTCGGCGACCTCTTGCAGCATGCCGGGCGCGACCTCGATGATCACGTCACCGGTGACCCGGTAGCCGACGGCCTGGGGGTTGACGATAGCGGTGATCTTGACGACGCCGGCCCGGGTGAGGCGCTCGATGCGGTAGCGCACGGCGCGCTCGGAGACGTGGCCGATGCGGCGCGTCATCTCGGCCGACGAGATGCGACCATCATCTGCAAGAAGTGCGACGATCTGCCGATCGATCGCGTCGAGACTGAATGTCACCCCTGACCCCTCATCGCATAGACGACTGACCTACTTCAATCCAACGGTCGGAAAATGTCAACCTACTGCGAACCCTCGTAGGATTCGAACAACGGACCCACGGAGAGCGTCGGTTTCTGACAGTGTGGGCCCATAAGCGCCGCGACGCAAGGACGCCGCGACGCCACCCCCCGATGGCGCGCAGACTATCGCACCTCGCCCGTCAATGCGAGGGGTCGAGGACCCCCGGTGCGTGGCCTCAGGCCGGCGACGCCGCGGCGCTCGCCAGAGCGCCTACTTCGTCGCCCGTCAGGCGCTCGACCGCGCCGAACTTGCAGACCTGCCGGCAGGTGTCGCACTTGGTGCAGACGGCGAGATCGATCGTGTGGGCTTCTTTGCGCACTCCACTCACCGCGCCGACCGGGCATTTCTTGGCGCACAGGCCGCAGCCGGTGCAGGCCTCGGGGTCGATGTGGTAGCTGATGAGCGCGCTGCAGGCCCGCGCCGGGCAGGCCCCGCCGTAGATGTGGGCCTCGTATTCGTCGCGGAAGTAGCGGATGGTGGTGAGCACCGGGTTGGGGGCCGTCTGCCCCAGGCCGCAGAGGCTGGTGCGCTTGATCGTGCCGGCCAGCTTTTGCAGGCGCTCGATGTCGCCGTCTTCGCCCTCGCCCGCGGTGATGCGCTCGAGGATCTCGAGCATGCGCTTGGTGCCTATGCGGCAGGGCACGCACTTGCCGCAGCTCTCGTTCTGCGTGAACTGCAGGAAGTAGCGCGCCAGGTCGACCATGCAGGTCTGGTCGTCGGCGACGACCATGCCGCCCGAACCCATGATGGCGCCGGTGGCGGCCAGGCTCTCGTAGTCGATGGGCGTGTCGATCAGCGCGGCCGGCACGCAGCCGCCCGAGGGGCCGCCGAGCTGCACGGCCTTGAACTCGCGGCCGTCCTTGATGCCGCCGCCCACGCCGTAGACCATCTCGCGGATGGTCGAACCGATGGGCACCTCGGCGAGGCCGCCGTTGACCAGCTTGCCGGCCAGCGAGAAGGCCTTGGTGCCGCGGCTCTTCTCGGTGCCGAGGGCCGCGTAGGCCGTCGGCGCCGTGCGTGATGATCCAGGGGACGTTGGCGAAGGTCTCGACGTTGTTGATGTTGGTGGGCTTGCCCCACAGGCCCGAGACCGCCGGGAACGGAGGCCGCGAGCGCGGCATGCCGCGACGGCCCTCGATGCTCGCCATGAGGGCCGTCTCCTCGCCGCAGACAAAGGCGCCGGCGCCCTCTTTGATCTTCAGGTGAAAGCTCCAGTCGGAGCCGAACATGTGGTCGCCCAGGTAGCCGAGCTCCTCGGCCTGGGCGATCGCCAGGCGCAGGCGCGAGACGGCCAGCGGGTACTCGGCGCGCACGTAGATGTAGCCGTCGCGGGCGCCGATGGCGTACGAGCCGATGATCATGCCCTCGATCACGGCGTGCGGGTCGCCGTCCATGATCGAGGCGTCCATGAAGGCCCCGGGGTCGCCCTCGTCGCCGTTGCAGATGAGGTACTTCTGGTCGCTCACCGAGCTGTAGGCGAACTTCCACTTCTGGCCGGTCGGAAAGCCGGCGCCGCCGCGGCCGCGGATGCCCGAGGCGAGCACCTCGTCGATGACCCACTCCGGCGTCTTTTCGGTGACCACGGTGCGCGCGGCGGCGTAGCCTCCGCGCGCCACGTACTCCTCGATGCGCTCGGGGTGGATGACGCCGACGTCGCGCAGGGCGATGCGCGTCTGCTGGGCGTAAAAGGGGATGTCGTGCCAGCAGGCGATGCGCTCGCCGCTGCCCGGCTCGACGTAGAGCAGGTCTTCGACGATCGTGCCGCCGACCAGGTGCTCTTGAACGATGCGCTTGACGTGCTTGGCCTTGAGCTTGGGGTAGTAGGTCTCTTCGCCCGAGACGACGGCGAGCGGGCCCTGCGAGCACAGGCCGTGGCAGCCGATGATGGCCACCTCGACCTCGTCGGAGAGTCCGGCCGCGGCGATCTCGGCCTCGAAGGCCGCGAACATCTTGAGCGAGCCGGCGAACACGCAGGCGGTGCCGGCGCAGACCTGCACGCGACGCTTGCCGTTGGCGGCCGGCACGACGCCGACGCGCACGCCCTGGGGCACGGTCGTGGGGTCGCTCATGGCCGCCGTCCTTCGCTTGCGTCGCTTGCTGTGGGGGTCGCGGCCTCGGAAGCAGTCTCAGGGGTGGCCTCGGGGGCGGACGCGCCGCCCGCCAGGTCGGCGGCGCTCAAGCCGAGCTCGTCGAGCACCTCGAGCATGTACTTGCGGGTCGAATCCGGCGTCAGGTTGCCGAAGGTGTCGGCGTCGATGCGCATGACCGGCGCCTGCGAGCAGGCGCCCATGCAGGCCACCGAGTCGAGCGTGAAGCTCATATCGGGCGTGGTGCCGCCGTCGGCCACGCCGAGCTCCTGCTCGATGGCCTCGGTGATGCGCGGCGCGCCGGCCACGTGGCAGGCGGTGCCGTGACACACGAAGACCTTGTGGCGCCCGCTGGGTTCGGTCGAGAACTGGGCGTAGAAGGTGACGATGCCGTAGATACGCGAGGCCGGCACGCCAGACAGCCGGGCGATCTCGTTGATCACCGGCTCGGGCAGGTAGCCGTAGTGGGCCTGTACGTGCTGCAGCACGGCGATGAGGTTGCCGTGCGGGTCGATCTCGTCGACCACCCGGCCGACCTCGGTCAGGTCGAGCGCGGGGACGGCCGTGCCAGTCTGTGCCTGAGATTCTGTCTCGCGCCTGGGCATCGCATCACTTTCGTTTCGTCACCACGAACGGCCCCTGGGAGGGCGTTCCATCATCAACGTCGGCTGCGCTTCGGCACAAGCGGCCGGCCGCGTGTCGGCACGCGGTCGCGACTCGTCGCCGGTCGTCCCATTGTCGCGCCTCAGCGCCTGTCCGGCAACCATGCCGCTCGCGCCCGGCAGCGGATCGCGCCGCCGGGGCGCTACCAGCCCGTGGCGCCGGACCGCGACAGAGGTGGTCCGGCGCCACGACCCACGCGAACGCTCGGGCGGTGCGTCAGGCGACGCCGCTCTGGGCCTTGCAGGCCACGAGGGCGTTCTTGAGCAGGATGACGTTGGTCACGGGGCCCACGCCGCCGGGCACCGGGGTGACCTTCGAGGCGACCTCGCAGACGCCCTCGAACTCGAGGCTGCCCACCTGCTTGCCTTCGTGACGGATGGTCGTGACGTCGACCACGACCGCGCCCGGCTTGACCATGTCGCGCTTGATCAGGTTCTGCACCGGCGCCGCGCAGATCAGCACGTCGGCCTCGCGGCAGGCGGCCGGCACGTCCTTGCTGAAGACGTGCACCACGTGCACCGAGGCGTTGCGGTTGAGGCAGAGCAGCGCGGCCGGCTTGCCGACGATGTTGGAGTGATTGACGATCGTCACGTCGAGGCCCTGCAGCTCGATGCCCTCGCGATCGAGGATCTCGATGCACGCCGACGGCGTCGCCGGCGCGAAAAGAAAGTCGCCGAGCAGCACGTGGCCCACGTTGGCGGGGTTCACGCAGTCGAGGTCCTTGATCGGCGCGATGGCGTTGAACACGGCGTTCTGGTCGATGCCGCCGGCCATGGGCATGAGGGCGAGGATGCCGTGCACGGCGACGTCGGCGTTCAGCGTGGCGATGAGCTCGAGCACCTCGGCCTGGCTCGTGCCGGCCGGCAGGGTGTGGTTGAAGTAGTTGAAGCCCACCGTGCCGGTGTTCTTCTCGATCTGGCCGCGGTAGAACTGCGCGCCGCCGTCGTCGCCCACGAGGATGGTCGCCACGCCCGGCTTGACGCCGCGCGCGGCGAGCTTGCCGACCTCGGCGACGATCTCGGCGCGCACCTGCTCGGCGATCGCCTTGCCGTCGATGATCTGCGCTGTCATGTCAGTCCAGTCCTTTGTCGCTTGCCTTGCGCGCGGCGGGCCGCCGCGCGCGCCGTAGCCTGGTACCAGGCGCGCGGCGGCCCGCCGCGCGCGGCATTTCAGAGCTTCGTGTGCGTGATCGCCATGACCTCGGCGCGCAGGCCGACGGCCTCGGCGAGGAGGCCTTCGAGCTCGGCGCGGCAGGCGGCCACGTAGGCTTCGTCTTTGATCGTACCGAGGTTGATGAGCACATTCAGGGCCGCGCCCTGCGCCGCGCCTTCGCCCAGGATGGCGCCGATGGCCGCGTCGGTCACGGCGGCCGGGTTGCCCAGGTCGGCCGCCGTTTTGGCGAGGCGGCAGACGTCGAGCGCCACGCGGGCGATCTCGAGCGGCACGTTGGCGGCAACCTTGAGCGCCGCCTGGATGTGGGCCGTACGGGCGGCCTGCTGCTCGGAGGAGTCCTTGGGCAGGCGGTAGCCCACGAGCACGGCGTTGTAGGCGGTGGTGTCTTCTTGCAGCAGCTCCTCGAGGCGGGCGCGCAACGCTTCGGAGCGCGCTACCACGTCGGTGAGGGCGGCCTCGACGCCGGCGAACTTCTCTTTGCCGATCGTCAGGTTGCAGACCATCGACACCAGGCCGGCGCCCAGGGCGCCGGCGCAGGCCGACACGCTGCCGCCGCCGGGCGCGGGCTTGCCCGACGCGGCGTCGTCCAAGTAGATGCGCAGCGGTTCGTCGCGGTAGATGGTGGCTTCGTCGCTCAACGCGTTCCTCCGTTCGCTGTCAAAGGGGATGGGAGAGGCGGACGGGCCGGCCGGCCTTGAGGCCGGCGCGCCGCGGGCGGCCGCATCTGGGCCGCTCGCGGCGCGGGGCGGCGGCGCCTGTGGCGCCGCCGCCCCGCGGTCGGTATCGCTCGCTACCGTTGTCCCTTTTGCGTATCTCTAGAACAGGCCCTTGATGCGGCCGGTCTCGGTATCGATGTCGACGTCGACCGCGGCCGGGCGCTTGGCCAGGCCGGGCATGGTGCGCATCTCGCCGAGCAGCGGGTAGAGGTAGCCCGCGCCGGTCGCCGGACGGATGTCGCGGATCGGCACGCGGAAGCCCCGCGGGCGGCCCTTGAGCGCCGGATCGTGCGAGAGCGACAAATGCGTCTTGGCCATGCAGAGCGGCAGCTTGTCGAGGCCCTGCTCGGTGAAGAGCTTGATCTTGGCCTCGGCCTCGGGCAGGTAGTCGACCCCATCGGCGCCGTAGATCTTGGTGGCGATGGTCTCGATCTTCTCTTTGATCGAGGCGTCGAGCGAGTAGAGGAACTCGAACTTGCCGCCCTTGTCGGCAGCCGCCTTGACGACCTCGGCCGCCTCCTGGCCGCCGTCGCCGCCCATGGCGTGCACGTTGATCGGCACGGCGTCTTCGGCGCCGGCCGCCACGGCCGCCTTGCGCACGATCTCGATCTCGCCGGGGCGGTCGAAGGCGAAGCGGTTGATGGTGACCACGACGGGCAGGCCGAAGAGCTTCATGTTCTCGATCTGCTTGACGAGGTTCTCGCAGCCCTTTTCGAGGGCGGCGTTGTTCTCGGCCTTGAGGCCCTCGGGATCCATGGGCAGGCCGCCGTGCATCTTGAGGGCGCGCATGGTGCAGGTGATGACCACGGCGCTCGGGGCAAAGCCGCCGTAGCGGCAGATGATGTCCATGAACTTCTCGGCGCCGAGGTCGGCGGCGAAGCCGCTCTCGGTGACCAGGTAGTCGGCCAGCTTCATGGCGACCTGGTCGGCGATGATCGAGTTGTTGCCCTGGGCGATGTTGGCGAAGGGACCCGCGTGGATGAGGGCGGCGTTGCCCTCGAGGGTCTGCATGAGGTTCGGCTTGATGGCGTCCTTGAGCAGCACCGTCATGGCGCCGCCGGCGCCGATGTCGTCGGCGGTCAGCGGGTTACCCGACTTGTTGTAGGCGAAGGTGATGCGGCCGAGGCGCGCGCGCAGGTCTTTGAGCGAGGTGGCGAGGCCGAGGATGGCCATGACTTCGGAGGCCACCGTGATGTCGTAGCCGGTCTGGCGGGGGACGCCGTTGAGGCGGCCGCCGAGGCCGTTGACGATCTCGCGCATGGCGCGGTCGTTCAGGTCGACGACGCGCCGCCACGAGATGGTCAGCGGGTCGATGTCGAGCTCGTTGCCGTGCATGAGGTGGCTGTCGATCATGGCGGCCAACAGGTTGTTGGCGGTGCCCACGGCGTGGATGTCGCCGGTGAAGTGCAGGTTGAGGTCTTCCATGGGGACGAGCTGCGAGTAGCCGCCGCCCGCCGCGCCGCCCTTGATGCCGAAGACCGGCCCGAGCGACGGCTCGCGCAGGGCGAGCATGGTCTTGATGCCGATCGCGTTCATGGACTCGGAGAGACCCACGGCGGTGACCGTCTTGCCCTCGCCGAGCGGCGTCGGGGTGATGGCCGTGACGTCGATGATCTTGCCGTCGGGCACATCTTTCAAGCGCTTCAGCAGGGCCATGTAGTCGATCTTGGCCTTGTAGCGGCCGTAGAGCTCGAGCTCCTCTTCGAGGATGCCCGCCTTCGCCGCGATCTCGGTGATCGGCTTCATGGTGGCCGCCTGGGCGATCTCGATGTCTCTGGGCACCGGAGATAGACGGACAGGCTTATCGGCAGAACTCAACGCGCCCTCCTCTGTAGATCCACTTGTTTCACGCGTCCGGGATATGAAGCCGGAAGACCCGCGTCGCGGTCGTCCACTTGTGACAGATACTACAAGGCCCCAAATTGGGGGGTCAAACCGTGCGGCCGCAGCTTGCTCACGCTTGGCCGAGACCGCGCGCGGCGGCGCGCGCTTCGTCGTAGAGATCCTTGGCCGGACGCCCCACCCGCTCGGCCGCGCGGCGGCAGTCCTCGTACTCGGGCGAGGCGGTGACGAGCCGCTCCGCCAGGTACCCGAGGCGCACGCGCACCGCCTCGCCGGCCACGGTGACCGTGGCGCGGCGCTGGTCGAGCAGCAGGCGGCGCACGGCGCTCACCCGCAGGCCGAACGTCGAGGTCTCGGCGAAGGCGATCTCGGCGAGCGCGGCCCGCTGGGCGGGGCGCGCCAGCACGTGCAGCACCACGCCGGGACGGCTCTTCTTCATGGTCGCCGGCGTCGACCAGACGTCGAGCGCCCCGGCGGCGAGCAGCCGCGCGGCGGCCTCGGCGAGGAGCTCGGCGGGCAGGTCGTCGATGGTCGTCTCGAGCAGCTCGGCGTCGTCTTCGGCCCACGGGCCGCCCTCGCCGCCCGGAGCGCGGTCGAGAGGCGCGATAAGCAGGGCGCGCAGCACGTTGGCCCGCCCGGGCAGCTCGCGCAGCCCGGCGCCGAGACCCGAAGCGCACAGGCGGCCGGGCGGCAGCGCCTCGAACTCGTCGACCAGGTGGGCGAGCAGCGCGGCGCCGGTGGGCGTGGTCAGTTCGGCGGCCTGGCCGGCGGGTCCGGCGCCGCCGGTCGGCAGGCCGTGCAGCAGCTCGAGGACGGCCGGGGTGGGCACAGGCAGCTCGCCGTGGGCCGTAGCGACGGTGCCGCCGCCCAGCACCGGCGGCGAGGCGACGATGCGCGCAGGGTCGAGCGCGGCCACCAGCGCCAGCACGCCGATCAGGTCGACCGCGGTGTCTAAGCCGGCGAGCTCGTGGAGGTGTTCGCCCCCGAGCGCGCCGTGCACGGCGCGCTCGGCCGCGGCCATGCGCGCCGCGACGGCGGCGACGCCGTCGGCCACGCCCTGGTCGAGTGTCGAGCGCCGCACCGCGGCGTCGAGCTCGGCGAAGGTGGCGAAACCGGGCAGGTCGTCGACCGTGAAACGCTGCGCCGCGAGGCCGCCGCTCACGCCGTCGGCGACGTGCGCGACCGCCGGGTCGATGCCGGCCGCCGCGAGCGCCGGCGCCACGACCCGGGCGAGCGCCGCGGAGGCGCTCTCGGGGGCGAAGAGCCCGAGCAGCGCACCGGCCAGCATGTCGCCGCTCGCCCCGCTTTGGCACTGCAGGTAGAGCAAGGGTCGCTGGATGGACATGCGCGCCTTTCGCTCGTTCACCGGTCGTTCCGACAGAGCCGCATCCTAGCATCGCGCTGCGCGAGGCGTGGCAAGGCCGTTGTTGCGGATACAATCCCTCTATGAAGATCGCCCAGATAGCTCCGCCCTGGATCACCGTACCGCCGGCCGGCTACGGCGGCACGGAGTGGGTGGTCAAGCACCTGTGCGACGGTCTGAGCGCCGCCGGGCACGAGGTCGTGCTGTTCGCGTCGGGCGACTCGCGCACGCCGGCCGAGCTGCGCGCCCTGTTCCCCCAACCGCAGACCGGGATGATGGCGCTGCCTTCGGCCATGACGACTTACGACGCGCGCCACGTGAGCTTCGCCGTCGAGCAGATCCTCGACGACGGCGACTTCGACGTCGTGCACGACCACTCCGGCTTTCTGCTGGTCGCCTTCAGCCGCTTCTTCGACCTGCCGCCCATCCTGCACACGGTGCACTGCGCGTTCGACGCCCACGCCTACCCGTTCTACGAGCAGTTCCGCGACGACGTCGCCTACGCCTCGATCAGCGACTTTCAGCGCAGCCTCGCGCCCCCCGGCATGAGCTGGGCGGGCACGGTGCACAACGCGCTGCCGATCGCGGGCTGGCCGCTCGTGACCGACAAAGACGACTACCTGCTGGCCTTCGGCCGCGTGTGCGACGACAAGGGGTTCCACCTGGCCATCGACGTCGCGCGGCGCACCGGCCACCGGCTCATCATGGCCGGCATCGTGCAGGACTGGTACCGCGACTACTACGAGCAGCGCATCAGGCCCCACGTCGACGGCGAGCGCATCGTCTTCGAAGACGAGGTCTCAGACGAGCGCAAGCGCGAGCTGTTCGCGCACGCCAAAGGCTTTCTCTTTCCCATCCAGTGGCCCGAGCCGTTCGGCCTGGTGATGGTCGAGGCGCTGGCCACCGGCACGCCGGTGATCGCCCTGCGCAACGGCTCGGTCGACGAGGTCATCGACGACGGCGTCACGGGCTTCATCTGCGACGACGTCGACCAGATGGTGGCCGCCGTCGGGCGGCTCGACGAGATCGACCCGCACGTCTGCCGCGACACCGTCGAACGGCGTTTCAGCGTGCCGGCGATGACCTCGGGCTACGAGGCGCTCTACCGCGAGCTCGTACGCGACGCGCGACCCGCGCTGTCGTGACGCCCGGCCGCTAACGAAGCATCGAGGGCGCGCTTGCGGGCGATGTCGGCCCACTGCGCCGCCACCCACTTCTCGACGCTGTTGCCCAGGACCACGCCGCGGATGGCCTTGGCGCGCGCCGCCTTTTCGGCTTCGGGCATGGTGAGCGCCCGGAAGATGGCCTGCGCCTGGTCTTCGATGTCGAACGGGTTGACCGCCACTGAGAGCGCCCCGATCTCTTCGAAGGCGCCGGTGTTCTCGGAGAGGATCAGCACGCCGTTCATCGTGTTGACGAGCGCTCCCTCCTTGGCCACCAGGTTCATGCCGTCGAAGATGGCGTTGACCATGAGGGCGTCGTAGTGGCGGTAGGCGGCGAGGGTGGCCGGAAAGTTGTCTTCGAGGCGCACGTCGATCGGCATCCAGTCGGTGTTGCCGTGGCGCGTGTTGATCTCGGCCACCAGGCGCATGACCCGGTCGCGGTAGGCCACGAACTCCTCGACGTCTTCGCGCGAGGGCTGCAGGCGCGCCAGGAACGTGATCTGGCCCTTGAACTCGGGGTGCAGCTCGAGAAAGCGGTCGAAGGCCAGAAAGCCGCGCAGGATGTTCTTTGACAGGTCGAGCCGGTCGACGCGCACCAGCAGGTATTTGCGACGCCGCTCAAGCAGCTCGCGCTCGGCGCGCGCCACGCGCGTCGAGTGCACGGCGTGCTCGAGCACCTCGGGGTCGATCGAGACGGGGTAGGCGCGCACCCAGACGGTGCGGTCGTCGATCAGCACCGCCTTGTTGCGGGTGTCGACTGTGACGTCGAGCACGTCGGCGCAGCCCTGCAGGAAGTTGTCGACGTAGTGCTGCGTGTGAAAGGCGACCACGTCGTTGGCCAGCACGCTGCGGAAGATCTGTTCGCGGATGTCGCGCGGCAGGACCTTCCAGTAGTCGGACTGCGCCCAGGGGATGTGCACGAACTGCTGCAGGAAGGCGCGCGGCGCCCCGGCGCGCACCACCGGCGCCACGGCGTAGAGCTGGTAGTCGTGGACGATCACCACGCGGCCCGCGCCGTCGTCGCCGAGCTCGTCGAGGATGGCCTCGCCGAACAGGCGGTTGACCACCAGGTAGCCGTCGCGCCAGGCATCGATCTCGTTCTGGCGCACGTCGGGGTGGCGGGCGAGGTCCCACAGGTAGTGCTGGATGAACCACAGCATGGGGTTGGCGATGATGTTGTAGTACTGGTGGTAGGCCTCGCGCTCGGGCGCCACGTAGCGCACCTGGTAGGTCTCGCCGTCTAAGTCGACGCGCAGCGACTGAGCGGCGGCGGCGAGCTCTTCTTCTTCGTCGCTCGCCGCCGCGGCGATCCACACGCCCGGGTGGCGCCGCAGCATGGCGCCGAGCACGGTGACGAGACCGCCGGCGCCGCGTTTGACGACCGGCTCGCCCGCGGCGTCGCTGTGGAACGACACGGGGCCGCGGTTGGCTGCCACGATGAGGTCGGGCCGGGCGGACGGCTCGCGGTCGGCGGACGGCCCGGAGCGCGCGGGTGCGGACTCTGCGCTTGTCACTGCCCCCTCCCTTTGCCGATCGTCCAGGCCGGCGGAGCGGCCCCGTCGCGACGCGTCATTCAGCCAGCAGGTCGTTGAAGATGCGCAGGTAGTCGCGCAGCAGGCGAGGCGTGAGGAAGTGCTCGCGCACGTGCTCCTTGCCGCGACGAGCCATGGCGTGAGCCGGCTCGGGCCGGTCGAGGATCTCGAGGCAGCGCTCGGCGCAGGCCTCGCTCGAGTCGACCAGGTAGCCCGTGACGCCGTCCTCGATCTGCAGCGGTATGCCGCCCACGCCGCCGGCGACCACGGGGCGCGCCTTCCAGAGGCCCTCGCTCACGGTGAGGCCGAAGCCCTCGCGGGTCGACTTCTGCAGCACGACCGCGGCGTGCGACTGGAAGGCGTTGACCTCGACGCTGCCGATGCTGTCGAGGTTGGAGAGCACGTAGACGTCGGGGTCGCCGCCCACGTAGTCGTGCAGTTTCTCGAGGTAGTCCCAGCCTTCGGGGTCGTCGGAGGCCATCGAGCCGATCAGGGCGAGCTGCACCGAAGGCCAGCGTGCCTTGACCTGGCGATAGGCGTCGACCACGCCGAGCGGGTCTTTCCAGGGGTCGAAGCGCGAGACCTGCAAGAGCAGCGGCCGGTCGACGTCGATGCCGAACTGCCGCACGATGTAGTGCGCGTCGTCGGGGACCAGCGTCATGTTCTTGGGGGCCAGCGGGTCGATCGCGGGCGGCACGACTTCGAGCGGCACGTTGAGCCCGTCGGGCGCGTACGATGCCATCGTGTAGATCGCCCGGTCGTAGCGGCGGATGAAGGGCAGCAGGTAGTCGTAGAGCGCCTGGTCGGGCGTAGAGGTGTCGATGTGGCAGCGCCAGATCCAGTGCGTGCCGGCGCCGCCGTCGTCGGGCACCCAGCTGCGCATGGCACACGGCTGCGGGTCGTGGATCACGACGAAGTCGTAGGCGCCGGTGAGCTGCGCGGCGTTGCGCCGGTTGACCTCTTCGTAGATGGCGCGGACGTCGTCGGTAAGCTCGACCGGCGCTCCCTGCAGGCCGTTGTGGAACGCCTTGGTGACGTTGAAGAACTCGCTGTCGGCCGTCATGACCTGCCACTCGGCCTGCAGGCCGACGTCGTTCATGAGCGGCAGCAGGGTGTAGAGGATCTCGGCCACGCCCCCGCCGAACGAGGTGGCGTTGACGTGCAGGACGCGCTTGCCCTGCAGGGGCGCGGCGAGCTCTTTGATCTCGCTCAACAGCTCCTTGAAGATGATGCTCTGGTACTCGGCCAGGAACTTGCGGCCGACGTTGACATCTCGCACAGTTGCCTCCGGTCTGATGGCACCGTAGTACATCACATCGCAAGCGGGGGCGTCAGCTAAAGGGCCGTGGCGCGCAGCGCCCTGCGAGGCACCCCTCTATTCCCCCGCGGCCGACCCCGCGCACCTGTCGCGCGGTGCGCCCGCGGAAGTGAGCGGGGCGAAGGCAGGCTCAGGCGCCGCGCGGGGGCCGCGCGAGACCGCGGTGCCGCTCGACCAGCCCCAGGTGGCGCAGGCGCAGGCTCATGGCCTTCGTGCTCACATCGAAGCGATCGGCGAGGCGGCGCACGTCGGCGCCGTCGTCGAGCACGGCCTGGCGCACCAGGTGCTCGGGCATGAGGAGTTCGGCGGCGAACTGGTCGGCCTCGCGTTCGAGGCGGGCCGTCGACTGGTTGGTCGCCCCGCCGCGCTCGCTCATGGCGCGCCCGGGGTGGAGCAGGAAGTGGCCGATCTCGTGGGCGATCGTGAAGCGCAGGCGACGTTCGCCGGAACTGCCGCGCAGCTCGATGGCGTGACCGTCGCCGCGCGCCACGAGCGCCGCCTCGGAGCCGAACGGCTCGCGGCGCCGTTCGACGAGCGAGAGGTTCAGGTGGCTCACAACGTCGCGCAGCGAGATGGGTGCGCCGGTGGCGCCGGCCGCCTTGAGCATGCGTTCCGCCTCGTGGCGGATGGTCTCGGTCGAGTGACTCACTGTCAGCGGACCTCGAGCGTCGGCAACGGATGCGCGGCGGGGGGTCTCTGCCTTTGAACGCCCCCCCCTGAAGCACTCACATGCTACCAGCCCCGCGGGACACCGCAAGGGCTCGCGACACGCCGGCCGGCGAACGGCAGGAGCCCCAGGGCGCGCCCCGAATGAGTCGCAGGAGCGATGCTATACTCGATGAAGATCATGGGCCGCCGCAGGCGACAGCCGTTGCCGATACGCCGGCGCGCACTCCGCGCGGCGCTGGCGCTCGCCGTCGGGGCGGCGCTGCTCGCCGCCCTCTCCGTGCTGCCCGCCGCGTCCGGCTCGACCGGCGCCGGAGCACAGGCCGCCGTCGCCGTCGACGGGGCCGGCCGCACCTACGGCGCGGTCGCCGTTAGCGCCGCCCTCGCCGACAACACCGCCACCGCCGCCGCCGCGGACCTGCCCGACGGCCTCTCCCTGGCGGGCGGCACGTCGACCGCCTCGTCGTTCCTCGTCAACCGCACCCTCGTCTCAACGGCCGGCGTGACGGCCAGCGGCATCAGCCTGCTCGGCGGCGTCGTGACCGCCGACGCCCTGCACCTGAGCGGCACGGCCAGCGTGCTCGACGGTCACGCCCAGGCCACCACGGGGGACAGCACTGTGAGCGGCCTGCACGCGGCCGGCGTCGACGACGCCGCGCTCCCCTCGACCGGCGGCAGCGTGACGGTGCCCGGCGTGGGCACCCTCACCGTCCTCAGGGGGTTCTCCCAGAGCGGCGGCGGCGACGCCAGCGCCACGATCGACGGCCTGACCCTCGTGCTCAGCGCCGCCATCGACGGCCTGCCGGCCGGCACGACCATCACCGTGGGCACGCTTACGGTGCGCGCCGATCAGGCGAGCCTCGACGCCCTCTTGCCCACGCCGACCCCCACGCCGACCCCCACGCCGACACCCACGCGCACCCATACGGCGACGCCCACGGCGCGACCGACGCCCCATTCGACGCCGTCGACGACCGCGACCGGCTCGTCGTACCCGCCGACCAGCTACAGCGCCATGCCGGCGCCGGCAACGCCGTCGGCGGCCATCCTCGCCCGCTTTCCGGGAGCCGTGTTCCCGGTCGTCGGCACCTACAGCTTCACCGATACGTTCGGCGCCTACCGCGCCGACACGCCCGGCGGTCACCAGGGCGCCGACATCTTCGCGACCTGGGGCTCGGTCGTGGTGGCGGTGCAGGACGGCACCATCACCGGCGTCAGCCTCACGCCCATCGGCGGCAACAACATCCACCTGACGACGTCGCGCGGCGACTACTTCTACTACGCCCACCTGTCGCGGTTCGCGACCGGCCTCGCGCAGGGCCAGCACGTGGTCGCGGGGCAGACGATCGGCTACGTGGGCGACACCGGCGACGCCAAGGGCACGCCGCCCCATCTGCATTTCGAGATCCACCCCAGCGGCGGGCCCGCCGTCGACCCCACGGTCTACCTGAACGCCTGGCGGGCTGCCGGCCATACGGTGAGCACCGCTGCGAGCGGGCAGACGACAGCCGCATCGACTACGGCGGCCGCCGCGGCGGCCGACAACCCCGCGATCGACGCCGCCCTGCAGCAGGCCGCCGAGGGGTTCGCCGCGCTGCAGAACGGCATCACGAGCGGCGCTCGCCAGTCTCCCGGCAAGGGCGCTCCGATCGGCCTTGCCGGCGCGGCCCTGCTCGTGGCCAACACCGCCGGCGCGCTGCTCATCAAGCGGCTCCACCTGGGTGTCCTGCTGCCCTGACGGGCGGCGAGTGGACCAGGGGAATGGGCAGCCCCGAACGCGCGGCGGCGGGGGCAAAGACTGGAGCGGATGACGGGACTCGAACCCGCGGTCTTCAGCTTGGGAAGCTGACGCGTTACCAGCTACGCTACATCCGCACCGGGCTCACAGTACACCACACCCTACGCCGTCGCTTCAAGGTCGCGCGGGTGCGTGGAGCGCGCCTCGCCGCCGACGACGCGGGGCGTGCCGGCCTCTCGCGGCGGCCCCCCGCGGCGCACGGCGCCGGCGGGCCGTGTCGCCGGCTCGCTGCTAGACGCGCGGTGTGAAGTAACCGGGCTCGAAGACCTCGCCGACACGGCGCGCGACCGCGGCCACGAGGTGCGCCGCCGCTTCGAGGTCGTCGACGTGGGCGACCTCGTGAGGCGAGTGCATGTAGCGCACCGGCACGCCCACGTTGATGGCGGCGGTGCCGCCGCCCGCGGTCTGCAGCCACTCGTTGTCGGTCTGCGTGTCGCCCGGGAAGGCTTTGATCTGCACGGCGATGTCGCCGGCCGCAGCCACCTCGCGAAACAGGCCGAGCAGCGCGGGGTTGCCGGCGCCGCCGCGGCCCAGGGCCGGACCGCCGCCGAGCACGGTGGCGCCCCCCACCCGGCGCGGCTCGACCTCGGGCTGGTCGGTCGCGAACTCGGCGTCGACGACGATCATGCAGTCGGGGCACTGGCGGCGCGCCTGCACGTGCGCGCCCATGTAGCGCGTCTCTTCCTGGACCGTCGAGAGGGCGGTGAGCGCGGCGGCGCCCGGCGCCGCCGCGTAGAGCTCGAGCGCCCGCGCCACGACGTAGAGCCCGGCGCGATCGTCGAGCGCCCGGCCGGCGACGATGCCGCCGGCAAGCTCGAGGAAGTGGGGAGCAAAGACGATCGGATCGCCGCAGGCGATACGCGCCAGCGCGGCTTCGCGGTCGGGCGCGCCGATGTCGATCCACTGGTCGCAGACGTCGGCGGCCTTGCCGCGGTCGGCTTCGGGGATCAGGTGCGTCGGCCGCTTGCCGATCACGCCGTCGACCGCCCCCTGGCGCCCCTGGATGACGACCGCGCGACCGGCCAGCAAGAGCTGGTCGACGCCTCCGAGCCTGTCGAAGTAGACGAAACCGTGCTCGTCGACCCAAGTCACCTGCAGACCGATCTGGTCGGCGTGAGCGGCGACCACGAGCGAGGGGGAGCCGCCCGGATTGACGGTGGCGACGACGTTGCCCAGCACGTCGGTCTCGGGGGCGGCGACGCGCGCGACGCGACGGCGCAGGACCTCTTGCGCGGGCTGTTCGAAGCCGCTCGGCCCGAACGCCGTGACCAGATCGCGCAAAAAGCCGACGTCGGGCGTCATATCACGTACCTCCTCGTTGGGGCCGGCCTGCGGAGCGGGCGACCGGAGCCCCACTGCCGGGGCCGGAGGCCATCCTACCAAACGACCGCCAGACGCGCGCCGGCGAGGCCCCGCCGATGGGTTCGTGCAGGGCGTTTGGATTTATCCGCACTGACCAAACTAGGATTGTAGACATTCATACCGCGCCCCGGTCCGGATCCGAGGTGGCCGCAAGACCCCCGTACTTACAGAGACCCACGGCCGTCGGCGTACGAAACGACCTGTAAACGGCGTTGTTGCGGCGGCGCTATGGCTATGGTAGTGATGTACGAGGTCCTTCGTTACCGCTTTCGCGGGAGCGGTCCGTCGGGCAGCTTAACGTGGCTCCAAAAGGGGGCGGGCGATGGAACGCATCAGACCAAAGTGGCTCAAGAGCACAAAGGGTGCTCCGTTCACCGGGATCGGCTCGCTCGAAGCCGACATCCTGGCGATCATCTGGGAACGCAAGCAGGCGACCGTGCGCGACGTTTATGAGACGCTCCGCGAGCAGCGCCAGATCGCGTACACGACCGTCATGACAGTCATGAACAACCTGGTCAAGAAAGAGCTTCTCACGCAGGATCGCACCGCGATCGCCTACGTGTACACGCCGGCCATCCCCGGCAACGAAGTGGCCAGCACCATCCTCGACAGCGTGGTCCAGCGCCTGTTCCGCGGCCGGTCCAACCTGGCGCTGTCGCACCTCCTCGGGCTGAAGCGCGACCTCAACCCCGAGCAGGCCGAAGAGTTGCGCAAGTACGCCGAAAGCCACTTCGCCGCCTGACGCTCCGGCGGCGGCCCGAAAGCGCCCGCAACGCGGGGGCGAGTCGCTCATGAGCGACTCGCCCCCGCGTTTTTGGTCGTGCCCAAGCGTGGGCGCGCCGCCTCGCGCGGCCGCCCCCACCCCGTGCGGCTCCGCGCCACACGCGGCTCCGCACCACACGGCCCCGCGTCACATGCTCTGCGGCGCGCTCACCCCGAGCAGCTCGAGGCCCTTGGCCAGGGTCGTGCGCGTCGCCGCGCACAGGCCGGCGCGAAAGGCCGCGACGTCGGGCTCGTCGGTGAGCACCCGGCAGTTGCGGTAGAACACGTGGAACTCGGCGGCGAGCTCGCCGAGGTAGGCGTGCACGCGATGCGGCCCGCGACGCTCGACGGCTTCGAGGACGACCAGCGGAAAGCGCGCCAAGGTGCGCACCAGGTTGCGTTCGTAGGGGCCGACGGCCACCTCGCCGAACGCCGCCGAGTCGGGCACGACACCGCTCTCGGGCAGGTTGGCGAGCACGCTGCAGATGCGCGCGTGGGCGTACTGCACGTAGTAGACCGGGTTCTTGCTCGACTGCTCGACCGCCAGGTCGAGGTCGAGGTCGAGCGTCGAGTCGTGGCTGCGGGCCACCATGAAGAAGCGCACGGCGTCGACGCCGATCGCCTCGATCAGGTCGTCGACCGTGACGATGTCGCCGCGGCGCTTTGACATGCGGCGCGCCACGCCGCTTTCGAGCAGGTTCACGAGCTGCCCGATGATCAGCTCGAGACGGTCGGGGTCGTGCGGCGGCAGGGCGGTGAACATCGCTTTCATGCGCGGCACGTAGCCGTGGTGGTCGGCGCCCCAGATGTCGATCAGGTGGTCGAAGCCGCGGTCCATCTTGTCGCGGTGGTAGGCGATGTCGGAGAGGAAGTAGGTGGGCGCGCCCGTCTGGCGGACCAGCACGCGGTCCTTGTCGTCGCCGTAGTCGGTAGTGCGCAGCCATACGGCGCCGTCGGCGTCGAAGAGCTCGCCGTCACCGTCTAGCTCGAGCAGCGCCTTGCCGACCTCGCCGGCGAAGCCGCGATGAGCCGGCCCGCCTTCGTAGAGCGACGCCTCGCTCTTCCACACGTCGAAGGGCACGCGCAGGCTCCCGAGTGTGGTGCGAAAGCGCCCGAGGATGGCGTCGCGGCCCCACGCCTTGATCTCGTCGACCACCTCTGGCGGCACGCGGGTCACGTCGGGCGCGGCCGCGGCGACCGCCGGCCGGAAACGCTCGCCGACCTCGTCGATGAGCCGGTCGGCGACTTCGAGCAGGTAGTCGCCGAGATAGCCGTCGGCGGGCACCTCGATGTCGATCCCCAGGCGTTGCGCGTAGCGCGCGGTGAGCGACTGGCCGAACTTCATCATCTGCGTGCCGAAGTCGTTGACGTAGAACTCACGGGTCACCTGGTGACCGGCGAAGGAGAGCAGGCGGCAGAGCGCGTCGCCCATCGACGCGTAGCGCGCGTGGCCGACATGCAGCGGCCCCGTGGGGTTGACGCTGACGAACTCGACGTCGATCACCCGGCGCTCGTCGGGGGGCACGACGTCGCGGCCGTGATCGCCGCCAAGCGCCACCATGCGCCGCGTGGCCTCGCGGTACCAGGCGTCGTTCAAGAACAGGTTGAGAAAGCCCGGACCGGCGACCTCGAAGCGCGCGCACACCGCGGCTCCGGGACCGGAGCACCAGCGCTCGCCCAGCTCGGCGGCCAGCTCGCGCGGGTTGCGGCCCACGCGGCGCGCCACCGCCAGGGCGACCGGGGTCGACACGTCGCCGAACTCGGCCTTGGGCGGCAGGGTGACCTCGGCCGCCGCCGGCTCGCCGGGCACGAGCTCCGCGAGCGCTCGCCCGAGCGACCGCCCCAGGCCGGTCAGCCCGTACAGCTCCTCGTGGTCGTCGCGCTCGCTCATGTCAGTCGTCCTTTTGTCGTTCCTAGTGCCGTCGTTCGACTTCGTCGCCGCCGCTCAGGCGTGCGTGACTTCGTCGCGCGCCTAGTGATGGTATGTCTCCCCGCGGGCGATCTTCAGCGCGCGAAAGAGCTGTTCGGCCAGCACCACCCGGGCGAGCTGGTGGGGCAGCGTCAGCGGCGACAGCGACAGCCGCTCGTGCGCCGCCGCCTTGATGTCGGTCGACATGCCCAGCGAGCCGCCCACCACGAACGTCACCGGTCCGATCTGCGACCACGCCTGAAGGCGCAACGCGAAGGCTTCGCTGTCGTAGCCGCGCCCGGCGGCGTCGAGCGCCACCACCACCCCGCCGGCCGGCAGGCCCGCCAGGAGCCGCCGGCCTTCGTCGCGCAGCACCTCGCCGGCCGCACGACCGCGCAGCGACACCTCGCGCACCTCGCGGACCGAGAGCCGGCAAAGCCCGGCGATCAGCCGCTCGTAGTGCGCAAAGGCGGGCCGCAGGTCGGCGTCGAGGCGACCCACGGCTAAGATCTCGAGGCGTTCGGGCACGGCAGGCTACGCTACCACGAGCCTCGCGGCGCGAGCAACGGAAAGCGGCGTGGCAGGGCCCGCGGCCCCACCCGCCGCCCTGACTCAGGCCTGGGGTTCGGGCGGCGAGTAAAAGCCGATCTGACCCACGCCGCGCGACTTGGCGACGTACATGGTCGTGGTCGCTTTGGCGACCAGCTCTTCGACGATGACGCCGTCTTCGGGGAAGGTAGCCACGCCGGCGCTGGCGCTGAGCGAGAAGCTGCGACCGTCGGCCGTGCACACCGTCTCGCCGAGCGCCGCGCGCAGGCGGGCCAGGGCCTGGTCGGCTTCGGCGTCGCCCGTCTCGGGCAGCACGAGCAGGAACTCGTCGGCGCCGTAGCGGCAGGTGAGGTCGCAGGCGCGCAGCAGGGCGCCGAGCTGGTCGGCCCACTGGCGCAGCACGACGTCGCCGCCTTCTTCGCCGACCGCCTCGTTCACCGTCGCGAATCCGTCGATGTCGAGCATGACGAAGGCGACCTTGCGGTCGTGGCGGCGCGCCCGGGCGAGCTCGATGCTGGCGTGCTCGCGCAGGTGACGGAAGTTGTACATGCCGGTCAGCGCGTCGCGAGTCTCGGCGTAGCGGTGGTCGCCCACCAGGAGCAGGTTCTCGACGGCGATGTCGGACTGGTCGGCGATGCCGGAGAGCAGGCGGCGCTGTACCTCGCGGTGCGTGCCGTCTTCGGTGTAGAGGTAGCCGTCGGCGCCCGTGTTGTAGGCCTCGAACTGGCAGACCGTGTCGCCCAGGCCCCAGCACAGCGTCTCTTTGGTGATGACTTCGGCGCCGGTGATGTGCTCGAGCACGCCATCGACCAGGCCGCGCTCGAAGTCGCAAAGCGCGCTGCCGGTAGGCGGCAGGCGGTAGCAGGTCATGCACTTCGAGAGCTTGACCAGCACCTTCTCTTCGTCGAGCTCGACCTCGAGCTCGCCGAGCATCATGGCGGCAAACCACGTCTTCAGATCCTGGATGGACTGCAGCTCGAGGCTGCCGCTGAAGCGCTTGGCGGCGACGTAGAGGATGGGACCGGAGTTGGCGCCGAGCACCTCGGGCAGCAGCAAGAGCTGCACGAGCCGGAACAGCGCCGGCGGTATGCAGACCTCGCCGTCGGGGGCGTCTAGGATCTGCTGAGCGGTGGGCACCACGCGCCGCTCTTCGGGGCCCGTGAGGGCGATCAGGTTGCCCAGCGTGTGGGCGAACAGGTCGGCGAGTGTGAGCTCTTCGCGAGAGCGTATGGCCATACTGCCCGCACCCCTTCACGGACCGGCCCTGACGGGCGTTTACCTTACGCGCCTGGCAAGCGGGCGACAGGCGATCGGCCCGAGCGCCCGGCTACGGCGTTCGGCCGAGGCGCCCAGCTATACTACGGGAATGAGTATATGACACAAGCAAGGACCTGGAACCCGTGAACGGACCCCCAGACAGCCTCAGCGTCGCCCGTCCTGGCGACGGTGCCGCCGCCGCCAAACGCGCGCTGCGCGAGGTCGTGCTGGCCCGGCGCGACGCGATGGCGGGCGCGCAGCGCAGCGTCGCCGACGAGGCGCTGCGCGCCCGCCTGGCCGCGCTGCCGGCGATCGCCGAGGCGCGCACCATCCTGTGCTTCGCCTCGTTTCGCACCGAGATCGACACCCTGCCGTTCATCGCGCTCTGCCTCGCCCGCGGGGCCACTGTGGCGCTGCCGCTCATCGTGGGGCCCCACCACATGGAAGCCTTCGTCGTGTCCGACCCGGCTCGCGACCTCGTGCCCGGCCGCTTCGACATTCCCGAGCCTCGCCCCGAGCTGCCGCTCGTCGACCCCGGCACGATCGACGTGGTCATCGTGCCGGGCTCGGTCTTCGACTCCGAAGGCGGCCGCATGGGCTACGGCGGCGGCTTTTACGACACCTACCTGGGGCGCCTGCGCCCCGACGCGCCGCGCGTCGCCATCGCCTACGAGCTCCAGCTCGTCGAGCGCGTGCCGCGCGAACCGCACGACCTGTGCGTCGACCTCATCGTGACCGAGGAGCGCACGATCGCTACAGGCTGCCGGGCGACCGCGACCGCGGGTAACTGAAGAGACCAAAGGAGGCCTCGTGAGCAACGCGGAGCGACGCATACGAGTCGGTGTCATTCTGGGCGGCGCCTCGGGCGAGCGCGAGATCTCGCTCGCCTCCGGTCGCATGATCGCCGCCCACCTGCCGAGCGACCGTTACGAGGTCGTGCTGTTCGACTCCCTGGCGCTGATGGCGGGCAACCCCGCGCTGTCGGCCGACCTCGCGCAAAAAGCGCGCACGCTGCTCGCGCACGGCGACGCACGCGAAGAGCTCACCGCCCGCGACCGCGAGCTGCCGGCCGCCTTCCAGCAAGCGATCCAGAGCGCCGCCACCGAGGCGGCGCCGGCGACCGAGGCGCTGCCCGGCGCCGACGGCACGCAGCGCATCGACGTCGCGTTCATCGGCCTGCATGGTCCCTACGGCGAAGACGGCACGCTCCAGGGCATGCTCGAGATCGTAGGTATCCCGTACGTCGGTTCCGGCGTCCTTGCCTCGGCCCTGGCGATGGACAAGGCCATGGCCGGCAAGGTGCTCGCCGCCGCCGGGCTCCCGGTGGCACGCGCGGTCGTGATCGAGCGCGACGAGCGCGACGCCGACGCCACGCGCGCGGCAGCGGCGCTCACGCCGTCGTTCGTGAAGCCGTCGCGCCAGGGATCGAGCCTGGGCATGAGTATCGTGCTGCGTCCCGAGGAGCTCGAGCCGGCCATCCAGAAGGCCTTCGACTACGACAGCCGGGTCCTGGTCGAGGAGCGCCTCGTGGGGCGCGAGATCACGGTGGGCGTCATGGGTAACCGCCGCCTGAGCGCCTTGCCGGTCGTCGAGATCGTCTCAGGGCGCGAGTTCTTCGACTACCGCGCCAAGTACGACCCCGAGCAGGCCCAGGAGATCTGCCCCGCACAGCTCGCCCCCGGCGAGGCCGAGATCTTCCAGGACCTCGCCGTGCGCGCCCATCGGGCGCTCGACTGCCGGGGCTATTCGCGGGTCGACATGATCATCACACCCGAGCGCGGCGCGGTGCTCCTCGAGGTCAACACGCTGCCGGGCATGACGATCAACAGCCTCTTCCCCAAGGCGGCGCGCGCCGCCGGGCTCGAGTTCGCCGACCTGCTCGACCGCCTCGTGCGGCTGGCGCTGGGCGAGGAGTAGTCGCCCGGCGCGGCCGGCGCTTACTCCGGCCTCTAGGCGCTCACCGGGTCGGGGCGCAGCGCCGCGGCTATGGCCCGCGCCATGTCGCGCACCTCGGCGACCAGCGCCGAGTTGACGGCGGCGTCGCCTTCACGGTAGGCCAGTCCGGTCACCGCCAGCGGCTTGAGCTTCTTGTCGCACGACAGTGACACGTAGCGCCGCAGGCTGTCGATGGCGTCGTCTAAGCCGGTACTCTCGGCGACCGCGATCAGCCCCACGGCGCGCGCTCGCAGCCAGAGCTCGTGGTAGTTGTTGAAGCAGTTACGGTCGATGAAGACCTTCATCTGGCCCGAGACGTTCTCGTAGTACACGGGCGTCGCGAAGATGAGCCCGTCGGCCGCGTAGACGCGCTCGAGGATCGGGCCGGCCTCGTCGTCGAGCGGGCAGGCCTCAAAGTCGACGCAGTCGTCGTGGCCCTCGCAGGGCAGGATGTGGTGATCGCCCAACGCGATCTTCTCGACCGCTACACCGCGACGGGCGAGCTCGTCGAGGGCGACGTCGACCAGGTACGAAGTGTTGCCCGTAGCCCGGGGGCTGCCGACGACGGCCACCACGGTGGGCCGGTCGGGACTGTCTGCGAGGTGTTCCATGCCGGTGCCGCCTCCGCTTCATATCGGGTGACTAGCAAGGATTCAAGAGTCTACTACCAGGCGAGCGACGTGGCGTTTCCAATCTTGATTGTCGGAGCCTGAGACCGTACAGTGACAAAGGTGCTTGGTTTGCGGCGTCTTCACAGTCGACCGAGCGCCTCCGCCCCACGCGGAGCCCTTCAGATCGAGGTAAAGAGATGGGACATGCCTAACATCGGCCTTCCCGAGCTGCTCATCATCTTCGCGATCATCGTGCTGCTGTTCGGCGCCTCGCGGCTGCCCGGACTCGGCAAGTCGGTCGGACAGAGCGTGCGTGGCTTCAAGTCGGGCCTGAGCGGCACCGACGAAGAAAAGCCCAAGGAGCTTGAGCACAAGTCGACCGACGACGCGACGCCTCCGGCGCCGCCCGTCGCCTGATCGCCTAGGTACGTCGAAAGGACTTCGTCGTCGTCGCTCAGGCTAGCGTGACTGCGTCGCGCGCCTAGTCCGCTCCAGCAGACAGACGGCCGTCGCCGAGACTCCCTCGCCGCGGCCCTCGAACCCCATGCCTTCAGTGGTCGTCGCCTTGACCCCCACGGCGTCGCCGCCGACCATCAGCGCCGCCGCCAGCCGCGCGGTCATGGCCGCGCGGTGCGCCGCCAGACGCGGCCGCTCGGCGACGATCACCAGGTCGACGTTCACGATCTGCCAGCCCGCCCGCGCCACGCGTGCCACGACGTCGCCCAGCAGGGCGATGCTCGAGGCGCCCTCGTAGGCGGGGTCGGTGTCGGGGAACAGCGCGCCGATGTCGCCCATGCCGGCGGCGCCCAACACGGCGTCGATGACTGCATGGGTGGCGACGTCGGCGTCGGAGTGACCGGCCAGCCCCTGGTCGCAGGCGATCTCGAGCCCGCAAAGCACCAGGCGGCGCCCCACGGCGAACCGGTGCGCGTCGAATCCGATCCCGACTCTAGACGTCAGTCTCGGTCTCCCACGAAAGCAGGGCGCCGGCGAGCGGCAGGTCGGCGGGCGTCGTGATCTTGACGTTCGCCTGGATGGAGGGCACGACGACCACGCCGGCGCCGGCGCGTTCGAGCACCGAGGCGTCGTCGGTAGAGCCGCTTGCGTCGGAGCCCGCGTAGGCGGCCCGCAGGGCCGCCGCCCGGAACACCTGGGGGGTCTGAGCCGCCCAGAGCTCGCGGCGGTCGACAGTGTGCGCCACACGGCCGCCTGCGTCGGCCCGTTTGAGGGTATCGACGACGGCCGTCGCCGGCACGGCGCCGTCGGCGTCGGAAAGCGCGGCGAGGCAGTCGAGAAAGACGTGGCGACCGAACAGCGGCCGGGCGCCGTCGTGGACGGCGATGACCTCGGCGTCGGCGGGCACTACGGCAAGTCCGGCGCGCACCGAGTCGCTGCGTTCGCGGCCGCCTTCGGCGATGAGCACGGGCTTACCCTGCTCGCCCACATCGGGCAGGCCGGCGAAGCGCACCACGTGCGACGGGTGCAGCACGACGACCACGCCGGCTACCTCGTCGATCGCCGTGAGGCGCCGCACCGAGTGGCAGATGATGGGCTCGCCGGCCAGCAGCAGGAACTGCTTGGACTCGCCCTCGGGCAGTCCCATGCGCCGGCTTTCGCCGGCGGCCGCCACGATCACCCAGGCCTTTGCGCCTGTTGAAACCAAGTCACTCCCACCTTTCAGGGGGCCACGCCCCAACGACCGTTCCAAGGTCTATCTTGCCCGCGTGCTTCTGCGCGACACGCTCGTCACCTGGGCGCTTACGACGCTGCCCGCCATCGCGCGGCCCTCGCCGACCGCGATCATGGCGCCATCGTCGGGATAGCCTACACCCTGGCCGGGCTCCTGCCCTCGCGCAACGCGGGATCGAGCTCGTTCGGCGTGAGGGGCTTGAGCGCGCATGGCGGCCGCGAGGAGCGCGCAAGCGCGGCCGAGCACGACCGGCCAGCTGCATTGAGCACGGAGGGGCTCGCCGGACGGGATACGAGGCGACAGTGGAGAGCGCGGCGGGGCGCGACCGGCGGATGGCGAGGCGAGACCGGCGGGCGGCGAGGCGAGACCGGCGGGCGACGCGATCGTCGCGCCGTAGGAGCAGCGGGGCGTGAACGCCTGGCGGTCGCGGCGCTGCGGCAGGTCGTCGATCTGCCGCCGGTCAAAGGCGCAGAGCACGGCCACGTGGGACCGCGCGCCGTGGACGTACCCGCGATCGGTCGATCGCCGACGCCACGGTGGGCGACTTCAGGCGACCGGTGCGACCTCGGCGATTTCGTCGACCTCGGCGAGATCGGGTGAGTCGATGGGCGCAACCGCGCCGGCGGCGCCGACTTCGTCGAGCACCTTGTCGAGGAATGCGTTGGCCTGCTCTTCGTTCATGTCGCGCGCGTACATGAGCTCGCTTGCCAGGATCTTCTTGGCCTTCGAGAACATCTGCTTCTCGCCGGTCGAGAGACCCTTGTCGCAGTGACGGATGGCGAGGTTGCGCACGACTTCGGCTACCTCGAAGATGTCGCCCGTCTTGAGCTTGTCGCGGTTGTGCTTGTAGCGACGGCTCCAGTTCTTGGGCATCTTCGTGGGGTTGCCGTGCAGCACGGCAAGAACGTCGTCGACGACGTCGGAGGCGACGACCTTGCGGAGACCCGCGCGGTCGGCGGAATCGACAGGGACCATGACGGTCATGTCGTTGTGCAGGATCTGGATGGTGAGGTACTCGCGGAACTGACCGCGGACTTCCATGTCTTCGATCTTCATGATCTTGCCCGCACCGTGGTGCGGGTAGACAACCTTATCGCCGACTCTGTACAAGCTCAGCCACCTCCCGGCGTCTCGTTCTGTGGGTGGCGTCCCCGTTGCTGGTCGGGCGACGACAGGGCCTTGGTGATCGCTTCCCTGAGACTGGCGACACCCTCCACTTGGGCCCCGTTCCGCAGTCGCCGGGCATCGGCCATCGGCATGAGCACGGTCTCGAAACCCACTTTGGTGGCTTCGGCGACCCGCCGCTCCGGTTGCCCGGTCGATCGCAGCTCTCCGGTGAGGCCTATCTCACCGAACACAGCGGCGTTGCTCGCAAGCGCGACGCCTCGTTCGGCAGAGGCCACTGCGAGAGCCACGGCCAGATCGGCCGCAGGTTCTTCGATGCGCACCCCGCCCACTATGTTAACAAAAACGTCGGCACTTGCCAAAGTGAGGCGTGCATGACGGGCCAGAACGGCCACGATCATGGCCAGGCGGTTGCGGTCGAACCCGGTCGCCAGGCGCCGCGGCAAGGCCAGGTCGGTGGGGTTGACGAGGGCCTGCACTTCGACCAGAAAGCAGCGCGTGCCTTCGACGGCGATGTGCACGCATGAGCCCGCCGCGCCGCGTTCGGCCAGGAAGATGGAGGAGGGATCGGCGACCGCTTCGAGGCCCTTCTCGCCCATTTCGAAGACGCCGAGCTCGTTGGTGGAGCCGAAGCGGTTCTTGACGGCGCGCAGCAGGCGAAAGAAGCGGTTGCGGTCGCCCTCGAACTGCAGCACGGTGTCGACCATGTGCTCGAGCACCCGGGGCCCGGCGATGGCGCCGTCTTTGGTGACGTGGCCCACCAGAAAGACGGCGGTGCCGCTCTCTTTGGCGTAACGCAGAAAGCGCGAGGTGGCTTCGCGCACCTGGCTCACGCTGCCTGGAGCCGACGAGAGCTCGTCGCTGTAGAGCGTCTGGATGGAGTCGATCACGACGAGCGCGGGACGATGCTGGTCGAGCGCCTCGAGGATGGTCTCGAGCTCGGTTTCGGCGAGTACCTGGATGGCGCCCGGGTCGCTGCACACCCGCTCGGCGCGCATTCTGACCTGCGCGGGCGACTCTTCGCCGCAGACCAGCATGACCGGGCGCTCGACGCGCTGGGCGCCGACCGCGTCGAGCACCTGGAGCAGCAGGGTCGACTTGCCGATGCCCGGTTCGCCGCCGACCAGCACGAGCGAACCCGGTACCACGCCGCCGCCGAGCACGCGGTCGAGTTCGGGGATGCCGCTCGTGAAGCGGTCGTCGGCCGACGAGGTGAAGCTCGAGAGCGGGCGCACGGCGGCGCCGCCGTCAAGTTGAGAACGGCGGCGGGCAGGGGCGGCCATGCCGCCCCTGCCCGCCGTCACGCCTTTGACGATCTCTTCGGTGAACGAGTTCCAGGCGCCGCAATCGGGGCAGCGTCCGGACCAGCGCGCTTCGTGGCGCCCGCACTGGCCACAGGTGAAAACGACGTGGTCTTTGCGCGGCACCCCGGCCGACGGCCCCGGCTTAGCTTTCGCCCGGGACTTCTGCCAGCGAAGATTGCCCGTCGCCGGCGGCGGCCGCCGCCGTGTGATCGGCCGGCGGCGGGCCCATGAAGGGCTCGTCGATGCCGAGCAGCGACAGGTCGTCGATCGGCGAGCCGATCTCTTCGCCGTTGGCGGTGAGCAGCGTGTCGTCGTCGCGCCGGTCGATCTTGATGACCGTGCCGGGTTCGAGCTTGCGCTCGAGCAGGACGTCGGCCAGCTTGTCTTCGATGTAGCGCTGGATGGCCCGTCGCAGCGGACGCGCACCGAGCGTGGGGTCGTAGCCCTTGTCAACCAGCAGGTCGGCGGCCGCGTCGGTGAGCTCGAGCGACAGGCCCTTCTCAGTGAGCTGCTTGCCGGTGCGCAGCACCAGCAGGCCGACGATGAGACGGATCTCTTCGCGGGTCAGCTTGTGGAAGACGATGATTTCGTCGACGCGGTTCAAGAACTCGGGCCGGAACAGGCGCTTGAGCTCGCCGGTGATGCGCGACTTCATGTCGTCGTAGCTGATGCCCATGGTGTCGGCCTGGCCGAAGCCCAGCGTGTGTCTTGGGGATCATGCCGGCGCCGACGTTGCTGGTCATGATGACGATGGTGTTGCTGAAGTCGACCGTGCGGCCCTGGCCGTCGGTCAGGCGCCCGTCGTCCAAGATCTGCAGCAGGATGTTGAAGACGTCGGGGTGCGCCTTTTCGATCTCGTCGAAGCAGCACGACGCGTAGGGCTTGCGGCGGACGACCTCGGTGAGCTGGCCGCCCTCTTCGTAGCCCACGTAGCCGGGCGGCGAGCCGACCAGGCGCGACACGGAGTGCTTCTCCATGTACTCGCTCATGTCGAGCTGCACGAGCATGTCTTCGTCGCCGAACAGGAACTCGGCCAGCGCGCGGGCGAGCTCGGTCTTGCCCACGCCGGACGGGCCCAGGAAGATGAACGAGCCGATCGGCCGCTGGGGGTCTTTGAGGCCGGCGCGCGAGCGGCGGATGGCCTTGGCGACCGCGCGCACGGCCGCGTCCTGGCCGATGAGGCGGCTGTGCAGCTCGTCTTCCATGCGCAGCAGCTTCTTGGACTCGTCTTCGGTGAGCATGCGTGCACGGGAATGCCGGTCCACATGCTGACGATCTCGGCGATATCGTCTTCGTCGATCGCTGGCGTCGCGATGCCCTCGTCGGACGGTCTTCCACTGCTCTTCGAGCCTCGAGCTTCTTGTGCGATGCTTGCGCTCTTGTCGCGCAGCTTGGCGGCCTTCTCGTAATCCTGCGCCTCGATGGCGGCCTCTTTCTCGCGTGCGCACCGTCGGCGATCTCGATCTCCGAGCTCGCGGTAACTGGGCGGCGCAGTCATGGTGGCGCGATGCGCAGCGTGCTGGCCGCTTCGTCGAGCAGGTCGATCGCCTTGTCGGGCAGGAACCGGTCGGTGATGTAGCGGTCGGACCAGGCGGCGCCGCCTCGACAGCGCCTCGTCGGTGATACTTGAGCTTGATGGTGCGCCTCGTATTTGTCGCGCAGCCCTTGAGGATCTCGATCGGTCTCTCGATCGTCGGGCTCGTCGCACCTGGATCGGCTGGAAGCGGCGTTCGAGGGCGGAGTCGTGCTCGATGTGCTTGCGGTATTCGTCGAGGGTGGTGGCGCCGATGGCACTGCAGCTCGCCGCGCGCGAGCGCGGGCTTGAGGATGGAGGCGTCGATGGCGCCTTCGGCGGCGCCGGCGCCGACCACGTTGTGCAGCTCGTCGATGAACAGGATGATGTCGCTTTGGCTCGCGTGATCTCTTCGATGACGCTCTTGAGGCGCTCTTCGAACTCGCCGCGATACTTGGAACCGGCCACCATGGCCGCCAGGTCGAGGTATAGACCGCTTGCCCTTGCAGCGGCTCGGGGACCTCGTCGGCTGGCGATGCTTCTGGGCGAGGCCCTCGACGATCGGCCGTCTTGCCCACGCCGGGCTCGCCGATGAGCACCGGGTTGTTCTTGGTGCGCCGGCAGAGCATCTGCATGACGCGTTCGATCTCGGTGGTGCGGCCGATGACGGGGTCGAGCTTGCCTTCTTCGGCCAGCTTGGTGAGGTCGCGGCCGAACTGGTCGAGCATCTTGGGGTTCTTCTTGCTTTCGGGACCGCCGGTCTGACCGCGACGGGTGGGGCCCGACAGCGTGCGCATGACCTCGTTGCGGATCTTTTCGGGCTCGGCGTCGAGGTCGAGCAGGATTCGTGCCGCCACACCTTCGTCTTCGCGGATCAGACCGAGAAGGATGTGCTCGGTGCCGATGTAGTTGTGGCCGAGCGACAGGGCTTCGCGCAGGGCGAGCTCGAGGACCTTCTTGGCGCGGGGCGTGAACGGGATCTGCCCGGTCGCCACCTCTTCGCCCGTGCCCACGATACGCACGACGGCGGCGCGCACCTCTTCGGTCGAGATCTGGAGAGAGTCGAGCACGCGAGCCGCCACGCCTTCTTCTTCGCGAAGCAGGCCCAGCAACAGGTGCTCGGTGCCGATGTAGTTGTGCTTGAGCGCGCGCGCCTCTTCTTGGGCGAGCACCACAACTTGCCTGGCACGTTCGGTGAAACGCTCGAACATGCTTGATCCTCCTAGCGGGGTTCCCTTGTATGTTACCCGATTCCCACGGCGGTGCGACCTGACGCCCCGTCGCCCGGGATGACGTTCACAGGGGCCGAACGTTCACGAGGGGCGACGTTCACGAGAGGCGGACTCTCTTGTTCCTCAGTCGGACCGTGGCGAAACAGGCAGATGGCGCCGGCCCGGCGCCGCGGGGCGGTGAGCTCTTAGCCGCGCAGCTGCGGGAAGAGGATGACGTCGCGTATGGAGGCCGAGTCGGTGAGCACCATGATGAGGCGGTCGATGCCGATGCCCACGCCGCCGGTGGGCGGCATGCCGTGCTCCATGGCTTCGAGGAAGTCCTCGTCTAGCTGGTGGGCCTCTTCGTCGCCGGCGTCGAAGGCCTCGAGCTGGCTCATGAAGCGCTCGCGCTGGTCGTCGGCGTCGTTCAGCTCGCTGAAGCCGTTGGAGCTCTCCATGCCGCCGATGAAGCCTTCGAAGCGTTCGACGAAGCGCGGGTCGTGCGGAGTCTTCTTGGCGAAGGGGCTGATCTCGAGCGGGTACTCGGTGATGAACACCGGCTGGATGAGGTTGGGTTCGACGGTCTCGCTGAAGAGCTCGTCGACCTGCTGGCCCCAGGTGGGCTTGAGCGGCACCGTGGCGTCGAGGCCGCGCGCCTTGATGGCGGCCTGCAGGCCGGCCACGTCGCGCACGTCGTCGGCGGCGATGTCGATGCCGCTGCCGTCGAGGATGGCCTGGCGCATTGTGAGGCGCGGCCACGGCGGACGCAGGTCGATCTCGTGGCCGCGGAAGCTGGTCGTGAGGCTGCCGATGGCCGCCGCGGCGGCGCCCACCAGCTCTTCGACGTGGGTCATGACGTGGTTGTAGTCGACGTAGGCTTCGTAGGTCTCGAGCATGGTGAACTCGGGGTTGTGCTTGAAGCTCACGCCCTCGTTGCGGAAGTTGCGACCGATCTCGTAGACACGGTCGATGCCGCCGATGATGCAGCGCTTGAGGTAGAGCTCGACGGCGATGCGCAGGTAGAGGTCGCGCTTGAGCTCGTTGTGGTGGGTGACGAAGGGCCGCGCCATGGCGCCGCCGTAGAGCGGCTGCAGGATGGGCGTCTCGACCTCGACGAAGCTGCGCTCGTCGAGGAAGCGGCGGATGGCGGCGATGATGCGGGCGCGCTTGACGAAGACTTCGCGCGAATCGTCGTTGACGATGGTGTCGAGGTAGCGCCGGCGGTAGCGCGTCTCGACGTCGGTCAGGCCGTGGAACTTTTCGGGCAGCGGGCGCAGCGCCTTGGAGAGGAACTGCCAGAAGGTGGGCCGCAGCGAGAGCTCGCCGCGCCGGGTCTTGAGCACCACGCCCTCGGCGCCCACGAAGTCGCCGATGTCGACGTCGAGCAGACCCTGGAAGGCGTCGGCGCCCAGGACGTCGAGCTTGGCGAACAGCTGCAGGTGCCCGGAGCCGTCCTTGATGGTGAGAAAGGCGAGCTTGCCGTGCTCGCGACGCGACATGACGCGGCCGGCCACGCGAAACGTGCCGGGCGCTTCGTCGCCGGCGTCGAGCGCATCGAAACGCTCGTGCAGCGAGCCGATCTCGTCGCGCTTGTCGAAGCGCGTGGGAAAGGCGTCGACGCCGTGCTCGCGCAGGCGTGCGAGCTTGTGGCGTCGCTCCTCGGTCGCGCCGAGAGGCTGGTCGTCGGCTGCGTCCGAGGGCTGAACGTCGTCGGCCATGACCGGCGCCGTGACCCTACGCCCGCTCGATGTCGATGATCTTGAGCTTGATCTCGCCGCGCGGCGCGCGCACCGAGATGACCTCGCCGGGCTTGTGGCCCATGATGGCGTTGCCGACCGGCGATTCGTTGGAGAGCTTGCGGGCGCTGGGGTCGGCTTCGGCGGAACCCACGATCGAGTACTGCACGACCTCGCCGCGCGCGACGTCCTGGATGGTGACCTTGGTGCCCACGCCCACGACGTCGGTCTTGATGTCCTTTTCGTCGATCACGATCGCCGAGCGCAATTTGTCTTCGAGGGCGAAGATGCGCTGCTCGAGCATGGCCTGCTCGTTCTTGGCGTCGTCGTATTCGGAGTTCTCGCTGATGTCGCCGAAGTAGCGGGCCTCTTTGATGCGATCGGCGACCTCTTCGCGCTTCTTGGTGGAGAGGTACTCGATCTCGTCCTTCAGGCGCCGGTACCCCCCGGGAGTGAGGATGATCTCTCTTTCCGGCACGATGGCTTCCTTTCCTTACGACGAAACGGGCCGCTGCAACACGCAGGCCCGAATAAGAGACGTAGTATAGGGCTTTCTCCGCTCGTGCGCCACTTCACCGTGGCGAGCGGCCTGCCCAGCCTCAATCTGCCCGTACGAGGCTCAGGATAGTCGCCACGTCGGCGGCCGCCATGAGGCGCGCGGCGAGGGCCGCGTCGAGCGCGCCGCTGCGCCGAAAGCGCGGCCAGAAGCGGCGCAGGTAACCGACTGCGCGGGCGCCCATCTCGGCCACGGCCTCGTCGGCGAACAGGGCGAGGGCGCGCCGCCGTTCGTCGGGCGGCGGCGCGCCCTCGCCCTCGAGCAGCTCGCGGAACACCCAGGGGCGCCCCAGCGCGGCGCGCGCCACCATGACGGCGGCCACGCCGCCGTCGAGCAGGCGCGCGCTCAGGTCGCGGTCGACCGTGCCGTCGGCGCCCACGGCGGCGATGTCGCCCGAGGCGATCACCGGCACGGGCAGCTCGCCGGCCAGGGCCAGCGTGACGGCGTGGTCGGCCAGGCCGCGGTAGAGCTGGCCGGCGGAGCGCGGGTGCAGGCAGACGGCGGCGGCGCCGGCGGCCACCAGCTGGGGCGCCAGGCGGCGTCCCGCCTCGTCGCCGTCGCGCACCTCGCTGCGGATCTTCACGGTCACCGGGGCCTCGCCGGCGACCTCGGCGACGACGGCCTGCACGCAGGCCACGGCCAGGGCGGGCGTGCCCAGCAGGGCCGCCCCGGCGCCGGTCTTCATGACCTTGCGCACCGGGCAGGCCATGTTCAAATCGATCAGGTCGGCGCCCGCCGTGAGGGCGGCGCGCGCGGCGTGAGCCAGCGCCGCCGGCTCGGCGGCGAAGAGCTGAAAGCCGATGGGGTGCTCGTCGGGGCCGCAGGCCAGATAGGCCGCCGTGCGCCGGTTGTCGTGCACGATGCCGTGCGCCGAGATCATCTCGGTGAACACGAGGCCGGCGCGGAAGCGCCTCACCGAGCGCCGGAAGGCGCGCCCGCTGATGCCGGCCATGGGCGCCATGAGCAGGCGGCGGTCGAGCCGCAGGGCGCCGACGTCCAGGGGTCGCAGCAGCGTGTCGCGCAGGTCGTCCGTGGCTACGAAGCGGCCCGCCGCGGGGCCTTCAGTGGGACTGCTGGCGGCGCAGCACGAGCTCGATGCCGCGCACCGTGAGCTGCCGGTCGACCGCCGAGATCGTGCGGCTGTGCGGCGCGATCAGCACCGCGAGGCCGCCGGTGGCGATCACCGGAGCGGCGACGCCCAGCTCGGCGCGGATGGCCTCGGCGATGCCGTCGACCTGGCCCGTGAAGCCGTAGATGGCGCCCGACTGCATGGCCTCGGTGGTATCGCGACCGATGGCGCGGCCGGGCTCGCTCATCTCGATGTTGATGAGCCGGGCGGCGCGCGTGGTCAACGCCTCCATGGAGACCTCGACGCCGGGGGCGATGGCGCCGCCCACGTAGTCGCCGCCTGAGTCGACCACGTCGAAGTTGGTCGAGGTGCCGAAGTCGACGACGATCACCGGCGCGCCGTAGGTCTCGAGCCCGGCGACCGCGTTGGCGATGCGGTCGGCGCCGATCTCGGCCGGGTTCTTGACCATGAGGCGGATGCCGGTGCGCACGCCGGGCCCCAGCACGAACGGTGTGAGGCCGAGGTGCTTCTCGCTCATCGTCACCCACTGCGCCGTGAGGCGCGGCACGACCGAGGCGATGGCCACCTCGTCGACCAGGTCCTTGACGCGCTCGCCGAGCAGGCTGAAGAAGCCCTGCAACAGGCCGGCGATCTCGTCGGCCGTGCGGTGGCGCACGGTGGCGATGCGCCAGTCGTGCGCGATGACGCCGCCCTCGCTCAGGCCGATGACGGTCTGTGTGTTGCCGACGTCGACGACGAGCAGCATGTCAGTCCACCACCAGGCTGAGGTCGATCCAGGGCGCCGCCGTGGTGAGGGCGCCCACCGAGATCACGGCGACGCCGGTGGCGGCGTAGGCGGCCACGGTCTCGAGCGTGACGCCGCCGGAGACCTCGAGCACGGCGCGGCCCGCAGCGCGGCTCACCGCGGCGCGCACGGTGGCGACGTCCATGTTGTCGAGCAGGACGACCGGCACGCCGGCGGCGAGCGCCTGGTCGAGCTGGTCGAGCGTGTCGACTTCGACCTCGAGCAGGTGTGCGTGCGACAAGCCGGAGCGCACCGCCGCGACGGCCGCCGGCAGGCCGCCGGCCGCGGCCACGTGGTTGTCCTTGATCATGGCGCCGTCGAACAGCCCGAAGCGGTGCGGACTGCCGCCGCCGTCGACGATGGCCTGCTTTTCGAGGGCGCGCAGCCCCGGCGTGGTCTTGCGCGTGCCGGCGATGACGGCCGCCGTGCCGGCCGTCTGGGCCACGTAGCGCGCCGTGATCGTGGCCACGCCCGACAGGCGGGCCAGCAGGTTGAGGCCGGTGCGCTCGAGGGCGAGGATGCTCGACTGGCGGCCGGCGAGCGTGGCCAGCGTGACGCCGCTCGCGAAGGGCGCACCGGCCGCGCAGGCAACGTCGACGACGAGCTCGGGGTCGACCAGGCGAGCGGCCTCGACAAAGACGGCGACGCCCGACAGGACGCCGTCGGCGCGCGCCTCGACCCGCGCCCGTCCGGGCGCGGTGAAGGCGCGTCCGGCGAGGTCGCCGAAGCCGGCCAGGTCTTCGTCGAGCGCACGTCGGGCCGCGTCGTGGGCGGCCGCGCGCAGCGCCGTGTCGGACAGGCCCGCGTTCACGACCGGCCGTCGGCCACCCGGGAAACGGGCAGTCGCAGGGTGATGTGGCGTTGCCAGTGGTAGTCGTCGCGTTCGGGGTGGTCGTCGCGCACGTGCACGCCGCGCGACTCCTCGCGCAGGAGCGCGCACTTGGTGATCTGCGTGGCGAGCGTGAGGATGTTGAGCAGCTCGAACTCGGGCGGTCCGGCCTCGCCCAGGCGCAGCGCCGAGTTGATGGCGCGCAGCTCCTCGAGGGCTTCGAGCAGGCCGTCTTCGGAACGCACCCAGCCCACCTTCTCGGACATGAGGCTGGTCACCTGGCGGCGCACCGCGGCGATGTCGCTGGGCGGCGCCGCGTGCCCGGACGGCGAGGGCAGCTCGAACTGCAGCCGGCGTACGTCCTCGCCGAGGCCGCCGATGTAGCGGTCGAGGTGGCGCACGACGCGGTCGCCGAAGACGAGACCCTCGAGCAGCGAGTTCGAGGCGAGGCGGTTGGCGCCGTGCACACCCGTGCTGGCGACTTCGCCGGCCGCGTAGAGGCCGGGCACCGTGGTGCGCCCCCAGACGTCGGTCACCACGCCGCCGATGGAGTAGTGCGCCACGGGAGCGACCGGCACGAGGTCGCGGCTCAGGTCGAGGTCGTGCTCGGCGAGCAGGCCGGTGACGCGCGGAAAGCGGCGGCGCAGCATGTCGGCGTCGAGCGCGGTCGCGTCTAAGTAGACGTGCGTCGATCCCTCTCTGCGCATCTCGGCGAGCATGGCGCGCACCACGACGTCGCGCGCCGCGAGCTCGCCTTTGGGGTCGACGCCCGTCATGAAGCGCTCGCCGGCCGCGTTGCGCAGCAGGGCGCCTTCGCCACGCAGCGCCTCGGTGATCAGCGGCGTCGGCGAGGTGTCGGCTGCCAGGCCGGTGGGGTGGAACTGCACGAACTCGAGGTCGCGTATGGAGGCCCCGGCGCGGTAGGCCATGGCCACGCCGTCGCCAGTGGCGACCACGGGGTTGGTGGTGCGCGCGTAGACCTGGCCCGCCCCGCCGGTGGCGAGGATGGTGACCATCGCCAGGTTCAGCGTGTACTCGCCGTCGGCTAAGTTGAGCGACAGCGCGCCGATGCAGCGGCCGTCGATGGTGAGCAGGTCGATGACGAACTCGTCTTCGTAGAGCTGCACGCGGCTGCCCAGGCGGGCCGCCTCGGACAGCGTGCTCGACACTTCGCGGCCGGTGGCGTCGCCGCCGGCGTGCAGCACGCGGCGCACCGAGTGGGCGCCCTCGCGGCCGAGCACGATCTCGCCGTCGATGCGGTCGAAGCGCGGGCAGATGTCCATGAGCTCGCGCACGCGGTCGGGACCTTCGTTGACCAGCACGCGCACGGCTTCGGGGTCGCACAGGCCGGCCCCGGCGTCGACCGTATCCTGATAGTGCAGCTCGGGCGAGTCGGATTCGCCCAGGGCGGCGGCGATGCCGCCCTGGGCGAGAAAGGTCGTGGTGTCGTTGAGGCTCGCCTTGGTGAGCAGGCCGACGTGCCAGCGACGAGCCGCGGCGATCGCCGCCGTGAGCCCGGCGATGCCGCCGCCCAGCACGAGCACGTCGAACTGACGGCGCAGCAGGGGACGCGGCGGTACGCTGGCGATGTAGGGACGCGGCACGGCGGTCACCCGAGCGCCGTGGGAGCCGGCGTCGTGAAGCCCGGCTGGATGGTGAGGTCGATGCTCGTCGATCAGTCCTCCGCGTACGGCCTGACGGCCTGGCTTCCGGCGAGCTCGGCGGCAAGCCGGGCGACGTCGACCTGCGGCATGTCACGCGCGAGCGACCAGAGCTCGGCGAGAGGCACGAGCACAAAGGCCCGCCGCCACAGCCGCGGGTGTGGCAGCGTGAGCTCGGGAGCAGCGCTCTCCACACCTTGAAAAAGGAGTATATCGACATCGAGGGTGCGCGGACCAAACCGTAGCTCGCGGACGCGTCCGGCGGCGTCTTCGATACGCTGCGCGGCGGCCAGCAGCTCGCGCGGCGCAAGGGCCGTGTCGAGGCACACCACCTGATTCAGGAACGAAGGCTGGTCGGTCACGTCTTGCGGGGCGGTCTCGTAGATGCGCGAGGCCGCCACCAGGGTCGTGTCGGGCAGCGCGGCGAGCGCGGCGCGGGCGGCGCCCAGCGCCGCCGCGCGCTCGCCCAGGTTCGCGCCGAGCGACAGAAAGGCGCGACGCACCTGCCTTGCGGGGCTCTGCGCCCCTCCCCCCGTGGCGTTCATGGCGCCTGAGGTCACCCCGCCGCCGTCATCGCCGGTAGGTGAGGTGGGCGCCGGCCGAAGCGGCCGGCGAACCGACCGGCGGCGCCTGTTTGCGCACCGAGACGGAGAGCTCGGCGAGCTCGTGGGCGGCCCACAGGCGATCGACGATCTCGGTCGCCAGGCGTTCGAGCAGCTTGTAGGGCCGTTCGGCGGCCGTCGCCACCGCGAGGCGGGCGACGCCACCGTAGTCGATCGTGCCGGCGAGGTCGTCGCCTGCGTAGTCACCGACCTCGAGCGGGGTGAGGCGCAGGTCGAGCAGCAGCGTCTGCGCCACACGGCGCTCCTCGGCGGTCACGCCGCAATGACAGGGCGCCTCGAGGGCGGCGAGCGAGATCTCCATGGAGCGCCGCGCCGGGCTCACAGGGGGCTCCGGCTGCTTGCGGCGGCCGTTGCGTCGCGGGCGCCGTCGGGTGAGTCGGCGTCGAGGATGGCCTGCGCCACGCGCAGCGCCTCGACGTTGGGGCGTACGTCGTGCACGCGCACGATGGCCGCGCCGCGCGCGAGGCCCAGCACGGTCGTGGCGACAGTGCCGATGGCGCGTTCGCCGGGCTCGGCGCCCAGCAGGGCGCCGATGAAACGCTTGCGCGACGCGCCCAGCACGACGGGGCGGCCCAGCGCCGCGATGCGGTCGAGATGGGCGAGGAGCAGCAGGTTGTGGCGCATCGTCTTGCCGAAGCCGATGCCGGGGTCGAGCAGCACCTGCTCCTCGCGCACCCCCGCGGCCACCGCGAACGCCAGGCGCTCCTCGAGGAAGGCGACGACTTCGCCCACCACGTCGTCGTAGCGAGGGTCGTCCTGCATGGTGCGCGGCTCGCCGAGCATGTGCATGAGGCACACCGGGCAGCCACGCTCGGCGACCAGCGCCGCCATGGCGGGGTCGCCGCGCAACGCGGTGACATCGTTGACCAGCACGGCGCCGGCGTCGAGGGCGGCGCGCGCCACGACCGCCTTGGTGGTGTCGACCGAGATGAGCGCCGGCGACGCGACGGCGAGACGCTCGATCACCGGCACGACGCGTGCCAGCTCGTCGTCGGTCGCGACCGAATTGGAGCCCGGCCTGGTCGACTCGCCGCCCACGTCTACGATGGCGGCGCCCTCGGCGGCGAGCAGCAGCCCGTGCGCCACGGCGGAGTCGGTATCGGCGTGCTCGCCGCCGTCTGAGAAGGAGTCGGGCGTGACGTTGACGATGCCCATCACACACGGCAGGGGCGCCTGCAGGTCTGTCGGCGGGTAGCGCAAGGCGCGGGCGTATGGCGGCGCGGCCTAGCGGCCGGCGTTGATGAGCGCCAGGACCTCGGCGCGGGTGGCGTCGTTGGACTCGACGATGCCGCGCACCGCGCTCGTCACCGTCTTGGTCCCCTGGGCGCGCACGCCGCGCATGGACATGCAGAGGTGCTCGGCCTCGATCAGCACGAGCGCGCCGAGCGGGTTCAAGGCGTCGACGATGGTGTCGGCGACCTCGCTCGTGATGCGCTCCTGAAGCTGCGGCCGGGCGGCGATCGTGCGCACCACGCGGGCCAGCTTGGACAGGCCGGCGATGTGGCCGCTGCTGCTCGGGATGTAGGCGACGTGGGCGGTGCCCACGAAGGGCAGCAGGTGATGTTCGCAGACCGAGTAGAAGGCGATGTCGCGCACCAGCACCATCTCGTGGTGATGGTCTTCGTCCATGGGCACGAGAAGCTCGCGGGGATCGGCTTCGAGACCGAAGAAGATGTCGTCCCACATCTCGGCCACGCGCCGCGGCGTGTCGCGCAGGCCGGGCCGCGTGACGTCTTCGCCGATGCCCTCGAGGTAGAGGAGCACCGCCTGTTCGATCTTTGCTTTGTCCATGGCCGGCCGGGGGCTCTCTACCGAGCTCAGGTCGGTTCGGGATTGAGCGGATTGACCGGGGAGGGCTGCCCCAGCTTGGGCTGGTGCGGCGTCGGGGTACGCTTCTCGCTGGGGCTGTCGCCGGTGCTGCGCTGGCGGGCCTTGGCGTCTTTCTCGCGGAAGACCTCTTCTTCTGAGGTGCCTGCCAGCAGGGCCTCGAACTCGCCGCGTTCGAGCGTCTCGCGGTCGATCAGGATCTTGGCCGTCGAGTCGAGCTGCTCGCGATGGTCGTGCAGCACGGCGCGGGCGCGGTCGTGAGCCTCTGCGATGATGCGCCTGATCTCGTCGTCGATCGCCTGCGCGATCTCCTGCGAGTAGTCGGCCTCTTGCGAAAAGTCGCGGCCCAGGAAGGGCATCGCCTGGTTGTGGCCCAGGGTGCGCGGTCCGAGCTTCTCGCTCATCCCCCAGCGCATGATCATCTGCTTGGCCGTGTCGGTCGCCTTCTCTAAGTCGTTGGCGGCGCCGGTGGTGATCTCGCCGAACTGGATCTCTTCGGCGGCCCGTCCGCCCAGGGTCATCGCCAGGGTGTCGTTCAGTTCGCCCATCGTGGTGAGGAACTTGTCTTCGGCGGGCAGCGAGATGGTGAAGCCCAAAGCGGCGCCGCGACTGACGATCGAGATCTTGTGGACCGGGTCGGTGTGGGCCAGGAAGTGACCCACCAAGGCGTGGCCCATCTCGTGGTAGGCGGTGATCGCCTTCTCTTTGTCGGAGAGCAGGCGGCTTTTCTTCTCGGGGCCGGCCAGCACGCGCATGATGCCCTCTTCGAGCTCGGGCATGTCGATGATCTTGTGGCCGCGGCGGGCTGCCAGCAGGGCGGCCTCGTTGACCAGGTTGGCCAGGTCGGCGCCGGTGAAGCCCGGGGTCTGGGCGGCCAGCGTGTCTAAGTCGATGTGCTTGGCGATCGGCTTGCCGCGGGTGTGCACGGCGAGGATGTCCTGGCGGCCCTGGCGGTCGGGGCGGTCGACCACGATCTGGCGGTCGAAGCGGCCCGGGCGCAGCAGCGCCGGGTCGAGGATGTCGGGGCGGTTGGTGGCGGCGATCAGGATGATGTTGTCCTGCATCTCGAAGCCGTCCATCTCGACCAGCAGCTGGTTGAGGGTCTGCTCGCGCTCGTCGTGGCCGCCGCCCATGCCCGTGCCGCGATGCCGCCCCACGGCGTCGATCTCGTCCATGAAGATGATGCAGGGCGAGTTCTGCTTGGCCTGGGCAAAGAGGTCGCGCACACGCGAGGCGCCCACGCCCACGAACATCTCGACGAAGTCGGAGCCCGAGATGGAAAAGAACGGCACGCCCGCCTCGCCGGCCACCGCGCGGGCCAGCAGCGTCTTGCCGGTTCCGGGAGGGCCGAAGAGCAGCACGCCCTTGGGGATGCGCGCGCCCAGTTGCTGGAACTTCTTGGGGTTCTCGAGGAACTCCTTGATCTCTTGCAGCTCTTCGACGGTCTCGTCGATGCCGGCCACGTCTTTGAAGGTGACCTTGGGGGAGTCGACGCTGACGCGCTTGGCGCGGCTCTTGCCGAAGCTCATGACCTTGGAGCCGCCGCCCTGCATCTGGTTCATGATGAAGAACCAGAAGCCGAGGATGAGCACCAGCGGCAGGATGAACGACAGCAGGCTGCCCCAGAGCGGGCTGCCCGGGTTCTTCGACACGAGCTCGACGTTGAATTGGTCGATGAGCTGGGTGGTGGTCGTGGTGGACGGGTAGGAGACCGAGTACTTGGTCTTGCTTGCGTCGTTCAGGGTGACCTGCAGCGTCTGGTTCTTGGTGTTCATGACGACCGCCGAGACACGGCCGTTCTGCAGGTCGTTGACGAAGCTTTGGGGCGTGCTCGTGGTGGCCACGACGCCGGCGGTCGGGGTGACCTTGTACTTGTCGAGCAACGCGGTGAGCGAGGCCGGGTCGGACAGGACGCCGTACCCGGTGGTCGCCGCGGCGGCGCCCGCAGCCGAAGAGGCCGACGACGCTCCGGTCGAAGACGAAGCCGACGAGGAACCGGTGGTGGACGAGGTGCCAGTGGACGAGGAGCCTGCAGAGCCGGTGACATTGCTGGACCCGAGGTGCACAGGCGGGGGGCCTGTGGTCACGCGCGCCGCGTGGGTCTGCGGGTCGGCGACGATGGCGCGCACGTTGCCGGCCGCGAGATCGGTGGCGAGCTGCGACAGCGACTTGGTGGCGGGCACGTTGAGGACGGTCGTCTTGCCCTGGTAGATGGGCTTGGCGGAGCCGCTCGAGCCCCCGTTCCCGCGATGGACCATCATCTGAATGACGATCGCCAGTACGATGACCACGAGGATAGGGAAGAACGCGCTGCGGATGAATCTGCTCACGTCAACTCTCTCGACGAGGGGACCGACATGCCAAAGTTGGCGCCCCGTGGGCGCTTGACCCTAGCATACCCCTGAGGCTGGGGCAAAGAACCCTCAGGCTCCCCCCGCCTCGGCGATGGCTTCGTCGCGCACGCCCGCGACATGGTCGAGCGTACGATAGCGTTCGTCCCAGTCGAGGCCGTAGCCGACGACGAAGACGTTGGGGATCTCGAAACCGATGTAGCGGCACTTGAGGTCGATGCGCCGGCGCTCGGGCTTGGTGAGCAGGGCGCAGACCTCGAGCGAAGCCGGCTTGCGCGAACGCAGGTTCTTGAGCAGGTAGCTCAGGGTGAGCCCCGAGTCGATGATGTCCTCGACGATCAGGATGTCGCGCCCCTCGATGGGGTGGTCTAAGTCTTTGAGGATGCGCACGACCCCCGACGAGTCGGTCGACGAGCCGTAGCTGGTGACCGCCATGAAGTCGATCGAGCAGGGGACGGTGAGGGTGCGGGCCAGGTCGGCCAGAAAGAAGACGGCGCCCTTGAGCACGCCCACGAGCACGAGGTCTTTGCCCTCGTAGTCGGCCGAGATCTGCGCGCCGAGCTCGGCGATCTTCGCACGCAGCTCGTCGCGGCCTACCAGGGTATCGCCGATCGGGTCGATCACGTCGCCTCCGTTGCCTGTTCGAAGATGTGAAGAGTATACGGTGTCTCGGCCGTCACCCGGAACCATTCGGAGCTGCGCCCGGGGCAGACCCAGGCCGGCCGGCCGTCGAGGTCGGCCACCACCGCGAGCGGGCGCCGGGCGCGCGGCACGCGGGCGGCGCCGAAGAGATCGCTCAGCAGCACGTCGGCAGCCATGCCGAACGGACGCAGCCGGTCGCCACGACGGGGGTGGCGCAGCACGACCTCGCAATCGGGGCGCGAGACGGCCAGCCAGGCCTCGGTGGTCGTGCGCTCGAAGGCGGCGCCGGCGATCAGCTCGGCGTGGTAGCACCGTCCGCAAAAGAGAGCCGTCGAGCCCGGCGCAAGCGCGACGGGCGCGCAGGCATGGCCCGGCTGCCGGCGGCGCACCGTGAGCCGGTCGTACTCGCGCACCGCCTCGAACGCGGCGCTCAGCGTGACGGCCTGCGAGCCTGAGCTGCCGGCCGCGAGGCGCCCAAGGAGCTGCGTGGCGCGCCGGCCGAGCAGCGCCTCGTCGCCCAGCGCGGCGGCGGCGAGGCGCCGCAGGCACAGCGCGCGCAGCGCGGGCGCCTCGGCGGCCAGAGCCGTCAGATCGAGCGTCCAGGAAGGCTCGCGCGGTCCGGCGCCGGCTTGTACGACCAGCCCGGCGGCGCTCTGGCCGAGGCCGTCGCCGCCATCGCCCGGCCGCTCGGAGGGCAGCGCGACGCGAGCCCACGCCTGGTCGACGGCGGCCGCCACGACGGCGTGCTCCTCGTCGGCCAGGGCCGCGGCGTCGGCGAGGGTCTCGGCGACCCGCGGGTTGATGGCGGCCAGCACGGGCAGCACCTCGTGGCGCACGAGGTTGCGGCGGTAGTCGACGGTGTCGTTGCTCTCGTCGTGGCCGTAGGCGATGGCGCGCTCGGCGCAGTAGGCGCGCAGCTCGGCCGCCCCCAGGCAGAGCAGCGGCCGGGCGAGGCCCTGTTCGCGCGGCCGCATGGCGCGCAGCGAGGAGGGCGCGGCGTATTTGGCCAGGCGGTAGAGCACGGTCTCAGCCTGGTCGTCGCGGTTGTGGGCGGTGACGATCAGGTCGGCGTCGCCGCGTGCCACGATGGCGCGGGCGGCGTCGTAGCGGATCTCGCGGGCGCGCTCCTGAAAGCCGGCCGCGGCCGGCTTGCGCGCGAGGCGCACCACGTGCAGCGGCAGGCCGAGCGCGGCGCAGGCCGCGGCGACGATCTCGCGGTCGCGCGTCGAGGCGGCGCCGCGCGTGGCGTAGTCGACGTGCAGGGCGGCCAGCTCGAGTCCCAGGCCAAGGCGGCGGTCGACCGCGCGCACGAGGTCGAGCAGGGCCATCGAGTCGGCGCCGCCGGACAGCATGAGCAGCACCCGCTCGCCAGGGCGCAGCAGGGCGCCGGCGGCGACGAAGTCGGCCGCCCGCCGGCGCAGGTTCGTCGTCACGCGGCCGCGAGACCCGGCGCCTGTCGGAGCGCCGTTCACCATCGCCGGGGCCGTCTGTCGCGCGCCGCCATGGGCGCTAGAACGACACGACCCGGTCGCTGCGCACGACGAGGTCGGCGAGGTCGTGGATGGTGCCGATCTGTGCGCCGTCGACGACGTCGGTGGCAGTGATGCCGCGTGTCTGGCAGCAGGTGCCGCAGAGGGTGACCACGGCGCCCTTGCCGAGCACCTCCAGGAGCGAGTCCTCGAGCGAGGCGTGCGCGCCGCGCGGGTCCTGGCCGCGGCGCGCCGTGTGCACGCCGTCGCCCAGGAAGAAGAGCTCGACCCACTGCTCCTTGACGAGCAGCGCGCCGGCGAGACGCAGGGCGTTGTAGGGCAGCTCGCTGCCGTAGGGGCTCCCGTTGATGATCAGCGTCGTGACCATGCCTGTCTCCTTTGTGCCTAGCCTCACGTGAGCGCGTGAGAGCATAGTACGCCAAAAAAATAGGGCGCCCGAACGGGCGCCCCGGAAGGCTTGGTAGCGGGGGCAGGATTCGAACCTGCGACCTTCGGGTTATGAGCCCGACGAGCTACCGGACTGCTCCACCCCGCGACGTGTACCTGCTTCTTTGTTCCCAAGCAGGGTTGGCAGTATACCGCCGCCTCGTGCTCCTTGTAAAGGCTCGCGCGTGCCCGCGGGCGCCCCTGAGGGACGCCGCCGAAGCGAGTCGGCCACGAGCCGCGGAGCCTGCGCCCGCGCCTTGCCGGTCAAGGCCGGCCACGACCGGCCGATACAGACCCTGACGACGTCCATGAGCACCCCGACCGACACCAGCGCACCACGTCCCGGCCGCGTCCGGCGACTGCTGCGCGCCGGCCTGCTCGCCGCCGCCCTCGCGGCCGGCATCGCGTGCCTGTCCGCAGGCAGCGCCGCGGCGAACCCCAAGGCGATCGTCGCCACGCGGCAGCCGACCAGCCTCTCGGGGCTGCAGCAGGCCGCCGACAAGGTCCAAAAGCAGATCTCCGCCCTCGACGACCGCCTCGAGGTCGTCGTCGAGCAGTGGGACGGCGCCCAGTCGCAACTCGCCACGATCGAAGTCCAGCTCAGCCGGGTCCGGCTGCAGCTCGCCCAGAGCCAGAGCGATCTTGCCCAGCAGCAATCCGTGCTGGGCGCGCACCTCGCCTGGATGTACAAGCTCGGCGACTACGGCGTGCTCGACGAGGTGCTGAGCGGCGGCAGCATCACGAGCGCCGGGGCGCGCGTCGAGCTCTACAAGCGCGTGAACGAACAGGACCGCGCACTGCGCAGCGGCTTTCTCGCTACCGTCAAGCAGGTGGCCGCCCTGCAGGCGTCGTTCTCCACCGAACGCGACCAGGCGATGGTCGCGCAGCAGCGCGTCGACGCGGCGCGCGCCACGATCTCCGACGAGCTCGCCCAGCGCCAGGCGATCCTCGACGGGCTGAACGGCCGCATCAAGCTCATCGTCGACCGGCGCAACCAGGCGGCCGCGGCCGCGGCCGGCCACCTCGGCCGCGTCGCGCTCGCCCAGATCGGCACTATCCACGGCACGCAGGCCCAGGTCGGCGTGATCCGCGACGCCCTGAAGTTCCTGGGGGTGCCGTACGTGTGGGGCGGCGCCACCCCGAGCGGCTTCGACTGTTCGGGCCTCGTGCTTTATGTCTACGCCAGGTACGGCGTCTCGTTCCCGCACTTCGCCGCCTGGCAGGCCAACATGGGCACGCCGGTCGCCGAGTCGCAGCTCCAACCGGCAGACCTGGTGTTCTTCGGCAACCCGATCCACCACGTGGTGATCTACGCCGGCCACGGGCTCGTCATCCAGGCGCCGCACACGGGCGACGTCGTCAAGGTCAGCCGCCTGTCCGACTTCGAGGCGCCCTCCGCCTGCCGGCGCTACCTGCTGCACCTGCCCTGACGAAGGGCGCCCTCTAACGCAAACGGCGCGCCGGGGGTAGACTGTCGGCGTATGAACGGCACCGTCCTGCTCATCATCCTCGTCGTCGTGGTCGTCGCCGCGCTGGTCGCGCTCGTGCCGCTGGCCGTGCGCGGGTACCACCTGTACCGCTCGGTGCGCCGCGCGCAGGCCGAGCTCGTGCCGATCGCCGACGGACTCGCCCAACGAGCCGACGCGGCCGCCCAGAAGGCCGCCGCCCTGGGCGACAGAGGGACGGAGCTCACCGAGCGCCTCGAAGAGCTGCAACGCTCGGTCACCCGCGCCGCCGTGCTCATGAAGGCCATGCGCGACGCCGCCGTTCCCTGGGACCGCCTGCGCCGCTACGTAAAGTAGGGCGTTCAGCGCGGCTCCGCGGCCGGGCTCCCGCACACGCTTTCTCCACGGCACCACCTGGCGCCCGACGGCGCGCATCGTCTCAAGGCACAAAAAAGAACGAGGGGCCGGGCCTTGCGGCCCGGCCCCTCGCGTGAAGGTCAGTCGTTGCTTTTGGCTTACGCCTTGAGGGCGTCGGCCAGCGGCGTGTAGGTGAGGCCATGAGCCTCGGCGACGGACGGGATGGTGAGCTTGCCACGGTAGACGTTGACGCCAAGAGCCAGCGCTGCGTCTTCGGCGACGGCCTTCTCGAAGCCCTTGTTGGCGAGCGCGAGGCCGAACGGCAGCGTCGCGCCGGCGAGGGCCATCGTGGAGGTGCGGGCCACGGCGCCGGGCATGTTGGCGACGCAGTAGTGGATCACGCCGTCGACCACATAGGTGGGCTCGGTGTGCGTGGTGGGCTTGGAGGTCTCGAAGCAGCCGCCCTGGTCGATGGCGACGTCGACGAGGACCGAACCCGGCATCATGTTCTTGAGCATGCTCTTCTTGATCAGATGCGGGGCCTGCGCGCCGCCCGGCAGCAGCACGGCACCGACGACGAGGTCGGCGTCGGCGATCTCGGCCTCGATGGCCGCTTCGGTGCTGAGGACGGTCTCGATGTGACCGGCGAAGACGTCGTCGAGGTAGGTCAGACGCTCAGCGCTCTTGTCGACGACGACCGTGCGGGCGCCGATACCGACGGCGACCTTGGCGGCGTTGGCGCCGACGGTGCCGCCGCCGATGATGACGACCTTAGCCTGCGGTACGCCGGTGACGCCGCCGAGGAGCACGCCGCGGCCGCCGTTGTTCTTCTGCATGTGGGTGGCGCCGGCCTGGATGGCCAGCTTGCCGGCGACTTCGCTCATCGGGAAGAGGAGCGGATGGGCGCCGTTCGGATACTCGACGGTCTCGAAGGCGATGCCGCGGATATCGGCGGCGAGCATGGCGTCGGTGAGCTCACGAGCGTAGGCGGCGGCCATGTGGAGGTAGGTGTACAGGATCTGGCCAGGCTTGAACTTCTTGTACTCGACCTGGATGGGCTCCTTGACCTTGTAGATCAGGTCGGCGCGCGCGAACACGTCGTCGACGGGAGCGAGCTCGGCGCCCGCAGCCTTGTACTCGGCGTCGCTGAAGCCTGAACCGACACCAGCGCCGGCCTCGACCACGACGGTGTGGCCCGCGCGCACGAAGTCTTTGGCGCCGTTCGGCGTCATCGCGACACGGTATTCCTCGTTCTTGATCTCTTTCGGCACGCCGACGATCATCGTCGTCCTCCTTGTTGACCGCAGTTCACCCAGCAGCCCCCGGTACGAACGCGTTGCCGGCGCGCATCATGCCCGTGGACGATGGCAGTCTAGCAGAAAAACCGAACGTCTTCTTCCATAGTCGAAAGAAAGCGAACGTGCGATTGCCGATTCGTTAAAAACCGATGAGGACGGTGCCGTCGGGCCGCGGTCGGGCTGCGGTCGGCGCCCGCGTCGCCGCTGCCGCCGCCGGCGAGCGCGAGGCTGCGGCCGCCGGCAAGCGCGAGGCTGCGGGTCAGTCGTCGGCGCCGTTGGCCCGGGTCCAGGCCTGGGTCATGGCGGGCGGCAGGAGCAGCCACTTGTTGGCCGCCTTCATGACGACGAACATCTCGCTCGACTGTATGCCGCCCAGCTTCTGCAGCGAGGCGTTCAGGAACTCGTAGAGGCCGTTCATGCCGTCGGTGGTGACGACCTCGGCGATGATGTCGTAGCGCCCTGTGACCACCGCCGCCCAGCTCACTTCGTCGAGCGCCGCCAGGCGCTCGACCATCTCGTCTAAGTTGTAGCGGTCGAGGCTGAGACCGACGATGGCGATGGTGAGCTCGGGCGTCTCGGACGAGGCGACCAGCGCCGCGACGCGCAGCACGCCCGCCCCGATCAGCTGGCGCAGCCGGCCGCGCACGGTCGGTGTGGAGATACCCAGGCGAGAGGCCATGTCGGAGGCCGCCAGGCGGCCGTTGCCGAACAACGTGGCGATCAGCGCCTTGTCGAGCGCGTCGAGTCCGCGTTTCATGTCTCCCCCGCGTCGCTGCGGCCGCCACGGGCGGCCGTTCCCCGTATGTGTATCATACTGGACCTGAAGAGCGACGACGGGGGGCGGCATGAGACTCGAAGGCGCGAAGTGCCTGGTGGTCGGCGGCGCGCGGCGCGCAGGCCGCGTCGTGGCGCTCGACCTGGCCGCCCACGGCGCCGACGTCGCGGTGAGCACGCGGTCGGCGGCCGGCGATGCCGCCCAGACCTGCGCCGCCATCCGCGGCCTCGGCCGGCGCGGCGCGACGGTGTCGGGCGACGCCGCCGTGCCGGCCGAGGCCGCGCGCCTCGTGAGCGCCGCCGTCGAGGCCCTGGGCGGCCTCGACGTGCTCGTCTACGCCGCCAGCGGTCCCTTCAGCCCCGCCCTACCCCAGCACGCCGACCCCGCGGAATGGCAGGCGTCGTTCGACGTGATCGTGCGCGGCTTCTTCGTGACCGCCTGCGCGGCGCGCGAGGCGTTCGTCGACAGACCCGTCCCCGCGCCCAACGCGGCGCCCGCGGCCGGCGCCGTCCCCGGCGCCGGCGCCGCGCCGCCGGCCGTCGGGGCCGCGCCCATCCGGGGCGTTATCGTGGCGCTCACCGACGTGCTGGGCACCGTCCCATCGGCCGCCTTTGCCGGGCACGGCGCCGCCAAGGCGGCGCAGATCATGCTGGTGGCCTCGCTGGCCAAGGCCTGGGCGCCCGACGGCGTGCGGGTGTGCGGCGTGGCTCCGGGACCCATCGACCTGACCGACGACCCGCGGCGCGAGGCCACCATGAGAGCCGCGGCGAAGTCGGCCACCGGTCACCTGGTCGATGCCGCCGAGATCGCGCGAGCGGTGCGCTTTATGATCGCCTGCGACGCCCTGACCGGCGTGAACCTGCCGGTCGACGGCGGCGAGCTGCTCGGCAGGTCGGCGCTCTAGACGGGGCGCGCGACGCGCGGGCGCTTGCCCGACTGCGCCGTGAGCTCGCGCGCCTTGAGGGCCAGCCAGAACTCCATGCGGTCCTGCGAGCTGCCCAGGTCGCGCCCGGTGATGTCTTCGACGCGCTTCATGCGGTAGCGCAGCGTGTGGCGGTGCACGTAGAGGCGCTCCGCGGCTTCGCCCCAGTGGCCGTTGGCCTCGAGGAAGCACGCCAGGCTCTTGACCAGGTCGCTGGCGTTGGCCTCGTCGTAGTCGTGCAGCTTGCCGAGCACGCTGTCGTAGAAGACCTCGAGCGACACCGTGTCCTGCAGGCCGAGCAGCAGGCCGTACGAGCCCAGGTCGTCGAAGCTCGCGATGACGCTGGTGCTGCCCTTGAGCTTGCGGATCTGGATGGCGTACAGCGCCTCGTAGTAGCTCTGCCGCAGGTCGACGAGCAGGCGGTGGGGCCGGCCTATGCCGACCGAGACCGTGACTTCGGAGATCATGCCGCCGATCGTGCCCTGCAGCTCGGCGGCCAGCGCCAGCATGTCGTGCGGCGTACGCTGCCCGAGCTGGACCAGCACGATCACCGAATCGCTGTGCGACGCCGAGATGAACAGCAGGTCGCGCTGCGCGAGGAACTCGTCGACCGCCCAATGCAGGCGCTCCTTGACGTCCTGCACCGCCTGCTCTTTGTCGCGGGCGCCGTCGGCGAAGGCCTTGAAGCCGTCGATGTCGACCAGCATGATGAGCTGCTCGGCGCCCGGTTCGAGGCCGAAGAAGGCCAGGCGGCGGGCGATCTCCTCTTCGTAGAGGTCGCTGGCGATGAGCTCGTCGAAGAAGTCGCCGGCCAGCCGCTTTTCGGTCTCGGCGACCGCCTTCTTCTTGACCAGCTCGAGCGCCGTGACCGTGACCACGTGGTGCAGGATGATGCGGTCGTAGTCGGAGAAGTCGCCGCCGTCTTTGATGACCGCGAGAAAGGCGCCGATGCGGTGCGAGGCGACGACGGGGTAGACCTGCACGCTGCCGCCCGCGCCGTGCGGCGCCTCGGCGGCGAAGTCCTGGCGCGAGGCGCGCTTGTCGGAGATCTGCTTCCAGAGGTCGGCGATAAGCTCGGCGGGAATGCGGCGCCGGTGCGCCGCCTCGCACAGCACGAGACCGTGAAAGTCGAACAGCACGGCCGAACAGCCGACCAGGGCCGAGAGCGTCGAGATGATGAACTGCAAGCCCTTTTCTTCGAGCACGATCTTGGTGAGCTTCTCGTGCACTGCCAGCGAGCGCTGCAGGAGCGAGTACTGCTCGTTGACGATCTTTGAGGCGACGGCTTCGGTGATGGCGATGAACGGGATGTTGTAGGGCACCTCGAACAGCGGAAAGTCGTGCTGCTCGGCGAGCGCGACCATGGACTCGGGCACCGTCTTGAAGCCGAAGCCCACGCCAAAGCCGAGACCGGACAGGTTGGCGTCGATCAGGCGGCGCAGCATGGCGAGCTGCTCGGCCTCGCGGTCGACCAGTGCGAGGCCCGTGGTGAGCAGCAGCTCGCCGCCCTTGAGCCAGCGCGTGGGGTCGGACATCTCGGCGATATGCACCCAGCGCACCGGGTTGCTGATCGCCTTCTTGCCTGCGCAGAGCCTGAGATTGAGACCGGGGATCTCGAGGATGTCCTGAACGGTGATCATCTGTTCGTCGTCCTCCCGCACGGGTGCCGTCGCCGTACATGCTGCGCCATTACTCTACCTTCTGTCCAACCACAAGGCGAGGGTACAGTGCAGATTGTCCAAGGCGGAGCGCGACGGGCGGTCCGGCTCAGGCGCTCGGAGCGTTCGCCTCGACCACCACGGCGGTGCCGTACGCGATCACTTCGGTCATGTTCTGCATGAGCTCGGTGGCGTCGTAGCGCACGGCGAGGATGGCGTTGGCGCCCATCTGGTCGGCGTGCGCCACCATGATGGCGAAGGCCTCGGAGCGAGCCTGCTCGCACATCTCCACGTACTCGTCGATGCGGCCGCCGCCCAGCGAGCGAAAGCCGGCCGCGATCTGGCTGCCGAGGTGCGCCGAGCGCACGGTCACGCCGCGCACCACGCCCAAGTTGCGCACCACGTGACAGCCGGGCATCTCGAAGGTCGTCGTCGTCCACTGATAGTCCACAGCGTCCTCCTCGTCTGTGTTCGCTCGCTTCTCTGTTCTGCTCAGTCCATGTCGAAGACTCGATAGGGGCTCTCGCAGGGCGGGCCGGCGCAGGCGTACAGCCGGCGTTCGTCCAAGTCGCAGATGATGCTGCCGACGGTCATGCCCTGCTCCCCGGGCGGCTCGCTCTGGTCGGGATGGCCGCAGATGCAGGCCTGCGGCGAGGGCTCGTGGCAGCGCAGGATGTCGGCCACGAGAGCCACAGGCTCGGCGCCGTGGTCGAGCCCCGCGGCCAGCAGCGTCTCGGCCGTGCCCAGCCGCGTGCGCGACTCGTCGTGAGCGAAGCCCTCGAACGGCGCCATCTCGGGCGCCACATAGTGGTTGGTGTGGGCCAGGTAGCCTCGCGCCGTGTGGTCGGCGAAGGCGCTCGCCGTGGCCGACGACTCGATGTCCCACAGCCGCCCCGCGGTGTCGGCGAAGCACTGGTTGGTCCCGCGAGCGCGGGCGGCGGTCAGGCCGCGCTCGCGCGCCTCTTCGAGCGTGGCGGCGGTCATGGTCGAGCGCCGCACGAAGATGTTGGGCACGCCCACGCGATTGTCGCGGGAGTGCAGCGAGTTGCTCACGTTGCCGACGCCGTGCGAGTTCACGCCGACTATCGGCAGGTAGGCGGCGCCGGCGAAGGCCAGCAGCCGCGTGCCGTCGGGGCCGGTCAGGTCGAAGAGCACGTTGTTGGGGGCATCGACCACGTACCAGTCCATGTTGTGACCCACGATGTGCCGCCCGTCACAGGCCACGGCGACGGCGGTGCAGCCGGGCGTCACGAGACGGCGAGGCGAGGCCGGCGCGGCGGGCAGCGGCGCCGCGCCCACGACGGGCTCGGCGGCGGTGAGCTCTTCGGCGCAATTGGGCACCAACAGCGCGTCGAAGGACACTCCGGCGCCCTCGGCCATGCCTTCGAGCTCCGCGACCGGACCGGGAGCGTAGCGGCGCGCGTAAGGCAGGTAGGCGGCGGCCTGCCGGACGGCCGCGTCGAACGACAGCCCGCCGCTCATCGCCGCGAAATTGTCGGCAAAGAAGGCGAGCGAGGCCTCGATCTGCGGGCGCGCCGCCTCGCCGACCTGGCGCCCGATCTCGCGGTGCGAGCCCTGGGCGCGCACGTGGACGAAGGGGATCGCCACCGGCCGGGCTCCTTTCGCGGGCTCGCGGGCGGACCGGCGCCCACGCGGGCCGGTCGCCCCTGTCGGTCTCAGCCTGCTCGCTGTCAGCTTGCTCGCTGCGCGCGCCGACCGTCGAGCAGGCGACGCGGGTCGGGCCACTCCGGCAGGCCGAGCTCGCGTGCGCACTCGTCGATCTGGGCGCACATCGCCGCCATTGTATCGGCAGGCAGGCCCACGGGCTCGCGCGCGAGCAGCTCGGCGACGCGCTCACGGGCGAGACCGGCGAGACCGGGGCCGACCGACCGGCGGCCGGCAGCGCCCGACCCGCGCTCGGCGGCCCCCGGCGCCCCGCCGGCGGCGCGGCCCCTGAGGCGCGGCGCCACGAGCTCGCTGCGCAGGTAGCGCCTCGTGTGCCTGCTGGCCAGGAAGCCCTTGTCGCCCAGCACCGTGTCGACGATCGCCCCCACGTCGAGCGCCTGGTCGTCGTAGGGGCGCGCGCTGAGCGCGTAGAAGACGTCGCCGAGGATGTCGTCGTCGATGACCAGCGCCTCGAGGCTCGACGAGGCGCCGGCCGCCACGTCGCCCACGCCCGACAGAAAGCGCGGCCGGGCGAGCATGCCGAGCAGCGCGTTCAAGGCATGCTCGGCGCCGAACTGGGCGTCGGCCACGTGTGAGTCGCTCGACGGTCCGTAGCAGTCACAGGCCATGCCGTAGCGGCGCGCCAGCAGCACCGCTGCGCACGACGCCACGCCGGTCTCGGGGGTGCCTGAGCGGAACGCGCCGGTACGCGGGTCGACCGCCGACAGGCGCGGACCGTAGTAGGTCGGCGTTCCCGGGGCCACCGCCTGGACCACGACCAGGCCGGCGAGGACCTCGGCGTTCTGCAGCGCGACGGCGGCGGAGATCGCCCCCGGCGCCGTCGTGCCCGCCGCCGGGCAGGGCAGGATCTCGACCACGACCCCGCCGCGGCCCACCGTCTCGATCAGCGCGTCGGTCACCTCGGCGCCGAGCAGCAGGGGGCTCACCGGCGAGAAGGCGAGGTCGACCGGGTAGCGCCCGCCGGCGCCGCTGCTCCCCGTGAGGGCGATCGCCATCTTGCGCAGGTGGCGCGCCTGGAAGGGCCACGAGATGCCGGGCCCGCCCACGTACTTGTCGGTCTCGAAGGCGACGAGCAGGTACGAGTACAGCGGCTCGAGCTCGCCGGGCACGTCCTGGGGCTGCAGCAGCGAACAGACGGCGTGCTGGTTTTCGAGCTGATGCATGACCCTGGTGAAGTCGCCCTGGTCGGCCAGCGTGGCCCGCCGCGCGACGCCGGTGAAGGCGTCGGAGACCTTGGCGGCACCCCCCATGTTGTGCACGAAGATGTCGCCCGGCGCGGCGTCGATGGCGAGGGAGCGCCCCGCGCCGCGCGCGCTCAGCACGTAGGCGGCGCACTGGGCGGCCACCGCTTGCGCTACGACGGCGCGGGGTACCAGCACCCGGCCGGGAGCGCCTTCGCGGCAGCCCGCGCGCAGCAGCAGCTCGCGCGCCGCGGGCGACTCAACACGCACGCCGGCGCGCTCGAGCAGTTCGAGCGAAGCTGTGTGGATGGCGTCGATGGCCTCGTCGGGCCAGAGCGCACCGACGGCAGCATGCGTAGCCTGGCTCAGTGCTGACCGTTCAGCCGCAGGCAGGCGGCGTAGTGGGTGCCGCGGATCTGCACGTCGGTGGGCGTCTGCTGCGAGCAGATGTCCATGACCTCGGGGCAGCGCGGGTGGAAGCGGCAGCCGGTGGGGATCGCCGCCGGGTTGGGCGTCTCTCCGGTGAGGATGGTGCGCTCGCGGCGGGCCGTGGGGTCGGGCACGGGGATCACCGAGATCAGGGCCTTGGTGTAGGGGTGCTGCGGGTTGGCCACGACCTCTTCGGTCTCGCCGATCTCGACGATCTTGCCCAGGTACATGACGGCGATGCGGTCGGAGATCACCCAGGCCAGCGAGAGGTCGTGGGTGATGAACAGGTAGGTCACCCCGAGCTCCTTTTTGTGCTGCACCATGAGCTTGAGGATGTCGTTGCGGATGGAGACGTCGAGGCTCGCCACCGGTTCGTCGGCGACGATCATGTCGGGCTCGAGCACGATGGCGCCGGCGATGCAGACGCGCTGGCGCTGACCGCCCGAGAGCTCGTGGGGGTAGCGGTACAGGTAGTCGCGGGCGGGCCGCAGGCCCGCCTCTTCGAGGGCGCGCACTACGCGTTCCTCTTTTTCGCGCTCGTTGGCCACGAGGTGGTTGACGACGAGCGGCTCGGCGACGATGTCGAAGATCGTGTGCTTGGGGTTGATGGCGTTGTAGGGGTCCTGAAAGATGATCTGGCAGTTGCGCCGGTAGTCGCGGATGGCGCCGGGGCTGAACTTGCCGACCTCGAGGCCCTTGTAGAAGATCTGGCCGCCGGTCTGCTTTTCGAGGCCCAGCAGGGTGCGGCCCGTCGTCGTCTTGCCGCAACCCGATTCACCCACCAGGGCGAGGATCTCGCCGGCGCCGATGGTGAAGGAGACGCCGTCGACGGCGCGCACCCAGTGCTTCTCGGTGGCCACCATCGACTTGAAGAACGACTGGCGCACCGGAAAGAAGACCTCGAGGCCGCGGATGTCGTAGAGGTCGGCGCCGCTGACGCTCGCGTTGCGCAGCTCCTTGCGGCCGATCGCGCCGGTCTTGCCGCCCTCGCGTTCGGCCACCGGGATGTCGGGCGTGAAGTCGCTCATCAGGCCACCTTCCAGCAGCGCGCGAAGTGCCCGGGGTCGAGCTCGACCATCTCCTGCTCGGTCTGCGTGCAGGCCGGCTCGCCCTCGGAGCAGCGCGGGTAGAAGCGGCAGCCCGGCGGCGGGTTCAACAGGTTGGGCGGGTCGCCGGCGATCGAGCTCACCATCTCGCGCGTCTCGTGGATGTTGGGGAACGCCTTGATGAGCTGCCTCGTGTAGGGGTGCTTGGCGTAGTTGAAGATCTGCGTGGTGGTGCCCGCCTCGACGACCTTGCCGGCGTACATGATGACGCCCTTGTCGCAGGTCTCGGCCATGACCGACAGGTCGTGGCTGATGAGGATGAACGACAGGTCGAGCTCGTGGCGCAGGCGCTCGATGAGCTCGAGGATCTGGGCCTGCACCATGACGTCGAGCGCCGTGGTGGGCTCGTCGCCGATGATGAGCTTGGGGTTGCAGGCGAGGGCCATGGCGATCATGGCGCGCTGCCGCATGCCGCCCGACATCTCGTGGGGGTATTCGGTGACCCGCTTGGGGTTGATGCCCACCAGGTCGAAGAGCTCGCGAGCCCGCACCATGGCCTTGGCCTCGGAGATGCCTTCGTGGAGCACGATGGGCTCGGCGATCTGCTTGCCCACCTGCTGCACCGGGTTCAGGGCGTTCATGGCGCCCTGGAAGATGATCGAGATGTCCTTCCAGCGCACCTTGCTCATACCGTACTCGGTGCGCTTGGCCAGGTTCTTGCCGTCGAAGAGGATCTCGCCGCTGACGATGCGGCCGTTCTCGGGCAACAGCTTGAGGATGGCGAGGGCCGCCGTGGTCTTGCCGCAGCCCGACTCACCGGCCAGGCCCAGACTCTTGCCGTGCTCGACCATGAAGCTCACGCCGTCGACCGCCTTGACGTCGCCGTCGCGCAGCTTGAAGTAGGCTTTGAGGTCGCGCACGTCGAGGATGCCGTCGTGCTCGATGGGCTGGCCTTTGGCGGCCGCCTCGGCGGCCGGGGCGGCCGACTGCACCTTGCTCATGGCCGCCCTCCTTCGTTGCCGTGCGGATCCCAGTCGTTCGCGGGACCCGGCCAGATACCGCCCCCGGCGGTCGTCGAGGCTGATCTCGGTGCCGCCGGCGCCGCCGCCCAGGGTGAGGAGGCGGTCGGGACCTTCGTCGGGCCGCCCGCCGCTCTCTTCGCGCTTGCGCAGCTTGGGGTCGAGGACTTCGTCGAAGGCCGTGCCCATGAAGGTGAAGGCCAGCACCACGAGCACGATGGCGATGCCCGGCGGCAGCAGGTACCACCAGGCCGGCAGGTCCGGCGGCGCCCGACTACCCAGGCGTAGTGGAGCATGGTGCCCCAGCTGAAGTTGAGCGGGTCGCCGAGGCCGAGGAACGACAGGGTGGTCTCGGAGAGGATGGCGATGGCCACCACCAGCACTAGGTTGGCGAAGACCAGGGGAAGACGTTGGGCAGGACGTGTTTCTGCATGATGTGCCAGTTGCCGAGCCGATGGCCCGGCCGCGCTCGATGAACGGCAGCTCGCGCACGCGCAGGGCGTCGGCGCGCACGACGCGAGCGGTGCCGGGCCAGCTCGTGATGCCGATGATGAGCACGATGATGCCAGTAGTGCTGCGCCCCAGGCGGCGGCCAGCACCATGGCCAGGGGCAGCCAGGGGATGACCAGAAAGACGTCGGTGAGGCGCATGCAGATCTCGCCGCGCCAGCCGCCGTAGTAGCCGGCGGAGATGCCGATGCCCGCGCCCAGGACCGTCGAGATGACGGCGGCCGAAAGGCCGACGGTGAGCGAGATGCGGGCGCTCCAGATGAACTTCGGCGAGCACCGACATGCCCTGTTCGGTCCATGCCGAACCACGGTAGTAGTGGATGGGTGGGCGGAGGGGCCGAAGGTGGCCCGCCCGACCTGGGCGTCGGGTCGAGCAGCGCGTGGTCGGCGAGGAACGGCGCGAGCAGCGCCATGGCCACGAAGACGGCCATGATGACGAGACCCGCCATGCCCTGCCAGTTCGACCGGTACAGCCGCCAGATCTGGCGGGTGTTCCAACCGTGAGCTCGGCGCGCTCGGGGTTGCCGGGGCCCACGCCCAGACGCGGGCCGCCAGGGCCACGATGAGCAGCGTCTGCAGCAGCCAGGCGATGGTCGTGTCGCGGCCGGGGAGAGAGAAGTGGCCGGTCGCCAGGCCGCTGGCCGCGAAGAACCCACGCCGCGCAGACCAGCGCGGCGCCGAGCAGCACCCGGGGAAGGCCGAACGCGTCGTCTGGCGCGCCAGCTTGACGACGCCGTAGGCTCCGAGAGCGAGCCCCGGAATGAGCGGTATGTAGGCCGGATAGTTCGCCACGTGGCCGAGAAGAAGCCGCGAGGACGTGGGCGACACCCGTGCGCAGCGGGCGGTCCTTGGGGTAGGTGATGAGCTCGAGCATGAGCCAGACGACCGGCGTCCAGACGAGGACCCAGTGCGCACCGCCGGGGGATCATGCCTTCACCCGCGGGTCGAGGTAGTAGTACATGATGTCGGCGATGAGGTTGGCGAGGATCACGGCGACGGAGGCGAGCAGGAACACCGCCTGCATGACCGGGTAGTCACGCTGCACCATCGAGTCGTAGGAGAGCAGGCCCAGCCCCGGCCAGTTGAAGACCGCTCTCGGTGAGGATGGCGCCCGAGAGCACGAAGCCGATGTTCATCATGATGAGCGTGACGGTGGGCAGCATGGCGTTGGGCACCACGTGACGCCAGAGCACGTTGCTTTCTCGACAGGCCCTTGGCGCGCGCCGTGAGCGCGAAGTCCTCTTTCATCACGCCGGTGATGCGAGCTGCGCATGATCAGGTGGTACTCGCCCACGTAGGTGATGGCGAAGGTGAAGGCCGGCAGGAAGAGGTGGTGCATGAGGGCCCCCAGCTGCGAGTACCAGCCGGTGTAGACCACGCCCGGGTCGGTACATGCGCCCCGCAGGGAACCAGCGTAACTACGTGGAGAAGAGCATGATGAAGAGAGGCCGACCCAGAAGGTGGGCATGGAGTACATGATCATGCCGGTGTTGGTGGTGGCCACGTCGAAGCGTGCTGTTACGCCGCCAGCCGGCGAACACACCCATGACGAGCCGATGATCGTGGCGAACAACGTGCCCGTGCCGACCAGCAGCAGCGTCGGCCAGATGCGCTCGCCCACCACCTGGGCAACGGGCCGCTTCTGGGCGAAGGAATCGCCGAACTTCCGGCGGACGGTGTCGTTCCAGTAGTAGACGAACTGCTCGTAGAGCGGCTTGTCGAGGTGAAAGAGGGCGCTTCTTTGGCCAGGGCGTCCATGGAGAAGCGGCCCTTGGGGGTGAGCAGCCGGGCGGGGTCACCGGGCAGGATGCGAAAGAGCACGAAGTTGAACGACGCGATGAGGACGATCGTGAGCAGCGCGTTCAGGATCTTGCGAACGAAGTAGCGCCGTTTATCCACGGCGCGAGCGCGTGCGAAGAAGCGATGCGGTGGCCATCGCGCCCATTCCCCCTCCTCTCATGGCATCCCGGCGCCGACCGCGGCCAAGCCCGCGGCGCGCCGTCACTCAGTGTGCAAGAGAGACGGCCCCAAGGCAAGGGGTCTGTCGGGGCCGTCCCGAGTGGGCCGGCGACCGGCAGCGCCACCACGGCCTCGCGCTCAGTCTGAGGTGCAGTCTAGCGCAACTCGCGCGGTGAAAGGGGGCCCAAAAGTCGCAAGGCACGTGGCCAAAACGGCGCTGGGGCGGGCCGTCGCCGGCAGGCGACGGCCCGCCCCCAGCGCACCGGAGACGTACCGGACAGCGCGACCCCGGAGGGCCGGCTACCGGAAGAGATCTGCTATTCGAGCAGCCCCGCGCGGTGGGCCTTGAGGTAGTTGCCGCAGAAGCTGTCTTCGTTGCGCAGCGCTTCGACGGCCTTGATGGTGGCCATCATCTGCTTGTTGCGCACGTCGAGCACGGCGCCGTCGATGCCGATGCCGGCGCACATGGAGACGAAGGTGCGGTTGAGCAGCGGGCGGTTGGGCAACCCGAAGCTGACGTTGCTGAGGCCGCCCGTCGAGCGCACGCCCGGCAGGTTGGCCTTGATGAGCGCCAGGGTGCCCATGGTCACGAGGGCCGCCGTGGAATCGGCGGAGACGGTCATGACCAGCGGGTCGAACCACATGTCCTCGGCGGGCAGGCCGGCCGCGGAGAGCTTGTCGTGAAGCATCTTGGCGACGGCGAAACGGTCTTCGGCCGTGCAGGGGATGCCTTCGTCGTTCAGGCAGAGGGCGACGACCGGGCACTTGTACTTCTCGACCAGCGGCAGCACCGTGTCGATGCGGCTCTGCTCGCCGCTGATGGAGTTGATGTGGGGGATCTTGCCGCCGTCTTTGATGGCCGCTTCGACGCCGGCCTGCAGGGCGGCGGGGCTGGCGGAGTCGATCATGAGCTGATTGTCGGTGACACTGCGCACCGTGGCGATGAGCCAGAGAAGGTCTTCGACCTCGTTGCCGCCGGCCACGCCGCCGTTGACGTCGAGGATGTTCGCGCCGGCCGTGACCTGATCGGTCGCGAGCGTCTTGATGAACTCGGCGTCACGCGCCCCAATGGCTTCGCCGACCTGCTTGCGAGTCCCGTTGATCGATTCGCCTACCAACAGCATGACCACTACCTCCACGACTTTTGTGATGCGAGATCGGCCCCGACGGCCGGCGTCGAGCCGCAGCGTCGGACTATCGTTGGCCGGGGTCCGTATCTTACAGAGCGCGCGGAGGGGTTGCCAACCGTAGCCCTGTCGGAGCGCCCGGGAGGACCGTCAGTCGCCGACCGCCGCCGGCGGCGGAGCGGGCGCGCCCGAGGCGCGGCACTGGTCGAGAAAGAGGCGCGCCAGCACCGGGTCGAACTGCACGCCGGCGCCGGCGCGGATCTCGGCGCGGGCCTCGTCTAAGCTGAGGGCCGCGCGGTAGGGCCGGTCGGACAGCATCGCCTGAAACGAGTCGCCGATGGCGATCAGCCGCGCACCCATGGGGATCTCGTCGCCGCGCAGCCCGTCGGGGTAGCCGCGGCCGTCCCAGCGCTCGTGGTGGTGGCGCACGATCTCGACGAACTCGGTGGGCGCCTCGGCGTTGGTGAAGATGTCGACGCCGAGCTCGACGTGGCGGCGCAGCTCGTCGCGGTCGGCGTCGGTCAGGCGGTCGCCCTTCTCGAGGAGTTCGGCGCGTATGCCGACCTTGCCGACGTCGTGCAGGCGCGCCGCCACCTCGTAGATGGCGCGGTCGGCGTCGGCCAGGCCGGCGCGCTCGCCGAGCTCGCGCACCATCTCGGCCACGGCGTCGCCGTGGTGTTCGCGGTAGCTCGCCTTGGCGTCGACCGCGGCGGCCAGCACCTCGATGCCGTTGCGCCAGGAGCGTTCGCCCGAGTCGTCGCTGGGGCGCGCCTCCATCATCTCGCGCACGTCGCGGTAGTAGAGCACGCAGTTGCGCCCGCGCCGCTTGGCCCAGAGCAGCGCCGTGTCGGCCGCCCCCAGAACGGTCTTGGCATCGAGGCCGCAGGCGGGAAAGTCGGCGACGCCGATCGAGGCCGATACGCGAAACGCGTCGCCCTCCTCGACTTCGATCTCGCGCACGCGCGTGCGGATGCGGTCGGCGAGCTGGCAGGCGTCTTCGGGCGAGGTCTTGGGCAGCAGGGCGGCGAACTCCTCGCCGCCGTAGCGGGCCGCGTAGTCGGCCTCGCGCGTGGTGTTGGAAAGGACCTGGGCGACCTCGCGCAGCACCGCGTCGCCGCGGGGGTGGCCGAAGTGGTCGTTGACCCTCTTGAAGTGATCGAGGTCGAGCATGAGCAGCGAGAAGCCGTCGCCGTAGCGCTCGCAGCGGCGCACCTCGTGCTCGAGGGTCTCCTGGAAGTGGCCGTGATTGTAGAGGCCGGTCAGCGGGTCGGTGACGGCGCGCAGCTGGCTGCGCTCGTAGAGCGAAGCGTTCTCGATGGCGATGGCCGCGAGGTTGGCGAACGGCTTGACGAGCTCGAACTCCTCTTCGGAGAAGGTCTTGCCGCCGAGGCGGTCGAGGTTGAGCACGCCGATCACCTTGTTCATGACGTGGAGCGGCAGCACGATCGAGGCCTGCGGTTCGACCGGCGTATCGGGCACTTGGTTGGCGCGGGGGTCGTCGTGCGCCGCGTTGCACAGCAGGGCCTCGTCGTGGGTGACGGCCCAGCCCCAGAGCCCCTGCTCTACGCTGATCGGGTTGTCGATCAGCTCCTGGGCGTATTCGTCGCGCGCCCACGCGGTGACGATGCGGCGCGTGTCCCACTCGACCTTGCTGATCGCCAGCGTGTCGTACTCGACGAGCAGGCGGAGCTTCTCTGTGATCGCCTCGAACACGACCTGCTCGTCCAAGGTTGAGAGGATCGACTCGCTCACGCGCACGAGGTCCTGCTGCGACTGGAGCTGTCGCTCGAGGCGCAGCTCCTGCACCTCGAGCGCGGCGTACTGCTGGGCATTCTCGATGGCGATCGCGGCCTGGTTGGCGAAGATCTCGACGCCGCGGATGGACTCCATGGTGGGCAGCAGACGGTCGAGGGGGTCGTTGACGGAGAGAGCTCCCAGGCAGCGGCCGGCGCGCGACTGCAGGGGCACGACCAGGCAGTCGCCGGTCTGCCACTCGTCATCGCGACGCGCGCCCAGGTCGGTGACGGGCAGCAGCCGGCGTTCGTCAGGGCTCGGCGGCACGCGCCGGCGCTGGCGGAAGAACGAGTTGCCCATGCGGAACTCGGGGCGCATCGTCTGCTCGAAGACCTTCATGGGGATGGGCGTCGTCAGGTAATGACTGCTGAGCTCGGGCGAGCCGCCCAGCGACACGCGGGCCTGCAGGGTCTCGGCCGTCTCGTCGTAGAGGAACAGATCGACCTGCCGGTAGCTGAGCGACTCGAGCACGGTCGCCGCGACGCGCTGCAGCACCTGGTCCAAGTCGAGTGTGGCGCGCAGCTCGTAGCCCAGGCGCAGCAACGCTTCGAGGGTGGATGAGCGTTCGGCGAGCTCGGCGGCGAGCTGCGAACGGCGCTCGTAGAGGCTCGCGTTGTTGATCATGAGAGCAGCGAAGCCGGCCACCGCCTGCCCCACGCCGATGCGCTCGTCGTCGAAGTCGGCCTCGCGGCCCGGTTCGTCGAGCACGGCGACGCCGAACAGCTCGCCCTGGGCGACGAACGGCAGGGCGAGGACCTTACGGGCATCGAGCGTCGCGAACTCGGCTTTGCCGACCCCCGGGCTTTCCGGCGTCATGACCAGCGGCTCGCGCAGGTCGCGCAGCCAGTCGCTCACGTGCCCCTTGCCGTCGCCGAACGGAGCCACGAGGGCGGCTCCGGTGGAGGCGGCGAGGCGCAGGTGATCGCCTTCGACCAGCAGGATGGCGCAACGCGACACGCCCACCGCGGCGGTGAGCTGCTGCGCCATCGAACCGAGCAGGTGGTGCAGGTCGAGCGAGGCCGCGAGGTCGGTGGCGACACGGCCGAGCATGCCGGCGGCCGGCGTGAAGTGCGGCAGGGCGTGCTGCACGCCGGGTGCCGGACGGTGGCGCAGGGCGAGCACGACGGCGAGGGCACAGACGGCGGCGAGGGCGAGGACCGTCGCATAGACGTGGGTGCCGCCCTCGACGGCCAGGAGGCCGAGGAAGGCGAGAAACCCGGCGAGCGACGTGAAGACCGCCTCGCGCCACGAGAGCACCAGGGCAGCGGCGAGCGCGGGCACTGCGTAGAGCAGCACCGCCACCGAGTCGTTGTCGACGCGCCAGCTCACGAGGGCGGCCAGCGCCAGAGCGCAGACGACGAGGATCGCCTGCCGGCTGCGGATACGCTTGCGCAAACGAAATTCCCCTTCCGACGCCGCTTGCCAGTCTCGGCGTCACCCCCATTGTCGAGCGCTTTGACCGATACCTTGAGCCGTTTGTCGCCTCTTTTGACAACAGTGGCCCGCGTTCCTTTGTCCCGGGCCGTCAGAGAGGTCCCTGCAGGCTCGTTGACCGGGCCGGGACGGTCGGTGCGACGCGCGCGCGGGGCGGTCGGCGCGGCGCTCGCCCGGGTGGTCGACACGGCGCCTGCACGAGGCGGCCGCCAGGCGGAGTCGGCTAAGTCAGTCGGGCGGCGGGAAGATCCAGTCGGGCGGCTCGTGGCGGCGCTCGGCGCGTCGGCGCTCGGCGTCGGCCTGGGCGACCCAGCGGCGGCGCGGCCCGGAGCGGCGATCCATGACGACGCGCACGTCGTGGCGCCCCGCATAGACCCGGCTGAACAACGCGAACAGCCGCTCCTTCGCCGGACCCGTGACGATCAGCTCTCTGACGACGGGCTCTTGCGTGGCGCCTCACCCCCCTCGGGTGCGCTCGTGCAGCCTGCTGCCCCACCGTGACCCGGGCGGGGCACCCGAGGCTATGCCCCTCGCCGCGCGCCGCGCAACGGGCGGCCCCGTTACGTCGTGCGTGGCCTAGACAGATGTACTAGAGGCGAGGCTGGGGCGAGGCGGGAGGCTTGAGCGCGGAAGCGGGGCGCGAGCGGGGAAGCCGCGCCCGGGCGGGCGGTCACGAGCCCCACGAAAAAGCGGCGGGCGGGCCCGCATGGGCCCGCCCGCCGCGACGCGTGGTGCGATACGTGAAGGAAGCTTGCGCTAACCCTTCAGTCTCACATCATGCCGGGAGGCATACCGCCGCCCGGCATGCCGCCGCCTGCGCCCGCGGGCTCAGGCTTGTCGGCGACGATGCACTCGGTGGTGAGGATGTTCTTGGCGATCGACGCGGCGTTCTGCAGCGCCGAACGGGTGACCATGGCCGGGTCGATGATGCCGGCCTTGACCATGTCCTCGTACTCGCCGGTCTCGGCGTTCAGGCCATGACCAGCGGGCAGGCCCTTGACCGTGTTGACCACGACCGAGCCCTCGAGCCCAGCGTTCTCGGCGATCTGACGAAGCGGCTCTTCGAGCGCGCGCACGATGATCTGCTTGCCCGTGCGGAAGTCGATGTCTTCGGACTTCTTGTCGACCTTGATGGCCGACATCGCGTTGACGAGCACGACCCCGCCGCCGGGCACGATGCCCTCTTCGAGAGCGGCGCGCGTGGCGTTGAGAGCGTCTTCGACGCGGTGCTTGGTCTCTTTCATCTCGACTTCGGTGGCCGCGCCGACTTTGACGACGGCGACGCCGCCGGCCAGCTTGGCGAGACGCTCCTGGAGCTTCTCACGGTCGAAGTCGGAGTCGGTGGTCTCGATCTCGCTCTTGATCTGCTTGATGCGGCCCTTGATCTGGTCGGTATCGCCGGCGCCGTCGATGATGGTGGTGTTGTCCTTGGTCACGACGACCTGACGGGCGCGGCCGAGCTGGGTGATGTCGGTGTTCTCGAGCTTGAGGCCCATCTCTTCAGTGATGACCTCGCCGCCGGTAAGGATGGCGATGTCTTCGAGCATGCGCTTACGGCGATCGCCGAAGCCGGGGGCCTTGACGGCGACGCAGGTGAAGGTGCCGCGCAGCTTGTTGACGACCAGGGTCGCGAGGGCTTCGCCTTCGACGTCTTCGGAGACGATGAGGAGCTGCTTGCCCTGCTGAATGACCTTCTCGAGCACAGGCAGGAGGTCCTGGACGGCGCCGATCTTCTGATTGGCGATGAGGATGTACGGATCGTTGAGGACCGACTTCCATGCGCTCCGGATCGGTGATCAGGTACGGGCTGAGATAGCCCTTGTCGAACTGCATGCCCTCGGTGAACTCGAGGTCGAGGCCGAAGGTGTTGGACTCCTCGACGTTGACCACGCCGTCCTTGCCGACCTTCTCGATCGCGTCGGCGATGACGTCGCCGACGGCGCGATCGCGCGCCGAGATGGTGGCGACACGGGCGATGTCCTCTTTGCCGTAGATCTCCTTGGAGGCCTTCTTGATGGCCTCGACGGCCTCGTTGACGGCCGCTTCGATGCCGCGCTTGATGGCCATCGGGTTCGCCCCGGCGGCTACGTTGCGCAGGCCCTCGCGGACGATCGCCTGGGCGAGCAGGGTGGCGGTGGTGGTGCCGTCGCCGGCGATGTCGTTGGTCTTGGTCGCGACTTCCTTCACGAGCTGCGCGCCCTGGTTCTCGAACACGTCTTCGAGCTCGATCTCACGCGCGATGGTCACACCGTCGTTGGTGATGGTGGGGGCGCCGAACTTCTTGTCGAGCACGACGTAACGGCCCTTGGGGCCGAGGGTGATCTTGACGGCGTCGGCGAGCGCATTGACTCCGCGCTCGAGCGCGCGACGCGCCTCGTCCTGATACTTGAGTTCCTTAGCCACGCTTCCTCAGCCTCCCTTCTATTTGACTATGGCGAGGATCTCGCTCACCCGGAGGATGAGGAGTTCTTCGCCGTCGCTCGTTTTGTACTCGGTGCCCGAGTACTTGCCGTAAATGACCTTCTCGCCGACCTTCACATCGACAGGGATGCGCTTGGTGCCGGTCTCGTCCCACTTGCCCTCGCCGGCGGCTACGACTTCGCCGATCATCGGCTTTTCTTTGGCCGTGTCGGGAAGCACGATGCCGCTGGGCGTCTTCTCTTCTTGCGTGACCGCCTTGATGATGACGCGGTCCTCGAGCGGCTTCAGCTTCATACAGCCCTCCTTCTCTGTTGGAATCTGGCACTCACACCATGAGAGTGCTAACGCTTGGGAGACGTTATGGTATGGCCCGTACCGGGACTTGTCAAACGATGGCCATCGGCCGGCGGCACTGTGGCCGACAGTGTCAGATTCCCCTTCTGAGCAGGTTTTTTCGCCCACAAGACAAGGAATCCGAGACGCCCGCCGGCGGGCGGCCGCGAGGCCGCGTCGGCGGCCGACTCAGGGCGCCGGGCGAGCGGATGGCGCCCGACGCTGGCCACGCTCCCGTCGGCCGCCGTACAATCAGCGCCATGCGCGTACTGCTGCAGCGGGTCGAGCGAGCCACGGTGACCGTCGAGGGTCGCGAGGTGGCGGCCGTCGGGCGCGGCTTCCTCGCCCTGGTCGGCGTGACCCATGCGGACACCCGCGAGAATGCCGCTCGACTGGCCGCCAAGACGGTCAAGCTGCGCGTCTTCGACGACGAGCGCGGACTCATGAACCGCGCCATCGGCGACAGCGGCGGCGCCCTGCTCGTCGTCTCGCAGTTCACGCTCTACGCCGACACGCGCCGCGGCAATCGCCCGAGCTTCACCGACGCCGCGCCGCCGGCCCAGGGCGAGGAGCTCTACGAGGCCCTCGTCGCGGCGCTGCGCGCCGCCGGTCTCGAGGTCGCGACCGGCGTGTTCGGCGCCCACATGCACGTCTCGCTGGTCAACGACGGCCCCGTGACGATCCTGCTCGAAGACTGAGGCGCCGCCCGTCGGGGGCGCCGGCGAGTCCACAAAGACGACGGCGGGGCGGGGGCCGCATGCGGCCCCCGCCCCGCCGTCGTCTGCACCGCCCCCGGGATCAGACCGAGGGCGGCGCCCCCACGACGAGTGGCTCGCCCAGCTCCTCGACCGGCAACGCCAGCAGCGGCGTGAAGGGCTCGGCGCCGATCGGCACGATCTTCTCTGCAAGGCGACGCCGGCGCACACGCACGACAGCAGGGCGAGCACGACGGCTGCCGCCCAGACGTGCAGATCCGCCATGCGGTACCAGACGTGGTCGTAGGCGAACACCAGGCCGGGCACGAGCGCCAGCGCCGTGAGCAGGCCGCCGATCACCACGTAGCGCGCGGTGAGCAGCCCGCCGACGATCATGACGACGCCCATGGCCACGAGCAGCCGCGGCGCGCTCACCGCGCCGCCGCCGATCCGCCAGGCCAAGCCGAGACGGTAGCCGGCGGCGCCATGCACGTAGAGGCCCGCGCCGACGGCCGCGATGCCGGCCGCCACGCCCAGCGCGGCCCCGATCAGCCGCCAGGGCCGGGCGCTCGCGCGACGGGACTCGGTCCGAGTGCCGAACGAGCCGGCGACGCTCGTCACCATGGCGCCCTCGAGAGCGTCGTCGGCCGTGCCCTTGTAGACCTGCTTGAAGACCAGGTAGGCCACGGGACCGGAGATCACGCCGATGAGACCGCCGACCAGGTAGTCGGCGCCGTTGGTGAACAGCGCGTACACGGCGATGGCGATCGGGAACAACACGTAGACGAAGAGCAGCCAGGTCGGCAGGGGCACGCGGAACGGACGCGGCAGTTCGGGCTGGCGCCAGCGCAGCACGACGGCCGCGATGAAGATCGGGATGTAGCTGAACATGAGCAGGAAGACGTCGATCACGATCAGCGTGGTGAAGCTGCCCTTCACGAGGACGGCGTCGACCAGGCCCATGATGAGGATGGCGACCCACGGCGTGCCCCACGACTTGTGCACCTTGCCCATGAAGCGCGGGTACAGGCGGTCGCGCGAGAGCTGGTACGAGGGTCGCGAGCCGCTCGCCAGGTAGCCGGCGTAGAGCCCGAGGTTGCTGGCGATGGCCGAGGCGAAGACCGCCCACAGCAGCACCGCGCCGCCGACGAGCTGGCCCGCCTTGACGAAGTCGACGGCCGCGCCGCCGCCGCTGGCGTCGGACACGAGGTTCACCCAGTTGCCGCTGCCGGCCGCCCTGACGGCGGCCATGGTGGTGAGGGCGTAGGTGATGATGACGACCGGCACGGCGATCATGATGGCCCGCGGAATGAGTCGCTGCGGGTTCTCGACCTCGGCGGCGAGGGTCGACATGGACTCATAGCCCGAGTACATCCACATCATGATGGCCAGGCCGCCGCTGCTGGCCGCCACGAAGCCCATATGCGGCGGCAGCATCGGTGAGATGGGGTTGCCCGTGCCCTTGGCGAAGCCCCAGATCACGAGCGCCACAAAGGGCGCCATGACGATGATCTGGATGACGGTGAGCGCCTTGCCAGTCAGGTCGAGGCCGCGGATGTTGATGAAGGTGAAGAACGCCACGAGGCCGATGCCCAGCACCCAGCGCCAGTCGTCGCTGATGCCCCACTTGCTCTGGATGTAGCCCAGCGCCAGCGTGATGTAGACGGCCGAGTCGACGTACAGCGACAGGGTCCACCACCAGCCCGTCTGGAAGCTCCAGTACTCGCCCATCGCGCGCCGCACCCAGCGGTAGAAGCCGCCGCCCTCGGGAATGGCCGAGCCGAGCTCCGAGGCGACCAGCGCCATCGGGATGCTCCACACGAAGGGCAGCAGGCAGATCATGAGGATGGTGAAGCCGGGGCCCGAACCCGACACGACGTCTTCCATGCCGAACGATCCCGAGCACACCAGCGTGAAGACGACGATCACCGCCGTGAAGATGCGCATGCGCACGCGGCGCAACGCCGGGTCGGTGAGCAGGCTACGAACGTCGGACATGCGGACCCCCCAGTGCATTTCCGGTCGAGCGTCGGGCGAGTCTCCCCTCGGCTCCCTGCCCGCAGTCTACAAACTGCGCGGCGCGGCGCAAGGGGGAGGCGCCTGCGAGACGCATGGTGTCGGCGCCGGCGAGGCCCGGCGCCGACCCAGACACGCGCCGGGAGCCGCCCCGGCTAGGCCGTCGATCGACTTCGTCGTCGCCGCTCAGGCAGGCGTGACTTCGTCGCGCGCCTAGTCGCGCAGCCCGGGGGCGAGCTGCCAGAGGTCGATGCCCAGCTTGTCGTTCTCGCGGTAGTCGATGGGCACCTCGACGATCACCGGGCCGGGGGCGGCGAGCGCCTGGCGCAGCACCGGCATGAGCTCGCCGGCGCGCTCGACGCGAAAGCCCTGCAGGCCGAAGGACCGGGCGAGCGCCACGAAGTCGGGGTTGCCGAAGCGCGTGCCCGAGACGTGGCCGAACTGCCGGCGCTGGTGCATCTCGATCAGGCCGTAGCTGCCGTCGGTCCAGACGAGCACGACCAGGGGGTTGCCCAGCCGCTTGGCGGTCTCGAGCTCGCCGACGTTCATGAGAAAGCCGCCGTCGCCGACGATGGCCACGACTTTGTGGGCGCCGCGCATGGTGAGCGCGGCGGCGATGGCGGCCGGCAGGCCGAAGCCCATCGCCGCAAAGCCGTTGGAGATGAGAACCGTCTTGGGCTCGCGAGCCTCCCAGAAACGCGCCACCCAGAGCTTGTGGGCGCCGACGTCGCTCACGAGGATGTCGTCGGTGGCCATGAGGTCGCGCAGGTCGCGCAGCACGCGCTGGGGCTTGACCGGGGCGTCGTCGTCTTCGCCCACGTCGAGAGCCACCTCGAAGGCGCGGTGATAGGGCGGCACCTCGAGGGCAGTCGGGGGCTCGGCGGCCAGCAGAAACCCGAGCTGCGCGATGATGTGAGTGAGGTCGCCGACCAGCTCGACCTCGGGCACGTAGTGGGCGTCGATCTCGGGGGTCACCGTGTCGATGCAGATGATGCGCCGATCGCCGGCCGGGTTCCAGGCCGACGGGCGCCCACTCGACCATGTCGTAGCCCACGCAGATCACGAGGTCGGCGCGCCCGAAAAAGCCGGCCGGGTAGTTCTGCGCGTTCAGGCCGGCGGTGAACAGGAAGTGCTCGTCGTCGGCGTCGAGCACGCCCTTGCCCATGAAGGTGGTGATCACGTGCAGCCCGGTCCTGCGGCAGAGCTCGCGCAGCGCCGGCGCGGCTCCCTGGCGCACGACCCCGTGGCCCACGAGCAGCACGGGCCGGCGCGCCGCGCGGATCAGATCGGCCGTGAGGCGCAGGGCCGCCTCGTCGGGTTCGCTCACCGGCTGCGGCGTGCGCTGCAGGCAGCGCCCGCCTGTGGCGGGGCTCGCCATGACGTCGGCCGGCAGCTCGAGGTGGGTGGCCCCGGGCTTTTCGGCGGTGGCCACCGCGAAGGCCTTGCGCACCGCCTCGGCGACCGTGCGCGGGTCGTGGACCCGTGCGTTCCACTTGGTCATGGGCTGCATCATCTCGACGATGTCGATGAACTGGTGGGTCTCTTTGTGCATGCCCGACAGGTCGACCTGGCCGGTGATCGCTACGACCGGAGCGTGGTCGAGATTGGCGTCGGCGATGCCGGTGGCCAGGTTGGTCGCCCCCGGGCCCAGGGTCGCCAGGCACACGCCGGCCTTGCCGGTGAGGCGCCCGTACGCCTCGGCCATGAAGGCGGCGCCCTGCTCGTGGCGCGTGGGGATGAAGGTGATCTGCCCGGAGCGGTCGAGCGCCTCGTTTATGTCGAGGGTCTCCTCACCCGGTATGCCGAAGACGTACTCGACGCCCTCGTTTTCGAGGCACGACACGAACTGGTCGGCCGCGAATCAACGGGCGCCGGCGAGCCGACGCCTGCGCCTTGGCCGGTGTCGCCTGGGGCATTGCGCCTTTGGGCGCCGCCGCCCGGGGCGCCGCGCTGCCGCGCGCCGCCGCGACCGGGGTGTCGCCGGGTGTGACGTTCGTCTTCATCTCGTGCCGTGGAGCTCCCGTCTCGGACAGGGCCGTCCTGCCGCGGTGGTCGATGCTCCTAGTCTTACCCGTTTACGGCGACCACGCGACGGCCGCCGGCTAGCGCCGCCGCGGGATGTTCAGGGCGGGCTCGGAGGCGTAGGCGTCGAGGCCCAGGTAGTCCGGCCAGGGCACGGCCTCGAGGTGGCGCGCCGCCAGGCCGACCATGGCGGCGTTGTCGGTGCACAGCGCGACGGGCGGGATGAACGCGGTCAGGCCGCGCCGCTCGCAGGCGTCGGAGAGGCGGCGGCGCAGCCGCGAGTTCGCGGCCACGCCGCCGCCCACCGCGACCCGGCGCAGCCCCTCGTGCTCGGCGCAGCGCACCGTCTTGTGGACGAGCTGATCGACGATGGCCTCCTGGTACGAAGCGGCCACGCCGGCGCGACGGGCCGCGAAGCCGGCCTGCGCCTCGTGCTCGCGCAGGTAGTAGAGCAGCGCCGTCTTGAGGCCGCTGAAGCTGAAGTCGAAGCCCTGCGGCAGGCTGCGCGGAAAGGTCACCAGCGCCGGGTCGCCGGCGGCGGCCAGCAGATCGAGCTCGCGGCCGCCGGGGTACGGCAGGCCGAGCAGCCGGGCGCCCTTGTCGAAGGCCTCGCCGGCGGCGTCGTCGAGCGTGCGGCCGACCACGCGAAACTCGACGCCGCGCTCGACCACGGCGAGCATGGTGTGACCGCCGCTCGCCGTGAGGCACACGAACGGCGCCTCGACGCCCAGGGCGTAGGCGGCCGCCAGGTGACCTTGCAGATGGTCGACCGGCATGAGCGGCAGGCGGCGGGCGTAGGCGAGCGCCTTGGCGGCGGCCAGGCCCACGAGCAGCGCGCCGATCAGGCCGGGGCCGGTGGTCACCGCGACGCCCTCGAGGTCGTCCCAGCCGACGCCGGCTTCGCCCAGGGCGTCGGCCACCGCGCCGACCAGCAGTTCGGTGTGGCGCCGCGACGCGACCTCGGGCACGACGCCGCCGAAGGGCGCGTGGAACTCGTGCTGCGACGAGACGATCGACGAGCGGATGACGGCGGCGCCGTCGGGGCCGCGGTCTCGACGACCGCCGCGCTCGTGTCGTCGCACGAGGTCTCGATGCACAGCAGCAGGCTCACGCCGAGTCGCCCTCGCGCTCTTTCCACATGATGAGGGCGTCCTCGCGGTTGTCGGAGTAGTAGCCGCGGCGCACGCCGGTGGCCACGAAGCCGTAGCTGCGGTAGAGCTCGATGGCCGGCTCGTTGGACACGCGCACCTCGAGCGTGTGGCCGCGGTGCGGGTCGTCGTCGGTGATCTCGAAGTAGTGTTCGAGCAGGTCGGAGGCGATGTGGTTGCGGCGCTGCGACGCGTTCACCGCCAGGTTCATGATGTGCCAGACGTCGACGAACATGTCGGCGATGAGGTAGCCGACCAGGCGCCCGCCGACCAGGCAGCCCAGGCACAGCGCCTCGGGCTTGACGAGCATGCTGGCGAAGACGTTCGGGTGCCACGGCAGGGTGAAGGTGTCGTTCTCGATGGCGACGATCGCCGCGAGGTCGGCCGGCAGCAGCCGCCGGATGACGGTGGCGCCGGCGGTCGGACGTTCGGGCGGCGAGTCGATCATCGGCGCGGCTCCTCGGTCGGCGGCGGAGCGCCGCGGTCGGTGGACGATGGCGCGGCGGCCCGCGGCGCCGCGGGCGCCTGCTTGCGCGGCACGGCGTCGGGCTCGCGGCCGTAGATGGGCAGCGTGTCGGCGAAGCCCCGCGTGAGCTCCGACGAGCCGGCCAGGAAGGTGCGGGCGACCATGAGGGCGCTGGGGGCGGCGACGGCGCGCTCGAGCACGACGGCCGGCGGCAGCCGGTCGGCGTGCGGCAGCGCGCCGTCGCCGCCCACGACCGCGCCCGGAACGTCGCAGAGGAACGCCGACAGCTCGTCGACGCTCACCACGGTGAGCGGCACGAGCAGCTCGAGCTCGGGCCACGGCGCGAGCCACGGCACAGGCCGCGGCGCCGGCGCCGCGGCGGGCCGCGACGTGCGCCGGTAGACGGCCGCGAAGACCTCGCCGCGGCGGCCGTCGATCAGGGGCACGACGTGAGCGGCGCTCGCGCCTGCCTCGCCTGCGGCGAGGCCGCGGGCGAGCGCCTCGAGACTGGGCACGCCGGCGATCGGCAGATCGGCGGCCTGCGCCAGGGCGCGCGCCGCGGCGATGCCGATGCGCAGGCCGGTGAACGTGCCCGGGCCCAGGCCGCAGACGATGGTCTCGACGTCGGCGAGCGTGGTGCCGGCCGCGGTGAGCGCCTCGTGCACGCACTCAAGCAGGCGCCGCGCCTGGTGCGCGTCGGCGCTGGGTCGCGATCCGCCCAGCGCGGCGCCGTCGGCCGCGACGACCGCGGCAGTAGCGACGGCGCTCGAGGTCTCGACCGCGAGGATCACGTCGCGGTCCCCCGCGTGCAGCCTTCGCGGTCGGGCGCCTCGCCCGCCGACGCGCGCGTCGTCGCCCCTCCGCCTGCAGTCGCTTCGTCGGAGACCGACCCACCGGGCGCGAGCAGGACGTCGTCGATGCCGGCCGCCGTCATCTCGGCGGCGAGCGCCGCTTCGAGGCTGGGGGCGGCGCGCAGCTCGAGGCCGCGACTGTCGGGCGTGCGATGCGTGAGCGCGACGTCGACGTCGGCGGGCGGCAGCTCCGCCGCGCCCGCCTCGGGCCACTCCACGAACGTCAGCGAGGCGCCGTCGAGGTAGTCCTCCCAGGCGAACAGAGTCGCGTCGGCGCCCGGCCACAGGCGGTAGAGGTCGAGGTGGTGCAGCCGCAGGGAGCCGGCGCCTTCATAGCTCTGCGCGAGCGTGAACGACGGGCTGGCCACCACGCTCTCGACGCCGAGCGCATGCAGGATGTCGCGCACGAGGGTGGTCTTGCCGGTGCCGAGCTCGCCGCGCAACGTGACCAAGGCGGGCGGCGCGAGTCGGGCCGCAAAGAGGCGCGCAAACCTGCCGGTCGCCTCCGGCGAAGCAAGCGTGGCCGTGAGCACGCCCTTAGAAGAGGCCGAGTTGTTCGGCCGGTCCGCTGGTCGCCGGTGGGCGCGGAGGCGCCGGCGGCTGCGCGGCCGGCGGCTGTGCGGGAGCCTGCGGCGACTGCGCGGGAGTCTGCGGCTGCGCGGGAGCCTGCGGCGGCTGCGCTTGCGGCAGCGTCGGTGCGGGCGTCGGCGTCTCGGCTGCCGGCGACGTCGCGGTCTCGGGCGCCAGCGTCGGCAGCACGATCGGGCGGCTTGCGGGCGGTTGGACGTGCAGCGCGACGGGCGCGACGGCGCTGCCATCGGGCGCCGCGTCGCCGTCGAGCGGCAGGCCGAGCACTTCGGGCAGCCGCAGCATGTCCTGCTTGAGAGTCTCGAGCATGGCCGGCGTGTAGAGGGCGGCAGCCGGATGGAAGATCGGATAGAGGTAGAGATCGCGGCTGCCCACGCGCGTGCGCTGCGGGATGCCGTGCACGCGGGTGATGCCGGTCGGGCTGCCCGAGAGCAGCTTGGTGGCGAAGTTGCCCAGCGTGCACACGACGCGCGGCGCGATGATCTCGACCTGGCGCACGAGGTAGGGCTCGCAGGCGGCGATCTCTTCGGGCTTGGGGTCGCGGTTGTTGGGCGGGCGCGACTTGAGCACGTTGGCGATGTAGACCTGCTCGCGCGACAGGCCGATGGTCTGCAGGAGCTGTTCGAGGAGCTTGCCGGCCTGGCCCACGAAGGGCCGGCCCTGCTGGTCTTCGTGGTAGCCGGGCGCCTCGCCGACGAACATGAGGTCGCTGTGCGGGTCGCCTTCGCCGAACACCACCCGGGTACGCGTGGCCGACAGCAGGCACTTCTCGCAGGCCTCGGCCTCGGCCCGAAGCCGCTCGAGCGCGGCTACGACCGGGTCGTCAGTGGCAGGTGCCACAGGATGAGCTCCCACACGAACCGCAGTTCTTGCTCCCGCCGCCGCCGAGGTTGGCCGACGTCGAGTGGACGGCGAAGCTCGAGAGCATGCGGCGGATGTCGTTGGTGGAGCACTCGGGGCACCGCGGCTTGTCGCCGTTGCGCACGAGCTCTTCGAACCGCAGCTCGCAATGCTCGCAGATGAACTCGTAGATGGGCATGGCGACAGTGTACCACCGAGCCTCGAAGCGACGGCTTATCGCGGGCGTGGCGCCGGCGTGGCGGCGGTGTGGCGAGCGGCGGCCGGCGCCGACGCGGCTACGCCGCCGCGACCCCGGCTTGCTCGAGCGAGGCGGCGAACTCGCCGCGGCCCCAGGTCGTCAACCGCACGTTGGACACCCGCAACCTGCCCCTTCGGTACCCCGAGCTGGCGGCCACATACCCCCATCCTTCGAGCCAGTACAGATGGCGGTACAGGTCGGGCCAGCTCAAACCCGTCTTGCGCAGGAGATAGATGTCGTCGGCGGTGCCGACGACGAACAGAGTGGCCATGACGTCGCGAAACGCATCGCTGCGCGTCGCGCCCGAGTCGCTCGCGCTCTCCGGTTGCCATTCGCTTCCGGCGAGCGGCGCGCGCGCTCGGGGCGTGGAGCGCACCAGCCTCACGATGCGTCGCACTCCGAGAGCGAAGACGACGACGCCGATCGCGACCAACGGCACCGCCATCCACGTGCCAAGCAGGGCGAACAGCGCGGCGAACAGCAGCGACGCCGCAGTGCCGGCCACGTACCACCTGCGCGGCCACGCCAAAGCGCCCGCATAGTAGCTGCCTGCCGCGCCGGCGACGACCGCGAACGCGATGTCGTAGGAGCTGGCGTCGCCGGTGAAGCCGGGAGGCCCGAAGGCGCGCCCGATGCCCACACCCAGCACGATCCAGAGCGCCACGAGCGCGCCCGCCGACGCCAAGCCGACCGCGCTCGACCTCGACAGCGGTCGCGCCGTCCAGGAGCCCTGCCGCGGTTTGAGCAAGAGCCACTCCACCACCAACAGCGGGGCCCACGAGACCGCCATGAGGCCGGGCCAGCCGCGGTCCACCCAGTTCGGCGACGCGGTCGGTATCGCAAGATACACAAGCAGCCAGCCGACCACGAGCATGGTCCCGGGGAGGACCAACACGCGCTCCGGCCTCAGCTGGGCAAAGTCGAGGGTGCGCAACCCTCCGACCCCGTCATCTGGCTCGCTGCCGGCCGCGGCTCCTGTACCGATAGTGGGTTCATCCATCGTCCCATTCCATCAGAGGAAACCGCTGCGTCAAGCGGCCGGCCTCCGTTGGCCGCGGCCGGCCGATCGCGTCCAGCGCGGCCGTTCACGTTTGTCCACGCGGTCCCTACGGCAGAATTGACCGTGCCGGGCATCTGCCCCTAAGCTTGCACTTGTGCAATCGCCCACATGCTCGGGCGGTTTGCGCGACGCCCTCGCTTCGAGCCCAGGGGCCGGAGACGAGGACGACCGCACGGTGAAAGTGCGCCGGGACGTTAGGCCGGCGTGGTACCGCCCGCCACGGGGGGACTGCAGCCAAGGAGCCGACGCCTTGCTTCCAGACGAAGCGCTGCGTGTATGTGTCGATCGGACCGGGCCGCCTGGGCGCGACGCTCGTCGCGTCGCTCAGGAAGGCCGGCGTCGCCGTGTCCGCGGTGGTCGCCTCGCCGGCCGTGCCGCTCGACCCCACGGCCGACCCTCCCCGCCTCTCGCTGGCCGACGCCGTCGCGCGCGCCGACGTCGTGTGGATCACGGTGCCCGACGACGGCATCGAGGCCGTCGCCCACGACGTCGCCGCGGCACTCGCGACACCGCTCGAGCGGCCGGTCGTGGCCATCCACTCGAGCGGCTTGGGCTCGCTCGACCTGCTCGCCCCGCTGCGCGGCCGCGTGGCCGGCATCCTGTCGCTGCACCCCCTGCAGAGCTTCGCCGTGCCGGGCGACGAGACCGCGCTGCGCGACGTGCCGATGGCCGTCACCGGCGACACGCCGGCCGACGTCGAGCTCGGCGTCTGGCTCGCCGAGCGCCTGGGCTGCCGCCCCTTTCCCCTGGCCGACGAGGCCAAGCCGCTCTACCACCTCGCCGCCGCGGCGGCGAGCAACCTCTTCGTGGCCCTGCAGAGCGAAGCCGGCGAGTTGATGGCGGCGGCGGCGGGCGTGCCGCCCGCCGCCGCCGCCCGCCTGCTGGGACCGCTCGTGGCCACCACCGCCGCCAACGTCGCCGCGCGGGGGCCGTCGCAGGCGCTGACCGGTCCGGTAGCGCGCGGCGACGTGGGCACAGTGCGCGCCCACCTCGCGCTGCTCGACGAGCAGGCGCCGCGCTTTGCCGACACCTACCGCTCGCTCTCGCTGCAGGCGCTGCACCTGGCCGCGCCGCGCTTAGACGACGACACCGTGCGCACGCTGCGCGAGCTGCTCGACCGCCCCGAAGGACGCCCGTGAGCGCCGCGCGCCACGCCACGACGACCGTCGCGCGCACGGTGGCGGAGACGCGCGCGGCCGTGGCCACCGGCGAGCGCCCGGTCGGCCTGGTGCCGACCATGGGGGCTCTGCACGACGGGCACCTGGCCCTGATCGCGGCGGCCGCGCGGGAGTGCGCCACGGTCGTGGTGTCCATCTTCGTGAATCCCACCCAGTTCGGCGCGGGCGACGACCTCGCCCGCTACCCGCGCGACGAGGCCCGCGACGTCGCGCTCGCGGCCGGCGCCGGCGCGACGCTCGTCTTTGCGCCGGCGGTCACCGAGATGTACCTGCCGGGCGCGGCCGTGACCGTGCACGTCGAAGGTCCGCCGGCCGCCGGCTACGAGGCGGCACAGCGGCCGGGCCACTTCGACGGCGTGGCCACCATCGTCGCCAAGCTGCTCACGATCGTCGCCCCCGACCGCGCCTACTTCGGGTGCAAGGACGCCCAGCAGCTAGCGGTCGTGCGGCGCTTGGTCACAGACCTCGACCTGCCGGTCGAGATCGTGGCCGTCGACACGGTGCGCGAGCCCGACGGCCTCGCCCGCAGCTCACGCAACGTCTACTTGAGCGCCGGGCAACGCGCCGCGGCTGCCGGCCTGCATAGGGCGCTGGTCGCAGGCCGCGCGGTCGCGGCCGACGGCGCCGGCGCAGTCATGACCAGGGTCACCGCCGAGTTGCAGGCCGCCGGACTGGCGATCGACTACGTGGCCGTCGTCGACCCCGACAGCTTTGTGCCCATCGGCGCCGACGCGACCGACGCCGCGCGACAGTCAGACGCCCCACGGCAGCCCGCCACCCCGCGCCGGTCCGACGCCCTGCGCCCGGACGACCTCATCGTGGCCGCCGTGCGGCTCGGCGAGACCCGGCTGCTCGACAACGTAGCGATCGGCGCGGCGGCGCAGGCCGCGACGACGAACACGACATCACCCGAGCCGGACCCGCGCCGCGGGCCGGCATCGCACGACAAGGAGAGGCAGCGTGGCGACAGTCATGGACAGTGAACGGCGCAAAGCTACGGAGCGCGAAGGCGTGGTACGCGTCGTGACGGACACGATCGAGTTCCCCAGCCGCGGCGACGCCGACATCATCGCGATCTCGGACAAGGTCTTCGAGGTCGTCCGCCACTCAGGGCTGCACGACGGCACCGTGACGATCTTCGTGCCGGGCGCGACCGGCGCGGTCACGACGCTCGAGTTCGAGCCCGGCGTGGTGCACGACGTGCAGGAGGCGCTCGACCAGCTCACGCCGCCCGACCGCCACTACGCACACAACGACAACCTGCGCGACGGCAACGGCCACTCGCACGTGCGCGCCGGCCTTGTGGGCCCGTCGCTCACAGTGCCCTTCGTCGCGGGCCGCCTCACGCTGGGACGCTACCAGACCATCGTCTTCTGCGACTTCGACGCGCGCCCCCGGCAGCGCGAGCTGATCGTGCAGGTGATGGGCGTATGAGCGACTCGACCGACACAGGCGGGCGCATCGTCGTGCAGGTCGCCCTCGACTTCGTCGACCTGCCGCGCGCCATCGAGATCGCCCGCGAGGCGGTCGCCGGCGGCGTCGACTGGGTCGAAGCCGGCACGCCGCTCATCAAGGCCGAGGGCCTGCGCGCCGTGCGCGAGCTCAAGGCCGCCTTCCCCGACAAGCTCATCTTCGCCGACTTGAAGACGATGGACGCCGGCCGCATCGAGGTCGAGTACGCGGCCAAGGCGGGCGCCGGTCTGGTCGGCGTGCTCGGCGCGGCCAGCGACTCGACCATCAAGGAGTGCATCGAGGCCGCCCACAACTACGGCTGCAAGCTGATCGTCGACATGATCGAGGTCGTCGACCCGGTCGCCCGCTCGCGCCAGGCCGAGGCGTGGGGCGCCGACTACGTGGGCATCCACACCGCGATCGACCAGCAGATGCGCGGCGAGGCGCCCTTCACCACGCTGCGCGCCGTAGCCGAAGCAGTGTCCATTCCCGTGAGCGCGGCAGGCGGCATCAACTCCGAGACCGCCGCGGCGGCCGCGGCCGCCGGCGCCGGTATCGTCGTTGTGGGCGGCGCGATCACCAAGGCGGCCGACGCCACCGCGGCCGCCGCCGAGATCCGCCGCGCCGTCGACACCGGCGTCGCCATCGCCACGACCCTCTACAAGCGGGCCGGCGAGGCCGACATACGCAGCGTCCTCGAGCAGGTCTCGACGGCCAACATCTCCGACGCCTGGCACCGCCAGCCGTCGCTGCACGGCATCAGGCCGCTGCTGCCGGGCGCCCACATGTGCGGCCCGGCGGTCACCGTGCGCACCTACCCCGGCGACTGGGCCAAGCCGGTCGAGGCCATCGACGAGTGCAAGCCCGGCGACGTGCTGGTGGTCGATGCCTTCAACAGCTACCCCGCCATCTGGGGCGAGCTCGCCACACACAGCGCCGTGGTCAAGGGCCTGGCCGGTCTGGTGGTGTGGGGCGCCATCCGCGACACCCCGAGATCGCCCGCATGGGGTTCCCGGCCTTCTCGAGCCTCGTGAGCGCCAACGCCGGCGAGCCCAAGGGCTTCGGCGAGATCAACGTGCCGGTCTCGATCGCCGGCCAGACCGTCGAGCCCGGCGACTGGGTCGTGGGCGACGACGACGGCGTCATCGTGCTGCCCCGGGCGCAGGCCGTCGAGCTCGCCAACCGCGCCATGGACGTGCTCGAAAAAGAGAACCGCCTGCGCGGCGAGATCGACGCCGGCAAGACGCTCGCCGAGGTCGCCTACCTGCAGAAGTGGGAGAAGGCGCGCTGACGTCCCCGGCAACCGTGGCGGCGCGCCTCGCGCCCCCGGCAACCGCGGCGCCGTCCGCGCGGGGTCAGGACCCGGCGCGCACGGTGAGGTAGCGCCGCAGCGCGACGAACGTCCAGATGCCTTCGACCACGCCGAACGGCCAGGCGCCTGACAGAAAGCCGTAGGTGCTCGACAGCGCGCAGCCCAGGGCGAAGGCGGCGATGAAGATGGGGCCGCGCTTTTCGAGCGCGTACATGAGCATCATGAACGTGACCGCCACGACGCCGTACAGGGTGACCGCGCTCACTTACGCTCGCTTTCGTCGTTCGACAGGCAGCGCTCGCAGCGTACCACCCCGGGCCGCCGCGGCGCCGAGCGCGGCCCGCAGCGTGCCCAGTCGGGGCAGGCTCACCAGGTGGCCGGCGCAGCCGCAGTCCGAGGCGCCGAAGCGTAGCGCGGCGCCGTCGGGCGCCAACGCTGCGGCGGGCGCGGCCGGGCCGGCGGGCGCCGCCGTTCCGTCGGGCGCCGAGGCTCCATCGGGGGCTGTCGCGTGCGTGACGGCGGCCCACAGCAGCGCAGCCAGCTCGCACTCGGAAAGCGGCGTGTCGAGCAGCCAGGCGCGCGTCGCCGGGTAGCGCGCGAACAGGTAGTCGGCGTGCCAGCGCAGCGGTTTGTCGGCGCGCCGGTGGCGCGCGACGCGAGCGTCGCGCCCGCGGCGCGCGCTGCCCACGTAGGCCTGCCAGCCGCGCGCAAAGGTGACCGCCCCGAGCGCGCCCACCACGATCGTCTCGCGCCGCGGCACGAGGGTCGCCACGACGTACAGAGAGTTGAGGGCGGCAGCGGGCCGCGCGGCAGCCTTCGTCGCGCGCGGATCGCGCCGGGCTTTCACCGGCGCCGCATCACGAGTCGGGCCGTCACCGGCGCCGCGCGGCGCGGGCCCGGCGGCGCAAGTTCACGGCGTGTTCGCGGGCCAGCGCCTCGCGGCCGCCGGCGGCCAGGCGCTTGCCGCGCGGCAGGCTCTGGCAGAGGGGGCAGAAGTGCGTGCCGCGCCCACCGAGCTCGACGCGCTCGATCGGTGTGTCACAGACGCGGCACGGCCGGCCGGTGCGCCCGTAGACGTTGAGCATCGCCTGAAAGTCGCCGCTCGCGCCGTCGGGGTCGACAAAGGTGTCGATCGAGGCGCCGGCGTGCTCTATGCCGAGCTGCAAGGTCTCGAGCAGGGCGTCGTGCAGGCGCTCGATCTCGCCGGGACCGAGCGTGCCGGCCGTGCGAAGCGGGTGCAGCCGTGCCCGGAACAGCGTCTCGTCGGCGTAGATGTTGCCCACACCGGCGATGCGCCGCTGGTCGAGCAGGAACGACTTGAGCGGGGCGGTCCGCTGCTCGAGCGCACGTCGCAGGTAGGCGCTCGTGAAGGCGTCGCTGAACGGCTCGGGGCCGAGCGCGGCGAAGAAGGCGTTCTCGTCGGCGGCCGGCACCGCCCACACCCGCCCGAAGCGGCGCGTGTCGTAGAACAGCAGCTCGGCGTCGGGCCGCAAGCGCGCGACGAAGCGCGGCGCCCGTCCCCCGGTTCGGGGGCGAGCAGGAGACGTCCGGTCATGCGCAGGTGCACGACGAGCAGCATGCCCTCGAGCTCGATGATGAGGTACTTGCCGCGCCGTCGCAGAGCGACGACGCGACGCCCCACGAAAGCGGCCCGCAGATCGGCGCCGGTCTGGTTGGAGACGAGAGGATCGTTCACCGTCACCTCGTCGACCACCAGACCTGGCAGGCAGGTCTCGAGGCGGCGCCGCACGGTCTCGACCTCGGGCAGCTCAGGCATCGCGAGCGCCCTCCTGCTCGCGCTCCCACCAGGCCAGCAGGAACGCGCGCGCCTGGTCGGGCGTGGCTACGTCGCCGCACTCGATCTCCTCTTCGAGCACCGCCAGCGCGCGGCCCACCGCGGCCCCTGGACCCACGCCGAGCAGGGTCATGACCTCGTCGCCGCTCAACAGGCGGCGCGGCGGCGAGGGCGTGTCGCCGAAGACGTCGCGGGCTATGCGAAAGTGGCGCGCCAGCGACTGCGGCGGCGTGCGCTCGCCGCGGGTCGCCACGCGATCGGCGAGCGACAGCACGATGGCCTCGAAGACGAAGGGCTGCGCGTCGCGCCGAAAGCGCACCAGCGCGCGGCGTGTGAGGGGCATCTCGCGCACCAGAAAGCCGAGGCGCAGATGCTGACGCACGAGCTCGGCGAGGAACTGCTCGAACCGCTTGCTCATGCGCAGCCGGCGACAGACGTCGCGCGCGATCTGTTCACCCAGGCGATCGTGCGAGAGGAACATGATGCGTCCCTCGCCGTCGACCTGGCGCGCCAGGGGCTTGCCGACGTCGTGGAGCAGCACCGCCCAGGCGAGCGGCGCGAGGACGGGCGCGCCCGGCAGGCCGCACTCGGCCGGCGTCGCCAGGTAGCGCTCGCCGCCGAGCGCGGTCACGACCTGCGAAAGGAACGAGAGCGCCTCGAGGGTGTGCTCGAAGACGTCGAGGTGGTGATAGGGGTTCTGCGTGACGCCGCGACAGGAGGCCACCTCGGGGAGCACGGCCTCGAGGGCGCCGAGGTCGGCCAGGCTGCGCAGGGCAGACGCGACGCAGGGCAGCCCGAGCAACGTCGAAAGCTCATGCTCGAGACGCTCGGGGCTCGCCGCGGCGAGGCGGCCGGCGGCCGCCCGGGCCGCCTGCTCGACCTGCGGGGCCACGGTCAGGCCGAGCTCGCAGCGCAGGCGCGCAAGGCGCACCACACGCACGGGGTCGTCGTCGAAGGCGTCGGGAGCACACGCTACAAGGCGCCGCGCGCGCAGGTCGGCGAGGCCGCCGCAGGGGTCGATCAGGTCGCCCGGCGCCGCGCTCGGCGCGCTCGGCGCGCTCGCCCCTTCGCCCGGCGCCGCCAGCGCGCGGGCCATGGCATTGACGGTGAAGTCGCGGCCCCGCAGGTCGTCGGCGATCGTGGGGCCGCGCAGTGGGGTCACGTCGACGTGGCCGCCCTCGCAGGCGATGCGCCATGCCGAGAAGCGCTCGGAGTACGAGAAGGCGGGCGCGTCGAGCGCCGTCGCCAGCGTGCGGGCGAAGCCTTCGGCGTCGCCGGCTACCGCGAGGTCGATGTCGTCGCACTCGCGGTGCAGCAGCCCGTCGCGCACGGCGCCGCCCACGAGCCAGGCGCCGCCGCTCGCGGCGGCGGCCGGCGCGGCGGCGGCGGCGATGGCGTAGGTGTCGAGCATGCCCTGCGGCGCCGTCAGGCCGAGTCGCGTGGGCCGTCGTCGGACCGTGCAGAGGCGGGGCGCGCACCCGGCGCGAGCATCGCGACCGGCCAGCTGGGGACCGCCGTCACGCGTGCGGCCTCGAGGGCTACCGGCGCCTCGACGTAGCGCCGCACGACGCGCGGCGCGATGTCGCAGGCGACCTCGTAGTTGATCGTGTCGAGCACCCAGGCGACGTCTTCGGCCAGGATGCGCTCGGCGCCCGAGCGGCCGATGAACACGACCTCGTCGCCGGGACGAACCGCGGCCGGGTCGTCGGGCAGCAACACGGTGAGCTGGTCCATGCTGATGGTGCCCGTGATGCGGCAGCGCCTGCCGGCGATGAGCACGTCGCCGCGGTTGGTGAGCGCGCGCGTGACGCCGTCGGCGTAGCCGATCGGTACGATGGCCAGGCGCGCGGGGCGCTCGGCGACATACCGCCGGCCGTACCCGACCGATTCGCCGGCGACGACCTCGCGGATGGCGGCCACGTACGAGCTCAGGCGCAGCGCCGGACGGAGCCCGCGGGGCTCGGGGTCGTCGCCGAAGGGCGACAAGCCGTAGATGGCGATGCCGGTGCGCACCATGTCGAAGTGCGCCGCCGGTTCGCGCATGGTCGCGGCGCTGTTGGCGGTGTGCGCCGTGAGGCTCGGGTAGCTCGCCTTGAGGTCGGCGGCGAGCGCCGTGAAGCGCTGGAGCTGGGCGGCGAAAAACGTGGGGTCGCCTTCGTCGGCGGTGGCGAAGTGGCTCATGAGACCCGACAGACGGTCGCCGGCGGCGGCGGCCAGGGCGGCGGCGTCGTGCTCGCGCACGCCCAGCCTGCCCATGCCTGAGTTGAACTTGACGTGCACGTGGGCGCGGCGCTGCAGCGCCTCGGCGAGGAACGCCTGCGACCACACGGCGACGTCGGCGTGCGCCTTGACCGCGCGCGAGAGCTCGACGCCGGTCAGCGGCCCGAAAATCAGCAGGGGAGCGGCGATGGCCGCTTCGCGCAGCTCCTCGGCCTCGGCCACGGTGGCGATGCCCAGCCACGACGCCCCCGCCTGCAACGCCGCGCGGGCCACGGGCACGGCGCCGTGGCCGTAGCCGTTGGCCTTGACCACCGCGCACAGCGCCGTGCCGGCGGGCAGCAGCGAGACCAGGTAGGCGATGTTGTGACGCACGGCCGACAGGTCGACCGTGGCCAGGGCGCGCTGTCGGTCGTCGAGCACGCTAAAGCCCCAGCATGCGGATGACGTCGTGCCGCGCGACGATGCCGACGAGGCGGCCGTCATCGACCACGGGCACGCGGTTGACCTTCTTGTCGACCATGATGTTGGCGGCCCGGCCGACCGGGTCGTCGGGCGCCACCGTGAACACGTCGGTCGTCATGACGTCGCCCACGGAGTTGCCCACCATCTTCTTGAGGCGCTCCTCGAACTTGCGCTGGCTGCCCAGGTAGACGAGGTTGCCGAGCAGCTCGAAGTAGTGCGGCGCGCGCACGTCGGCGTCTTCGATCACGAGGTCGCCCTCGGTGACGATGCCCACCAGGCGTCGCCCGGCGTCGACCACCGGCACGCCGCCCAGGTCTTTCTGGCGCAGCAGGAGCACCAGCTCGTGCACCGTCGCCTCGGGGCCTATGGTCACGACGTCGCGCTCCATGACGTCGGCCACGCGCGGGTCGTCGCCCTCCGCCCGGCCGGCCCTGGCCGCTTCGTCGCCTTCCGCTGTGTCGCGAGTCGCTTCTGTGTCGGCCGTCGCGTCGTGCCCGGCCTGTGCGCTGCTGTCGTCGCTCACCTGGCTCACCGTCCCGCTCTCGTCTTTGTGAATGAGCTCGCCCTTGTCGGGCTCGCGATTTGTGACCTAGTCGTGGTCGTGTCCGTGTTCGTGCCCATGATCGTGGTCGTGCTCGTCGTCGTCGCCGCGCACCAGGCGCTCGACCGCCAGCGGCAGAAAGTCGAACAGGTCGCTGGCGATCATGCCCTCGGCACTGACCGCGGTCTCGATCGCGAGGTCGGCGGCCAGACCGTGCACGTAGGCGCCCAGACAGGCCGCCTCGGTGGCCGTGAGGCCCTTGGCGAGCTGGCCGGCGATGATGCCGGTGAGCACGTCGCCGGTGCCCGGCGTAGCGAGGCCGGGGTTGCCGGTCGGCACGATGAAGGCCGTGCCGCCGGGATCGGCGACGATGGTGCGCGCGCCTTTGAGCAGCACCGTCGCGGCGCTGCGCCGGGCAGCCTCGCGCGCCGACGAAAGGCGGTGCGCGGCGACCTGGTCGGCGCTCGTGCCGAGCAGGCGGGCAAGCTCGCCCTCGTGCGGTGTGAGCACGGTCGGGCCGGTGCGGGCGGCCAGCAGCTCGAGGTCGCCCGCCAGCGCGTAGAGGCCGTCGGCGTCGATCACGAGCGGCGTCGCGGGCTCGGCGACGACGACCTCGCGCACCAGCGCGACCGTGTCGTCGTCGCGCCCCATGCCGGGGCCGAGCGCGGTCGCCTTGAGACCGCCCATCTGCTCGCGCAGCGCGGCGAGGTCGTCGTGGCCCAGGCGGCCCTTGCTCGCGCCCGGCACATTGATGACCTCGAGGTAGGGCTTTTCGCCCACCAGGTCGGCGGGCAGCAGGCAGTGCACCAGGCCGGCGCCCGAGCGCAAGGCACCCAGGGCGGCCATGGCCGCCGCGCCGCTCATGCCGCGCGAGCCGCCGGCCACCAGCACGGTGCCCACCGAGCGCTTGTGGTCGGCCTCGGTCTTGGGCCGCACGACGAGGCCGGCGGCGAGGCTCGTGAGCACGAAGACGTCGGGCTGCTCGTCGCAAGCCGGCGGTATGCCGATCGGCACGACCACGACGTGGCCGGCGTGACGGCCGCCGGGGCTGACGAAATGGCCGACCTTGGGCGCGTGCAGCGCCACGGTGAGGTCGGCCAGCACGGCGGGACCGGCGACCTCGCCGGTCGAGGCGTCGACGCCCGAAGCGATGTCGAGGGCGACGACCGCGGCGGCCGAGGAGTTCATCTCGGAGATGGCCTCGGCGGCGGCGCCTTCGGCCACGCCGGCAAAACCGGTCCCGAACACGGCGTCGAGCGCGACGTCGGCGTCGCCGACGGGTTCGACGCCGTCGACGATCTCGACGCCCAGGCGGTCGGCGATCTCGAGGTTGAGGCGCGCGTCGCCGCGGTAGGCGTCGCGCCCGGCGACGGCGAACACGGTGACCTCGACGCCTGCATTGAAGAGCTCGCGGGCCACGACGAAGCCGTCGCCGCCGTTGTTGCCCTTGCCGGCGTAGATCACCACGCTTTCTGCGTCGAAGGCCAGCATGAGCTCGCGGGCCACCGCGGCGCCGGCGCGCTCCATGAGGTGGCCGCCGGGAATGCCGACGCCCTCGATCGCCGCCGCGTCGGTGGCGCGCATCTTCTCGGCGGTCAGCAGACCGACCGACAGTGACTCGAGCATCATCGTCCCTCGCCTTCTGTGGAGCCGGCGACCGCATCGGCGCCGGCGGCATCGTGTTCGTCGCGGCCGGCGCCCGCGTGGGGGCCGGCGGCATCGCGGATGGCGACGGCCATGGCGTAGGCCATGCCGCCGGTGTGGCTCAGAGACAGTTCTACCCTCGTGACGCCGAGTCGTCGAGCGATCTCGGCCACCGTGCCATGCAGCGCCACGCGCGGCTTGCCGCCCGACAGCACCTCGATCTCGCGCCACACGAAGCCGATGATGCCGATCCCCAGCGCTTTGCCCACTGCCTCTTTGGCGGCAAAGCGCGCCGCGTAACGCGGGAACGGGTCGGCGTGGCCGTCGCTGTAGCGGCGCTCCTGGTCTGAGAAGAGACGTTCGTAGGCGCGCGGCAGACGCTCGAGCAGGCGCCGCATGCGCGCGACCTCGACCACGTCGATGCCCACCCCGCTGACGCCCGGCGGCAGGTCCACGTGCGCTTACTCGACCGTGACGGTCTTGGCGAGGTTGCGCGGCTGGTCGACGTTCAGGCCGCGCAGGCAGGCGATGTGGTAGGCCAGCAGCTGCAGCGGCACGATCGCCACCATGGCGGCCACCACCGGGCCGCAGCGCGGTATCCACAGCACGGCGGCGGCGATCTCGTCGATCGCGTCGTTGCCCGCGGTCGCCACGGCGATCACCTCGGCGCCCCGGGCGCGGACCTCTTCGATGTTCGAGACGACCTTGGCGTAGACCGGGCTGTCGTTGGCCACGACGACCACCGGCGAGCCGTTCTCGAGCAGGGCGATGGGGCCGTGCTTCATCTCACCGGCGGCGTAGGACTCGGTGGGGATGTAGGCGATCTCCTTGAGCTTGAGAGCGCCCTCGAGACAGACGCCGTAGCCGATGTGGCGGCCGAGGTACAAAAAGAAGGCCTCGCCCGCGTAGCGCCGCGCGATCTCCTCGACCTGCGGGTTGGCCACCAGACAGTCCTCGACCAGGGCCGGCACCTCGGCGAGCTCGAGCCCGGCCTGCTGCAGCTCGTCGGGCGAGAGCGTGCCGCGCACCCGGGCGAGGTGCAGGGTGAGCAGCAGCAGCGCGGCGATCTGGGCGACGTGGGTCTTGGTGGCGGCCACCCCGATCTCGAGACCGGCGCGCGTGAACAGCACCGCGTCGGCTTCGCGCGTGGCCTGGCTGCCCATGATGTTGGTGAGCGCCAGCACCGGCGCGCCGGCCTCGTGGGCGAGGCGCATGGCGGCCAGGGTGTCGAGGGTCTCGCCCGACTGGGTGATGCCCACCACGAGCACCTCGCCGTCGAGCACCGGGTCGCGGTAGCGGAACTCGCTGGCCAGGTCGATCTGCACCGGCAGGCCGGCGAACGACTCCATCGCATACGAGGCGATCAGGCCGGCGTGGTACGAGGTGCCGCAGCCGATGATGAGGACGCGCCGCAGGCGGCGCACGAGCTCGTCGGGCAGGTCGACCTCGGACAGGTCGACCTCGCCGTCGTCGTTCAGGCGGCCGGCGAGCGTGTCGGCCAGGGCCTGGGGCTGCTCGTTGATCTCCTTGATCATGAAGGTCTCGTAGCCGCCCTTTTCGGCGGCGTCGGCGTCCCAGGTCGACCTCGCCCTCTTCGCGTTCGACCGGCGCGCCGGCGGCGTCGGTCACGACGGCGCCGTCGGCCGACAGCGAGACGACGTCGCCGTCGTCGAGCACCAGCACGCGGCGTGTGTGGGCCAGAAAGGCGGGGATGGCCGAGGCGATGAAGGCTTCGTCGTCGCCCAGGCCGACCACGAGCGGCGCCTCGTGGCGCGTGCCCACGATCAGCTCGCGGCTCGTCGGCCGAGATCGCGCAGAACGCGTAGTTGCCGTCGAGGCGGCGCACGGTGGCGCGCACGGCCGCGGCGAGGCCCTCGGCGATGCTTTCTTCGATCAGGTGGGCCACGACCTCGGCGTCGGTCTCGGAGGTGAGCGTGTGGCCGCGCCCGGTGAGCTCGGCGCGCAACTGTTTGTAGTTCTCGATGATGCCGTTCAGCACGATCGAGATGCGCCCGGTGCAGTCGTCGTGGGGGTGGGCGTTGGCCTGCGAGGGCCGTCCGTGGGTGGCCCAGCGCGTATGGCCGAGGCCCACGACGGCCGGCGAGTCGCCGTTTCCGGCGGCCGCGATCAAGGCGTCGAGGTTGCCGACGGCGCGCACGACGTCGATGTCGCCGTCGCACAGCAGCGCGATGCCGGCCGAGTCGTAGCCGCGGTACTCGAGATGGCGCAGGCCGTCGAGGATGATCGGCTTGCCGGGTCTGAGCCCGGCGTAGCCTACGATGCCGCACATGGGACCTTGCTTCGCTGAAGAAGACGAACGCGCGGTGGTGAGAGCGACACGTTCGAACCGTTTTGTGGCCGCCGTTGCCGGTGGGCTTTGTCGGTTCGATCACGACCGTGTCGGGCCGGGAGGCATCCGCCGAAGACTTCGATGAACCTCCGCCTCGTCACCTCTCGGGACTGGGTCGCCGAGGGGTCTGGCGCTCATGGAAAACTAAGTCGAAGCTCACACTGCCGGGCGCGTCTGGGACCGTCGTCGAGATTCTTGTTGGAGGGCACCTCCTGCTTGGCTCACGGCATTCTAACCTTTTTCGCCGCGGGCGCGGAGGCGTCTTCTGCCCGGCATTGGCCGCGGACGGCCGCAAGCTTACGGCCCCGCGGGCTCCTCGAGGTCGTCGGTGGCCGCATCGCCGACCGCGCCGCGGCCGCCAGCGCCGGCGGCGCCCTCGCCGTCGTAGTAGTCGACGGCGCTTGAGCGACGCACCATAACGTCGTCGTCGTGGTTGCCCGTCCAGATCGCGATCTTGTCGGAATCGGGGTAGACCGTGGCGGCGGGGTGGCTGACCGTCGACCACATGAGCACGCGCACAGTCTCGGCGGTCTCGTTGCGCAGGCCGTGGGCGCCCTGCGGGCCGGTCGCGAAGGACACGACGTCCCAGGGAGCGAGGACCTCGCTGCCCTCGGGTCGGCGCAACGTCGGACGCCCGGCGAGCACCAGGAGCCACTCCTCTTCGGCGTACTCGTAGTGGTACGGGCAGATCGCCTGCCCGGGAGGCAGCTCGTAGAGGCTGGCGCCGAGCTGGGCGGCGCCCAGCAGCGGGCCAAAGCGGAACATGCCCGCGCGAAAGCCTTCGGGGTCGTCTGGGTCGTAGCTGAACTGGGGGGCGGCGATGTTGAGGCGCTGCGACATGGCGACTGGTGTGTGCCCCGGCCACAGGGGCGCGAACCCCGTAACGAGCCCTGCGGTGCGCCGCGGGACCGCCCGGGGCGCCTACCTGGCTGAGACCAGCCCTGCGCCCATCGCGAAGGCCTTCTCGCAGTCCTTGGGGAACTCCGTGTCGCGGCGGCGCGCCTTGGCGGCCTCGTCGAAGCGGTCGGCGACGACCTTGCTGTAGTCGCGGAACTGGTAGGTGTCGAAGCTCGCCAGCGACTCGCAGCCGCCGAACACGCGGGCCAGGACGCGCTCGCCGGCCGCCAGGTGGTCGGCCACGCCCCAGGTCTTCATGACCTCGGGCGACGGCATGTTCATGGTGTAGATGCAGCCCACGCGCAGGGCGCCGGTGTAGAGCGTCTGCGGTGGGTCGCTGTAGACCAGGTAAGGAAAGACGAGGCGCTCGATGAAGCAGCGCATCTCGCCGGAGAGGTCGCCGAAGTAGATGGGCGAGCCCAGCAGGAGGGCGTCGGCGCTCTCGATGTCATGCAGCACCGGCGTGAGACCGTCGGTGTGGGCGCAGCGGCCGTAGCTTTTGCCCTGCCGCGTCTTGCAGGCGAAGCAGCTGACGCAGCCCTTGAAGTCGAGGTCGTAGAGGTGCACGAGCTCGGTCTGCGCGCCCTGCGAGGCCACGCCGTCGAGCGCGCTCTGCAACAGGGTCGCGGTGTTCCACGCCTTGCGCGGGCTGCCGTTGATCGCCACGACATTCACGCCGGTCGCTCGCCGAGCTCTTCTTGCACGACCGCGACGATGCGGTCGCAGACCGCGTCGCAGTCGTCTTGCGTGGCGGCTTCGGCCATGACGCGCACCAGGGGTTCGGTGCCCGAGGGCCGCACGAGCACGCGACCCTGACCGGCGAGGCGCGCGGTCTCGCGCTCGACCGCCTGCCAGACCGCGGCCGCGCCTTCGAGCGCGTCGCGGTCGCGCACCCGCACGTTGACCAGCTTCTGCGGCAGGCGCTCCATGACCTTGGCGGCCTCGTCTCAACGACTGGCCCATCTCGCCGAGGGCCTGCAGGAGAAGGAGCGCGGTGGCCAGGCCGTCGCCGGTGGTCGAGACGTCGCGGTTGATCACGTGGCCGGACTGCTCGCCGCCGAGCACGTAATCGCTGCTTGAGCATCTCGGCGATGACGTAGCGGTCGCCAACGGCGGTGGTCACCACCGCGATGCCCTCGCGGCCATGGCCAGGTGAAAGCCGAGGTTGGTCATGACCGTGGTGACGACGGTGTCGGCGCGTAGCGCGCCCTTACCCTTGAGGTGCCGGGCGAGGATGGCGATGACGAAGTCGCCGTCGACCAGGGCGCCGCGCGAGTCGACGGCCAGCACGCGGTCGCCGTCGCCGTCGAAGGCGAGACCCAGGTCGAAGCCGTCGGCCCGCACGACGTCCTGCAGCGCGGCCACGTGGGTCGAGCCGCACTCCTGGTTGATGTTGAGCCCGTCGGGCGCGGTGTGAGCAGGACGATGTCGGGCGCCCGACTCGCCCAGAGCGAGCGGGGCCGCCTGGAACATGGCGCCGTTGGCGCAGTCGACGGCGATGCGCAGGCCGGAGAGGTCGAGCGGAATGCGCTCGACGACGGTCGCTACGTAGTCCTCGACGGCGCCCTCGACGAAGTCGGCGCGCCCCACCTGGTCGCCGCGCAGCGAGACCAGGTCGTGGCGGCCGACGTGCGCTTCGATCTCGGCCTCTTCGTCGTCGGAGAGCTTGATGCCGAGGTGGCTGAAGATCTTGATGCCGTTGTCGGCGAAGGGGTTGTGCGACGCCGACACGACCACGCCGGCGTCGGCTCTGTGCTCGACGACGAGCGCCGCCAGGCCGGGCGTGGGAATGACCCCGGCGATCTCGACCGAGCCGCCGCCGCTCGTGATGCCCGCCACCAGGGCGGCTTCGAGCATGGCGCCCGACACGCGCGTGTCGCGGCCGATGAGGAACCGAGGGCCTGGGCCGCGGTGCTGGGCAAGCACGTAGGCCGCGGCGCGACCGACCTGCAGGGCGAGCTCGGGCGTGAGCTCGTCGCCGGCCAAGCCGCGGATACCGTCGGTGCCGAAGAGGGCCACGGCTACGAGCGCCTGTGCGATGCAGGTACGGACATGACTGTGGTCATGCTACCCCCGGGGTCGAGCGTGCGACAACAGAGACCGACGCGCTTCCCGGCCGCGATAGACCATGCGGAAGCCGGGCCCGGCGATCGGGCGGCGCACCACAGATGGCGAAGGGGTCGCGGGCTAGCGCTTAGAGAACTGCGGGCGCTTGCGGGCCTTCTTGAGGCCGGCCTTCTTGCGCTCTTTCACCCGTGCGTCGCGCGTGAGAAAACCGGCGCGCTTGAGCGGCGTGCGCAGGCTTTCGTCGGCGACGATGAGCGCGCGGGCGATGCCGTGACGGACGGCGCCGGCCTGACCGGCCATGCCGCCGCCGTTCACGTTGACGCGCACGTCGAACTTGGCCTGCGTGTGGGTGGCCTCGAAGGGCATGACGGCGATGGTCTGCAGCACGCGCCTACCGAAGTAGTCGTCGAGCTCCTTGCCGTTCACGACCACACGGCCCACGCCGGGAGTGAGGATGACGCGCGCGACGCTGGTCTTGCGCCTGCCGGTGCCCGGTATAGGTGACTGAGGCCACGCGTCTTACTCCTTGATCGCGAGCGGTGCGGGATTCTGGGCCACGTGCGGGTGCTCGGGACCTGCGTAGACCTTGAGCTTGCGCAACTGGGCCGCTCCGAGCTTGTTGTGCGGCAGCATGCCCTTGACCGCGCGGCGCACGACTTCTTCGGGGCGCCGGGCCAGAAGGTCTTTGAGCGCTTCGCCCTTGATGCCGCCGGGATACCCGGAATGGCGCCAGTACATCTTTTCGTCGAGCTTCTTGCCGGTGACGGCGATCTTCTCGGCGTTGACGATGACGACGAAGTCGCCGGTATCGATGTTGGGCGTGTAGATCACCTTGCGCTTGCCGCGCAGGGCGTCGGCAACGACAGTCGACAGGCGGCCGAGCGTTTGGCCGTCGGCGTCGACTACGTACCACTTCTTTTCGATTGTCGCGGGCTTTGCTACGAAGGTCTTCACGCGAAAACTCCTTGAATGCGCGAGGGGGTATGATACCCGGTCACGATAGGCGACGCAACTCTACGTTGTCGCCCGGCGCAAGACCAAGGACTTCCTCGGCCGAACCGGTGTTGACGGCCAGCGCTACCTGACCATAGCTGTCGACCAGCACCATGATATCGCTGGGGCGCACTTCTACGAACGATCGGGCCAGCCGCGCAAGGTACCGTTCCCCGCCGCAGACCAGTTCGATCGGGTCGCCGAGCTGGGCCTGCTCGAGGCGCTCGGCGTCTAAGTTGAGGGCGACGTTGCCGAAACGGTCGATCAGCACCGCCGCGGCGCGCAGGCCTGTGTCGGTCGCCTGTGGCGGCGGGATCTCGAGGCGCACCAGACCGGCCGGGTCGATGGCGGGCCCGAGCTGCGCGGCCGGCAGGCCGGTGGCCAGGCGGGCTGCGACCGGCGCGAAGATGTCGCGGCCGTGGAAGGTCGCCGACAGCGGCGCGATGAACAGCTCGTCGTTGGTGATCTCCCAGGCGCCGGCGATGCCGCCGTCGGCCTCGGCGGCCAGGACCAGCATGCCGTTGTCGGGCCCCACGAAGAAGCGGTCGCCGGACGAGCGCAGCGCGACGGCGCGCCGCGTGCCGCCGACACCAGGGTCGACCACGGCCAGGTGGACGGCGCCGTCGGGCATGTAGGGCGCCGTGTTGCGCAGCACGAAGGCGGCGCCGATCAGGTCGTGTCGGGCGATGCCGTGGGTGACGTCGATCACGCGCACCTCGGTCGCGAAGCGCGCGATGACGCCGCGGCAGGTGCCGGCGAAGTCGTCTTCGTAGCCGTAGTCGGACAGAAAGCAGATGGGGCGCGGTGGGGTCACGACGAACAGTGTACCCGACCCGGGCCTCTGGGGTGGCGCGGCGGCGGCGCTCTATCGTGCGGCGTCGGCGGCGATCGCCGCCGCCAGGCCGGCCGCCGAGTAGACGGTCGCCTCGACGGCCACCGGCAGCCCGAGCTCGCGCAGGGTCGCGCTGGTCACCGGCCCGATCGACGCGAGCCGCACCGCGCTGAGTCGTGCCGCCATGCCGTCGGCGCCCAGCAGCGCCGCGAAGTGACGAGCCGTGGAGCTTGAGGTGAAGGTCACGTAGTCGGCCGCCTCGATGGCGGCCACCGGGCAGGCAAGCGCCGCGGCCGGCACGGTGTCGTACACAGCGACGACGTCGACGGTCACGCCGCGCCGGCGCAACTCGTCGGGCAGCACCGACCTGGCCTCGCGAGCGCGCGGCAGCAGCACCCGCCGCCCGGCAAGGCGCCGAGCCCGGTGCTCGATCGCCGCGAGCACGTCTTCGGCCACGTACTCCTCGGGCACGATGCTGGGCAGCAGCCCGCGCTCTTCGAGGGCCAGCGCCGTGGCCGGCCCGATGGCGACGAGCTCGCACGCCGCGAGCGCCGCGGCCCGACGGCCGCGCTCGTGCAGGCGCTCGCAGAAGGCGCCCACCGCGTTGGCACTTGTGAAGATCACCGTGTCGTAGCTCTCGAGGCCGTCGATGGCGGCGCGCAGCTCGCCGTTCAGCGCCACCGGCACGATCTCGATGACCGGGCAGGCGAGCACCCGGGCGCCGTCGCGTTCGAGGAGCGCGGCCAGGCCTTCGGCCTGGCCGCGCGGACGCGTCACGACCACGCAGCGCCCGGAGAGCGGCAGCCGCGCCCCGGTCCGCTCGGCGCGCCCGCCGCGCTCGGACTCGCTGGGCGCCGTCACCGGGCGCTGCCCGGCGCGAGGCCATCTGAGTCGCGCACCGCCGCCAGGATGCGCTCGGCGCCGGCGGCGCGCAGGCGCTCGGCCAGCGCGCGCCCGAGGGCCTCGGGCGCCGACGCCGGGCCGGCGAGCGAATCGCGCACGGCCTCGGCGCCGTCGAGCGAGCCGACGAAGGCGCGCAGCACGAGCTCGGCGCCCGAGGGCGGCTCGCCACCGGCGCGCGCGCGGTCACGGAGGGTGCCGCTCCCCGGCGCGACGTCCCCGCCGGATGTATCGGCGCCGGGCGCGACGCGCAGCTCGGCGTGCGCGCCGATGGGGATCTGGCAGCCGCCTTGCAGCGCCCCCAGCAGGGCGCGCTCGGCGCGCACGGCCAGGGCGCTCGGGTCGTCGTGCAGGCAGGCGAGAAGCGCGGCGGTGGGCTCGTCGCCTGTCCTTACCTCGACAGCCAGGGCGCCCTGGCCCACCGCGGGCAGCATCTGCTCGAAGGTAAAGGCAAAAGCGGCGAGGTCGGCGCGCCCGAGGCGGGCAAGGCCGGCGGCGGCCAGCACGGTACCGTCGAGGCGCTGCTGCGCGACCTTGCGCAGACGGGTCTCGACGTTGCCGCGCAGGTCGAGAAGCTCGAGGTCGGGACGCAGCGCCAGCAGCTGCGAGCGCCGTCGCAGGCTCGAGCTGCCCACGCGGGCGCCGGCGCGCACCTCCGCGAGGCCGGCGGGCGGGTACGAGGCGGCGCCGGCAGCCGCCACGAACACGTCGCGCGGGTCTTCGCGGCGCGTGAAGGCGCCGACGACGCACCCGTCGGGCAAGGCGGTCGGCAGGTCTTTGGCCGAGTGCACCGCGCAGTCGATGCGGCCGTCGAGCAGGGCGCTCTCGAGCTCCTTTGTGAACAGGCCTTTGTCGCCGATCTGCGAGAGGGGCGCGTCGAGGATGCGGTCGCCAGTGGTGACCATCGTGGCGATCGTCACGTCGAGCCCGGGGTGGGCGGCGCGCAGCTGGGCAGCGACCGCCTCGGCCTGAACGAGGGCGAGCGTGCTGGCGCGCGAGCCGATGACCACGCGCGCGGCGCTCACCGGCCGGTCGGTCCCCGCCCAAGGCCGCGCGCACCGGGCGTGCGGCGGGCGCCGGTTCATCGCCCCCCGGTACGGCGGCGCCCGGGCGGGCGACCCGGCCACGCGCGGCCGGCGGCAGCGCCGCCTTGCCGCTCCCTCCCGCATGGGCGGCCGGCGACTCCGCCTGCCCACCCCCGGCGAGAGCCACCAGGCGCTCGGCGCGTTCGGCGCCGCTCGGCTCGCCGCGTTCGGCGCCGCTCGGCTCACGCTCGCAGGCCGGCGCCGGCGAGGCGTCGCCCAGGTCGAAGAGGCGCTGCAGGGCCTCGACGTAGACGTAGGCGTCGCGGTCGGCGGCGAGCTCTTTGAGGCGCACCGTGGGGACGTGCAGGATCTTGTTGACGATGGCCGCGGTGAGCTGCTCGACCGCGTCGCGGTGGGCGGCCGGAAGCTTGGCCAGACGGCAATCGAGGCGAGCGATCTCGGCTGGACGGATCTGCTCGATCGAACCGCGCAGCTGGGCGATGGTCGGCACCACCTCGAGGCCGGCCAGCCAGTCGCTCATGCGCACGACCTCTTCGGCCACGATGCGGTCGGCCTCCACGACCTCGCGCTCACGCTCGTAGCGGTTGGCGGCCACCACGCCACGCAGGTCGTCGATGTCGTACAGGCAGCAGTCTTCGAGGCTCGCGATGCCCGGGTCTAAGTTGCGCGGCACGGCGATGTCGATGAGGAACATCGGGCGCCGGCGGCGCGTGGCCATGACGCCCGCCAGGCGGTCGCGATCGACCAGAAAGCCCGGCGCCGCGGTAGAGGAGATGACGATGTCGGCGCCCAGCAGCTCGGCGTCGAGCGCGTCGAGGCAGGCGGCGCGACCGTCGCAGCGGGCGGCTACCGCCTGAGCCGCGGCCAGCGTGCGGTTGGCCACGACCACCGCGCCGGCGCCCTGCGCCTGCAGATGCTTGACCGTGAGCTCTCCGGTCTCGCCGGCGCCCAGCACAAGCACGACACGATCATCGAGCGTGCCGAGCTCCTGGCGGGCCAGGTCGACGGCCACCGAGCTCACCGACACGGGCCGTTCGCCGATGGCAGTCTCGGTGCGCACGCGCTTGCCCACTTCGAGGGCCTGGCGAAAGAGCCGGTTGAAGACCACGCCCGTGCAGCCTTCGGCGCGGGCGGCCTCGTAGGCCTCTTTCAGCTGGGCGAGGATCTGGGCCTCGCCGACGACCAGCGAGTCGAGGCTCGCGGCCACGCGGAAGAGATGGGCGATGGCGGCCTCGCCGTCGGCCGCGCAGGACGCCTCGGCGAGCGCGGCCTCGGAGACCCCGCCGCGCTCGGCCAGGCGCGCGGCCGCGAGCCGTCGGGCGGCGTCGGGGTCGGCGGCCAGCAGGTAGATCTCGGTGCGGTTGCAGGTGGCCAGCACGACGGCCTCGGTGACGGTCTCGCAGTCGAGGAGCTCGCGCGCCAGGGCGACGGCGTCGGCGCAGGGCAAGGCCAGCCTCTCGCGCAGTTCGAGCGGCGCCGTCTTGTGAGAGATGCCGAGCACGACCGGGTGCATGCAGAGTCCCTTCCTACCCAGCGCCGGCGCGCGTCAAGCGTCGTTCTCGCGACGGGTGAGCTCTTCGTCGAGCAGGGCCACGTCGCGCTGCAGGCGCCCGATGCGGCGGCCGGCCACGCCCAGGTAGGCGATGAGCACGATGAGCACGGCCGCATACGCGGCGGCGACATACTTGGCGGCTTCGGCTAGCGGCATCGGTCATCTCCCCAGACGGTACTTGAGCTCGCGGAGCTGCTCGTGCAGGGACTCGATGCCCAGCTCGATGCGCAGGAGCCCGACGAACAGGAGGGTCATGCCGGCCATGCCGGCCAGAAAGGCGATGAGGTCGCGGTAGTCCATGCCGCTGCCCGACGGCCCGATGACGACGGGGTGCAGCCCCGCGGGCAGGAAGCGCGTGGCAAAGAAGGTGATGGGCACATCGACGAAGGCGATGATGGCGAACAGGGCGCCGTAGGTGGCGCGCCGCGATTCGTCGTCGACCGAGCCGCGCAGCACGAAGTAGCCGCTGTAGAGCAGGCAGGCCAGCAGGAACGTGGTGAGGCGCGGCTCCCAGGCCCACCACACCCCCCAGGCGGCCCGCCCCCAGATCACCCCGGTGATCATGACGAGCGCGCTGAACAGCAGGCCCAGGCGCACTGCCGCCACGCCGAGGCGGTCGTAGCGGGCGTCGCCGCCGCGCAGGTAGAGGATGGCGGCCACGAAGGCCACGCCGAAGGCCAGCAGGGCGGTCTCGGCGATGGGCGCGTGGATGTAGAAGATCTTCTGGCTGAAGCCCAGGGTCGAGGCGTCGGTGGGCGCGATCCAGAAGCCCACGAGCACGCCGGCGGCCAGCAGCGCGGCCGCGGCGGCGAGGATCGCACCGGTCGTGGCCAGGCGGGGCGCCGCTGGGCGCGCGACGCTCCGTTCCGAGTCGGTAGCGACGGTCGTGGCGCTCTGCACCTCGTCACTCTCCGATCGCGACGTCGTAGGTGCCGTAGGCCAGCACCAGGAAGACACCATCGTATACCAGCAGAAACGCGAGCCGCCCGAACACCGAGGGCGGCGTCGCGGCGCCCGACAGCAGGCCGCTCGTGCCCGACGCGGCGGCGATCAGCAGGGGGATGACCAGGGGCAGGAAGACGATGGGCAGCAGCAGGTCGCGGGAGCGCGTGTTCATGGTGATCGTGGCGAGCAGCGTGCCCAGCGCCGCGATGCCCAGGTCGGCGAGCACCACCAGGGCGAGGAACGCCGGCAGGTGCGTCGCTATGCGCCCCGAGGCGAAGAACAGCGCGAACACGGGCACCGCGACGAGCTGGATGGCCCCCAGATAAAGCAGGTTGGCGGTCATCTTGGCCAGGAAGATGGTCACCCTGTCGACCGGGCAGAGCAGCAGGCCGTCGAGGCAGCCGTCGTCCTTTTCGTGGGCGAAGGAGCGGTTGAGCCCGAGCAGGGCGCCGAAGACGAAGACCACCCACAGCATGCCGCCTGTGTAGAACGACAGGCGGCCGCCGCCCGACACCGTGAAGGCGTAGTGAAAGACGATCATGGCCAGCACGACGAACAGGAACATCGAGACGACCGTCTCGCGCGTGCGCAGCTCCGAGACCACGTCTTTGCGCACCATGGCCCTGAACTGCCGCCAGCCCATGCCTAGACCAGCGCCCCTTCGCGGACGTGCTCGCGGTAGGTGGCGGCGAAATGGTCTTCGGCCATGCCGCCGGCGTGGGCGAAGACGACCCTGCCGGCGTCGAGGATGAGCACCTGGTCGGCGAGACCGAGCCCCTGCCGCAGGCTGTGGGTCGCCATGACGAAGGTGTGCTCGGCGCGGATCTCGCCGAGCAGCCCGTCGAGCAGCTCGACCGCGTGGGGGTCGAGGCCCGAATGGGGCTCGTCGAGCAGCAGCACGCGAGGCTCGTGGAGCAGCGCCCGGGCGATCGCCAGACGCTGCTGCATGCCTTTCGAGAACGTGGCGACGACGTCGTGACTGCGGTGGCTGAGCTCGACGCGCTCGAGCAGGTCGGCGATGCGCCGCTCGGCGTTTGCGACGCCGTACATGTCGGCGTAGAAGCGCAGGTTCTCGTGCGCCGTGAGGTCGCGGTACAGCAGCGAGTCGTGCGAGATGAAGCCGATGGCGCGGCGCGCCGGAGCGGGGTCGCCTCGCAGGTCGTGGCCGGCCACCGAGACGCTGCCCGACGAAGGCCTGAGCAGCGTCGCCAGCAGGCGCAGCGTGGTCGTCTTGCCGGCGCCGTTGGGCCCGAAGAGCGTCAGAAAGCCGCCGCGCGCGACGGTGAACGACACGTCACGCAGCACGTCGCGGCGGCCGAAGGCCTTGCCGAGCCCCTCGACGCAGACCTCGGGCGTCGCGCCGCCGCCGGCACGCCCAGACGTCACGTCGCCGGCGCCCTCCGCCGGCGCTGCGCCGGCGCGCTCGTGGCCGGCGCGCCCCTCGGCGGCCATCAGATCGCCTCGCCCCGGGCCTCGTCGCGCGCCGCGACGGGCGCTCGCGCGCGGCGCGGCCACAGCGACACGCCGCCGGCCACCACGAGCACCATCACGCCGAGCCAGACCAGGCGCACGAGCGGGAATACATCGAGCTGCAACCGCAGATGGGTGCTCGCCGTGTCGAACGGGTCTTGCGCCACGACGAACAGGTCGCGTGGCAGGCTGCCGAGGATGACGGCGCGCACGGCGGCGCCGTCGACCGGGTAGACGTCGGTGTGCGGCGCGAGCAGGCCCACCTGGCGGCCGTCGCGGGTGACGACGAAGTGGGCGAAGAAGCGATGCGAGCTCTGTGGCCCGCTGTCCTGCGAAAACCCGGTGAAGCGCAATGTGTAGCCCGCCACGCTCGCGGTGGCGCCCGCCTTGGCCGGCAGGTAGGCGCCGCTCTCGATCTTGTAGACGTTCGAGCCCAGCAGCCCCGCGAGGATGAGGATGACGCCCGCATGGGCCACCCAGGCGGCCGTGCGCGTGCGACTCGCGGTGAGCGCGCGGCTCAGGCCGGTGAGCAGTCCCTGCTCACCGGCGGCCCGCCGCGCGGCGGCGGCGATGAACGTGACGACGGCGGCCGCGGCAAAGACGCAGACCTCGAGGCCGACCAGGCCGAACGCGCTCGAGCGCCAGTCGCCCGTCAGGAGCAGCAGCGGCAGGGCGACGAGGGCCGCGAGCAGCGGCCAGCGCGCGGCGCGCCACACGCCGCCGGCGCCGCGGCCCAAGGCGAGCAGCGGGCAGAGCGCGACGGCGAACACCACGACGACGCCTAAGGGCTCGGCGAAGAGGCGGTAGGTGTCGGGGCCAACCGTGCGGTCGCTGACGAGCGGCACGACGACGGTGGCCACGAGCAGCGCCGCGGCGAAGGCGCTGAGCGCGATGTCGAGCGCGTGGTGAGCGACGTCGCCCACCGAGGCGAGCAGCGGCTCCCCGTGCGTGCCGAAGCGCCGCCAGCGCAGGGCCAGCAGGCCGACCGACAGGGCGGCCACCAGGGCGAGCAGGCTCGAGAGGATCACGATGAGCGTGTCGTTGCGCTCGAAGGCGTGCACTGAGCTGATCAGTCCGGTGCGCGTGGTCCAGGTGGCGACGATCGTCAGCCAGAAGGTGGCGCAGGCGAGCGCCAGCGTGGAGCGCCGCAGGCGGCCACGCCGGCGAAAGACGATGATCGAGTGCAGCAGCGCGGTCGCGGCCAGCCAGGGGATGAGCGAGGTGTTTTCGACCGGATCCAGCCCCAGTAGCCGCCCCACGACAGCACGACGTAGGCCCACCAGGCGCCCAGGCCTATGCCGAGCGACAGGAACACCCAGCCGGCGACCGCCCAGCGCTGGGCGCCCAGCACCCAGTCGCGGCCGCCGTCGCCGAGCAGCAGCGCGGCGGTGGCGTAGGCGAACGGCACCGTGAGCGCGGCGTAGGCGGCGAACAGCGCGGGCGGGTGCAGCACCATCGCCGGGTGCAGCAGGAGCGGGTTCAGACCCTGGCCGGCCGCCGCCGGGGCGGCCGACACGAACGGGTTCGAACCCGGGTCGGCCACCATGAGCACGGCGAAGACCGCGGCCACGGCGGCCAGCACGCCGACGGCGGTCGCCGTCAGGCGGTCGAGCGTCTCGACGTCGCGCAAGGCGACGACCACGGTGATCACGGCGAGCAGCAGGAGCCAGAGCAGGAACGAGCCCTGCTGGCCGGCCCAGAAGCCGGCCACGCGGTAGAAGAACGAGAGGCTCGTGTCGGAGTTCTGGGCGACGTAGGCAAACGAGAAGTCGCGCGCCACGAACGCCTCGAGCAGCACCGCGGCGGCCACGACGACCGCGAAGAAGAGCCCGTACACGGCCAGGTAGCCCCAGCGCACGAGCTCGCCGCTGCGGCGGCGCACGCCGAGCGCGATGAGCGCCACCGCGGCCAGCGAGAAGCCAAGGCAGCACAGCAGGGCGAAACGGCCGGCGACGATCACGCGCTCTACCCGCCGATGCTCGGCTGCGGCAGGGGGCTCGCCTTGCCGGCGTACTTCGAGGGGCACTTGGTCTCGAGCTGGGCGGCGTCGATACGGTCGCCGCTCGACGCGAACTTGCCGGTCACCACGACCTGCACCCCGGCGGCGAAGGTGGCCGGCATCTGGCCGTCGTAGGCGACCTTGACCGTACTCGAGCGGCCGGTCAGGTCTTCGATCGTGAAGCGCACGCCGCCCGCGTCGCGCACGATGGTGCCGTGCACGACCGCGCCGCCGACCTTGACGTTGCGGCCGTTGTCGGCGCTCGACAGCGCCGACACCTGGCGGTAGTAGGCCCCCTGCGAGGCGACGACGTAGACGATCGCCGCGGCGAAGACGACGACGAGGATGACGGTGGCCACGATGAGGCGCCGCTGCGCCTTTTTGCTCATGTGCTCGTCCTTTCCACGGTCGCCTGCGTCGATGAGCCGCTTCAAATGTAGTCGGTCAGGGCGCGGGCGTCACTCGTTCGGCGGCGCCGGCGACGGTTCAGCGGCGCCGGCGGAGGGCGTCGACGCACCCCGCGCCGGACGGCCAGACTACAGGACTCGGGAGTCCCACGGCGTACAGTAGGTCGACGACCGCTCAAGTGACCAAGGAGACGACCCTCATGCGCGCTGCGATCCACGCCGACGTCATCGGCTCACGGCAGCTCGACGACCCCGAGGCCTTGCAACGCGCGCTCGGCGAGGGTGTGGCCCGCCTGAACGAGCTCTTCGCGCCGGGACTCGCCGCGCCGTTTGCCGTAGTCGAGATCGACGCCGTCGAAGGGGCGCTCGCCGACGCCGCCCAGGCGCCGCTGTGCGTCAGCGTCCTGCGCGAGCTCGTCGCGCCGCTGCAGGTGCGCGTGGGCGTGGCGCTCGACGGCGCCGCCGAAGAGGCCTTCGTGGCCGCCTGGCAGGCGGACCGTCTCGTGCACTATCGCGGCACCGGCATGGCCGGCGACCTGCTGCTGAACGCCTACTGCGCCCTGGTCGAGCCTCTGGTGCGCGCCCGCAGCGACGCCCAGTGGCGCGCGCTGCGTACGGTGCGTGGGCACCCGGACCCGGCCGCGGCCGCGGCCGAGCTCGGCATAGGTCCGGACGATCTCGAGGAGCTGCTCGCGGCGGCGCAGTGGCGCGCCGTCGAAGACGCCGACGCGACGATCGCCGCCTACCTGGCCATCGCGCTCGGCGCGTAAAAGGGCGCTCCGGCGGGGCAAAGGGCTGACGAACGCCGCACACACTCGGGAGGGCGCTGCGGCCGGGGCAAGGGCTACAGGTCGGGGCTGTCTCGGTTACGGTACGCTGCGCACTGTGGGAGCGTTTGCACCTCGCAGGCCGACCTTCCGCCCTTACCCCGGCCTCCGCTTTTCGCCACACAAGCGGGGCACGGACCGCACCCCGGTACCCGGCCTTCGCTAACGCCGGGGGCAAAGGTCCCGCGCCGTGGCGCTCCGCCAGCTAGACGGTGACGCGGGCGCAGTCGCCGCCCAGGTCGGCGAGTTTCTCGAGGGCGTGCGGCAGGGCCTCGCGGATCACCTCGAACTGCTCGCGGCACGCCGTCGGGCTGCCCGGGAAGTTGATGATCAGGGTGGTGCCGCGCAAGCCGCTCACGGCGCGCGAGAGCATGGCGTGGGGCGTCTTCGAGAGCGAGGCGGCGCGCATGGCCTCGGCGAAACCCGGCGCCTCGCGATCGAAGGCCATCTTGCTGGCTTCTGGGGTCACGTCGCGCGACGTAAAGCCCGTGCCGCCCGTGGTGAGGATGAGGTTGGCCGGCGTGCGGTCGGCGTAGTGCATGAGTTTCTCGGAGAGCAGCAGCTTCTCGTCGGGCAGCAGTACGCGCTCGACGTACTCGGCCCCGAGCTCGTTGAGCAGACCCTCGAGCACGGCGCCGCTTTCGTCGTCGCGGCGGCCGGCGTGGCCCGAATCGGACAGCGTGATCACAACGGCCCGAATGCCGACCGTCTCGCTCATGGCCGCTCCTCGCTTTCGCATCCTTCGTCGGACGCCTCTTGCGCGCCCGCTCCCGTGGCTCCCGCGCCCATCGCCGTCACGACGACTTCGTCGCCGGCGCGCAGCGGTCCTCCCTGCAGCACGCGCACGAAGATGCCTTCGCGCGGCATGACGCAGTCGCCGGCGGCGCGGTAGATCGCGCAGTGGTCGTGGCAGACCTTGCCGATCTGGGTGAGCTCGACCAGGCAGTCGCCCAGACGAAAGCGCGTCCCCAGCGGCAGCTCTGCCACGGCCAGTCCCTGGGTGGTCACGTTCTCGGCGAAGTCGCCGGGGCCCACGTCGAGCCCTTTGGCGCGCATCGTGTCGATGCTCTCGATGGCCAGCAGGCTCACCTGCCGGTGCCACGGGCCGGCGTGGCCGTCGCCCGCGACGCCGTGGCCGGCGACCAGCTCGATCGCGGCGCAGGGCTTCTTGCGCACGCCCTTGGTGGCGGCCACGTTGACCGAGACGACGCTGCCCCGTGGCAGGCCGGAAGCCGTCATGGCGCGTCCTTGCGGCGCCAGTGGCCGCTCGCGCCGCCCGACTTTTCGAGCAGCCGCACGCCGGTGACCTCGATGCCGCGGTCGATGGCCTTGCACATGTCGTAGACCGTGAGGGCGGCGACCGACGCGGCCACGAGCGCCTCCATCTCGACCCCGGTGCGCCCGACCAGGCGCGCCTCGGTGGTCACGTGCAGCCCGGGCAGCGCCTCGTCGGCCTCGATCTCGACGCCGACGAAGGTCAGCGCGAGCGGGTGGCAGAGCGGGATCAGCTCGTGGGTGCGCTTGGCGGCCATGATGCCGGCGAGGCGCGCGGTGGCCGCGACGTCGCCCTTGGGCACGCGCTCGTCGCGGATGGCGTCGAGTGTCGCCTGGGCCATGAGCACGCGAGCTTCGGCGCGCGCCACGCGCTCGGTCTCGGGCTTGCCGGCGACGTCGACCATGCGGGCCCGGCCCTGTTCGTCCAGATGAGAGAGTCCGTTCACAGGTGCGATGCTAGCCTCCGATCTGAGACATGCCGCGACCGGCGTCGGGAGCTTCGACCAGACGATCGAAGCGCTTGCCGTCGATGGCGTCGGCGATGGCGGCAGCCAGCTTGCGCGGGTCGCCGATGAGCGGACGCACGTCGAGCTCGCGCTCGGGCGCCGAGAACAGGCAGGTCTTCAGGCGCCCGTCCGACATGAGACGCAGGCGGTTGCAGCGCGCGCAGAAGTGGTCGGACACCCCCGAGATGAAGCCGATCGTGCCCAGCGCGCCCGGCACGCGGTAGTAGCGCGCCGGCCCCAGGCCGAACGGGCCGTCGACGTCTTCGACATGATGGTCGGCCCGCAGGCGTTCGAGCACGGTCCAGGCAGGCACGAAGTCGCGCTCGCCCGCCAGGCGGCGGTCGAGCGGCATGTACTCGATGAAGCGCACGTGCACCTCGCGCCGCCGGGTGAGCTCGACGAAGCCGTCGACCTCGTCGGCGGCGCCGGTCAGCAGCACGGCGTTGACCTTGACCGGCGCGAAGCCCGCGGCGAAGGCCGCGTCGAGCCCTGCCAGGGCGTCGGCCAGGCGCCCGCCACGCGTGAGCTGCGCGTAGCGGCCCGCGTCTAAGCTGTCGATGCTCACGTTGACGCGCTTGAGGCCGGCCGCTCGCAGCTGCGCGGCGCACCCCGGCAGCAGGATGCCGTTGGTCGTGAGCGACAGGTCGGTGAGGCCCTCGAGCGCCGCCAGGCGCTCGATGAAGCCGACGAAGCCCTTGCGCACCAGCGGCTCGCCGCCGGTCACCCGGACCCGCGTGACCCCGGCCGCCAGGGCCGCCGCGGCGAAGGCCAGGAGCTCTTCGTAGGAGAGGATGTCTGTGTGCGAACGCGGCGGCACGCCCTCGGCCGGCATGCAGTAGACGCAGCGCAGGTTGCACCGGTCGGTGACCGACAGGCGCAGATAGTCGACGCGGCGCGGAGGAGAGGCGTTCATCGCTCTCAAGTGTAACGCGACGGCCGGGCGCGCGTCACACGACTCGGGCGGCGCGCCGACGCCCACGGAAGGCCGGCGCCGCGCCGGCGCGACGGCGAACGTCGCGCGGACGCGGCGGCGCGCGCATCCGCGAGCGTCGCCGCGTCCGCCCCTACTTCGACACCATCACCTCGGTGGCTTTTATGACGGCCTTCACCTTGTCGCCCTCGGTGAGCCCCAGCGACTCCGCCGAGTGGCGCGTGATGGCGGCGACGACCTCGGTGCCGCCTACGTCCATCACGACCTCGGCCATGACGGCGCCGAGGGTGACTGACTTGACGGTGCCTGGCAGCTGGTTACGGGCGCTGATCATGGCGACCTCTCGTGGTCGGTTCGCTCGGGCTGACTGACTGCCCCTGTTCTCTACATCCCCTCGCGCTTGCAGGCCCCGAGCGGCGAGCCCGGGCTGCCCCAGTCCATCTCGCGGATCATGACCATCTTGAGCTCGGTCATCTCGGCGATGGCGAACTTGACGCCCTCGCGCCCCATGCCTGAGCTCTTGATGCCGCCGTACGGCATGTGGTCGACGCGGAAGGTCGGGACCTCGTTGATCATGACGCCGCCCACCTCGAGGTGACGGGCGGCGTAGAGGGCCTTGTTGAGGTCGCGCGTGAAGATGCCGGCCTGCAGGCCGTAGTCGCTGTCGTTGGAGATCTCGATGGCCTCGCAGATATCGCGCGCCTTCTGCACCGCGAGCACCGGCCCGAAAACCTCGTTGGCGCAGACCTTCATGTCACGCGTCACGTCGGTGAGCACGGTCGGGCGCAGGTCACCGGCCGCGTCGATGCCGCCCACGGCGACGGTGGCGCCCTGCTCTACGGCTTCGGCCACCCAGGCCTTCACGCGGGCCGTCTCCTTGTCGTCGATCAGGGCGGCCACGTCGGTCGTCTCGTCGAGCGGGTCGCCGACCTTGAGCGCCGCGACCGAATCCACCAGGCCCGCGAGGAACTCGTCGTAGACCTTCTCGTGCACGACCACGCGCTGTACCGAGATGCAGACCTGTCCGGAGTTCGTGAACCCGCCGGCGACGACACGCTGCAGCGCGAGGTCGAGGTCGGCGTCGTCTTCGACGATGGTCGCCGAGTTGTTGCCCAGCTCGAGGGTGACCATCTTCATGCCGGCGTCGCTGGCGATCTGGCGGCCGACCGGCGGGCTGCCGGTGAAGGTCACCATGTTCACCCGCTCGTCTTTGACGAGCTTGGTGCCCAGGGTCGAGCCCGGGCCCACCACGACCTGCAGGACGTCGTCGGGCAGGCCGGCCTCGCTTAGGAACTCGGCCAGACGCAGCGCGGTGAGCGGGGTCGACGAGGCGGGCTTGAGCACGACGACGTTGGCCGCCGCCAGCGCCGGGGCCACCTTGTGGCTGACCAGGTTGAGCGGAAAGTTGAAGGGCGAGATGGCGACGATGAGGCCGCGCGGCTCGCGGATCGTCCAGCCGAAGCGGTTCTCGCCGCCCTGGTCGGCGTCCATCTCGATGATCTCACCGGCCGTGCGCTTGGCCTCTTCGCTCGCCCAGCGAAACGTCGAGGCGCCGCGCCGCGCTTCGACGCGGGCGTCTTTGAGCGGCTTGCCGCCCTCGAGGGCGATCAGGCGGGCGACCTCCTCTGCGTGGTCCTCGAGCAGGTGCGACGTGCGCTCGAGGATCTGGGCGCGCTTCCAGGCCGGCGTCCAGCGCCACTCGGCGAAGGCCGCGACGGCCCGGTCGAGGACGCCGTCGACCTCGTCGAGACGCGTCGTGTTGATGGTGGCGATCTCGCTGCCGTCCCACGGGCTGTGCACGGCGAGCGGATCGCCGGTCCCCTGGGGACCGGCGATCCGCAACCCTTTCGCTACTTTTTCGGTGACCTCTACGACCACGGGCGCTCCTTCTACCTGCAGTTCCGGCAGTAGCCGACCCATTCGTCGGACCGGTGCTCCTCGTTGAACGGCCGGCGCTCGCTCAGCGACACGACCTTACCCGCTTCGGGCTCTTCCTTGCCGTGCTGATAGACGCCGAGCGGCCTGTCGGTCAGGTCGATGTTGATCTGCTTGACCTCGTGATACTCCTCGATCCCGAAGGCGCCGAGCTCGCGGCCGATGCCGCTCTGCTTGTAGCCGCCCCAGGGAGCCTCGCTATAGGTGGGGTGGTAGGTGTTGACCCAGGTGATGCCGGCGCGCAGCGCCTTGATGACGCGCATGGCGCGCGTGACGCCTTGGTCCACACGCCGGCCGCCAGGCCGTAGATCGTGTCGTTGGCCAGACGGATGGCCTCGTCTTCGGTGTCGAACGGGATGACGACGAAGCACCGGCCCGAAGATCTCCTCCTGGGCGAGCGCATCGTGTTGTCGACGTCGACGAAGATCGTGGGCTCGTAGTAGAAGCCGTTGCCCTCGAGCCGCCGCCGCCGGTGGCCAGCATGGCGCCTTCGTCACGACCGATCTTGACGTAGCGCTCGACCGTGTCGAGCTGCTGCGGCGAGACCAGCGGGCTCATCTCGCTCGCCTCTTCGGCGGGCGCGCCGACCTTGATCGCCATGGCCCGCGCGACGAGCTCGCCGACGAAGCGGTCGTAGATCGAGCGCTCGACGAGCAGGCGCGAGCCCGCGGAGCAGACCTCGCCGCTGCCGGCGAAGATGCCGAACAGGGCGCCGTCGATGGCAGCCTCGAAGTCGGCGTCGGCGAAGACCACGTTGGGGCTCTTGCCGCCGAGCTCCAGGCCGACCTTCTTCACGTTCTCGGCGCCCGCCCGCATGATGTTCTTGCCGACCTCGACGCTGCCCGTGAAGGCCACCATGTCGATGTCGGACGACGACGCGAGATAGTCGCCGACCTGCGCCGCCGGGGCCGGTCAGCACCTGGAAGACGCCCTCGGGCAGGCCCACCTCGGCGAAGATCCGGGCCAGCTCGAGCGACGGTGAGCGGCGACACGCTGGCCGGCTTGAAGATCATGACGTTGCCGGCCGCGAGGCCGGCGCGAACTTCCAGGCGGCCATCAGCATGCGGGAAGTTCCAGGGCGTGATGCCGGCCGTGACGCCGACCGGCTCACGCACCACCATGCTCATGCTCTCGCCCGGCACCTCAAGGGTCTGGCCGTGCTGTTCGACGGCCAGACCGGCGTAGTAGTCGAAGGTATGGGCGGCGTCGTTGACGTCGATGAGCGAGTCGCCGAGGAGCTTGCCCATCTGGCGGGTCTCGAGCATCGCGAGCTCGTCGGCGTGCTCGCGGATGCGGGCGGCGACGGCGTGCAGCAGCTCGGCTCGCTCGGTGGCCAGCGTGTGCGGCCAGGGGCCTTCGTCGAAGGCTTTGCGGGCCGCGGCCACGGCGCGCTTGGCGTCGGCGAGGCCGCCTTTGGGTACGACGGCGAACGGCCGCTCTGTCGAGGGGTCGACGACCTCGTAGGTCTCGCCGCTTTCGGCGCTGGTCCACTGGCCGGCGATATACATCTGATACGACTTGAGATCCTGCTGGACGGTTGACACCACAATCCTCCCTGTACGGCGCGCGGCGAGCGGCCGCGCGATGCATCCCTTCTGACCGCGCGCTCCTGGTCGCGCTCCGGCGACCGCGCTTGCGGCTGCACGAAGGGTACCCGCGCCCGCGAGGCCGATAACCTCATGGGGGTAGGGGAAAGGCCTGTGGCCGGGCAAGGCGACGACTCGCCCTCATCCTCGGCCCCCAGACGGCCGATAGGCCCTACGTGGGGCAGCGCTTGCGCTGCGAGGGCCAAAGGGACGCCACGTGACCGACACCGACATCATCCAGTCTCGCGAGAGCGCCGACGACCGCGAAGAGCGCCGGGCGCGCAACAACGTCATGGCCCGCATACAGCGCGACGTGGTCATGCGGCTCGACGCCATGATCGACGAGCTCGCCGCCCAGCCCCTCGGCGAAGAGCCGCGCGAGTACTTAGACGCCCTGCGCGTCCTGCTGCGCTCGCAAGCCACGGCGTACCTGTCGTACGTCACGAGCCGTCGCGATGCGCTCTCCTCCACCACCTCGAGCATGTACGCCGGCGAGCTCAGCCCCGACGGCCCCGTGCCGACCACCCTGCGCGACCTCATCCAGGGCGGCACCATGACGACCGCCCAGGCGGCCCGCCTGGCGAGCTACGTGTCCGAACGGCGCACGCTGCTCATCTTCGGTGACCGCGCGACCGGCAAGTCCACCCTGCTGAACGCTCTGCTCGAGCTCCTGTCGGTCGACGAGCGCCTCGTCTCGATCGAGCATTCCGACCACCTGCCGGCCCTCGAGAACCGCTCGTTCTGCGTGCGCCTCTCGGTCGACGACGACGCCGACGTGCCCGGCATCTTCGCGAAGGCCATGAAGATGCAGCCCAGCCGCATCATCGTCGGCGAGATCCACGCCGACGATATACCTCTACTTCCTCACGGAGCTGCGCCGGCGGCCCGACACCGGCGGCTTCTGCACGATCCGCGCCGACTCCGTGCAGCAGGCGGTCGCCAAGCTCCTGCGCCAGATGGAGCTGCGCATCCCCGCACCCGAGGCCCGGCAGCTCGTCGGCGACACGCGGCCGGCGCTGGCCCACATGCGCAGCGACGAGCGCGGCCAGCCGCGCCTCGGCGCGATCTGGGGGGTCGACGGTCTCGACGCCGACGGCGAGATCCGCCTGCGCGAAGAAGCGGCCGACCAGGCCCTGCTGGCTTAGACGTCGCCCGGTCGCGGGCTGTCGTCGCCCGTGTCGCCTTTTGTCGTCCTCCGCGTCGCTTTCTGTCGTCGCCCGCGTCGCCGGCCTTGCGTCACCCCGCTGCGCCGCCGGAGCCCTTTCGCCGACCGCCCGCGGACCTCATTCTTGAGGCGGACGCCGCGCACTGGTATCATGCCGAGGTTGCGCCGCCGAAGGGGCGGCGTTTTTCACCCCTGCTCCAGCAGCAAGGCTGGGGCCGCCAGACCACAGGAGGTGAGTTCCACGAACAAGTACGAATTGATGCTCATGCTCAATCCCGGCATCGAAGACGGCCGGCAGTCCGAGATCCTCGATCGCCTAACGGCGACCGTCGAGAAGGGCGAGGGCAAGGTCGCGTCGGTCGACGACTGGGGTAAGCGCAAGCTGGCCTACGAGATCGCCGGCCAGGGCGAAGGCCTTTACAGCGTCGTCACGTTCAACTCCGAGCCAGACACTCTGGCCGAAGTCGAGCGCGTGCTGCGCATCACCGACGACGTCATGCGCTTTCAGACGGTGCGCCTCAAAGACTAGCGCCAACCGCAAAGGAGCGAACGACATGGCCGGATCCATCAATCGCGTCATCATCATCGGTAACCTGACCCGCGACCCCGAGACCCGCCAGGCGGGCTCGACCACTCTGCACCTTGCGGGTCGCGGTCAACGACCGGGTCAAAGACCAGAGCAGCGGCGAGTGGGGCGACAAGCCCAACTACTTCGACGTCGACGTGTTCGGCTCGCAGGGCGAGCTTTGCGGCAAGTACCTGGCAAAAGGTCGCCAGGTCGCCGTCGAAGGCAAGCTGCGCTGGCGTGAGTGGGAGACCCAGGATGGCCAAAAGCGCTCGGCCGTCTCGATGGTCGCCGACAACGTGCAGTTCATCGGGCCACGCGAGGGCGGAGCGGCGCGGGCGGCCGCGACGAGTCCGGCGGCGGCGCCAGGTTCGCACCGCCGACCGACGTCGCCGAAGCCGACTTCGCCGGCGACGACGACATCCCGTTCTGATCTAGACCCGGCCGGCGGGGGCGCCGCCCCGCACAGGCGCCCCGCCGGCCGCAAGCACCAGGAATCAGAGAGGCCGACATGCCAGCATCACAGGGCACGCGGCGCGAGAAGCGGCTCAGGGCCGGGGCCCCGAGTACGGCGCGCCGCCGCTACTGCTATTACTGTCAACAGAAGATCGAGGACGTCGACTACAAGGCCAACACGGTCCTCAAGCGCTTCGTCTCCGAGAAAGGCAAGATCCGCCCGCGCCGCGTCACCGGCGCCTGCCGCTGTCACCAGCGCCAGGTCACGGTGGCCATCAAGCGCGCTCGCGAGATGGCGCTCTTGCCGTACGCAGACCGCTGAGGAGGCGATCGTGGACATCATTCTGCTCCAGGACATCGAAGGCGTGGGCGAAAAGGGCGACCTCGCCAGCGTGTCGCGCGGCTACGCCCGCAACTACCTGCTGCCCAAGCGCATGGCCGAAGTCGCCAACCCGGGCCGGCTCGACGAAGTCCGCCGGCTCATGGAAGAGCGCAAGGCGCGCGAGATCCCGCACAGCCGAGCATGCGCTCGAGGTCGCGGCCACGCTCAACAAGACCGTCGTCACCATCGGCGCCCACGCCGGCGAGGGCGACCGGCTGTATGGTTCGGTCACCAACGCCGACGTCGCCGACGCCATCTGGACCGCCCGCAAGGTGAAGGTCGACAAGCACAAGGTGCGCCTCGAAGAGCCCATCAAGAGCGTCGGCGACCACATGGTCGAGATCGACGTCTTCGAAGGTGTCGTGGCCACCGTCAAGGTCATCGTCGTTCCCGAGTGACAAGGCGCCCACGGGCGCCGCAGAGAGGGGCAGCAGCGTGACAACCGGCATCGTCCAAAGCGACGGTCGTCACATGCAGCCGCACGACTTGGACGCCGAGGAGTCGCTCCTCGGCGCGATGGTCGTGAGCCCCAACGCGCTGCCCATCGCCACGGAGCTGGTCGTCGAAGACGACTTCTACCGCGACACGCACCGCATCGTCTTTCGCACCATCCGCGACATGTACGGCCTCGGCAAAGAGGTCGACGCCGTCACGCTCTCGGCCGCCCTCGAAGCCCAGGGCGTGCTGGAGCGCGTGGGGGGCAAGGCCTTCGTGCACACCCTGGTCGAGATCGTGCCGGCCGCCGCCAACGTGCGCCAGTACGCCGAGATAGTGCGCGAGACGAGCGTGCTGCGCCAGCTCATCAAGGTCGGCAACGAGATCGCCGAGCTCGGCTACGACCACCCCGACGAAGCCCGCACGCTGCTCGACACCTGCGAGCAGAAGGTCTTCGCCATCTCTCAGCACCGCAGCTCCGCCGACTTCGAGGCCATGAGCGATGCTCGTCAAGTCGACCTTCGCACGCATCGACATGATCCGCGACGGCGCCCAGCTCTCGGGCGTGCCCACCGGGTTTGCCGACATCGACAAGACCACCGGCGGCTTTCAGCCGTCGAACCTCATCGTGCTGGCCGCGCGTCCCGGCGTGGGCAAGACCTCGCTCGCGCTGAACATCGCCCACAACATCGGCATGACCGGCCAGCAGTCGGTGGCCATCTTCAGCCTCGAGATGAGCAAGCAGGAGATCAGCGAGCGCATGCTGTGCTCGGCCGCCCGGGTCGCCTCGCACCGGCTGCGCTCGGGTCAGACACTCCCCAACGACGACTACTACAAGCTCATCACGGTGGCCGGCGAGCTCGAGAAGGCGCCCATCTACGTCGACGACACGGCCGGCCTCAACGTCTTCGAGCTGCGCGCCAAGGCGCGCCGCCTGGCGAGCCGGGTCGAACCCAAGCTCGGCCTCGTCATCATCGACTACCTGCAGCTCATGATGGGCGACGGCCGCGCCGACAACCGCCAGCAAGAGGTCGCCGGTATCTCGCGCTCGCTCAAGCAGCTCGCCCGCGAGCTGAACGTGCCCGTGCTGGCCGTCTCGCAGCTCAACCGCGAGGTCGAGTCGCGCGCCGAAAAGAAGCCCCTGCTGTCCGACCTGCGCGAATCCGGCGCGATCGAACAGGACGCCGACCTCGTCATCTTCATCTACGAGCCGCGCGACGAAAACGCCAAAGGCATCGTGGTAGTCGACATCGCCAAGCACCGCAACGGCCCCACCAACATCGCCCGCCTCGGCTTCGTGCGCGACTACACCAAGTTCCGCACGCTCAAGGCCGAAGAAGCCAGCCGCTATGACTTCTAGCGAGCAGCCAGGCCTGTCGCCCGGCGCGGCCTCGCCGGGCGCCGCAGGCCCGGCCGGCACGCCCCTGGTCAGCTTGAACGGCGTCCTGCTCCCCGAGCGCGAAGCCTTCGTGCCGGCGCTCGACCGCTCCGTCACGCACGGCATCGGTCTGTACGAGACCTTCAAGCTCGCCGGCGGCGTGCCGGTGTTCTTCGACGAGCACATGGACCGCCTGCAATCGGGGCTCGAGGTCCTCGAGATCGCCGTGCCGTGGGACCGGGCGACCATCGCCCGCTCTATCGTCGAGCTCTCGGGCGCGAGCGGCATCGCCGACGGCGGCTGCCGCGTGCTCGTCACCGGCGGCGCGGCCTGGGGCGGGCCTTCGGTCCTTATCCGCAACGACGTGCGCGAGCAGCCGGCGCGCCCGCTGCGCGTCATCTCGCACCGCGGCATCCGCGTGAGCGGCGCGCTCAAGGCGATGACCTTCATGCAGTCGTACCTGGCGCAACGCGCGGCGCTGGCCGCCGGCGCCGACGACGCCATCTTCGTCGACGACGAGGGCCGCATGTTCGAGGGCGCCACCTCCAACATCTTCCTGGCGCGCGGCGGAGCGCTGGTCACCACCCCCGCCGAAGGCGCCATCCTGCCGGGCGTCATGCGGGCCGCCCTCGAACGAGTCGCCGAAGCCGACGGCATCGCCGTGGTCGAAGCCTACGGCCGCGTGGCCGACCTGCGCCCCGACGACGCCATGTTCCTCACCAGCAGCGTGCGCGGCATCGTAGCGGTCGCCGCGGTCGACGACCACGACCTGCGCGTCGACGACGCCATGCTGCAGCGCCTGCGCCTGCTTATCGCCGCCGCCGAGCAGACGGCCGCGGCCACCTTCTGCGGGCGCTACCTCTAGCGCCGACCAGGCCGCCGCGGCCACGGGCCGCGAACGCTGCCTCTGACTCCCCCGAGAGCCGGCCTCGCCGGGCGCGCTTACGCCGGGCGCTTCGCGGGCACGTTGCGAGCATCTCCGCAGCCGACCCCGAGGTGAGACATGAGAGCCCGCAGATCGTTCATGTGGGCCGCAGTCGCGATCATGACTGTCGGCGCCCTTACCACCGCCGTGCTGGTGGCTACCGGCGCCGGCGATCGTGCCGCGGCGCAGACTCCGACCGTGCAGGCCGTCAAGGTGCCCACGGTGCGCCTGCACCTCGTGGTCTCGAACCTGTCGGAGCCGCTCGGCATGACCGCGGCGCCCGGCGACTCGAGGCGGCTGTTCATCGTCGAGAAGACCGGCTACATCCGCGTCCTGCTGAACGGCAAGCTGCTCGCCAAGCCGTTCCTCAACGTGAGCAGCCGCGTGACGGCGGGCGGCGAACAGGGCCTGCTCTCGGTCGCCTTCGACCCGGCCTACGCCACCAACGGCCGTTTCTACGTGTACTACACGGCCACGAACGGCGACATCAAGGTGGTGCGCTACACCGTCAGCTCGAACAGAAGCGTGGCCAACGCGGGCTCGGCCACGGTCTTGTGGACCGTGGCTCACCACGCTCACTCCAACCACAACGGCGGCCAGCTCGCCTTTGGCCCCGACGGCCTGCTCTACATCGGCATCGGTGACGGCGGCAGCGAAGGCGATCCCAACCTCTACGGCCAGAACGTGCACGTGCCCTACGCCAAGATCTGGACCATGGACGTCTCGAGCTCCTCGCCCACGCCGGTGCTCTACGCCTACGGCCTGCGCAACCCCTGGCGCTTCTCGTTCGACTCGACGACCGGCAACCTGTGGATCGGCGACGTCGGCCAGAACAAGTGGGAAGAGATCGACTTTCTGAAGGCCGGCACCGCGGCAGGGACCAACTTCGGCTGGAGCTACTACGAAGGCAAGCACGTCTACAAGCCGCAGCCGATCGTGCGCACCCGCCTCGTGGGTCCGGTGAGCGAGTACTCGCACGCCTATGGCGAGGCGGTGATCGGCGGCTACGTCTACCGGGGCAGCGCCATACCGGCGCTGAAGGGCGACTACCTGTTCGCCGACTACGCTTCGGCCCGCGTCTGGTTCAAGACCAGCCCGGGGGCCGCCGCGCACATCCTGACCGGCATCTCGCAGAAACTGCCTACCGTGAGCTCGTTCGGGCAGAACTCCAAGGGCGAGCTCTTCCTGTCGAGCCTGGACGGCAAGATCTACAAGATCGTGCCCTGATACCTGCCGGGCGGTTCTCTGCCGCCGCTGGGGGCGTGCCCAGCCTGGGCTCAGCCGCCGGCCGCGGGGGCGAGCTCAGAGGTGCAGTGCGGGCAGCGCCGCGCGCCGATGGCGATCTCGCTCAGGCACTGCGGACATTCCTTGGTCGTGGGGTCCTGCGGACCTTCCCCACGGGCGCGCCGGGCGGCGATGGAGTTCATCGGCACGATGATGACGAAGTAGATGGCGGCCGCGATCAGCACGAACGCGACCACGGCGTTGATGAACGAGCCGTAGAAGAACTTGCTGTGGTTGATCGTGAACGTCAGCTGCGAGAAATCGGACTTGCCAAAGATGGCTCCGATAAGCGGCGTGATCAGGTCTTTGACGAAAGCGGTGATCACCGCGCCGAAGGCCGCGCCGATCACCACCGCCACGGCCAGGTCGACCACATTGCCCCGCAAGATGAACTCCTTGAAGCCCTTCAGCACGGTCCCCTCCTTTTTGGTCTCGGCAGATCGTGCCCGGCGGAACGCCGGCGGTGCGTGGCCGGTCGGCGGCGCTCGCAAGCAAGGCCTCTTCTACCCAGCCGGCGGGCCGCTCAAGCCCGCCCCGTACGCTGGGAGCAGCAGGTCCGCAGCGAACGCCGGTCCGGACTAGACGGGCGCGCTCGTTCGCCAGGAGCGACGCCCTCGGTTCGGGCGACACGCTCGGTTCGGGCGACACGCTCGGTTGGGGCGACACGCTCGCTTAGGGCGAGGCGCTCGGCCGGGGCGAGGCGCTCGCCCCGGGGGACGCGCCGGTCGCGCTCGGAGCCTCGCGGGGCGTCACGCCGTGGCGGGTGGTGGCGAGCGCGTCGCCCAGGCCGCGCACGTACCAGATGAACGGCTCGTTCAAGTGCAGGCCGACCGCCGGCGTCGCGCTACCGTCGGCGCTCACCCAACTCGCATAGCCGCGCGAGCCGTCGATGGCGATGCGCAGCGACGGTCCGTCGGAGCGCACGATCGTCACGACGGTGGAAGCCGGCGACGACTCCGCGACCGACGTCTTCTCCATGCCGCTGACCCACTCGGCAAGCTCTCCGGGGGGGCTGCCGACGTAGCCCGACACGGGGCTGCCCGACACCACCGAGTGATACACGAGGCCGGTGACCTCACCCGCGTCGATCTGGAACGGGTAGTCGTCGCGCACGTAGAACCAGATGCCCGCCGCGACCAGCGCGATCGTGAGCGCCACGCCCGCCCAGAACGCCGCTCGACTCAGGCGCATCTGCGCCCGGCCCTTCCCTGCTCGGCTGTGGCCTGACGGTCCGTCTTGCCTACGACCTTTCGGTGAGGCGGCGCTGGGCCTCGGCGTACTTGGCGGCTGTCCTGTCCACGATCTCGGGCGGCAGCTCTGGGCCTGGAGCCTTCTTGTCCCAGTCGAGCGTCTCGAGGTAGTCGCGCACGAACTGCTTGTCGAAACTGGGCTGGGCTTGCCCCGGCTCGTAGCCGTCGACCGGCCAGAAGCGCGACGAGTCGGGGGTGAGGGCCTCGTCGATCAGCAGCAGCTCGCCGTCGAGCAGGCCGAACTCGAACTTCGTGTCGGCGATGATGATGCCGCGCTCGAGGGCGTAGGCCGCGCCCCACTCGTACAGCGCGATGGCGGCGTCGCGCACCTGGGCGGCAAGGCCGGGGCCGATCAGGCCGGCGACCGCGTCGAAATCGATGTTCTCGTCGTGGGCGCCCAGCGCCGCCTTGGTCGAGGGTGCGAAGATCGTCTCGGGCAGCCGGCTGCCGTCGACCAGGCCGGACGGCAGCGCGATGCCGCAGACCTGGCCGCTGCGCTCGTAGTCCTTGAGGCCGGAGCCCGTGAGGTAGCCGCGCACGATGGCCTCGATCGGCAGCGCCTCGCAGCGCCGCACCGCTACCGAGCGGCCCTGCAGATGCGCCTTGGCCGGCCGGTTAGCGAACGGCTCGGGGTCGACGACGTGGTTGGCGATGATGTCGCGCGTGCGCTCGAACCAGAAGTTCGAGAGCTGGGTGAGCACCTCGCCCTTGCCGGGGATCGGCGTCGGCAGGATGACGTCGAACGCCGAGATGCGGTCGGTGGCGACGATCACCAGCGTGTCGTCACCGAGGGCGTAGACGTCGCGCACCTTGCCGCGACTCACGAGCTCCAGGTCGGTCTCGTTGGTCTCATAGAGCGCCTTCACGTGAGTGCCTCTCCTTTCGTGATCTGATCGATCAGCTCGAGCAGCGCCGCCGCGGCGGCCCGGGGACCTTCGGCGGCGAACCCCGGCAGCGCGAGCCTCGTGCGCAGCTGGCCGACGAACACGCCCCCGGCAAAGGCAGCGGCGAAGGCCTGCTCGGCGACCACGTCGTGCTGCTCCCGACGCTGCGCCGGGCCAAAGATGTTGGCGAAGTAGTTGGCCACCAGCCCGGTGGCGGCGGTCGTGCCCTTCGACAGGGCGCGGCCCTCGCGGAACACTGCGAGGGCGGCGTCCAAGTCGGCGAACCGCTCGATCAGCGGGTGGTCGTCGTCGACCGGCTCGAAGTTGTTGGCGTAGAGCAGCACGTCGACCGCCGAGCCCCGCTGGACCTCGTGCAGCGTGGTCACCGGCAGCACGACGCGGGCGTTGACCTTTTGCGGACTCATGATGATGGCGCGATCGATCTGCCCGATGGCGTAGCCCTGCTGCAGGTCGTCGAGGCGCACGAAGGCACCGATCTCAGTGCCGTAGCCCAGCACCACCGGGCGGCCGTCGCGCGACACCACCTCGAGCGTGCCCATGTCGTCGGCCACGATGCGCAGCTCGGCGACCCGGCCGCCGGGGTCGAGGCGCAGCGCCTCGAGGGTCTCCGACTTGCCCGTCGCCGTGTCGCCGACCAGCAGCACGCCGGCGGCCGCGCCGCCGCGCAGCACGAGCCTCGTGAAGGCGCCGTGGTACGGCATGAAGCCGCGCTCCATGGCGGCCACGTTGTGCAGCGTGAGGATCATCTTCTTGAGGTAGCCGAAGTAGGCGAAGCGGTCGTCGAGCGGCACCACGCCGGTCAGCAGCCCACTCACCTTATCGGCGTGGAACACGGTGGGCGGCTCGCCGAAGCGCTGCAGCCCGTCGGGTGGAGCGCCGAAGAGCAGGACGGCGTCGGGCCCGGCGGCGACCTGCTCGTCGCCGGCGAGCTCGAACAGGTTGGCCAGCGACAGCCCCAGTCCCACGAAGCGCTGCTCGACGTAGACGAACACCACGAGGCGCCCGACGACGGCCGGGTAGCAGAACCAGCGCGCCGGGTCGAGCCGCAGGCCGGCGAGCGGATCGTCGCTCACCTCGGCGAACATGCCGGCGCGAGTGTTGGTCGGCGGGTCGAGGACCACCGGCGGATACATGACGACGCGCGTCACGAACGGCAGGTCGCCGAGCAGCTCGCGGTAGGCCGGCGGCCCCGGCCAGGGTCGCGCGGCGACGACGACGCCGAGCTCGGCTCCGGCGTGCACCTGACGGTAGACCAGCGGATGCGCGCCGGTCACATTCTCGGCGACGTCGCGGTAGAGGTCGCGCACCAGGGCGGCGAGCGCCTCGAGGCTCGAACTGAAGGCGCGGTAGGTGGCGGCCCCGTGCCCGGCACTGCCCGCCACCGCGTGGTCGACGAGGAAGCGGTCGAACCGCCGCCAGAAGTCGTAGAGCCCTTCGACGAAGCGGTGCAGGGCCGGACGGCGTTCGAGCAACGGCGCGCGCTCGGGAGACATGCACACCACGCGCTCGAGCGGGTTGTGGGCCAGCAGGCGCAACAGGTCGAGCAGGTCGGAGCAGGCGGGCCCGCTGCCGGCGTCGAGGCAAAGGGCGTCGAGCAACGGCGCGTCGTGGGCGGCCAGGTGGGCGAGGTAGAGCGCGAGCAGCCGCGCGAAGGGCTCGCTCTCGACGACCTCGCGCGTGGTAGCGCAGACCGCGCCCTGCACGTGCAGGACGAGCTGGCCGGGGTCTTCGTCGAGGCGCAGCAGCGGCACGCCGGGTCCCTTCTGGGCGCGAGCCCCTTCGTTGTCAGCAGACACTACCACGCGACCGGCGCGCGACCACGCCTAGAGCGCCTTGAGCACGGCCGGCAGCAGCGCCACGAGCAGCACGGCCGCCGGGAAGAGGCTCACGCGGTCGAAGAACACGACCGCTTCGGCGCTCGTGGGCCGGTGCCACAGCTGCGCCCCGGGCACGGCCACCACGATCACGCCGATCATCAGGGCGAGATCGTTGACGAAGCCGCCGGGCATGGGCAGCGCGATGGTCGCGGCCAGCGCCGCGAAGCTGAGCACACAGGCGGCGCGCGCCGCCGCGAGCGCACCGTGCACCGTGGCCACTGTGGTCAGACCGCGAAAGCGGTCGCGGTCGAGGTCGGCCAGGTCTTCGGCGATCGCGCAGCCCCCGACCGTCCACAGGGCAAAGAACGCAAAGACGGTCACCACCCGCGGCGCGAGCGGCGCGACGGCGGCCCAGCCGGCCAGCCCGGCGAGGCCGACCGAGACGCCGGCCGCCACCGTCTCCCAGGCCGTGACCGCGCGCAGGAGGCGAGCCGCCAGGGCGCTCGCCACAGCCGCCGCGTACAGGGCAAGGCAGAGCGGCGACAGGACCAGCGCGAGCGCCGCCGACAGCACGGCCAGGGCCACGATCCAGCCGGTAGCCAGGCGGATCGGTTGGGCGAGCCCCGAGTGCGAAGAGGAACGCGCGAGGCGCCGGTCGAGCGCGCCGCGCACGGCATAGACGGCGGGAGCTCCGGCGGCGACGGCGGCGACGCCGACAAGGCAGACGCGCAGCGGCGGAAAGCCGGCGGCGGCAAGCACTGCCGCCAAGGCGGGTGGGCTGATCGTCAGCAGGATCTGGCGGCCGGGTCCGAACTCGGGCCGTCCCTCGACGCTTCCCCCGCCCCGGGGTTCTCCGGCGTCGTCGTTGTGAGCCGCAGCCGCTGTCGGTCGGTAGATGGTCGGTCCCCTCGCGCTCGAAGCTATCGGGCAAACTTACCCGGCTGAGGCGGAGCGACGCTTGTTTGGCGAAGGCGCGGGCGAGGCGGGCAGAGCGGTGGCGCGACGCCGGCGGCGGGCTTGCCCGCCGCCGGCGTCGCGCCCCAGGCGTCAGGCGGTGAAGTTCGCCGCAGCGAAGTCCCAGTCGACCAGGCTGTCCCAGAAGGCCTGCACGAAGTCGGGCCGGCGGTTCTGGAAGTCGAGATAGTAGGCGTGCTCCCAGACGTCGCAGGTGAGCAGCGGCTTGACCGGCGGCGCCGGCATCTCGGCGTTGGGTGTGGTCACGATCTTGAGCGTGCCGGCGTCGTCGACCAGCCAGGCCCAGCCGCTGCCGAAGCGGCCCACGGCCGCCGCCTTGAACTGCTCGACCAGGGCCGGCAGGCCGCCGAAGGTGGCGTCGATCTTGGCGGCCAGGGCGCCGCTCGGCGTGCCGCCGCCGCCCGGCTTCATCGACTTCCAGAAGAAGCTGTGGTTCCAGACCTGCGCCGCGTTGTTGAAGACGCCCGCCTTGGCGGGGTCGCCGGCGACGGCTCCGATGACCTCTTCGAGGCTGCGGTTCTCGAGGTCGGTGCCCGCCACCAGCTTGTTCAGGTTGTCGACGTAGGCCTTGTGGTGCTTGCCGTAGTGAAAGCTGATGGTGCGCGCCGACGTGACCGGCTCGAGCGCGTCCTCGGCCCAGGGCAGGGGCGGAAGTTCGAAAGCCATGGTGTTCCCTCCTAGTCGCTTACGTTGCGAACTTGCACGAGCGCGAAGGGCGCCCCTTCTCGCGGGCGAGGAGGGGCGCGGCGGTCGCGCCGCGAGCGTTAGACGTCGACCTCGACCGCGTCGTCGACCACGCGCACCGGCCAGGTGGCGAGACCATCGACGCGGATCTTGCGCTGCAGCCGCGCCTCGACGTCGAGCGCGCGCCTGGCGGGCGCCGGCAACGACTCGTCGCCGAGGTAGCGGTCGAGCGGATAGGCCAGCACCGAGCCGTCGCGCACGTCGAACTGGCCGAAGTGCAGCGGGCAGGTGAGCACGTACCCGGAGAGGGAACCCTGGTCGAGCGGCGCGTTCATGTGGCCGCAGCGCCGGCCGACGGCGTAGAACGTGCCGTCGCAGTTGGCGAGCGTCGCCTGCGCGCCGCCGAGCTTGACGAACTTCAGGCCGCCGGCGGCGACGTCGTCGACCTTGGCGACTTCAGTCCACATGACGCCTCATTCCGCGACCCCAAGCTCGCTCGCCGCGATCTGCGGCAGGGCGGCGGGGTCGGTCACGTCCGCGTGCACGAACAGGCCGCACCAGCAGCGCCGCATGGCGTCGAAGTGCGCCCGGTGGTAAGGGATGCATGGGCAGACGATGGTCATGTCGTGCTCGCGGGTGCGCGTGCGGCCCTGGCAGGGGCAGTACGGCGCGCCCTTGTTCTCTTCGAGCACGGCTTCTTGTTCGAGCAGGAACTCGGCCAGCTCGGTGTCGGGCGTGAACTTGTAGCCCAGCGCCCCCACGAGCGGCGTGAAGAACTCGCGCAGCGCCGCCGTGCGCGCTTCGTGGGCCATCAGCCCTCGATCCCCAGAAGCTGCGCGTACTTCTCGGGCGCGTAGCCGACGATCACCTGGTCGCCGATGCGCACGACGGGGTAGGCATGGGAGCCGGAGGCAAAGAGCGCCTCGTCGGCCAGACGGTCGCTTTCGTCGTCGGGCAGCAGGTCGATGTCGACCGCCTCGAACGGGATGTCGTTCTCTTCGAAGTACTCCTTGGCCTTGCGGCACCAGGGGCAGGTGCTCAAGGCATACACGAACACGGGATCGCTCACGCTTTCACCTTTTCAGAGCTTGACGAAGACCTCGCCGGCGTCGATGCGCACGGGGTAGGTCGGGATGGTGATCTCGGACGCCGCGGCGAAGGCGCCTGTGCGCACGTCGAAGCGCCAGTCGTGGCACGGGCAGGTGATGAGAAAGCCGTCGCGCTCGCCGGCTTCGAGCGGGCAGGCCATGTGGGCGCAGCGGTTGGCGATGGCGTAGACCGCACCGCCCGCCCTGACGAGCAGGACGCCCAGTCCCCGGGGGTAGACGGGCAGGACGCCGTCGTCGGGCACTGCGCCCTCGGAAGCGACCTTGATCCAGGTGTCTGCCACGTGTCCTCCAGTCCGGCGCTCTGCGGTGCCGGACGCCGCTCGCGGAAGGCCACCTTACCACGGCCGAAACGGCCTCCCGGGCAGCGCGGCCTCCCGGTGGGCGGCCTGCCGGCGCGCCGTCCTACCAGCGCTCGCGATGCACCCAGTCGGGCTGGTAGCGCTCGGCCGGCGCCTTGGCCGCGGCGGGGTGACCGACGGCGACCACCGCGAAGGGCGTGACCTCGTCGGGCATGGCGAACAGCCGCCGCAGGGCCGCCACGCGCTCGTCGATCGGGTAGACGCCGAGCCACACGGCGCCCAATCCGAGCAGCACAGCCTCGATCAGGATGTTCTCGACCGCGGCGGCGCAGTCCTGGGGCCAGAGCGCCGGCCAGCGGATGTCGTGCTCGACGCCGCACACCACGATCGCCAGCGGGGCGTGGTCGAGCATGCGGGCGTACGGGTGCACGGGCGGGATCTGCGCGAGCACCGCGCGGTCGGTCACCACCACGAAGCGCCAGGGCTGCTGGTTGCCGGCCGAGGGCGCCGCCATGGCGGCGCGCAGCAGGCGCTCGACCTGCTCGTCGGCGACCGGTTCGGTCGTGTAGGCGCGGATGCTGCGCCGCGCGAGGACGGGATCGTCCATAAAGGCTTCCTCCTGGAGACGCAAGGGAGCGCCGATCGTATCAGGTGACTGTTGAGTCGCAGGCGCGCAGCCCTTACTATCTCTGAAAGGGAAGTTCCTTCTCTTTTACTCCCCCCGCACGACCTTGGACTGACCGACTATGGATTCGACACGTACACATTACGACTGCGTCATCGCCGGGGCCGGCCCCGCCGGCATCTTCGCCGCGCTCGAGCTCGTGCGCCGCAACGGCAGCTCGGTGCTGCTGCTCGAACAGGGCCCCGACATCGACAAGCGCGTCTGCCCGGCGCGCGTCACCGGCGTCTGCGCCAACTGCTCGCCGTGCGACGTGACCTGTGGCTGGGGCGGCGCGGGCACCTTCTCCGACGGCAAGCTCACGCTCTCGCCCGAGGTCGGCGGCTGGCTCGGCGAGTTCATCGGCGACGACGCCCTGGCCGGACTCATGCACTACGTCGACGACATCTGGATCGACTTCGGCGCCCCGACCGAGGTGCACGGCGCCATGAGCCCCGCCGTCGAAGCCATCCGCCGCCAGGCACTGGTGCACGGCATGACGCTCGTCGCCTCACCGGTGCGCCACATGGGCAGCGACCGCGCCGCCGACATCCTCAAGGCCATGCGCGCCGACTTGGAACCGCGCATCGCGGTGCGCACCCGCACCACCGTCGAGAGCATCACGGTCGAGAACGGCGTGGCCACCGGCGTAGCGTGCACCGACGGTAGCCGCTACAGCGCCGACGCCGTCATCCTCGCGCCCGGGCGCCAGGGCGCGTCGTGGCTGGTCGACGAATGCCGCCGGCTGGGCATAGGCGTACGCACCAACCCCGTCGACATCGGCGTGCGCGTCGAAGTGCCGGCCGTGGTCATGGAGCCTCTGACGAGTGTGCTCTACGAGAGCAAGCTCATCTACTACGCCCACACCTTCGACGACCCGGTGCGCACCTTCTGCATGAACCCGCACGGCGTCGTGTCGGTCGAGAACTACGGCGACGTGGTCACCGTGAACGGCCACAGCTACGCCGACCGCAAGACCGAGTACACCAACTTCGCGCTGCTCGTCTCGACCGACTTCACCCAGCCCTTCGACGACCCCATCACCTACGGCAAGTCGATCGCCCGCCTGGCCAACCTGCTCGGCGAAGACATCATCGTGCAGCGCCTCGGCGACCTGCTCGCCGGGCACCGCTCCACCGCCGAGCGGCTGCGGCGCAGCACGGTGCAGCCCACGCTCAGCGGCGCCACCCCGGGCGACCTGTCGTTCGTGCTGCCCTACCGCCACCTGCGCGACATCCTCGACATGCTCGAGGCGCTCGACGAGCTGGCTCCCGGGGTCAACGCACGAGACACGCTGCTCTACGGCGTCGAGGTCAAGTTCTACTCGGCGCGGCCGCAGCTCGACCAAGGGCTTCAGACCGAGGTCCAGAACCTGTACGCGATCGGCGACGGCGCCGGCGTCACCCGGGGGCTCGTCCAGGCGAGCGCCTCGGGGGTGCTCGCCGCGCGGTCCATCCTCGACCAGGGAGCGAACTAGTGCCGGCGACGATCGTGATCGGGGCCCAGTGGGGCGACGAAGGCAAGGGCAAGATCACCGACATGCTCGCCGAGCGGGCCGACGTCATCTGCCGCTACCAGGGCGGCAACAACGCCGGCCACACCATCGTGCGCGACGGCGAGGAGTTCAAGTTCCACCTCATCCCGTCGGGCATCCTGTACGAGGCCAAGACCTGCGTCATAGGCAACGGCGTGGTGATCGACCCGCACATCCTCTTCGGCGAGATCGACGCGCTCAAGGCGCGCGGCATCAGCTTGGACAGCATGCGCATCTCGGCCAACGCCCACCTCATCATGCCCTACCACCTGCTGCTCGACGGCGCCGCCGAACGTCAGCTCGGCAAGTTCAAGATCGGCACCACCGGACGCGGCATCGGCCCCTGCTACATCGACAAGTTCGCCCGCGTCGGCGTGCGCGTGCAAGACCTCTTCGACGAGAAGATCCTGCGCCGCAAGGTGCGCGTGGCGCTCGAAGAGAAGAACCAGATGCTGCAGCTCTACGACATCGGCACGCTCGACGCCGACCAGGTGACCGACGAGTACCTCGCCTACCTGCCGCGCTTCGAGCCCTACGTGACCGACACGTCGCTGCTCGTCAACAAGGCGCTCGACGAGGGCCGCGAGGTGCTCTTCGAGGGCGCCCAGGGCACGCTGCTCGACATCGACTTCGGCACCTATCCGTTCGTGACGAGCTCCAACCCGATCGTCGGGCGGCGCCTGCGTGGGCGCCGGCGTGGGGCCCACGCGCATCGACAACGTCGTGGGCGTGGCCAAGGCCTACACCACGCGCGTCGGCGAAGGCCCCTTCCCCACCGAGCTGTTCGACGAAGTCGGCGCCGCCATGTGCGAGGTCGGCCACGAGTTCGGCACCACCACCGGGCGCCAGCGGCGCTGCGGCTGGCTCGACCTGGTGGCGCTGCGCTACGCCGTGCGCGTGAGCGGCATCACCCACCTCGCCATCACCAAGCTCGATGTGCTGAGCGGCCTCGACAGCGTCAAGGTCTGCACGCGCTACAAGGCGGGCCGCAAGGTGCTTGACGAGTTTCCCGTGCGCCAGACCGACTTTCACCACGCCAAGCCGCTCTTCGAAGAGCTGCCCGGCTGGACCGAAGACCTGCGCGACTGCGAGGAGTGGGCCGAGCTGCCCGAGACGGCACGCGACTACATCCAGTTCATCGCCGACTTCACCAAGACGCGCATCAAGTTCATCGCCGTGGGCCCGGGACGCGACGAGACCATCGTGCTGCCGCGCTCCATCGGCCGCGGCGGAGCGGTCTAGGCTTCCGGCACGCCGCGGGGCCTCAGGCGAGGGCTGCGACCAAAGCCTCCCTGAGCTCGGCAGGCTTGGTGAACATAGGCCAATGCCCGGTCGGCAGGTCGACGAACGTCACGTCGCGCATCTTGGCGAGCTCCGCGGTGTACCAGTGCTCCTTCGCCACCAGGTCGCGCAGCATCTCCGCCGGGAACTCGCAGGTGATCACCGTGATCGGCACGTCGTAGCGGCGCGGGTCGCGCAGCACCTGATGGTCGGTGGCCACGCCCACCGGCTCGGGGATCGCCGCCGCGCGGAAGCGCTCGCGCAGGCCGTCGTCGAGGTCGGTGAGGTCCTCGTCGCCGAACACCGACCAGTCGGGCAGCGGGATCTCGCCGCCCACGACGGGCAGCTGGTCGTTGATCGCGCCGCCGTCGCCGAGCGGCAGCGAGTCGACGTACACCACGCGAACGACCCGGTCGGGCCGCGCGTCGACCGCCGCGTGGGCGATCGCCCCGCCGCCGCTGTGACCGACCAGCGCCACCGACCCGTCGGCCTCGTCGCTGGCCGCCACGACCGCCGCGACGTGATCGGCCAGGCCGATGCCGGCGCGCTCGTCGTCGACCGACCCAAGGCCGGGCAGCGTGAGCGCGCGCACGCGGTGCCCCGCCCCCTCGAGCGCGGGCACGATGTCGGCCCACGAAGCGGCGTTCAACCAGAAGCCCGGGATGATGATGACGTCCACGATGGCGGCCTACGTACCCGTTCGCGGGCGGGCGAGCGCCGTTTGGGCGGTGCAGGCCGCGCAAACTCACAGGTCACTCTCAGCCCCGTTCACGAACGCTTCATAAACCGTGGGTATCTTCTCTTGCGACGGACCCTGTGCCGTCGGACAGTAGGTCACCTGGGTACGACGTCGGAGGATGTCATGCACTCAAAGGTAACCGGGGGGCTCGCGCTCTTCGGTTTCGCCGTTCTCGCGGTCGTCGCCGGACGGGTCGTGCACACGGCCGCGCTCGCCCTTTATCCTCACGGCCTCACGTTGGGCTCGTTCGCCGCCCAGGACAGCCACGGCTACACGTCGGGCTTCTACCTCGTCGTGCTCCTCGTGCTGACCGGCGCCGCCGCGCTCAGCATGACCGCCTACCGCCTCTCCCACGGTCACCGCGAGACGGCTCGCGTGAAGGCGCGCTCGACAGACGACGATCCCGGGCGCAGAGCCTGACCCGAGGCGGTCAGCTTGGAGGCGTTGCTTCGAGGCCAGGACGGGTGTTCACCGCCGCACCCAGCCAGTTGACCGCGGTCAGCAAGACGCCGACAACGCAGCAGGCCAAGCTGATCCAGAACACCCTCACAGCTCCTCCTCGGCTCTGACGAAGCAGTTCGTGGGTACGCGGCGAAGCCTACGCTTCGCTGGGCGGACTGTCACCGGACCGACGGCCGGCGGAGCGGCGCCGGCCGCAGAGCTTTCGCACCCCCGCCGGCACGCGTAGACTCTGGCCAAGCAAGTCCGATGCGTGCTCGCTTAGTGCCGCGAGCGGCCCCTTCTCGGTCGCCGGCGGCGTGCGGTCCGCGTCCTTCCCGTAGGAGGCCACATGCGCGTTCTGGTTGTCGGCGGCGGCGGCCGCGAGCACGCCCTCGTCCACGCCTTCTGTGCCTCGCCGCTCGCCAGCCAGGTGTTCTGCGCGCCGGGCAACGCCGGCATCGCCCAAGAGGCCGACTCGGTCGACATCGACGGCGCTGATCTCGAAGGGCTGCTCTCGTTCGCGCGGCGCGAGCGCATCGACCTTACCGTGGTAGGCCCCGAAGCGCCGCTGGTGGCGGGCATCGCCGACCTGTTCATCGAGAACGGCTTGCTCGTGTTCGGCCCGTCGGCCAAGGCCGCGCAGCTCGAGGGCAGCAAGGCCTTCGCCAAAGAGATCATGGCCGACGCCCACGTGGCCAGCGGTCACTACAGCCGCCACGACGACCTCGACTCGGCGCTGCGCGACCTCGACACGCGCGACACCTGGCCGCTCGTGATCAAGGCCGACGGCCTGGCCGCCGGCAAGGGCGTCATCATCTGCCAGAACGTCGACGAGGCGCGCGCCGCCGTGCGCCTCTGCCTGGCCGACCGCGCCTTCGGCGCGGCAGGCGCCACCGTACTCATCGAAGAGTTCCTGAGCGGCCCCGAAGTCTCGCTGCTGGCGCTGTGCGACGGCACGCGCGTGGTGCCCATGGCCCCGGCCCAGGACTACAAGCGCATCTTCGCCGACGACCAGGGCCCGAACACCGGCGGCATGGGCAGCTACTGCCCTGTGCCCGGCTTCACGCCCGGCATCGCCGAGTCCGTAGCCGAAGACCTCTTTCGACCGGTGCTCGAAGCCCTGCGGCGACGCGGCATCGAGTACCGCGGCGTGCTCTATGGCGGGCTTATCGTCACCGAGCACGGCATCAAGCTGCTCGAGTTCAACTGCCGCTTCGGCGACCCCGAGACGCAGGCCATCCTGCCGCGCCTCGACAGCGACCTCCTCGAAGCCTGTCTGTCGGCGGCGCGCGGCGAGCTCGACCCCGGCGCGCTGCGCTTCAGGCCCGAGGCCTGCGTGTCGATCGTCATGGCTTCGGCCGGCTACCCCGCCTCGAGCTCCAGGGGCGATGTGATCAGCGGCCTGTCCGAAGCCGGCGCGCTGCCCGACGTCACCATCTACCACGCCGCCACGGCCGCCCACGGCCACGACATCGTCACTGCCGGCGGCCGCGTGCTGGCCGTCAGCGCCCTGGGCAAGCACTTCGGCGATGCGCGAGAGCGTGCCTACGGCGCGCTCTCGCGCATCACGTTCGCCGGCCAGCAGGCACGCCCCGACATCGCCGCTCGCGCGGTGCGCGCCGAGGCCGGTGAGATCGACCTCTTTCCCGCCGACTGGACTGAGTAGCCGTCCGCCGGGGTGACCCGGCGGACGGCCCGCGTTCGCGAGCGGCGGGCGGGGCCGGACGGCCCGGCCCGCCGCTCGCAAGCCAATGGGTTCTGGTTCGTGCGTGCCCGGCGGGGTAAGCTCTGCCCTGAAGATCACGCACGTCGTCAGCACCCGAAGGGAGCCAGGCCGGTGGAGAAGACCAGTACCGAAGTCGAAGCGCTGCTGGTCGGCATCCAGTTCGAACCGGTGCTCGTGGGCATCATCATGGGCAGCGAATCCGACCGCGAGATCATGTCGGCCGCCAGTCGCGAGCTCGACGAGCGCCGCATACGCCACGAGATCTCGGTCATGTCGGCGCACCGCGACCCCGACAAGGTGGCCCACTACGCGCGCACCGCTCAGGCGCGCGGCCTCAAGGTACTGATCGCCGGCGCCGGCAAAGCGGCCGCGTTGCCCGGCGTGATCGCCTCGTACACCAACCTGCCGGTGATCGGCGTGCCCATCAAGACCAGCGACCTGGGCGGACTCGACTCGCTGCTGTCGATCGTGCAGATGCCGCCCGGCGTGCCGGTCGCCTGCGTGGCGATCAACGGCGCGCGCAACGCGGCCATCCTCGCGGCCAAGATCCTCGACCTCTGAGACGCACGTGGCGGCGACCGACGTGACCGACCCGAAGGTGAGGCGATGAGCGACCAGCCGCGCCGCTCGCTCATGCCGCCCGGCCAGCAGCGTCACGTGCTGGTCATGGCGATCAGCGGCCTCAGCTTCGTCGCCGTGCTGGCGTTGATCGGCCTGTTGCTGCGCCTGATCGGCTGACCGTCACCCGGCCGACGCCCCCGAACCCCCGCAAGCCAAGGAGTCCGAGATGATCAAGCAGACCCTATCGTCGCCGGCGGCCGCTCCCGCGATCGGCCCCTACTCCCCGGCCATCCAGACCGACGATCTCGTGTTCTTCTCGGGCCAGGTCCCGCTCGACGCAAGCGGGGCGCTCGTCGGCGACACCGCCGCCGAGCAGGCCCGCCAGGCGCTCACCAACCTGGGCCACCTGCTCGCCGCCGGCGCCATCACCAACCACGCCATCGTCAAGACCACGATCTTCCTGACCGACATGAACGACTTCGCCGCGGTCAACGACGTCTACGCCGAGTTCTTCGAGAAGCCGTTCCCGGCACGTTCCACGGTCGCCGTGGCGGCCCTGCCCAAGGGCGCCAAGGTCGAGATCGAAGCCATCGCCATGCGGGAATGACCTGCCGGTGAGCGAACAGCGACCTGCACGAACGATCTACAAGTCGGCGGCGGGCGCGGCGTCCGCCGCGCCCGCCGCCGGCACGTCAGGCAAACGCCGCCGCCTGCGCGACGCCTGGTGGCTCGCGCCGGTCCTGGCGCTGATCCTCTTCTTCGCGATCGCCCTGGTCGCCGGCTTCTTCCTGCTGGGCGGCTTCGGCCTGCTGCAGTACGTCGGCGTCACCACATCGGGCCAGCAGCTGACCGGCACCTGGGGTTCGGCGGACACCTCGCTCGGCGCGACCGTCAGCCACATCGCCAAGGGCGGCGACGGCCTCTACACGCTGTCCGGCATCCGCGTCCTCGGCCAGCGCGTCGCGACCGCGCAGGTCAAAGACGACTCCCTGTCGGCCAGCGGCGTCGCCAACGGCGTGTCGTGGCAACTCTCGCTGTCGTTCGTCAACCGCGACCAGCTGCGGGCGACGGTCACCTACGGCGACGGCCGGCCGCCGCTCGAGACGCTGCTCACCAGGCAGTGACTGCGCAAGCCGCGCGCGGCGGGCGGGCGCGGCCGCCGATCGCGGTGGCCTCGGCGGTGCGCCGCTCTTGTGAGAGAATCTGCCCGTCTGTGACGGCCGCGACCAAAGGGCTCTCATGATCGCTCGCTACACCCTGCCCGAGATGGGCGCCATCTGGGCCGAAGAGGCCAGGCTGCAGGCCTGGCTCGAAGTCGAGCTCGCCGCCGTGCGCGCCTGGAACCGGCTGGGCAAGGTGCCCGACGCGGCCGTCGCCGAGATCGAGGCCACGGCCGCCTTCAACGCCGTCCGCATCGCCGAGATCGAAGAGACCACCAACCACGACGTCATCGCCTTTCTCACCAACGTAGCCGAGCACGTCGGCGACGCCTCCAAGTACATCCACTACGGCATGACGAGCTCGGACATGCTCGACACCGGCCTCGCGCTGCAGATCAAGCGCGCCGGCGAGCTCCTGCAGCGCGACCTCGTGGCCCTCGGCGAGGTGCTCAAACGGCGCGCCTTCGAGTTCCGCGACACCGTGCAGGTGGGCCGCACACACGGCATCCACGCCGAGCCCATCACCTTCGGCATGAAGCTCGGCATGTGGGCCTTCGAGGTCGAGCGCGACCTCGAGCGCCTGCGGCGCGTCACCGAGGGCGCCGCCGTGGGCAAGCTGAGCGGCGCCGTGGGCGCGTACAACAACATCGATCCCCGCGTCGAGGAGCTTGTCTGCGCCGAGCTCGCCCTGGGCTACGAGCCCATCGCCAACCAGGTGGTGCAGCGCGACCGCCACGCCGCCTTTCTGTCGGCGCTCGCCATCGTGGGGGGCTCGCTCGAGAAGTTCACGCTCGAGGTGCGCCACCTGCAGCGCACCGAGGTGCGCGAGGTCGAAGAGGCCTTCGGCAAGGGCCAGAAGGGCTCATCGGCCATGCCCCACAAGCGCAACCCGATCCTCTCTGAGCGCATGGCCGGCTGCGCCCGCGTGCTGCGCGGCAACGCCCTCGTGGGCATGGAGAACATGGCGCTCTGGCACGAGCGCGACATCTCGCACAGCTCGGCGGAGCGCATCGTCTTTCCCGACTCCTGCATCCTGCTCGACTACATGCTGCAGAAGACCACTAGGCTGTTCGACACCCTGGTGGTCGACGAGGAGCGCATGCGCGGCAACCTCGCCCTCTCGCAGCGCCTCGTGTTCAGCGGCGCCGTGCTGCTTGCCCTGGTCGACCACGGCATGCTGCGCGACGACGCGTACCGGGTGGTGCAGGACTGCGCCATGCGCGCCTGGCGCGAGGGCGTCGACTTCGGCGCGCTCATCAAGGGCGACCCCGAAGCGGCCGCCGTGCTGTCGGTCGCCGAGATCGACGCCGCCATGGACCCCGACCAGTACCGGGCCGGGCGCGACGTCATCTTCTGGCGCCTCGAGCAGCTCACGTTCTAGGCCGCCGGCGGCCCGGCCGACGGCGCCTCCTCGGCCGCGGCGCCGCGACCCGCGCGCTCGAGACGGCGCCGGTCCTCTCTTTTAGGCCCGGACGGGAACACTGAGACCCGCTGCACGTCTGCCGTCAGACCAAGGAGAAGCGATGCGCGCGGTCCGTGTCCACAGCTTCGGCGAGCCCGATGTCCTGCAGGTCGAAGAGGTGGCCGACCCGCGGCCGCCGGGCGCCGGCGAGGTGCTCGTGCGGCTGCACGCCGCCGGTGTGAACCCCGTCGACGCCTACATGCGCTCGGGACAATATGGCGCCCTACCGCCGCTGCCCTACACGCCAGGCAGCGACGGCGCGGGTGTCGTCGAGGCGGTCGGCGAGGGTGGCGCGGGCACTGCTGAGGGCGCGCCGGCCGGCGCGCGCGGCCCGGCGGTCGGCGACCGCGTGTACACCTCGGGCTCGCTCACGGGCACCTATGCCGAGCGGGCGCTGTGCCGGGCCGAGCAGGTCCACGCGCTGCCCGCCGCCATCGGCTTCTCCGCCGGTGCGGCGCTGGGCGTGCCCTACGCGACGGCCTATCGCGCCCTGTTCCAGCGTGGCCAGGCGAGCGCGGGTGACCTGGTGCTGGTCCACGGCGCGAGCGGCGGCGTGGGCTTAGCGACGGTACAGTTCGCGGTAGGCGCCGGGTTCACGGTGCACGGCACGGCAGGCTCCGAGTACGGCCGCCGGCTGGTCGCCGCACAGGGCGCAGCCGAGGTCGTCGACCACACCGCGGCCGACTCGGCGACCCGGCTGCTCGACCTGACCGGCGGGCGCGGCTACGACATCATCGTCGAGATGGCGGCCCACGCGAGCCTGGGCATCGACCTGGGGCTGCTGGCGCGCGGCGGGCGGGTGGTCGTGGTCGGCAGCCGCGGACCGGTCGAGATAGCGCCCCGCGAGCTCATGAGCCGCGACGCCGACGTGCGCGGCATGTTGCTGTTCGTCGCCTCGCCCGCGGCGCTTGCCGAGGCCTACGCCGCCGTGGGCGAGGGCCTGGCGGCGGGGCGCCTGCACCCCCTGGTCGGCCGCGAACTGCCGCTCGCCGACGCGGCGACCGCGCACCGTGAGATCATGACCGGCCCGGCCGCGGGCAAGCTCGTGCTGGTGCCCTGAGGCGCGTGAGGGCGGCCAGCGGCAGACCGGGGCGACGGTCGCGCGCGGCAGGTGTGGGTGCCAGGCGAGCGGCCGTCGCGCGGCGTGTGTGCGTGCTAGGCGAGCGGCTCGAACATGTCGACGCCGGCGCCGCAGTCGGGGCAGACCCAGTCGTCGGGCAGGTCGTCGAACGCGGTACCGGACTCGACGCCGTTGTCGGGATCGCCGATAGCGGGATCGTAGACCCAGTCGCACAGGGTACAGATGTACTTCTGCATGGAACGGCTCCTTGGTCGTTCAGCGGACCACGCGGCGGCCTGGTGGTTCCTACTGGTTCTCGAGCAGCTCCTCGGTGGGCACGTCGCGCACCACACGCGCCGGCATGCCGATGAGCACCTTGCGCGCGGGCACGTCTTTGGTGACCACGGCGCCGGCCGCGATGAAGGCCTCTTCGCCCACCTCGACGCCCGGGCAGAGCAGCACGCCGCCGCCGATACGCGCGCCGCGACGGATGGTCGCGCCCTTGATCAGGGCGTGGCGCTTTTCGGTGCGGCCCATGAAGTTGTCGTTCGTGGTCTGCACGCAGGGCGCCACGAAGACGTGATCCTCGATCGTCATGTAGGCCGTGATGTAGGCGTTGGACTGGATCTTGGTGAAGTCGCCGATCATGGTGTCGTTCTCGACGCAGGTGCCGCGGCCCACCACGACGCGCTCGCCGAGCAGGCAGCGTTCGCGCACGCTGGCCAGGTCGCCGATCACGCAGCCGGGGCCCATGGCGACGCCGCGGTAGACGACGGCGCCGGTCGAGACCACGCAGCCGGCGCCCAGGCGCAACCCCGGCAGCTCGCCTTTCTTGGCCGTCGAGCTCGGCGACAGCGAGGGCACCTTGCCGAGCACGGCGTTGTCCTGGATGAAGCAGCCGTCGCCGATCTCGGTGTCGTCGTGCACGACGACGTTGGCGCCGAAGACCACGCCGGAACCCACGATGACATTGGCGCCGAGCAGCAGGTTGGGGGCGAGCTCGGATGCCTGCAGGGCCACGGCGCTACCCGACCGTGAGGTCGGCGGTGCGGACCGGCTGGCCGCCGCTACGCAGCGAGCGCTCCATGGCTTCGAGCACGCGCACCACGTTCAGGCCGTCGCGCCCGTCGGACAGCGGCCGCTTGCCGTCGCGCACGCACTCGACGAAGTGCTCGACCTCGAGCCGCAGCGGCTCGTCGTTGGGCAGGTGCGGGCAGTGGATATCGCCGAAGCGCAGCGTGACGTACTCGCCGTAGGACTGGTACTGCGGCACCACCGCGGACTTGTCGTAGATGGTCACCTTGCGGTCGGCGTCCATGTCGTCGAAGACCGCCATCTTGTCGGAGCCCACGACCGTGATCTTGCGGGTCTTGTGGGGGTCGAGCCAGCTCACGTGCAGGTGGCCGACCATGCCCGACGGGTAGCGGATGTAGCCGAACACGACGTCTTCGACGCCGTTCTGCAGGTAGCACTCGCCGTGCGCCGTGACCTCTTCGGGCTCTTCGCCGGTGAGGTAGTTGATGACCGAGATGTCGTGCGGCCCCAGGCTCCACAAGGCGTTCTCGTCGGGGCGCACCTTGCCCAGGTTCAGGCGGTTCGAGTAGACGTAGAAGATGCGACCCAGGTCGCCGGCGTCGATCAGCGCTTTGACCTTGCGCACGGCGGGGTGGTACTCGAGCAGGTGGCCGACCATGAGGCGCCGGTCGTGGGCTTCGGCTGTGCGCACCAGGTCTTCGGCGTCGGCGGCGGTCGTGGCCATGGGCTTCTCGATGAAGGCGTGCTTGCCGGCTTCGAGGACGCGCTTGCCCAGCAGGTAGTGCGTGGGCACCGAGGTGGCCACTATGACCGCTTCGACCGTGGGGTCGGCCAGCACGTCGTCTAAGTCGGTCGTGGTGCGCGCATCGGGGAACTGCGTCTTCATGCGAGCCAGGATCTTCTCGTCCAAGTCGCAGCACCAGGCGAGCTCGGCTCCGGGCAGTCGGTCGACGTTGCGCGCCAGGTTCGGCCCCCAGTAGTTGAGGCCTACGACGCCTATGCGGACAGGGTCAACACTCACGGCACGTCACCATCCTTGCTGAAGCGCGGCCTGCGGCCGCCGCCTCAAAGCTTCCAGACCTTGTCGCCACCGTCGAGACCGGCGGTGGCGTTGCGGAAGATCGACCACGAGCTGCGCGCTTGTCGACGACGTCGGCGTAATCGATGGTGGTGTGCGCGGTCACCACGATCACCACGTCGTAGGCGCTGATGCCGGCGCCCTCGGTGAGGTCGACCGAACGCATGTCGAACTGCGGCAGCTCGGTCACGAACGGGTCGTGGTAGTCGACGGCCATGCCGTGGCGGCCGAGCTGCCTGATCATCTTGAGGGCCGGCGACTCGCGCAGGTCGTCGATGTCGGCCTTGTAAGCCACGCCCATCACCAGGGCCCTCGAGCCCTGCAGCGACTTGCCGTGCGAGTTGAGCGCGCGCGTCACCTTGGTGACGCAGAAGTACGGCATGTTCTCGTTGACCTTGCCGGCGAGCTCGATGAACTCGGTCCAGAAGTCGACCTCGCGGGCCTTCCACGAAAGGTAGAAGGGGTCGATCGGGATGCAGTGGCCGCCCAGGCCGGGGCCGGGCTAGGAACTTCATGAAGCCGAAGGGCTTGGTGCCGGCGGCCGTCGATGACTTCCCAGATGTCGATGCCCATGCGGTCGCACAGCATGGCGAGCTCGTTGACCAGGGCGATGTTGACGCTGCGGAAGATGTTCTCAAGGAGCTTCGTCATCTCGGCCACTTCGGGCGTGGTGACCGGCACCAGGGTGTCGAGCGCCTGGCTGTAGACTCGACCACCTTGGCCGTGCAGGCCGCCGTCAGGCCGCCGACGACCTTGGGCGTTGTCTTGGTGGTGTAGTCGGTGCGCCCGGGGTCGACCCGCTCGGGCGAGAACGCCAGGTGAAAATCGGTGCCGGCGACGAGCCCCGAGCCCTCTTCGAGCAGGGGAGCGAGCACCTCGCGCGTGGTGCCCGGGTAGGTCGTGCTCTCGAGGCACACGAGCTGGCCGCGGCGCACGTGGCCGGCGAGCATGGCGGTGGCGCTCTTGACGAGAGTGAGGTCGGGCTCGCGGTTGGCGTTGAGCGGTGTGGGCAGGCAGATGATGTCGGCCGCGCAGCTTTCGGTGGCGGCGTAGTCGGGGGTCGCGCTCAGGAGGCCCTTGTCGACCACCGCTTTGAGGGCCGCGCTCGTGACGTCGACGATGTACGAGTCGCCCGCGTTGATGGCGTTGCAGCGCGTGGGGTCGGATTCGATGCCGACCACCTCGACGCCCGCCTCGGCGAACGTCACCGCGAGAGGCAAGCCGACGTATCCCATGCCGATGACTGCGATCTTCACTGTCCGCTCCCGTTCGTGGTACCGGTCGGGGGTGCCGGCCGCCGGTGCGACCGGGATGTCAGATTGTATCGTATCGGCGCGGCCGGGCCGAAGCGGCCGCCGCAGCGCCGGGCGATTAGCGCAGCCCGAACACCCGCCGCTCGTTGTCGCACGGCGGGCCCGCGCACACCGCGACCGTGAGCTCACGCGGGTCCCAGATCATGCTGGCCGTCGTCATGTCGCGCTCGCCCTGGGGCACCGACAGGTCGGGATGGCCGCAGATCGAAGCGGCCTCGGCGCGGCCCTCGTGGTCGCTGAGAACGGCCTGCAGCAGCTCGGCCAGGTCGTCGCCCCGGGCGAGTCCCAGGTCGAGCAGGGTCGCGGCCCGGGCCGCGCGACGGCGCGTGCCGCTCGAGGTCGAGATCTCGCAGTCGAGCATGCCGGGATCGGTGAAATGGTTGGTGTGCACCAGACGGTCGTCGCACGCGATCACGGCGGCCCGCGTGGCCGAGGTCTCGATGTCGAGCAGCGTGCCGGCGGCGTCGATCAGCGTGTGGTTGGAGCCGCGGGCGCGGGTCGGCAGCTGGGCGCGCTCGCGGGCATCGGCGAGAGAGCGCGACTCGAGCAGGTGCCGGCGGATGAAGTTGTTGGGCACGCCCACGCGCTGGTCGTTGGCATAGACCGTGTTCCCGCCGGTGGCGATGCCGTGCGAGTTGATGCCGGTCGGCGGCAGCAGACAGGCCGACGTCATGGCCAGCAGGCACGTGCCGTCGTCGGTCGTGATGCGCAGCAGTACGTTCTTGTCGACGTCGCCGGCCCACCAGTCCTCGTTGTGGCCGAGCAGGCAGCGCCCGCCCGCCCGCGCGCCCACGGTCGTGCAGTGCTCGGCGCGCGCGGCGGGCCGCACGGCGCCGCCCTCTCCCGGGTCGGCGTTGCAGGTGAGCTCCTCGCCCAGGTTGGGCACCAGCAGCCGGCTCAGGCGCACGCCGGCGCCCTCGGCCATGCCTTCGAGCTCGGCGACCACGCCGGGCAGCGCCGCCCGCGCCGCCGGCAGGTAGGCGAGCGCCTGCTGCTCGGCGTCGGCGAAGCTCACGCCGCCCATCTCCTCGTGGAACTCTTCGTAGTAGGCGATGCCCGCCGCGATCAGGTGCCGCGCCGCCTCGCCGATCTGACGGCCGATCTCGCGGTGGCTGCCGGCGGCCTCGATCTCGAGGTAGGCGACGCTCACCGCGCCAGCCCCTCGAGGAACGCGCCGAGCGCCGCGGCGACGCGGGCGCCGGCGTCGCCCGACCCGTAAAACTCGGGGTGGGTGGCGCCGTGCGGCGGGTCGGCCAGGGCGGCGGTCAGGGCGTCGCGGTCGGTGCCCACCAGCACGTTCCAGCCGCTGCGCAGGGTCTCGACCCACTCGCTCGTGTCGCGCATGGTCACGCAGGGCGTAGCAAAGAAGTACGCCTCTTTCTGCAGGCCGCCGGAGTCGGTGGCCACCACGCGGGCGTTCTTGGCCAGCGTCAGCGATTCGAGGTAGCCGACCGGCGCGACAAGCCTGACGTTGGGCGCGACCGCGCCGCTCAAGTCGTGGCGCGCGATGGCGGCCGCGGTGCGCGGGTGCGCCGGAAAGACGACCGTCTCGGCCGAGTCGCCGAGCGCGTCGAGCACGGCCTTCAGGGCGGCCCGGTCGTCGGTGGTCGCCGGGCGGTGCGCCGTAGCCAGCACGTAGGCGCCGGGCCGCACGTCGAAGGCGGCCAGGATGGCCTGTTCGCGAGCCGGGGTGAGCGTTGCCATGGCCAGGTCGAACATGACGTCGCCGGTCTGCACGACGCCCTCGATGACACCCTCGCGGCGCAGGTTCTCGACCGCGGTGTCGGTGGGGCAGAACAACAGGCTGGAGACGTGGTCGGTGAGCACGCGGTTGACCTCTTCGGGCATGCGCCGGTCGAACGAGCGCAGGCCGGCCTCGAGGTGGGCGATCGGCACGTGCAGCTTGGCGGCGGCGAGCGCGCCGGCGAGGGTGGAGTTGGTGTCGCCGTAGACCAGTACGACCTGGGGTCGGACCTGCTCGACGGCGTCGGCGATGCCGGTGAGCATGGCGGCGGTCTGACGGGCGTGGCTGTCGGAACCCACGCCGAGCTCGATGTCGGGGCGCGGCAGGGCGAGCTCGTCGAAGAACACGCCGGCGAGCTCGCGGTCGTAGTGCTGGCCGGTGTCGAGCAGGACTTCGCGCGCCACCTCGCGCACGGCGCGCGACACGATCGCCGACTTGATGTACTGGGGCCGGTTGCCGACCACCGATAGAACGACCTGTGCAGCCATGGCAGGCAGTCTAACCGAAGGCGGCGGGGGCTGTCGCCGCACGGTGGCGAGGCGGGCGGCGGTACGTCGCCGCGCGGTGACGGCGCCGGCGCTGGTGCGTCGCCGCGCCGTGACGGCGGCGGGGCGCCGTCGCGCGGGAGTACAATCAACCCCGTGGCTGACCGTGCCGAACAGGTAGTCGAAGGCTTGCCGCGCGACCTCGACCGGTTCCTGCGCGACTTCTTCCCGCGCAAGCGGTGGCAGTCGCGCGTCCAGTACGACCATCGCGCCCGCCGCTTCTTTCTCGACGTCACCGTGAACGACAGCGGCCTCGCCGGCGACGACCGGTTCCTGTCGCTCGTCGCCTTCTACTGGCGCGGCCAGCGCACGCTGCTGCAGCAGAACCTCGGACTCGAGCTGCAGTGCCGCCTGTTCTCCGACGAGGGCGCCGACCTCACGGCTCGCCTGCGCACGGCGGCGACGAGCTTCTTAGACGACTCCGAGCGCAACTCGACCATGGGTCGGGAGCTCGCCTGGCTGGGCTTTCGCCGCCGGCTGCTGCGCGACCTCATACCGCGCACCCTGCTGTGGGCCGTGGTGATCGGCGTGCTCGTCCTGGTCTTCGACTTCAGCGTCTCGACGACGCTGCTGCTCTGCCTCATCGCGCTGGTCACGCAAGCCCTGCTCAACTCGCTGCTCTCTGGCCGGCGCGCCTGACCCGCGAGGGCCGGGCAAGCGGCCGTCGCGACGGCCATCGAGTAAGATGAGCGACCATATGGAGCTCCTTCCCCGTCTCACCGCCCGCAGCGTCGCCACCGCCGTGCGCCTGGCCGGCGCCGGCCAGGCGAGCAGCATGCCCGGCAAGGTCACCAACCTCCTCTTTCCGGGGTACCTGGCCGACCACGCGCGGCGCCTGACCGACGGCTTTGCCGTGGTCACCGGCACCAACGGCAAAACGACGACCGCCAACATGGCGGCCCACGCGCTCGCCGACGCCGGCCGTGACTTCGTGCATAACAACGAGGGCGCCAACCTGCTGTCGGGCATCGCCACCGCCTTCTCGCGGCGCCCCACCGCGCGCTTCGCGCTGCTCGAGATCGACGAGGCCATCGTGCCGGGCGCGGTGCAACGCCTGGGCACGCCGCGCGTCATCGTGCTGACCAACCTCTTCCGTGACCAGCTCGACCGCTACGGCGAGATCGACCGCCTGGCCACGGGCTGGCTCGAGGCGCTGCGCCACCTGAGCTCGACCGTGCTCGTCGCCAACGCCGACGACCCCATGGTGACCTGGGTCGCCCAGGAGTCCGGATGTCCCACCGTGTTCTTCGGCGTCGACGTGCGCGGCGGCGGCGCCGACCGCGAAGTGAGCGACGTCACCATCTGCCCGCGCTGCGCGACGATGCTGCAGTACACCTCGCGCTGGCTGGCGCAGCTCGGCGACTACCGCTGCCCGTCGTGCGGCTTCGCGCGGCCGCCGCGCGACCTCGAGGCGCGCGACCTGCGCACCGTCGAAGGGCGCGCCGAAGCGCGGGTCGAAGGCGTCGCCGCCGGCGACCTGCGGCTGCGAGTGCCCGGCCTCTACAACGTCTACAACGCGCTCGCGGCGCTCGCCCTGACCCAGCGGCTGGGCGTCGACCCGCCGGCGGCCCTGGCCTCGTTCGCCGCCTACCAGCCGGTCTTCGGACGCTGGAGCCTGGTGCGGCGCGACGACACGACGGTGCAGGTCAACCTGGTCAAGAACCCGGCCGGCATGAACCAGACGCTGCGTGCCCTGCGCGAGGTGTCCGGCGAAAAGGCGCTGGTCTTCGTGCTGAACGACAACATCGCCGACGGGCGCGACATCTCGTGGATCTGGGACGTCGACATGGAAGATCTCCTGCCGGCCGCCGGCCTCGTCGTGACGAGCGGCACGCGCAAGCACGAGATGGCCCTGCGCCTGAGCTACGCGGGCGTGCCCGACGAGACGCTCGTCACGGTCGACTCCGTCGCCGCCGCGCTGCGCCTGGCGGCCGAGCGCCACGCCCACAACATCTACCTGCTGCCCACCTACACGGCGCTCAAAGAGGTCCGTGGCGCGCTCGACGGCTGGGGGGTGGTGCAGCAATGAGCGACACGCCCGCCGCGACCCCGGCGACCCCCGGCGCCGTGATCGAGGCCGTCCATCTGTTCCCGACCACGATGAACACCTACGGCGACCGCGGCAACGTGGCGGCCCTCACGCGCCGCGCCGCGCTGCGCGGCGTGACCGTGCGCTGGCACGCGGTCGAGCTCGGCGACGAGCCGCCGGCGCGCTGCGACCTGGTCTTCATGGGCGGCGGTCAGGACCGCGTGCAGCACGCCGCGGCGGCCGACCTCGCCCGGCTGCGCCCCTGGCTTGCCGGCGTGATCGACGACGGCGGCGTGGTCTTCGCGGTGTGCGCCGGCCTGCAGCTTCTGGGCCGCCGCTACGTGGCCGCCGACGGCAGCGAGCTGACCGGCCTGGGGCTGATCGACCTCGAGACCCTGGCCGCCAAGCCCGGCGAGTGGCGCCTCATAGGCAACGTCGTGGCCGACGTCCCCGAGCTCGACGGGCTGCTCGTGGGCTTCGAGAACCACGGCGGCCGCACCTTTCTGGGCACCGCGCGACCCCTCGGGCGAGTGCGCCTGGGCTTCGGCAACAACGGCCGCGACGGTGGCGAGGGCGTCAACGCCGGCCACGTCGTGGCGACCTACCTGCACGGTCCGGTGCTGCCCAAGAACGCCTGGCTGACCGACCACCTCCTGGGCCTAGCGCTCGCTCATGCCGGCGGCGGCCCGCTCGAGCCGCTCGCCCACCCGCGTGAAGACGCAGCGCAACACGAAGCGGTGCTGGTGGCCGAGCGCGACGCCCTGCGAAGCGGGGGCCTTGGTCGCCGCCGCCGCGCGCGCCGACCGCGCCCGACCGCGTCGTGAGCGCCGACCGCCGCGGCGCCCAGCCGCGTCGCGCGAGCGACCGCGACGATGCCACGATGCCGCCCGCCTCGCGTGACGCCGCCGGCGACGCCGGCGTGCAGCGCCTGCTGGGCGATTTTCGCGGGCTGCTGGGGCCCGGCGAGCGCCCTGAGATCCCCGGCCTCGAGATCGCCTGTCTGTACCGCACGCGCGGCGACGACAGCCGGTCGGAGCTGGGCGAGATCGACGGGTTCGGCGGCGACTTCGTCGACTTTTTCAGCCCCGGACACCTCGCACAGCTCGTGGTCACCCTGGGCGACGTGCGCGGCAAAGGCGTAGGCGCGGCGTCGCGGGCGATCGTCGCCAAGTACGTGATCAGGGCGATGGTGGCCGTGCAGCGCTGGCCCGTCTCGCCTGGCGACGCGCTGCGCGACGCCCACAACGCGCTGCTTGCCGTGCCGCACGAGCCCCACGACTTCGCCACCGTCTGCATCGCCTCGATCGACGCCCGCAGCGGTGAGGTTGGCCTGGCCACGGCCGGGCACCCGAGTCCCATCGTGCTGCGCCCGGCGAGCATCGAGCGCCCGCTGCTGTTCGCCAACCCGGCCCTCGGCGTGACCGAAGAGGCGGAGCTGCAGGCCCTGCCCACCGACTACGTGACCCTCGCTCCGGGCGACGCCATCCTGATCTTCACCGACGGCCTCTCCGAGTCCCGTAACGCAGCCGGGGAGTTCTACGAGGACGCCCGCCTCGACGAAGCCATGGCCGAACTGCGCGACCTGCCGGGCGAGCAGCTCCTGCAGGCACTCATCGCCGACGCCGCCGTCTTTGCCGGGCACGAACCGAGCGACGACGTCGCGCTCGTGCTGGTCAGGCGCACGAGCGAGCCCTGCTCCGACCGGTCGTAGGCGCGGCCCGGCGCCGCAGGCTCAAAAAAGCACGCGCCGCGACCGCAAAAGGGCTTTAGTGCCGGCGAGAACAGCCGATATAGGGAGATACGCGATAGACCACGATCGGTAACGACACTCACGGAGGGGACGGGCGTGCGACTCTCACGCTGGCACGAGCAGGACGGCTTCGTCCGCGGCTCTATCCTGATCGCCGCGATCATCGTCATCGTGGCCGTGCTGGTCCTCGATACCGTGCAGGTGGTCAACGCGTCGCTCGGCGTGCGCCAGAACGCCACCGACGCCGCCGACCAGGCGCTCTCGACCTACGTCGAGACCGAGAACTCGGGCATGGCCCTGGCCAGCGCCTCGACCTTCCTCAAGCTGCACAGCGCGGTGCTGATCAAACAAGGCAGCACCGTCAAGGCGGCGAACAGCGGCCCTCCCTCGCAGGCCACGGTGACGATCACAGCGGTGCGCAAGCCCCACACCTACGTGCTGCACTATCTGCAGAACCTGCCCCTTGGCATAGGTCCCTGGATCCACAAGAACTTGAACCCGCGCGCCACCGAGACCAACACCGACGACTCCTAGAGCGCCGTCCGCGGGCCGCGCTCAGACGCGTGCCTGCACCGGCGGCTCACACCGCGCGGCGCCCGACCGCGCCGCCGTCACCAATCGTCGTCGTCAGCCGTGGGCGCCTGCGACCGCCCCTCCAGGTAGCCTCTCACCTCGACGCGCACCAGCAGGTCCATGAACGCGTCGACCTGCGTCATCTCGTCCATGGTCTCGCCAAAGGCCGGCAGCTCGCCGACCACGAGCGCGTCGACCAGCACCTTCCAGATGGCGGAGCGCACCTGCTGAAGTCCGCAGACGACGTCCATCATGTCGAACCCGAGAGCGCCCCGGCGGGCGGCATCGGCGGCGGCCTCGTTCTCGATGCGGCGCATGATGCCGGGCACCTCGTAGGCCTCGGCCTGCGAGAGCGCGACCATGTCTTCGACGATGCGGCGCACGAGACGCACCCCGAGCGGGCTCGCCAGCACGTCGAGGTACTCGGCTCCGATCGTGCCCTTGAGCGCCGTGATCCAGTAGGCATACAGCTCGTCGCGGCGGTCGCGCAGCAGCAGGGCCAGGCGCCTCACGACGCCCCCCGCCGGGCGATCAGCGCGGCCGTCACGCCGGCGCCGACACCGTTGTCGATGTTGACCACCGTGAGGCCCGGCGAGCAGCTCTGCAGCATGCCCAGCAGCGCGGCCTCGCCGCGCCCGCCGATGCCGTAGCCGGTCGACACCGGCAGACCGATCACCGGCACGTCGGCCAGGCCGCAGACCACCGAGGGCAGCGCGCCCTCCATGCCGGCGGCCACCACGAGCACGCCGACCCCGGCCTCCGACATCTCGCGCAGCGGCCGCATGAGGCGGTGCACACCGGCGACACCGACGTCGTAGGCGGTCAGCGCCTCGACGCCCATCTCGCGGCACACGATGACCGCCTCGTCGGCGATGCCGGTGTCGCTCGTGCCTCCGGCCAGCACGCCGATCACGCCCCGCGTGGGCGGCGCGCCGTAGTCGGCGCGCCGCACGACCATCATGCGCGCGCGCTCGTGCCAGACCGCCTCGCCGCCGGGCGGCGTGGCCACCGCGGCGACCTGCTCGGGCGATACCTTGCTGGCCAGCACGACCGTGACGCGCGCAAGAAAGGCCGCCACGATCGCCGCGAACTGCTCGACGGTCTTGCCGTCGCCAAAGACGATCTCGGGCACGCCCTTGCGCTGCGCCCTGCCTATGTCGAGGCAGGCGAAGTCGCCGACGCCCGTGAGGCCGTAGCCGGCGAGGCCCTCGGCTGCCTGGTCGACCGTCGTGCGGCCGGCTGCGACGTCGGCGAGCAGAGCCCGCAGATCGTCGGTTGGACTGTCGGTTGCGCTCAAGCGCCACACCCCTGTCGTTTACGGACCAGAGCATACCCCGCGCGCGGTCGCCGCCGCACGCCGACGGTCCGCACGCTTAGCAAGCCGCCACGATTCCTGTATTGTCTGGAGTGTCTCGTAGGACGACCTTGGGGACTGGCAATCTCTCTCGTAGCGCATCATCGCTTGCGGATCGTCGCGGTCGTCGCGCTCTGCGCCCTCGCCGTCTTCGTCGCCTTCGAGTTCGTCACGGCCCCGCGCATCTCGGCCGTCACTCCGGTCCCGGGCTCCGCCCAGGCGCGCGATTCCGTCACGATCAGCGTGAGCGTGCCCGGCGCCCAGCGCCTGCACGGCCTCTCCGTGCGCCTCGACGGACGCGACATGACGATGAACGTGCGCAGCACCGCGCAGAGCCTCTACTTCGCCAGCGGCCGGCTCGCGCAGGGCGACCACACGGTCACCCTCGCCGCCCGCACCTCAGACGTGCTGCGCCCGCGGCTCTCAAAGAGCTGGCGCTTCACCGTCGACACGGTCCCGCCGACCATCGCCCTGCACGCTGTGCGCAACGGCTCGGTCGTCACGTCGAACCCGCTGGCGCTCGCCGGCGCGACCGAAGCCGGCGCCTCCGTGACGGCCGTCGCGGGCGCCCACTCGGCCCAGGCGCAGGCCGACGCAACGGGGGCCTTCGCGCTCACGTTGCCGCTGGCCGACGGCCGCACCCGCCTCGAGGTGTCGGCCACCGACCGCGCCGGCAACGTCGTCCACCTGCACCGCTCGTTCCTGGTCGACGCCCAGCCGCCCGTGCTCACCGTGACCGGCGTCGAGAACGTCGAGACCGACGACACCCCGAGGGCCGACGTGATCGCAAGCGACGCGGCGGGCCCGACGGTCGTGCGCATGAGCCTCGACGCGCACCACATCCTCACGACCAGGACCTCGAGTCAGGTCAAGATCCCGTTCGACAAGCTGCCCGAGGGCCTGCACACGCTGGTCATCACGGCGACCGACCGGGGCCACCACGTGACGACCGACAAGCGCACCTTCCTCGTGAACAGCACCGAGAAGCTCGGCAAAGCGACGCTCATCTACGGCGCGCGCGGCCGCGACGTCAAGGCGCTGCAGCGTAAGCTCAAGTCACAGGGCTATTACCACGGAAGCATCAACGGCGTGCTGGGCCGCAGCACGGTGAAGGCGGTCGAACGCTTTCAGAAGGCGATCGGCATCACCGCCGACGGCGTGGTCGGAGCGCAGATGATCGGCGGCCTCACGGGGCGCATCGTCGTCGTGCAGTCCGAGCATCGCCTGTATTTCTATCTGAACGGCAAGCTCAAGAAGGAGTACACCGTCGCCACCGGCCAGGCCGCCTACCCCACGCCCAACGGCACCACCTCGGTCGTGTGGATGACCAAGAACCCGACCTGGACACCGCCCGACTCGCCCTGGGCCGCCGGCGCCAAGCCCGTCGCGCCGGGTCCCGACAACCCGGTCGGCATGCGCTGGATCGGCACCGGCTTCTCGGGCGTCGGCATCCACGGCGTGCCGTCGTCGGAGGACTACTCGATCGGCTCCTACGCCTCGCACGGCTGCATCCGCATGCACGAGTGGGACGTTGAGGAGCTTTACAATTGGGTCACGGTCGGCATGCCGATCATCATCAAGCCGTAGACTCCGCTACCCTTACTCCTTCGTTGCACATCCCGAACCCAAAGCGAGAGGCGACCTACGTGGCTGACATCCGTCCCTTCCGCGGCCTGCGGTACGACACCGACCGCGTGGCGCTGGCCGACGCCGTCTGCCCGCCCTACGACGTAATCACGCCGGGCATGGCCGACGCGCTGCGGCGCCGCAGCCCCTACAACGCCATCCACGTCGAGCTTCCCCTGCCACCGGCGAGCGCGCCCGACGGCCGCTACGCCGTCGCGGCCGAGCTGCTGCGCGCCTGGGGCGACGAGGGCGTGCTGCGTACCGACGACGAACCGACCCTCTACCTGGTCGAGCAACGCTTCACCGGCCCCGACGGGCTCGTGCGCACGCGCTCCGGCTTCGTCTGCCGCCTGCGCCTCGAAGACTTCACGGCGCGGGTCGTGCTGCCCCACGAGAAGACCCACGCCGGCCCCAAGATGGACCGCCTCAAACTGTTGCGCGCGACCCACGCCAACGTAAGCCAGATCTTTCTGCTCTACGCCGACCCCGACAACGAGGTCGGGCGGGCCCTGGCGGCGGCTGCGCCGCCGCCCGCGCCCGCCCTCGAAGCGCTCGACGGCGACGGCAACTCCTGCAGCCTGCGCCCGGTCACCGGCCCCGCCGTCGACCGCGTCGTCGCGCTGCTGGCCGACAAGCAGGTGCTGATCGCCGACGGCCACCACCGCTACGAGACAGCCCTCGCCTTTCGCGACGAGCGCCGCGCCGCCGGCGACGACAGCGCCGACTGGGTCATGGTCTGCCTCTCCAACATGAGCGACCCCGGCTTGGCCATCTTCGCGACGCACCGCCTGCTCAAGAACATCTACGTGCCGCCGGTCGACGAGGTCGTCGACCGCCTGCGCCCGGCGTTCACCGTCACCGAAGGCGGGAGCTGCACGCCCCGCGACTGCGCGCCGGCCATGGAGCACATCAGCCGCTCGGGCGACACGGGCAAGACGCTCGGCCTTTACTTTCCGCAGCAGCGCCGCTGCCTCACGCTCGAGCTGCGCGACGACTGGGCCGCCGACACCCTGACCGCGCGCGGCCTGTCGCCGGCGCAGGCGCGACTCTCGGTCAACCTGCTTGCCGAGCTCGTGTTCCGCGACGCGCTGGGTCTCGACCCCGACCGGCTCGAAGGACATCTCGATTTCGTCAAGAGCGTGCACGACGCAATCGTCGAGCTCGAGGCCGGCGACTACGGCGTGGCGGCCTTCCTCGGCGCCACGCCCATGGACGAGGTGCGCGCCGTCGCCGAGCGCGGCGAGACCATGCCCCAGAAGTCGACCTACTTCTACCCGAAGCTGCTCACCGGCCTGGTCTTCAACGCCCTCTAGCAGCCGACCGGCGTGAGCCTCGTCATCATGTATCTGTCGTCGCTGCTCATCGCCTACTCGGGCGCGCTCATGCCGGGCCCAATGCTCACCGTGGTGATCGCCGAGACGCCGCGCCAGGGGCTGCGGGCCGGGCCGCTGGTCGTGCTCGGCCACGCCATCCTCGAGCTTACGCTGCTCGTTCTGTTGGTGATCGGCCTGGGGCCGATCCTCAAGCACCCCTCGGTACAGGCCGTGCTGCAGATCGTCGGCGGGGTCATGCTCATCTGGACGGCCGTCTCCATGATCGTCGCCCTGGTGCGCGACCGCGTGAGCATCGACTGGGAGGGCGCGTCGGGCGGCAGCAAGAAGCGGGCCGTGCTGTTGGGCATAGTCTCGAGTCTCGCCAACCCCTACTGGATGCTCTGGTGGGCCACCATCGGTCTGGGGCTGATCACCAAGGCCTACGCGCTGGGGATCGCCGGCCTCGTGGCCTTCTACCTGGGCCACATCACCGGCGACCTCACCTGGTACTCGCTGATCAGCGGGGCGCTGGCGGCCGGCAAGCGTTTCATCACACCCCGCGTCTACCGCACGATGCTGTCGGTGGCGGCGGTGTTCCTGCTGGCCCTCGCCACCTGGTTTCTCACTTCGGGCATTCGCACGGCACTGGGGTAGCGATCGGCCGCGGCTGCGGAGGGGTGTGGGCACCCACACCCCTCCTTCGCCGCGGCCTCCCCGACAAGAACCGTGCGAGGACCCTGCGTTTCTGCCGCCGCATCGTCGACTGCGTCGAACTCGCGGCACACCAGCCGCGGCACCGTTCGCCGCGGCGTCGACTTCGTCGAGCTGCCGGCAGAGTAGACTGAGCCGCGCGCAACAGACTCGAGAAGCCCTACGCGGAGGTCCAGATGCCCCCACTGTCCGATCCCCAGCAGCAGCCGCACGTCGTCGCGGTGGTCGGCAGCCCGCGGCGGCAGGGCAACGTGGCCGCCCTGGTGGGCGCCGCCCTCGACGAGCTTGGTCGCCACGGCTGTCGCTGCACGACGCTCATGCTCGCCGACCTGCGCATCAACGCCTGCGACGGACACAGCAACTGCGGCGAGCTCGAGCGCTGCCCTCACGACGACGACATGCCCCGGGTTCTCGATGCGGTCTACGGCGCCGACGCGCTCATCTTGGCCTCGCCGGTCTACTACGAGAACGTCTCGAGCCAGATGAAGGCCTTCATGGACCGCACGGCGACGCGCTACTACCACGAAGAGTGGTTGCTCCCCAAGGTCGTCGGCCTGGTCGCCATCGCGGCCGAGACCGGGCTCAGCGACACGCTGAGCGCCATGCGCCGCTTCATGGCGCTGTCGAGCGGCGAGGAGCTGCCTATCCTGAGCCTGGGCGGCTGCGCCGACAAACCCGGCGAGGCCGCCGCCGACACGCAGCTCATGGCCGAGGCGCGCGACCTGGGCCGGGCGATGGCTGCGCGCCTGGGTCGCGAAGAGGTCGAGACGCCGGCCTGACGGAGCGCTAGCGCAGCTCGGCGTCGGCCGCGGCGAGGATGCGGGTGAGCTCGACTTTCTGGTCGTCGGGCAGCGGCCGCGGCACATGGTGTTCGTCGATCCAGGCGGCGCGTTCGCGGGCTACCTCGAGAGGGTCGCGAAAACCGCCCGACGGCGAGGGCTGGTGCGTGATCGCCGGCACGAACGAGGTGCGCAGGTGCTTGCGCGTGTGCTTGGTCCCCAGGTAGTGGCCGCCGGGGCCGACCTCGCGTACCGCCTCGAGGGCGAGCGCTTCGTCGCCCAGGTCGAGGTCCATGACGGCGTAGCGGGCCCGATGGTAGACATCGTCGGCGAGAATGAGGTCGGCGGCGTCGAAGACCGTGTAGACGTCGAGCAGGCCGATGCTCGGCATGAGGTCGGCGCCCTCCCAGGCGGCCTGCACCAGATCGACGCCGTCCTCGACGCCGGCCTGCCAGGTGCCCGCCGTCGGCGAGTCGGTGCCGCAGCAGGCGGCCTCGCTGGGCACACCCCAGTGGTGGGCGAGCTCGGACGCCAGAAAGCGGCAGCGTCCGTCGAGCGGAAAGCTCACAAAGGCGCCGGTGCGCGGGTCGGCGTAGCTCTGCATGATGGAGTGGGCCACTGGCGCGCCCGGGAAGGCGAGCTGCAGCAGCACGGTGGCGCTCACCAGTTCGGCGGCGCCCACGGCGAAGGCGCCGGCGCGCGTGGCCGGCGCGGTCGTACCCAGCGTGGGCATGGTGACGAAGGTGACCGGCACGCCGGCCTCGGCGAACACCAGGGCCGCCTCGATGCCGCCCTCGTCCTGCACGAGCGGCGAGATGGTGCCGATCAGGTCGGAGAGCACCGGCCGGCGACGCAGTTCGGCGGCGCTGCCGGCGATCACGGTGGCCATCTCGACGGCGTAACGCGCCTCGCGCGCGCCGTTGACCATGCCCTGCAGGTGCTTGACCGTGTTGTTCCAGCCGGCGTCGAGCTCGTGCAGCTGGGCGGTCTCGCCGCAGTCGCCGGCCGAGATGGTGGGCCACCAGAACGCGATCGATCGAGAGGTAGTCGGTGAGGCGCGTGACACGCGCCAGGTCGGCCTTGGTCGAAGGCCGTTTCAGGCCTGAGTCGAAGTCGACGATCTCGACCCCGCAGCCGTCGCTCGTGCACCAGGTCGTGTCGTCGCAGATCGAGAAGGCGCACGAGGGATCGCGCGCGCCCAGATCGAAGTAGCGCGGCGCCTTGGCCATGGCCGCGAGCACGAGCTCGGGCGGGAACCTGACCACCTGACGCTCGCGATCGACGGTGCAGCCGTGCTCCGCGAGGATGTCGAGCGCCCGCGCCGACGGGAACCTGACCCCGACCGTCTCGAGGATGTCGAGCGTGGCCTGTTTGATGCGGTCGAGCTGGGCGGACGTGTGAAAGCGCAGCGTGAAGGCGCGCTTGAGCGGCTCCAGAGGCGGGCGCCGCGGGCTGTCGTCGGCAGTCATGGCCCGATTATCACGCACCGGCGGTGTGTGGGTCTACGGGCGCGGCGTGACTCACGCGTGGGGCGTGCCCAGGAACTGCCCCTTCGACGAACCCTGCGCCTTGGGCAGGTCGTCGCAGATCTCGTAGTAGTCGCCGGCCTCGCTCAGCCAGATGTGGCCGGCGCCCCTGATGCCCGTCGGCGGGTCGAGCGTGCCGGCCGAGATATAGACGTACTCGTAGCCCTGTGGGTCCCAGAACAGGCTGGAGCCGCACTGTGCACAGAAGCCGCGCCGCACATTGGGGGTGACGTCTTTGTCGGTGTGGTACCAGCGCAGCGTGCCGTCTTTCGTCACGACGAGGTCGTCGCGACGGCTCGAGGAGTAAGCGGAGAAATTGCCGTGTGTGCGACGACAGTTTTCGCAGTGGCAGAAGAGGATGTCGCGCAGGGGTCCGCGGACCTCGAACCGCACACCGCCGCAAAGGCAGCCGCCGGTGACCGTGTGGGCTGCTGCGCCTTCTTTCATTGGATCCCCCACGATCGCGATCGCCGTATGGGACGAGAGTATCGGTGTCTTTTTCAATCAGGTCAATGATATTCTTGAGCGATAATGAGCGTTCAATCACGGCTCCGGTCACAGATGAGGAGAAGCCATGAGCGACAGCACGGAGAGTGCGGCGGGCCGACGGCCGGTCGCCGAGGAGCGGCGGCGGCGCATAGAAGAGCTGCTGCGCCGCCAGGCCGTGGCGTCGCTCGGCGAGGTGATGGAGGCGACGGGGGGCAGCGAGGCCACCGCCCGGCGCGATCTCGTGCTACTGGAACGCCTCGGGTTGTTGGCGCGCACGCGCGGCGGCGCTCGGGCCGTGCAGCGCCATTCGACGCTCGAAGAAGAGTTCGAGATCCGCCGCAGCCGCGACCGCCGCGAGAAACGTCTCATCGCCCAGCGCGCGGCGGAGCTCATCGACGACGGCATGACGCTGTTTCTCACGGACGGGACCACCGCCTTTGCGCTGGCGCAGTGTCTGGTGCACCGTCACCTCACCGTCGTCACGGGGGCTCTCAACATCGCTCAGCTGCTGGCCGGCAGCGCCGGCATCGAGGTGATCGTCGTGGGCGGTCAGCTGCGCGCGACCTCGTTCGGCACGACCGGCCCGCTGTCGGTCGACACCATCCGCGCGCTGCACGCCGATGTGGCCTTCATCGGCGCCGACGGCGTCACGGTCGAGGGAGGGGTCCGCGACTTCTCGCTTGACGACGCGGCGGCTGCCCGGGCGATGAGCGAAAGCTCTTCGCGGACCGTCGTGCTGGCTTCTCCCGCCAAAGTCGGGTTCGCTGCTCGCGTGCGCGTCGTCGACTGGCCGAGCGTCGAGACGCTCGTCGCCGCGACGCTCCCCCCCGAGTTTGCCGAGGGCATAGGGCGGCGCGGGGTCGCCGTCGCGTACGCGACCTGAAGTGACTCAAGTCGAAGCGTCGATCGGCCCAAGAGATGGGCCGGCGTCACGGGGGGAGACGGACGCCGGCCCGGGGGCGGGGGCGGGCAGTGCGGAGCATCGCTGGGCGCGAAGCCCGGCTTCGGGGGTGCGAGTGAGGGGGTGGCGGGCCGAGAGCGCCGCCGGCCTTGACGCGGGCGCCGCGCGCCTGGGTCGGCGCGGGAAGCGGCGGTCTGTCGTGGCACGCGACACGATACGCCTCCTGCCGGCCGGCGGCGTCGGGCCGGGGGTTGAGCTTCATGCCCGCGCCGCGGCGCGGCCGGCGGTCTGTCAACCACCCGCGGGCCGACCGGCGACCGATCGTCATCGGCCGACGGGCACACCGGCACACGCCGGCGCGCGGCCCGCCGGCGCGGCCGCCCGCGGCGGGCGCCCGGCGGCCCGCGAGTGGCACCGAGGCCTACCGAGCCGATATCGTAGGCGCCGGCAAGCGCGCCGGCACCGGGCGCACACCGGGCAGCAACGACTGTGGGGGCGACATGACGGCTTCGCTGATCGAACGGCTCGCGGGCGTACCTGAGGTCTGGACCGAGCAGCGCCCCTGGGCGTTCGCGCCCGACGGTCACACGCTGGCCTTCACCTGGCGGCGCGACGGCGACTGGCACGTCTATCTCAAGGACCTGCGCGACCCGGCTGCGGCGCCCCATCGCATCGAGGCCTTCGACGACCCCTGCGTGTGTCCCGTGTTCTCGGCCGACGGCGCCTACCTCTACTTCGCCCGCGACGACCACGGCGCGGAGTGCTTCGACGTCTACCGCTGCGACCTGGCCGACGGCACGCTCGTCAACCTGCTGCCCGACACGCCGACGCTGTCGCCGGCGCCCGACTTCGCCCTGTCGCCCGACGGCCGCCGCCTGGCGCTCGCGGTCAACCACGGCGCGAGCTGCTCGACCGCCGTGATGGCCGCCGAACCGGGCGCCGCCATGACCTTCCTGACCGATCACTGGTTCAACGACTGGTCGCCGCGCTACTCGCCCGACGGCGCCCTGCTGGCCTTCGCGAGCGAGACGCACGGCCAGGACACGGCCGTCTTCATCGTGCCGGCCGGCGGCGGCGAGCTGCGCGCGGTCGGCGGCGACGACATGATGGTGGCCCGCGACCCTGCCTGGTCGCCCGACGGCCGCAGCCTGGCCTTCTGCGGGGGCGGCGGCGACTACGAGGCCATCGGGCTCTACGACCTCGAGCGCGAGCTCGTGAGCTGGGCCTGGGAGGGCGAGGGCAACGCCCACGCTCCGGCCTGGTCGCCCGACGGCCGCGCCCTCGTGTTCGTGGTCGACGACGGCCCCGAGAACACCCTGTGGCACCTCGACCTCACTACCGGCTACGCCGGCTGCCTCGACGTGGGGGCCGGCAACCACTACCGCCCCGGCTTCTCGCCCGATGGCGCGACGGTGGTCTGCGTGCTGAGCGGTCCGGGCTGCCCTTCGGAGCTGTTCTCGATCGAACTGGCCTCGGGCACGGTGACGCGACTCACCGACTCGCTGCCCGACGACCTCGCCGTGCACGAGTTCGTGTCGGGCGCGCCGGCCGTGTGGACCAGCCGCGACCGGCTGGCCGACGTGCCCGGTCTCTACTGCGAGCCGCCGCGGCCCAGCGGCGCCGGCGTGGTGCTCATCCACGGCGGCCCGACCTGGCACCACAGCAACGAATGGGACCCGGTGCGCCAGGCCCTGCTCGACGCGGGCTGCGCGGTCGTGCACCCCAACTACCGCGGCAGCGACGGCTACTCGCGGCGCTGGCAGCTCGCCAACCGCTACCTGCTCGGCCAGGGCGAGGCCCAGGACTGCGCCGCCGCCGTCGACTTTCTCGTGGAGCAGGGCTGCGACCCCGCGCGCATCGCCGTCACCGGGCGCAGCCACGGCGGCTACCTCACCATGCAGATGCTCACCCAGTTCCCCGAGCTCTGGGCCTGCGGCGTGGCCGGCGTGCCGTTCTTCGACCACATCGACGCCCAGGTCGATCCCGCCGTGCGCGACGACCTCATCTGGTGGGACATCGAGAACTGCGGCGACACCGTCAAAGACCGCGCCCGCCTCGAGTACTACTCGCCCATCAACCATCTCGACCGCGTCAGCGCGCCGCTCCTGCTTCTCGCCGCGGCCCGCGACCCGCGCTGCCCCACGCGCCAGATCGACACGGTGGTCGCCGGCGTGCGCGCCGCGGGCACCGTCTGCGAGGCGGTCATCTACCCCGACGAAGGCCACGAGATCAGCGGCCTCGAGCACCGCATCGACTACGAGCGGCGCACCGTCGAGTTCATCCTCGAGCACGTCGGACGCGCCTGAGCTGGGCGGCGCTCCGCGCACCGCGCGGCGGCGCTCCGGATGCCGCGGCGCGGCCCGGGTCGCGCCCCCGTCTACGCCACAGGCAACACCATTAGCGGCCACCGGCCGGGGAACACGCCAAGGGTAGGGTCGCGGGGCCATGCCCCGTCGACGCACGACTCCGGAGGCAGATCATGAGTCGTTCCGAGACCGAAAACGACATCCGCCAGACTCTTGGGCAGATCCCCTCGTTTTTCGAGAGCATGCCCGATGCCACGCTCGAGAACGAGTGGAGAGAGTTCAAGGTCTTCCAGCTCACCGACACGGTGCTCACCGCCCGCGAGAAGCAGCTCATCGGCTACGCGGTCGCGGCCGCCATCCACTGTCCGTATTGCACCTACTTTCACGAGAGCGCGACCGCGATGATGGGCACGACCAAGGAGCAGCTCGAAGAGGCCAACCGCATGGCCAGCGAGACCGCCAAGTACAGCACCTATCTGCACGGACTCCAGGTCGACGTCGGCGACTTCAAGCGCGAGACCGACGAGATGGGCCGATACCTCACCGAGCAGGCGGGCAAGCGGGCCGCCTGAGCCCGAGCGCTGCGGCCGGCAGCTCGCCGGGGGCGGCGGGCGCCCGTTTCGGGCGCCCGCCGCCCCCGGCGCCGTCTCCACTGCAGCCCCCGCTGCCGTCCTCGCGCGCGCCCCCGCGGCTCGTCGCCCCAACGACGCCGCTTTTGCCTTTTCGTCCGTGGACTTGAGCGCCTCAGTAAGGTAGCCTTGGCCGCGTGAGCACGATGAATGTCCGCGTCTACGTCACCCCCAAGCACGGCATCCTCGACCCTCAGGGCGTGGCTGTCGAGCGCTCGCTACCGGCCCTCGGGTTCGACGGCGTGAGCGGCGTGCGCGTCGGCAAGTTCATCGAGCTGCAGGTCGCCGTGCCGGCCGGTACGGCGACCGACAAGGCGCGCGCCGAGGTCGACGAGATGTGCCGCAAGCTGCTCGCCAACCCCATCATCGAGGACTACACCTTCACCGTCGACGAAGCGTGAACCCGACCGCCTCGTCCCGCACCGTCCTCGCCTACGCCACATCCCTATCATGAGCGCCGACGTTCGCCCGGTGCGCGTCGGCGTCTGCGTCTTTCCGGGCATCAACACCGACCACGACACCGCCCACGCCGTCTCCGCCTTCGAGGGCGCCGAGCCCGTCTGGCTCTGGCATAAGGACACCACCCTCGGCGACGTCGACGCGGTCATCATTCCGGGCGGGTTTTCGTACGGCGACTACCTGCGCTGCGGGGCGATCGCGCGCTTCAGCCCGATCATGGCCGCCATCGCCGACTTCGCCGCCGACGGCGGCCTGGTCATGGGCATCTGCAACGGCTTTCAGATCCTGACCGAAGCCCACCTGCTGCCCGGCGCGCTCATCCGCAACATCGGCCTCAAATTCGTCTGCCGCTACGTCGACCTGCGCGTCGAGAACGCAGGCACGCCGTTCACCCACACGGCCGAGCCGGGCGACGTGCTGCGCGTCGTGGTCAAGCACAACGAAGGCAACTACCGCGTCGACCCCGACACGCTCGCCGCCATGCGCGACAACGGTCAGGTCGTGCTGCGCTACTGCGCGCCCGACGGCACCGAGGCCGGCGTGGCAGCCGGCGGCGCGATCGGCGGCTCCAGCCCCAACGGCTCACTCGACGACATCGCCGGCGTGTGCAACGCCGACTTCAACGTGTTCGGCCTCATGCCCCACCCCGAGAACTCGGTCGAAGCCGGCCTGGCCGGCGGCACCGACGGCCGCGTCTTCTTCCGCTCGCTCCTCGAGAGCGTGCGCGACCGGGTCGTGGCCTCATGAGCGCCACCGAGCAGCGCGCCACGCTCGAGGCCGCGGTCAAGCTCGGCCTCACGCCCGACGAATACGCCCACATCTGCACCATCCAGGGTGGCGAGCCCACCTACGTCGAGCTCGCCATCTACTCGGTCATGTGGAGCGAGCACTGCAGCTACAAGCACTCGCGCCCCGTGCTGGGCCGTTTTCCCACGAGCGGCCCGCGCATCCTGCAGGGGCCGGGCGAGAACGCCGGCATCATCGACGTAGGCGACGGCTGGGCCGTGGCCATGAAGGTCGAAAGCCACAACCACCCCTCGGCGGTCGAGCCCTTCCAGGGCGCCGCGACCGGCGTCGGCGGCATCGTGCGCGATATCTTCACCATGGGCGCGCGGCCCTGCGTGTCGCTCGACTCGCTGCGCTTCGGCGAGATCGACGGCCCCGAGAACGCCCGGCAGCGCTTCCTCTTCGACGGCGTGGTGGGCGGCATCGGCTTCTACGGCAACTGCCTCGGCATTCCCACCGTCGGCGGCGAGGTCTACTTCGAAGACGCCTACGCCGGCAACTGCCTGGTCAACGCCATGAGCGCCGGCCTGCTGCGCGCCGACCAGATCGTGCGCGCCTTCGCCGAGGGTCCCGGCAACCACGTCGTGCTGATCGGTTCCAAGACCGGCCGCGACGGCATAGGCGGCGCCTCGGTGCTCGCAAGCCAGCAGTTCGACGAGACCCTCGAAGAAAAGCGCCCCAGCGTCCAGGTAGGCGACCCGTTCACCGAGAAGAAACTGATCGAAGCCTGCCTCGAGCTGCTGCACCGCGGCCTCGTGGTCAGCATGCAGGACCTGGGCGCCGCCGGGCTTACCTCGTCGTCGTCGGAAATGGCCAGCAAGGGCCACGTGGGCCTCGACATCCACGCCGACAGCGTGCCGCTGCGCGAAGCCGACATGGAGCCTTGGGAGATCATGATCTCCGAAAGCCAGGAGCGCATGCTGAGCATCGTCGACCCTGCGCGCTTAGCCGACGTCGCCGAGGTCTGCGACCGCTGGGACCTCGACTGCACTGTGATCGGCGAGGTCACCGACTCCACCATGCTGCGCATCTACTGGCACGGCGAGCGCGTGGCCGACATTCCAGCGCGCCGCCTGGCCGACGAATCGCCCGTCATCCGCACCCCGTCGTTCAAGCCCGACCACCTGGTCGACGAGCCGCTCGTCGTGAGCGACGCCGTCTACCCGGCGCCGCCCGACGCGAGCGCCGCGCTGCTCGAGCTGCTGGCCGCGCCCAACATCGCCAGCAAGCGCTGGGCCTACGAGCAGTACGACTACATCGTACAGGCCAATACCGTGCAGATCCCGGGCTCCGACGCCGCCGTGCTGCGCATCAAGGGCACGTCGCGCGGCATCGCCTTCGTCAACGACTGCAACGGGCGCCACTGCTACCTCGACCCCTACCGAGGCGCCAAGGCGGCTGTGGCCGAGGCGGCCCGCAACTTAAGCTGCGCCGGGGCGCTGCCGGTGGCCGTGACCGACTGCCTCAACTTCGGCAACCCGGAAAAGGGCGACATCTATTGGACCTTCGAGCAGGCTGTCGAGGGCATGTCGCAGGCCTGCGAGGCGCTCGATACGCCGGTCGTGTCGGGCAACGTGAGCTTCTACAACGAGAGCTTCGGCAACGCCATCTACCCGACCCCGATGGTGGGCATGCTGGGCGTCTTCGACGACGTCAGCAAGCACTGCGACGCGCGCTTCAAGCACGAAGGCGACCTCGTGGCGCTGCTCGGCCCCACAAACAACGCCTTCCTCGACGGCTCCGAGTACCAGAAGGCGCACTTCGACCGCGTCGAGGGGCGCGTGCCCGACGTCGACCTCGATCTCGAAAAAGTGCTGCAGCGCGTGCTGCGCGAGGGCATCGGCGCGGGCCTCATGAAGAGCGCCCACGACTGCGCCGAGGGCGGCCTCGCCGTGGCCCTCGCCGAATGCTGCATCGCAAGCGGCGTCGAAGGCGGCGCGCTGACGGCGGCTGCGCCGCCGTCGCTCGGCGCCGCCATCACACTGCCGTCCACCACGTTGCGCCCCGACGTCGCCCTGTTCGGCGAAGGCCCGACGCGCGTGATCGTCACCTGCGCGCCGGCCGACGCCGCCGCGCTCGCCGCCCTTGCGGACGCCGTGCCGCTCACGCCGCTCGGCACCGTCACGGGGCAACGCCTGCAGATCACGGCCGCCGGCGACACCATTGTCGACGTGCCCGTCACGGAGCTGCGCCGCTCCTACGAATCGCTGCCCGACCGACTCGTCTAGGAGCTCCATGGAAAGCGACCGCTTTCACGACGCGTGCGGGGTGTTCGGCATCATCGCCCCCGGCCGCGACGTCGCCCGCCTCACCTTCTTCGGGCTCTATGCCCTGCAGCATCGCGGGCAGGAGAGCGCCGGCATCGCCGTGGCCGACGAAGGCCAGGTCACGGTCGTTAAAGACATGGGCCTCGTCTCGCAGGTCTTCAACGAAAAGACCCTCGCCGGACTGACCGGTACGCACGCCATCGGCCACGTGCGCTACTCCACGACCGGCGCCACCGCCTGGCAGAACTCGCAGCCCATCACGCGCTCGCGCGGCGGCCACACCATCGCCCTGGGCCACAACGGCAACCTGGTCAACACCACCGAGCTGCGCGACGAGCTGCACAGCCAGGGCGTCACCTTTCAGAGCGGCACCGACACCGAGGTCATCACCGCGCTCATCGCCCAGCACGCCGACAACGACCTGCTGCGCTCCGTGCGCGACACCGTCGCCCGCATTCGCGGGGCCTTCTCGGCGACCGTGCTCAGCGGCAAGAAGATCATCGGCTTTCGCGACCCCTACGGCGTGCGCCCGCTGGTTCTGGGCGACTTCGAGGGCTTCCCGGTGATCGCCAGCGAATCGTGCGCCTGCGACATCATCGGCGCCGACTTCGTGCGCGACGTCGAGGCCGGCGAGATCATCTGGGCGGGCAACGACGGCAAGCTGCACAGCGAGCGCGTCGAGCTGCCCGGGGCGCGCCCCGCCATGTGCATCTTCGAGTTCATCTACTTCGCCCGTCCCGACTCCAAGATGTACGGCCGCACGCTGGCCGACTGCCGCTTCGAGATGGGCCGCCACCTCGCCCTCGAGGCGCCGGTCGACGCCGACTTCGTCATCCCCGTGCCCGACACCGGCATACCGGCGGCCATCGGCTACTCCCGCGAGAGCGGCATCCCGTACACCGAAGGGCTCATGAAGAACCGCTACGTGCACCGCACCTTCATCCAGCCCGACGACCACCTGCGCCAGGCTCGGCATCCGCATGAAGCTCAACCCCATCCGCTCGGTCATCGAGGGCAAGCGCCTCGTGGTGGTCGACGACTCGATCGTGCGCGGCAACACCACCGGCAAGCTCGTCGACATGCTCTACAAGGCCGGCGCCGCCGAGGTGCACCTGCGCATCAGCGCGCCGCCCATCAAGTACCCCTGCTTTTACGGCATCGACATGGCCACGCGCGACGAGCTGGTCGCCGCCCGCAAGACCGTCGATGAGATCCGCCGGCACGTGGGCGCCACCTCGCTCCATTACCTCACGCTCGAGGGCCTGCAAGAGTCGACCGGCCTGCCGCGCTCGCAGTTCTGCCGCGCCTGCTTCGACGGCGAGTACCCCATCGAGGTGCCCGAAGAGCTCGCCATGTGCAAGATGCGCTTCGAGGGCGGCCCCGAGGTCTGCCTGCCCTGAAGACGGCGCCGCCGCGCTGTGCCCGGCCGGCGTAGCGTCGCTACGCCTGGCCGTCGCCGCGACGCTACGCCGCGGCCCTCCGGGCGCCCCGCCGCGCGCCCCTAGATCACGCTCCGCGGCCCCTCTGAGCGCAGCCGTTTGCGAAGCTCGCGATAGTCGGGCAGCACACGCTCGACGCCGCGCCAGAACGCGGGGCTGTGGTTCAGCTCGAGCAGGTGCGCGAGCTCGTGGACCACGACGTAGTCGGCCAGCTCGAGGGGCAGCGTCACGAGACCCCAGTACAGATTCACGCGCCCCTTCGCCGAGCAGCTCCCCCAGCGGCTGTGCATGTCCTTGATGGTGATCGGCGGCGCGGCCACGCCGACCAGCGGCGCCCAGTAGGCGATGCGCTCCTTCAGCACCTCGGTCGCGCGCCGCCGGTACCAGGCAAGGAACACGGCGCGGCCCTCGGGCTGCGCCGCGCGCGCGAGCTCGAAGCGCCCGTTGCGCAGCCGCAGGCGGGGCCGCGCCCGGGCGGGCCGCTTGCGGCCCGCCCCACGCGGCTCATCGAACTCGAGCTGCACGTCGGGGCGCGCGCCCTGGCCGGCGCCCACGCTCTGTGCCGCGCCGGCGACCCGGCCGGCGCGCGCGCGAGCGGCCGCGGGCCCGTCGTCGACCACGACGAGCTCGTAGTGGCCGCCCAGGTAGGGGAACGACTCGCCGGTCTCGTAGCGGCGCTCGGGCGGCGCCACCTGGGGGCGCGCGTCGCGCTCAGCCAGCTTGCGCCGCACCCAAGGCAGCTTGCCGCGCACCGCGGCCTCGATCGTGGCGCGGCGGCAGCCGGCGGGCGCGGCCAGCGTGGGCGGACCCTGTGAGGGGATGCCTATGCCGATGGTGCGCCGCCGCTGGCTCCAGCGTACGGCAAAGAGCAGGCCGTCGATGGTGAGGGTGTCGGCAGCGGGGGCCATCGTCCAACTGTCACACGGGCGCCGCCGCCGACGCAAACCCCGGCCATGGAGGGTCCGGAAGACGGTCGCGCGGCGTCTGCCGTAGAATAGCGGCCAGGGGACGGGTCTTGGCGACCCGGCGAACGGGTCGAACGCGTGAAACCACGGAGGGTCATGGTCGCCGACGGGGACTTCACCTATAAGCAGTCGGGCGTCGACGTGACGGCCGGCAACGAAGCCGTGCGCCTGCTCAAAGAGCGCCTGCGCTCGGTACACCACCCGCTCGTGCTCGAGGGCATAGGCGGCTTCGCCGGGCTGCTGCGCGTGCCGCCGGTCAGCGACGCGGTCCTCGTTGCCGGCACCGACGGCGCCGGCACCAAGGTGATGCTCGCCCGCGAGATGGGGGTCTACGGCACGATCGGCATCGACGCCGTCGCCATGAGCGTCAACGACGTCTCGGCCTGCGGCGCGACGCCGCTGTTCTTTCTCGACTACCTCGTGGTGGGCAAGGTCGACCCGCAGACCGTCGCCGACATCGTGGGCGGCGTCGACGAAGGCTGCCTGCGCGCCGGCTGCGCCCTGCTCGGCGGCGAGACCGCCGAACACCCCGGCCACTTCCGCGACGACGACGCCTTCGACCTCGCCGGCTTTGCCGTCGGCATCGCCAGCCGCACCGCGCTGTGGGGGCCGGCCAACGTCGCGCCCGGCGACGCCCTGCTGGGCATCGCCTCGAACGGCCTGCACTCCAACGGCTTCTCGCTGGTGCGCGCCCTGCTCGCCGAGCGCCACATCGCCCTGAGCGACCCCTTCCCGGCCGAGGCCGGCGCGACGACCGGCGCCGGCACGTCTGAAGGCGCCCCCTCCGGCGCCACGGTCGGCGAGGTGCTGCTCACTCCGACCACCATCTACAGCCCCGTCCTCGCCGAGCTCGGGCGCGCCTGCACGGTGCACGCCGCGGCGCACATCACGGGCGGCGGATTCCCCGACAACGTGGGCCGCATCCTGCCCGACGGCGCTGCCGCGGTGCTCGACCTCTCGGCCTGGCAACCGCAGCCCGTCTTCTCCTGGCTGCACGGACTGGGCGTGGCCGCGTCCGAGATGCTCGACACCTTCAACTGCGGTCTCGGCATGGTCGTGGCGCTGCCCGCCGCCGATGTGCCGCAGGCGCTCGCCACGGTGGCGACGGCCGGCTTGCAGGCCACGGTGGTCGGCCGTGTGGTGGCCGCCCAGGCCGGGGCTCCCGCCGTGCGCTACGAGGGAGCGCTCGCCCTGTGAGGAGCTACGACCTCATCGGCTGCGGGGCGCTCAATCTCGACCTCATCTACCGCCTGCCGGCCGACTCGCCGCTCTGGGGCGAGCTGCCGCCGCCCGGCGCCGAGCAGGCCATCGGTCCCGAGCTGCGAACCGCCGTCGAAGCGGCGCTGGCCGGCCTGACCCCCGCCCGCAGCGGCGGCGGGCAGGCCGCCAACACCGCCTACGCCCTCGCTCGCCTGGGCTTCAGCTCTACCATGCTGGGCCGTATCGGCGCCGACGACGACGGCCGCTTCATCGTCGACGAGCTCGCGCCGTGCGACGCCCGCTACCTGGCCCGCGACGGCGAGTCGGGCCGCGTCTACGTGCTGCTCGACGAGACCGGCGAGCGCCGCAACCTGGTGTGGCCGGCGGCCAACGACGGCTTCAGCCCGGCCGACCTGCCGCGGCGCCTGCCGGCGACGCGCTTCGCCTACTTTTCGTCGTTTGCCGGCGAGCGCGCGCTGCAGACCCAGCTCGCCCTGCTCAAGCGGCTGCCCGACGACGTCGAGATCGCCTTCGACCCGGGCGAGATCTACGCGCGCCTCGGCGTGAAGAGCTTCATCCCCTTCCTCAAGCGGGCCTCGTTCGTCTTTGTCACCGAGAGCGAGCTCGAGACCCTCTGCGGCCTGCCGGCCGACAAGGCGCTGAGCTTTCTGCTCGACGTAGGCGTGGGTCTCGTGGTCTGCAAGATGGGCGACCGCGGCGCGCAGATCAGCGGGCGGCGGCTCGACCTGTACGTGCCACCGCACCCCGCCGAGGTGGTCGACGTCACCGGCGCCGGCGACCTGTTCGCGGCCGGTTTCATGGGCGGGCTGCTCGAAGGCCTCGGCCTCGAAGCGGCCGGGCGCCTGGCAGCCTGGGCGGCCTCGCGCGGCATCGGCGGCCTGGGGCGCAGCACCTACCCCGACCAGGCCGCCTTTCGCGAGCGCGTGGCTGAAGAGCGTGACCGTGCCTGAGTCGGCGCGGCGGCCCGCGCCCCGAGTGATGCCGCGGTCCCTGCCTCAGACCTCACGGCCGGTCCTGCCCCGCCCGTCACGGTGGGCGGCATGAGGATCGGCTGGTTATCCAGCGGCCGCGACGCGGCCGCCTGCACACTGCTCGCCGAGGTCGTGCGCCGCGCCCGGCGCGACGGCCTCGACCTCGACATCGCCGTGGTGTTCTGCGACCACGAGCGCGGCGAGCAGGCCGCAAGCGACGCCTTTCTCGACCTGGTCGCCGAGCTGGGGCTGACCGCCGTGACGCGTTCGAGCGCCGCGAGCTGGGGCGCCTGGCGCATTGCGCCCAGCGGCGGCGCGCCCGCTGCCGACATCCCCGGCGCCGCCGACGCGGCGCAGCGCGAAGCCTGGCGGCTTGCCTATCACGACGAGGTCGCCGCCGCGCTCGAGCCGTACGGCGTCGAGCTGCTCGTGCTGGCCGGCTACATGCTGGTCGTGAGCGCCGAAATGTGCGCCCGGTTCGCCATGCTGAACCTGCACCCGGCGCTGCCCGGCGGGCCGCAGGGCGCCTGGCAAGACGTCATCTGGCGACTGCTGGCTGCCGACGCCACCGAGACCGGCGCCATGATCCACCTCGCCACGGCCGAGCTCGACCGCGGGCCGGTCGTCGCCTGGTGCGCGTTCCCCATCTTCGGGCCGCGGTGGGACGCCCTGTGGGCCGACTATCGGCGCCGCCGCGACGCCCTGGGCGCCGACGGCGTGGCCGCCGCCCAGGGCGAGCGCCAGCCGCTGTTCGCCGAGGTCCGCCGCCAGGGCGAGCGCCGCGAGATCCCGCTGCTCTACCGCACCGTCGCCGAGTTCGCCCTGGGGCACCTGCTGGTGCGCGACGGGGCGCTCGTCGGCGTGACCGACACGCCGCCGCTCGACCTTACCGCCGACGTCGACGCCGAAGCCGCGACCGACTCCCCCAGCGCGAGCGGCCCTCACTCTGGCGCGAGCCTCGACGCCGAAGCCGCCCCCGACGCCAAAGGAACTCCATGAGCGTACCGCCGCGCCTGTTCGTGACCGACTGCGAGGGTCCGCTTACTCGCAACGACAACGCCATGGAGATCTGCGCCGCCTTCCTGCCCGAAGGCGCCGAGCTGTTCGCCCGGCTGTCCGCCTACGACGACTTCCTCGCCGACGTCCTGCACAAGCCGGGCTACAACGCCGGCGACACGCTGCGCCTCGTCGTGCCGTTCCTGCTGGCCTACGGCGTGCGCGACCGCGACGTCGAGCAGTACAGCGCCGACACCGTGCTCGTCGTGCCTGGGGCCCGCGACCTGCTGCGCGAAGTCGCCGCGACCATGCCCTCGTACATCGTCTCGACCTCGTACACGCCCTACCTGCGCGCGCTCTGCCGAGCCACCGGATTCCCTTTTGCGCAGTGCCGCTGCACCAAGCTCGAGCTCGACGCCTGGCACCTCACCGCCGACGAAGCCGACTGGCTACGCGACAGCGCCGAAGCCATCCTTTCGCAGCCGGTCATAGAGCTGCCCGAGGCGGCGCGGTCGGCGGCCGACCTGTCGGCCGCCGACCGCGCCGCCGTCGTCTCCCTCGACCGCCTGTTCTGGACCGACATGGGGGCGCGCGGCCGGCGCAGCGCCGAGATCGTGGCCGCCGTGCGCCCGGTGGGCGGCGGCGCCAAGCTCTCCGCCCTGCGCGACATCGCGGCGGGACGCCGCGTCGAGCTCTGCGACGTCATGTACGTAGGCGACTCGATCACCGACGTGCCGCCCTTCACCGCGGTGCGCGAGGCGGGCGGCGTGGCGCTCAGCTTCAACGGCAACCGCTACGCGCTGGCCGCCGCCGAGCTCGCCGCTGCCGCCGCCGACACGGGGCCCACCCGTGAGCTGGCGCTCACCTTCGCCGACGGCGGCCGCGAGGCCGTCTTTGCGGCCGCGCGCGCCTGGCCGCCGACCAGCAAGCCGCTGCCGCGGGTCGGCCTGCTCGCCGAATCCGGTCCGGCTCTGGCCCACGCTTCGGCCTACGCCCGCTCGCACGTGCGCGGCGAGCGCGTCGCGCGCCTGGGCTGACGCCGTCGGCCCCGGCTGCGGGGCCGCGCACGCCGCCCGGCCGAGGCCGCGCGCCTGCCGCCGAGCCCACGTCGACACGCGCTGCAACGCGTGACCTTCATTTCCGCGGTCACGCCTTATACACTGGCGCCAACGACCACCGAGCAAGGAGTCGACACGTGAAGGTCAACCGGGCTCTCATCTCCGTCTTCAACAAAGCCGGTCTCGAGGAGTTCGCGCGGGCACTGACCGACATGGGAGTCGAGATCGATCTCGACGGGCGGCACGGCGCGTCTGCTGAACGACCAGGGCATCCCGGTCACCGAGGTCTCCGACGTCACTCAGTTCCCCGAGATGCTCGGCGGCCGGGTCAAGACGATGCACCCCAACATCCAGGGCGGCATCCTCGCCAGGCGCGACGATCCCGAGCACATGGCGACCATCGCCGAGCACGGCATCAAGCCGATCGACATGGTCGTCGTCAGCCTTTACCCGTTCGAAGAGGTCGCCTCGCAGCGCGGCACCCCCGAAGAGTCGGTGATCGAGATGATCGACATCGGCGGCCCCACCATGATCCGCGCGGCGGCCAAGAACCACGAGAGCGTGGCGGTGATCACAGAGCCCGACGACTACGCCGCCGTGCTCGACGAGCTCAAGGCGAGCGGCGGCGAGCTGTCCAAGCTCACCTGCCGGCACCTGGCCACCAAGGCCTTCCACCGCACGGCGCACTACGACTTCATCATCGCCAACTGGTTCTCCGAGACCGAGGGCGACTTCCCCAGCCACATCCTGCGCGATTACGAAAAGGTGATGGAGCTCTCCTACGGCGAGAACCCCCACCAGCGCGCCGCCTACTACGCCGACAGCGGCGCGCGGCGCCACCTCCTGTCCCGCGTCACCCAGCTCCACGGCAAGAAACTCTCGTTCAACAACCTCTACGACCTGCACGCCGCCCGCGCCCTGGCCACCGAGTTCGCCCTGCCGGCCTGCGTCATCATCAAGCACAACAACCCCTGCGGCGCGGCCCTGGCCGAGAACCTCGAGCACGCCTACCTGAAGGCGCTCGAGTCCGACCCGGTGGCCGCCTTCGGCTCGGTGGTCGCCGTCAACCGGCAGATCGACCTAGCCACCGCGCAGCGCATGTCCGAGCTGTTCATCGAGGTGCTGTTCGCGCCGTCCTACGACGACGCCGCGCTCGAGGTGCTCAGCCGCAAGCCCGACATCCGCATACTGGTCGACAACGAACGCCGCAAGGGCAGCCCCGGCGAGATGGACTACAAGCGCGTGCTGGGCGGCCTCCTCATCCAGGACCGCGACGCCGACCTCGAAGACCGCGAGTCCATGCAGGTCGTGAGCGAACGCCACCCCACCGAGGCCGAGTGGGGCGACCTGATCTTCGCCAGCAGGGTCGCCAAGCACGTCAAGTCGAACGCCATCGTGATCGCCAAAGACCTGGCCACGCTGGGCGTGGGCGCCGGCCAGATGAGCCGCGTCGACTCCACGCGCCTGGCCATCGAAAAGGCCCACGGCGACCTGCACGGCTCCGTGATCGGCTCCGACGCCTTCTTCCCCTTCTCCGACGCCGTCGAGCTTGCCATCGACGCCGGCATCACCGCCTTCATGCAGCCCGGCGGCTCCAAGCGCGACGACCTCTCGGTCAAGGTCTGCAACGACCGCGGCGCCGCCATGGTGTTCTCGCGCCGGCGCCACTTCCTGCATTAGCGGACTTTGCGACAGGGAACGTACCGGCTGAGGGCCTGCACAAGATCGCGGGCCCTCTGCCGTTGGAGGATGCGATGACCGACCGGTGGCGCGCCGACGAACGCCCCGCCTACGAGACCATCAGCCTGAGCGGCGGCCCGGTGGGGCTGCGGGCCTGGCGGCTCGACGACGCGCCGCTCATGGCGGCCGCCTGCATCGACCCCGAGATCGCCCTGTTCTGCATGATGCCGGCGGGCTACACCGTCGCCCTGGCGCGCGACTTCATCGCCGACGCGTCGCGCGCCTGGTCACACGACGGCTGGCTGCACCTGGCGCTCACGGTCGCCGGCGACGATCGCCCCGTGGGCGCGGTGGGGGCGCTCGCCGCCGAGCGGCGGCCCGGGACGGTCGAGCTTGGTTACTGGGTGATGCCCGACTTTCGTGGGCGCGGCTTGGGGAGCGCCGGCGTCGCGCTGCTCACCGACTGGGCCTTCGACACGCTGCGCCTGCGGCGCCTGGTGATCGGCACCATGGTGGCCAACACGGCCTCGAGGCGCATAGCCCGTGCGCTGGGCTACCGCCCCGAAGCCCTGCTGCGCAGCTACCGGCCCTTCGGCGCGGCGCGCACCGACTGCATCGTCTATTCGCTGCTGGCCGACGAGTGGCGCGCCGCGGGCGCGCCGCAAGCTGCGGGCGCCGGCGCGGGCCGGCCCGCGGCCGGCCCGCCCGACGAGGCGTTCCTGCCGGCCCTCGCCGGCGCCCGCACCGACTACCGCGCCGTCACGCCCTCCCTGCCGACGTCGCTGCCGCCGCTCGGCGACGGCGCCGTCCTGCTGCGCCCCTACATCGAGGCCGACGTGCCCGACCTGGTCGCGGCCTGCAACGACCCCGAGGCGCAGCGCTGGCTGTTCATGCTGCCCAGCCCGTACCGTGAGAGCGACGCGCGCGCGTTCCTGGCACAGGCCGCCGCCGGCTGGGAGCGCGAGCGCGAGGCCCTGTACGCCATCGCCGACGCCGCGAGCGACCGCCTGCTGGGCGGCGTGGCGCTGCGTGCCGAAGAGTCGTGGGCCGGGGTCGCCGAGCTCGGCTACCACGTGGCGCCGTGGGCGCGCCGCCGCGGCGAAGCCACGGCTGCGGCGCGCCTGGTCACGCAGTGGAGCCTCGACGTACTGGGCATGGCGCGCGTGCAGATCCTGACCGACACGCGCAACGACGCCTCGTGCGCCGTGGCGACGCGCCTGGGCTTCACGCGCGAGGGCCTGCGGCGCTCCGACCACGGCCGCGAGGGCGACCTCGGCGACGGTGCTGTCTACTCGCTGCTCGCGGGGGAGCCGCGTCCCTGGTAGGCCGGGTGGCCGGATCCGGCGCCGTCCACTGGCAGCGGCTGACCCTCGTGCAAGGCACGCGGCGCCCGGTCGGAGCGCGCCCGAGGGCGCGCCCAGACCGGGCGCCGCTGGAGACCGGTCGTGCTACCTGATGACCAGTCGGGCGACCACGACACGCGACTGCACGTTGCCGGCGGTATCGGTCGCCCGCACGCCGAACCGGTAGAGTCCCGGGCGGAGCCTCATGCGGACCTTGTAGGCGGCCAGCGCATTGGTCTTGCGCAGACCCACCTTGCGATACCGGGCGACGATCTTGCCGTGAGCGTTCCTCACGACGATGAGCGTCACCCGCGCCTTGCCGGTACCGGGCTTGGCATCGTAGATGCGGAACCGGAGAGTGACCCGGCTGAGACGCCGGCCACTCGCGGCCAGGGCCTTCGTCCAGGGCCGCGTAGTATCGATGCGCACATAGGTGATCAGCGTATCGCCCACGTTGCCGGCGTCGTCGACGGCGCGGTAGAGGACCTGAGTGACTCCCGGAGTCGTGATGGTGGCAGAATCACCCGTCGTCGCCCAGCTACCGCCCTTCGTCGACCACTCGACGTGCGACATTCCCGAGCTGGGAGCGGCGTCGGATGCGGCGAAAGTGAGCGTGAACGGCTTGTTGCTCCACGCCGTGCGGGTGGCCGTAGCCACGGCCGTCGGCTTCTGGGTGTCGATGCCGACGATCACGATGTGGGTCGGCTCGACGGTCCCAACCTTGTCGATGGAACGGTAGCAGACCAGATGGGCGCCGTCGTTCGAATGGTCGGCCGGAGCGTCGATTTGGAGCGATGTGCCGGTCACCCAGGTGGCGCCGTTGTCGAGCGAGTACTCGGTATGGTCGACACCCGGACCAGCCGGGTCTTCGTAAGCCTGGAAGGTGAGGTGAGCCGTGCTCGACCGCCAAAGGCCGGTGAGACCCAGAACGGCGGTCTGCGGGGTGATGGTGCCGTCGGCGCTGCCGCCGCCGCTGCTGGGCGTCGCCAGAGTGACCGTCGCGCTGTGCGAGGTCTCGACGTTGCCGAGCGCATCGATGGAACGATAGGTCACGGTGTGCGGGCCGTCGGTGCTGTGGTCGCTCAGCGGTTGCAGTTCGACCTGCGTGCCCGTGACCCAGGCGCCGCCGTCGACCTGATACTGGGTCTTGGCCAGACCGCCGGCCAGACCGGAGCCCAGATCGCTCGGCAGGAGGGTGATGGTGACGTCGCCGCTGTCGGCGTCGCGGTCGACCTGCACGTTGGTGATCGGCGGCGTCGTGTCGATCTTGACGGTCGCCGACTTCGTCGCCTCGAGGTTGCCGAGCGCGTCGGTCGAGTAATACGTGACCGTGTGCACGCCGTCGTTTGAGCCGTCGAGAGGAGCGGGGACCACGACGCTGGTCCCGCTCACCACGGGGCCGCCGTCGATCTGGCAGTCGCTCCCGGCGAGGCCGCCGGTCATGCCGGAGGCGCCGTCGGTGGCCGAGAGGCTGAGGGTCACGGCCGTCTTGTGCCAGTCGGAGTCGTTGCCCGAGACGGTCGTTGTGGGGGAGGTCGTGTCGATGTTGACGTAGCTGACGTGGTGGGTCTCGGCGTTGCCGGCGGCATCGACAGACCAGTAGTCGAGCTCGTGACTGCCGTCACCGCTGACCAGCACCGGAGCCCCCGTATACAGGATCGGCGAGCCCACGCCGCCGAGGATGTAGTAGGTCGCGCTCGCATCCGGGCCGTTGTCGGTGGCCGCGAGCGTCACCGAGACGCTGTGATCGACCCAGCCGCTGCCCGGACTCGCCTGCGTGTTGCTCGCGGTCGTGACGGGAGGGGCGCTGTCGACGAAGAGCGGAGCGGCATCGTTCACTCCGCCGTACGCAGCGGCCGTGACCGTGGCCGTGCCGGTCGCCGCGGCGGTGAAGATCGTCGTGGCCTGGCCGTTGGCGTCGGTCACGGCGGTGAGCGGGCTCACCGATCCGCTGGTGGTCGAGAAGGTGATCGTTTGGCCGCTCATCGGGTTGCCCAGCGAATCGAGCGCGGTGGCAGTGACCGTCGTGGTGCCGCCGGGCTTGAGGTCGGAGTCGGCGGCCTGGACGTTGACCGCAGTCGGACTGGTGATGTCGCTCGTGGTCGTGACCGTGTTCGAGGTGAGCATGTACTTGTCGGCGTCGGCGCCGCTCAGCGTCAGACCCGAGATCGTCACAGGAATGCCGGTCCCAGGAGTCGCCGAGGCGAAGGTGACCGTGGCGCCGCTGGTGTCGAGGCTGACGTCGTCGGTGCCTTGCACGCCGCTGAGCGTGCCGCCGCTGACGGTGCCGCTGGTGGTGCCGTCGTAGGCCTTGGCCGGAACGGTCACTTGCGCCATCACCTGGCGGAACGAGCCGAAGTGGTCGACGTAGACGTAGCCCCAGTGGCCGCCCAGGCTGCAGCCGGCGGCGGTGACTTGAATCTGGATCGGATCGCCGACGACGCTCGGACTGGCCGCGACGTCGATGACCTGCCAATCGGTGTACTGGACGCTCTGCGCGCTTCCCGGCACGTTGTTCCAGATCGAGCCGTCGCCGGCGAAGATGAACTTCTCGTACAGCAGCGCGTGCGTGTGCGTGTCGGTCACCGCCACGTACACGTAGGGCTGCTCGTTGGCGGCATGACCTGGGTTCTCCACGACGGCGGCCCACCCGAAATCGACGTGCACGTTGCCGTCCGACTGGATGTCGGTCGAGCTGGCCGTTGCCGTCTGGGTCAGGGTGTTCCCATTTTGGCCGGACCCCTGGAAGTTGACCCTGGCGCAGTATTTGCCGGCCAGCGGGTAGTGGAGGGCGTTGTTGGTGTTGCCGTCAGACTGGCTCATCTCGGTGTCGAAGGGGCCAAGGACGCTGGTCAGGCCTGTCCCACCCGTACTCCGTTGGATGTTCGCACCCGTGAACGGCGCGGTGCCCGAGAGGCCGGGGTTGAGGAAGGTGCTGACCGCCCACCCGCCGCTCAGGTCGCCGGTCTCGAAGCCGCCGTTGTTGAAGAGCGCGAACGCGTTGGCGGGAAACGACAGCAGCAGGGCGACCGCCAACAAGGCAAGCGGCAGCAGTCTCATCCAAAGCCTTACGGATTTCCTCGGTGTCATGGTCCCTCCAGAAGTAGTCTGACAACTCATCCCCGACTCCGGTGCCCTCAGTCGTCGGGAAGAGCCGTTCGATCGTGGCCCACAGAAACACCGCGCCGTTCGCGGCGACCATCGAGGTGCCCGCACACCCACGCCGACGGTATCGGCGCGTATCCCGCAATCCTTGATGCGGCGCGACCGTGCCTGGCCCCACGAGTTCAGCAAGGAGACCGTGGGTCAGGAGTGACAAGCGCCCGTGCCGCCCGGCCGCCGCCGGCGGCCGACTGCGCGCCCGGCATGTCGCCCGGTCTTCTTGCGAAGAGGGCGCCGCCGCTGCCGGGCGCGCTGTCAGCCGTGTGCATCGATCGAGCGTGCCACCAGGGCCGATCCCAAACGCCGCTCGTTTCGGTCGGGGGCTTTGCCGCCCCACCCCACCGTGGCGCACGACGGGCCGCAGAATCCGTCGTCGCCTGAGCTCCAGAGGCCGATCGGGCCCTTGGCACCTCGATCCTTACCAACAAATAACGACCGCGCTCTTCCCGGCGCCGATAGGTAAGGCTCCCTATTTGCGCCTGCCGAGGGCCAGACGGCGTTGTCGGAGGGGGCGACGGGACCGGGCGCGAGCGCGCGAACGCGGAGGCCTTCGCGAGGGGCCGCCGTTGGCAGACGATAGCCTTGACCGCGGCGGCCGCACTGGAACGGTCGCCGCACACCACAAGGGAGCCGAGGTTGCGCCGTCTATCGCTCCTGGTCGCGGTCGCGGCCCTGACCGTCGCCTGCGGGGGCCCGCTGGCGCTCGCCACCGCGGCGCGGGCCGACTCATCGCCCGCCGCAACGCCGATCGTCGCCGCGCCGGCGGCGGTGACGAGCGACACCCCGGCGCCGGCCGACACGACGCCGCCCACCAGCACATCCGACGCCCCAAACGGCTGGCGCAACGCGCCGTTCACCGTCACCTTCACGGCCAGCGACGACGCCTCGGGTGTGGCGACCGTCTGGTCGTGGCTCGACGACGATGCGCCGCAAAGCGGCTTGCAGCTCGCCGTGGCGGCGCCGGCCGACGGCTCGTTCGACGGCCTCCACACGCTCACCTGGTACGCCGTCGACAACGCCGGCAACCAGGAGGCGCCGCAGACGGCCGTGCTACGCATCGACACCACCGGGCCCACCACCGTGGGTAAGAGCGTCGCGGCGTTTACCGGCCACGCCGTCAAGCTCCGCTACGAGGTGCTCGACGCGCTCAGTCCCCAGGTCGGCGCCGTCGAGCTCGTGCTGACCGACGGTCGGGGCAACGTCGTGCAACGTGTCGCGCTGGACACGAAGGAGGCGAACACCTGGTACTCCACGCCATGGACGCCGAACGCCACCGGCACCTACCACTACACCGTGAGCGGCCACGACCTCGCCGGCAACGCGCAGCGCAGGGCCACGCCGGCCAAGGTCGTCGTGAAGGGACCGTGGTGGTACACGATCGGCCACTCCGTGCAGCACCGGGCGATCGTCGTGGCGCGCTTCGGCACGGGGGCGCGGCGCCTGCTCGTGGTGGGCGGCGTGCACGGCGACGAGTACGGTACGGCGGTGGCCAAGCGCTTTGCGGCCTATCTGGCCGCCCACCCTGGGGCGGTGCCCGCGGGGGCGCGCATCGACGTGATCCGCTGCGCCAACCCCGACGGCTACCTCCACCACACCCGGGGCAACGCGCGCCACGTCGATCTCAACCGCAACCTGCCGACCGCCAACTGGACGCGCCTGCTGAGCGCCGGCGACGAGCCCGGCAACCCCGGCCTGACCGGCGGCAGCAGCCCCGGCTCGGAGCCCGAGACCAAGGCGCTGCTCACCTACCTGCGCACCGGCTTTGCGACGGTCGTAAGCCTGCACTCGCACGCCGGCATCCTCGACTGCGACGGCCCCAGGGCGCGCGCCCTGGGGCTGCGCATGTCGAAGCTCTGCGGTCTGCCGGTCGGCCGCCTGAGCTACGACCCCTACATCACGGGATCGCTCGGCGAGTACGTGCCGGCGCGCTATCACGTGCCGGTCGTCACCGTCGAGCTGCGCAGCACCGCCATGAGCGGCGGCCTGCGCGCAGCGCTGCTGGCCGCCGCGAAGAGCTGACGACAGAACCCGAAGGTCGCCGGGGAGCCCGAGCCGCGGGGCGCACCGTGGCTGACGCACCCGAGGCACCGCGACCACCGAGAGACGTGATGGGCTCGGGAGCCACCATCGGTGGGTGATACAATCTCCCGGCTTGGGCCGCTAGCTCAGTTGGTAGAGCACCTGACTTTTAATCAGGGTGTCCGGAGTTCGACCCTCCGGCGGCCCACCAAAACTGGCCTTCTAGCAGCAGTTCCTGCTGCCATCCCAAACCTCAGCGCGATCGCTGCCGACGCGATGCCGACGGTTTTTACTGCAATTTAGTGCAGAGATTCACTGCCTCTGGGGATCACTGAATCCTACGATTTGCGGGGATTCTTCCTCGCCAGAGGGCTGCAGAATGGCCGATTCTCTGCACTAAAACGGCCCTTTTTGGCGTCGAATGTCGCACTATGACCCGGTTTGACGCCAAGTGGTCGCTAGAGTTGGCAAACTGCACCATCACGTTCGCGGCCTGGACGCAGAGACGACTGCGGTCTGGCAGATCCTTCATGAAGTCCACCCTACTTGCTTGGCCGTTACTTTGAAACGCATCCTTGAACGACGCCTTTTACCGCCGTCATTGCGATAGGTGGCCGACGACCCAAAAAGCCGTTTATGGTCTAATTCGATGAGAATCGCGCTTTTTCGAGGTCGGCCTTTCTTGTCGTTCAGAGTCGTTGAGAACTGCTCAGGCCACTGAGCAGGGAAAACGGGAAGGAGAGGGCGAGGTATGGTGGCTCCACATGCACGCAACCCTGTCCCACGGGGACGCAAAGGGACACCATGGGGGTCACCTGCGACACGGTTGGGAGCACTCTGAGCACCACTTGGGGGCCGTTTGGTCGCCTCTCGGACAACAAAATGAGCGACGCTTACCCGCTGGAGACTAACCCGACTGCCGACAGCCCCGAAGCCGGGGCAGGCCTCTGATGGGAGGTCCCGGCAGCGGACGGCTCCCCGCCAAGACCTGCATCACCGACTGTCGCGTGCTCAGCGTCGCTGAGCTTGCCGGCAAGGCCCGCCGCCACAGCCACCCCACCGGCGAGATCGCCTGGGTCGCCAAGCGCAGCGGCGAGACCAAAGCGCACCTCAGCTATGCGGTCAGCGAAGAGCACTGGCCAGATGGCCCTCACCTCTGGGTGCTTGCACTGCGCTACTGGCGCACCCCCGGCGCCCCCGAGAGTCGCGAGCGCATCGTACTTGTCGAAGACAAGACCGCCGAGGCCTACTGTCCGAGCTGCGAGGAGCCGCTACGCAAGCTCTACGCGCCACCGGGGGCCGAGCACTTCCTCTGTCGGAGCTGCCACGGTCTTCTCTATCGCCGCCAGCTCCGGCCCGACCGCCTCGGTGAGCTGCAGGCTGCCATGGGCTCGCTGACCAATGGGCTTTGGGCCGACCACTCTCTGATCGAAGGACCACGTTCGCCGGCCCAGCGGCGCAAGGCGGCGGCAGAGCTCCTGCAGACCCTAGAAGACGAGCGCCCCCTGGCAGACCAGGAGCTGCGCGTCTGGTGCCTGCGCCTCGGCAAGCTGGGCCTCTCGCTGCGCACCATCGCCCGGCTTGCGGGCACCTCCAAGAGCAGCGTGCAGCGTTACCTGGCGGCGGGCACGGCGGCCGTCGATCGGATGGCTCTTTCGAGGGAGCGCCTCGAGCGTTACCGCGACTCCCAGGGCCCGGCTCTGGGCGGTTTGTCGCTGCGCAGCCAAGCGAGGGCGCTTGGCCGCTACGCCAAGGCCCAGGGTCTCTACCGCTCCCACCTCGAGCCCGAGGAGAAGGTCTTTCTCTAAAGCAGCAGCGCGGCGATCGTCTCGGCGGCTTGGCGGTCCTGCTGGGGCAGGACGTGGGAGTAGACATCCAAGGTGAGCGCCACGGTGGAGTGACCGAGGCGCCCCGAGACGATGCGCGGGTTGACGCCGGTGGCCAAGGCCAGGGTGGCGTAAGTATGCCTGAGGCCGTGCAATGGGATCTCCGGTAGCAGGGCTGCCCGGCTGTGGTCGTGGAAGGTCTTGCTCACCACCCAGGGCACCAGTGGCCGCCCGTCCGGACGCGTGAAGACAAAGCCCGCCTCGGCATGGCCTTCGGACCAGCAGGCCTGCTCATCGGCCTGGCGAGCGGCGTGGGCCCGCAGAGCCTCAAGGGTCACGGGGTCCAAGGCGATCGTGCGCCGGCTGCGGCGGCTTTTGGGTTCGCTCATCTGAGCAACACCGTTGACCGGGATCCAGGCGCGACGGATGGTGAGGGCTGCGCCCTCCATGTCGAGATCTTGCCAGGCAAGACCGAGCGCCTCTCCCCTCCTCATGCCGGTCATGGCCAACAGACGCCAGAGGGCGAAGAGGCGGTCCTGCGAGATCTTGATCAAGGAAAGCCGCAAGCTGCGCGGCACTCCAGACCGGCAGCCTGTCGCTATGCTCGGCAGATGCCTTGGGGGGGTCTGCAGCAGCCACGGGGTTGGTGGTGAGCCTGCCCCAGCGCACGGCGTCGTGGCAGGCGCGGTGCAGCACGGCGTGCACGCGACGTACCGAGGACGCCGAGAGCGCGCCACCACCGCGCACCCGGCCGTCTCTGGCCAGGTGGGCGTAAAGGGCGTTGATGGCCAGAGCGCTCAGGTTCTGCAACTGTAGGGCGCCGAGGCGCGGAATGACGTGCTGGCGGGCGAGCATCGTATACGAGGCGTAGGTGGTGGGACGCAGCGTTGCCTTCACCGTCGGCAGCCACTCGTCGAGCAGGAAGGCCCTGACGGTGATCTTGGAAGGCGTTGCGTAGCTGCGTGCCTCGATGGCGACGAGCACCTTGGTGAGGGCCGCCTGGCACTCCTTGCGCGTGGCATAACCGCCCTTGATGGCCCGGCGGCGCTCCTCGCTCTCTTGAAGCGCGCCGCCGCAGGCAGGACAGGACTCCCAGGGCTTGCGTTCGAGCCAGAAGCGTTTGTTGCAGCCCTGGCAGCGCTGCGCGGAAGCGGTGCCGATGTCGACGATGTACTCGAAGCTGTGCTCGCCGCGTCTGCGGATGTGACCGCGCATGCTGCTCTCCTTGACGCGCGTCTGTCTGTAGCGCGACGAGCTTCGCTCCAAAGGGCGAGGTCAGCAACGCCGGCAGGCGCACCGGAAGCACCGGCCGAAGGCGAGCGACGCACCTCGTTGGTGTCGGCAGCTAGTCGGCGAGGGAGCCGCGACCAGGAAGATCTCGCGCGCAACCTGACCGGGAGTGGTGTGCTTGCGGCGCCTGCATCGATGAAGCCACAGCTGGTCCACAGCCAAATCACACCATGCTCTCAAAGGCCATGGCAATCTGAAATCGATAACGGGGCGCTCCCCTCGCGCTCCACATTCGATCCTCCGACCCGGAGATCGACCTCGGCCCGCTGCCTCGGATCCCTCGGAGGCGGCAGGCCGGCCCCTTTGTAAGGTCGTCGGCGTTGCAGTCGAGTCCTGCCAAACTGGCTCTGCTAAGCTCAGTACATGCTCAAGGCAGTCACCCTGGACTTCTGGGACACATTGTTCGTCACTGATAGCAGCCCAGACCATGATCGGTGCCAGGCCCAACAGCTCGTCGCAGAGCTCGGCGCCTGCGGAGAGCCACGCGAAGAGGCAGCCATTCGTGACGCGCTTCTGGCCGCCTACGAGTGGTTCGATGGCGTGTGGTGCAACGAGCACCGCACGCCGAGCGCGCTGCAGACACTCCGATGCGTCTTTGCCGCCCTCGGGGTCGTCCCGCCCGGCGAGGTGCTGGCGCGTACCGTCCGGTTCTTCGAACGCCTTGTGCTCGACTTGGCGCCAGAGGTCGTGCCCGGCGTCTCAGAGATGCTGCCGCGGCTGGCAGCGCAGTTCAAGTTGGCGATCATCTGCGACACCGGCTATGCCCCCGGGGCTGTCCTGCGAGAACTTCTGCTGCGCAACGACCTGCTGCGGCTGTTCGACACCACGTACTTCTCGAACGAACGTGCCGCGAGCAAACCCGACGTGCGCGCCTTCCACTGTGTGTGTGGCGAGCTCGGTGTGCGACCTGGCGAGGCGGTACACGTGGGAGACTCCCAGCGCACCGACATCGCGGGCGCACAGGCGGCGGGTATGCGGGCGGTACACTTCCTCGGTGCCAGCGACCGCGATGGCGCAGTCTCGACCGCCGATGTCGTCATCCGTCGCTTCGAGGAGCTGCCGATCGCCTTGAGTACCTTGGCGCCTGGTTCTCGCACTGTCCGACGACGCTAGCTTCCCTTTCTGAGTTACCGCGGCGCTCGCGTGCCGACACCCGCAGCACGCCGTACAGCCCAAGGGTAACGAGGAACCCGACAAGATAGCCAAGCGACGACCCGCGGAACACGCCTATCGCCAGAGGCCCGGAGAAGACACCGGTGGATGTGAAGGCTAGCGCCACCGCGGTTCCGATCAGCCACGTCACGCAGGCCTGCCAGCGCCAGGTCCTCGTCTCTCTCTGCTCGGGGTAGCCGCCGTGCAGCGAGCTCGCACTGTCGAGCAAGAAGATCGCAGTCCAGGGAGCCAGGAAACACGCGACCACACTGAGGAAGGCTTCGAAGGTACCGACGAAGTTTCGTGCGACCAGCAGGACGTAGAGGCTCGCGCTGAGAGAGACGGCCGCATCGACGAGTACCGTCCGTGAACGCGGCAGCCGCACGCGGGCAGCGAGCAGACTGAGGCCCGCCGAGTAGATGTCCAGAATGTCACCGGTGACCATGCCGCCCACTGCCGTGAGGAGGTACAGCACCCTGACCCAGGTCGGCAGCATGGTCTGCAGCGCCCCGATGGGGTTGGCCGTTGAAGCCAGCGACGGAGCTGTCGAGGCCAGCACCATACCGAGCGCCATGAGCAAAAAGACCGGGATTGCCGCCCCCAGTGCCGTGGCCCACACCACTCGCCAGACGGGCGTGTCGGGGTGCAGGTAGCGCGTGTAGTCGGAGGCCATGTTCACCCAGGAGAGTCCGCTTGCCGCGATCACGATCGAAAGGGCGGGCACGACACCGGTAAGCCAGGGCCCGCCGTGCGCTCCAAGAAGCGCATGCCAGTGGACCTTGGGCACAAGCAGGGCGACGACGACCACGGTCAGGACACCGAACAGACAGGCAAGGATGCTCTGCACCCTAACTATGGCAGCGTGGCCCATGAAGGCGACCGAGAAGGCCAAGGCGGCCACCACAGCCAGGGCCACGACGAGCGTCCCCGGACTCGAAGCTGCATTGAAGGCGGCATCGTAGGCAGCTGCCAGCGCGTAAGTTGCGATCACCAGTGCGACCGTCTCCCAGCCCACCAGGTTGAGCCACGACAGAGCGCTTGGCACGACGTTCCCCCAGGAGCCGAAGGAGGCTTCGGAGAGGGCCATCGTGGGCCTGCCTGTCCGCATTCCAGGAAGGCCGAAGTAGCCCACGATCAGAAAGGATGCGCCGCCCAGCAAAGCGAGCAGGCCCTGCCAAAGAGAGAGGCCGTAGCTTGCTACCACGGCGCCGATCACTACCGAGGTGATGGCGAGATTGCCTGCGAACCAGACCGCGAAGACGCCTCGTACCCCGCCCCGGCGTTCTGACTCTGGGACGGCTTCGAGTCCTCGACGCTCGACGCGCCATGCCGGCGAAGATGAGCGGGCCCGGCTCACTCCATCTTGCATGTCTGCCTCAGGCCCGGCGCGGGGGACTCGTACTGGCCGCCACGGCTCAGGCTAGCCCGCGAGCTTGGACCAGACTGCGTGCGACTTCGGCCGGCTCGCGAGCCTCAGTTAGAGCCGAGATCACGGCCAAGCCGGCCACACCGGCGGCCCAGACCGAGGCGGCGTTGCTTGGCTGAATGCCACCGATGGCCACGATCGGACAGGGGGCGCGGCGGACCGCCTCGACGAGCTCGACCAGGCCGACGGGCGGGGCGGCGTCTGCCTTGGAGGGCGTCGGCCAGACGGGACCGTAGCCGACATAGGCCGGGTCGAACGACTGTGCCCAGGCGAGCTCTTCGAGGTTTCTGGCGGAGAGTCCGAGGCCCAGCGAAGGGGCGATGCGTCGCGCCGCCTCAGGCGGCAGGTCGTCGGGGCCGAGGTGCACGAGGTCTGCGTTCAGGGCGAGCGCCAGGTCCAGGCGGTCGTTGACCGAAAACCACAGCCCGAGCCTGCGAGCGACACCGGCGACGCGCTGACCGTAGGCGTAGCTCTCGCGGCTGGAGCTCGTCTTCTCGCGAAGTTGCACGCCGGTCGCTCCGGCGCGCGCCACGAGCGCAAGCCAGCGCTCGACCTCGGACGCGGGCACGCGTTCGTGATCGACCAGGACCTGGAGACTCAGGTCCACGGTACCTGCCCTGCGGCATGACTCAAGGGTCCGTGGCCTTTGCCCAGTCCGGGTGCCAGCCGGATAGCGGCCTGCACGTAGCGTGTGGCAAGCGCCACCGCCGAGACCAAAGGCTGTCCTTGCCCAAGTGCGGTGGCGATGGCCGCCGACAGCGTGCAGCCTGTTCCGTGGGTGTGGTTGGTCTGCTGGCGTTCGGCCCGAAAGACGGAGAACTCGCGACCGTCGTAGAGAATGTCCTCGACGATGTCGCCCTCTCCATGACCGCCCTTGACTAGTGCGGCGGCCGCGCCCAGCGCGACCAGAGACCGGGCGGCCTCCTCACGCTCGCTCTGCGAGCCTGCGGGCAAGCCCGTCAGCGCCTCGGCCTCGGGCAGGTTCGGTGTGACCAGCGCGGCGAGGGGCAGCAGCTCCGCGCGCAAGACGGCCTGGGCCTCGGCCGCAAGGAGACGATCCCCGCCCTTGGCCACCATCACGGGATCGAGCACCACCGGGATCGGGCCGCAGCGTCGCAGGGTGGTGGCCACACAGTCCACGACGGCGGCCGAGCCGAGCATGCCGATCTTGATGGCATCGACGCCGATGTCGTCGACGACCACCTCGATCTGTCGCTGCACGGCCTCGGGTGACAGCGGCCAGACGCCGAAGACGCCCAGCGTGTTCTGGGCGGTCACCGCGGTGATGGCCGCCATGCCATAGCCGCCAAGGCGTTCGATCGTCTTCAGATCTGCCTCGATGCCGGCGCCGCCCCCAGAGTCGCTGCCGGCGATCGTCAGGATGCGAGCGACACTCACAGGCCGGCCTCCAGGGCGCGCCCGTAAGCGGCCCAGAACGGATCGATGCGAGGATGTTCCAGCGGGCGCTCAGTGCGACCGTCTATGCGCACCATGCCGCGGTCGGCCGTCACGATCTCGCCGATGACGCTCGCCACCGACCCTGCCTGCTTCAGGGCTCCGACGACGCCCGAGGCGTGCTCGGGCCGTACGGTCGCCAGCAGCGTGCCTTCCGAGATGGCGGTGAGCGGATCGATGCCGACGAGGCGACAGACGGCTTCGACCTCGGGCCGGATGGGCACCGCTTGTTCATCGAACCGTACGCCCACCCCGGATGCCTGGGCGATCTCGAAGATGCCACCGACGACGCCGCCCTCGGTGGCATCGTGCAGGGTGGTGACACCGTTGTCCCTGACTCCGTAGGCCGCCGCGACGCGGGCCTCTGAGACGACCGTCATCTTCTCGAAGAGAGCCGCGGCCTGGCCGGCAAGGTCGGGCCCGATCGCCGCGGCCAGCGCCTCGGGGAAGGTGACGCCGAAGAGCGCCGTAGCCTCGATCGCAGCTCCCTTGGTGCAGAGCAGCACGTCTCCGGGGCGGGCCATGTTCGACGCCACATAGCCATCTGCGTCGCCCACGGCCATGACGGTCGCCCCGCCCACCATCGGGTAGGCGCAGCCCTCGTAGCGGGCGGTGTGGCCCGAGACGATGGCGATGCCAAGGTCGGCGCAGGTCTGATGCATGCCGTCCCAGAGCTCCGTGAGCTCGTCTTCTGTGATCGCCAGCGGCAGGTTGAGGTCGATCGCCATGTACGCCGGGGCGAGGCCCGACATGGCGGCGTCTGAGGCGAGGATGTGGATGGCAAACCAGGCCGCCCGCCGAAAGCCGAACTGGGGCACGACGAAGACCGGGTCGCAGGTGGTGGCCAGCACCCTGCCTGCGCCGAGGTCGACGATCGCCACATCCACGCCGTTGCGGGGGCCGACCAAGACCTCGGGGCGGGGGTGCCCGAGCCGCGGGTAGATCAGCGAAGCAAAGACATCGGGCGAGACTTTGCCGATGGCGGGCAGTTCGAGCACGTCGCTACCTCCAATGAGAAGGGCCGCTGCCAGCGTGGCAACGACCCCGACGAGCCCGTTCGCACGCTTCCCTCCGCTGGTATGACCCAGGTCAGGTGCAAGGGTTGGCAGACGAGCCTCTCAGCCTCTTACGAGACACCCCTAGCGGCTTTGCTGGGGGACAGCATACCGCGATTGGGACCGAGGCGCGCGCCGACATTCCGGCCCCGGTCTCGTCGGCGGTGCGTCGGCCAGAGGCGCTTCGTGCCGGCAAGATCTGGAGCCGAACACGTGTCGCAGTCCGGTGTCAGACGGCCGGTCGAAGCCATCTCGGCACCAGTGCCGGGACCTAGAGAGCGAGCACGGCGAACGCATCGTTCACCGCGCGCTCGGCCAGCCGTCCGCGTCAGCACACGGATCGGGTGTGTCACCAGACTCGTACACGCAAAACCAGCTCAACGTCACCGCACCGTTCTTCCTACTACGGTGACAGTGCTACAATCGCGAGCGCCTCTTTCGTTTGGAGGAACCATCGCTTTGGGGGGGACGATGAACCGACTCCGGATACCGCTCGCCGCGCTCGCTCTCTCTGCCGTCCTGCTCGGCGGTCTGGCCCTGACCGCATCGCCCGCTCGCGCGGACGCTTACTCCTTTGGCGGATGGTCGTGGCTATACATGCCACAGCTGAACCCCCCGGGCATCACCGGGTTCGCGGCCGCCGGCAACACTCTAAGCGCAGTGGCGTCGAGCGGTGCTGGTGCAGCCGCCTACGACAGCACCGACGGCGGCACGACGTGGTTCTCCGGCTCGATCACGCCGCCGCCATCGCAATCACCGCTTTCTACCTTGAACGGCGTTACGTTCTCGAGCCCAACGCACGGCTGGGCGGTCGGCGGTGGACCGGGCGGGGGCGGGGTCGCCGTGACCACCGACGGCGGACTCACTTGGAACGAACAGGTCGTGACAACCATAGGCGGCAACGGCTGCCTGTACAGCGCCTCGTTCGTCAGTGACCGGGAGGGGTGGGTCGCCGGATACGACAACCCCGATCCGTGTGTGTATCACACTACGGACGGCGGGGGGACCTGGACGCCCGAGGTCCTCCCGACCGACATCCAAGCGCCCGACGGCGGCGTAGGCCAGACGATCACGTCGATCGAGTTCCCCGACGCTACGCACGGTTGGCTTCTGACCGATGGCGGCTGGGTGCTGTATACGACCGACGGAGGGGCCGACTGGAGAGTCTTGACCAGTGGGAGTGTCCTCGAAAGATTCCTCGCACAATCGTGGCTCGACCCGCAACACGGCTGGCTCGTCACCGGCTGGGGCTCGGTCCTCGGGACAACCGATGGCAGCATCTGGGCGACCAGTAGTCAGGTCAGCCCCGAATACCCGTTGACCGGCGTCGCCTTCGGCGATGCGCTTCACGGCTGGGCGGTCAGCCAGAACGTCGTCTACGCGACAAACGACGGCGGTGCGACGTGGCAGGCCGAAGGCGTTTCGCCTTGGGCGGTCAAGGGCGTCGTCGCTACGTCGGCAAGCCACGCCTACCTCTGGGGCGCCTCCGGCGTCGTCGAGACCACGACCGCCGGACGGAACCCCGACGACACGACGCCGCCGACGCTCACGCTCAGCAAGCCCGCCGGTACTTGGTTCAACCACGACGTGACGGTCACGCTCGTCGCAAGCGACGCCGGCGGCATCTCGATGAAGTTCGCAGGGCTGGACGGCGCCCGGGAGTATCCGACCAGCGCCATCACCGTGTCGACGAGCGACGGTCAGGGACTGCACACCGTGACCGGGGCGGCGGTCGACAACGCCGGCAACGCCTGTGCCACGGTGTCAGTGTCGGTCGGCATCGACACGATGCCAACCGTGACCACAGCCTCGGGCTGCGACGCCAACTGGCACCGCACGCCGGTGGCGGTGCACTTCAGCGCGACGGACAACGCAGGCGGTTCGGGGGTCGCCTACACGGAGTACTCGACCGACGGCGGCACGAGCTGGACGCAGGGCACATCCCTGATCGTCCCAGCTCCGGCCAACCACTCAGGCGACGGCGTCCACACGGTCCTCTATAGGGCGGCCGACAACGCCGGCAACCTGGAGACTGCGCAGAGCTGCCAGGTCCGCATCGACACGCGAGGCCCAGCCTGCGCCGCCAGGAACGTCACGACGCACCGTGACAAGACTTGCCTTCTGTACTTCAGCGTACACGATGCTCTGAGTCCGCGAGTCACCACCATCCTCGAGATCAAAACTCCGTCTGGAACTGTCAAGAAGCGTTGGTCGTGGGGCTTGCAGAACCTGCCTGGCTGGTGGTCAATCGCCTACAGGTGCGGCCTCGCGAGGGGCACGTACCACATCCGCGTCTACGGCACGGATCTTGCCGGCAACCCGCAGAGCGCGATTGGCAAGGGGCTCCTCTACGTGAGATAGGGCGCGGCTGTCCAGGCAGCTCAAGGGTGACTGGCGCAGCGCAGGCGTGGCCTTTCGCGCCGGCACGTCGTCGGCCTGAGGGGATTGACTGCTGCAAGCAGGCTGGCTCTCACAAGTGCACATCATCCGCAGTCAGGTGCGCGCCTCGTGTGGATGACCGGCCACCGCTTGGATGCGGCTTCAGCGAGTACTAGATTGGCGATCGGGGGCTACCCGGCTTCCTCAGGTCCGCAACAGTGAGAGGGCAATGGAGTCCGTAGCTGACATCCTTCAGACCGAGGGTGCGGAACTGCTCGAGCAGGTTGAAAGGCTGCTTGGCGAGGACGTCCCTATGCGCGACATCAACACTCCCGACAGCAGTGTCGTCTCCGTGGGGCCGCCGTACTCGTTCCCTGACCGGTCCATCGACGAGAAGCGGCTCCAGGCACGACTCGGCGATTCTCGACGGCACTTCTTCGCTATCGTCCGCGCTATCCTGCGCGACCAGCCGGATGGCGTGCTCAGTCGGGTCGATGAGTCCGAGACCACGATCCGCGATGTGATCGAGCAGGAGTTCCTAGTGTGGTACTCGACTACGGGTCAAGCCTGCGAGGCGGCACAGCGGGCCGTCGCCGAGGTCCTCGAGGCCGTCACTCACCTTCACGATCCCGCAGAGGGTTCGATCGTGCTTGTGCCTGACACTAACGCCCTGATCGAAAGCCCTGCGCTTCAGGACTGGGCCTTCAACGATGCGCCACGATTCGAGGTCCTCCTCGTTCCTCTCCTGCTGTCTGAGCTCGACAGTCTCAAGTCGGGCCATCGCAACCCTAAGGTCAGAGAGAAGGCGCGGGCGGTAATTCGCCAAATCAAGGAGTACGCCCGCCGAGGCCGCCTTGCTGACGGCGTGATTGTCGTGCGTGATCGCATCTCGCTTCGCTCGCTAGCGGCCGAGCCGCGGGTCAACGAGACACTTCCCTGGCTCGACCCGGCAGTTCCGGATGATCGCATAATGGCCTCCACCATCGAGGTCATGCGGCTGCACTCTCGGTCGACCGTCGCAATCGTGACCGCCGACATCAACCTCCAGAACAAGGCCGCCTTTGCCGGCGTGCCATTCCTCGAACCGCCTCCGTCCACAGCCCCGGCATGAGCGAGGCAGGACCGTATCCATTCCTCCCGCAGGACTACTATTGGTACGTTTTCGAGCGAGGCGACGATCGCTATCGCATCGGTTGGCCTCATATCAAGATCGAGGCTCTGACGAGCGGTGCTCTGGGAATCCATGAGGACGTCAAGGCGGCACTCGCCTGCGCCTCGAAAAGCAACCGGGCAAGCTCGGCCGACTTCAGGTCACAGATGGAGCGGTTGGGCTTCTCCTTCATCGGACCGAGCAACTTCGATTTCCGCTCCGGCACGCGCTACTGGCAGGCGAGGACACTGCTGAGTCTCGCTTGGCAGGCGGAGCAACGCAGGTTGGAGATGCTTGCAGCGCAGCACGGCAGAGCGCCGGAGGCCGGTAGCCTTGCGTGGCCTGAATGGTGGGATGTAACGCTGCAGGCTGGGTCTTGCGCGACGGGGGCGCGCCTCCTCGGCTACGTGAGCCTTGAGGCGTTCGTCAATGAGGTCCTCTTTGTCAACTTCCCAGCAATCTTCGACGAGTACGAGGGGCCCGCGTGTGGAGCTGCCACCCACCCACCGGCCGCCTTCTCCCGATTAGCCGTGGGGCTTCGTATCAGGGAGTTCTCCGCGCCGTTGATTCTTCGCGAAGTCAAAGGAATGGCGGTCGTCGGCTGACAGTCGGCAGCGGCGACCACGTGCGGCAGCAACGCAGCGCCGACCGGTTTCGTAGTCAGGTTTCGCATCCATCGGCCGTCTGAAATCCCCGTGCTGCGCGTGCGCTGTTATCGTCCCCGTCTACACTTGCTGCCCCGCGTGCCCGTCATTCCGCGCAGCCGTCGACGTATACTGCAGCAGGGGTCTGACGCACAGGTCCCACCCTCGCCGCCGGCCGACGGCGAGGCAGGGCGTATGTCGGAGGGTTGTGTCATGAAGAAGGTCCTGCTCTGTCTCACTCTTGCCCTGCTGCTCCTGCTCGCCATAGTTGCGACGGCCGCCGCACGACCCGCAAACGCCGCTTCGCCCCGGCTGGTACCGCTGGCAAGCCCCTCGCCCGTGACCTTGCTTTCCGACACCTTCGAAGCAGGCCAGACGTGGGACGCCGGCTACTCGGGCTGGAGCATCGTCACCCCTGATGCCTCCTTCGACCCGATGCCCAGCCCGACGCACGCGGTTTACGCCCCGGAGTTCGGCTCACCGATGCTCGTCTACGGCCCCTTTGACCTCAGCCGGGCCACGGCGGCCACGCTCAGCTTCGAGCTGTGGTACGACTCGCCGAGCTTGGTGATCTCCCCCTACACCTACTGCGGCGCCTTCCTGATCGGCTACTCGACCGACGGCTCCGACTTCACCTTCCCCACCCAGTGGAGCGGCAGTACCGGCCAGGCTTGGCAGCAGGAGCAGGTAGACCTGAGCAGTTGGTACGACCAGGGAAGTGAGAGCACGGTCAGCCTGCTCGGCGACCATCAGGTCTGGATCGCCCTCTCAAGCTCGGTCACCCAGCCGACCTGGGCCAACTCGACCGAGGGCTCCTACGTCGACGACATAAGCCTCAGCGCCACGATCCCCGACTCGACGCCCCCGGTGACCACAGTCTCCGGCTGTGACGCCAACTGGCACCGCATGCCGGTGACGGTGCACTTCAGCGCCACCGACAACGCCGGGGGTTCGGGAGTCGCCTACACCGAATACTCGAACGACGGCGGCAGCGACTGGACCCAGGCCGACTCGCTCACCGTCCAGGCTCCGGCGAACCACTCAGGTGACGGCGTCCACACCGTCCTCTACAAATCGGTCGACAACGACCTCAACTGGGAGACCGCCAAGAGCTGCCAGGTGAAGGTCGACACGAGGGGGCCGGCCTGCACAGCCAAGAACGTCACCGTGCGGCGCGGCAAGACCTGCCGCCTCTACTTCAAGGTGCACGATGCTCTGAGCCCCAAGGTCACTAGTGTGGTCACAATCTCGACCCGCTCCGGCGCCGTCAAGAAGCGTTGGTCGTGGAGCTACGGCACCAACATCGCAAGCTGGCGCTCGTTCTCCTACAGGTGCACGCTTCCCGCGGGCAGCTATCGCATCGTAGTCTCGGGCAAGGACATGGCCGGCAACGCGCAGAGCGTGCTCGGCAAGGCTTGGCTGTACGTGAAGTAGGTGACCCAGAGGCGCGCGGGGTTGCCAACCGGGGCGGCGCGGCGTCGGCAGCACTGCCAGGTGCAGGATGAACTCTGGCCGCACCGCACGTGGAGTCAGGTGCACGGCCCACACCACTGGACTTGCGTCTGAGTTGGTCGCTTCGTCCGTCGTCAGGAACCGATAGAATCGGGGCACCGAGCGAAGGGGTGGGCGATGCCTGACGGCCGAGGCAACGAACGATCGTGAACGGCTTCTCCGACAAGGTCAGTTTCATCTGGAGCGTCGCCGACCTCCTGCGTGGCCCCTACAAACCCGCCCAGTACGGCAAGGTCATCCTGCCGCTCACCGTCCTGCGCCGCCTCGACTGCGTCCTTGAGCCCACCAAGGCCGAGGTGCTGGCCAGGTACGAAAGCCTCAAGGGCGGCGCGGTGAAGAACCAGGAACCCATCCTCAACCACGTCGCCGGCCAGGCTTTCCACAACTCAAGCCGCCTCGACTTCCCCAAGCTCACCGACGATCCCGACAACATCGCCCCCAACCTTCAGCAGTACATCGCGAGCTTCAGCTCGCGGGCGCGCGAGATCATCGAGTACTTCGGCTTCGAGGCCGAGATCGAGAGGCTCGAGAAAGCCGACCGTCTCTACCTGGTCGTCAAGAAGTTCGCCGAGATCGACCTGCACCCCGATGTGGTGAGCAACGTCGAGATGGGCTACATCTTCGAAGAGCTGGTCCGCAAGTTCTCAGAGGCCGCCAACGAGACGGCCGGCGACCACTTCACGCCGCGCGAGGTCATCCGCCTCATGGTGAACCTCCTCTTTGAACCCGACAGCGAGGCGTTGACTAAGCCCGGCATCGTGCGCACCCTGTGCGACCCCGCCTGCGGCACTGGCGGCATGCTCTCAGTGGCCGAGGACTACCTGCGTGAGCTCAACTCGCAGGCGCGCCTGGAGTGCTACGGCCAGGAGTACAACCCCGAGTCCTACGCCGATCTGCGGCTCAGACCTGATGATCAAGGGCCAGAACCTCGAGAACGTCGCCTTCGGCGACAGTTTCACAGCAGACGGCCACGCCGGCGCACGCTTCGACTACCTGCTCGCCAACCCGCCCTTCGGCGTGGAGTGGAAACCCCAGGAACGCTTCATCCGCGACGAGGCAGAGACCTTGGGCTTCGACGGCCGCTTCGGCGCCGGTCTGCCGCGTATCAACGACGGCTCGTTCCTCTTCCTGCAGCACATGATCGCCAAGATGAAGCCCCGGAGGGCTCGCGCCTCGCCATCGTCTTCAACGGCTCGCCGCTGTTCACCGGCGACGCCGGTTCAGGCGAGAGCAACATCCGCCGCTGGATCATCGAGAACGACTGGCTTGAGGCCATCGTGGCGCTGCCCGACCAGCTCTTCTACAACACCGGCATCAGCACCTACTTCTGGATCGTGACCAACCGCAAACGTCCCGAGCGCCGAGGCAAGGTGCAGCTCATCGACGCCACAGGCTTCTCCCAGAAGATGCGCAAGAGTCTGGGCAACAAGCGAAACGAGATCTCCGACGAGCAGATCGCCGAGATCACGCGCATCCACGGCGAGTTCGCCGAAGGCGAGCACTGCAAGATCTTCGCCAATGAGGCCTTCGGCTATCGCAAGATCACGGTTGAGCGGCCGCTGCGGTTGAACTTCCAGGCAAGCGAGGAGCGGCTCGAGCAGTTGCAGGCAGAGAAGGTCTGGCAGAAGGTGAAGGACCAGAATGCCGTGCTCGCCATGCTGCGCTCGATGCCCGGCGAGTCGTTCACGGACAGGCGAGAGTTCGAGGCGGCGCTGAAGAGCGCCGCCAAAGCTTCTGGCCTCAAGCTCGACACGCCGCTCAAGAAGGCGATCTTGAGCGCACTCGCCGAGCGCGATGAGGCTGCGTCGGTCTGCCTCGATGGCAAGGGCCATCCGGAGGCCCACGCAGACCTGCGCGACACCGAGAACGTGCCGTTGGGCGAGGACATCAAAGACTACGTGGCGCGCGAGGTGCTGCCGTACGTTCCAGATGCCTGGGTCGATGAAGCGAAGACGAAGACTGGCTACGAGATCAGCTTCAACCGCTACTTCTACAAGTACGTGCCACCGCGGCCGCTTGAAGACATCGAGGCCGACATCGGGGCGCTCGAGGCGGACATCGTGCAGATGTTGGGCCAGATCAACAAGCGAGCGGTGTCAGCGCCGGAATGAGCATCTCCCCTCCTCCTGCTCAACGACTCGAGTCGGTCGAACTCGTCGCTGACGAACCGCCGTGGTCGCCGCCACTTCCGGCCGATTGGCCATGCAGGAGGGCGAAGTACGTTCTCAGACGGATGCAGAGACCCGCCCGACCAGCTGACGGAATCGTGACGGCGTTTCGGGACGGCCAGGTGACTCTCCGCAAGAACAGGAGAGTCGAGGGATTCACGAACTCGCTGAAAGAGATTGGATACCAGGGAGTTCGCCAAGGCGATCTTATCGTCCATGCAATGGACGCGTTCGCCGGGGCGATCGGCGTCTCAGATTCTGACGGTAAGTGCACGCCCGTATATTCAGTTTGCACGGGTCAGCCGAAGCTTGGCGCATGTATGCGCTACTATGCTTACTTGCTGCGTCACGTCTCCGAGTCCGGTTACATCTACGCGCTTGCTCGAGGTGTGAGAGAGCGGTCAACCGAGTTCCGCTTCGCCGAGTTGCAGGCGATGCTCGTTCCTGTTCCATCGAGCACACACCAGCGAGCCATCGCTGACTTCCTCGACCGCGAGACGGAGAAGATAGACGCGCTGGTCGCGAAGAAGCAGCGGCTCATCGAGCTGCTGCAAGAGAAGCGCACTGCCGTCATTAGTCGCGCCGTCACCAGGGGCCTCAGCTCCGACGTAGCCACGAAGGATTCTGGCATCGCATGGCTGGGCTCGATTCCAGCGCATTGGAATGCCCTCCCCCTCCGGCGCGGACTCCTGCGCATTGAGCAGGGTTGGAGTCCCGAATGCGAGAATAGGCTCGCGGATGACGGGGAGTGGGGAGTCCTGAGGGCGGGCTGCGTCAACCACGGCGAGTTTGCGCCCGACCAGCACAAGGCTCTTCCATCCGGCCTGATGCCGCGGCCGGGACTCGAGGTGCGGCCAGGTGATTTGCTAATGTCGCGAGCAAGTGGATCCACGGAACTCGTAGGCTCGGTTGCGTACGTCACGCAATGCCGAGAGCGGCTTATGCTTTCGGACAAGGTATTCCGGCTTCACACAGACCCTCGTAGGATGAACGCGGAATACTTGGCACTGGCGATGAACTCGCAGGCCGTTCGCGCCCAGATCGAGAGCGTCCTGAGCGGCTCCGTCGGGCTGGCCCGCAACATTGGGCAATCGACAATCCGCGAGCTTGCCGTGTGCTTCCCGCCCCTAAATGAGCAGCGAACAATCGTCCGAGACCTCGAAGCAGACGCTGGTCCAACGCGCATTCTGGTGTGCAAGGTGGTCCAAGCGATTGAACGTCTGCGAGAGTACCGCTCCGCCCTCATCACCGCCGCCGTCACCGGCCAAATCGACGGGCGCGAGTACGAACGAAAGGCGAGCTGATGCCGGTCGATCACAAGGAGATCGCCTTCGAGACCGCCATCGAGGAGAGCTTGCTCACGCATGGTGGCTACCTCAAGGGCGACCCCGAAGCCTTCGACCGCGAGCTTGCCCTCGACCGCGGTGAGCTGTTTGCCTTCGTGCGCGACTCCCAGCCCAAGTCGTGGGCCAAACTAGAGGGTCTCCTTGGTGCACAGACCGAGTCCACCGTCCTCGACAACCTTTTGGGCGCCCTTGCGGCGCGCGGCTCGCTCGACGTGCTGCGCCACGGCTTCAAGTGCTTCGGCAAGCAGCTCGCCCTCGCCTACTTCGCCCCGGCCCACGGCATGAACCCCACGACGCAGGCCCTCTACGCGGCGAACCGCCTCACCGTCACCCGCCAGCTCAAATACAGCCTCGCCAACGAGAACTCGGTCGACTTGGTCCTTGCCCTCAACGGCCTGCCGGTCGTCACCGCCGAGCTGAAGAATCCGATGACCGGCCAGACGGTGGCGCTGCGCCATGCGGCAGTACAAGAACGACCGCGACCCCGCGAGCCGATCTTCCGCTTCAAGGCGCGCACCCTGGTGCACTTCGCCGTCGATCCCGACGAGGTCTACATGACCACGCGGCTGGCGGGCAAAGCGACGCAGCTTCCTGCCCTTCAACAAAGGCGACGGTACGGCGCCGGCAACCCGCCCAATCCCGCCGGCTACAGGACCGCCTACCTCTGGGAGCAGGTCTGGCGCGGGACAGCCTCCTCGACATCCTCGGTCGCTTCCTGCACCTGGAGACCGAGGAGAAGACGCTGGGCGGCAAGAAGGTCGTGCAGCGAGACGCATGATCTTCCCGCGCTACCACCAGCTCGACTGCGTGCGCAAGACTGGAAGCCGATGCCCGCGCCAAGGGCGCCGGCCACAACTACCTGGTCCAGCACTCCGCCGGCAGCGGCAAGAGCAACACGATCGCCTGGCTCGCCCATCGGCTGGCGAGCCTGCACGATGCCGCAGGATCGAGAAGGTCTTCGACAGCGTCGTCGTGGTCACCGACCGCCGCGTGCTCGACCAGCAGCTCCAGGACACGATCTACCAGTTCGAGCACAAGCAGGGCGTCGTGCAGAAGATCGACGAGAACTCGACGCCAGCTCGCCGAGGCGCTGGGAGCCGGCACTGCCGATCATCATCACGACCCTGCAGAAGTTTCCCTTCGTCACACGAGAAGATCGGCCGAGCTGCCCGAAGCGGCCGCTACGCGCGTGATCGTCGACGAGGCCCACAGCTCGCAGAGCGGCGAGAGCGCCAGCAAGACTGAAGGACGGTGCTGGCCGGCGCGCACCTTGCCGAGCAGGCCGCCGCTGAGGCCGCCGACGAAGATCTCGGCGACTACCAGGAGGAGATCATCAAGGCGATGGCCGCCCGCGGCCGGCAGCCCAACCTGAGCTTCTTCGCCTTCACCGCCACGCCCAAGTACAAGACGCTGGAGGTCTTCGGGCGTCCGGCCCCGACGGCAAGCCCGAGCCCTTCCACCTCTACACCATGCGCCAGGCCATCGAGGAGGGCTTCATCCTCGACGTGCTGGCGCACTACACCACCTACAAGGCCTACTACGGGCTCATCAAGGCCATCGAGGACGACCCCGAGGTCGAACAAGAAGCAGGCAGCCAAGGCGCTGGCCCGCTTCATGAGCCTGCACCCGCACAACATCGCCCAGAAGACCGAGGTCATGGTCGAGCACTTCCGCACCCACACCCGCCACAAGATCGGCGGCCGGGCCAAGGCGATGGTGGTGACCAGCTCGCGGCTGCACGCCGTGCGCTACAAGCAGGAGTTCGACCGCCAGCATCGAAGAGAAAGGCTACACGGACATCAAGACGCTGGTCGCCTTCTCCGGCGCAGTGATGGACCCCGACCTGCACGGCGTGACCTTCACCGAGGTCGCCATGAACCAGGGCATCAAGGAAAAGCAGCTGCCCGAGAAGTTCTCAGGCGACGAGTACCAGGTCCTGCTGGTCGCCGAGAAGTACCAGACCGGCTTCGACCAGCCGCTGCTGCACACCATGTACGTCGACAAGCGGCTCTCGGGCGTGCAGGCCGTGCAGACGCTGTCGCGGCTCAACCGCACAGCACCCGGCAAGGAGGACACCTTCGTTCTGGACTTCGTCAACGAGCGCGAGGAGATCTACGCCTCCTTTACGCCCTACTACGAGGCCACGGCTGTCGGTGAGCAGGCCACCCCCGAACAGCTCTACATCCTGCAGGCCCAGCTCAACGATGCCCAGACCTACTACTTAGAAGAGGTCGAAGGCTTCTGCAGCGTCTTCTTCCAGCCCAAGGCCGCCCAGACTCCGGGCGACCACGCCAAGCTCAATGCCTGGCTCGACAAGGCCGTGAAGCGCTTCGTCGAGCGCAGTGCCGGCGAGCATGGCGCGGAGGACTGCGAGGAGTTTCGCGGCCGCCTGGTGGCCTTCCGCAACCTCTACGCCTTCCTCTCGCAGGTGATCCCCTACGGCGACACAGACCTCGAGAAGCTCTACACCTTCGTGCGCTTCCTGATCCCCAAGCTGCCGCGGCGAGCCAGTGGGCCGCAGTACAGCTTCGATGACGAGGTCTCGCTGAAGTACTACCGGCTGCAGAAGATCAGCGAGGGACAGATCGCCCTCACCAAGGGCGAGGGCGGCGTGGTTGACGGGCCCACCGAGGTCGGCACCGGCAGTGTCGCCGACGAGAAGGTCGAGCTCTCCAAGCTCATTGAGATCATCAACGGGCGTTTCGGCACCTCGTTCACCGAAGCAGACGAGCTCTTCTTCAGCCAGATCCGTGAGGAGGCGGTCGCCGACGAACATCTCCAGCAGGCGGCCGTGGCCAATGAGATGGAGGCCTTCAAGTTGGTCTTCGACAAGGCCCTGGAGGGCCTCTTCATCGGCCGCATGGAGCAAAACGAGGCGATCACGGCCAAGTTCCTAGACGACAAGGCGTTTCGCGGATCGGTCAGCCGCTATCTGCTCAAGCAGGTCTACGAGCAGATCCGCGGCGAGGCACTGGCGGTATAGCCGGTCAGAGCTCATTTGACTCGGACCTCGCATCTCGGGGCGGCTACCCCTGGAGGCGGCATTGAGTGCTAGCGGATCATCAGATTCCCGGGCAACCGGCGCGACGGCTGCCGAACTGCTCAGGTCACTGGCAGAGATGCCGGAGGGGCTGCCTTACTTCTCGCTGGAGTCGCTCGAGTGGTCGACGTACATCTTCTCGGAAAACGAACGAGAGCTGCTGGCATTTCTCGATGACTGCGAGCACGGCCCGAGGAGCGAAGAGCTGTGGGACCAGCCCGGTGAGTGGCGACTCAGGCAGGCGGCGCTTGAGGTTTCCCGGCTTCTGCACAACTACGTCGCGGCAGCCGCGTCCCTCCTTGAGCATCTCGATAAGATCCACCGCAAGCTGTTCGCGACGCGAGAGTTCGCAGAGTATAGCTCGGAAAGGAAGAAGCAGGTCCTAGACGACCCTCTGGTGCAGTTCGTCAAGGAGCTTCGCAACATCGCCTTGCACCAAGGTGACAGCTCGATCTCGTTTGCCTCGAGTTCAGCGCGACCGGGCGGACCGGTCAAGTGCGCGGTGAGTTTGTCGAAGCCGTACTTGGAGGACGTGCGGCGATGGCGAGTGCCAGCCAAGACCTACTTGGAGGCTGCTCCGCGAAGTATCGGCATCGGAGCCCTCGTGGAAGTCTACGGTCGCCACGTGCGCGAGTTCTGCGACTGGTATCGAGGGAGGACACTTGATATCTGGGGACTTGAGTATCAGCGTCACCGCGAGGCAATGCAGGAGTACCTTCGGGTCCGCGTTGAAGTCCACGCCGACGAGTGGCTTGCGAACCCGACTCGGCGATGCCCTCAGATCGAGTTCCTCAGAAGGCTGATTGACGACCGCGAGTTATCGACACTTCAGCAGATGCCAGATGGAACGCAGGAGCGAGTGGAATGCGCAATCGCCCTGATGCGCAGCCATCTTTTGATTGCCGAGCCGCTGGCCGACAAGCTGCGAGAGGCTTTCGCCGTACCTGGCTTCAATCTGTAGCGGACGGTTGAGCGCTTGCGTCGGCCTCGTGTCAGCGGCCGGGCAAGAGCTACTGCGAGTGGAATGCCCTCTCAGCGTCCGTATCGTCGGCTCCCTGTCGGCCAACCGTGACTTTGCGCAGCATAGTGGCCTTTTCCCTTGCTCCGCCGTGATCAGAAGTCAGGGTGCAGGTCACACGTCGCAAGAACCACATCACCGGGCCGGAGGTGCGCTCCAAGCGTCACAGTCTGGCGAGTACCTCAGGCTACAACGGTCCGCTCAGACCGCCGACTGGAACAGTTAGGCCGTTGGACCGCCTTTGGACGTCCGCCGGCTCCCGTTCGCTCCCTGCGCTGCCGCTCTGGTGCTTGTCGCCGGACATCTGCAGGCGGTCGCGATCTCGGAGAAGCCGAATATGAGCCGATGCCGTCGGGTCGAGCCGAGTGGTCTACTCGAGGTACGCCCTGAGCTGCCAGGAGTCGTCTCTGTCTCTCAGCCTGAGCAGTGCCTTAGCTTCGATCTGCCGGATGCGCTCACGACTGACTCCGAACCTGCGCCCCACTTGCTCAAGGGTGTGCGGATCTGCGCCCGCCAGACCAAAGCGCAACTCGATGACCTCGCGTTCATGGTGACGCAAGACCGAGAGGATGAGGTCGAGCTCCCGACTCTGCATGACCTCGCCCACCGCTTCGAAAGGCTGCGGGGCATCATCGTCTTGGACGCAATCGCCAAGCTGAGTTGTGCCCTCGTCGCCGATCGGGGTTTCCAGGCTGATCGGATCTGGGTTGATCTTGAGAGTCTCGCGGACCCGCTGAGGTGTCGTTCCCATCGCGGCGGCGATCTCTTCAGGGGCCGGCTCTCGGCCAAGTTCGAGACCAAGCGCCGCTTGCACGCGCCGCAAGGCGTTCATCCTGTCGACGACGTGCACCGGTATACGGATCGTGCGGGCCTGGTCTGCGAGGGCCTTAGTGACCGCCTGGCGGATCCACCAGGTGGCGTAGGTCGAAAACCTGAGGCCCCTGCTGCAGTCGAACTTCTCGGCCGCACGGATGAGCCCGAGGTTGCCCTCCTGGATCAGGTCCGAAAGGGGAAGGCCGCGACCGCGGTAGCGCTTGGCGATCGACACGACGAGTCGCAGGTTGGCCTCGACCAGCCGGCACCTGGCCGCCATGTCGCAGCGCGCGATGCGCCGTGCCAGAGCGGTCTCTGCGTCGGGGGTGAGAAGTTGTGCCTTACCGATCTGCCTCAGGTAGGTACGCAGCGGGTCGATACCGGCCGTGTCGACCGAGAGAGCGAGGCGCGAGGCGTCTTGGTCGCCTTCGTCTTCTTCAGTCTCTTCTGCCGGATCGATCTGCCGGTCGCTGGGCGCTGCAAAGAGCACCCCGGTCTGCCCTGCGACCCAGTCGAGTTGCCCGAGCCGGCCGGCGACATCGCCGGTGGTCAGCTGGTCCGGCTGGCATCCCCCGAAAAGCAGCTCGTCGAGCTCGTCGAGTGGCCGCTCGGCGATGTCGGTTCCAGCGAAGACCTGCGGCAGGTCAGTAAGGGTCATCTGCGGCTCCTCAGCCCAGAGCACTGTTGCCCTTGGCCAGACGCAAAGACAGGGCAAAGCGAAGACTCTGAGTGTTCGAGGGTCGTCCGGAGGTCTAAGCAACCAGCTTCCGTGAACCATCGCTTGCATGCTACTCGCGCGAGGACGCTGGTGCATCCCTGACGGGTGTCGCTGGCGACCTCGCGCGCTTCGCGCGCCGGCAGCGAGGTCTCCCGGCGTCGTCTACACGGCGAAACCGTCTCAGTGCCCTCCTTGTGCCCTGTGACCGGGGCGTGGACAGAGATACGCCTCACTGCCGACCTGGCAATCGTCGGGCCACGCCTGGAGGCCGAACCGTTGTGCTACCCATCGAGCGTAGGCCAGGTCCGGCTGCGTCACCACGAGATGGAGCTTCGGCGAGGGGTGCCCAAACCCCTTACCGCCGGCCCAGTCGCGAAGCAGCCTCGTCCTGACGCCGCGCGCGGCAAGCTCATGCCGCAAGGCGGCGGCTGCGGCGCGATCACTCAGACAGACGAGCTCGCAGAAGCCTGCCATCCCTTTCCCTAGGGACCCGGAGCTTGCCGAGACACAGCACGCTCCTCGCTAGGCGACCTTTCGCGGGGTCGTGTCGGGGGCGGGTGTGACCAGCTCCTCGGGGTTTTCGGCCCAAGGTACCATGGCGTCGACCGTCTCCATCTTGCGGGCAAAGAAGGGGCGCGCCCGTCGCGAGAACAAGTTGAAGAGGATCATGCCGACGACGCCGGTCACAAGGAAGGCGGCACCGATGAAGAAAGGCGGCCCGACGCCGAACCATGACGTCCCCGACGCCGAGTTGGCCGGGTAGTAGAGCTGGTCAAAGGAGGCGATCAGCACCCAGGTCAGGATGCCGGCGCCGATCAGCGGAAAGACGAGCAGCATCAGCGCGGTCTTCCAGCTGTCGAAGAGGTGATGGCGGTAGAAGAGCGGCACGGCGTAACCGTTGATGCCGTAGTAGAAGGCGATGGCGATACCCAGGGCGGCGATCGAGTCGGCCAGCACGTTCTGGCTGAGCAGGGTCAGCCCCACGTACCAGATGATCGACAGCACCCCGTAGATCGCTGTGCCCCAAAGCGGCGTGCGAAAGCGCGGATTGATGCGCGCCCAGACGCTGGGGATGGCGCGGTGGGCCGACATCGAGAGCGTGGTGCGGGCGCCGGGCAGGATGGTCGTCAAAGTCGAGGCGGTCGCCGAGGTGAGCACGACGGCGATCAGCAGTCGGTTGAGCCCGGAGCCCAGTACGGCGTTGCCCAGCGGACTGAGCACATCTGAGGAGTTGTTGCCCAGGTAGGTCGGCCCGTGGAAGGCCTGCGCCGCCGTGGTGGCAAGGACGTAGATAAACAGCAGGGCCAAGGTGCTCAAGATGGCCGCCACCCCGGGCGTGCGCGACTTGTCTTTGGTCTCCTCGTTGACCGAGACAGTCGTGTCCCAGCCCCAGTAGATAAAGAGGCCAAGCAGCACGCCGCCCGACAGTGCGGAGAGGCTCATGTTGGGAGTAAACCAGGAGATCGCCGGATGGATCGAGCCGGCGGGATGGCCGCTGTAGACCTTGACCAAAGCGACCACCGAGAAGATCACGAGCATGAGGTACTCAAAGCCCAGCAGGAACCACTGCAGGCGCGCCGAGACCTCGATGCCGATCGCCGTGATCACGCACATGAGGATGAGGAAGGCCACCCCCACGAAGGTCACCCAGAACAGCGAGTTGGCCAAGCCGTTGGCGCCGACCAGCAAAAAGACGTAGGTACCCGTGATCTGGGCGAGGCTCGCCATGACGATGATGTCGGCGGCGACCATGACCCAACCGGTGACCCAGCCGGTGCGCGGACCGATGGCTCGCACCACCCAGCTGAACGTCGTGCCACAGTCCGGATCGGCCTTGTTTAAGTAGTAATAGGTCGAGGCGATCAGGATCATCGGGATAAACGAGACGATGAGGATCGCCGGAGACTTAAGGCCAACGCCGGTCACGACCACGATGAGACCCAAAGTCACTGCCAAGCTGTAAGCCGGGGCCGTCGAGGCTACGCCGATGACCACGCTGGACAGCATGCCGATGGCGTTTGACTTGAGGCCCTTGTCAGCTTCGGGGGAGACACCGAGCGAGACACTCGGGGGCTTGCTTTCGGGCAGTGGGGCAGCTGTCGATGAGCCTTCCAAGGCGCCCCCTCCTTTCCAGAGAGCGGAGGGGCCACCCCTCCGCTCGTTGCGGGGAGCTGCGCGCAGCCTTCGTTAAGCGGCCGCGCCGTCCTCAAGGTCTTCCAAGACGGCGAGTCAGCCAAACGACGCGCCGTTTTCGTGCGGTGTTTCGCAGATACGAACCGGGAGCCCGGATTCCCGGATAAGAGCTCGGCCTGTCAGTTAGTGCGGCCAGCTCACGCTGCCTCGTCATCGGCGGGCTGAACTTCGGCTTGCGCTCCTTCATTTTGCGGCCGCTTCTGGCCAGGCATCGATGCCGGCCGCCTGCGCGACGCAGCGGGCGTAGACCAAGTCTCGCTCGCGAACCATCACTCGCGGTCTGCGAGCGTCTGCGACGCGACGCCAAGAGCCGAACGAGTCATCCCGGACGTCTGCCGCAACGCCACGGTCCCACAATGCCTCAGCAGGTCGTAGGCCCGCCCGAGATCGTCGAGCTCGACGAGTTCACGCAAATCGTCTGCGGGCTCATCGGTCGCCGCCTGCTTGCTATGATTCACCCCGTTTTGCAGGCGTTTCAACATATGCAAGTGCGGTGATTATTAAGGTGGCGACCTTCCGAAAGCCGCCGCGGTACGAGAAGGCGGGCCTCGTGGACGAGGCCCGCCTCTTATGCGACCAGGCTCAGGCTGCCCGAGCGCGGAAGAAGTCGTCGAGTCGCTTGCGATCCTCTTCCGAAAGGCCGGTCTTTGCGTCTACTCGCGGCGCGCTGTCGAGAAACGAGCTCGCAAAGGGAACCCGGACGTGACCGCTCTCACTCTCGATGACAGCCATTGGAACGATCAGGTCGTGAGCCAGGAAGCGATGGATCACAAGATACTGAGACGATTGCTCGTCACCGACGATGCTCTTGATCTTCCCGAGTCGTGACCCGTCCCGTGAAACCGCCTCAAGACCCACTAGGCTTTGTCCCGTCTCTGCCATGACGAACCTCCTCGTCAGATAGCGCTAATGTTCCCGTTTTCGCCGAGCATCGATCGGCGCCCGGGTATTTGCGACCCGATACCGCACTCCATGCCGGCATTCATCCCAAAGTCATCTCCGAGCGCCTCGGTCACGCCACCGCGGCGACCACGCTGGACACCTGCTTCCACGCTATCCCGGCGACGCAGGAGGAGGCGGCGGTAAATTGTGCGCGCTGGTGTTCCTCCCCGAGGAGGACTGAGCGCTGGGCGCGCCCGGCTAAGGGTACAGTTGCAGTGCCGACCCCGTTCGGATCCCTCCGGCGGTCGGTGGCCTCCGGGAGGGTGCTGGGTCCAACCAATCCGGCGCCCTTCCCGCCTCGGATGGGCTCCGAAGTCGCACCTTGGCATTTCACTTCGATCGGCGGAGCCAGGGGTCTGCTTCGCCTCGCAGGCACCCTCAGGGCTCAGCTTCGCCCGGTTCCTCCTGGAAGGCGAAGCTGTCCACGCACAGGTCCGCCGCTTTTGGTTTTGGCACAGGATGCGCACAGCGGCGACTCGCCCGCACGAGACGCTGTTAGCACCTGCAAGGGGAGCATTCTGACACACCAGACTCCTGCCTCAGGCAGGGCGTGCGCGGCAGCCGACTAGGGCGCGTCAGAAGGCGCGGACGGGGCCGTGATCGCCTTACGGAAGTCGCGTATCAATATCCCGACGGCCATAGCGAGAGCGGCGACGCCGAAGCCGGCCACAGCCAAGATGTGGGTCGCTACGGCGCACAAGAAGAAGAGGCCCGCCGAGCCGATCGCCATGAGCAGGGGCACCACTCTGTCGCCCGGATACTTACTTGGCGGGCGAAGATCTTCGTCGTGCTGCGTCTTATCATCAGAACGCGACATTGCGCCCTTTACATTATTCGGAGAGTTGGCGTGAGGCAATCAAACAAAGGCTTCGCTAGCCGCGTGAGGCGGCCGGCGAGGACGCGGGTGACGGTGTCCGCACTCCGCACCGCGTGCAATGCCAACCAGGCCGTCACCAGCGGTGAGGTCGACTTGGCCATGACCAAGGAACAGGGGACGAGGGCCGGAGTGATCCCGTCGTGGGGCTGCGGCGGCCGCCGATCAGTTAGTCAGCACCGGCGGCGGTCGGTGCCTCTGTGGCCCAATCTGAGGCCGTTCAGTTCAGTGCGTCACCAGAAGGGCGCAGTAACCGTCAGCTCGTGGTCGGCGAGCCTCATGAAGTGGCTGCAGATTGGTCTGTTTGGCTTCCCACTCATGTCATCAAGTCAGGGTGCGGATTCGACGACTGCCGGCTCAGGCGAGTGGCGCCTGGTTCGAAGTCAGGCGCCACTCGCCAGTCAGACTCATTCAGTTGTCGCGCCTCACATTGACTTGCGCTCCGGGCCTCAGGCGACGAGCAGCTGAGCGTTTAGCAGCTCGCCCTTCTTGCCCAAGTCGATGACGGCACTGCGCAGCAGGCCCTCTGTGTACTCGCTCCCCGGATTGACGCACGTCGTGCGGCCGACCTTCTGGACGCCGCGCGACTCGTGGATGTGGCCGTGGAGACCGACCAGCGGCTGGTACTTGCGAATCGCGTCGCGGACCGCCGTCGATCCGGCAGGGGCCGTCTCGCCGACGATCGGCCGCGGCGGGGTCACGCTCGTGTCGAGGAGCGGTGCTTGATCGAGGCCGGAGCCGTACGGCGGCACATGCAGGTTGAAAATCGCGGTCTCGGGCCGTTGAAGCTTGTCGGCGATGCCCGTAATGATCTGGGCGAGCTCTTCCTCGCTGACGTCGCGCGGACAGTTCCACGGCGTCGGGTTGCCGTAGCCTGTGGAGATCATCTCCACACCTGGCGACACCTCGATCACCTTCCCGCTTGCGTTCACGACCCACGGTGCGGCGTCGAGGATCGCCTCGATCGACATGTAGTCGTCGTTGCCGCCCGTGATGTAGACGGGGATACGCTTCGGTTCGAACTTCGCGCCGAGCCGCGAGGTCCAGTCCTCGACTTGGTCATCGGCAGCGGCGAGGAACCGCCGATGCACCTCGTCGGGGTCCTTGGCCAGGGCCTCGTACTCCTCGGCGCCGACCACCAGGGGGTATTGGCCCAGGTTCTTCACCTTGGCCACGACCTCGTCGAGGCCGCCCTCGTCGACCGTGATGTCCTCGCCGCTGATGCTGGTCGAGTAGCCATTGGCGCCCTTGACCACTGGCACGACCCTCTTGCCGGCAAGGTCGCCGCCGATGATCAGGACGTTGGCCTCGTAAATCTCAACCGCGTTCATGAGCTTGCGGAACGTGAGCTCCGAGGCGTGTAGGTCCGTGACGAACAGCACACGGGCCGCGCGCTCCTTCTTTCCAAAAGCCATTCGAGCCTCCCCTAGGACCGGGATCCGGGACCGCCGCTCACTCGGGCGGGACCTCGCGTGCGATGAGTGCGACATCGACGCCGCGACGCCGCTCGAGCAGTTGCCAGACGCCGTAGAAGATGAAGCCGCTCGCGTAGGCGCCAAGCAGGGTGATCCGCGAGGTCAGGCTGGTGACGCCGAGATTCGGGTTGAACATCGCCCAGATGATCGACGGCACGATCATCACCAGGCCGATTGTGCCGACGATGGTGACCATCGGCAGACCGAACAAGGTGAGCCGCTTGGCAGGAGCACTCGCATAGATACCCTTGGCCGTGAAGGGGAACAGCGCGGCGCCGAGCATGGTGAAGGTGATGACGGTCACGGCCGTGATCATCGCCCCGTTCAGAATCAGGATGGTGACGGAGGCCTTGCCGTAGTTGAACCAGATGCCGACGGGCACTGCGATCAGGGTCCAGACGGTGAGTGCGACCAGCGGCGTGTAGTAGCGCTGCGACACCTTCGACAGGAAGGCCGGCAGCAGGCGGTCGAGACTCATCGCCATCATCACACGCCCGGCGTTCAGGAACGCCACCGCCGCGATGCCGAAGCCGCCGCCGATGAAGCCCAGGGAGATCAGCAGCACGACCCACTTACTCGGGGCGAGCATCTCCACGAAGATATTGATGTTGGGCGCGTAGGCAGGATGCACTGCGCCGGCGCCGTAAGCCGTCGCGAACTGGTTGAGGAAGCCGCTGCCGACCACGTGCTGCATAAGCAGCCACGGCAGGAGCAACAGGATGAAGGCCATGCCGATGCCCGGGAGGAGGAACGCGTTGAAGAGCCGCTTCAGGTTGGAAGCTTGCTTGACTTCGCCCAGCATCCCCTGAGCTGCGAACATCGTGAACGGGATGATGCCGGCGAGCAGGACAAACCACTCGAGCGTGTGGATCAGACTGAACCCGACTGGAGCGTAGCCGCTCTTGATGGCCGCCGCATGCACGGTGCCATAGGTGATCCCCGTGCCCTTGTTGTAGACGTTGAAGGCGTGCCGGAAGTTGGTGCCCCAGTTCAGTGCGAGCACCACGATCATGGTGACCGAACCGATGATAACGAACGGGAACAGCACGAAGCGCTGCGCCACCCTGAAGTACTGCAGCCCAAAGACGGCCAGCGACCACTGCAAAGCGAGCACCACAAGGACCACCGTCAGGCCGCCCAGGGGGGTCGCCAGCCACTTCGCCGCACCAGTCATACCGAAGGCAGTGCAGATCGGGATCAGCCCCAGCGTGTTTGCCACGTAGGCGCCCGTCGTCGGGAAGACCAGCCAGAACACGAGGTTCGATCCCCATGGGATGGAGAAGCCGAATAGCCTGTTCACCGTACGGGTCTCGAAGACGAAGTCACCACCGGCGCGCGGCATGGCAGAGCCGAGCGCCGCATACGAGAACCACACGCAGACCGAAAACAGGAACGTCAGGACGATGAGCAGGGGGATGCTGGCCCCCGGGGAGAGGTACTGCGGCAGGGGATAGAGGTAGACGAACGCGTACGCTCCGCCGGTCGACAGGAGCCCGAACAGCGCCGCGTCCCAGAGGGACATGTTCCGCACCAGCCCGGAGGCTGTGCGGGTGAAGGCGGACTGCGCGGTCGCGCCCATGTCACTTGGCGTGGTCGGTAGTGCGCTCGCCCCTACGTCGGCTGACTTGGTAGCCATCACGGGGCTCCTTTCTCTGGTGTGTCACAGGTACTGCGGCGCTCGCTCACGGTCATCCTGGTGGGCGTCCTCCTCGCTGTCGTCGCCATCGCGAAGCGCCCTATACCGCGGGCTGGTAGGGAGCGCCCGCAGGACGGCCTTCGTTCAGGCTCCAGTTGTAGTACTCGACCTTTTGCGTACGTAGGACCGAGTGGGTCTCGATCCTGGTGATGTCGTCCATGCCGGTCAGGTGCTGCGAGAAGAAGGCGAGCAGCTTGTCGTTGTCGGGGGCGAACACCTCGACCCAGATGTCGTAGCGGCCGACCATGTAGGCGACGAAGGCGACCTCGGGCATCTTCGCAAGTGTGCGACCGACCGCCTGCGCCGTGCCAGGCTTGCAGTTGACCCCCGCCATCACGTGAACGCCGTGACCGAAGGCGATCGGGTCGACAACGGCGAGCACGCGCATGATGCCGCGCTCGACCAGCCGGTCGATACGCTTCTTTACCGTCGATTCGCTCACGCCGACGGCGCGCGCGATGCTCGCGTTCGAGCGACGACCGTCCTCCTGCAAGCGCGCAAGGATGCCATGGTCGACGGGGTCGAGGTCGCTCGTGAGTTCGGTGGGTCGATCGTTCATCAGACACCCCCTTCGCCTGTTGTATGACGGGACTGTAGGACCGGAATCTGTCGTCGTCAAGGGGTCCATGCCAAGTTTCTTGCGCTGATATGCCGTTATGAGCTAGATTGCTTCGTGCCCAACGAAAGATTGCTCCTGTCGACAAGGAGGCAGATGTGAAAGGCTACGGCCCCGCCGACTCGGCCGCGACTCCTCGCTTCTCCGGCATCGCGACGTTCCTGCGCCTGCCCCATACGACGAATCTTGACGGCGTCGATGTGGCGGTAGTCGGGTTGCCGTTCGACACGGGCGTGTCGTTTCGCGTCGGGGCACGCTTTGGACCCAAGGCGTTGCGTGAGGGGTCGATGTCCTTCCGGGCCGACTACAATCCTGAACAGGCGGTCGCGCTGTTCGAGCACCTCTCGGTGATCGACTACGGCGACGCGCCGGTCGTGCCTGGCGCGACCATACCGTCCTACGATCGCATGGCTGCCGCTTTGCGTGCCGTGCACGAGGCCGGCGTCATACCGCTCGGCTTCGGTGGCGACCATGGCGTGCTGCTTCCTGAGCTGCGTGCGGCCGCCGCCACACACGGCCCCCTGGCGGTCATCCAGTTCGACTCACACTGCGACACCAGAGACGACTATTTCGGCGAGAGATACACGCATGGCACCGTGCTGCGCCGCGCCGTGGAAGAAGGCCTCATCGACCCCGCGCGCTCAACGCTTATGGGCATGCGTGGGGGGCTCGCCGGGCCCGACGATCGCGAAGAACCGCGCGCGATGGGGTTCACCGTGATCCCCTGGACAGAGCTCGCACAGCTCGGCACAGCGGCGGTCGAAGCGGCCGTCGCGAGAGCTGGCGGCAAGGCTTTTCTCACGTTCGACATCGACTTCATCGATCCGGCCTACGCGCCCGGCACCGGTACGCCGGTCTGCGGCGGTCCGACGTCGATGCAGGCCTTGGCGCTGCTGCGCGCCTGCCGCGGCCTGCGTATCGTCGGCGCCGATGTCGTTGAAGTGCTGCCCGACGCCGACAGCTCCTACCTTACGGCGATGCTTGGTGCCACAGTGGCCTGGGAGATCCTCAGTCTTGTCGCGCTGGTCGGCGGCGAAGGAGCAAGGCCGCAAGCGTGAGCGCAGTGCGAATGCACGACGAAGGGACGTGACGCACATGACACCGGTCGAACTGCAGACGCCCGACGCCGCCATCGCCCGGATTGATGACTGGAGCGACCTGGACGTCTCGTGGGAAACGCTCGGCGGCGGCATCACCAACCGCAACTATGTCGTCACTGTGTCGGACGATGCCGGCGCCGCCGAGCGTCGGTATGTGCTGCGTGTGCCAGGCGCCGGCACGGACACCTTCATCGACCGGGAGCACGAGCATGACAACCACATGGCCGCGGCCCAAGCCGAAGTGGCGCCGCCGGTGCTCTACACGCTCGAGCCCGAGATGATCACCGTCGTGCCCTTCATCGACGGCGAGACGATGCACCCGGAGTCATTCGCCGGCCATCACGAACGGCTCGCCAAGGCCGTGCGCGCGATCCGGACCTGCCATGAGCGGGCCATATTCACGAACGAGATCCGCGTCTTCGACCAGATCCGGCGTTACGTCGACCTGGGCTTCGCCGACGGCGCGCCCCTGCCCGACGAAGTGCGGGAGGCCCTGAACCTCGCAGGACCCATCGAGCGCGCTATGGCGCGCGACGAACCACAGCCGACCGGCTGCCACAACGACCTTCTCTCCGAGAACTTCATCCTTGGTGCCGATGGCACGATGTGGGTCATCGATTGGGAGTACAGCGGTAGGAACGACCCCTACTATGATCTTGGCGTCTTCTGTGCTGAGAACCACTTGCCCGAGGCCGACGAGCGCTTCATCCTGACGTGCTACTGCGGTCGGTTCGAGCCAGCCCGTTACGCTCGCATGATGCTCTTCAAATTGGTCTCCGACCTCTGGTGGGGCCTCTGGGCCACAAACCAGGTCCGTCTGTCGACCATCGACTTCGACTACCATCAGTACGGCATTGAGCGCATCATGCGGTTTCGCGCCAACGCGAGCACACCGCAGCTGGCAACGTGGCTGGCGACAGTGTGACCATGCCAAGAGTGGAGGTGGCGCACCGTGCATCTTGCCCCGCGTGAGATCGACAAGCTCGACATATACCAGTGGCAGAGTTCGCGCGCCGTCGACGTGCGCGCGGGACAAAGCTGAATTGCGAAGAGGCGATCGCCCTTATATGCGAGGCGATGTTGGAGGGTGCTCGCGACGGCAGGTCGGTGGCCGAGCTTATGTCCCTCGGCAGGGAGGTGGTCACGGTCGAACAGTGTATGCAGGGAGTGGAGGAGCTTGTTCACGTGGTCCAGATCGAGGCGACCTTTCCGGATGGCACAAAGCTCGTATCCGTCCACGACCCGATGTAAGAGGAGGCTCTGTGAACCCCGGAGAGGTCATCCCGGCCGATGCGGCCGCCGTGATGCTCAACGCGGGGCGTCGAACCCAGCCGGTCGCCGTCCGCAACACCGGTGACCGCGGTATCCAGGTCGGCTCCCATTCCACTTCTTCGAGGCCAACCGGGCCTTGGACTTCGACCGGAACATGCGCTCGGCATGCGCCTGGACATCCCTGCCGGGACGTCGATCCGCTTCGAGCCCGGGGCCGAGCAGGAAGTGCCGCTGGTGGCTTTCGGCGGGACACGGCGCGTCGTCGGGTTCGCCGGCCTCGTCAACGGCGCCGTCGACACGCGGAGACGGCCCAGGCCGCCCGTGAGGCTGCGGTGCGGTTGGGCTTCAAAGGAGCGACCCTGACCCCGGGGGCCGGCACGCAGGCCTCCCGTTCGGCAGGCAAGTCCAAGTGACGCATACCCACGCACTTAGAGGAGATGCATTATGGCTGAGCTGAGTCGGCGTGAGTACGCCGCGCACTACGGGCCGACGACGGGCGATCGTGTCCGTCTGGCCGACACTTCGTTGGAGATCGAGATCGAGAAGGACCTCCTGACCTACGGTGACGAGGTCGTGTTCGGGGGTGGTAAGACGATCCGTGACGGGATGGGTCAGATGCCCGGGCTGCGAAACGACCAGGGCGTGCTGGACCTCGTCATCACCAATGTCGTTGTGATGGACCCAATCCTCGGGATCGTCAAGGCGGATATCGGGGTGAAGAACGGTCGCATTGCCGGCATCGGCAAGGCAGGGAACCCCCTAGTCATGGACGGCGTCCATCCGGATTTGGTGGTGGGGGCGGGGACGGAGGCCATCGCCGGTGAGGGGCTGATCGCCACGGCGGGAGGTCTGGACTCGCACATCCACATGATCTGCCCTCAGCAGGCGTACGACGCGCTGTCGAACGGCATCACGACCATGATCGGAGGGGGAACGGGTCCGGCGGACGGCACCAACGCGACCACCTGTACCCCGGGCCCATGGAACATCGCACGGATGCTCGAGGCCGCCGAAGGGCTTCCGGTCAATTGGGGGTTGCTGGGCAAGGGCAACAGCAGCCTCCGCCGCCAGCCTCGTTGAGCAGATCGAGGCCGGGGCGTGCGGACTCAAGCTCCACGAGGACTGGGGCACCACACCGGCGGCGATCGACGTCTGCTTGGGCGTAGCCGACGACTATGACGTGCAGGTGGCGATCCACACGGACTCGCTCAACGAGTCCGGCTATGTGGAGGACTCCATCGCTGCGATCGACGGTCGGACAATCCACACCTACCACACCGAGGGTGCTGGTGGCGGTCATGCCCCGGACATCATGACGATCGCCGGTCATGCCTTTGCCCTTCCTTCGTCGACGAACCCCACCCGCCCCTACACGGTGAACACCCTCGACGAGCACCTCGACATGCTCATGGTGTGCCACCACCTGAACCCCGCGGTTCCCTCCGACGTCGCGTTCGCCGAGAGCCGGATCCGTGCCGAGACCATCGCTGCTGAAGATGTCCTGCACGACATGGGCATCCTCAGCATGTACTCCTCGGACAGCCAGGCTATGGGCCGCCTTGGTGAGGACTTCACCCGGTGCTTCCAGACCGCCAGCAAGATGAAGGACCAGCGTGGCGCACTCCCCGAGGACGCCGCCGGCAACGACAACTTCCGCGTCCTGCGCTACCTGGCAAAGCTGACGATCAACCCGGCCATCACCCACGGCTGTGCAGACCTGCTTGGCTCGCTCGAGGTCGGCAAGCTCGCTGACATCGTTCTGTGGCCGTTCGCGTTCTTCGGGGCCAAACCCAAGATGGTGATCAAGGGAGGCTTCATAAACTGGGCGGTGATGGGCGATCCAACGCCTCGCTGCCGACGCCCGAGCCGATGTACTATCGGCCTATGTTCGGCGCGTACGGGCTGGCCTGCCGAGGACGTGCGTGACGCTATGTCGCAGGCGGCGGTGGACCTCGGCGTTGCCGAGCAGCTCGGCCTGCAGCGCCAGCGTCCACGCCATCGGCCAAGGTGCCGCAGCGTCACCAAGCGCGACATGGTGCGTAACGCCACGTTCGCCGACATCCGCGTCAACCCCGAGACCTACGAGGTACGGGTCGACGGCGAGATCGCCACGTCCGAGCCGGCGACGCAGTCTGCCCCTCACGCAGTCTTACTACATCGTCTAGAGTTGGTCAGGCAATGACGGTCCGGCACATCACGTGCGTCGACAACGTCGAGAGCAGGGCTTCCTCGTCGAGCCGTCGCTGGCCTGCCATGGCACTCTGCGCAATGGGTGTGTCGCCGACCTCGCTGGCCCGGTCGATCCCCTGACCCACCTCAACCGTGACTTCCCCGACCACGAACTCGGCGAGTGCGTGGTCGTCGAGCGGCTCGAGTGCGGGGCACCCGTGCAGATCGGCTCCGAGGGCACCCCTCTCAGGGCGTGGCCGCGGCTGGACAGCTCGGACGCCCTCGGCAGGGTCGACGTCGGCGCACGCAGGAGCGCCTGGCTCGCAGTCTTGCGTGAGCGTCGAGAGAGATGCGGACGCGAAAGCGCTCCGTCTGCGCTGGTCCGTCAGTGCCAAGAGGAGCCCAGCCATGTTCGTCGTTGACAGGGTGCTTGGCAATCTCGCGGCCGACCAGACGTTGGCTTGGCGCGTGCAGACTCGCGAGAAGTCGGGCGCAGTGGAACGGGTCATGGTTTCTGCGAGCGGTGCGCAGCGACGGCGGATGCGACTGACCTCGGCAACGGGCGTCGATGTGGGCGTCGCGATCGAGGGAGGCGCACCGCTCCACGATGGCGACGTGCTCTGTCACGACGGCGACGAGTCGCGCCTCGTCGTGGTCGAGGTCGCGCCGTCCGAGGCGATGGCCATCCACTCCAAGCCGGCACCAGCCGACGGAGATTCGTTCGCCCATGGCGTGCTGCTCGGCCACCTGTTGGGCAACCAGCACTGGCCCATTAAGGTCGACGGCTCGGTCGTGCTCACACCGGTCACCGTCGACCGCCGCGTGATGGAGACGGTCCTGCGAACGCACGGCTTCCCCGGTCTTTCGTGGGAGTTCGTCGAGGTCAAGCCCGGCGAGGTGCCGACTGGCATGCCGCACATCGGCCACAGCCATGAGTGACCTGGGCCCGCTCCTCAGCGCGCTCCAGCTCGCCGACAGTTTCTTCCCCTCGGGCCGTTACACGCTCTCGGGCGGCCTCGAGTGCTTCGCTACAGCCAGCCTCCTGCGCGACGCAGGCGACCTCGAGGCGCTGCTGCGCGACTACGTGACCTTTGCCGTGGGCGCCTCAGACGCGGTGGCGGCAGCCGCTGGCGCCCGCGCCGCTAGCGAAGGCGACATCCCGACCGTCATGGCGATCGACGAGCTGTTGTTCGCGCTCAAGCTGCCGGCCGAGTCCTCGATGTCGTCGGTGCGAACCGGCCGGCAGCTTCTGGCGACAGCCGGGCGCCTGAGCGACGACCCCGTCGTCGCCGCCTACGGTCGGCGAGTCACCGACGGCGAGGCGCCCGGCAACCACGCCGTCGCCTTCGGCGTGCTGGCGGCAGCCTGGAGGCTCTCGCCGCTGCAGGCCGCGGCGGCCGAGCTGCACGCGGCACTCACCGGCCTGCTGGGCGCCGCACTGCGCCTCACGCGCGTCGACCACAATGACGCGCAGGGCATCTTGCGGCGGCTCCAGCCGCTCCTGTCGGACGTCGCCGCTTCGGCGGCAGCGACCGAGTACCACGAGATGTCGGCCTTCGCGCCGACGATCGAGATCATGCAGATGAAGCACGAGACGTCGCATCTGCGGCTGTTCGCCAGTTGAGCCTGAGCACGACTGCGATCGGACGAGCATGATGGCGTCGACAGCACAGGGCCCGCGATGACCATGCCGCGCATCGGCATCGGCGGGCCCGTGGGAGCGGGCAAGACCAGCCTGCTCGAGGCGATCGTGCCGATTTTCGTGCGCCACGGGTACGAGCCGCTCATCATCACCAATGACGTCGTCACTAAAGAAGACGCGCACCACGTGCGCGAGGCTCTCGCAGGCATCGTGCACCCGGATCGCATCATCGGGGTCGAGACCGGCGCCTGCCCCCACACGGCGATCCGCGAGGATCCGGCCATGAACCTCGCCGCACTGCACGAGATCGAGACATGCTTCCCTACGGGCTCGCTCGTCCTTATCGAGAGTGGCGGCGACAACCTCACGCTGACCTTCAGCCCGGCCCTCGCTGACTACTTCGTCTACGTCATCGACGTAGCAGCTGGCGACAAGATCCCACGCAAGAACGGGCCAGGAATCACGCACTCGGACCTGCTCGTGATCAACAAGGTCGACTTGGCTCCTTACGTGGGCGCGAATCTGGACGTCATGCGCAGAGACGCCTCGGCGATGCGCCCCGATGGCAGCCCGCTGGTATTCACGAACTGCCACACGGGCGAGGGCATCGGTGAGGTGACGCGCATCCTGGCGCGCGACTGCCTCTTCGCCGAGTTGCCTTGGCCCGTCTGACCTGTATGGATGTCGAGCTGTCGCAGGACCGCGTACGAGAGGCATCCAATGTGGCCGCGGCGCACGCGCGCGCAGGTCGGCTGGGGGGACTCGAACGAGTGCTGCCAACCGCCTTTTTGCGCCTAGCCGGCCGCCTGCCGCAGATGCCGGCCGCGGCGCCGGGCAAGGTCGGTCATCTCGAGCTTCGGTTCGAGCGACGAGGTGCATCTACTCGGCTGGTCCACCAGTACTCCACCGGGCCGCAACGGGTCGGTCGCGTGCTGTATCTCGATGGCGCCTTGAGCGACATGGCGTTCGTGTTCATCCAGTCGGTGGGCGGCGGCATCCTGCAGGGCGACCGGCTCTTCGTCGACATCGCCGTCGGTCCCGGCGCCAGGGCCCACGTGACGACTCAGTCGGCGGTCAAGATCTACCGTGCCGAGGCCGATTACGCTGCGCAGCGGGTAACCGCCTCGGTTGAGAGCGGCGGTTATCTGGAGCTCATGGGCGATGGCCTCATCCCATATCGAGGCTCCCGCTTCTTCAACCTGACGGAGCTGACCATCGCCGACGACGCGACCCTCGTCTACGGCGACTCTCTGGCGCCTGGCCGCGTCGCGTTCGGTGAGTCGTTCGAGTACCAGCTCCTCTACAGCCGCACGGTGGCGCGGCGGTCCGACGGACAGCTGCGCGCCGTCGACACGACTGTGCTCGAGCCAGCGCGCCACCCGCCGGGCCTTCCCGGCCTGCTCGGCGGTCACACCCACCTCGGCTCGCTGCTGGTGCTCGACGACGCAGTGCCAGGCACGAATCTCGCGTCGGCGATGACTGGCCGACTGGACAAGGCAACCGGCGCCTTCGGTGCGGCGAGCGCCCTGCCCCGTGGCGGCGCATCCGTGCGCGTGTTGGCCGATTCCGCGGAAGCAGTACAAGCCGCAGTGCATGCCGCCTGGGATGCCGCCCGACGGCAGATAGTTGGCGCCGGCGTGCCAGCGGTCCAACGGTACAAGTACGGGTTCGACGACGTGGAGGATGTCGGGGGCCGCGGGGATGAGCTCCCGAAGTAGGTGTCCTGTCCACATCGTCGATCCAGACAGGGCGACACTTCCGCCTCTAAGAGCCGTGAGTCATGTCGCTTGGGGCAGGCTTAGCACCATCTCCGCAGGCGAGGTGTCCGCAGTTCGGATGCCGACATTTTGTCGACGGGACGCCCCACCACTGCTCGCGACAGTTAGGCACGAACGCGCACATGAGCCGCGCGCAAACCCGCACCGTGCAGCACTATCCCGCACTCAAGGCGCCAGCTCGGCACCGAAACCACACCACTTTTAATCAGGGTGTCCGGAGTTCGACCCTCCGGCGGCCCACCAGAAGTCGCTGCATGTGGCGCACTTCTTGCGCCTCTTCCCCGCCCCGAATCCCCGCCAGCCGACGCAATGCCGACCCACTCTAGGCTGCGACCTCGAACGCCGGCCACGGCCATGTCATCGCTCCCGCCGGGTAAGTTCTTAGAAGTCGGAGCCATGCCTTCCGGAGGGGAAGAGATCCCATAAATCACGCGGGCAACGAAGACGGACAGCGGCCTGCCGCCAAAGCGGGGGCCAACACCGAGGCCGACGCAGGCGTGGCGCTTCCGACCGCGGTGGGCGCGTCGGCCGCAACGGCGGAGGCACACCGTCGCGACAAACCGCCGCGCCAGCGTTTTGCTGTGCCGGCCCAGCCCCAACACCTCGCGCGCCTGCGCGCTCGCTTGCGTGACTACCTCGGGCTCTACTGCCACGAGGCGCAGCCTGCCTGGAACGTCGTGCTCTGCATCCACGAGGCCTGCCTCGCCGCCATGAGCAACAGCCGCCCAGCATCCGAGATCGAGGTCTTTCTCGGTTTTCGCGGCGCCGACCTGCAGGCGGTGGTCAGGGTGAGGGGTCAGGGGTTCGCGATCGTCGCGCCCGAGACTGGGCTGCTGCCTGACTCCGAAAACGAGCGGGGTCGCGGACTCTTCCTTATGGCTCAGCTGGCCGACGAGCTGGAGCTGCGTCGCGACGGCGGTCTCGAGGTGCGCCTTCTTAAGCGCGGCGCCTTGGGGCCCGAGGGCCGCGAGGTCGGCAAGGGCAGGGCGCTGGCCGCAGATGTGGTCCCCCAGCAAGCATCGGCCAGCCGCGAGGGCGGCGTCGCTGGCGAAGACTGGCTCGGCGTGCTCTTCGATAACGCCAGCGAGGGCGTCGCCCTCTGCGAGCTCGTCGAGCACGAAGGCCGGCCTGTGGACTATCGCATCCTGCAGACCAATCTCGCCTTTAGGCGACAGACCGGCCCCGATGCTCACGGCATCGGCAGCCGCCTGGCGAGTGAGCTCTATGATCCGGGCGCGCCGCCGTACCTAGAACAGTTCGCGACGCTTGTTGCCGGCGGCGTTCCGCGCGTCTTTGAGGCGAGAGCGACGACCACAGGCCGAGACCTGCGCCTGACCGCGCTGGCGCTCGGCGCTGGGCGCTTCGCCACGATCACCGAGGATGTGACCGTGCGCAAGCGCGCCGTCTCTATGCTCGACGAGGCCGCCGCCGCACTGCAAGAGGACGCTTCGGAGCGGCGGCGCCTGCGCGATGCCCTCACTTCCCAGGCCGAGACGATCGGGGAGCTCGAGGCCGAGCTTGCGGCCCAGAGGCGTCGCAGCTCCGCACTTCGCGCCGAGCTCGCCGTGCTTGAGGGCATGCAGCGCCAGGGTTCGCCGGGGGGCAACGGCAATAAGCCGTCGGGGCCGCCGCCAACCAAGGGGCAGCTCACCCAGGCGCAGGAGCTCATTGAGCGCGTCGGCCTGGCCAAGGCGCTGAACGCCATCAACCGCCTGCTGCGCTCGACCCACGACGTCCACGAGATCATGCAGCGCGCCCTGGAGGGCGCCGTGCAGGCCCTGACTGCCGACGCCGGCACGATGGTGCTGCGCGACGATCCCGACTGGGTCGTGGCATACCAGTGGGGCTTCTCGGCAGCCGAGGTGGGCGTGCGCCTGAGCGGCGGAGGGGCGGCCGACGCGACCGCGGCCATGGCCCAAGGCGAACCCTTCGCCATGACCGACATGGAGACCGCCGCCAGCAACGTGGGCTTCCCAGGCGGGCACGACCTTCGCGGCGTGCTGGCCGTGCCTCTCTTGGTCCGGGACGACCTGATCGGCTGTCTGTTCTTCTACAGCGAGCAGGATCGCACATACACCGACGCCGAGATCGACTTCGGCCGCAAGCTAGGCGCTGGCGTCGCGCTCGCCCTCGAAAACGCCAGGCTGCGGGGCGAGTAGCACGCCATGGCCGCGACCCTGCAGCAGCGCCTCATCCACTAGCTGTCCAAGGTCGCCGATCTCGAGGTGGCCGCCGTCTCGCGGTCGGCCAGCGATCCCGCCCTGCCGGGCAGTGCGTTCCATGACGTGATCGCGCTGCGCCGGCCACCTGCTGGCCGCGGTGACCACCTGCGCTGGCACGCCGCAGGCTGCCGCGCACATCGTGACGGTGCGGCGCCACGGGTAGCCCGCCGCGGCACCTATACCTAGGCGGCGAGCACTTCTGGCCCGCAGAGTTCACACGAGCAGTCCCCGGCATGCCGCCAACCGAACTCGATGCCTACGGCATGACGGGCGATTGCCGGGTCGCTGAGCGGCAGCCCGAGGCGGAGCTCGCTCGGAGTGCAAGGTTCGCGCACGTCGAAGATCGTGCCGTTCATGAACAGAAGCACATCGCCATACCGCGAGTAGATCGCCGGTTGGCCGCTAGCAACGACCTCCTCCAAGGCCAACGGGCGTCGTCCCGTCGCACGCAACGTCGCCAGCGTTGCTTCGAGCCTGCGTGTCTCGCCCATGCTGCTTCCTGCCTCCCCCGGCGAGCTCGCCATGTCGCTTGCGCTATATCGTGGGGACGCACCTGCTTTGCAGGTATGGCCCAAGCCATCTGCACCCCCGCGGAAGCATGACGCCTGCTGTTAAGGCTTAGTACCCCGGGAGCGAATGCGTCTGCCGTTTACTATGGGGTGGCTCGGAATCGCAGCTAGCCAAGTGGCGACCGACACGTGCGAGGAGCAGCAGCTCCCGCTCCGCTAGGTGCGTTCATCCCTTCGCGGTAGTCGGTCGTGCGTCGGCGGGAAGCCCTTGTGCAGCGGTGTTGGCGGGCGCACATGTCGTGGAGTCAGGTGCAGCAGTTCTCGCTAGCAGAGGCCTCTGCCCCTGTAGCGAGAATACGAAGATCATGGGCCACCTCAGACCTCACTTTGCCAGTATGCTGACCGACCGTCGGCGCAGCTCGGCTTCAGCGTCAGACTGCGCGACGCCGTCCACGCTTCGACCTCTCTATCAGACTGCGCGACGCCATCCACACTTCGAGCTCTCTTGGCGATCACGAATGTGATCAGCACCCTTGCCGCCGCGACGGCCGCCATCGCGGCCCTAATTGGCCTGCGATACGCCCGCCAATCAGCCCGGGCAGGCAAAGAGGCGGCCGCCATCGGCCGGGACTCGGTCGAGGCTGCGCAAATCACGTTGCGGCTAGCCGATCAGGCGCGCAAGGAGGCTGAGCACGACCGCGAGCGCCATCACCTGCAGCGCGTTGGTGAGTTGGTCGAACGACTCTTTCTAGTCTGCGAAGAGGCAGGCCGACGGCTACGTCACAGCAGACCTTGATTGGCAGCAAGCGAGAAATCTGCTCGCGCAGGCCCTCGTCGGGCGTGATGCGACACTGCCCAAGTGTGTGGACTTGCTCAAAGCATCGACCGCCGACCAGGCTGTCGGCGCTGCCAGCCTCGCCCGCGACGAGATCAAGCTCAGCCTGCACGTTCTCGACTTGGACCCGACCACTCCGCCGGAGTTTGCGCCGTAGCACGTCGGCACAGCGTCGGCCCCACGCTCGAATCTGCAGCATAAGACACCTTTTCAGCTGCCCGCCATGATCAGAAGTCAGGTGCGAAATAGGTGACCGAGCCGGCACCCACTCAGACAGGGCCAGATCAACTCTGCGGCGCCGTCACCAGTGGGTAGATGATGGTCTCAAACACCCTGCGAACATAGGCGCGGTCGGGCGCTTCGCCGAGTAGGATGCGCAGGCTGTTCAGGCCCATGAGAACGTCGGGTATCAGCTCGAGGTCGCGCTCGGCAGAGATCTCTCCGCGGGCCACGGCGTGTTGGAGCACTTCACGCAGCACGCGATGCGGCCGCACAAGAAGGCCGTCGGAGAAAGCCGCCCTAAGCTCCGCGTCCCGCGCCGCAGCGGTCGCCAACCCGAGGAAGACGCCCATCTGTTGTCTGGCGGTCTCGTCAAGATTGGGAACGGCCGCGATCAGCGCTTCGAGGTCGCCCGAAAGTGAGCCGGTATCGGGAACCATCATCGGGGCCTGCTCTTCACGCCAGGCGCTCACGGCAGCCACTACCAGCGCCGCCTTTGAGGGCCAGCGCCGGTAAAGCGCGCCCTTGCCGGCGTGAGCACGGCTGGCGATCTCGTCCATGCTCAGGCGGTCGTAGCCCAACTCGGCCAGTCCCTCAAGCGCCGCCCGCATAATGGCCGCATCTCGCGCCGGGTCGAGCGGCCGTCCGCCAGCCCCCGTCGCACGTCCCTTATCGAGCTGCTTGTGCGTATCGCTCATGGGCCCTATGATACAACACGATACGGTACCGTACCGTCTCGTTCCCTTAGGAGTGCTGACTCGTGACTGCTGCGATGATCGAGGTCGAGGCCCTGACCAAGCGTTTCGGCCAAACCAGGGCGCTGGCGGGTGTCGACCTTAGTGTGGAGGGCGGCACGGTGCTTGCCCTGCTGGGGCCAAACGGCGCTGGCAAGACAACCCTGGTGCGGATCCTGACCACCCTTTTGCGCCCCGACGGCGGACGCGCGCGAGTCGCCGGCTACGACGTCGTGCGTGACGCAGGGTCACTGCGTCCAGCCATCGGCCTGGCCGGCCAGTACGCGGCCGTCGATGAGTTGCTCACCGGACGTGAGAACCTCGAGCTCGTTGGCCTCTGGTGCCACCTCGCCAAGAGCGAGTACCGCCATCGTGCTCAGGAGGTGCTCGAGCGCTTCGCATTGACTGAGGCAGGCGACCGGCAGGTCAAGACCTACTCGGGCGGCATGCGACGGCGGCTCGACATCGGCGCCAGCCTGATCGCCAAGCCTCCAGTCCTGTTCCTAGACGAGCCCACTACCGGACTCGACCCGCGCACAAGAAACGACGTCTGGGAGTTCATCGAAGAGCTCGTTGCGGCCGGTACCACCGTGTTGCTCACGACGCAGTACATGGAAGAGGCCGAACGCCTGGCCCAGCAGATCGTGGTGATCGATGCCGGCGCCGTGATCGCCCAGGGTAGCGCGCTGCAGCTCAAGGAGCGCCTGGGCGGCGACCTGCTGGAGGCGCGCGTGACCAAGCTCAGCGATCTCGACCGGGCAGCCGCCCTGCTGGGCAGTCTCGGCGAAGGGCCCGCGCGCAGCGACCCCGATCAGCAGCGCGTCAGCATCCCCACCGCGGGCGGCACGACGCTGCTGATCGCCGCCGGACGGCGTTTCGAAGAAGAGCAGATCCCTCTCGATGACCTCGGCATCCGGCGGCCCTCGCTGGATGACGTCTTTCTGTCTCTTACCGGCGCCGCAGCCGAGCAGCACACGGTGGAGCGCTCGTCCCTCTCGGGGACGGCTGACCAACGGGAGATGGAATGACTGAGCTGACCATCGCCCCGCCTACGGCGCGGCCCATGACGCCCGGGCTGGCCCTGCGCGACACCGCCGGAGTCGCCAAGCGCAACCTGCTGCGCATCTTTCGCACCCCACAGATGCTAGTGATCGGCGCCTTCCAGCCGGCCATGCTGCTCGTCTTGTTTCGCTACGTGCTGGGCGGCGCCGTGCGGATACCGGGCAGCTCGTATGTCAACTACATCGTTCCTGCGGTGTTTCTGGAGGCGGTGCTGATCGGTGGCATGACAACCTCGATCGGTCTTGCCCAAGACCTCAAGCGGCATCATCGATCGCTTTCGCAGCCTGCCCATGGCCCGCTCGGCGGTACTCGCGGGGCGTACCGTGGCCGATCTCAGCCGCAGCGTCTTCTCGCTTGCTCTCATGGTGGTCCTCGGGATGGCCGTCGGCTTTCGCTTCCACGCCAGCACCACCTCGATCCTCGCCGGCATGGCCCTGGTGTTGGCTTTCGGCTATGCCTTCTCCTGGGTCTACGCCGCGATCGGCTTGGCCACAAAAGACCCCGAAACCGCCCAGGTCGCCGGCATCCTGCCCTTCTTCATCCTAATGTTCGCAAGCTCGGCGATCGTTCCGGTTGCCACGATGCCCGGCTGGCTGCAGCCCTTTGCTCGCAACCAGCCTCTCAGTGTGGTCATCGCCGCCGTACGCGCCTTGCTGGAAGGTGGGCCGGCGACCCACTGGGTCTGGCTGTCGCTGGCGTGGTGTGCGGGCATTCTTGTTGTCTTCTTCGCTATTTCCTTCTGGCTGTATCGCAACGCCACTTCGTGACCAAAGCGCGGCGACGCTTGTTTGCGGGGGACCACTAGAGTGATCAGCCTGCCAAAAGAGTGGCCCGACGTAATCGTTTGCTCTTGCCCGATCGTCCTGATCGCCGAAGATCCGGCCGCCGCGATCTGACGAAAGCCAGACGCGGCATCACGATTCGCAAGAGCGCTGCCTAACGGTCGGCACGGTGTCGGCGGAGATGGCCCTGTGCTGCGGAATCTGAGCCCTATCACCACATCAAGTCAGGGTGCGGATCGACAACCGCGTCAGGATGATCGGCAGTTGTCGGCGCCATACTCGTTGCCGTTGCGGTGTTGATGTCATTGGGAGATTCGCAGTAGCCTCGCCGTGATGGCTGGACGGCGGCGTATCCTCTTAATCATGCTCGCGGCGGTCTGCATTGCCGTTGGCCTCCTCGTCTGGCGAGCCGTCGCTGCGCCCCACTACTACAGCACGAACACGTCACTTGGCGTCGTCGCCTTCCCCGACTCCCACCACGCCTGGGTAGCCGGCGATCTCTGGACCAACGGTGGCACTCTCATCTCCGGCGGCACCATCCACGCCACGTCAAGCGGCGGCGTGAGCTGGCACAGGCTGGAGTTCTCGACGAACTGGACGGACCCGTTCGGGATCGCCTTCGCCAACGCCAGGTGCGGTTGGGTGGTGGGCAGCGCGCAGGAGGTCGCCGGCACCCTTCCGAGAGACGAGAACATGCTGCTCGCAACCACCGACGGCGGCGTCACCTGGAAGAAGCAGGCCGACCGCTCCAAGTACAGCCTCAACGGCGTCGCCTGCGTGGGTGCTTCGCAAGCGTGGGCTGTCGGCGCGATGGTCCACCCCGAAGGCGGGGTCGTCCTCCACACTCGTGACGGCGGCGCGACCTGGAGGCAGCAGTACACGACCAACGCCGGCGACCTCTGGGACGTCGCTTTCGCCGATGCCCGCCACGGCTGGGCGGTCGGCGACGGCGTCATCTTGGGGACGACGGACGGCGGCGTGCGCTGGACGCAGCAAGGTCCCGCCAAGGACTTCTTTCTTCGCAGCGTCGCCTGTGGCAATGCGCGCTGCGCTTGGGCGGTAGGCAGCACCACCTCGAACCGCGACGTCATCGTCGCGACGACCGACGGCGGTGAGAGCTGGCGGGTGCAGCACACCGGCAGCGGCCAGGACTCACAAGGAGCCATCGGCTACCAGGGCGTTGCCTTCGCCGACGCGCTGCGAGGCTGGGTCGTAGGCCTGAGCGGCACGATCCTCGCAACTACGGACGGCGGGAGGGCCTGGCAGCCGCAACGGTCCGGCACCAGAATGGACCTCAACGACGTCGCCTTCGCAGACTCCCGGCACGGTCTTGCGGTCGGCGACTACGTCGAGGGCAACGATCCGATGGCGGGCAAGCTCGACGGCAGCGTCATCCTGCGAACGACCGACGGCGGTGCGAGCTGGACCAGCATCCACTAGCTGCCTGAGGTGAAGCTGTGACTGAACGTTTCCAGCAACGCGTTTCGTGGGCGCGCGGGGAGACGCCGATCTAGGCTAGCCGGCGAGGGCCGTCCGCGAGGGCGGCCTTCGGCCTGTCTGTGTCACCCCGCCCACCAATGCCCAACGACGACCCCGGTCCCGACGATCGCGGCGGCGACTATCGCTCCCTCCAAGAGTCGGTCCCATCGCTGCTGTACCGCGTCGTTAGATCATCCGCCTTCGGTGATCCGGATGATGGTCTTGCCGGGGGTGCGCTGGTCGGGGTGGAAGGCTGCAGGCGCTTCGGCGAGCGGTCGTACCGCCCCGATGATCGGCTTGAGCCGTCCGTCCCTGAGCCGCTGGGCGAGGTCCGCGAGCCGGGAGCGGTCGGCTTCAGCGACGAAGAAGACGGCGCGCCCGTCCTTGGGCTGGACCGTGGGCATCCTGGCGATGGTGACGAGCGTACCGCCGGCGCGCACCAACGCGGTTGAGCGGTCGAGGATCTCTCCGCCGATCACGTCGAAGACCACGTCTACCTCGCCGGCGTCTTCCAGCTTGTCGGCCTGCAGGTCCAAGAAGGCGTCCACTCCCAAGCCGAGGGCGGTGTCGCGGTCCGCGGCCCGGCCGGTGCCGATCACTCGGGCTCCCACCTCGCGGGCGAGTTGCACGGCGATGGAACCGACACCGCCCGCCGCGCCGTGGATCAAGGCAGTCTGGCCTGTCGTGAGGCGGGCGTGGTCGATCAGCCCCTGCCATGCGGTCAGCCCCGAGATGGGCAGAGCAGCGGCCATGGTGTGGTCGACGTCAGCCGGGAGTGGAGCGAGGTTCCGGGCCTCCACTGCGCTGTACTCGGCCAGGGAGCCGTTGCGGGTCCAGTCGGTCAGTCCGAACACCCGCTGGCCAACGGTCAGGCCGGTGGTTCCATACCCCAACTCGACGACGACACCCGACAGTTCGTGGCCGAGCACGCTCGGCGTTCGGTCGCGTCCGGCGCGGTCGGTCCATGTTGACGACCAGTCCAGCTCGCCGGGGGTGAACCCTCCGGCATGGACCCGCACGATGACATCGTTCTGGGCGGCGCGAGGATATGGCATGTCCGTCAAGGAGAGTCCACCGACGCCGGCATCGCGGTCTCGGACGGTGATGGCTTGCATGACAGCTCCTTTCGGAGGGGGGGACGTCGAGGTGAGCCGAGCCTTCGAGGCCGAAACTGCGCCCGTCGTGTGACGCCTGGGTTGCGGGTTCCCGGTGGGCCGGTGGGCGTAATTCCAGCAGGGGGCCAACCGAGGCCTGTCGGTCCTATAGGTCCCGGGTGAACTCCTCGGCAAGCTCCGTTGCCGACCAGGTGAGCTTGGCGGCCAGGGCGTCGCGCCCGCGTTCGATCTCATCACTCGTACTTCGTCCTTTCCGCAGACACGACGCAGGCTACCCTCGTGGAGATGCGGTGCGATCATCGTCTAAGGCGGCGCGTCCACCACGAACGTAGCCGACCGGATCAACCTCGAACACAGCGCCTCCTGGTTCTCGCCGAACGTGCGATCTTGAAGTCCATCAAGAACGTCCCTCCGGTCTGGCTCTTCTGGGTCCCTCTGCCCGCCGGCGGCGACGACCAGGACTGGCCCGTCACCCGCTTCCACGCGTTGCGAACGTCGCGGCTGAACTGACGAGCAGCACGTCACCAGACCCACTCCGGGTGCAGTCCGTGCCAGCGCTTCTGACGCTCGGACCAGGGCTACAAACGGGGTTTGCCGTTAGTTCAAGGGGAAGCCACATTGGATAGGTCGGGCGCCGTCCGGCCGGTGAAGTCCCTGCAATCGAGGCTTATAGGAGGCCTGTGTGATGGGCAATGAGGAGTCAGCCATTCGTCCGTTTCCGGCTGTGCATGTGCCGGAAGCGAAGCTCTCCGAAATGCGCAAGCGCATAGAAGCCACAGAGTGGCCTGAACGAGAAACGGTCACGGATGCGACCCAAGGGGTGCAGCTCGCGACAGTCCAGGCACTCGCACGCCACTGGGCGACAGAGTACGACTGGCGCAACTGCGAGGCGAGGCTGAACGCCCTGCCGCAGTTCATCACCGAGATCGACGGGCTCGACATTCACTTCATCCACGTTCGGTCTCAACACGCAGACGCCTTGCCGCTCATCGTTACGCACGGGTGGCCCGGCTCGGTCATCGAGCAGATGAAGATCATCGATCCACTGACCAATCCCACGGCACACGGCGGCAGCCCATCGGACGCCTTCCATCTCGTGATTCCATCGCTGCCCGGCTACGGGTTCTCAGGCAAGCCGACTGAGCCCGGGTGGAACCCGGTCAGCATAGCCCGTGCGTGGACGACGCTGATGCAGCGCCTCGGCTACACGGAGTTCGTGGCGCAGGGTGGAGATTGGGGAAACGCCATCTCCGAGGTGATGGCCTTGCAGGAGCCCCCGGGCTTGCTCGGCATCCACACCAACATGGCGGCCACGGTCCCGGCCAACATCTCAAAGGCGCTCGCGTTCCACGAGGCGCCGCCCGCCGATCTCACGACAGAAGAGCGCGGGGCATGGGACCAGCTGGACTTCTTCTACAAGAAGGGGCTGGGCTATGCCAACGAGATGGCCAATCGCCCGCAGACGCTGTACGGACTCGTCGATTCGCCGGTGGGCCTCGCGGCCTGGATGCTCGACCACGACGACAGCAGCCAGAAGATGATCGCACGGGTCTTTGCCGGCCAGTCCGAGGGGCTGACCCGGGAGGATGTCCTCGACAACGTCACGCTCTACTGGCTGACAAACACCGCGATCTCGTCGGCGCGCCTCTACTGGGACACGGCGCAGGTCTCGGACGCAGGCTTCTTCGACGTGAGAGGCGTCAAGATCCCGGTCGCCGTGAGCGCCTTTCCCGATGAGATCTACACGGCCCCGCGGAGCTGGGCGGAGCAGGCGTATCCGAAGCTCGTCCACTACAACAGGCTGGACAAAGGTGGGCACTTCGCGGCCTGGGAACAGCCGGCGCTGTTCTGCAGCGAGGTGCGAGCGGGGTTCAGGTCGGTGAGGCCGGCGGCCACGGCCGAGGAGAGGGCCGCCGCCTAGCGGGCCCTCGGAGCCCGATCTGCGATTCGAGGAACCCGAGAGCGCTGGTCCCATGGTGCTCGCAGTGTCTCGGCGGGGTGTTCCTTGCCGGGCGTCCGGTGAACCCATCATCACCCGATTAGTGGAGGTCTCAGATGGCCGAGCTCCCAGCGGCTCCAGAGAGAATCGTCCTGGCCCACTTCATCGTCTCGGACGACGTCGAACGGTCGGCCCGCTTCTACACCGAGGTACTGGGCGGACGACTGGCCTACTCGGGCCCCGGAGGCCTGACCTATGTCCAGCTCGCCAACAGCTGGATCATCATCAACGTCGGCGGTGGCCCCACCGACGACAAGCCCGCGGTCACGCTGGAGACGCCGCCTGACCCCGACCGAGTCAGCAGCTTCTTGAACATCCGCGTCGCGGACGTCCACGCCGTCTACAGCGAATGGAGCGCCCGCGGTGCGCAATTCCTGACGCCGCCGAAACAGCATCAATACGAGATCCGTTGCTACATCCGCGGATCCTGACGGCTACCTGATCGAGGTCGGACAGACCACTGACACAAGCGGAGACTGGGTACCCGACCGCTGGCCATCGGACGCGGCCGGCCAGGAGTCCGAGTAGAAGGGCGGGCCGCGTCAGCGGGACATCTCGCCGATCGACGGGAGCTCGTCCGAGAAGAGAAAGGCGGAGCACCCCATGCGTTCTGACATAAAGCCGGGAGAAGTGTTCCCCGACTACTCGTTGCCGGACCACAACGGCACCGTCCGCACGCTGAGCGAACTGCAGGGTCGGGACCCGCTGATCTTGACGCTCGCGCGCGGGCATTACTGCCCCAAGGAGCACCAGCAGCACCTTGAGCTGGCGGCGAACCAGCCCAAGATCGCGGTGGCATACACCCAGATCGTCACCATCACCACCGACGACCACCACACCCTGCAGGAGTTCCGCCTCTCGGTCGGAGCCCAATGGACCTTCCTCTCCGACCCCGAGCGGGCGGTCCAGCGGGACCTCGACATCGTGGAGTACACCGACCCCGAGCACAACCCGATGGTCCCTCACACGCTCGTACTCAAGCCGGGACTGGTCATTCACAGCGTCTATAACGGGTACTGGTTCTGGGGACGTCCGTCGTTTTATGAGTTGTGGCTCGATCTGCGCGCGGCGTCGAGCGAGATTCGACCCGACTGGGACCTCAGCAAGCCGGGCATGCGTGAGGCATGGGACGCCGGCGACTACTCCTCTTTCCACGGGTGGGACAGGAAGAAGGGGTCGATGCCGACCTCGTACGAGTCGTAGCTGCACCGATCCGCAGCCGTCGTTCCCAGGCGCGTTTTCGTTGAGAGGAAGGTGGTGTCGGTGCGTACACCGGTATGTGAGTTACTCGGGATCGAACAGCCGCTCGTGCAGGCGCCGATGTCGGCGGTGGTCCAATTGGCGGCAGCGGTCTCGAACGCAGGCGCGCTCGGGATGCTGGCCTTGACGTGGTCCACCCCCGCCGGGGATGTGGTGCGCAAGACGGCGGCGCTCACCGACCGGCCGTTCGGCGGCAATTTCATCCTCACCTCCGATCACCACACCCGCGTGGACCAGGCGCTCGAGGCCGGCATGCGGATCTTCTCGTTCATGTGGGGCGACTCCAGCCGCTACATCGAGCAGGTGCACGCCGCCGGGGGCGTCGTTCTGCACACGGTGGGCAGCGCCGAGGAGGCGCGGCGGGTGGTCGCATCTGGCGTGGACGTGGTCGTCGCGCAGGGCTGGGAGGCGGGCGGGCACGTCTGGAGTAAGGTCGCGACGCTGCCGTTGGTGCCGGCCGTGGTGGACGCGGTGGCGCCGGTGCCGGTGATCGCGGCCGGCGGGATCGGTGACGCTCGTGGAGTCGCCGCCGTGCTGGCCCTCGGCGCCCAGGCGGCCTGGCTGGGCACGCGGTTCCTACTGGCCGAGGAGATGCCGATCCACGACGACTACCGGCGCCGGCTGCTGGCCGCGGCCGAGACCGATCCTCAGTGGTACCCCGACCTGTACGACGTCGGCTGGCCGGATTCTCCCCACCGCGCGCTGCACAACTCGACGGCCGAGGCGTGGGAGGCCGCGGGCCGGCCGCCCGACGCCGAGCGACCGGGAAAGGGCGACGTGATCGCGCACTTCGCCTCCGGCGAAGCGATCGTGCGGTACGAGCCAGCGCCACCGATGGTCGGCACGACCGGTGAGATCGAAGCGCTTTCGATGTGGGCCGGACAGAGCGTCGCCCTCGCAAGGCGGCTGCAACCTGCGGCGGAAATAGTGACCGAGCTCACCGCGCACCTCGGCGACCGGTTGGCAGGGTCATGAGCAGGACTGATGGTCGCCCAGGGGCAGGGCCACGTCGTCAATGTCACGACCAGCCTCGTCGACCACGCCCGCAGTGCTGCTCCCGCCGCTCTCGCGTCGTTGACCAAGGGGCTCGATGCTGTCACCCGTTCGCTCGCCATCGAGTACGCCGCGCACGGTGTGAGGGTAAACGCGGTCTCTCGGGGTTATCAGCACGACAACCCGGCCACCTACCAGAGCCTGGCCGCCTTGCACCCCCTGAGCAGGATGGGCGAGATCGGTGACGTCATCGACGGGATCATGTACCTCGAAAGAGCGACGTTTGTCACCGGCGAGACCTTGCACATCGACGGCGGCCAGGCCGCCGGACACTGATACCCCCGTGGAGGCTGAGGCTTCTTGAAAACGAGGCCGCCTCGGTCCCCTGCTCAGAGGTCGAGGACCAGGTCTCCGCGCGGCTGCGAGCAGCAGGTGAGGGCGTCTCCGTCGGCGGGCGGCTCCACCGGTTCGGGGTCGTAGGCCACCTTGCCCGCCACGAGAGCGGTCTCGCAGGTGTGGCAGACCCCGGTGCGGCAGGACCAGCGAACGGGCACGTCGCACGCTTCAGCCAGCTCGAGCAGGCTCCGGTAGTCGCTGTTCCACGCGACCGCGAGGCTGCTGCGGGCAAACTCGATGGTCGGCCCGTTCCCCGGTCGGCCCGGCGGGGCGTGGGGCGGACGCGCCGGCATCGGGGCGATCCCGGGCGCTAGGCCGGCCGCGGGCCCGAACGGCTCGGTGTATACGTGCGAGACGTCGAGTCCCATCGAGACCAGGCCGGCGCTCATCTCCTCCAGGAACGGTACCGGGCCGCACAGGTACGCGCGACCGTCTCGCGGCGGGCGGAGTGCGGCGAGCTGCGCGGCCGACATGCGGCCTGCGCTGTCGAAGTCGCGGCCATGCACGTCGTCAGGGCCCGGTCGACTGTAGAACACGTGGACCCGGACGTTAGGCAGCGAGGACAGCAGCTCACGTGCCTCGCGCGCGAACGAGTGCTCGCGGCTGTTGCGCGCGCCGTGCAGCCACCAGATCTCTCGTTCCGAGTGCTCGGCGGCCAGTGCGTGAAGCATGGCGAGGACGGGCGTTGCACCGATTCCGGCGCTGATCAGCAGCGCCGGCCTATCGGACACATCGAGGATGAAAGTGCCGCGCGGCGCCCCGATTTCGAGGTCGTCCTTCACGTGGAGGCGGTTGCACAGATAGCCGCTGGCGACGCCGTGCGGCTCGCGCTTGACCGCGATCCGGTAATAGCCGGCGTCGGGCGACCCGCAGAGCGAGTAGTTGCGAAGCACCGATCCTTGCCCGGCGCCCGGGTTCAGGCGCACGGTGAGGTACTGGCCCGGGCGGGCGGCGGGGAGACGCGCGCCATCAGGGGCGTCGAGACGTATCGAGATCACCGACGCGCTCTCTCGCTGAATGCGCGCGACGGCCAGCCGCCGGAATCCGGGCCAAGCGGGCGGCGGGCTGACCGCCGTCAGTCCGGCGTTGCCGCTGCCGGGCTCTCCCTCCAGCAGCGCCTTGAACGACGCTTGCCAGCCGAAGCTGAGGGCCGAGATGCGAAGCGCCCGGAGAACCTGCTGACGAGGATGTCCCGGCAGGTACAGGAGTGCGTCGATCTCGGCGACCGTCATCTGCTCCGGACCCGGGGTCACCTTGACAATCTCATCCCCCGCCTCTACGTCGCCCTCTTCCAACACGCGGAAGTAGAAACCCGGACGGCGGTGCGACACGAGCAGGGCCGGGATCCGCGGATCGTCCATGCGGATCCCGACCCGATAGCACGTGACGCGAGGCTGTGTCACTTCAAAGAGCGCCGTGCCAATACGATAGCGATCCCCGATGCAGACCTCGTCGTCGCTTAGGCCCTCGACCGTGAAGTTCTCGCCGAACTGGCCATAGACGAAATCGCTTCGGCCGAGCTCGCGCTCCCAATGACGATACGAGTCGATCTGGTAGACGAAGACCGCACGCTGCTCACCGCCGTGTCCGGCCAGATCGCCCTGACCGTCGCCGTCCACGTTAAGTCTGCGGACCCGGCGAGGGCCCCTGACGCTGTCCTTGTACACGCCAGTGAAGACGGTCCTCCCCTGCCAAGACACGTCCCTCGGCAGGCCGACGTTTACGGACAGCAACGAGCCCGCACGGGTCCCGGACGGGGCTTGATCTGGTTGCGCTAATCCTGTGCTCATGGGCAAGTCTCCAAGCCGACGGCTCGAACGTTGGGGCGGGCGCTACCAACCTCGTTGAAGCCGACATCGCGGTTGGCGCGGTGGTGAAGTTCCGCCTGACCAGAGACGTGTTCGAGCTTCTTGCCGTTGATCGTGGTCATCACCTCGATGGGCTCGGACAACGCGACATGGGCGAGCGGACCATCCGTCGAGCACGAGCGTACTTGTGCGCTGGAGTACAACGTCGTCGGCTGGGGCCGGATGGCTATACCGCCCCAGGCCGCCATGGGCGTCTTCGTCCGAGGTGCGAACGGCAGGCTCGCGGCGGTCCGCCTTTACGACGACGTCGATCGGCCGCTGGCCGAGCGGCCGCCCTGCTGAGCCGTTGGCAGACGGCGGGCGCAGTATCGTTGTTCGACTAGACGCAAGCCGCCAGCCGCCAGCCGCCGATTGCCGACAACTTGCCGCCGCGACGCTTCGTCACGACTCGGCACGAGGCGGCATTCCGGCACACGCCGTGGACTCAGAACCTTGGACCGTTCAGCACATTCGCGCACAGAAGGGGCTGACCCGGCACCGTGCACTCACCACTTTTAATCAGAGTGTCCGGAGTTCGACCCTCCGGCGGCCCACCAACCCTCTCTCCACGTGGACGCCATTCGGCGCCCCTCCCCGCCAAGGTTCTCCGCAACCGAGGCGACGCCGCCATTCCGACGCCGCGACCGGTCGGCACGGCCCGCAATCGAGCAACACAGACGGGCACAGAAGAGCCGTCGTCCTCTCCTCGGAGGGCCGCGCCACGCCGCAGGCCTGTCACGGCCAGCAGACGCCACAGCGAAGGGGCGATAGTCGGCGACGTGAGCGAGAAAGCCGGATAGCTGCTCCGCGCTCCACACCGGACGCTCAGTGTGCTTGCAGCGTCCCCGATCAACCTCGGCCCGCCTGGTGAACCCGATCAATTTTCACTGCCGGATGACTGGCAGCGGCTCGCCCTCAAACCTCAGCTCCCGCCAGATGCGCGCGAGCTCTGCGTTCTGTCGCTTCGCGCTCCAGGGCTGCGGCGACGCAGCACTATCGTGAAACAGGACCCAGATGACCCCTGGCATCGCGCCAGGCAGGTGCGTGACCACCTGTAAGAAGTGCGATCCCCGGTTGGCCCGGATGACGACGCTGCCATCCGGCGTGCTCGCGAGGACCGGGTAGTGTTCAGCTCTGTGGAGGAGGTAAGCGTCCGCCGAGTAGAGGCTGGTCATCTGGAGGAAGTTAGCATTAGCGACACCCTCGCCGAAGAAGAGGGTGTCCTTCCTGCCCTGAATGCCAGCTCGGTGTATGTAGACGTCCGGCGTCGGTGCGTTCTCCCCGATCGGCAACCAGGCTGGGTACTGGCGCAACTCGACGAGACGGGCGCTCGACCCCGCGGGAACAACGAAAGACACCCCGCTGTGCAGCGTGGCACGGACACCGGGCTGGAGCTGGATCGAACTGTCGACGCCATTGAAGGCCCATGCTGCACCGTAGGCCAGCCCAAGCACCAGGAGGGCTGCCACGGCGAGCGCGGCCAGCGGTTTCCAGGGGCGCACGGGTACGGCCGCCGCAACGGCCGTTGCCTGCTCCGCACGCGGCTGCGCTAGGCAAAAGTACAGGGCCGTCACGAGCGGCACGGCAACGAGGCAGCCGACGACGCCGGCGGTGGCGACGACGGCCGCCAGCCAGATGCGTGTGCCGACGAAGAGATCCAGCACGGAGTGAAATCCCAGGTAGTTGGCGGTGGCGCCAGGCCAGAGCGTGGCGGCGGCAAGGGCGACTGTGCCGGCCGCGGCCGCGGCGACGGTCACGAGATGGGTGGGCCGACCCTGCCGCACCATGATCCGGGCGCTGGCAGCCATCGCGGCGAACGTGTTCAGCCGCCGATCGACGATCAGCGGCAGGACGAGCGGCTGCGTGACCAGAGCCGCGAGCAGAAAGAGGGCGAGAACTGGGAGCATGGCGAGCACCGCGCTGGGGAGGGCCGCCCAGTAGTAGAGGGCGACGAGAGCGAGCACGCAGCCGGCGACGACGAGCACCTCAAGGAGAAGCCAGCCGAGGCGGCTGGCAGCGGAGAAGACGTAGCCGAGTGGTGCCCTTTCGCCCATGCGGGAGCCGATGAGATGCAAGCGGAGTACGCCTGCGACGAGCCAGACGACCGCGACCAGCTGCAGGGCCAAGACCGCGACGCAAGTCCCGATGGTCACCACGCCGGCGGGACCCGAGTTCCACACGAGCGCCAGAGACAAGACGCTAGTGAGTACGCGCGGGATGACCCAGACGAGCCAGAGGATGGACAACGCCGCAAGCAGCGGCCGCCGGTCGCGAACGACGATCTTCCATGCCTCACCGAAGATTGGTGCGGCACTTAGTGCCCGTTCGGTCTGGGCCCTTGGTACTGCGATCAGTTGGCTTGATTCCACGGCCCCGGCCCCTCCCCGGCCCTCCCATTCATCGGCATCTCGTCACTGTGAACTTAGTAAGCGGACGGCGTGACGAGTCTTTCGGCAAGCCGGTGCCGGCTGAGGACTTCACACTCCTGCCCGCCGACGGGACAGTCAGAATGGGCGCGGCGAGAAAGCCGCAGGCGCAGCCGGATCGCCAAGGCCGGCGCCAAGAAGACCGCCGCCGCGCACAAGGCGATGGCGACGATGGCGGCAGCCGTTAGACTACGTCCGCGGCCCAGGCCGCTCCGCATTCGATATCGGAGGGTCAGGTGACGGAGATCGAGCTCAAGTATGGCTGCAACCCCCACCAGGCGCCGGCGGGGGTGAGCATCCCCGCTGGATCCGGCTTTCAGGTGCTCAGCGGCAGACCCAGCTACATCAACATCCTCGATGCACTCGGCGCTTGGCAACTCGTCCGCGAGCTCGGGATCGCGACCGGCAAGCCGGCAGCGGCGTCGTTCAAACACACGAGCCCCGCCGGCGCCGCGGTGAGCGGCCCGCTTTCCGACGCCTACCGCGCGTCGCAGTTCCTGGCCGCCGGCGATCTCTCCCCGGTGGCCGCCGCCTACGTGCGAGCGCGAGGGGGGGACCGCATGTGCTCGTTCGGCGACGTTGCGGCGGTCAGCGAGGTCGTCGACCTCTCGCTTGCCCGCGTGCTCTTCGACGAGGTTTCCGATCTGATCATCGCCCCCGGGTACGCACCAGACGCGCTCGAACTGCTCAAGTCAAAGCGACAAGGGGCCTATCTGGTGATGCAGATCGACCCCGGCTTCGAGCCTCCCGACACCGAGACGCGCGAGGTGTTCGGCTTTCGCCTTAGTCAGCAACGCAATACGGCCCACGTCTCGAGTGCGCTCTTCGAGCGCGTCGTGACCGCGGGGGCGCCGATCTCGCCTGAGGTGCTCGAGACTCTCACGGTCGCGACGATCGCCCTCAAATACACGCAGTCGAACTCGGTATGCCTGGCCCTCGAGGGTCAGGTCATCGGCATGGGCGCCGGCCAGCAATCGCGCGTGCACTGCACCCGTCTGGCCTGCGACAAGGCCGACAAGTGGCTGCTCCAGCAGCATCCCAAGTCGCTCGCCCTGCGGTTCAGCGACGGCTTGCCAAAACCCGAGAAGGCCAACGTCGTCGACCAGTTCCTGCTGTGGGACCGGTTGTCCGAGATCGAGAAGGGCAAGGTGCGCGCCGCCCTGGTCGACGAGCCCGTCCCGATCACGGCTCACGAGCGCAGCGACTGGGTCAAGGGATTCGCCGGCATCTGCCTTTCGTCCGACGCCTTCATCCCCTTTGCCGACAACATCGACCGGGCCGCCGGGAGCAACGTCGAGTTCGTCGTTCAGGCCGGGGATCGGCTCGCGACGACGAGGTCACCGCGGCCGCGAGCCACTATGGCATGACCATGGTCCACACCGGGCTGCGGCTGTTCCTGCACTAGGCGGCCGACGCGGCCGCTACCGGCCAGGGATCGCCGCTCGCGGCTTGGCTTTCGTGGCGAGCAGCCGCCGGTCGATGCGCAGCCGCACGCGCCGTACACTTAGAACAAGGCGCGCGGAACGGAGTCGCGTCTCCTGCTTCGCTGCGTTCTCAGTCAAGTCCATGGTGAGACGGCGCGCAGGTCCGGCAAACGCCAGGGAGACCGGTGAACGTTCTCATACTCAACTGCGGCAGCTCGTCTCAGGGGTTCAAGGTCTACCGGCGCACGCCGGGCCGCGAACCGACGGTGGTCATCGCCGGCAAGGCGCGCGGCGTCGCCACCGAGGCGCGGCAGGCGCCCGTCCTGCAGTGGACGTGGGCCGGCGCGGCGGAGTCCAAGCAGTGCGACCTCTCGACCCACGCGCGAGCCGCCGAGGCGATCCTCGCTGTCCTTCAGGACAGGGGCATCGCGATAGACGCCGTCGGTCATCGCTTCGTGCACGGCGGAGATGAGTTCACCCGCACCACGGCGATCGACGCATCCACCTGGCCCCTCCTGCGCAAGACGGCTCCGCTGGCGCCCATCCACAATCCCAACACGCTCAGCGTCATCGAGGCATGCCGGCGACGGCTGGCGGAGGTCCCGCAGTACGCCGTGTTCGACACCGCCTTTCACGCTGCGATGCCCGAGGCGATGCGCACGTGCCCCCTCCCCCAGGACCTCGCCAAAGAGTTCGGCTTTCGCAAGTACGGTTTTCACGGGCTCTCGTACCAGAACGTCAGCCAACGCGCCGCCGACCTGCTGCAACGACCTCTCGACGACCTCCGCCTGATCGTCTGCCATCTGGGCACGGGCGGCTCCAGCATGGCGGCTGTGCGCGCCGGCCGGTCGGTCGACACCTCGATGGGGTACTCGCCGCTGTCGGGGCTCGTGATGTCCACGCGCTGCGGCGACCTCGACGCCCAGGTCGTGCTGGCGCTGGTGCGCAGCGGCCTCGGGGCCGACCAGATCGAGGAGCTACTGAACAACAGGTCGGGCCTGCTCGGCATCTCCGGCTTCTCCTCAGACCTGGCCGAGGTGATCGCCAGGGCCGACGAGGGCGACCACGCCTGCCGGCTGGCCTACGACGTGTACGTCGCGCGTCTCAGGCACTACCTGGGCGCGTACTTCTGGCTGCTCGGCGGAGCCGACGCCATCGTGTTCACCGACGATGTCGGGGTGAACGTCTGGCAGGTGCGCGCAGCCGCATGTGAGGGTGTGGAGGCGTCGGGAGTAGGCCTCGATCCGGTGGCCAACCAGAGGGCGGTCGGGGGCGCGACCGCGTTCGTCCAGACCCCCGCGTCACGTACCGCCATCCTTGTCGTCCCGACAGACGAAGAGCGGGTGATCCTCGACGAGGTCGTTGCGCAGCTCGAAGGCCGGAGCGCCGAGGCGCCGGCTGCAGAACAGCCTCTCGTCAACGGCTAGGGCTACCGATCGTCAAGGGTTGGAACGACCGATCGTCGCTCAAGGGTCCGCTGCGGCCGGTCGATTATTCAGATAGCAGGACCGGCATCCAGCGAAGGGCGGGGGCTCATGTTCATCATCTTTGGCTTTGGTCGCAGGACCATGCGCGTGCTCGGTTTCACGGCAGCCCGTCTGTGCGGCAACTGCCACAACACGTCGCCGTGGAAGGTTATGAAGGTCACGCGCTGGTTCACGCTCTTCTTCATCCCCATCATCCCGTACTCCTCGAAGTACCTCGCGGTCTGCCCCACCTGCTCCCGCGGGGTGCTGGTCGACGCGCAGGCGGCGAAGGGCATGGCCGCCGGAGGCGTTGCGCCGAGCGACGGCTGGCGCCAGCCGGGCCAGGTGGCGACGCCGACACCGGCTCCGGCACCGGCCCCCGTGGCGGCGTTCACCTCAGAGCAGATGCCGCCCTGGGCGAGGACCAGCACATCGGCCCAAGGAAGCGCGCCCGTCGAGCGCTGAGGTCAGTACCGCGAGCGGTCGAGCGCTGAGGTCGGGGCCGCGAGCGGTCCCCATGGCCACCATCCACAACCGGCGATCGCCGCGCTCACACGGGCGGTTCGGCCACATCCTGCCGTCCGCCCAACACCACGACGACGCCGGCGACCAGGATGAGCGCGCCGCCGGCGACCGTCCACGGCGACACCGTCTGGCTCAGGAGCACGAGCGCGTAGACCGGCGCCGCCACCGGCGTGAGGAACCCCAGCACCGCGCTGTGCTGCACGCGCACCCGGCTCGTGCCCTCCATCCAGAGGAGGTAGGCGATCGCGGTGCACAGCACCCCCAGCAGCAGCGCCGCGAACAGGTCGCGGGCGGTCGGCACGTAGCCGACTCCCAGCGTCTGCCAGAGCGCCAGCGGTAGCAGGAAGAGCGCATCGAGCGTGCACTCGGCAAGCACGAGGGCGCCGCTGTCGAAGCGTCGCGTGAGACCCTTTATCAGCAGGGTGAAGCCCGCGTAGCACAGGCCCGAACCGAAGCCGGCCGCAAGACCGAGGGCCGAGGCGTGCACGCCCTCGCCGGCCAGCGTAGGGACCAGGATGATCACGAGCCCCACCAGGGCGAGGCCGATGGCGGCATAGACGGCGCGCTCGGTCGCGCTGCCTAGCAGGCGCGGCGCGAGCAGGGCGACCCACACCGGCTGGATGAACAGAAAGAACGTGGCGACGGCCACGCCGGTCTCGCGGATGGCCACCGTATAGAGAAGGAGCGCGCCGGCGTCGAGCGCGCCCATCGCCAGGAGCCTGGGCCACATCGACGGCACGAGCAGCCCGCCCACGCGACTCTTGCGGGCAAAGACCGCGCCGAGCAGCAGCGCCGCGAGGCCGAAGCGCAGCACCAGCAGCAGGCTCGGGGGTGCGGTCACCCAGGTCACCAGGGTGCCGGAGAGGGCGATGAGCAGGTAGCCGGTGGCCACCATCGCGTAGCCCTGGACGGTGCGGCGTGTCACCCGTTCAGGGCGCGGCTGGGGTTGAAGGCTGTCGTAGCTCGCGAGGCATTGGCTCCTGCGCGAGCATACTCGAGCCGGCCGAGACGGACGACCCGCCTTATCGGGCCCGGTCTCCCCGAGGGCCTCCGCTACCTCTGCGGGGCGGCGACCGCCGCTCTCTCCTTGCCACGCTCGCAACCGGTAGTGCGCCGATGGCCATCTGACCCCGTCCCTTCTGGACGCGTTGTACCGTACGCATCTCCCGTGGCCGGTGATAGCCTGTCGCTGCTTGGAGCAGCCCCGCACTGGTCAGGCGCCGGGCCGCTCGCGTGTCCAAAGGGAGGGGTCTGATGAAACGCCTGGGGTACCTCGGTCCACTACTGGGTCTGCTGGTCTTGCTGCTGCTCCCCGCGGTCGCGCTAGCTTCGCCCACGACCGCGTTCGACAAGTCGCTCGACAAGGTCTTCGCGCACGGCTACCCGCAGTCCATCGACCAGCACCTGTCGGCCATGCCGGGCACCAATCCCGCGCTCGGCTTCAGCATGGCGGGGACGGCGCCCGACACCGCCAAGGCGCTCTACCTGGCCCAGCAGCTGCGCGACCTGGGGCTGCGCAACGTGCGCCTCGAAGCGGTGCCCGTCGACGTCTTCGACTTTCGGTCGGCAACCGTCACGATCGGCGGCCGCACGCTGATCGCCTCGACCTTCGCCGGCGTCACGCCCACGTCGGCCGAGGGCCTGACCGCCGCGATCGTCTACGCGCACGACGGCATGAAGGCCGACTACGACGCCCTCGCCGCAGCCGGCGTCGGCGTGAAGGGCAAGCTCGTCCTGGTCGACGCCGACCTCAGCGAGTTCTGGGCCAACTATGCCGCCGCCCAGGCGACCGCACGCGGCGCCATCGGCGTGATCATGACCTATGGCCCCGACAGCGCCCCCTACTACTCGTTCGCTCCCGACGCCCTCGGCACGTTCGATGGCTGCTGGCAGCTGAGCTACGACCCGACCGTCTACATCGCCAGGCAGGACGGGGACTGGCTCAAGACCCAGCTCGCCGCCGACGGCACGGGCCCGGTGGCGACCATGAAGCTGATCGAGAAGGTGCGCATGGCCGACAAGGGCGGCACGGGCTACAACGTCTTCGGCGACCTGCCCGGCACCGTCAAAGACGGCACGTTCGTGCTGCTGGCGGCCCATCACGACGCCTACTTCCACTCCGGCACCGACGACACGTCGTGCGTGGCCAGCAATCTCGCCATCGCCAAGGCGATGGTGGCGAGCGGCTATCAGCCCCGGCACACGGTGCGCTTCATGTTCGACACCGCCGAGGAGTTCGGTTACACCAACGCCTACTACGACTGGTGCATAGGCGCCTGGCAGGCGATCACCGAGCGCCATCCCGCCTGGGCCGGCAAGATCCGCCTCTTCCTGAACAGCGACTACTTCGCCAACGACGCCCCGCTCGACCTGTCGACGTCGGCCGACTTGGCGCCGCTCACCAATCACGTGGTCGCCACCTCCTCCGCCCTGCTGCCGCACGGCTCGAGTGCGAGCACGGCGCAGGGCACCTGGACCGACGGCTGGACCTTCCAGGCCGCCGGCGTGCCCACCATCGCCTTCGGCGCCTCTGCCGACAACGCCGACAACGGCACCTACCACACGCAGTACATGCTGCCCAGTCAGGTCGACTGGCCGTACGTGGCCAAGATCGCCAAGCTCACGTTCCGCCTCGCCAACGCCGCCGAGCGCGGGCTACTGCCCTACAACCTCGAGGCTCGTGCCACTGAACTGGCTGCGGCGGTGGTGCCCGCCGACCTCACCGCGGCCGGCGCGTCGGCGTCGGCGGTAGGTCGCCTGCAGGCCGACATCGGCGCCTTCCAGGCGGCGGCTGCCGCCTATCAGGCTCGCAAGGGCGCCATCCCCGCCACCCACGACGCGGCCGTCAACCGCGGGCTGCTGCGCATCGAGAAGACGACCGACAAGGCCTTCACCGCGCTCACAGTCTGGGACGAGACGATCTACCCACACCAGCAAGTGCTGTCGGACATCCAGTCCCTCGACGCGGCGATCGCCGCCCTGCAGCAGACCGTGCCCGACACGAGCGCGGCGCAGACGGCCCTGTCCAACGTCGCGCTTACGGCCGTGGGGCTCGTCCTCGATCACTCCAAGTACAAGATCGAGCTCAGTCACCACGACCCCGCCTACGCCCGGGTGACCTGGGGCGGTCAGGGCCACCTGGTCCACTACCTCGACGTCATGCCGCAGTACGACAGCATCGGGGCGGGCACCTGGAGCGCCACGACGGTCGCCCAGCTCGCGGCCATGCGCGACCTCGACGTGCGTGACCTGAACGCCCGTCTCAAGGCCATGGACACCGCGCTCAAGACGATCACTCCGCAGATCAAGGCGCTGAAGTAGGACCGGCGCTGAAGGAGGACCGGCGCTGCTCCCCGGCGAGCGTCGGCTGCCCGAACGCAGGAGCGACGGGGCCGGACCTTCAGGTTCGGCCCCCGTCGCTCCGTCTCTGCCCACGCCGCGGTCGGGTCGTCCCCCGCGCCCCCCACGGGGCTATCCCGCCCTCACTGCCCCGTGAAGTAGCCTCGCGAGTCGAGCTTGTAGGTGTGGGCGAAGTCGGCGGCCGAGAGGCTGCTCACGAGGTGGGCCGACGTGTTGGCGCCGTCCACCTGGGGCACGCCGGGCGGGGCCACGTAGAGCGACGTCCAGCGGCCGCCGTGGATGCGGCCGGCGCCGTCGATCTTCACGGTCAGCAGGCCCGAGAGGCTCAGGTTGCCGCCCAGCCCGAAGTTGTGCCAGCCGGCGAAGTTGCCCAGCGAGTAGGCGATGAGGCGGTTCTTGTAGCGCTCGATGCCGCGGATCACGTGCGGGCCCGAACCGAGCACGAGGTCGGCGCCGGCGTCGATCATGGCGTGCGAGAAGGCGCGCACGTTGCCGCGGTCTTCGCCGTAGGCCGTCTCGGAGCCCGTCGGTGTGTGGACCTCGCCGGCGCCCTCGGCGCCGGCGTGCATGAGCACGATCACGACATCGGCTTCGGCGGCGGCCCGGCGCACGAGTTTGGCCGCCGCCGGTATGTCGTTCAGCGGCGCACTCCAGGGGTACGGCGAGAAGCCCATCACGGCCACCCGCAGGCCGTGCACCTTCACGGTGGTGATCGTATTGGGCGGCCCCGCGTAGGCCACGTGGGCTCTCTTCAGCGCCGCCTGAGTCTGCTCGAAGCCGCGCGTGAGGTAATCCATGCTGTGGTTGTTGGCCATGTTGACGAGGTCGATGCCCGACGCAGCTAGCGCCTGGGCATAGGCGGGCGGCGCCTGAAAGGCGAAACAGTTGGCCGCCGAAGCGCTGCCGCACTTCGACGGGCCCGCCGTCGAGTAGGTGCCTTCGAGGTTGGCGATCATGAGGTCGGGCTTGCGCAGCAGGGCCGGCATGGCGCCGAACAGCGCGCGGCCGCCGTCGGGGGCCGTGCCGTACTTGGAGCCCGGCGTCGTGTCGCCCACCCAGCCGACGGTGATCACAGTCGCCGCGGCCGCTGCCGAGGGGTGAGCGGCGCCCGACGCAGAGGCCTTCGGCGAGGGCGTCTTCTGGGCTCCGCCCGAGCCGGACGTCGCGGAACCGGACGTGGTTCCGGAGGGCGAAGAGGGTGATCCGCCGCCTCCGGCCAGGGCACGCACGGCCAGCACGGCTACGGCGACCAGCGCGACGACCGCCACCAGCGCCACGAGGCGGCGGCGGCGGATGCGGCGCCGCCGCTCGCGATCGTGCGCGCGCCGGCGAGCGTTGATCGGTCGACGAGGCGGATCACTCATGACTGACGCAGACTAGCAGATGCGCTAGAGGCGGGCGCTGCGCCTGGCCGTCCGAGGGTCGGGCGGGCGCCCTACGCCGTAGGCGCGCTCTGCGGCCGGCGGCGCCAGAGCGCCACGAGCCAGGCCGCACCCACGATGAGCGCGATCGCCACGAGCAGGGCCGCCACGCCCACGGCGCCGTGCTGCGCGAGCCACACGAACGGCCCGGCGATGGCGCCGCTGAGCACGCGTGCCGCGAGGACGATGTTGGGCGTGGCCACGAACGAGTAGCCCAGCGCCACGAAACAGAACGTCATGACATACCAGAGCGGCGACAGCAGGGCGTGGCGCATGGAGTAGCGGCTCCAGAACGGCTCGCCGCGATGGGCCTTGCGAAACGCCTTCTTGCGGCCCAGCCACCAGCTCACCGTGATCAGTCCGCCGGCGTGCCACATCGCCCAGGTGAACCAGTTCAGGTCGACGTAGTGCCACAGGCCCATCACCGTCATGCTGCAGATCAGGCCGAGCCACACCTTGCGGGTCGCGCCGAACACCGGGAAGTAGACGTTGTTGCGGCACCAGGTCGACAGCGAGATGTGCCAGCTGCGCCAGAAATCGCTGAGGTTGCGCTTGAGCAGCGGGTTGTCGAAGTTCTCCATGATGCGAAAACCGAACAGCCGCGAGAACCCGATGGCGAGGTCGCTGTAGGCCGACAGGTCGAGGTAGGCGCGCATGAAGGCGTAGACCACGAAGATCGAAGCCTGCAGCGGTTGCGCCGTGCTGAAGTGCCAGCCGTGGGCCAGCGGCTTGATGGCCTGCGGCCCCAGGTACAGGGTGAAGACGATGCCCTCGACGAAGACCTTCTTGAAATAGCCGATGATGATGCGCCGCAGGCCGCTGTAGAACAGGTCGGCGTCGAAGCTCGTGCTGCGCTTGCCGTAGAACCCCTGGTAGGTCTCGATGGGGCCGGCCGGGAACGTCGGCAGGAACAGCACGAAGGCGGCCAGCTTGAGCAGCGAGTTCTCGGTGAGCACGCCGCGCGCCTGGTCGAAGACGTACTGCAGCAGGCGGAAGGCGAAGTAGCTCACGCCGAGCGGCATGGCGATGCGTGTGTACACCCAGTTGTTGCTGCCCCACAGGCGGCCGGTCATGACCTGGCCGTACTTGCCCAGCGCCAGAATGACGACGGCGCCGATCACCCCCATGATCACCGTGCGCCTGACCGAGAGCTTCTTGGCGCGCATCTGCTCGACGAGCTGGTGGGTGAGCACGACAAGGCCGACCGAGACCACGGCGAAGGCGGGGTGCAGCAGAGCCAGCAGGCTTACCGACAGCGCCACAATGAACCAGAGGCGCCAGGTCTCGCGGCGCAACACGAGCCAGAAGATGGGCAGGGCCAGCAGGATGACCGGCACGAGCACCGTGAAGCTGAAGTAGATCTGCATCGCCGTCCGCCTTACGCGCCCGCCAGGCGCAGCAGCTCGGCACGCACTGGCTTACCCGACCCCGTGCGCGGGATCTGCTCGAGCGGCACGATGCGGCTCGGCAGCGAGGCGGCCGGCAGCAGGGCGCGCAGTTCGCGCATGACGACCGTGCGTTTGACCGGCAGGCCGTCGGCGCTGACCACGAAGGCCACCGGCACGTGCCCCAGGATGGGGTCGTCGGCGGCGATCACGGCGACGTCGTTGAACTTGCCGAGCGCGCGCAGCGCCTCCTGGATGTGCACGATCGAGACCTTCTCGCCGCCGCGCTTGATGATGTCGTCCTTGCGCCCCGCGACCCACAGAAAGCCGTCGGCGTCGCGGCGCCCGAAGTCGCCGGTGCGCAGGCCGCGCGCGGTGAGCGCCGCCGCCGTGACCGTCGGCTCGTCTAAGTAGCGCTGCATGAGGAGCGGCCCTTCGACGTACAGCTCGCCCTCGTCGCCGTCGGGCACGGGGGCGCCCGCGGGGTCGCGCACGGTCACCGTCATGCCGGCAAGTGGCCGTCCGACCGAGCCGCTGCGGCGCTCGAGATCGTCGGGGGCGAGCACGCAGAGCCGCCCGGCGACCTCGGTCAGGCCGTACATGTTGAAGAGCCGCACGTTGGGCAGCACGCGGTGCAGGCGGGCGATGGTGTCGAGCCCAAGGTGGTCGCCGGAGCTCACCCAGAAGCGCAGCGACGACGCCGTCTGCACCTGGTCGCCGAGCGGCTCGACGACGCGCACCAGGTGCGCCGGAGCGCCGCCGAAGCCGGTACAGCCGGCCTCGGCCAGCTCGGCCAGCAGAGCGTCGCCAAAGAAGAAGCCGCGCCGCCCGACCGTGCTGCCGCCGCTGGCCATGAGCGTGAGAAAGTGGCAGATGCCGCTCGTGAAATAGGGCGGCGTGTTGATGAAGATGCGATCGTCGGCCTCCAGGCCCAGCACGTCGGCGACGCGGGCCGCGTTGCCGCCGATGGCGCGCAGCGTGTGGCAGACGCCCTTGGGCACGCCCGTCGTGCCCGACGTGAACATGATCATGGCGAGCTCGTCGGGCGCCACGGCGGTCGCACCCGAGGGCAGCGCCGGCTCGGCAAGCTCGGCCGCCACCGCGCGCAGGCGCACCGGGCCGTCGCCGCCGACAGGCGCGTCGGTCGGCCCGCCGGCGTCGGGCGGCGCGCCGGCGCCGGGCGCGCCGGCGGCGGCTGGCAGGTCGCCTTCGGTAAGCAGCACGCGTGGCTGCGACTTGGCCAGCAGCCAGGCGACGTCGGGCTCGGGGAGACTTTTGTTGAGGGGCACCAGCACGGCGCCCGCCAGCCACGCGGCGAACATGGCGACGAAGAAATTGTCGTACTCCTCGAGCAGGGTGGCCACACGGTCGCCGCGCCGCACGCCGGCGGTCGCGAGCGTCTCGGCGAGCGCGCCGGCCCGGCGCGCGAAGCTCTCGCAGGTGTACGACCGACCGTGCGTGAGCAGCAACGGCCGCTCCGGGCGCGAGCGCGCCAGGCTCAGGAGTCTGTCGACCGAGCTATCCACGAAGGCGAGAGCGACCGTCAGGCGCGGGCGCGCCTAATTGCTGACCGCCGCTTTCTTGCGCGCGATGAAGGCGAGCATGTGGTTGACCGTGTCCAGGTTCTCGAACACGACGTCCATGGCGCCGACCTTGATGCCGAACTCGTCTTCGATGAAGGTGATGAGGTTCGTAAGGCTCATCGAGTCGAGAAGCTGGTCTTTGAACAACGACGTGTCGGCGTCGATCGTCAGTCCGGGGGGCGCGTCGACCGCCTCGTCGCGGATGAACTCGAGAATCGTGTCGGCGTCGCTCATGCCTCGTCCACCTGCCCTTGGTCGCGGGTTGTCGTGGCCAGGCCCATCAGGACCGGGTGCCCGAAGAGTACGAGAACTTCATGGGGCTGTGAAAGTCGAGCACCTGGATGCCGGCGCGCACGACCTTGGCCACCGTGTAGATGCGTTCGGCCACCTGGAAGCCCTGCTCCAGGCCCCACTCGTCGCTCAGTATGTGGCCGCGCGGACCGGCCCAGCCGTAGGCGCCGAACTGCGACGTCGTGTCGCCGTTGCCGACCATCAGGCAGCCGTTGCGTATGAAGGGCAGCCAGGTCGCCATGATGGCCGTTTCGGCGCCGCCCGAGCGGCGTCCGGCGGTCGCCATGACGCCGACCACGTGGTTGGCCAGGCGGAAGTCCTGGTGGCGCAGCACCCTGGTGCGCATGACGAACTTGGAGAACAGATCGGAGGGCAGGCCGAAGTACACGGGCGTCGCGATCACGATGCCGTCGGCCGCCACCATGGCATCGAGCACCGACTGCGTCTCGTCTTTGTCGGCCATGACGCAGGGCATGAAGCGCCCGTCTTTGGTCTTGCCGCAGACGTTGCAATAGCTGCAGTTCTCGATGTGCAGGTCGCGCAGGGCGATGACGCGATGGTCGACGTCGCCCGGGTATTTCTCGGCGAGACGCTCGAGGGAGCGCGCCGCGAGCAGGCCGCTGTTGCTGCCGTCGCGCGGGCTGCAATCGAGGGCCAGGAGTCGCACAGCCATAGAACCTATCCCTTTGAGTGGCAGACGTCGGGGGTGAGCGCCCGAAGTGACGCTCGGTGTCTCTTGGTCATGGTACCAGAACCTCGCGCGAGGCCTTAGGCCGACCCGGCGGCGGCCTGCCGGGCGGCCGGTGCGAGCGCGGCGGCCAGCGCCGGCTCCCAGACCAGGCGACCCGGCTCGTCCATGTGCATGTAGTCCCAGTAGTCGGCGTCGGGCAGGTGCAGCCGCGCCTGCAGGTCGATGTAGGGCACGCCGTATTTGGCGGCGATGCGCCGCACGATCGGCTGGTAGACCTGCTTGAACTGGTCGAACGAGTGACCCACGACGGCGCCGTCCTCGGTCTCCTCGGTGAGCACGACCGTGTAGCCGCGCTGCTTGGCGCGCTTCACGAGCACGTCGAGCAGGCGCGCGTTGTAGGCGTAGTTGCGCAGGAACGCCGCCTGGTGCGTCGCGATCCATTGCTGCACCCCGGCCCGCTTGCGGGCGGTCGACCACTCCTGCTTCGACGTGACCCAGTGGGGCAGGTACGTCAGGCCGAGCTGGTGCCCCGTGACCAACTCGGTGAACCGCGCGCCGACGGCTCCGACCAGAAAGTCCATGATGCCCGGCAGGATGCCGGGCAGCCACGCCATGGGCAGGCCGCTCGGCGGGTTGTGGGCGAGAAACCGGTCGAGCGTGGGCGAGGCCAGCAGCAGGGGCAGGCCGCGCGCCTGCAGGGCGACCTCGGCGGGGGTGAAGTGAAAGCGGTTGTTGTTGATGCCGATCGCCACGACCCCGTGGCCGGCCGGCAGGTTGTCGACCATGGCCAGGCTCTGGCCGAACGTCTGGTTCTGGTTGCTGAGGACGTAGACGCGCACGGGAACGCCGCTGGCGTCGCGCAGCGCGTTGGCGAACGACCCCTCCGACACGAACGCCTCGCGGGTCGTCGAGCCGCCCATCACGTAGATGGGCAGCTGCTTCGGGGGGTCGATCTTGAGGCGGCCGATCACGTAGGTGTCCTGCACGAAATCGTCGCGCACGGTGCGCAGCTGCAGGCGCTCGCGCAGGTGGGTGAAGGCGCCGCTCGTGAACAGCGCCTGCGTGCCCAGCAGCCAGCACGCGGTGAGCGCGGCGGCCGCGAGCAGCACGAAGGGGCTGCGCGCGCGCAGGCCCCGTAGGAACCGCTTCCGGTTGGTCTCGTCGCTCATGCCGCGCGAGTCGCCGGGCGGCTAAAAGCCGACGTAGCGAAACTCGGTCAAGTGGCCGCCGGTGGCGATCGCCACGGCAAGCGCCAGGAACACGAGCGACCAGAGCACCACCTGCACGCTGAGTCCGAGCACGTAGGCGGCGGTCACGCCGCGGCGAGCGGGCATCGCGGGCTCGGTCGCCGTCGCGGCCTCGGTCGCCGACGGGGGCTCGGGCGCGCTTGTCGCCGCCTCTTCGAGCAGCTCAGCCACTGGTGTCGTCCTTCCAGGTCGTGCTCGCGGGCTTTTCTCCCTGCAAGCGGCCGTTCGCGTGCGGGCTTCATAGGAACGTAACGGAGAGCGATTTTCACGTCAAGTCAGGGGGGAACGCGGCGCAACGCCGCCGCACGCTCATGCCCCCTGCTAAACTCTGCCCGTCGTGCAGCACTGTCGGGCGCGCTGGAGGGTCGCCACGCAAGCCACGCAACCTGTCCCACCGAAGAGCTCGCGGCCGAGGTATCGTCACGTGATCAGCCTCGGCCACTTCTGCAGCACCGCGCTCGAGTTGCAACGCTACGGGCTGCGCGACGGCAGCTACCCGCTCGACTGGAACATCAGCCCCATCGAACCCACGGTGGCGCTGGTCGAATCCGGTTTTCAGGGCTTTCTGCAGCTCGAGCTGCTGCAACGCGACCCCGAGCGCGCCGACGTGGTAAACGACACGGGCTCAGGCATCGCCGTGTACAACAGCTTCAGCGCAGAGCTGCCGATCGACGCCCAATACGAGACAGTACGCGCGCGCTATGCCCGCCGCATCACGCGCTACCGCCGGGCGGTCGCCCAGCCCACGCTCTTCGTGCGCTACATGGTCGACGGCGAGGAGTTCTCGTACCTGGACGAGCACATGCCCGCCGTGCTCGCCGCCCTGCGCAAGACGCACCCGGCCAACGACCTGCTGCTCATCGGCAACGCCGACTTGCCGGCCACGTGCGGGGGCTTGCCCGTCTACACGGTCGAGGTCGACGACGGCGACGTCGTGGCCCGGCGCTTCGCCGGCAAGAACCGCGAGCTCAACCGCAAGCTGCTGGGTCTGAACTACCCGCTGTGGCGGCGCGGCGCCAACCTGCTGCGCTTCTGGCGCCCGCTGCGGCGCCTGCGGCGCCGCCTGCGCCTGGGCACGCGGCTGCGCGCGGCCACAGGGCGGGCGTAGGCCGGCCCGGCGGGGCGCGGCGTCGATCGGTACCCACGCCGCGCACTGAACGGCAACCGCGGCCGGCCAGCGCGGCCCTTCACCCGCGCCCTGCCCGGTCGTAAGCTCTCGGCGTGGATGACCAGCTACGCGAACGACGCCCCGCCGCGCGCTGCGGCAGACAAGTGCGGCGGCGCCACGCCGCCACGCCGCGGCACACAAGCGTGGCGCCGCCGTCCCACAGTCACGAGATCGACGAGAGCCACGAGGAGACCAGAGAGATGACCCGCAACGAAACGCCCAGTCGCACCGGCCCGGCCAGTGGCTAGGCGCCGGTCACGCCGCGGCCCGCCCGTGTCGGCCGCGCTGCTCATCATCGTCGCGGCGGCGGTCGTCGTCGTGCTCTCACACCACTCCACGGGCGCGCCGGCTACTGCCGCGGGCGCGCACTCCACGACGGCGCCCACGTCTCACCCCAGCGCGAGCAAGACCCACAAGGCCAAGGCCCACCACAAGGCGTCCGGCGCCTCGTCAACCGCATCGCGGTGGCGGGCGACGGCCGGGGCGCTCTCGCTGGTCGTCGAGCCCGACGCCGGGCTCGCGCCCGTCTACGCGCTTCTGCGCTCGGCCCGCCACCGCCTCGACCTCGAGATCTACGAGCTCGAAGACGACCGGGCAACGGCCATCCTCGCCGCCGACGCCCGGCGCGGCGTGCACGTGCGCGTCGTGCTCAACGCCCATTACGTGGGGCACTACAACCAGCCGGCCTATTCCTACTTGCGCGCCCACGCTGTGGCGGTACGCTGGGCGCCGGCGCAGTTCGCCGTCACCCACGAAAAGGCGATCGTCGTCGACGGGCGCACGGCGGCCGTCATGACCATGAATCTGACCGCACGCTACTACCCCACCTCGCGCGAGTTCGTCGTGATCGACCACCGGCGCCCCGACGTCGCGGCCATCGAAGAAAGCTTCGCCAACGACTGGGCCGGCGGCGGGCTGCCCCCCTCCTCGCCCGCCGCGCTCGTCTGGAGCCCCGGCGCGCAGGACGCGCTGGTCGCCCTCATCGCTTCGGCCCGCCACCAGGTGCTCGCCGAAAACGAAGAGATGAGCGACGCCGCGGTGACCGGCGCCCTGCAGGCGGCCGCCCGTCGCGGTGTCCGGGTCGAGGTCGTCATGACGCGCCAAAGCGACTGGGCGGGCGCGTTCAGTGCGCTGGCGCGCGCCGGCGTCGCGGTGCGCACCTATGCCTACTCGGCGCCGCTCTACATCCACGCCAAAGCCATCGTCGTCGACCCCGGCACGCGGCGGGCGCGGGCCTTCGTGGGCTCGCAGAACTTCTCGGTCGCCTCGCTGCTCTACGACCGCGAGCTCGGCCTGATCACCTCGCAGACTGCGCTCGTCGACCGCGTGGCCGCGGTCGTTCGTCGCGACGGCGCCGGCGGCTCGGCATGGCGACCGTGACAGGCGCGCCGCCAAGCGTCCGGCCACTGGAGCGCCGCACGAGTGCGCAGGGTAGCCGCACGAGCGCGCGGGCTCACCGAACGCCTCCTGGTGCAGGAACGCGCCACGGCGGGCAAGCTCTTGACTATGAATGGTCGATCACACTGACTCCCCCGCGTTGACAATGCCGCAGCACCTATCACAACAATCACCCGACCCGCCCGAGAACCGTCCGCCGTTCCTGCGCGCTGCACCGCCGACGGGCGACCCCGGCGAGCCCGCCTCGACCGACCCGGGCGAGTCCGAGCGCGCCCTGCACCTGGCGCTCACGCCGGTGGCTTCGGCGCTGGGCCCGGCGCGCGACTGTGCGCGCGTGTTCCTGCGCGGCTTCGACGTGCCCGAGGGAACCGTGTTCGACATCGTCCTGAGCCTCGAAGAGGCCTGCAAGAACGCCATCCGCTTCAGCGGCAGCCAGCGCGACATCGACGTCACGGTGGCCGTCACGTCGCGCGAGGTGCGGCTCGTCATCCGCGACCACGGCGTGGGGTTCAGGCCGACCGACATCGACATCTCCACCACGCCCGACCTCGCCGACCCGCAGGGTCGCGGGCTCTTCCTCATTCACGCCCTCATGGACGACGTACGCATCGCCTGCGACGACGGCGCGATCATCACCGCGCGCAAGGCCGTCACGCGCTAGCTCGCTGCCGCCCCGGCCTCTCTTGGCCGTCACGCACCAGTTCACCGCCCGGCCTGACCGGGCCGTCACCCACTGACCCACCGCCGCCCGGCCTCAACACGACTACGCCGACGCGCCCCCCTCTTGGCCGCGCCCCCCCGTAGTGCGAGGCTTGTCGTGCGCCGACCCGGCCGGTAGTCTGCGATAGCGTGGACCGTTCGACCGACGGTCCATATCGACGGTCGGGCAGGTTGCAGGGCCCGACGGGAGGAGCCAATGGGGATCCGTCGCCGCCTTGCCCGCCAGCGGGCGCTCGTCATCGTCGCTGCCGTCGTGGCCACGCTCGCCGTCACGGCGGCCCTGCCGGCCGCCGCCGGCGCGAGCACCCTCACCTACCGCATCGTCAAGGCTCTCAAGGCGCACGGCTTTACCGGCTCCACGACCGGCGTGCGTGTCTACAACCTGTCGACCGCGACCTCGCTCTACGAGCGTCGCAGCGCCACGCAGTTCCTGCCGGCTTCCAACGAAAAACTCGTCACCTCGTCGACCGCGCTCGCCGACTGGGGCGCCGACTTTCACTTCAAGACCGAACTGCTCACCACCGGCACCGTCAGCACCGCGGGCGTCTACACCGGCAAGCTCTACCTCAAGGGCTTCGGCGACCCAAGCTTGACGACCGCCAGACTCAAAGACTTCGTCACCGCGCTGAAGAACGCGACGATCCCGGTCAAGAAGATCGTGGGCAACGTGGTCGGCGACGAGAGCTACTTCGACGCCGCGCGCACGGTGTCGTACTGGAAGCCGGACATCATCGACGACTGCGGCCCGCTGTCGGCCCTCGCCTTGAACGAGAACTACCGCTCCGACGGGCGGCGGGCCACCGATCCGCCGCTCTTCGTGGCCGCCCAGCTGACCGCGCTGCTGCGCAAGGCCGGCATAACGGTCAGCGGCAAGGCCACGACCGGCGTCACGCCGTCCACGGCCCAGGTCGCCTACGTCGAGAAGTCGCCTGCGCTGTGGCACATCCTGGCATCGATGAACAAGCCCAGCGACAACTTCTACGCCGAGATGCTCACCAAGGGCCTCGGCGCGCAGTTCGCCGGCGGCGGCACCACGGCGCGCGGCGTCAAGGCCGAGGGCACCTTTCTGGTCTCGATCGGCTTCGAGCGCGAAGACCTTCAGCCTGACCGACGGCTCTGGGCTGAGCTACTACGATCGCCTGACGACGGTCGACATCACCAAGCTGCTCGCCGCCATGGCGCAGCGCACCGACTGGAAGGCCTTCTGGTACTCGCTCTCGGTGGCCGGCGTCGACGGCACGCTCTCGGGGCGCATGCGCGGCACCGCCGCCAAGGGCAACCTGCACGGCAAGACCGGCACGCTGACCGACGCGAGCAACCTCTCGGGCTACGTGAAGAGCGCCAACGGCGACTGGCTCGTCTTCTCGGTGCTCATGAACAAGCACGACATCAACGTCTCGTCGGCCCATGTGGCCCAGGACGCGATCGGTGTCGCCCTGGCGCGCTCGCGGCCGGGAGGCAAGGTCGTCTGGTCGCCCAGCCCGGCGCCCTGATCTAGCCGGCTACCGGCTGTCGACCCGAGCCCAGAGACGCTGCGCACCGAGGCCGGCGCACGCCACAAACGCCGATGCGGCGCGCCGCCTGCGGCGGCGCGCCGCATCGCGACGCGAACTATCGCTCAGGTCTCAGCAGTCTCGAGCGAGCGACCCCATCGGGTCCCAGGGCGGCAGCACGACCGGCTCTGTGTCGAGCACCTTGAGGAGGCGCTTGGGCAGGTGGCGGCGTTCGACCACGACCTCGAACATGTACTCGTCGAACCAGCGGTCGCTCATCACGAAATAGCCCTTGTCGCCGACCTTCTCGCCCCAGCTGTTCTCGACCTTCCAGCGGCGCGGCCGACCCGCGTCGTCGAGGTCGACGCCGGTGAGCACCATGGCGTGGGTCATGACGCTGTGCCCGTACTCGACGCGCTCGGCCTTGTCGGCGACGAAGTCGGTCGCGTAGAGCAGCTCGAGGTCGTACATCTCGCGGTCGAGGGCGCCCGAGTCGCGCTCGGCCATCTTGCCGACGTCGCAGCCGAACCAGACCGGCTCGCCGGCGGCGATCTGCGCGGCGGCGGCCTTCTTGAAGGCGGCCATATCGACGTTCACGTAGCGCACCGGCGTGCCGCCCACGACGTTGCCCAGGTGCTCCACTGTGTAGAGGGCATCGAACGGCTTGTCGGCGGTGGGGCAGTTGATGAGGCTGACGTAGTCGTCGAGATCGAGGGCGACGTAGCGCTCGTAGAACTGCGCCGGGGTGATCGTGCCGTCGCGGTGGAACTCGTCGTCTTTGTCGCGCCACTGCCAGTCGAACTCGGCGGGCGGGCGGCCCAGGTGGATGGCCAGCATGCGGTACACCGTGGCGAGCATCTCGTCTTTGCGGCGGCGCAGCTCGCCGGCGGCTTCGCCGCCGGCCTTACGACGCCGCAACTCGGCCGCGTACTCGCGCAGCTTGGCGCGCAGCACGCCGTTCATGGGCGCCGACTCGCCGCTCGACTCGGCGTCGGGCATGGCGGTCTTGGGCACCACGCCATACTTGCGCACGAGGTCGGTGAACATGTCCCACTGACCGCCGTCCTGGATGGGGTCCTGCAGCAGGAAGGTGATCAGGCGCCCGTCTGTGGGCTCGCCAGCGGTCGCGATCATGGTCTCGAGGAACCAGTTGGCCTTTTCGAGCTTGTCGTAGAACTGCAGGTAGGTCTGCGAGAACTCGAACTGGTCGACCTTGAGCGACTTCATGGCGGCGACGCGCAGCACGTTCAGGCCGGCGAACATCCAGCAGCGTCCGCTCTGCTTCTGGTTGGTGATCTCGGGGGTCTTGACGACGTGCGAGAAGCTGCGCTGCGCGGCGCGTACGACGGCCTCGCGGTTACGCGCCACGACCTGCACCTTACCGGCGGTCACGGCGTTCAGCGCCAAGCGGTTGCGCGGCTCCGCCGCGAACTCCCGGTCGAAGCCGCGCACCGTCGCGACCTTGATGCCGCCGCTCGCCGCGCGCGCCTTGGCAGGCGTCGCCTTGACGGCCGCCGCCGCGCGTCCGTTGGTGCCCTTGCCGTCGGTCTTCGCTTTGGCGCGGCCCGCCGCGCGCGTTTTCGGCCGTACCGCCGTCTCTTTGCTCACTTGGGGACTCCTTGGATGGTTGCGCTCTGACTCTACCCCAAGTTGTGCGTCGCCAGCCGCCGCGGCAAACGGCGACGCGGCGAAACGGCGACGCGGCGAAACGGCCCAGCAGGTATAATCCCTGCGCGGCACAGTGCCCCCATCGTCTAGCGGCCTAGGACACCGGCCTTTCAAGCCGGCGGCACGGATTCGAATTCCGTTGGGGGCACCAACAACCACCCTGGTGCTCGACGTTCGAACCTGCTCCCTTTGACGCGCCCGTTTCGAGGCGCTCGGTGCAGGCATGCATGAGACCGGGTTCTTCCGAACCATCAACGCTAGGGCGCACTCTGCCGCTCGCAGGACAATGGCCGCGAGGCAGCTGCTCATGGCAGGAAGACGCACTTGAGCGGCGGAAGGGTTGCCTACTGCTTGACGACAACGCCAGACTGTCTTCCGGGTCTCACCTCGCCCCGGAATCCTGCGTGATCGAACCCGGCGTAAGCAGGACGAGCGAGCCATCGGGATCACGGACCGTCGCTAGGGTCATCGGTCCATTCGGAGTCTGTTGAACAACGCGCCGAGGCTCTCCACCCAAGCCCATGGAGGCTAAGCGCTCGAGGGTGGTCTCGACATCGACAAAGAACGAGAGCATCAAGAATCCGGTTCGCCGCGCGGAGGATGACGGCCCTGCCGCGACGTCAGCGCCAAACGTATTGAGTTCCAGAACGCCTGCCTGGCCGTCAGGAATGCGGGCATCGCCGAGAAAGACGGCTCGCAAGCTGCTGCTGGGAGCGTCGAACAGATCCGGCCAGCTTCCCTCAACGCGCTGGTCTCGAAGCAGGTCCAAGCCCAGTCCGTCCCGATAGAACCGAAGGCTTGCCTCCAGGTCACCCACTACGAGAACGGAATGATGAATGCCACCGGGCACGTGATCAATGTACCCCTACCAGCCGTGCCTCACGCTGAGCATCAGCCCCACGGTGAGTCCCAGTCTAGAAGGCGCTTGACCTCCTCTCGGGGGTTCGAGAGTTGTCCACTTAGGTGCACCACTTCTCTCCTCACCCCCCGCCCCCAAGCAAGCGCCATCGGCCCCGCGCGCTGCCCCCCGCCTGCGGATTGGATAGAATCGTTTATGCAATCGTTTACGGCGCACCCATACCGCACCCATAACCCCTGAAGGAGACCGTCCATGGCGTACGACAAGGATTTCGAGAAAGCCGTCCAGGTGGGCCGTCCGCCCACCGTCGCGTCCCTGTTCCCGAACTCCAAGGCGCTGATCGTCAGCGGAAAGGTCATCGACCGGGCCATGCGCGCCAAGGGCAAGGCCATCGCGATGGCCGCCAACGGGCGCAACTCCTTCGTCATCCGCGGGGCGCTGCGCGCCGCGCAAAAGGCCAACGCCGCCCTCATCATCGAGATCGCCAAGTCCGAAGGCGGGCAGAAGGCCTACTGCCCGGTGAACTACTGGAACATGGCGCGTATCGTCGACTCGCTGTGCAACGAGATGGGCATCACCATCCCGGTCGCCGTCCACGCCGACCATTACGGCATCAAGAACGACGCCGACCTCGCGCAGGCCATGGTCGAGGTCCCCACCATGTTCGAGGCGGGCATCACCTCGATCGCCATCGACGCCTCCCACCAGCCCAACGACAAGAACCTGCTGGCCAACCTCGCTGTCAATCCGCACATCCCGGCGTGGGCCGGCCTCGAGACCGAGGTCGGAGAGATCAAGGGCTCCTCGGGGCTCTCCACTCCCGACGAAGCGCTGTTCCTCATCCAGGGGCTCAACGCGCACGACGTCTTCGCCGACTGGATCGCGCTGAACAACGGCACCACCCACGGCATCGAGGCGTCCAGCGCCGGCATCCAGGTCGGGCTGACCGCCGAGGTCCACAAGGCCCTCGCGCCCTACAACGTGAGCGGTGCCCAGCACGGCACCTCGGGCAACAGCTCCGAGCGCCTGCGCGAGATCGCCGACCAGACGCACACCACCAAGGCCAACGTGGCCACCGCCCTGCAGATGATCTCCTGGGGGCTCGAAGTCAACGACTACGGCAACGCGCACCTCGATGACGACGGCAACTTCATCAAGGTCAAGGGTGAGGGCGTGACCGAGGAGATGTGGGCCAAGGTCGTCGCGTACGCCGACGAGAAGGGCTGGCACAAAGGCGACTACAAGAGCCTCAACCTGCCGTTCGAAAGCCCGTTCCTCGCCCAGCCCAAGGAGATCCGCGAGCGCATGGCCAAGCGGGTCGAGGACTTCACGTTCAATATGATGACCGAGGTCTTCAACGCGCGCGACACGGCGCCGCTGGCCATCGAGGCCATCCTCGCCGCGGGCTCCTACGACCTCAAGCCCAAGTCGGGCCGCCTCGAGGACCCAGCCGAGTGGACCGACGCCAAGATCGTCGAGCGGGCCAAGTCGCTCGACACCGACAAGGGCGCCGCGGGGAACTTCGACGACTGAAGTGACGCCGCAGCGCCCACGGGCGCTCCAAGAGGGTTCGTCGCGACTTCGAGAGCGCTCGTCGCAAGCCTAAGGCCGACGCTTCGAAAGGCGCCGGGGCGCAGCGCGCCCCGGCGCCTTCTCGCGTCGGCCCCCGACCGGGACCCAAGGGTCGAGCCGCGACCGGAACTCAAGCGCCGGGCGCGGCGTGTCGACTTTGAAAAGGAACCGATGGGTCTGCAAACGCGGTCGCGGGCGCCACGCGCCCGCCCGCACAAAGGGGGTTCTTGATCGCCACAGTACGCCCAGCGAGACCGACGGCGGTCAAGGCGGCCGTCTGCCTGATCGCCTGGGCGCTCATCGTGAACATCTCAGCGATGCTGGCCTCGCTGTCGCGCCCCGACGCCTACGCGCTGATCTGGCCCCTGCGTGGCGCCAGCGCGGTCGGCTTTGTGGTGACCATCGGTCTCGTGACCGCCATCGCCTTCGGCAGGCGCTGGGCGCTCATCGTCTTCACGGTGCTGTTCATGCTCGGCTCGCTGCTCAGCCTGCCGGCCCTGCTCACGACGCAGCACACCACCTCGTCGCTGGCCTGGTTTGCGGCCGACACGGCGATCCGCGCGGTCGCCATCGTCTTGCTGTTCGGCCGGCCGGCGACCGCTTGGTTTGCGGCCTACCGGCCGCGCCGGCCGCAGCCGGTCGGCCGGCCGCAAACGCCCCGCCCGCACTACCAAGCCGTTCCCGCCGCCTGGCATCCCGACCCCACCGGCCGCCACACACACCGCTACTGGGACGGGACGGCCTGGACGCCGCACGTCGCCGACGACGGGCGGCTCGCCGTCGATCCGCTCGACGCCCGGCCGGCGCGAGAGTCGGCCGCGGCGCGCTGAGCGCCCCGGCGAGCGCCGCCGAAGCGAGCGCCGAGTCGCGCGAGCCGGGCGCGCGGAACGCCGCCGCGCCCCTTACCCGTCGAGCGCTCTCGGCGCGATCTGCAGCTGCTCGGCGGTGAAGCGCGCCAGGATCTGCCGCGAGCGTGCCTACCCCGACCTGCGCGCCGCCTCGTGGGCCGCTTCGGTCAGCGCCGCCAGCAGGTCGGCGGTGCTCTGCGTGGCCTCGGGGCCGAACCCGTGGTGACCGACGATGCGGTCCTCTTCGTCGACGTAGAAAGACCGCTCGGCGTCGTTGTGCACCTGACAGACGCTCGCCAGCTCGTGCAGCGTGGGATCGTCGTCGGCCATGGCGAGGAGCTCGGCGGCGGTCGCTCGCAGCGCCTTGGACGACTGCGCGTCGCGCTCGTCGTCGGGGTGGGCGGCAGCCTCTCTGGCGCGCCACGCCGAGAGCGACTCGCACCTCTGTACGAGCTGTTCGCGATAGCCGTTGACGTCGACCAGCTGTTCCGTCATGTGACCTGCCGTCCCTTCTTTCGCTTAAACCACGTGCATGCCCACGGGCCCCCTTCTCCACGCGCGGGCCGGTGGTAGCATGACGCCGCATGAGCGACTCCTATCTGACCATCGCCACCACGGCCGAAGCCGAGATCGAGGTCAAGCGCTCCCGATTTCTGGCGCACCTCGAGCGCGCCGGCGACGAGGCGGCGGCCCTTGCCGTCGTCGAGTCCGCCCGCAAGCGCCACTGGGACGCGCGCCACCACTGCTCGGCCTACATCCTGGGGCCGGGCAGCGAGGTCCAGCGCTCAAGCGACGACGGCGAGCCCTCAGGCACGGCCGGCGCGCCCATGCTCGACGTGCTGCGGGGCCGCGGCCTGTCCGAGGTGGTCGCCGTGGTGACGCGCTGGTTCGGCGGCACGCTGCTGGGCACCGGCGGCCTCATCCGCGCCTACAGCGACGCGCTGCGCCAGGCGGTCGAGGCGGCCGGCGTGGGCGAGCGCCGCCACGTGCAGCGCGTGAGCGTGGCCATGGCCCACGGCGACGCCGGCCGCCTCGAGAACGAGCTGCGCTCCCGCGGCGTGCTCGTCGCCGACGTCGTCTACGAGGCGCTCGCCACGCTGGTGCTCGACGTCACCACGAGCCAGCGCGCCGGGCTCGACGAGTTGGTCGCCCGGCTCACGGGCGGACAGGCCCGCGTGGTCGACCACGAGTGGCGCTGGTGCGACGTCACCCCCTGAGCGGCGAAAACACGCCCACCAAGTGACGCGGACTGGTAGCATCGGCTGGTCGGACCCATGACGACCGGGGGAGGCAGCCGTGACCGAGAAGCCATGCGAAACGGCGCGACTGGCCGATCTCGAAGGGCTCAGTGGCTGGTCGCCCATTCGTCGCAGCCTCGGCGTGCGGGCGTTCGGCATCAATGCCTGGACCGCGCACGAGGCCCGCGAACCGATCATCCTCGAGCACGACGAGCGCTCGTCGGGCCACGAGGAGCTCTACCTGGTCACCGCCGGGCGCGCCACCTTCACTGTGGGCAACGAGCAGATCGACGCCCCAGCCGGCACGATCGTCTTCGTGCGCGACCCCAGCGCCACGCGCGGCGCCGAAGCCCGCGAGCCCGACACCGTCATCCTGTCTGTGGGCGGCAAGCCCGGCGAGGCATTCCGGCCGCGCGCCTGGGAGACCAACCTGGACGTGCTCCAGCTCTTCGACGACGGCCGCTACCGGCAGGCCAAGGAGCTGCTGAACGACGCCCTCGAGTCGTACGACGACCGCAGCACCATCTTCTACAACCTGGCCTGCGCCGAAGCCCAGCTCGGCGAGACCGACGCCGCGCTGCAGCACCTGAGCGCGGCCGTCATAGAGCGGCCGTCGCTGGCCACCGACGCGCACCTCGACGCAGACCTGGCGCCCATCCGCAACGACCCGCGCTTCGTGGCGCTGGTGCCCAGCTCGTAGCGCGGCGGGCGGCGCGAGGGCGCGGGCGATCGCCCGCGCCCTCGCGCCGCGCCGCTCAGCCGACCTCGACCGGCGCCGGAGCCAGCTCGTGCGCTTCGTCGACGCCCTCGGCCTCGTCGGCGTATTCGTAGCCGATCTCGGGCAGCGGGCGGCCCTTGTAGATGCGCTTGAAGATGAAGTACGCGGGCGGCCCGGTGACGGCCGCGATCATGCCCCCGATGAAGTAGTTCCAGCCGTTGCCGAACGGCGAGATGGCGAGCACCGCCACCGCCACCGGCACGGCGCACATGATGGCCAGGCCCACCGTGCCCAGCGGAATGCGGAAGGGCCGCTCCAGGTCGGGCTGACGCACGCGCAGCACGACCGCCGAGATGTAGATGGTGATGTGCGCCATCATCAGCAAGAAGACGTCGATGACGATCAGCGTCTTGAAGCCCCAGCGCACCAGCAGGGCGTCGACGCCGGCCATGAGCAGGATCGCCAGGTAGGGCGTGCCGTACTTGCTCTCCTTGCCGAGGAACTTCGGCATCAGTTTGTCTTTTGACAGCACGTACGAGGGCCGCGCCCCGGCTGCCAGGAAGGCGATGAACAGGGCGAAGTTGCCGGCCAGCATGGCGGCGAAGAACAGGTGCCGCAACGTCTGCCCGCCGACGGCCAGGCCCACGCCCATGAAGTCGTACTTGGCGCTCGTGCCCCACTGCTCAAAGTGGCCGACGGCGGTCAGCCCGCCCATCGTCGAGAGCACGTAGAAACAGAGCACCACCGGCAGGGTGAACATGACCGCCCGCGGAATGACGAACTTGGGCCGCTTGATCTCGCCGGCCATGGTCGAGAACGACTCGAAGCCCGAGTACATCCAGATGCCCACGCTCAGGGCCACCCCGACGCCGCCGATGAGCGACACGCCGGGCAGCAGGATGGGGTGGAACGGGTTGTAGTGCCAGTGCGCGAGGCCCCACACGGCGAGCGCCGCGAACGGCACGAAGACGATGACCTGCAAGATCACGAGCACCCAGGCGGCCAGCTGCAGGCCGCGGATGTTCACGTAGGCGAAGATGGCGATGAGCACTACGGCTAAGATCCAGCGCTCCCAGTTGGTCAGGTGAAACCAGGTCTGCGCGTAGTCGACGGTCAGGGCGATGTAGACGGCCGAATCGACGAAGATCGAGAGCACCCACCACCAGCCGGTCTGAAAGCCCATGAACTCACCCAGGGCGCGCCGTGACCAGCGGTAGAGTCCGCCGTCTTCGGGGATCGCCGAACCGAGCTCTGAGCAGACGAGCGCCTGCGGCAGGCCCCACAGGAAGGGCAGGGCGATGAGCAGGATGAGGGCGAAGCCCGGGCCCGCGCCGCCGACCATGTCCTCAATGCCGAAGCCCCCCGAGCACACGAACGAAAAGACGACGAAGACGGCCATCCAGACCTTCATGTCGACGAGCTGCAGCTTGCGTTTGACGACGTCCATGGGACTCCCTGGGTTTGTGGCGGGGGTCTCAATGGTGGCCCAGGGGCCGCCACCCGACAACCGCAAGTGCGCTGCGGACCCCACAAAGCCCGAGCGCCCCTGTTCGACAGAATGTCGAACCAAGTATCCTTGGCGCATGTCACGCGTGACCTTTCGTAACGCTCGCGATCTGCGGCTGGTGGGCGACCTCACGTCGGTCGCCGGCGACGCGCTGGTCGTCATGGCCCACGGCTTTGCCAGCGACCGCGGCTCGCGCGGCCGGTTCGCGGCCATAGCCGCGGCGCTCGCCGCCGCCGGCATCGCCTCGCTGGCCTTCGACTTCGCCGGCTGCGGCGAGAGCGACGACGACGTGCTCACCCTCGACCATCAGGTCGACGACCTGCACGCCGCGCTGGCCCACGCGCGCTCGCTCGGCTACCGCCGGCTCGCGCTCCACGGCCACAGCCTGGGCGGCCGCGTCTGCCTGGCCGCCGCCCCGCCGCAGGTCGTCACGATCACCGCGACCGGCGCGCCCACCGCCGCCATGCACTACGACTGGCGCGACTACTTCACGGCCGCGCAGATGGGCGAGCTCGAGCGCACCGGCCGCGTCGTCATGCCCCAGGGCGAGGGCCGCACCCGGGCGGCGGCGGTGGCCTCGGCCGAGCTCCTCGAAGCGCTCGCCGACTGCGACCAGGCGGCGCTGTTCGGCCGCGTGCGCTGCCCCGTGCTGCTGATCGACGGCGACGGCGACGAGGAGGAACGTCGGTCCCTGGCCAACGCGCGTCGCGGACTGCCCCTGTTGCCGCCGGGCTCACGAGTCGAGCTGCTGGCCGGCTCGCCCCACAGCCTCGAGGGCCACCTCGACCAGGCCATCGCGCTGCTGGTCGACTGGTTCGTCGCGCACCTCCCGGCCGCGGACTGAGCGGCCCACACGGCTTACCGCTCGCTCGCTCGGGGAAGGTGGCGTGAACGAGAGGAGTGCGCCACGTGTACGGTCTGGCCGTCGCCATCGTGATCATCCTCGTCGCCGTGCTGCTCCTGCTGGTGCGCGGGTAGCCGGCGGGCGCCCGCTGCCTGTCTCGGCCGCCCGACGCTTGTCTCGCGCCCGAGGCGGCCGGTAGAGTCGGCGAGACCTTTCCCGGCCGGCGCCAGCGCCGGCGACTGAAAAGAGAGACGAAAGGGCCGGAGGCGCGCATGTACTTCGGAGCGCACGTAAAGGCGAGCGGCGGAGTCTGGACGGCCATCGAACGCGGCGAGGCGCTCGACGTGCAGGCGATCCAGTTCTTCGCCGGCAGCCCGCGCACCTGGAAGCCGCAGATCTACAGAGCCGACGACGCGGCGCGCTTTCGCGAGGCGCGCGCCGCCTCGTCGATCCGCTTCGCGGTCATCCACACCATCTACCTGATCAACCTGGCCACGGTGAACGAGGACTTCTACGAGAAGTCGGTGATCGCCCTGGTCGGAGCGGTCGCGGCCGCCGAGCAGCTCGGCGTCGAGGCGATCGTCACGCACGTCGGCTCGCACCAGGGAGCGGGCTTCGCGGCCGGCCTCGAGCGCGTGCGCGAGGCTTTGCGGCGCGCCCTCGAGCAGGTCGGCGACTCCAGGGTCAGACTGCTGCTCGAGAACACCGCCGGCGCGGGCGGCACCATGGGCGTGAACTTCGCCGAGCTGGCCGCCATGATCGAAGCGACCGGCGCCGACGAGCGCCTGGGCGTGTGCCTCGACACCGCTCACCTGCTGGCCTCGGGCCACGAGCTGCGCACCGCCGAGGGCCTCGATGCCATGCTCGCCTCGTTCGCTCAAAGCGTCGGCTTGGAGCGCCTCGTCATGGTGCACCTGAACGACTCCAAGTCGGCCCTGGGCTCGAACCGCGACCGCCACGAGAACATCGGCGAGGGCGAGATCGGGCGCGACGCCATGCGGCTGCTGGTCAATCACCCCGCTTTCGACGACATTCCCGGCATACTCGAGGTCCCCGGCTACGACGGCCAAGGGCCCGATCGCGCCAACCTCGACACCCTGCACGCCCTGCGTGCCTGAGGAGGCCTGACTGTGGAGACCAAGATGGTGGCCGAGGGGCTCGACCTCACTACCGCGACGAGCCTCAGGGAGCTGCTCGAATCGGGCGGCGTCACTGCCGAGATCGTCGGCGGACGCTCGAGCGCGTTTCCCGGCATGCCCCAGATGGGCGGCTACGGCATCATGGTGCCGGCGGCCCGCTACGACGAAGCGCGCCGCCTCATCGACGAGCTCGAGAGCGGGATGGGGCAGGAGACGCCGCAGGACCAGTGAGCAGGGTCGTCGCCACGCTGGTCGATCCCGTCCTCGCCACGATCTGGCGCGACCTGCTCGTGTCGGCCGGCATCCCCGCCGAGCTCACCGGGCTCGCCATGAACTCGGTCTATGCGTACATCCCCTCGATGGGCGCGATCACGATCGTGGTGCGCGACGAAGACTACGACGAGGCGCGCCGCCTGCTCGCCGACCTGCAGGCCGACGCCGCCGTCGACGACCCCGATTCGCCGCTGCCCGGTTCCTGAGGCTTCGGCCGCAATCAAGTACCCCACGGGCCTACGCGCCCCGCAGCCCTACGCGCCCCGCGAACCCACGCGCCTATGCGGCGCCCACCCACGAAACCACGGCACGCAGGTGACCGCCGTTGCCGAACGGGTATACACCTCGAGGGTGCCGTGGCCACTACAAGACAACCGCAGAGAGCGCGAAAGCGAGGTGTCACGATGGAACTTCACCGAGCGACGACCGCGAACGATCTCGACCAGGCGACCGCGATCTCTAACGTGCTGAGCGAAGCGGGCATCGCCGCCACCCTGCGCGGCGGCCTGCACGACGCCTATCCGGGGACCTCGGGCCTCGGGGCGATCGACGTGCTCGTGAGCGAGCAGGACCTGCCGCGGGCCAACGACGTGATCTCCAGGGCCGACACGGTCGGCCTCGAGTTCGACCCGCCCGACGACGAGGGGTGAGCGCCCGGCTCCGCAGGGGGCCACCACACAGGGGCGATCGCGGGACGACCACGGCCGGGCGACCGGAGGCGCGCGAAGTCTGGTACCATGGATGGCCTGTGGGCCACTTGCCCCACCCTGACTACAGCCCCCGAAAACCGTGGAGCGGACCATGCTAGGACGCCTTTTCGGACGCACGAAGGACGACCGCGACGACACCGTCTGCAGCACCTGCGGACGCACCCTGCTGGCCGGCGAATGGACGCAGCGCGTGGTCGACAACGACGGGACCGAGCGCTTCATCTGCGCGCTGTGCGCCCGTTCCGGCGACTTTTCGGCGGCGACCGCCGATCCGATCGACGACGGCGTCGCCGTCGCCACCGTCACCACCGGACGCGTCAGGCCGGCGCGCACCGACAGCGACGCATTCTGGCGCGCGCTCAAAGACAAAGACACAGAGATCGCCCGCCTCGAGGGACTGCTGGCGCGCGCCGAAGCCGAAAACCAGGAGCTCGCCGCGCAGCTCGCCGAGTCGCGTGGCAGCGTCGCCCCCGTGGTGCCGCTTGTGCCCGTCGCGACCGGGTCGCCTACGCCGTCTGCGGCGCCCGTCGCCCGCGACGACATCGGCGGCGCGACGGCCGAGTACTCGGCCGCCGACCTCAAGGCCGTCGATGTCGTCGACGACGCCGAGCCCCCGGCCGACGAGAGCGGCGAGGCGGCGCCCCTGGCCGCCGGCGCACCCGTCGCGGCGGCCACCCGCCATCTCGAGCACACCGATCCGGGGCTGGGCAAAGCCCTGCGCGACGCGGCGCGCACCGCGGCCGGCGCCGATGCGCTCGCCGCGCGCGACGAAGTCGGCGCCGACACCGCGGCGCTGCACACCGCGCAAGCGCCCTTCGACGGCGGTCCGCCCGACGTGCTTACGCCCGTCCCCGACGCCGGCGCGCCGTTCGACGACCAGCGTGCGGCGCCGTACGACGACCGCGCGGCCGCGCCCACTGTGGCGGGCTTCGAACCCGAGCCCGAGGCCGACGACTTCGTGCCGCTCACCATCCTGCAGCGCGGCGTCGACCTGCTCAACGTGAGCGCCGTGCCCAAGCGCGTGGTCGAGACCAACGAGAACCTCGGCATCCCCCAGGTGCACGTAGGCTGCGAGAACCAGGACAGCCTGCTCATCACCTTCATGTGGACGATGGGCTGGTATCAGTTCCGTGTCGAGCTCGTCGACGCCGGCCGCATCACGTTGGCCGACCGCGGCTACGAGGAGCGAGTCGACCTGCGCCCCAACGCCAGCTCGCGCACCGACGGCACGGTCCAGCTCGCGCCCAGCCAGATCAAGGCGCCCACGCCCAAAGACACCTCCGACCCCAAGCCGACCAACGTCACGAGCGGCGTCATCATCTCGAAGTCGATGATGGGCCAGCGCACCGACGACGAGAACGTACCGGCCGACTGGAAGTCAAAGCGCGCGCCCGACTTCGACTGGGGCCGCTAAGGCGTCACCCCACTCAAAAGACCGCGGCCCGGCCACGGTCGCGCCGCGCAACCTCGTCTCGCTCACAAAAGCGGCGGGCGGCCCCTTGGGCCGCCCGCCGCTTTCATTGCTTTGGCGAGATCTGTCGCCCTGAAGGCGCTGGAGCCTGGGGTCAGGCGCCGAGGCCGGCCGCCAGCGGCGACAGGCTGTTGGTGAGCGACTTGAGCGGCAGCGCGTGCTTTGGCGGAGTCACCTTGACCGGCTCGCCGAAGTGGCTGAGGGCATAGGTCACGTTGACCGACAGGCCGCTCACGCCCGACGCGGCCGTGGCGCCGCCGAACTTGAGCTTGGCGTCGACCGTGCCCTTCTGCACGAGGAACGTGGAGGCGTCGACCCAGTACTGCACCGACGCCGACGCCAGCGACTTCTCGAGGCTCTTGAGCTGGCCCGAGCTCTTGAGCTGATTGAGGGCCGCGGCGCCGCTGCCGGCCGACTTGGAAAGACCGGGGGCGTTGAGCGCCTTGATGAGGGAGCTCATGACCTTGGCCGTGTCGGCGGTGGTCGTGACGTGGTACACCTTGACGCCGTTCAACTGCTCGCTTGTGACCGTGCTCGACGCGGCCCAGCTTGCCGGGTCGATGCCGAGGCCGGTCTTGGCCGTGCCCGAGCTCTTCGCCGAACCGGCGGCACCGGTCTTTGAGGGGGGAGACACGTACCACTTGCCCTGGTACTGCACCCACACGTGCTTGCCCGACTCCCTGACGTCGTAGGCCATGTGCTGACCGGCCACCTGGAGCGTGAGGCGGATGTCGGCCGCGCTGGCCTTCTTGGCGCTGCCGGCCGCGCCGGCGACGTGAAGGGCGAGGGGCGCCTGGCCCAGGAGCGCGGCCTGCGCGCTCGAGCCGCTCGAAGCCATCTTGAGCGTGACGTCGGCGGCGAACCGCGCGCTGCTGACCTTGCTCATGGCGTGCTGGGCGCGCGTGAGGATCTGGGCGGCGGTCATGCCGCCTGCCGTAGCCGGCGGCGCCGTCGAAGACGCGCTCGGGCTCGACGAGCCGCAGGCGGCCGCCAGGGACGCGAGCGCGATCAGCGCGACGCCGAGGGTGATGACGAGGGCTTTTCGCATGAGCGCTCCCTTCTCGGGCCGCGCGCAGCCAGAGCGGCGCATCGCGATCCGATGCCTCGTTACGTTGATGGTACTCACCTCTATCGGCGGCAGCGCCGCCGGCCTTGACCGGGCGCTACGCGCGCTTGCGCGGAGAGACGATCACCGAGCGCTGGGGCTCGTCGCCTTCGGAGCGGGTCTCGACCTGGGCGTGGTCTTTGAGGTGCAGGTGCACGATCTTGCGCTCGGCGGCGGTCATGGGCTTGAGCACGAGCTCGCTGTGCGTGCGCTCGACCTTCTGCGCGGCATGCTCGGCGACCGACTTGAGGGAGACCTCGCGCCGGTTGCGGTAGCCCTCGGCGTCGACGATGACCTGGCGCCGGGCGTGCGAGTGCCCGTTGACGACGATCGCGGCGAGGTACTGCAGCGCATCGAGGGTCTGGCCGTGACGGCCGATCAGCAGCCCCAGGTCGTCGCCGGCGATGTCGGCCACGACGGCCTCACCCGACTGCGAGACCTCGACGTCGACGTCGAGGCCCATGCCGGTGGTGACGCGGGTGACGAACGCTTCGAGCTTTTCGAGGGCCTCGTCGGCATCGACCACGTCGCCCACGGCCGCCGAAGCGCCGGGCAGCACGCGCGCTTCGACGCGCGGCTGCGACTTGCCCATGCCCAGAAAGCCGCCCTGGCCGCCTTCGTCGACGACCATGAACTCGACGTCTTCTTCGCGAACGTAGGGCACGACCTTGCGCAGTTGCTCGAGCGCCTTCTTCTTGGCCGCCTCGACGGTGGGCGCGCTGGCTACCGTGGCGAAGTCGGTCTCGTCGGCCTGCTCGTCAGGAGGTGGGCTTACGCTTTGGTCCATCGCTCGCTCCACTCGGTCGAGGGGGACGCTTGCCACCCGGCTGCGCCCCGCCTTTGCCCGCCGGCCGCGGTTGGCCCGGCTTCTTTTGCGCCGGGCGCTGGCCGCCGCTCTTGGCGGTGCCCTGCCTTGCGGCCGAGCTCTTGGCGGCGCCGCTCTTGCCGGCCCCCGGCTGGCCGGCGGAGCCTTTGGCCGGGGCCCGCTTGGCCCCGTCGCCGGCGCCGCGTGAGACCGCGGTGCCGTCGGTCTTGCCGCCCTGCGCCATGTCGGCGGACTTGGCCTGTGCCTGCGAGAGCGCGCGCATGAAGCGGCCCGGCGGTTTGGGGCCGAGCGGCTCGGGCGCGTGCTTGGGGGCGGTCCGGCGGATGATGACCTGCTGCATGATGGTCCAGAGGTTCGTCGTGACCCAGTAGAGCATGAGGCCCGAGGGGAACCGGAAGAGGATGAAGATAAAGATGATCGGCATGCCGCGCATGAGCCACTTCTGCTGCTTCTCGGTCTCGGGCTGCATCATGAGCTCGGTCGAGACGAACTGCGAGATGATGTACAGCGCGAACAGCGGCAGGTAGGCCTTGCCCAGCGACGGGATGATCCAGAAGCTGGAGGTGCGGATCTCGGGGGTGAACCTGATGGCGTAGTAGAGGCTGATGAAGATCGGCATCTGCAGCAGGAGCGGCAGGCACGACGCGAACGGGTTGACGCGGTACTCCTGGTAGAGCTTCATGGTCTCTTCCTGGAGCTTGCGCTTGTCGTTCTTGTATTTGCGCTGCAGCTCTTTGATCTTGGGCTGCAGCTTGGTCATGGACTGCGCCGAGCGGTACTGCTTGAAGGTGAGCGGCATGAGGATGAGCCGCACGATGATGGTGAGGATGATGATCGACCAGCCCCAGCTGCCGATGACGTCGTGGATGCGGCGCAGGATGCCGCGCAGCAGGTCGACGAGCGGGCCGAAGATCTGGCCGAGCGTGTGGAAGACCGGGTTGGTCGCGATGAAGACGGCGAGATGAGGCAGGAGGGTGCTCACGGCGTCAGGCATGCCGCGGCGGGACGTGGTCGACGCCGCCGTGGCTGAAGGGGTTGCAGCGCAGGATGGCGCCAGGCGCCGAGCCCGATGCCCTTCAGGGGGCCGTGCTCGCGGATGGCCTGCACCGTGTATTCGGAACAGCTTGGGTAGTACTTGCAGCGCGGCCCGAACAGGGGCGATATGGCGTACTGGTAGAACCTGATCGGGGCAATGAAGATCTTGCGGATCATGCCTCGGTTTGACCTTTCTCGAGCAAGCCGGCGCGTACGAAGACGTCGCGGACGGCCGCGGGCACAGCGCCCTTGTCGGGAGCGTCGAGCAGTTCGGTGAGTTGCGGTCGGGCGATCAGCACGTAGTCGTAGTCTCCGGGCAGCCGGTCGACGCTCGCGCGAAACGCCTCGCGCAAGAGGCGCTTGACGCGGTTGCGCACGACCGCCCCGCCGAGTTTCTTGGACACGGACAGGCCCAGACGCGGCGCCTGGTCGACCGTGCCGGCCGGTTGGGCGAAGTAGTGCAGCACCAGAAATCGCGATGCGGTCGAGCGACCCTGGCGGTAAACACGCTGGAAATCGCTGGAGCGGGAGAGCCGCGAGCGCTTGGCCGCCATGCGCCGTTCGGTCAGGCGCTCAGCCGCTTGCGTCCCTTTTGACGCCGCCGCTTGATCACCGACCGACCCGCCTTTGTGCTCATCCGCTTGCGAAATCCGTGGGTCTTGCTGCGCTTGCGGGTGTTGGGCTGATAGGTCCTCTTCACAGCGTCCTCGCTCGTTCACTGACATCCAAAGGGGTTAGTATAGCCAGCCCCGCGAGGCAGGGTCAACGCGCACCCGAGCCCTCGCGGCCCGCCGGCAACGTCGGACCATCCTAACATTTCTGCCATACTCTGCCGAAAACCAGCAGGAAAGGGGAGCGAAGAAGATACCCATGCTGCTGTCTGGTTCCATACGAAGGTTCGACTTGGCGAGCGTCCTGCAGTTTCTGGCGCAGGGTCAGGTGACGGGCATCATCGAGGTGCGCGACTTCGACGAGTTCGGGTTCATCTACCTGATCGACGGTCGCGTGCAGGCCATCTCGCTGCCCATGACCGACGAGAAGCTGGGCACCCGCCTGGTGCGCGCCGGCCTGCTCACCGAGCAGCAGCTCTCCGAGGTGCTCATGGCCGACACGCTGCTCAGCAAGGAACAGAAGAAGGCCAAGCCGCTCGGCCAGCGCCTGCTCGACAAGGGCTACATCACCGCCGACCAGGTGCGCGACATCATGGCCAAGCAGACCCTCGACCAGATCTTCGCCCTGGCGCACTGGCAGAACGGCGTGTTCGAGTTCGACGAATCCGACTCCATGCCCGAGTTCACCATACGCATCGTGGGCAGCGTGCAGGCGCTGCTGCTCGACGCCTACCGGCGCATCGACGAGGGCGAGGTCATGAAGACGAGCAAGACGTTCGTCGAGAACGAGGTGTGCTACGGCTGCCCCGTCGCCGCCGAATGCAGCCCGCGCATCAAGGAGAAGTATTTGAAGAAGGACCTCTGTCTGTGGCGCCGCATGGGGGCGATCATCGACGACGACTACGAGCGCGTGCAGGACTCGCAGCTCCTCTACAAGTCGCGCGAAGGCTCCGAAAAGCCCAAGCTCGAGACTGCCCTGGGGTCCGACGGCCACCTCGGCATCGATCCATGAGCACAGATCCCCTGCGCCGCCCGCCGCCCGACTTCGAGCGCCGGGCCGCGTCGGTCGGACGGCGTACCTTCGACCGGTTCCTCACCGACCTGATCGACGCCATCCCCGAAGGCCTCTACGTTACCAACGACCAGCGCGAGATCGTCTATTGGAGCGAGGGCGCCGCGCGCATCACCGGCTACCCGGCGTCCGACGTCGTGGGCAGCCACTGCTACGACGACATCCTGGTCCACACCGACGTCTACGGGCACAAGCTGTGCACCGACGCCTGTCCGCTCGAAGGCTGCATCGCCGACGGCCACGCGCGCTCGGTCAACGAGGTCCTGCTCAAGCGCGAAGACGGCGAGCGCCTGGCGGTCTACGTCAAGACGCGGCGTTTCTCGCTCGACGGCAGCTATTACGGCGTCGAGGTCTTCGGCGAGCTCGAGACTGTGGCCGGCCGCGAGGTCACGCGCCTCATCCAGAAGCTCTCTGACTCGGCGGTCAGCGATCCGTTGACGGGTCTCTTCAACCGCCGCTACATCGACATCGTGCTCGAGCAGCAGCTCAACCTGTACCAGCGCATCGGGCAGCGCTTCGGCGTGATCCAGATCGACATCGACGACTTCAAGCCGGTCAACGACGCCTTCGGCCACGCTACGGGCGACGAGGCCCTCAAGTTCGTGGCGACCATCCTGTCGGACGGCACCCGCAAGATCGACCTGCTGGCGCGCTACGGCGGCGACGAGTTCGTGGTGGTCAGCGCCGTGGGCAACGACGACGACCTGCGCCGCCTCGGCGAGCGCGCCCTGCATTCGGTGCGCGGCTCGCGGTTCGTCACGCCCAGCGAAGAGTCGCTCGCCATGACGGTCTCGATCGGCGCCACCCTTGTGCGCCCCGACGACGACAGCGGCGCGCTCGTGCTGGCGCGCGCCGACGGCGCGCTCTACCAAGCCAAGCACGCCGGCGGCGACGCGTTCGTGTTCAAGCAGTGACCGCGCCGCGCACCCACGCAGCGGCCGACGCCCGGCTCGCGCGGCGGTGAGCGACTCCACGGGCGGTCTGCGGCGCGACCCTCTGAGCGGCGCCTGGACGGTGGTCGCGCCGCGCCGCGGCGCGCGCCCCCACGACGCCGCGCTTAATGACACCGCGGCTGCCGACGCCGCGCCGGCGGCCGACGCGACCGCGGCCGACTGTCCGTTCTGCGAGGGCCACGAAGGCCTCACGCCGCCCGAGCTCGACGCCCTGCGCCCGGCCGGCGGCGCGCCCGACACGCCGGGCTGGACCGTGCGCGTCGTGCCCAACAAGTTCCCTGTCTTCGAGGGCGGTCACGAGGTCGTCGTGCACTCGCCGCGCCACGACCGCCCACTGCACGCCCAGCCCCTCGCCGAAGTGACCGACGTGGTGGCCATGTACCAGCGGCGCATCGCCGCGCTGTGCGCCGGCGGCGCGGCCGCGGTCACGGTGATCCTGAACCACGGCCGCGCCGCCGGCGCGTCGCTCGCCCACCCCCACTCCCAGATCTTCGCCACGCCGATCGTGCCGCCCGTGCTCACCGACGAGCTCGAGCAGTTCGCTCGCTACCAGGTGAAGTACGACCGCTGCCTGCTGTGCGACATGATGGCCGCGATCGTCGACGAAGGCTCGCGCCTGGTGTTCGACGGGCCGCTCGTCGCCTGGACGCCCGACGCCTCGCGCTGGCCCTACGAGCTGCGCCTCGCGCCGCACGCGCACGAGGCCGACGTTCTGCGCGCCGACCCGGGCGCCGTCGCCGCGGCCTTCAGGCGCGCCTTGAGCGCAGTCGCCGCGGCTACCGCCGACGCGCCCCTGAACGCCTGGCTGCACACCGTGCCCTGCGGCGCCCCGCGGGGTGCCGACGGGCCTCCGTTCCATTGGCACATCGAGATAGCGCCGCGCCTCACGACCGCCGCCGGCTTTGAACTCGGCACCGGCATCAGCGTCGATCCCGTCGACCCGCGCGACGCGGCCGCCCGCCTACGCGAAGGGCTGCCGACCTCACTCTGACAGGCCTCCGCCGTCAGCCGCCCGCGGCCGCTGCGCGCGCGCCGGCCAGCTGACCGCAGGCCGCCTCGATCTCTCCCCCCGGCGAACGCCTGACGGTGCACGACAGGCCGGCGGCGGTGAGCCGCTCGCACAGGGCGGCCAGTTCGCGCGCCCTGGGGCGCGCGAACTGGCCGCCGGTCTCGTTGTAGGCGATCAGGTTCAGGTGATAGAGCGGCTTGCGCAGGCGCTGGGTCAGAGCCTTCACCTGGTCGTCGCCGTCGTTGACGCCGGCCAGCACGACGTACTCGAAGAAGAGCTTGCGGCGGCGGCGCGCGACGTAGTCGGCGCAGGCCGGCAGCAGCACGTCGAGCGGGTAGCGGCGGTTGAGCGGCACGAGCCGGTCGCGCAGCTCGTCGGTGGCGGCGTGCAGGCTCACGGCCAGGTTGGTCTGCGACTCCTCGTCGGTGAAGCGCCGCAGCGCCGGCACGACCCCCGCGGTCGAGATCGACACCCCGCGCGCGCCCAGCCCGAACCCCTCGGGGTCGTTCAGCAGGCGGCAGGCGCGCAGCGTCTCGTCGTAGTTGTGGAACGGCTCCCCCATGCCCATGAAGACCACGTTGGTCACGGCGCGCCCCACGCCGCGCAGCTCGCGAGCGTAGTGCAGGACCTGGTCGACCATCTCTTCGGCCGTGAGGTCGCGCACCAGGCCGCGAGCCCCCGACGCGCAGAACGCGCAGCGCACCGAGCAGCCGACCTGGCTCGACACGCACACCGTCGCGCGCCGCGGGTAGACCATGAGGACCGCCTCGACCGCGCGACCGTCGGCAGTGGTGAACAGGGTCTTGCGCGCCTCGCCGGTGGCCGCCGCGCGGCTCTCGACCGGCGTCAGCGAGACGGGCTGCAGGCGCTCGGCGAGGGCGCCCCGCAGGGTCGCCGGCAGCACGCCGATGGCGGCGAAGTCGGTGACCAGGCCCCGCGTGAGGGCCTGGTAGACCTGGCTGGCGCGGTACGCCGGCTGGCCCAGGTCGGTCATCGTTGCGCGCATCACGGCGAGGTCGATCATGCCGCCGATTGTACCGCCCGCTTCAAGCGACCGCAGGGAACGGTCGACAAGAGGAGAACTTGGACTCGAGACCACGTGACCTAAGGGGAACGCCATGATCGCAGCGATCCAGATGCAGTGGCTTGGAGTCGGGGTGGCGGCGCTCATCGTCGCCGCGCTGCTCATCGTCGTGCTGGTCCGCCACCGCGGCGAAGACGAACGGCTGATGGCCTCGACGCCCGACAAGCCGACCGACTTCCACGCAGTGCCGCCGCCGGGCTGGACCGGCCTCTCCGCGGCGACTCCCTCTCCCGCTCCCACCGCCGGCGCGCCGGCGGCGCCGGCGGCTGCCCCACCCGTCCAAGCGCCGCCCGCTGCCGCGCCGCTCGCTGCGGCCCCGCTCGCGCCCGCGCCCGGCGCGACCGTATCGAGTGATCCCGCCGCGACCTCACCGGCGACCGACGCGCCCTCGAGCAGCGCGCCGGCGAACGCCGCATCCGCCGCACCCCCGCCGCGCCCGCCTCTCGCCGCGGCGCCGGCCGCTGCCGGGTCGTTCCTCGACGAGCCGCTGTCGCGCGGTTTCGAGAGCCTGGGTAAACGGACCGAACCCGCGACGGCCGCGCGGCCGACCGGACCCTTCCCGGTCGACCCGTTCGGCTCGCACGACGACATCTTCGCCGCGCGGCCACCGAAGCGCCGCCCGCCGCCGAAGCGCCGCCGGCTGCCGAGGCCGCACCTGCGCCACCCGCCGAGGCCGCCCCTGCCGCGCCGCCCGCCGAAGCGGCGCCCCTGTCCGATGTCATCGTGACGAGCGGCGACGGCCAGGTCGACCTGGCCGACCCCGACGTGCGCGCCCTGCTCGTCTCGTTGGTCGACGACGAGATCGCCCTGGCCAAGGCCTACCGCAGTCAGGGACAGACCCTCGACGCCATCCTGCAGCTCACCGAGGCCGAAAAGGCCTGCACGGCGCTCGGCCTCGACGACACTCTCACCGAAGTGAAGGCGCTGCTCGGCGAACTCCAGATCTGACCGCCACAGACGGCGCCGCAGAACGACTGGGGCCAAAGAAGAACCAGCAATGAAGCGGCGGGCCGGGCGCCAAAGGCGCCCGGCCCGCCGCTTTTGACGCGCCTGCCTAGTTGTTCAGGCTCTGCAGCGGCGCGGGTATGCGCCCGCCGCGGGCGATGAAGGCGCTGTTGCCGGCCAGGCTCAACGGCATGACCGGAGCGGCCCCGAAGAGGCCGCCGAGCTCGACCCAGTCGCCGGCGGTCTTGCCGGCCGCGGGGATCAGGCGGGCGCCGGTCGTCTTATTGTTGATCATGCCGATCGCCATGACGTCGGCGATGGTGCCGGCCAGCGCGTCGCGCGTGGTGTCGCCGGGCACGACGATCATGTCGAGCCCGAGCGAACAGACCGCGGTCATCGCCTCGAGCTTCTCGATGCTGAGCACCCCTTCGGCGGCGGCGCGCACCATGCCGGCGTCTTCGCTTACCGGGATGAAGGCGCCCGACAGGCCGCCGGTCGACGAGGTCGCCATGAGGCCGCCCTTCTTGACGGCGTCGTTCAGCATGGCGAGCGCCGCGGTGGTGCCGGGCGCGCCGGTGCGCGCCAGGCCCATGGCTTCGAGGATCTCGGCCACCGAGTCGCCGATGGCCGGCGAAGGCGCGAGCGAGAGGTCGATGATGCCCATCTGCGCGTCGAGCATCTGGGCCGCCTCGCGCGCCACGAGCTCGCCGACCCGGGTGATCTTGAAGGTCGTGCGCTTGATCAGGTCGGCCAGGTCGGTGAAGGGCAGGTCGGGGTGCCGGGCGACCACGTTGCGAATGACGCCCGGTCCCGAGATGCCCACGTTGATGCTCACCTCGGGCTCGCCGCTGCCGTGCATGGCGCCGGCCATGAACGGGCTGTCTTCGGGAACGTTGCAGAAGATGACGATCTTGGCGGCGCCGATCGAATCGCGGTCGGCCGTGCGCCGCGATACGTCGACCAGCACGTCGGCCATGCGGGTCACGGCATCCATGTTGATGCCGGCCCGCGTGGAGGCCACGTTGACCGACGAGCACACGCGCTGGGTCTCGCGATGGCCTGGGGGATGGCCTGGATGAGCGCCGTGTCGCGGGCCGTGAAGCCCTTCTGCACGAGCGCCGAAAAGCCGCCCACGAAGTCGATGCCGATCTCGGCGGCCGCCGCGTCGAGCGCGTGGGCGACCTGCACGAACGCCTCGGGACCGCCGGCCGCCAGGACTCCGGCGATGGGCGTGATCGAGACCCGGCGGTTGACGATCGGGATGCCGTACTTCTCCTGGATCTCGAGGGCCACCGAGACCAGACGTCCGGCGCGGGCGCACGATCTTGTCGTGCACGCGCTGGCAGACGCGGCGCACGTCGCGCGACGCGCAGTCGTTCAGCGAGATGCCCATGGTGACGGCGCGCACGTCGAGGTTCTCGTCCTGGATCATGCGGACGGTCTCGAGGATCTCTTCGTTTGTGATGAAGACCATGGCGCGCCCGCTAGATGCGGTGCATGTAGCGGAAGATGTCTTCGTGCTGCACGGTGATCTGCAGGCCGATCTTGAGACCGGTCTCGACCAGCGCCTTTTGCAGCGCGGCCATGGTGGTCTCGCCGGTGGCGAACGAGACGAACATGATCATGGTGAACATGCCGCCGGTGACGGTCTGACTGACGTCGTCGACGTTAGCGTTGGCGGCGGCGATGGTAGTGGCGACGGCCGCAAGCAAGCCGTGCTTGTCGGCGCCGAGAGCGGTGACGATGACGCTCGTACGGGGTGCTTGATCGGGCATGGCGACCTTGCCTCGGAGCCGGGGGCGAGTACGGCCGATAGTATACTGGAGGCGGTTATCGATGCCGACCAGCAAGACACCTGACGCGGGGCCCCCCGCCGCTCCGGGGCGACCCGCCGCCGGTCCCGCACGCCCCCACGACCGGCAGCGCCCGCCGCGCGCCGGCCTGCTCGCGCGCCTCGAAGCGCGCGATGTGGCTATCTCGGCCGTCATCGGCACGCGCTGGCCGCACCCGCGCTTTCTCACCCTGCCGCTGGGCGCGATCTCGCTCACCGGCAACTACGGGGTCGTCTGGGTGGTGCTCGCCGCCGTCGGAGCGACCGCCGGCACGGCGGGTTTCTCGGGCCGGCGCTTCGCCTACGCCGCCGGCGCCGTGCTCGCCACCGAGTGGATCACGTTCCTCATCAAGCTCATCTTCCGGCGCCGGCGCCCGACCCAGCGCGACCCGGCGGCGGCCAAAGCCGACATACCGCTGCCGCTGTCGCCGTCGTTTCCGTCGTCGCACGCCAGCATGAGCACGGTCGGCGCCCTTGCGATGAGCGCGCTCTACCCCAGCCTCTGGCCGGCCTTCGCGGCGCTCGCCGTGGTGCTCGCCGTCAGCCGCGTCTACCTGCGCGTCCACTTTCTCGCCGACGTGCTGGCCGGCGTCTGCCTGGGCCTGGTCATCGGCCTGCCTTACATCGCCCTCGTGCGGATATAGTTCGCTAGATGAAACGGATGCGCCCATGAAACTCGGTATCGTCGGACTCCCCAACGCCGGCAAGACGACGGTGTTCAACGCCCTCACCCACGCGGGCGCCCTGGCCACCGCCTACGCCTTCAGCTCGGCCGAGGCCAACCGCGGCGTGGTCGCCGTGCCCGACGATCGCCTCGACCGGTTGAACGAGGTCCTGCAGACGCCGCGCGAGGTGCACGCCACCATCGAGGTCGTCGACATTCCCGGAGTCGGCGGGGGCGACGGCGAGCACGGCCAAGGCCTGGGCAGCCGCTTTCTGTCCGACATCCGCGAGGTCGACGCCGTGGCCCACGTGGTGCGCGCCTTCGACAACCCCGAGGTCGCCTTTCCGCGCGCCGCGATCGACCCCGTCGCCGACGTCGAGGCCGTCGAGACAGAGCTCATCCTGAGCGACCTCGAGCTGGTCGAGCGCCGCCGCGACAAGACCAACAAGGCGGCGCGCGCCGGCGACGCCCAGGCGCGCAAAGAGCTGATCATCCTCGACCGCTTCGCCGCCGAGCTGGTCGAGGGCCGCCGCGCCCGCCAGATCGCGCGCGACGACGACGACGAGCCCCTCATGCGCGACCTCGCCCTGGTCACCGAGCGGCCCGTGCTGTTCGTGCTGAACACCGACGAGTCGCACCTCGACGCCGGCGAGCGCCTGGTCGCCTGGGCCGCCGAGCGCGGCGACGAGGTCGTCGTGCTGGCCGCGCGGCTCGAGGTCGAGCTCGCCGAGCTCGAGGCCGACGAGGCGGCCGAGTTCCGCGCCGAGCTCGGCGTGCCGCCGGGCGGCGTCGACGAGCTCATCGCCGGCTGCTATCGCGCGCTGGGCTACATCACCTTCTTCACCGGCGACTTCAAGTCGAGCGAGAGCCGCGCCTGGCAGCTGCCCCGCGGCTGGACCGCCTGGCAGGCAGCCGGCCGCATCCACGGCGACATCCAGAAGAAGTTCGTGCGCGCCGAAGTCGTGCCCATCGTCGACCTGCTCGCCCTCGGATCGTTCGCCCACGCCCGCGACAAGGGCGTGTTGCGCATCGAGGGCCGCACCTACGTGGTCGCCGACGGCGACGTCATGAACTTCCGCCACACCGCCTGAGGCCCGCGCCGGCGGCCCACGCAGCCCGCGCCGCCGCCTCTGCCGCGCCTGCGCCCTTGACACTCTTCGAGCGCTCCAAGAAGATGGGGCCTCGGAAGGTCATCGTCCGGCGAGTCCGTCGGTCGCTACCAGGGGTCGGCATTCTGAACCTTCGCGCAGAGATCATCCGCACCACCACGCGCGCTGCGGCGAGCGCCTGCGCCGGCGAGTTCAACGGCGGCATCTGGTTCAAGATCTTCTCCGAGCGCGGCCCCTCGCGCCTCGTTCCCACGCCTTAGCGCCTTCGCTTTACGCGAAGCGGCCCGCGGCTCACCCGCCCGTCGCCAGACAAAGCGAAGATCAGGCGAGCACCTCCCTCTCGGGCGCCAGCGCCCCGCAGCGGAACTCTCGCCCACCTCAGGCCCCTCGAGTGAGGAGCCACCACGAAAGGGGAACCGATGTCAGCGGCCCGCATCGTAGTCTGGAGCGACGACGACTGCCGTCGCATTCACCAAGCCACGCTCCAGGTGCTCGCTGAGACCGGCATCGACGTCCGCTACCAACCAGCTCTCGAGGTCTTCGCCGCGGCCGGCGGCCGGGTCGATGGCACACGCGTCCGACTGGACGCGGCCGTCGTCGACAAGGCCCTAGCTTCCGCCCCCCGGACGTGGACCGTCCGGTCGCGCGGCCGCGACGAAGCCCTCGAGCTGCGCAATGGCAACACGTACTTCGGCACCGGTTCCGACTGCCTCTACTACCGCGACCCCGACTCGGGCCTGCGCCGCCGCGTGCGCATGGCCGACATCGAAGAGATGGCGGCCCTGGCCGAGCAGCTGCCGCACCTCGATTTCGTCATGTCGATGGGCCTGCCCGAAGACGCGCCGCTGGCCGTCGACGACCTGTCGGCCGTGGCCGCGATGCTCGCCGGCACGCGCAAGCCGCTCATGGTGGCCACGCGCAACGGCGGCGTCGTTCCGGCCGTCAAAGAGATGTGCGCGGCGGCCGGCGCGCCCGACAGCTTCATGATCTACGCCATGCCGGCGCCGCCGCTCATGCACGACCGCGACGGTCTCACCAAGCTGGCCGCCTGCGCCGAGCACGAAGTGCCCATCATCTGGGCGGCGGCGCCCAACGCCGGCTCCACCGGCCCGCGCTCGATCGCCGGCACCGCCGTGGTGGGCAACGCCGAGACGCTGGCCGGCCTCGTCTACCACCAGCAGATCCGCCCCGGAGCGCCCTTCGTCTTCGGCGTGGGCACGGGCGCCATGGACATGCGCACCGCGGTCGACGCCTACACCACCCCCGAGAGCCCGCTCGGCCAGGCCGCGCAAGAAGACCTCTGCCGCTGGTACGGGCTGCCCAGCTTCAACTACGCCGCCATGTCCGATTCAAAGACGCTCGACGAGCAGTTCGCCCTCGAGTACGGCCTCACCGCCATGGCCGGCGCCCTGCCGCGCGGCACGCTGATCCACGACGTGGGCTACCTCGAATCGGGGCTGCAGAGCTCGTGCGAGTCGATCGTCTTCGGCAACGCGGCCATCGGCTGGGCCAAGGCCTTCATGGCCGACGTGCCCACCACCGACGAGGCGCTCGCCGTCGGCGAGATCACCGCGGTCGGCCCAGGCGGCAACTTCCTGGCTCGCAGGTACACTCGCGCCCACTCGCGCGACTTCTGGTACGACGACCTCTTCGACCACTCGGTCTACGACCGCTGGAACGCGGCCGGGCGCCTGACCATGCTCGACCGTGTCAAGGCCAGGGTCGCCGGCCTGCGCGCGACGCGCGCCTTCGTGGCCGACCCCGCCGCGCTTGAGCGCGTCGCCGAGATCATGCAGGCCGCCGGGCGCGGACGCGAAGCGTGACCGACGCGGTCACACCCGGGCGCGCGCCGCGCGCCGAACTGCGGGTGTGGCACGACGCGGCCTGTCGCAAGGTGCACGACGCGACCTCCCGGGTGCTCGCCGAGACCGGCGTCGAGATGCGCCATCCGCGGGCGCTCGAGCTGCTGCGGCAGGCGGGCGCGCACGTCGCGGGCACGCGCGCCACACTGCCGCGCGCCCTGGTCGATCAGGCCGTAGCGAGCGCGCCCCGCAGCTTCGTGCTGCGCGGTCGCGCCCCCGACGGCAGCCTCGACCGCGAGCTCACCGACGGCCTGACCTGGTACGGTACGGGCCCCGACTGCCTGTATGTGGCCGACCAGCGCGACGGCCGGCGGCGCGCCCGCCTGACCGACGTCGAAGACTTCGCCCGCCTGGCCGAGGCGCTCCCCAACATCGACTTCGTCATGTCGATGGGGCTGCCCGACGACGCCGACCCCGACCGTGTCGACCTGGCCCAGCTCGCTGCCATGCTGGCCGGCACGCGCAAGCCGATCGTCGTGTCGAGCCCGTTCGGCGGCGCCTCGCTGCGCGTGATGGTCGAGATGGCGGCCGCCTGCGGCCCGGCCGGCAGCCTCGCCTGCCTCACCATGTCGTCGCCGCCCCTGCAGTTAGACGAAGGCTGCCTCGACAAGCTCCTCGTGTGCGGCGAGCTCGACGTGCCGGCCGTGCTGGCGCCGTCGCCGTCGGCCGGCACCACGGCGCCCGCCTCTTTGGCGGCGGTCGTCGTGGTAGCCAACGCCGAGGTGCTGGCCGGTCTCGTCGTGCACCAGCTCGCGCACCCCGGCGCGCCGTTCCTGTACGGCGCCGGCGTCGGCGTGCTCAACATGCGCACCATGATCGAGCCCTACCGGGCGCCGGGCGTGGCCCTGGGCAACCAGGCCTGCATCGACCTGGCGCGCTGGTACGGCCTGCCGAGCTGGGCGTACGCAGGCGACTCCGACAGCAAGCTCGACGACGAGCAGGCGGCGGCCGAAGCGGCCATGGGCGCCGTTCTCGGCGAGCTCTGCCGCGCCACCCTGATCCACGACGTGGGCTATCTCGAGTCGGGGCTGCAGAGCTCGTACGAGCACCTCGTGCTCGGCGACGAGCTCGTGGGCTACGCCCGCGCCTTCGGCGAAGGGCTGCCCGTCGACGACGAGGCGCTGGCCCTCGACCAGATCATGCTCGCCGGTCCCGGCGGCAACCACCTGGCGCGCCCCCTGACACGCCGCCGCTACCGCGCGTTCCGCCAGTCCACCCTGCTCGACCAGTCGGGCTACGAGCGCTGGCAAGCCGAGGGGGCGACCACGCTCAAGCAGCGCGTAGCGCAGCGCACCAGGGAGTTGCTCGCGAGCCCTCCGACCTTCACACTCGACCAACCACTGCGACGCCGACTCGACGAGTTAGTCGAGCAGGCAGCGCCCGGCAGCTAAGCAAAAGGAGCCACCATGTCGCCGACCCTCTCCCGCCTTGTGCGCCTGGTCTGTCTGACCGCCGCGGTCGTCGCGATCGTCGCGGTCGCCGCCGGCACCGCCTTCGCCGTCTCGAGCTCGGCGCCCAGCGCGGCGCCCAGCGCGGCGCCGTCGAACGGATCGCTCGTCGTACGCATAGGCCAGCTGCAGAACCCCGACAACCTGAACCCGTTCATCGGGATCCAGGGCCTCGACTACCAGATCTGGCACCTGAACTACGACTTCCTGGTGGGCTTCGACGCCAAGACGCTGGCGGCCCGGCCTGAGCTCGCCACCAAGTGGAGCGTGTCGCCCGACGGCAAGACCTGGACCTTCACCACGCGCCAGGGCGTGAAGTGGCAGGACGGCGTGCCCTTCACGGCAGCCGACGTCGCCTTTACCTTCAACTACATCGTCAAGAACGACCTCTCGAACCTGGCCGTCTACACCGACGGCATCACCGGCGCCAAGGCGACCGGCCCCGACACGGTCGAGATCTACACCAAGGCACCCAAGGCCAACATGCTGCGCATGGTGGTGCCCATCCTGCCCCAGCACATCTGGTCGAAGATCTCGGGCAAGGCGGCCAGCTCGACCTTCCAGAACAAGCCGCCGATCGTGGGCACCGGCCCCTTCCAGGTCGTCGGCTGGCAGACCGGCAAGTACGTCCACTTGAAGGCCAACCCCAACTACTGGGGCGGCGCGCCACACATCTCCGACCTCTACATCCTCACCTACACCAACGCCGACACCATGGCGAGCGACCTGAAGCTGGGCAACATCGACGCCGCCGTCGACGTGCCGTTCGCCGAGTTCAAGTCGCTCTCGACCGTGCCCGGCATCACGACCAGCAAGGCCGCCTCGTGGCAGTTCTCTGAGCTCGCCTTCAACTGTTACGCGAGCCCCAACTCAAAGGGCAACCCGGTGCTGCGCGACCAGGTCTTCCGCCAGGCCCTGAACTACGCGATCGACCGCAACAAGATCGTGTCGACCGCCTTCAACGGCTACGCCCTGCCCGGCTCGTCGCTGATCGTGCCCAACTCGCCCTTCCATTGGCAGCCGCCGGCCGCCACCGCCTTCACCTACGACCCCGCCAAGGCCAACCAGATGCTCGACGCCGCGGGCTACAAGAAGGGTGCCGACGGCTACCGCACCACCAAGCAGGGCAAGCCGCTGGCGCTGCGCCTCATGGTCACCACCGACTCGCCGGCCAACGAAGTGGCCGGCAAGCTCGCCGTGCAGTGGTTCAAAGACGTCGGCGTGAAGGTCAACCTCTCGATCGTCGATCCCGGCGTGCTGACCAGCGCCCAGTACGAGTTCACCGGCAAGACCTACACGCCCGATTGGGACATGTTCATGTGGTACTGGACGCAAGACGTCGACCCCGCCTTCATGGTGAGCATCTATACGCCCGTCCAGTCGACCGGCTTTGGCTGGAACGACTGCCTGTGGACCGACCCGGCGTACACGAAGCTGTCCAACGAGGCGGCGACCACGATCGACCAGGCGCAGCGCATCCCGCTCGTGCAGCAGGCCCAGCAGATCTTCTACACGGCCTCGCCGTACGCCATCATGGCCTACCCCTACCAGCTCGAGGCCTGGAACTCGAACAAGTGGACGGGCTGGACCAAGGCGCCGGCGACGGTGGGGTCGGCGATCTACAACTACAACAACATCGACACCTACCGGGACCTCGCGCTGAACGCGACCGCCACCAAGAGCGGCGGCGCCAGGGGCGGTCTGATCGCGGGCATCGCCGCGGCCGTGGTCGTGGTGATCGTGGTGGTCCTCATCTTCGTGCTGCGGCGGCGGCCGCGCGCGGTCGAGGAATGACCTCGGCGCCGCGCGGCCTGCCGGTCGGCTACACGCTGCGGCGGCCGCGCGGCGACGACCTCGATGAGGTCGTCGCCCTGGTCGCCGCCGCCGACCTCGCCGTGTCGGGTGAGACCCTTGCGAGCCGCGACGACCTGCGCGCCGACTGGGCCCACGCCCGGTTCGACCTGGGGCGCGACGCCTGGCTTGTGGTCGCGCCCGACGGCGGCCCGGCGGCCTGGTCGTGGGTGCTCGACGTCTCGGCCGCGCACACGTCGATCGACGGCCAGCTCGTCGTGCATCCCGACCACCAGGGGCGCGGCCTCGAAGCGCCGCTTCTTGCCTGGATCGAGGGCTACGCGGGCGACATCGCGACGGGCGCGGCCGCCGGCGCGCGCGTCTCGCTCGGCGTGTGGTGCGACCGCCGCGACCGCCGCGCCGAGCTCTACCGGAGCTCCGGCTTCACCCTGACGCGCTCGTTCCTGCGCCTGCGCCGCGCGCTCGACGACCTGCCCGCCGACGGCCTCGCCTACGCCCCGCCGCCCGGGCTCGAGGTGCGCCGCTTCACACGCGGCCGCGACGAGCGCGCCCTGTGGGCCACCGGCGAAGACGCCTTCGCCGAGCACTTTCGCTTCAGCGACCAGCCCTTCGAGGAGTGGCTGCCGTCGACGCTCACCGACGAGGTCGACACCGACCTGTGGTTCACCGCCTGGGACGACGACCAGATGGTCGGCTACGTCATCGGCTACGTCGAACCCTATGGCGGCTACCTCGACCAGCTCGCCGTGCGCAAGCCCTGGCGCCACCGCGGCGTTGGTTCCCTGTTGCTGCTCACCGCCTTCTCGGCGCTGCGCGAGCGGGGCTGCTCCAGCGCTGTGCTGGGCGTCGATGCCGACAACCAGAGCGGGGCCGTTGGCCTGTACGAGCGCGCCGGCATGCGCGTGTCGCTCGTCCACGACTTCTACGAGAAGGTCCTGAGCGACGGCGACTAGTCTGCGCGCTGCGACCCCTCGGCATCGCGCGCGACGGCCGCCGAGGGTTGCGATCAGCCTGATGGCCGCCGTGAGCCGCTGAGAGCGGCGGCGGGGCCGGCTGGCGCGCGTTGGCCGTGGGTGTCGGCCGCGCGCCCGCAGGGGGCGCCCAGGGAGCGCTGCTACTGCGTACGCCTGCTGGTGAGGAACGTGCTCAGGCGCAGGAGCCCTTCGGGGAAGTTCTCGCGCCCGACGCCGATGCGCAGGTGGCGCTCGCCGTAGTCGAAGACGGCTGAGGGCGCCAGCATGACCTCGGCCTCTTCGCGCACCAGGCGGCAGAACTCGGTCGTGCCGATCGAGTCGGGCTTGAAGCGCGGAAAGCAGACCGTGCCGCCCCGGGGCGCAGTCCATGAGAACAGCGGCTCGTACTTGGTCATGAACCCGGTGAGCAGGCCCAAGTTGCGCGTCATGCGCCGCCGGTGGCGGTCGACGATCTCGTCGCGCGCGCCCAGACCGGCCAGGGCCAGGATCTCGCTTGGGGCGCTGTTGCAGATCGTGGTGTAGTCCTTCAGGGCGATCAGGCGGCGCATGAGAGACGGGTCGCGCACCATGAGCCACCCTATGCGCAAGCCGGCCAGCCCCAGGGTCTTGGAGACGCCCGACAGCGTTACCGCCTTGTCGTAGCGTTCGACCGCCGACGGCAGCCGGTCGGCTTCGTCGAGCTCGAGCAGCCGGTACATCTCGTCGGAGAAGACGGCGATGCCGTAGTGCTCGGCGATCTCGAGGATGCGCTCGTAGTCGGTGACGCTGGGCAGCGCGCCCGTCGGGTTGTGCGGAAAGTTGAGCACGATGAGGCGCGTGCTGGGCCGGATGAGCGCGGCCAGGCGATCGGGGTCGAAGTACCAGCCCTGGGCTTCGTCGGGCTCCCAATGACTGACTTCGGCGTGCAGCCCCTCGGCCACCGAATACAGCGACTGATAGCCGGGGAAGGTGCACACGACGTGGTCGCCGTTGCGCACCAGGCAGTTCGCGGCGATGAAGATGAGCTCCTCGGGAGCGGCCACCAGCACCTGGTCGGGCTCGCAGCCCGCGTACATGCCGGCGATCGCCTGGCGCAGCAGCGGGTGGCCCTGCGTCTCGGTGTAGCCCAGCCGCAGGGTGTCCCAGAGCTCGCGAGTGGGCTCGTCGGCGAGCTCGAGCACCTCGCTCAGGGGCAAACCGTCGCAGTCGGAAGCGGCCAGCGGGAAGGGTACCGAGAACTCATACTGGCCGAAGTAGCGTTCGAGCTGAAAGGGATCGAGACGCATGATGGCGCTACTCTATCGTGTTTCGCCCACGGCGGGCCAAGGGGCAACGGCGTGATCTTCAGCGTCGGGCACTCCTCGCTTGCCCCCGACGAGTTCGAAGCGCTGCTCGCCGCGGCGCCGGTCGCGGCGGTCTGGGACATACGGTCGTACCCACAGTCGCACTGGCCCTGGTTTGCCCGCGACGCGCTGCAGGCGCGACTCGCCGCCGCCGGCGTGACCTACCGCTGGGTACGCGAGCTCGGTGGACGGCGCCGCGCGCCCGCGCGCCCCGCGCCGCCCGCCCCTGCCGGCGCGCGCGACAGCGCGCCGCCCGACGGCGCGCCGCTGACCCTCTTCGCGGCGCCGGCCGGACCTGAACCGCGCTGGCGCTCCGAGGGCTTTGAGAACTACATGTGGCACATGGCCGGCGACGAGTTCTTGACGGCGGCCGGCGAGCTGCTGCTCGCCGGCCGCCACGGCGACGTGGCCATCCTGTGTGCCGAGGCGCTCTGGTGGCGCTGCCACCGTTCCATGGTCGCCGACTTCGTGGTCTACGCCGGCGGCGAGGTCGTGCACCTGCAGCCCGAGCGTACGGTCCACAGCGCGGTCATCGGCGACCGGCTCACGCGCTACGCCCCTGAGGTAGTCGCGGCCTGGGACAGCAGGCTCGCGCTCGCGAAACACCAGCCGCATAGCTGACGCGCCTTTTAGGGTAGGTAGGGAGACCGACGTCCGTCGACCACCCTTCGAGGAGGAACCATGATCTCTGCCGAACGCCGCGCCCAGGTCAGCTGGAGCGGCACGCTCGCCGCAGGCAACGGCCGCTTACGGCTGACAAGCGGCGCCGCGCCCGAGATGGGGGTCACGTGGGCCTCGCGCACCGCTCGCTCCGACGGCCAGACGAGCCCCGAAGAGCTCATCGCCGCCGCCCACGCCTCATGCTTTGCGATGGCCTTCTCCGGAGGCCTGACCGACGCCGGCACGCCGCCCACGAGCCTCGACGTGACGGCCACCGTCACCTTCGCCCAGAGCGCCGCCGGCTTTCGCGTCGAGAGCTCACGCCTCGAGGTGAAGGGCGTCGTTCCGGGCCTCGACCAGTCCGGCTTCGCGGCGGCCGCCGACGCCGCTCGCGACGGCTGCCCGGTGTCGCAGGCGCTGGCCGGCAACGTCGACGTCACGGTGACCGCCACCCTCGACCAGGGCTGACCCGGCCCGGCCGCGGGCTTCGAGCGGTGGCGGCCTTTAAGGGCCGCCGACCTCAGGCGCCGGCGCGCGCCGCTACGTGCCGTCGCCGGAGGAGCGCAGGCGCGCCGGCAGGTGCGAGACGTCGCCCAGCGCCAGCAACAGGGGATCGTCGCCGGCGACGAAGGCGAAGGTGGTCACCGAGCCCACCGGGCAGGCCACCCGATCGCGGTAGCGATCGACGTCGATGCCCAGCAGCACGCAGACGATTATGCGGATCGTCGCCTTGTGGCTGACCACGAGCACGTCGCCGTCCGGCCAGGCGGCGCGCAACTCTTCGACGACCGGCACGGCCCGGGCGGCGACGGCGTAGCCAGTCTCGCCGCCCGGCGCGCCGCGCAGGCCGGGGTGCTCGCGCCAGGCGTCGAAGGCCGACGCGTCGCTTACGGCGATCTCGGCCGCGGGGCGGTCTTCCCAGGCGCCATGGTCGATCTCGCGCAGGCCGGCCTCGACCGCGATCGGCAAGCCGAGGCGCTCGGCCGCGGGCCGCGCCGTCGCGAGACAGCGCTCCAGGGGACTGGCCACGACGGCGCGCCAGCGGCCGCCGGCGGCGCAGCGCTCCGCGAGCAGTTCGCCCATCAGGCGGCCGTCGGCGGTGAGCGCACAGTCGGTCACCCCGCAGAAGCGCCCCCCGATGCTCGACACGGTCTCGCCGTGGCGTGCGAAGTGCAGCCGAAGCGTCGCTGCCGCAGGGCGAGCCACCGCGCCGGCTCTTTAGGCGGCGGCGATCGCCGGCGGCGTGTAGACGCGCGTGGCGAGCTCTTTGTCGATCTCGTAGAGAGCGCCCGGAGCGCCTTCGATGAGACGCAGCTTCTTGACCATGTCGTCGGCTGTGGCCTCTTCTTCGACCTGCTCGCCGATGAACCACTGCAGCTCCTGCAGGGTGGCGTGGTCGCGCAGCTCCATGGCCAGGTCGGCGAGGCCGTTGATGAGGCCGGTGACCTTCTGCTCGTGGGCGAGGGCCTGCTCGAAGATGGCGAGCGCCGTGGGCCACTCCTGGTCGGGCTGGTCGATAGTCGTGAGCAGCACGCGGCCGCCGCGCTCGACGACGTAGTCGAAGAACTTCTGCACGTGGAAGAGCTCCTCCTGGAACTGGACGTGCATCCAGTTCTGGCCGCCCGTCATGCCGAGCTCGGCGAACTGCGACGACATGGACAGGTAGAGATAGGCCGAGTAGATCTCGGCGTTGATCTGCTTGTTCAGGGCGTCCTGCATGCGCTGGTCCAGCATCAGTGGTCCTCGTTTCTTCGTGGCCGGGTTGTCGGGCTAGTTCTGCACGGTTTCGCCGGTCGGCCAAACCGCGCCACTCGGGAGCGCACCGGCCCGGGCCCGCGCAGCGCCGGGAACGCGCAGCGCCGGGTGCCCTAGCTGCGGGAGCGCGGCGGCGCGCGATTGCCTATGCTACGGGCTGCGGCGTGCGCGACGCGCGCCGACGCGGCCGGCGGCACGACCAAGGAGACGGCAAGGTGGCAGACAGATCGACCTTCAGACCGCCCCCGCCCGCTCGAGCCCCTTGGTCGGCGGCCCTCGCCCCGCGCGACCGTTCCCTCGCCCCGCGCGTCCGCTGATGTTCGCCCCCGCCGACATCGTCGCCATCCACGAGGCCGCCCTGCGGGTGCTCGCCGACACCGGCGTCGTCGTCATGGACGACGACGCGGTCGCCCTGCTCAAGGCGGTGGGCGTCCGCGCCGACGGCCGGCGCGTGTTCATCGCGCGAGACGCCGTCGAGCGCGCCATGCAGAGCGCCCCGTCGACTTTCACGCTGACCGGCCGCAACCCGGCGCGCGACCTGCGCTTCGGCGAGGGGCGACCGGTGTTCGGCAGCGGCTCGGGGCCGGCCTACATCCTCGACGGCGAGGTCGTGCGGCCCGGCACCCTGGCCGACGCGCAGGCGACCGTCAAGCTCGGGCACCTGTCGCGCGGCCTCGAGTTCAACAGCGACTGCATCGAGCCGCTCGACCTTCCCGAAGAGCAGCGCACCCGGCGCTCCGACCACGCTCGCCTCACGCTGAGCGACAAGTCGATGGAGTGGACCGCGTCGCTCGAACCCGACGTCGACGAGGCCGTCGCCATCAACGAGATCCTCTACGGCGCGCGATGGGCCGACACTCCGCGCGCGCTGATCGTGCTGAACACCAACTCGCCGCTGCTGCTGTCGGTCGAGACCGCGCGCATCCTGCAGCGCTGGGCCCGCCTGGGACAGCCCGCCTGCGTGACCGCCTGCGTGATGGGCGGCGCGACCGGCCCGGCGACGCCGGCCGGCACGCTGACCGTGCAGCACGCCGAAGTGCTCGCCGCGCTCGTGCTGGGGCAAGCCACCCGCGAGGGGTCGCCGTTCATCTACGGCGGCGTCTCGACGATGTCGAGCATGCGCACCGGCGCCGCCCACTTCGGCACGCCCGAGTTCGCCCTGATGGCGAACGCAACGGTGCGTCTCGCTCACCATGCCGGGCTGCCGGTACGCGCCGGCGGGGCCGTCACCGACGCGCACGTGCCCGACGCCCAGGCCGCGCTCGAATCGACCATGGGACTGTCGGCATCGGCTAACGCCGGCGGCGACTTCCTGTTCCAGGCCGCCGGCATCCTGAGCTCGTTCAACGTATTGTCGCTCGAGAAGTTCGTGCTCGACGACGAGCTGATCTGCGCGCTGCGCCTGGCCGCCGCCGCGACCGCCGCCGACGCCGAGGCGCTGGCGACCGACGTGATCGCCGCGGTCGGTCCGGGCGGCGACTATCTGAGCCAGACGCACACGCGCCGCCACGGTCGTGACCTCGACCGCCCCACGTTCCTGGTGCGCGAGAGCGCCGAGCGCTGGCGCGCCCAGGGCGACGGCGACGTGCGCGCCGCGGCGCGCGTCGAGGTGAAGCGCCGCCTCGCCGCCCACGAACCGCCCGACGACCTGGACTCAGTCACACGCCGTCAGCTCGACGAGTTCTGCCTGAGCTAGCGGCTCGCGCCTAGGCCGTCGAGCGACTACGTCGTCGCTCAGGCGTGCGTGACTACGTTGCGCGCCTAGTGCCATCAATCGACTTCGTCCTTGATGCTCAGGCGTGCGTGACTAACGTCGCGCGCCTAGGCCGTCGAGCGACTACGTCGTCGTCGCTCAGGCGTGCGTGACTAACGTCGCGCGCCTAGTGATGGAAGGATGCGGCCGAGCCCTCGTTTGCCGGCGCGGTCTGCCTGGCCAGCCGCGGCAGCTGGCGCGCGAAGTCGGCCAGCAGGAGGTCGGCGACGTCGTGCGTGAAGCCACGGCGCACCACGATGCGCAGCGCCGCCAGGTCTGTGCGGTTCTTGGGGAACGTGTAGGCGGGCACCAGCCAGCCGCGCTCGCGCAGGCAGTCGGCCACGTCGAAGACGCTGAAGTTCTTCACATCGGGCGCCAGCGTGAAGGCAAAGACGGGCAGCTCGTCGCCGCGGGTGAGCAGCTCGAACGGTCCCAGGGCGGCGATCTTGTCGGACAGGTACAGGGCGACGTCGCGCGAGTAGCCCTGCACGCGGGCGTAGCCGTCGAAGCCCAGGCGCAGGAAGTTGTAGTACTGGGTCACGATCTGCGAGCCCGGCCGCGAGAAGTTCAGGGCGAAGGTCGGCATGTCGTCGCCCAGGTAGTTCACCCAGAAGATGAGCTCCTCGGGCAGCGCCTGCGCGTCGCGCCATACCACCCAGCCCACGCCCGGGTAGACGAGCCCGTATTTGTGCCCCGAGGTGCTGATCGAGGCCACGCGCGGCAGGGCGAAGTCCCACTGCAGATCGGGGTCGATGAAGGGTGCGACCATCGCCCCCGAGGCGCCGTCGACGTGCACCGGCACGTCGATGCCGGTGCGCTCCTGCAACTCGTCGAGCAGCCGGCAGGTCTCGGCCACCGGCTCGTAGCTGCCGTCGTAGGTCGAGCCCATGATGACGACCACACCGATCGTGTTCTCGTCGCACAGCGCGACCGCCTCGTCGGCCGCCAGGTGGTAGCGGTCGCCCTCCATGGGCACCAGCCGGGCTTCGACGTCCCAGTAGTTCATGAACTTGTCCCAGCAGATCTGGGCGTTGACGCCCATCACCATGTTGGGGCGATCGGCGGGCAGGCCCGCTGCCCGCCGCCGCTTCTGCCAGCGGCGCTTGAGGGCGAGGCCGCCCAGCATGCAGGCCTCGCTCGAACCGGTGGTCGAGCAGCCCACGGCCTCGTCGGCGGCCGGCGCGTGCCAGAGGCGCGACAGCATGTTCACGCAGCGCAGCTCGAGCTCGGCAGTCTGGGGGTACTCGTCTTTGTCGATCATGTTCTTGTCGAACGTCTCGGCCATGAGCTTGTCGGCCTGGGGCTCCATCCAGGTCGTCACGAAGGTCGCCAGGTTCAGACGGGCGTTGCCGTCGAGCATGAGCTCGTCGTGGATGATCTGGTAAGCGGCGTCGGGCGGCATGCCGCGCGCCGGCAGCTCGTCGCGCGGCACGCGCGAAAGCTCGGCCGAGAAGATGGGGGGCACCTCGAGGTCACGCTGCACTCGCCTCGGGTTGCGGGGGTGCTTAAGCACGGGTCCCTCCTTGCCATGCGACGACGGCGACCCGCGCATCATCTGGTCACCCCATAATGATGACTCAGTTCAACGTGCCCGGCGCCGACATTATCTACGCGCTGCTGAACCCGCGCATCAGGTACCAGTAGACGTGGAGACGGCGTGGGCGCAGCTTACGACGACCGGCGGCGCAACACAACTGCCGGCGCCGCCGGCGCCTCTGCGGCACCCCCTGCCCTGCTCTATCGCCCGCCCCCCGCTCGACTTTCTCGTTACGACTCGCCCCTGCCGGGAAGTATGACACCGGGAAACGCCGTCTGGAGGGACACCCATGGTCCACTTGCTGTCCCAGCTCGACCCCATGGTCTGGCTGATGATGGTCGTCGTCGCCGTCGCCTTTGTGGTGTCGGCCGTGGTGCTGGTCGAGTTGCTCCCCGGCGACCACGGAGAGCTGCCGCCCCTGCCGCTCAACGCCGACGCGGCGCCCGTCGTGGCCCAGTCGACCGGTTCGCAGCCGGCCGTCGTCTCAGAGCCGGAGCGCTAGAAACCGGAGCGGTGGAGCTCGAGCCGGGCGCGGGCGAGTTTGCCCGCAGGTGAGCCTCGACTACGAGAGGCTCCACGCGGGCGCCGCACGGACCGCAAAGGGCACGCCCACCAGTTCGGCGATCGCGCCGCCGTGGATGAGCTCGACCAGGCCGTCGAGGTCGACTGGCAGGGGGTCGTCCTGACCCACGAACGGCACGCGCTCGCGCACCCGCTCGAACACGCGCCGCGTGCCGCGCCCCAGCGGCCCGCTGCCGCGCAGTTGAACGGCTTGGGCGGCGATCAGCAGCTCGATCGCCACGATGCGCTCGCCGAGACCGGCCATGGCGGCGAGGCGGCGCGCGCCGAGCGGCAGCATGGTGGCGCGGTCCTCGATGCCCTCGGCGCCGGCGCTGCTCGCCAGCTCGAACGAGACCGGCTGCGCCAGCAGACGGGCCTCGGCCGTCATGGCCTCGCCGGCGATCGCGTAGATGCTGAGGCCGCTCTCCGAGGTGCCCGGCGCGACCGCCAGGCCGGTGGGCAGGCCCGACCAGGGCGTCTCGAGGAGCTTGACGGCGCGCTCGTCGGCGCTCGTCAGCAGCGGCGCCAGCGCGATCCGCGCCAGGTCGAGCGCCGCGGCGAGCGCCAGCGCCTCGAAGTTGGCCACCGAGATCAGGCGCTGCTCGCCGGGCACCACCAGGGGGTTGCCCTGGGCGGCGTTCAGCTCCACAGCCAGCCGCGCACGCACGTAGGACAGGGCATCGTGGCAGGCGCCGTGCACGCCCGGAAGCGAGCGGAAGGTGAGCGGGTCCTGCAGGTTGCGGGCGGCGCCCTCGCGCCACAGGTAGCTGCCGTCGAGCAGGCGCCGCAGGCGCGCGACCACCAGGGCAAGACCCTTGTCGGGCCGCGCCGCGACGATCGCCGGGTGCAGGATGGTGAGGTTGGCGGCGAACGCCTCGAGGCTGAGCGCGCCGGCGGCGTCGGCGGCGTCGAGCAAGCGCCCGGCGTCGTGCACGGCGAGCGCGGCCGTGGCGGTCGAGAAGGCGTTGTTGTTGAGCACCGCGAGCCCCTCGCCGGCGGCGAGGTCGGGGTCGGTGAACAGGCCGGCCGCCAGGTCGGCCAGCGGCGCCAGGTCCGACTCACCGAGCGACCCCAGCTCGCGTACCACCGGACAGACGCCGCGGTTGAGCGCCCAGACCAGGCGCTGGGCCAGCTCGAGGCGCACGCCGGCGTGGCCGGCGGCGAAGCCGTTGGCCAGGCGGAGCATGGTGGCCCGCACCACGTCGGGCGCCACCGGCACGCCCTGGGCGACGCGATGGTTCTGGAGCAGGCGGCGATTGAAGCGCACGACCTCGTCGGCGGCCAGCGGCACGCGCTTGAGCACGCCCACCCCGGTCGTCAGGCCGTAGACGGCGTCGCCGCGCGAGAGCGCCGCGTCGACCGCCGCACGCGAGCGCGCCATGCGCGGCGCGACGTCGGGCGCGAGCCCGACGGCTTCGCCGCCGCGCGCCACCCGCACGAGCTCGTCGAGTGTCAGCGCCGCGCCGCTCAGAATGACCGTCATGCGACGGTTATTGCCCAGCGGTGGATCGCGGAAGCGCCTCTGACTGTTGGGTCTGCAAGTGGGGCGCCGCGGCGCCCGGCCTTAGCGGCCTTCGGCACCTTCGGCGGCGCACAGCGGCGTCATGGCGATGGCGCCTTCGGGACAGCCGGTGGCGCACAGGCCGCAGCCGCGGCAGAGCTCGGGGTGGAACGTGACGAGCGCGGACCGCCGTGCGGCGCCCTTGGCCTGCGCGCCGTCCTTGCCCTGTGCGGCGCCCTTGGCCTGCGCGCCGGCCTCGACCACGAACGCCCCGAACGGGCAGCGGCGCGCGCAGCGCCCGCACGACGTACACTTCGCCGGGTCGCGCTCGGCGACGTAGCGCACCCGCGGCCAGACTCGCGTAGCGCCGAGCTCGTCGGCGGCAAGCTGTGGGAAGCAGCAGTCGCCGCAGCAGTTGCAGATGGCGCCGGCGGTGACCGGCGTGTGCTCGCCGGGGGTGGCCACCTCGCCGGTGTGCATGAGGCCGTGGCGGTCGGCGCTACGCAGCACCTCGACGGCGCGTTCGTGCGAGATCTCCCAGCCGAGGCCGCGATCGTTGTTGAAGCGCAGGCAGACGAGCGACGGCTTGCGGCAGCGTTCCATGGCGGCGCGGCAGTCGCACGGCCACAGGTAGATGTGCACGGCGCGGGCCAGCAGCGCCTCGGCTTCGTGGAGCAGCAGGTACTCGGCGTTCTCGAGGCCGGGCTGGGGCGCCTCGCCCGCCAGCAGGCTCTCGACTTGGGGACGCTTGGCTTGCACGTAGCGCGCGAGCGACCAGTCGGCCAGGGCGCGGCGCACGTCGTGGGGCAGGTCCTTCCAGCCCTCGAAGAGCGTCCAGACCTCGAAGCGCGAGGCAAAGTCGGCCAGCGCGACGGTGTCGTGCGTCGGGCGGTCGATGACCGCCCGACGCACAGCGCGCTCGAAGAACTCAGGCGACGCCGACCGTCTGAGCGCGGCCGCGACGGCCGGTAGCGTGAGCGGACCGGCCGCCAGCGCGGCCACGAGGCGCAGCTCGTCGGGCTCGAAGAAGCGATCGATCCAGGGCAGCGCCAGCTCGGGAGCGCCGAACGGGCCGGTCAGCGCCGCTCGTAACTCCGGGCTGAGCGCGGCCGGGTCGAGCGGCACGGCCGCCTCGTGTCGGGACGGACCGCTCACGGTCAGCCCTGGCGACCCGCGGGCGCGAAGCCCTCGACGAGCGCGTCGATCGCGGCGGCCACGTCGACGGCGATCGGCGACGCGACGTGCGTGGCGAGCAGGCGCTGCGCCTTGAGGCGCGCTTGCTCACGCAGGTCGGGACTATCGCTCTCGGTCCAGCGCTCGTAGCCCTTGCGGTTCATGATCGTCGGCCGCCACTGCGCGGCGCGCATGTGCTTGGCGGTGTGCTTGGTCGACAGAAAGTCACCGCCCGGTCCGGTCGCGGCGATCACGTCGATGCCCAGGGTCTCGCGGTCGACCGTGATGCCGTTGAGCAGACGACGGTTCATAGCGACGAACTCGTCGACGATCACGACGAGCTCGAGCGCGCCGGTCAGGCCGTAGTCGAGGTAGCCCACGTCGTGGTTCAAGTTGGAGCCGGCCATCATGGCGAGCAGGGTGAGCTCACCGGCCTCCATGCCGGCCTGCGCGTCGACTACCTGCGAGTCGCTGGTGCCGCCGTAGCCCCAGTTCGGCAGGTCGAGCCAGCGCGCCATCTCTATGGCGCCGAGGTAGGTCATGAGGTACTCGGGGGCGTTGTACGACGACTGCGCGGTGGCCATGTCGAGGACCGCCGGCCCGATGCCGAACAGGAAGGGCGCGCCGGGCTTGCGCAGCTGGTGCATGACGAGGCCGAAGAGCGATTCGGCCGTGCCCTGGGCGATGTGACCAGCCACGGTGATCGGCGCGGTGGCGCCGGCCAGCGGCGCCGGCGAGTAGATCGCGGGAATGCCCTTGTCGGCGCAGAACAGCAGCTTGTCGAGGCTGTCGCGCGGGTGCTCGAGCGGGCTGCTGGGCTGGCCGTACATGACGAAGTAGGGCTTCTCGGCGAGCGCCTCGGCGCCGCCGCGCACAGCGGCGGCGATCTTCCACATGACCTCGAGGTCGTCGTCGCCCTCAGCGGTCACGACCATCGGCTTGGTGGTGCCCATCACCATGGCGCGAAACTCGGCCACATAGGCCTGGTGCGGGTCTTCGACGTCGTTCGGGTAGGCGCACGACATGACGAAGTCGATGTTGGGCAGGCCGTCGCACAGGTTGGCCGCGCGGGTCACGTCGTCGAGGCCCGACAGGCGCCGCTCGCCGGTCTCCAAGTCGTAGATGTTCATGAGGTCGGAGCCGGTGCCGAAGTAACTGCGCCGGCCGCCCAGCCGCATGGCGGGCTCGCCGTTGCGGTCGAACACCGGCACCACCGAGGGCGCCGTAGAGCGCGCCCGCTCGACGAGACGCCGGGGCAGCTTCACGAGGTCGTCGCCGACCACCTCGGCGCCGGCGGCGCGCAGCAGCTCGAGCGCCTCTTTCTGGTGCACGCGCATGCCGACCGTCTCGGCGATCTCGAGCGCGGCGTCGTAGATGGCCTGCTTGTCGTCGTCGCCGAGAAACCCAGCCTGAAGGCGAAGGCCGTTTCCGTCGGTGTCTGTCATAAGTCACTCCGTTGGTCGAAGGGGTCTGCGAAAGGGAGGTCGTGCAGCCGCCGCGAGCCTGGTGCGGCGGCGCTGGAACGCCGGTAACGGGGCGACGTCGGCCCGGAGCTCGACTCAGATGTGGACGAGGGGCTCCAGGGTCCAGCACTGGCAAGCGGGCAGCCAACCGGCTGCCGCTCGGGGTCTGCTCGCGCGCGTGCGGGGTGAGTCGCTCACAGCGACAGCCTACCATTTTGCGATGGCGCGGGTCCCCGTCGACCGGCGCGGCGGCGTAGTCGGGCGCGCGGTCGAGCCACGCGAAGCGCGTGGCTGCGGCGCAGCGCGGCCGCAGGGCGGGCGGCCGCAGGGACACGCGGCGGCGGCGCGGACGATTCACCCGGTCCGGGTGACGCGCGCGCCTGCCTGACGAGCTACGTTCGAGCCATGGCCGGCAACGAGGAGGTCGCCATCATGTACTGGACCTGCCACACAGTGGAGCTCTCGCAGATGCTTCGCGGCTTCGCGAGCCGCGTGAGGGAGCGTCTCACGCGCCGCACCCGCCCGGCGGCGCGGCAAGGCGTTGTGTCGAAGCAGATCGAAGCTTCCTGACCAAGCTCTCATCGTCGGGGAACATCGTGCAACTGCTTGGCGGAGCGGCATGGGAGTCGAACCCACCCAGGACGGGAGCACCGCCCCGCAGACGGTTTTGAAGACCGCGCCGGTCACCGGACCGGAAGCCGCTCCGCGCGAGACAAGACGCCCTGGTCGCGCGGAGCCCGAGCCACGGTCGCGAGACCGTCGCCCGCCCAGCCAAGTCGACGCCGGCGTCTGGCCGCCTCACAGTACGGTACGGGCGTCGTTGCCGTCAAAGCGGAGCGGTGGCTCGGCGCTCGCCCCCGACCGGCCCGCCCCGGCTACTTCCGGTCGTTCACTTCGGCATGTGCCCGAACCAGTGCTTCAGCACCGTCTCGGCCGGCTTGCCGTGGGGGGTGTAGCCGTCGTCTTTGGGACCGCCCACCGTGGGGTCGGGATCCCACTGCCACAGGAACATGCCCGTCATCCAGCTGCGCACGGAGAAGGTCTTGAACGCCGCCTGGTACCAGCGCGACTGGCCGACCAGGTCGATCTTGCCGGAGACCTGCCAATCCCAGGGCGCGCGCGCCGCGCCCGTGATTCTGCGAATGCCGATCTCGGTGAAGATGACGGGCTTGTGGTAGCGGCGGTGCAGGCGCAGGAGCGGTTTGTAGTAGCTGCTCCACCCGGTCTCGAGCTGGGCGACGGTGGGGTGCAGGTGGGCGCTCAGCGTGGGGTAGGCGTCCTGGCCGATCAGGTCGACGGCGTCCCACCAGGTCACGGCGCCCGGGTCGGTCGAGACCTGGTCGTCGGCGTAGGTGATCTTGCCGTGGTAGACGGCGCGCACGTCGGCGATGATCTGGCGCCAAGCGGCCGCGTGGCCGACCGTCGAATCGAGCTCGCAGCCCACGCTGAACTGCTCGCATTTGGCGGCCGCGGCGAGCGTGGCGTAGTGCACGATCTGCTCGTCGTAGGCGGCAAACGAGGCCGTCCAGTCGGCATCTGAGAAGCTCGGCCCGATCTGGCCGCGCCAGTGCGACGGGTCGTTCAGCAGGTCGACGTGGGGCTTGAGCATGACTTTCAGGCCCAGGTGGTGCGCGTAGGCGATGATGCTGGTGAGCGAGGCGCCGGTCGGCGCGTTGGGCTCGGTGCGGCTGATGGTGGTCGAGTCCATGTCGTCCTGGTAGACGGTCGCCAGGACCATCGCCCAATCCGCCCCCGTGGCGTGCAGCGCGCGTAGCGAGGCGCGCGCGCCGGCACCCACGTAAGCATTCTCCCAGTAGCCGGTGTACGACATGCCCTTCTCGACGCCGGTGGTCGCCGCACGAGCCGGCCGCGCCGCGCGCGCGGCCGGCGCGCGGGGGCGCCGTCGCCGACCGGGAGAGCCTGCGGAGTACGAGCGCTTCTCATCGCGCACCTGCCTTGCTCGACGACGGAACCTGTCGGCGAGTCTATCGCGCGCCGCCGCAGGGCGCTTGAACGACAAGCGTCGTCGCGCCCGGCGACGGCGGCGCCCGGGCACGGCAGACAGTTCGGTCGGCGCTTTTCGGTTGGCGCCCAGTCATCGCGGGAACGATGGGCCACGAGTCTCACGGCAGAGGGCGGAATCCATGCACCAGACGGGTCTGGAGAGGTACCTTGCCAGCGTTCTCGACGCCGTCGCCGAGGGCATCGAACTGGTCGATGCCGATGGCTTCGTGAGCTTCGCCAACCTCGCCGCGGAGAGCATGTTCGGGCCCCGAGAAAAGATCATCGGCCGGCGCTACGACGACACGCGCTGGAAGCTCACGACGGCCGCCGGCGTGCCCATCGCACCGCGGGAGACACCGCAGGCGCAGGTCATGCGGACCGGCGAGCCGCTGCTCGACACGCTCTTCGGAGCGACCCTGCCCGACGGTCGCCAGGTCGTGCTCACCATGAACGCGGTACCGTTCGCAGACGGGAACGGCCGCGTGCTCGGCACGCTCGTCTCGTACACCGACGTCACGCAGCGAAGCCGCGCGGACCGCCTCGACACGGCGCTCGCCGAGATCGGCGCGGCCGTGAACGCGAGCTTCGACTTCGACACGATCCTCCAGCGCGCACTCGACCTTGCCGTGGGGGCACTCGGCTGCGAAAGCGGCATCCTGTTCCTCAAGGAAGGTCCCGACTGGGTGATGCGCTTCCTGAGCAACCTGCCCGGAGACATGCGCGGCACGCGCGTACCCGGCGAGCTGGCTTCATTCACGATCCTGACCGGCGGCAACGCGGGAGCGATCGCTTTCAACGACGCCTATGACGACGACCGGATCAGTGCCCGCGTCATGCGCCGCTTCCGCATAAAGTCGCTGCTCGATGTGACCCTGCGCGTGCGCGAGCGCGACATCGGCGACGTGTCGTTCATCTATCAGTCGGCGGCGCTGCCGTTCAGCGACGACGACGTGGCCTTCGCCGACAAGTTCGGCGCGATCGTGGGGCTGGCACTCGAGAGCAGTGCGCTCTACCACGCAGAGAAGGAGACCGCGCGGCTCCTGCAAGAGGCGCTCCTGAGCGATCCCGGACCCATCGAGGGGATCGCATTCTCTCACGCCTACTACTCCGGTACGAAGTCGACGCGCGTCGGCGGCGACTTCTTTGACCTGTTTGCGATAGACGACGACCATGTCGCCCTGCTGCTGGGCGACGTCTCGGGCAAGGGCATCGGGCCGGCGATGCTCGCGGCCCGCGCAAAGCACACGATGATCGCGCACCTGCTCGAAGGCGACCTGCCGGCGCGCGTGCTCAGTCAGACCAACCTCGTCCTGGGGCGGTTAACGGATCCCGAGACCTTCGTCACCACGTTCGTCGGGCTGCTCGACAAACGCTCGGGCGTTCTCGAGTACTGCAACGCCGGGCACCCCGACCCGTTGCTGCTGCGCAGCGGTGGCGCCGTCGAGCGCTTGGCGACCAGGTCTCCGCTGCTGGGCGCCTTTCCAGAGACGCAGTTCGTGCCGGCCCAGGCGACGCTTGGCGCCGGCGATGTGCTGCTGCTGTACACCGACGGCGTCACCGAGGCGCGCGGACCTGGCGGCTTCTTTGGCACAGAACGCATCGTCTCGTTGCTCGGGCGCAGCACGCACGTGGATGTCGGCGACCTTGCCGATGAGATCCTGAAGGCAGTCACGGACTACGCGTCGGCGGCATTGGACGATGACGTTGCCATCCTGGCCGTGGGGAGGGCAGACGGCGATCCTGCTCCCACCACTCCGAGCGACGCGACACGGTGACGGCAGGCGAAAGGGGCGGGGCGCCTTGCGGCGCCCCGCCCCTCGGTGTGCGGTGCGGCTCGGCGCCTGGCGGCGCCTCGCCTGCGAACGCGGTCTTACTTGGCGGCCGCGGCGAGCGCCTTGGCGGCCGAGATGATCGACTTGCGGTCCTGATGGCGCTTGTACTCGGCGTCCATCTCGAGCAGACCGCCCGGGAACTCGTAGGCGGGCATGAGGGCCACGAAGTCGTCGGCGTTGAACTCCTCGGGAACGTGAACGCCGCTCTCGGGGTTGCCGTTCTGGCCGACGAGCTTGCCGGTGGCGATGAGCTCGAGGGTGATCACCGGGGTGAAGGCGGTCTGGGCGACGACGACCTGGGTGCCGTACTTCTCGACACAGTCCTGGTTGTCGGCGACCTGGTAGAGGTAGACCTCGCGGGCCATGCCGTCTTTGGTGCCCTTGACCCAGGTGCCGGCCGCGGTCTGGCCGACGTACTTCTTGCCGATCTCGTTCGGGTCGGGGGCGGCGGCGGCGATGACGTCGCGCGGCGCCACTTCGACGCCCTTTACCTTGATCGGCGTCTTTTTGTCCATGTTGGTCGACTTGAAGATGTCGATGGCCATCATGAAGTCGTCGCCCAGGGCGTACTTGAAGGTGGCCTTCTTGTTGCCCTTGAGCAGGTGCGCGCTGCGACCGAGGTTGACGACCTCTTCGTGCTCGACGTGGGCGATCTCGACGGTGCCGATGCCCTCGGGCAGGAAGAACGGCTCGAGCTCGGCGAACGGCTCGACCGTGTACCAGCCCTTGCCCTTTTCCCAGATGATGGCGGGCTGGGTGCACTCTTCGATCGTCGTCCAGATCGAGAAGCCGAAGGCGATACCCTTGGCGCCCGGGATCTCGAGGTTGGAACCGTCGCGGATGCCGATCTCTTCGATCTCGTCGAACATGTGGTCGGCGGCGTAGCGCGCGAGGTAGTCGGCCATGCCGGGCTCGACGCCGAAGCCGGCGAAGGCGACCTTGCCGATCTTGTCGAAGTCGGCGCTGAGCGGGAATTCCTTGTCGCCGAGCATGACGCCGGTCGGGCCGATCTTGCCCTCGGGGTGCGGCTCGGAGACGGTCATGGCGGTGTCGAGGTAGTGCGTCTTGGCCTTGAGGGCCGCCTGCAGCAGCATAGGGTTGAACTCGGGTGCGACCAGGTTACAGATGATGTCGACGCCGTGCTTGGTGGCCAGAGCGGCGACCTCGTCGGGATTGCTCGCGTCGACCTTCTCGGCCGGGAACCTGTCCTCGCCGAGGCGCTTGGACACGGCCTGCGCCTTGGCCAGGTCGTAGTCGGCCATGACCATCTTTTCGAGCCAGCCCTTGTTGGGGTCGCGGCGCGCTGCGATGGCGGCCATCGACTCGCCAACACCACCGGTACCGACGATGAGAACCTTCATGCGTTACACTCCTTGTCACGCGTGCGCGGCCCGCGCTTTTGCAGCGCCGGACCGCCCTGTTTGGGGACCACAACGCCTCCCCCGGGCGCGTGGTTGCAGTCGACGCTAGTACAGGGCCCTGAAATGTCAAGACAAGAAAATCCCCCGGTGCAGCCCGCTCGGCGCCCCCGCGGCCGGCCCAAGATGACGACCCCGAGCCAGTACTCGCCGGGCCTGCCCCGCGACCACCCCATGGAGTCGCTGCCGCCCACCGCGCGCAGCATCCTCGAGGCCGCGCGGCGCGTGCTCGCCGAGCGCGGGCTCGAGGGCCTGACCATCGAAGCGGTGGCCAACGAGGCCAACGTCAGCCGCACCCTCATCCCCTACCACTTCGGCAGCCGCGCCGGCCTGGTGGCGATCCTCTTCGACTCGCTGTTCCACGACCTGGCGGTGTCGGTCTACGGCCTGGCCGGGCCGGGCGGCAGCCTGCCCACGTTCCTCGACTGGATCAAGCGCGAGGCCGACGACACGCAGTCGCAGCACGACTTCTTCGAGCTCATCGTCTCGGCGCTGCGCGAGCCCGAGCTGCAACGCCGCATCGCCGGCCTGTACGACGACTACCGCGAGCTCGTCCTCGAGATGACCGGTGTGAGCGAGCCGCTCGATCCGGTCGACCCCAAGCCGGCCGGCCCGGTGACCGACGCCCAGCGTCGCGAGCTCGCCGCGGTCGGCTCGGTGCTCGTCGCCATCGAAGACGGCCTCGGCCTGCAGGCGGCGCTCGACCCGGCCTTCGACGTCGACGGGGCGCTCGCCATGGTCGAGACCATGCTCGGCGACACCCTCGCCCGCTTCAAGGAGCGCTACGAACCCGAGGCGCCGGCCACCCGGTAGACGGTGCGCCGGCCCAGGCCGGTGACGACCTGCCGGTAGCCGGCAAACGCGGCATCGAGCGCGGCATCGCCCGAGTCGACCAGCAGGGGGCCGCCCGACAGCGACAGCAGCTTGGTCTCGCTGGCCACGACGATCACGTGCTCGAGACCCACCCGGCGGATCACCGCCGCGCTCAACGGCTGGTTGCCGCGCCCGAAGATGTGGCCTTGCCCGCCGATCACGGTGACCACGATGCGCGCGGCTGCGGGGGCGCCCGCGGCGCCGGCCGTCCCGGCCGACGGCGCCGCCCCCTCGTCGAGCAGTTCGAGCACGCGGCGCTCGCTCAGGTCGGCGCCCACCAGGCGGCCGCCGCGCACGGCATCGACACCGAGCAGCGTCTTGTCGAGGCCGAGCGCCTGGGCCACGGCGCGCGTCGTCGTGCCCGGCCCGAGCAGGTAGAGCGTCGTGGGGTCCATGGCATTCACGACGTCGGCGGCGATGGCGCGCAGGTCGCCCTCGTCGCCGGCGCAGCCGCCGGCCTTGGCGCACTGCACCAGGCTGCGCTCGTAGGGCACCGTCAGGTAGCCGTAGAGGCGCGCCGAGACACGGCCCTCGCGAAAGGCGTCTTCGTCTAGGTCCATGACCTCGGCCTCGCGCAGGCGCACCGCCGCCGGGCGGTCGTGCAGGTAGAGCGCGGCGAGCTCGCCGGCGCTGCCGGGCGTGGTCGCGTAGACCGCGGAGTGGATCTTGACGCCGGCCGGCACGCCCAGGCAGGCCAGGGTGTCGCCGACACCCCGGCAGACGTCGCGCGCGGTGCCGTCGCCGCCGGCGAACAGCAGCAGGTCGACGCCGCGCTCGCGCAGGGCATGAGCCGCGGCCACGGTGTCGTCGGCGCTCGTTGCCGGGGAACCGTCGGGCAGGGCGGCGCGGCCGGCTCCCCAGCGGCCGCCGCCGGCGAGCGCGATCACTTCGGGTTCGAAGCCGCAGGCGCGCGCCTCGTCTTCGCCCATCTCGCCGGGGCATGTGACGACGGCGACATGCTCGCGCAGGCGCGCCAGGCGGGCGAGCGCGACGGCGGCCCGCCGCGGAGCTTCGCGGCTGGCGCCGCCGGCGAGGGCGCGGCGCACGATGTCATCGCCGTCGCTGCCCTTCAGCCCGACCGTGCCGCCGACCCCGGCCACGGGGTTGACGATCAGGCCGACGCGGCGCCGCTGCTCAAGGGACATGGCGCGACGCGAGGGGGCGGGCGGCGACGCGCTAGCGCGTCGCGGCGCGGTTGTAGACCCAGGCGACGGCGATCATCATGGTGGCCGCCGCCAGGCCCGCCGGCGCCAGCAGGAGCCCGGGCCGCAGGTAGTGCTGGGGCACGAGCGAGACGCCCGCGGCGATCACGATCAGCACTGTGGCGATGGGCCAGAGCACGGCGAACGCGAGGTTGTCGGCGAAGTGCGCGCCGCGCATGACCCAGGCGATCGCGGCGGCGAGCAGGACGACCGCCACCAGACTCGTGGCGGCGAAGCCGCCGGTCACGATGATCGCCGGCACGTGCTGGTGAGGCGTAGCGTCGGGCGCGGCCGCGCGGTAGGCGCACAGGGCGGTCGTGACGGCGAAGACGAGAGCAAGCACGACTTTGGCGGCGACGGCTACCGGCCCCGCCTTGGGCGGTCGCTCGACCTTGTAGGTCGTGGCGCCCGAACGGGCGGCGGCGTTCGCGGCGCCTGGGGCGCGACCGTCGCCGACGGCGCTGTCGCCGGGCCGCGCAGCGGACGCTCCGGGCGCGTCGGGCGCCTTGATCACCGCTTGCCCCTGCCGCCGCGCCGCTGCCGGGCGCGCTCGCGCTCGGCGGCACTTGCGGCGGCTTCGTCGCGTTGCGCAGGCGTGGCGTTGCCGGGGCGCCGGTACAAGCCCGGTGAGACGAGTCCCATGAGCACGAACGGCACCACCGCGGCGAGGATGTCGAGGGCGATGACCGTGCCCATGCGAAACGAGCCCAGCAGGCCCACGATGATGGCCGCCGCCCCTGTCACCGACACGGTGCTGAACAGCAGCTGCAGGCGCGCCGGGGGAAAGAGCCGGTCGGCCAGATAGGAGCCGTTCAGCGCCAGCGCCAGCATGAGGCAGGTCGCGACAAAGGCCAGCGTACAGGCCACGTAGGAGTGCACGGTCGGCTGCGGTCCGAGCTGCGCCGGCTGCTCGACCAGCACGAGGAACGACTGGATGGTGGCGGCCACCAGGATGATCAGCAAGATCATGCGGGCGATGGTGACGAGCACGTCGCGGGTGCTGGAGACGGCGCGTGCGGCGCCCCGCCGGGGCGCGCCGGCCTGTCGGTGTCTGTCGGACGGTCGCGGGCTCATGAGGGTCCATTGTGACCCATGGACGGCCGCAGCGACAGCCAAAGTCGCTCGCGCGCCGGTCAGCGAAGCTGCGATGGGCGGCGGCGAGGGCCTTGCCAGGCCCTCGCCGCCGCCCATCGCCACGCCGCGAAGGCCGACTGAGCGGCGCACTCGCGGACGCCTTGCGTCAGTTCGCCGCGCGCTCGCTGCGCATGGCGCCGTTGGGGTTCAGCGCGTCGTCGCGAGCGCTCCACGGTGTCCTGCTCCAGCGCCCGCTCTTGTCGCGAGCCCAGCGGTAGGCCGGCTTGGTCCAGGTCTCCCGCTTGACGAACGCGATCACCGCCGCCGCGACGGCGACCATCGCGGCCAGCGCCGCCATGAGAAACACGATGAACGCGACCGCGGCGGCCGCCAGGGCCATGAGGCCCAGCAGCCCTCCCGCCGCGCCACCCACCTTTGTCTTTGTCTGCATGCAGGCACCCCCTGTGGTCGACTGTAACGCTCCTGTCGCCCCAGCTTACCCAGTCAGCCCGTTCTTGCGTCTGTATGCCCGCCAGGTGAAGGCCCAGCGCTCCGGGTCTTCGAAGGCCTCGAGGCCGGCCAGACGCCCGGAGCTCGACGCGTGGGGCGCCGACTTGACCTGCTCGGGGTCGGCGTAGGCCTCGTCGCTGGCCAGCTTGACGACGGCCGCCCACTCGTCGAGGTCGGCCTTGGAGTAGGTCTCGCAGGGCTCGGGCGTAAAGGGCTCGGGCACGACCCAGGGGTGGTGACTCATCCAGAAGCTCTGGATGCCGAAGTCGACCATGCGGTCGCGCACGTCCTCGGTGCCCACGCCGGTCTCCTCTTTGAGGGTCTCCAGGCTGTAGCGCACCTGGTCGAGCCGGCGGTGGCCCTCGGCGTAGGGCCGGCTCACACCGCGCACGCCCATGAGCAGGCGGTCGAGGTAGTTGTTGTTGAGCACGCTGATCTCGGCGACCTCGCGCAGGCCGTCGGGCCCCAGGTTGCGGATCCAGGCGTAAGCGCGCAGCACGCCCATCCAGTTGCCCAGGAAGCCGCGCACGCGGCCGATCGACTCGGGCCGGTCGTAGTCGAGGTGATAGGTGTTGCCCGTGCGGGCAACGACCGGCACCGGCAGGTAGGGGGCCAGCGTGTCGGTCGTCAGGTAGGCGCCGGTCGCCGGGCCCTCGCAGCCGTGCGGGCTCGAGAAGGTCTTATGCAGGTTGAAGTGGCAGGCGTCGAAGCCGGCGTCGCGCGCCCGGGCAAAGCCCATGATGCCGTTGGCGTTGGCCTGGTCGGTGAAGGCCAGGGCGCCGGCGTCGTGGAGCACCTCGACGTACTTGTCGATCTGCGGGTTGTAGATGCCGGTGTCTTCGGGGTTGGTGATCATGCAGCCCACGGTGCGCTCGCTCACGGCCGCCTTGAAGGCCGCCAGGTCGGGGTAGCCGTTCTCGTCGGGCATCACCGTGATCACCTTGAAGCCGGCCACAGCCGGCGTCGCGGCGTCACAGGGGTGCGAGAAGATCGTGGTGATCATCTCGTCACGCTGCTCGAGCTCGCCGCGGGCGGCGAAGTAGGCGCGCATGACACAGGCGTTGGTGTAGACGGCGTGCGAGCCGCCGCCCGGCTGCAGGGTGATGGCCTGCATGCCCGAGATCGCCTTCAGGTACTCGCCGCAGTCGTAGACGATCTGCAGCAGGCCCTGCAGCGTGGTCTCGTCTTGCCAGGGGTGCAGTTCGGCGTGCTTGTGGTAGCGCACGAGCTCCTCGTGCAGCTTGGGGCTGTACTTCATGGTGCAGGTGCCCTCGGAGATGTCGGAGCCCAGGTCCATGCCGAGCGTCATCTGCGAGAGGCGCAGGTAGTGGCGCAGCGCCTGGTGCTGGGAGAGCTCGGGCAGGTCGGGCGCCGTCGCGCGGCGCATGGCCTGGGGCACGTACTGCAGCGGGTCGCCGACCGCGCTTGCGACCTCTTCTTCGGCGAGCGGCACCAGCACGCCGCGCTCGCCGGGCACGCTCTGCTCCATGATCAGGGGCTCGTTCCAGCGCGGCGCGTGGTAGTCGCGCAGGGCGCCGCCGTCGCGGCGCAGCCTGCCGAGCCGCTCGAGCTTGGCCTGAACGTCGTCGGTCACGTGGGCGCTCATGACAGCACCTCCTTCAGGGCGGTCGCGAGCTCCACGATGTTGGCCTCGCTGTGGTATTCGGTGACGCAATACAGGGCGCTCTGGCCCAGTTCGGGGAACTCGGCCGACAGGTCCTTGCCGCCGAAGATGGCGTGCTCGAGCAGTCCCGCGTTGACCTCGGCGACCGTCTTGTGGGCGCCGTCGAAGTTCACGACGAACTCCTTGAAGAAGGCCGGCGAGAGCTTCAGCTCGACGCCGGGCAGCTCGGCCAGACGCTGGGCCGCGTAGTGCGAGCGCGACAGGCAAGTCTCGCCGAGCTCGCGGAACCCCTGCGGGCCCATGACCGTCATGTAGACGGCGGCGGCGATGGTCCACAGGCCCGAGGCCGTGCCGACCCAGTCCTTGCCCTGGTCACGGGCGCCGTACGAGGTGCGCTCGGGCAGCGCCTCGGCGACCTGCCACTCGCCCGGCGTCTCGGTGTGCAGCAGGGTGTAAAGCTCGAGCGGGCACTCCTGCGCGAACACGGGGTCGTCGTCGCGGAAGGCGATGAAGCCCGAGCAGCCGGCGCCGGCGTGCATGTGCATGCCCAGCGGCTGAATATCGCCGCAGGCGATGTCGGCGCCGAGCGTGCCGGGAGCGGTGAGCACGCCCAGCGTGATGGGGTCGACGCCGGCGATGGCGAGGGCGCCGGCTTCGTGCGCGAGGCGCACGATCTCGGCGCCCTGGTCTTCGATCGTGCCCAGATAGCCCGGGTTCTCCCAGTACACGGCGGCGACGTCGTCGCCCAGCTTGGCGCGCAGGTCGGCCAGGTCGAGCCGACCGCCATCGGGCTCGTAGTCGACCAGGTCGATGGCGACATGAGAGGGCATGACCTCGGGCTGGCAGAGCGTGCGCGCTTCGGCTAAGCGCATGGGGCTCATGGTGCGCGGCGCCAGCACGCGGTTGCGGCCGGTGATGCGCTTGGCCATGCGGAAGCTGCGCCCGGCGACGTCGCCCCAGTCGTAGATGGGGTTGGCCACGCCGTCCAAGTCGAGCAGCTCGCCGAGCTGGCTATTGAACTCGAAGCGCGCTTGGTACTTGCCCAGGTCGGAGTAGCTGCCGCCGCAGTACGCCGACAGGAACTCGGCGCGGTTGACGACCTCGTCGACGACCGCCGGCACGTAGTGCTGCCAGCAACCGGCGCCGCAGAAGTTGAGGTTGTCCTCGCAGCTTGTGTTGCGGTCGAGCAGCCCCTTGACGTGGCGGCGCAGGTCGCGCTCAGCGAGGATCGGCTCGGGAATGTCGAGCCGTCCCTTGAAGCGCAGGCGGTCGGGGATCTCGGCGAAGATCTCCTCGACGCTGTCGAGCCCCACTTCGGCCAGCATGGCCTCTTTGGTGGCCGGCACGGCGTTGGGGATGTACGGGTGGATAAAGGGTCTGTCTGCCATCGGGGACACGTGCTCCTTCGCTAGAAGCGTTGCCGGGCGCAAAGCGTGGCGGTCATGCGTAGCCGTAGCCCGCACTCGTTCCGAAGTCGATCGACAAAAGAGCGCCGGTGATGGGCGCCGCCTGCTCACCGGCGAGGTAGTAGACGAGCTCGGCGACCTCGTCGGGGCGTATGAAGCGGGCGCGCTCGCCCTGGGCGTAGCTGCCCAGCAGGCGTTTGAGGTAGCCCTCGGGGTCGCCGCCGCCGAACGTGTCGGCCTGGTAGCGCAACATCGGGGTCATCACGTCGGCCGGACAGACCGCGTTGACCCGCACCAGGTCGGGAGCGAGCTCGAGGGCGAGCGACTTGGTGAGCAGGCTCACGCCCCCCTTGGAGGCCGTATAGACGGCCGTCTCGGGCGTGCCCACCACACCCGCGTCGGAGGAGATGTTGACGATGCAGCCCTGCGTCTTGCGCAGCTCGGGAATGGCGTAGCGGCAGCAGAAGAACGTGCCTTTGAGATTGACCGACACGACGCGCTCCCAGTCGTCTTCGGTCATGGTCTCGCTGGGGCCTTCGACCCAGAGGCCGGCGCAGTTGACGAGCGCGTCGAGACGGCCTCCGCCGGCGACGGCCACGGCGACCATGCGCGCGCAGTCGGCGACCACGCTGACGTCGGCCTCGATGGGGTAGATGGTAGCGCCCGGCGTCTCGCCGAGCTCGGCGAGCGCGGCCGCGAGCAGGTCGGCGCGCACGTCGACGGCGAAGACCTGAGCGCCCGCGGCCAGGAAGCGGCGGGCGACGGCCTTGCCGATGCCCCCCGCCGCGCCGGTGACCAGCACGACCCTGTTCTCGAACTCCGCGGCCATGGGTTCCCCCCTCGCGCGACCCGGTCGCAACGCCCCGCCGGCCGGCCCGGCAGACGGCCCGGCACCAGCGCGCAAACGCGCGGCAGCGGACGCCGGTAGCTTACACGGGGTACAGCACGGTTGACAGAGAGCGGGGTCGGCAACGAGGGTGTCCGCGATGGGTGCGAATGGGAGCTTGAGAGGTCCGTCTGACGGCGCGGCGAGCGCCGGCGGCGGAGCGCGCGTCGACTCCACGACCGGCGCCGACAGTGCGGCGGCAGGCGGCGCCTCGGCGGCGGGCGCCGGCGGAGCGGCGGTCGCAGCCGCGGCGGGAGGCGGCCTGGTGCTCGCCGTGCTGGGCGCCTCACAGTTCCTGATGGCGCTCGACAGCTCGGTGATGAACGTCTCGATCGCCTCGGTGGCCGCCAGCCTGAACACCACGGTCACCGGCATCCAGACGGCGATCACCCTCTACACCCTGGTCATGGCGACGCTCATGATCACCGGCGGCAAGCTGGGCGCCATCGTGGGCCGACGGCGCATCTTCGCCCTGGGCTGCGTGGTCTACGCCTGCGGCTCGCTGATCACGGCCCTCGCCCCCAACCTGCCGGTGATGCTCATCGGCTGGTCGCTGCTCGAGGGCATCGGCGCCGCCCTCATCATGCCGGCCATCGTGGCGCTCGTGGCGGGCAACTTCGTGGCGGCGCGGCGACCGGCGGCCTACGGCATGATCGCCGCCGCCGGCGCCATGGCGATCGCCGCTGGGCCCCTGATCGGCGGCGCCGTCACCACCTACGCCTCGTGGCGCTACGTGTTCGCCGCCGAGGTCGTGATCGTCGCCGTCATCCTGGTGTTCGTGCGGCGCGTGCACGACGCCCCCGCCGCCGGCCACACGCACATCGACCTGCCCGGCGTCGCGGGCTCGGTCGTGGGCCTGGGCATGCTGGTCTTCGGCGTGCTGCAGTCGAGCCGCTGGGGCTGGGTGCAGCCACACCCCGGCCAGCCCTCGCTGCTCGGCGTCTCGCCGGTGCTCTGGCTGCTGCTCGGCGGCGGCCTCGTGCTCTACTGCTTCCTGCGCTGGGAGGAGCACCTGCTCAAGCAGGGCCGCGAGCCGCTCGTCGACCCCACTATCTTCGGCAACCGGCAGCTGCGCGGCGGCCTGATCGCCTTCTTCTTCCAGTACCTCATCCAGTCGGGCGCCTTCTTCGTGATCCCGCTGTTCCTCTCGATCGTGCTCGAGCTCTCTGCGCTGGGCACCGGCTTGCGGCTGGTGCCGCTCTCGATCGGGCTGCTGCTCACCGCCATCCTGGTGCCCCGCCTGCTGCCGCGCGCCTCGCCGCGGCGCGTCGTGCAGGCCGGCCTGCTGGCCCTGCTGGTGGGCCTCGTGCTGCTCATCGGGGGGATCGACCTGGACGCGGCGGCCGGCGTTGTGCTGGTGCCGCTGCTGCTGGCCGGCCTGGGCATAGGCGCGCTGGCCTCGCAGCTGGGCAGCGTGACCGTGTCGGCGGTGCCCGACGAGCGCAGCGCCGAGGTCGGCGGCCTGCAGAACACGGCCATGTTCCTGGGCTCGTCGCTGGGCACGGCGCTGGTCGGCGCCGTGCTGATCGCCGCGCTCACGGCCTCGCTATCGAGCGGCATCGCCAACTCGCCCGACGTGCCGCAGTCGGTCAAGGAGAAGGCGAGCGTGGACCTCGCCGCCGGCGTGCCGTTCGTCTCGGATACGCAGCTGAAGAGCGAGCTCGACAAGGCCGGCGTGCCGCCCGACACCGCGGCGACGGTCGTCGACCTCAACCGCACGGCGCGCATCAAAGGCCTCGACGCCTCACTCGCGGTGGTGGCGCTCGTCGCCGTGCTGGCGCTGTTCTTCACACCGCTGCTGCCCTCGCGCCCGGCCGGCGCCGCGCCGCCGGGCGCCGTCACGTAGCGCGACGACGTTGCGCACCTAGTTCGCCGATCGACTGCGTCGTCGGCGCTCAAGCTGGCGTGACTGCGGTACGCGCTTAGTCCGCCGATCGACTGCGTCGTCGGCGCTCAAGCTGGCGTGACTGCGGTACGCGCTTAGTAATAGAGCTCGCTGGGGCCTTTGTACTCCTGGATCGTGTTGCCGCCGTCGATCACCACGAGCTGCCCGGTGATGTAGCTGGCGTCGTCTGAGGCCAGGAAGCAGATCAGGCGGGCGATCTCGTCGGGACGTCCCGAGCGCTTGAGCGGGGTGTTGGCGCCGCCGACGTCTTCGCCATCGGCCTGCGAGCCGGTCGCCACCCAGCCCGGCCCCACGGCGTTGACGGTGATGCCGTAGCGGGCCACGTCGAGGGCGATGCCCCGGGTAAGCCCGAGCACGCCGGCCTTGGCGGCGCAGTACACCGACTCCTCGGGGTTGGCCACCACCGGGCCCGTCGCCGACGAGACGTTGACGATGCGCCCCGAGCCGCGCTCGATCATGTGGCCCACGACGGCGCGCGTCATGAGGAACTGACTCTTCAGGTTGATGGCGATGCTGAAGTCCCACTGACGCTCGGTCAGGTCCTGAAAGGCGGCGAAGTCTTCGTCTTGCCCGAAGACGACCATGCCGGCGTTGTTGACGAGCACGTCGATGCGGCCGTGGACGGCGATCGCTTCGTCGACCACGCGCTGCACGTCGGCGGCCTTGGTGAGGTCGGCCGTGTGGCTCGAGCAGCGCTCCCCGAGGTGCGCGGGACAGGCGTGCACGGCGTCGGCGATGTCGACGACGGCCAGACCGGCGGCCTCTTCGTCGGCGAAGACTTGCGCCGTGGCGAACCCGATGCCGTCCTGCTTGGCGACTCCGGTGATCAGGGCCACCTTGCCGGCCAGTCGTCCCTTGCGCTCCATGAGCGACGCCCCCTTCGTGGTTGTTCCGTGCGCGGCTCCCGACGCCGCTGCGACGCCAAGCTATCACCAAGCTCCGAGGCTCGTCACGCGCCCAGTCCGCGCGCGAGGCCTAAAGCAACGGCGCGCGGCGACCGACGGTAGAGCTCGAACACGCCGCGGCGAGAACCGGCGCGCGGCGACGAGCGGCAAGCGTGCGCCGGCACGAAGGCAGGCGCGAGCCGAAGGCAAGAGCAAGGGCGAGCGCGCACCAACGCAAAGGTGAGCGTGAGCCGAGAGCGAACTAGGTCTCAGGGCGTCGGCGACAAGTCGCGACGCCCGCCCGCCACGACCGAGCTGTGGCGGTCGTTCGGGTGCGAAGCCGAGACTGACTGACCGGTCAGGTTGTGCGAGCAGGGACGACTGTGCTAAGGTCTCCAGGCTCGTGCCCCGGTACGGGTTGCAGGCCCGCAACGTAAGCGAAGCGCACGAGATAACGCGCGCACCTCAGGGACTCCCAGCCATGGGTGAGCCCCAAAAGGAGGCGACGGCATGCACCGCAGGCTCTTGTTCCCCGCCATCTTCTTAGTCATCGCATCCGCAGTGCTCTGCGCGCTGCCCGGGTTCGCCCAGGGCGCCACCATCGCCCAGAAGAAGGCTCAGGCGCAGCACATCGCCGCCCAGGTCTCGGCTCTGAACACCAAGATGGAGTACGCGGTCGAAGCCTACGACGCGGCCTCGCAGAAGCTCGACACGGTGCGCGCCCAGATCGTCACCAATCAGCGCGAGCTGAACATCGCCCGCTACAACCTGCTCGTCGCCCGCCAGCTCCTCACACAGCGCGTCGTGTCGATGTACAAGCAGGACAAGGCCAGCGTGCTCGACGTGCTGCTCTCGACCAAGAGCTTCAACGACCTGGTCACCGAGGTCAACGCCATGCGTCAAGTGGGCCAGAGCGACAGCGACACCGTCAACACCATCACGGCGCTGAAGAAGCAGATCGACCACCGTCGCGTGGCCTTGCTCGCCGAAGGCAAGCAGGCCGAGACCCTGGTCGCCCAGCGCGCCGCCACCAAGCGCCAGATCTCGTCCGACCTCGCCACACGCCAGTCCATGCTGCGCGGCGTGCAGAAGCAGATCGACGCGATGGAGGCCGCGCAGGCACGGGCCGCCAAGCTCGCCGCCCAGCGCGCCGAAGCGGCGGCAGCCGCGGCGAAGGCCGCCGCCAAGTCCGCCCCGCAACAGACTTCGTCAGGCGAGGCGGCGGCGGCGGCGGCGGAGGATCGACCTCATCGGCCGGTTCCCACAGCTCGGCAGTGTCGATCGCGGCCCGCTATCTCGGCGTCCCCTACGTGTGGGGCGGCGCCAGCCCGAGCGGCTTCGACTGCTCCGGCCTGACCATGTACGTCTACGCCCAGCTCGGCATCTCCCTGCCGCACAACGCGGCCATGCAGTACGCCTCGATCACCCACGTCGCGCACGGCTCAGAACAGCCCGGCGACCTCGTCTTCTTCGGATCTTCGGCCGGCGGCATCCACCACGTGGGCATCTATGTCGGCGGCGGCTCCATGATCGACGCGCCCTACACCGGCGTCGACGTGCGCTACGACTCGGCGTTCGGCGGCGACTACTTCGCCTCGGGCAGGCCGTAAGGCCCACCGCCGGCCGCAAGGCCACGCACCGGCGCCCGCCGCCTGAGCTTCCTTCTAGCGGCGCATCCGCAACACGCGCACGTCGCCGCGGCGTCGCGTGAGCCCCTCGGAATCGAACAGCTCGAGCAGCGCCTGCGCGTGGCGGCGGCCGGTGGCAAGGGCGTCGCGGTAGTCGGCAAGGGTGATCTCGGTCAGGCGCGCGAGCGCCTCTTTGAGGCGCTCGCGCGCCTCGTCGACGGCGGCGCTCTCGAACCACAGATCGCGGTCGGCGCGCACCGTGACGCCGCGCCGGGTGAGCACTTCGAGCACCATCAGCAGGTCGCGCTTCTCGGCGCCGAGCTCCTCTTCGAGTGAGGCGAGCGTGGGCGGCGCGAACCGCGCCGCCGCGAGGCGTTCGGCGACCCGCGCCGCGAGCGCTTCGTGAGCGGGCGACAGCGCGTCGCCCGCGCCCGCCCGGGCATAGGCGCCCTCGCGCTCGACGAGCTCACCGCCGGCGACCAGACCGGCCGCCAGGGCGGCGAGCTCGTCGAGCGGAAAGCGCGGCGCGGCCGCGGCCAGGGCGGAGAGCGCCACGAAGGGGTTCTCGGGGTGCTCGGCGGCGCGGCGCGAGAGCGGCGCATCGAGGGCGGCCACGACCTCCGCCACGGCGCCGGCCGCAAAGAAGCGGCGTTCGGCGGCCGCGCCGCCGCGGCCGGGACCGGCCGTGGCCGGCACGACCGGCGGGACGCCCTGGGCGCCTTGCGCGACCTGCGCGACGGTTTCGAGCTCGCCCGCGGCGGCGAGCGCCGCCAGCGCCGGCGCGGCCGCTGCGGCGTCGATGCCGGCCGCGATCAGCTCGCCGGCGGCCAGGCCGGCCGCGCCGCGGTCGGCCGCGGCCAGCAGCAGCGCCCGCGACACGTCGCCGGCGGCGACGGCCTGGGCGAAGGCGAGCTGGGCCGGGCGTTGCCGCCAGCGCCGCGCAGCGGCGTCGAGCACCGTGCCGCCGCCGATGGTCTGACCCGGCGACAGCGAGCGCAGGATGAAGCGATCGTGCGGCTCGACGGCGGCCGGGCCGCCGTCGAGCCGCACGATCGCCACCGTTTCCTCTCCCGGCGCGAGCTCGCGGCGGTCGAGGAAACTCAGGTGCGCGACGTGTTGCGTGGTGCCGTGGTGCAGGCGCACGCGCACGCCGGTCTTGAGCGATCGTGCGGCGCCGACAAGGCGCACGGCGGCCGCGAACGAGCGTGTGGGGGCGACGCGGGCGGCCGCCTCGGAGCCCACCAGAAACGCGCCGCGCTCGATGGTCGCCCGGTCGGCGCCGCGCAGGCTGAGCGCCACGCGGCGCCCGGCAAGGCCCACCTCGACGGCGCGGTCGTGCATCTGCACGCTGCGCACGGTCACGGCCTCGCCGCCGGGCTGCACGATCAGCCGGTCGCCCACGCGGACGGCGCCCCGCCACAGCGTGCCGGTGACCACCGTGCCGAAGCCCTTCAGGGCGAAGACCCGGTCGACCGGCAGGCGCGCCGGCCCGTCGCGGCGATCGGCCGCGCCGGCCGCGGCGACACGCGAGAGCGCGGCGAGCAGCTCGGGCAGGCCGCTGCCGTCGCGCGCGCTGACCGCGACAATCGGCGCCGCGGCGTAGGGCGTCTCGGCAAGGAAGCGCTCGACGTCGGCATGGGCCATCTCGAGCAGCTCGTCGTCGACCAGGTCGGTCTTGGTGAGCGCCACCACGCCGCGAGCCACGCCCAGCAGCTCGATGACGGCGAGGTGCTCGACGGTCTGCGGCATGACGCCGTCGTCGGCTGCCACTACGAGCAGGAAGAGGTCGATGCCGGTGGCGCCGGCCACCATGGTGCGCACGAAGCGCTCGTGACCGGGGACGTCGACCACGCTCAGGCGCTGGCCGCCGGGCAGCTCGAGCTCGGCGTAGCCCAGCTCGATCGAGATGCCGCGCTCGCGCTCTTCGCGCAGGCGGTCGGTGTTGGTGCCCGTGAGGCGCGTGATGAGGGCGGTCTTGCCGTGGTCGATGTGGCCGGCGGTGCCGAGAGTCAGCGACAGCATGGCGCCCGGTCCGGGGGCGGCGGGCCCGTGTGCGCCCGGCGAGGGCGCGTCGGGTGCGGATGCGCCCGGCTGCGACGGTTCCGGCGGGAGACGCTCGGGCACGGCGCGCCTCAGGCCGGGACGAGCGCCCCGCGCACCACGGCGGCGAGCTCGCCGATCTCGTGGTCGCGCACGGCGAGCACGTCGAGCAGCAGCCTGTCGTCGTGGACGTAGCCGAGCACGGCGGGCGAGCCGCGGCGCAGGCGGGCGGCGAGCTCGCCGACGGCACCGGCGCGGGGCGCCAGGGCGAGCGCGACACTGGCCACTTCGGCCACCGGCAACGCGCCGGCGCCGGCGCGCGCCACCGAGTCGACGACCTCGCCCTCCCCTACCGCCTCGCGCAGCCGCGCCGCGCGCTCGACAAGGGTCTCGCGAGCCTGCGAAAGCAGCGCCAGCGTGGGCACACGCTCGAGCGCCCGTGCGGGATCGAGATAGAGCCGCAGCAGGGCGTCGAGGGCCGCCAGGTTGAGCTTGTCGATGCGCACCGCCCGGGCCAGCGGATGGCTGCGCAGCCGGGCGACGACCTCGGCCGAACCAAGGATGATGCCGGCCTGCGGTCCGCCGAGCAGCTTGTCGCCGCTGAAGGTGACCAGGTCGACCCCCAGGCGCAGCGACTCGCGCGCCGCGGGCTCTTCGGCGAAGAGCGGCAGGTCGGCCAGGGCGCCGCTGCCGAGATCGTCGATGACCAGCGCGCCGCGCTCGTGGGCGAAGCTCGCCGAGCTCCTCGATGCCCGGCTGCGCCGTGAAACCCACGATGCGATAGTTGCTGGTGTGCACCCGCAGGACCGCGCGCGTGCGCTCACTCCAGGCGTGCTCGACGTCGCGCAGGTAGGTGCGGTTGGTGGTGCCGACCTCGACCAGCCGGGCGCCGCTTTCGGCGAGGATGTCGGGAATGCGGAAGCCCTCGCCGATCTCGACGAGCTCGCCCCGCGAGACGATCACCTCGCCGTCGCGGCTGGTGGCGGCCAGCGCGAGCAGGATGGCGGCGGCGTTGTTGTTGACGACCAGCGCGTCGGCGGCGCCGGTGAGGGTGCACAGCACGTCGCGCACGTGGCGCTGGCGCGTGGCGCGCTCGCCGCTGGCCAGGTCGAGCTCGAGGTCGGTGTAGGAGCCCGCCGCGGTGGCGACGGCGGCGAGCGCCTCGGGCGGCAGCACCGAGCGCCCCAGGTTGGTGTGGGCCACCACGCCGGTGGCGTTGATCACCCGGCGCAGCGACGGCGAGACGGCCGTCTCGACCAGCTTCTCGACCCAGGGGGCGAGCTGGGCGGGCGTGAGGGCGGCGGCGTCGTCCTGGCGGCCGCCCGCGATGATCTCGCGGCGCAGGCGTTCGATGACCGTGCGCACCGCCGCCACGACGACCTCGCGCGGGTACGTCTCGGCAAGGGCGGCGACGAGCGGCTCGCGCAGCACCTGGTCGACCGCAGCCAGGCCGCGGAGCGAGCGGCCGCGCGCCTGCGCGTCGCTCGGCGACAGGGCGTCGCTCGCCTGCGCGCCGGCGCCGGTGGGGCGTTCGGGGTCGTCGTTCGGGGGCCGCGTCGCGGCGCTCACAGCAGAGCCATGCGCCCGACCGGCCCGTGCACGACCTGGCCGATCGTCCAGCCCCGGGCGCCGCGCCGTTCGAGGGCGGCGAGCAGCCGGGCGTGATCGGCGGGGGCCACGGCGAGCAGCAGACCGCCGGAGGTCTGCGGGTCGACCAGGGCGAGGGTGAGCGGCTCGTCTAACTCGCGGCCGGTCACCTGCGCCGCCAGGTAGTCGCGGTTGGCGGTGAGGCCGCCGGCGTAGACGCCCTCGGCGATCAGCTCGTGCACGTCGCGCTGGGTCGGCACGTCTTCGACGAAGACCTCGCCGGCTACGCCGCCGGCCTCGAGCATCTCGCGCAGGTGGCCGAGCAGGCCAAAGCCGGTGACGTCGGTGCAGGCGTGCACGCCGACCTCTTTCATGGCCAGCGCCGCGGCTGAGTTCAGGGTCGCCGCCTCTTCGATGGCCGGCATCATGTCGTCTTCGCTGATCAAACCGCGCTTGAGCGCGGTGGCGAGCACGCCTATGCCCAGGCGCTTGGTCAGCACGAGCCGGTCGCCGGCGCGCGCGCCGGAGTTGTAGACGATCTCGTCGCGCTGGGCGATGCCGGTCACGGCAAGGCCGTACTTGGGTTCGGCGTCGTCGATCGAGTGCCCGCCGGCAAGGCCGGCGCCGGCCTCGGTGACCTTCTCGGCGCCGCCGCGCAGCACCTCGGCGAGCGTCTCGGGGCTGAGGCCCGCAGGCCAGGCGAGCAGGTTGAGGGCCGTCATGGGCGCGGCGCCCATGGCGTACACGTCGGAGAGCGCGTTGGCCGCCGCGATCTGCCCGAACCAGAAGCCGCTGTCGACGATGGGCGTGAAGAAATCGACCGTCTGCACCAGGCAGCGGCCGTCGCCCAGGTCGACCACGGCCGCGTCGTCGCGTGTGTCGACGAGCCGGGCGAACTCGGGTGTGGCGCGGGGCATCTTGGCGAGCATGGCGTCCAGGTCACACGGACCCATCTTCGACGCTCAGCCGCTCTTGGCCGAGTACTGCGTCAGTCTGATCTTGTCGGTCATGGCCCTACGATATACGACCGGCAACGTCGGTGCGGCCCTCGCCGCTTTTGAACCGCACCCGTTGCATGCAGGTACACTGCAGTCCCGTGCGCCGCAGATTCCTCTACATCGACATTCTCGCCGCCGTCATCGTGATCGGCGGCATCGCGGGCGTCGCCGTGCTCGCGCTGCACCACAACAGCGGCCCCAAGCCGACGCCGTTCCCCACCCAGCAGATCACCCAGGCGGCGACGCCGGCGCCCTCACCGTCGAGCTCGCCGGCAGAGCTCGCCCTGGGCAACTGGCTGACCTACGGCTACGACCCCGCCCGCACCCGCTACAACCCGGCGATCACCTCGGTCCACCCGCCCTACCACGTGAAATGGCACTACCCCGCCGGCGACCTGCTCGAGTTCCCGCCGTCGATCTACGACGGCTACCTCTACTTCTGCACCGAGCACGGCCTTGTGATCTGCCTGAAGGCCCGCAACCGCGCCCTCGTGTGGAAGTACAAGCTGCGCCCCGCCACCCTGTTCGCCACGACGCCGACGGTCGACGCCAAGTCGGTCTACGTGACCTCGCTGGGGGGCCGCTTCCTGGTGCTCGACCGGGTCACGGGCAAGCCGCAATGGGGATTGTCGGGCCTCGGCCGCAGCGAATCGTCGCCGCTTGTCTGGCGGGACCGCGTGTTCTTCGGCGACCAGGACGGCAGCGTCTATGCGATGAACATCAGCACCCACAAGCTCGCCTGGCGCTACCGTACCGGTGGCGCCGTGAAGGGCGCCCCGGCCGAGCTCAACGGACGCCTCGTCGTGGGCTCCTACGACGGCTCGGTGTACTGCCTGAACTACAACGGCAAGCTGCTGTGGCGGGCCCGCACCGGCGGCCTGCTGTCGGGGAACCAGTTCTACGCGACCGCGGCCCTCGCCTACGACACCGTCTACATCGGCGGCATCGGCGGCGACATCTACGCCTTCTCGCTGTCGAACGGCGGTCTGCGCTGGTCGTTCACCACGGGCGGCTACGTGTACTCGTCGCCGGCGGTGTGGGGCAACCTGATCCTCGAGGGCAGCTACGACGGCGACTTCTACGCTTTGAACGCCGCCAACGGCCGGCTCGTCTGGAGGTTCGCGACCGGAGCGCCGATCTCTGGTTCGCCGACGGTCCTCGACGGCATCGTCTACGTCTCGAACTTCGGCCACCACACCTGGGGCCTGAACGCCCGCACCGGGCGCGCGGTGTGGCGCTTTCCCGACGGCAGGTACTCGCCGGCGACCGCCGACCGCCAGACCCTGTACCTGAACGGCGTCCACACGCTCTACGCACTGGTGCCCAAGCCCTAGGTCGATCTAGACCAGGGCCGCATCGTCGGCCGGCGCCGGGCGCGGCAGGCCGAGCAGCGCCGGCAGCTCGGCGAGGCTGGCGATCACCGGCGCCTCGAGCCTGGCGCCCGACAAGGCGGCCGCACGGCCGCCGTCGCGATCGAGCAGCACGGCCGACAGGCCGGCGGCCAGCGCCCCCTCGACGTCGTCGCGGTACGAATCGCCGACCATGACCGTGTCGCGCGCCTCTGCGCCTATGCAGGCGAGCGCCGCGGCGAAGATCTCGCGGGCCGGCTTGAACAGCCCGACCTGCGCGCTGGTGACGACGCCGTCGACCAGGTGGCGCAGGTCGAAGGCGTCGAGTACCTCGTCGAGGTCGCGATTCGTGTTCGAGATGAGACCGACAGAGAGGCCGGCGTCGCGCAGGCCCGTGAGACAGGGTCGCGCGTCGTCGTAGAGCGAGAAGTTGGCGCAGCGGCCCCAGGCCTCGACGATGGCCGCCGCGCAGCGCTCGACCCGGGCGGCGTCGTGGCCGCCCATGCCGGTCACGATCGCGGCGGCGATGACCTCGTAGACGGCGTCGTCGTGCACGTTGCCGCGCCGGGCGCGGCGCGCTTCGACGGCTCGCGCGGCGCGACGTTCGGCGTCGCGCCAGCGCCGCGTGTCGAGGCGCAGCCCGAACCGCGCGCCGGCGGCGCGGTAGCCTTCGGCACTGAAGAGCTCGCTGGGGCGCAGCAGGGTGAAATCGACGTCGAGCAGGACGGCGCGGGGCTCGCTCACGCCGGCCTCGGCCATGCCGCCGCCGCACCGGTGGAGAGCTCAGCAAACGACGCGGCGGCGCGGTACGAAGAGCGCACGAACGGCCCGGCCACGACAGCCACGCCCAGGCGCTCGCCCAGCGGCACGAGGGCGGCGAACTCGTCGGGGGGCACGTAGCGCGCCACTTCGAGGCAGCCGGCGGCCGGGCGCAGGTACTGCCCGACGGTGACCAGATCGACGCCGGCCGCGGCGCAATCGGACAGCACGCCGGCGATCTCGCCGGCGGTCTCGCCCAGACCGAGCATGAGGCCCGTCTTCACGAGCGCCGGCCCACCGGCGTCCTTGTGGCGCGCCGCCTCGCCGAGCAGGGCGAGGGAGCGCTCGTACGAAGCTCCCGGCCGCACCTCGCCATAGAGGCGCGGCACGGTCTCCAGGTTGTGGTTGAGCACCTGCGGCCGCGCCGAGAGGACGATCGAAAGGGCGGCGGGCCGGTCGCGAAAGTCGGGCACCAGGACTTCGACGCTGGCCTGCGGCAGCGCCTCGTGCAGCGCCGTCACCGTGGCCGCGTAGTGCCCGGCCCCGCCGTCGGGCAGGTCGTCGCGCGTGACGCTCGTCACCACCACGTGACTCAAGCCGAGCAGTCTGGCGGCGGCAGCCACGCGGCGCGGCTCGTCGGAGTCGGGCGCCGCCGCCGACCCCGCCGCGCGCGCGATCGCGCAGAAACCGCAGCCGCGGCTGCAGACGTCGCCGAGGATGAGGAAGGTCGCCGTCCCCGCCGCGAAACACTCACCCCGGTTGGGACAGCGCGCCGCTTCGCAGACGGTGTGCAGGGCGAGCTCGTCGAGTACGCCCGCCGTGGCCCGGAAGGGGGCGGCGGCCGGCACCCGCACGCGCAGCCAGGAGGGCTTGCTCACAGGGTGTGCATGCCGCGGCCGACGGCGCCCAGAGCGGCTTCGCCGACCCCTTCGGCCAGGGTGGGGTGGGCGTGGATCGTGCCGGCCACGTCGTCGAGGGTCAGCCCGGCTTGAGCGGCCAGCACGAGCTCGTGCACGAGCTCAGTGACGTGCAGGCCGACCAGGCTGGCGCCGATCACGCGACGATCGTCGGCACGGGCAACGACGCGGATGTACCCGTCGTTCTCGCCCTCTATCACAGCTTTAGAGTTACCGTTGAAACGTACCTGCGCCACGACGATCGGTAGGTTTTGTGCCCTGGCTTCGTCTTCGCTCGTGCCGAAGCTCGCCACCTCGGGGTGGCTGAAGATGGCGTTCGGCACGAACCGCCGGTCGACGGCCAGGCGGCCGCCGAGCACCGCGTTCTCGGCGGCGACGGCGCCCTGGCGGTAGGCCCAGTGGGCCAGCAGCGGCGGCCCGGCGACGTCGCCGGCGGCGAAGACGCCGTCGAGCGTGGTGCGCTGCGTGTCGTCGGTGACCACGAAATCCGCCGGCGTCGAGCTCGACGCCCGCCTCTTCGAGACCCAGACCGCGGCTGACCGGCGAACGCCCGACGCAGACCAGCACGAGCGCGGCGACGACCGTCGGCGCCGCCGGCGACGACGAGGCCGACGCCTTTGGAGCGCGCCGAGCTCGAGGCGCTCGACGCGCGTCTTGAGGAGGCTCTCGATCGCCGGCCCGGCGGAACGACTGCGCTGAGGGCCACCGACGCCCGGCGGTCCTCGCCGGCAGATCAGGCGGTCGAGCAGCTCGACGATGGTCACTGGCACGCCCAGTTCGGCGAAGATCGAGGCGAACTCGCAGCCGATCACGCCGCCGCCGACGATCGCCAGGCTCTCGGGCAGGCGGTCGAGATCGAGCAGTTCGTCGCTCGTCACTACCCGCGGGTCGGCGACGTCGAACAGGGGCGGCATGGTGGGTCGCGAGCCGGTGGCCACGATGACGGCGTCGGCCGCGAAGTCGCGCTCGGCGCCGTCGGCGGCGACCCGCACGGTGTGCGCGTCGAGCAGCCGCCCGGGCCGGCGACGACATCGACCTTGCGGCCCTTGAGCAGGTGCTCGACGCCGCCGCGCTGCTGCGCGACGACCGCGCTCTTGCGCGCCATGAGGGCGCCGAAGTCGACGCGCGGCTCGCCGAGCTCGATGCCGAACTCGCCGGCGCCGCGCGCCAGGCGCAGCCGCTGGACGGCCGCCACCAGGGCCTTGGTCGGGATGCAGCCGCGGTTGAGGCAGGTGCCGCCGATCTCGCGCGACTCGACGACCGTGACCCTGGCGCCGAGCTGCGCGGCACGCAGCGCGGCCACGTAGCCCGCCGGTCCGCCGCCCAGCACGACGATCGTCGCGCTCACAACGGCCTCCTTGAGATGAGTCGCAGCCGGCGGCGGCGCGGGACGCTCACGTCGGCCTTGCCCGGCGCTGCGACGGCCGGAAGGCCAGCAGCACGGAGAGGGCGAGCAGGGCAAACCACGAGAAGACCACGCCGAGCACCATCCACGGCCAGACCGGCCGCAGGCCGTTGGCGCGCGCCATCCTGCCGCAGATGACCGACGGCACCACGTAAACGACCGCGACGATCAGCAGGAGCAGTCCTGCCATGACGCTCACCCCCTCGCTCGCTCGAACGACGCCGGCCCGCCGGGCCGGCGGCTTGTCTGGTCCCTATGGTCTCACAGACCGGCGGCCTCGGCCGGACTGCACGCGGCCGCGAGCTGCTCGACAAAAGCGCGCCACAGCAGCGCGCCGTCGGGCGCGGGGCCGGCGTCGGCCGCGAGTCCCTCGGCGCGCCAGGGTTCATCGGTCGCCGCCTCGACGGCGGCCACGAGCGCTGCCGGCGGGCGCCGCTCGAGCACGCTGCCGTGCACGAGCTGGCGGTCGGCGCGGCGCACCTGGGCCACGGCGACCGCCTTGGCGCCGCCGACCAGCAGATCGTGGCGCAGGGCCGAGGCGAAGCACAGCGCCGAGCGCGCGTAGGGTTCGTCGCGCACCTGGTCGGGCGTCACGCCGGCCGTGACCAGCGCCGCGGCCATGGCGTCGCGCACCACCCGGTAGGCCGCGTGCGTGCCCCAGGGCAGCAGAGACGCCGGAAAGGCGACCGCGAACGACCACTCAAAGCCTTCGCCGTGCAGCACCAGCCGGCCGCCGCTCGGCCGCCGCACCACGTCGACGCCGGCCGCCGCGAGCGGCGCGAGCGCGTCGGGGGCGAGCTCCTGGAACTTGCCGAGCGACACGGCCGGCGGCGCCCACAGGTAGCGCCGCACGGTGAGCCCCTCGGCGCCGGCCAGCAGGCGCTCGTCGGCGGCCATCTGCTCGGCGCCCGAGGCGCGCAGCAAGGGCAGCTCGACGAGCCGGGCCGCAGCGGGCGGCGCCGCGGTCACGCCGGGCGCCCCGCAGGCTCGTCGTCGGCGAAGCGCTGGCGCAGGACCGGGTTGCGGGCGGCTGCGACTTCGTCGAGCCGCCTGACCGGCATGGTGTGGGGCGCCGTACGCAGCAGCTCGGGGGCGCTCACCGCCTCGCCCGCCACGGCCCGCACGGCGGCCACGAACGCGTCGAGGTCGTCCTTGGACTCGGTCTCGGTGGGCTCGATCATGAGCGCCTCTTCGACGATCAGCGGAAAGTACGTGGTGGGCGGGTGCACGCCGTAGTCGAGCAGCCGCTTGGCGACGTCGAGCGCCCGCACGCCGTGCTCGCGAAAGCTCTCGGCCGACACCACGAACTCGTGCATGACGGGCCGGTCGTACGGCACCTCGAACAGGTCGCGGATGCCGGCCATGACGTAGTTCGCGTTCAGCACGGCGGCGTCGCTCACCTCGCGCAGGCCGTCGGCGCCCAGCGCGCGGATGTAGGCGTAGGCGCGCACCAGCACGCCGAAGTTGCCGTAGAACGAGCGCACCTTGCCGATCGACTTGGGCCGGTCGTAGTCGAGCGTGTACTGGTGCACGCCGGTCTTCTTTAGCACCGGCGTCGGCAGGTAGGGCTCAAGGATGTCGCGCACCACGACGGGGCCGGCCCCCGGCCCGCCGCCGCCGTGCGGCGTGGAGAACGTTTTGTGGGTGTTCAGATGGACGATGTCGAAGCCCATGTCGCCGGGCCGCGAATGACCCAGCACGGCGTTGGAGTTGGCGCCGTCGTAGTAGAGCAGCCCGCCGGCCTCGTGCACGATGCCCGCCAAGGCGACCACGTCGACCTCGAACAGGCCGAGCGTGTTGGGGTTGGTGAGCATGAGGCAGGCGATGTCGCCCTCGTGCTCGGCTACGAAACCGCGCACGCGCCTCGAGGTCGATGCCGCCGCGAGCGTCGCTCGGCAGGGTGACGGGCCGGTAGCCGGCCATCACGACCGAGGCCGGGTTGGTGCCGTGGGCGGTGTCGGGGATGAGCACGACGTGCGGGTCGGCTCCCCTGTCCTCGTGGTAGGCGCGCACCAGCAGCAGGCCGGTGAGCTCGCCGTGGGCGCCCGCCGCCGGCTGCAGCGTGGTGCGCGACAGGCCGGCGATCTCGGCGAGCCACAGGCTGAGCGTGTCCATGAGCTCGAGCGCGCCCTGGATCAGGTCTTCGGGCTCGTAAGGGTGCAGGTCGCGCAGACCCGGCAGGGCAGCGACGCGCTCGTTGATCTTGGGGTTGTACTTCATGGTGCACGAGCCCAGGGGGTAGGGCCCCTTCTCGACGCCGTAGTCGCGCGAGGAGAGCTCGATGAAGTGGCGCAGCAGGTCGATCTCGGCGACCTCGGGCAGACGCGCCGCACGCTCGCGCAGGGCGACCCCGGCGAAGAGCTCGTCGGCCGGGATCTCGGGCACGCCGCTGTGCGGCAGGCTGTAGGCGCGGCGCCCGGCGCGCGACTTCTCGTAGATCGTGCGAAAGCCCGGCGCGCCGGGAGACGGCGCCGGCGCCGGGCCGGGCGTCGCCGCCGGCGGCGTGGAACGCGGAGTCTCAGCCAAGGTGACCCCTCAGTTCGGCGATGAAGGCGTCGATCTCGGTGCACGTGTGGCGCTCGCTCACGGCGAGCAGCAGCACGTGGTCGAGCTCGGGCCGGAAGCGGCCCAGGTCGAGGCCGGCGAGGTAGCCGCGCTCGGCGAGCGCGGTCGACGAGCTCGGCGGCCGGCACCGGCAGCGTGACGGCGAACTCGCGAAACACCGGTCCGCGCGTGTAGGGCGTGATGCCGGGCACGCCCAGCAGCCGTCCGCGCACGTAAGCGGCCGTGCGCGCGAGCTGCAGCCCGAGCGCCGGCAGGCCCTCTTTGCCGAGCCACGACAGGTAGACGAGGCCGGCGAGCGCGTTCAGCGCGTGGTTGGAGCAGATGTTCGAGGTCGCGCTCTCGCGGCGGATGTGCTGCTCGCGGGTCTGCAGGGTGAGCACGAAACCGCGCTTGCCCTCGGCGTCGACCGTCTCGCCCACAATGCGCCCCGGCATGCGCCGCACGAACTCCTTGCGCGCCGCGAAGAAGCCGAAGCCCGGTCCACCGAAGTTCTGGTAGTTGCCCAACGACTGGCCCTCGCCGACGACGATGTCGGCGCCCTGCGTGCCGGGCGCGGCCAGCAGGCCCATGGCGAGCGGGTCGGCCACGACGATGAGCAGGGCGCCGGCCTCGTGGGCGATGGCCGCGGCAGCGGCCAGGTCCTCGATGCCGCCGAAGAAGCTCGGCTGGGCGATCACCACGGCGGCGGTCTGCTCGTCGACGGCGGCGCGCAGCGCCGCCAGGTCGGTGCGTCCGCCGCCGTCGTCGGCGACCACCACCGGCGCCGGCCCGAGCCCGTGGGTCTCGGTGGCCAGCACCTGCAGGTACTCGGGGTGCACGCCGGCCGAGGCGACGATGACGCCGCCCGGCCGTTTGCTATGCGCGGCGGCGAGGATGGCCGCCTCGGCGAGCGCCGTGGCGCCGTCGTACATGGAGGCGTTGCTCACGTCGAGGCCGGTGAGCTCGCAGACGGCCGTCTGGTATTCGAAGATGGCCTGCAGCACGCCCTGGCTGCGCTCGGCCTGGTAGGGCGTGTACGAGGTGAGGAACTCGGAGCGGCTCGTGACGGCGTCGACGACGGCCGGCACGTAGGTGTCGTAGTTGCCGGCGCCCAGGAACGAGGTGAGCTCGGACACCGCGTGATTGCGGCCCGCCAGGCTGCCGAGCTCGCGCAGCACGTCGGCCTCGGCGGCCGGTTCGGGCAGGTCGAGGCGGCCCTCGAAGCGCACCTCGGGGGGGATAGTCTCGAACAGGTCGGAGAGCGCGTCGACGCCCACGGCGGCGAGCATCTCGCGCATGTCCTGGTCGGAGTGCGGAACGAACCTCACAGCGCGCCCCCGGGAGCGGGCCGTCCGAAGCGCGGCTCGCGGCCGCCGATGGCGCGGCGTGCGTTCACGAGCCCGACGCGGCCAGGAACTCTTTGTAGGCGTCGGCGTCCATGAGGCCGTCGAGCTCGGCAGGGTCGACCAGGCGCACGCGGATCAGCCAACCGTCGCCGTAGGGATCGGCGTTCACGAGCGCCGGCTCGGCGGTGAGGGCGTCGTTGGCGGCCACGACCTCGCCGCCCACCGGAGCGTAGATCTCGGCTACCGACTTGACCGATTCGAGCTCGCCGTAGGGCTGCCCCGAGGTGACCGTGGCGCCGACCTCGGGCAGGCTCGCGTAGACCATGTCGCCGAGCGCGTCCTGCGCCCACCAGGTGATGCCGAACGTGGCCTCGTTGCTCTCGACCCGTACCCAGTCGTGCTCTCTGAAGTACTTGAGATCTTGCGGGTAGCTTTCGTCAGCCATGGTCCCCCTCCTAGCGCGTCGTGGGAGTGACCGAGGAAACGAAAAGGCCGCGCCGCGGCGCTGCTGAAGCGTTCGTCACCCGCCACTCAAATTGCTGCTTGCCTCTTTTGAGTCACGCGACAGGTCGCCCATAAGGACCCTGTCGCCGGGTGCGCCGCGCGAAGTGCCGCGCCGGCGCGCTCCAGGGGCTCGTCGGGTCGCGCTCCGTTGGCCTGAGAGATTCGGCGGACCTGCTCGCCTTGCCCCTTCGGCGCTCGCTCGGCGCATCTTGCGCCGCGAGCTCTCGCGCGACTGTCGTTCGAGCTTTGTTACCACGTGTGCCGTTCGCAGCGTAGCCTACCACCGGCCACGGGGTGCGAAAACCTGCCGGCAGGCGACGGGCGGCCGCTACGAGCGCAGGGCGAGCAGCTCGCGGGGGTGGTCGAGCACGGCGACGGCTCCGCCGTCGAGCAGCTCCTCGCGGGTACGAAAGCCCCACGAGACCCCGAGGGCGATCATGCCGGCCCCGCTCGCCGTGCGCATGTCGACCCCAGAGTCGCCCACGTAGGCGATGCGCCCGGGCGCCACGCCGAGCCCCTCGGCGACCAGCAGAGCCGCGGCCGGGTCGGGCTTGAGGGGCACGCCGGGGCGGGCGCCGACGACCAGCGCGAAGGTGTCCGGCTCGCAGAGCGCCGCCACGATGCGTCGCGTCAGCTCGTCGGCCTTGTTGGAGAGCACAGCGAGCGTGATGCCCCGCGCCCGCAGCCCGACGAGCAGTTCGGCCACGCCCTCGTAGAGACGCGTCTTGTCGAGGCAGTGCTCGCGATACCCGGCGATCATCTCGTCGAGGCAGGCGGCGATCGTGTCGGCGCCCCGCTGCTCGGGCGGCAGCGACTCGCCGACCAGGTTACGCAGCCCGCTGCCGATCATGAGCTTGTAGGCCGCCGGGCTGTGCGGCGAATGCCCGCGCGCCGCCAGCACGCGGTTCATGGCGTCGGCTATGTCGTCGAGGGTGTCGGCTATCGTGCCGTCGAGGTCGAAGATGACCGCGTCGAACTCCATCGGCTTCCTTTCGCGTGCGCCGCGGCGGCTGCGGCGGCTGCATCGGTCTGTATACCACGACGCTGCGGTAGGATGCGGCGCACACGAGCGACCACGCACTCACGAGGGGAGAGGACGCATGAGCGGACGCCTGGACGGCAAGGTGACGATCGTGACCGGCGCGGGCTCGGGCATCGGCAGGGCCAGCGCGATCCGCTTTGCCGAAGAGGGCGCCCGGGTGACCTGCGTCGACATCGACGGCGACACGGTAGCCGCCACGGCGGCGGCCATAGGCGCGGCGGCCTTCGCCGTGCAGGCCGACATCGCCGACGCGGCCCAGGTGCGCGCCTACACCGACGACACCGTCACGCGCTGGGGCCGGCTCGACGTGGCCTTCAACAACGCCGGCGTGAACCTGCCCGGCATCTTCCACGAGGTGCCCGACGAGGTCATCGACCGCACGCTGAACGTGAACGTCAAGGGCACCATGTACGGCTGTCGCTACGCCATCCCCTACATGCTCGAGCAGGGCAGCGGCTCGCTGATCAACACCACCTCGGTGAACGGCATGGTCGCCGAGCCGTTCCTCACCGTCTACGCAGCCTCCAAGGGCGCCATCGTCATGCTCTCCAAGGGCATCGCCCTCGACTACGCCAAGAAGGGCATCCGCTGCAACGCCATCGCCCCGGGCTGGGTCGACACGCCGGTCAACTACGCCCACGCCGAGATGCTCGGCGGCCTGCAGCACGTCTACGATACGATCGACTCGTTCCAGCCCATCGGCCGTCCGGGCGAGCCCCGCGAGATCGCCAACTGCGCCCTGTTTCTGGCCTCGGACGAATCGTCGTTCGTCACCGGCACCGTGCTGGTGGCCGACGGCGCCATGACCGCCCAATAAGAAGCCCGCCTTACCCGGGGGGGGCGGCGGGCGCGCTCGCGCGCGAGCGGAGCGGTACACGGAGATGCTGCTGTACTGGTGGGCGCACGTGGATTCGAACCACGGGCCTCGTCCTTATCAGAGACGCGCTCTAACCAACTGAGCTATGCGCCCACGGGGAAGCGAGTCTAGGGGGGCTACCGAGGGCTGTCAAGACGGGCGGGCGGGGGTGCGCAGCCCGTGCCTGGGAGGCGCCGCGGCCCGCACGCGGCGAGCGCTCGCCGCGTGCGTGGCGAGACTCGGCGGCCGGGTCGTCTGGGGCCGCGGCCCCAGACGGTCGGCCACTGGTCCGAAACGCCGAAAGGCGGCGTATACTTACGTTCATGGACGAAGTGCACGAGATGGTCATCTACGGAGTGAGCTTCGACGTGATCGGCAAGCAGCCGATCGTCTTGCTCAAGACGGTCGACGGCAACAAGTTCCTGCCGATCTGGATCGGACACCCCGAGGCCGCCGCCATCCTCATCAAGCTGCAGGGCACCGAGCTGCCCCGGCCCATGACGCACGACCTCATGACCTCGCTGATCGAGCACTTCAACGCCGAGGTCAAGCGCATCACCGTCACCGCCCTGCGCGACAACACGTTCTACGCCCTGCTCACGCTCTCGCGTGACGGCGAAGACATCGAGGTCGACTCGCGGCCCAGCGACGCGCTCGCGCTGGCGGTGCGTACCGACGCCCCCATCTTCGCCGCCGAAGACTTGATCGAAGAGAACGCCATCGAGTTCGAACACGAGGTCGACGACACCGAAGAGATCGTCGAGCGGTTCCGCGACTTCTTAGACCAAGTCACCCCCGACGACTTCCGCGCCGAGCCCGGCGACCTCGAGGGCCCGGTCGAAGAAGACGACGAAGAAGACGAAGACGACGACGAGCTCGACGACGAGTAGCCCGCGCCGGGCCGCAAGCCGCTGAAAACCCGCGCACGCCGCGCGACCTCCCGAAAAGAGAGCCATGGCCGCCGAGAACGACCCCGTCATCAGGCAGTTCCGCGAGAAGATCTCCGACAACGACCTCAAGGTCGTCGAGCTGCTCAACAAGCGCGTCAAACTGGTCACGCAGCTCTGGCAGTACAAGCGCCAGCAGGAGATGGACATGTACGAGCCGGCCCGCGAGGACTGGCTGCTGACCTACGTCACGCGCGCCAACAACGGTCCCCTCTCCGGCGACGCGCTCGCCGAGGTCTACCGCCACATCATCGACGTCACCAAGCACGAAGCGCAGCGCTCACTCGACCCAGCCGAGGCCGAGATGCCCGACCGCTAAGGGCGCCGGCCCCTGCGCTCGCGCAGGGTTTTCGTGCGGTAGTATGTGACCCCTGAGCCTGCGTCCTTCCAGGTTCGCCGGCACCGCACCAGCGAAAGCGAGGCATCTTGGACTTCGACGCTTACACCTTCCATGCGCCCAGCGGCTCGTTCATCGCCCACGACTTCGTGCACGGCGCCGGCTTCGAACACGGCCTGCAGTGCATCATCGACCCCGACGTGGTCGTAGGCGACGACGTCAAGCTCGGCCATCGCGTGCACCTCGCTTCGGGCACGCGCGTGCTGAACGACGTCGAGATCGCCGACGACTGCGTCACGACCGGCATCTCGCTGCTCGGCAACCACGTGCGCGTGCGCACCGGATCATGTGTCTCGAAGTCGGTCATCGTCGACGACTGGTGCTTCATCGCCGCCGGCATCATGAGCTCGCACACCAAGAACGTCTATCACGGCCGGCCGCGCGCGCCCAAGGCCCAGCTCGTCACGCGCTACGGCTACGGCTCGATCATCGGCAGCCGCACCAACTCGAGCGCCGGCGTGACCGTGGCCCCCGGCTCCATCGTGGGCTACGGCTCGCAGGTGGTCGTCGACCTGTCCACGGCGCACGGGGTCTACTACAACAACCCCCAGCCCTACGCCACGCTGCAGTCGGTGCTCGGCCCCGACAACCCGTTCTACATCGAGGTCCCCGACGACTACGTGCCACACCAGTTCGACCCCGAGCTGCTGGCCAAGTACCTGCCCTTCGCGACGGCCCGGCAGTAAGTCGGCGCGGGCAGGCGATGAGCCCGGAGCTGCGGTCGTGACCGTGGAGCGGCGGCGATGACACCGGCGATGACGCCGGCGATGAACCCGATCGGCGATCATGACCGTGGAGCGGCGGCCATGCCGCCGGTCGGCGCCGGCGACATCGTCGCGTACCTGCGGGGGCTCGGCGTGCTCGAAGCGCTGACCGGCGAGCCGGGCGCCGCCGCACCGATCAGCGCCGTCGCCACCGACGCGGAGGCCGTGCCCGGCGACCTCGCCTGGTCGCGACGCCCCGGCGCGGCGGCTCACTTTCAGGGCTCGCTGCTGATCTGCGCGCCTGAGGCGGCAGAAGAGCCCGAAGCGCAAGGGGGCGGCGAGCCCCAGGCGCGGGTGGCCGCCGAGCCCGATGCGCAGGCGGCCGCTCAGGCGGCCCGGCAGGCGGCCGCCCGTGTGGTCGTCGTCTGTCGGCGGCCGCGCCTCGCCATGGCCCTGGTGCTGGGGCGCTTCTTCGCCCACCTGGCCGCCGACCGCCCGGCCGTCTTCGCCGACCCGTCGACCGCCCTTGCGGTCGACGACGGCCGCGCCTGGGTCAGGAACGCCGTGGCAGGCCACAACGTGCGCATCGAGCCGCTGGCCACGATCGGCTGCTCAGGCATGGGCTACGAGCGCGACGACAACGACCGCCTCGTGCCGTTCCCGCAGCTCGGCGGGGTGGTCCTCGAAGACGACGTGCATGTGGCGGCGCAGGCCATGATCCAGCGCGGCGCCATCGGCGACACCGTCGTGCGGCGCGGCGCCAAGATAGGCCCCCACGTGAACGTCGGTCACAATGCCGACGTCGGTCAGGACTGCCTCGTCGCCGGCCACGCCCAGATCGGCGGCGGCGTGCGCCTGGGCAGCCGCGTCGTGGTCTGGCAGAGCGCCGCCATCGCCAACGGAGTGGTGGTGGGCGACGACGCGGTGATCGGCATGGGCGCCATGATCCGCGCCGACGTCGGCCCGGGCGAGACCTGGGTGGGCAACCCCGGACGCCGGCTGACGTAAGGCCGGCCGGCGCAGTCCAGCCGATGCGCGGCGCGCGACCGGCCGGCGCGCAGTGCAGCCGGTACGCGGGCGCGCGGCCTGCGCCGCCCCTCAGGCGCGCTTGCGCGCCTTCCAGACCTCTTCGCAGGGCCAGCGCCGCGCCCACTCGAGGGTCACGAGGTCGTCGAAGGGCGGCACGGGCCTGGCGTCGGCGGGCGGGCGCACCTCGAGCAGGTCCTCGACCTCGAAGCCGCTGCCGCGCAGCAAGCGGATCCAGTCGCCGTAGCCCAGGTGGAACTCGACCTCGGGCGTGTCCGGCCACTCGAAGCGGTGCATGCCGAAGTAGTCGCGCACCAGCCGGTCGGAGGGCAGCGCCTCGACGACGTCGCCCAGGCAGAGCATGAGGATCGTGCCGTTGGTCAGGAAGGTGAGCCGCCCGCCGGGGCGCAGCACCCGGGCGGCTTCGGGGACCCACAGGCGCGGGTCGGCCCACAGGCAGGCGCCGTACTCGGAGATCGCCAGGTCGAAGCTCTCGTCGGCGAAGGGCAGGTGCTCGGCGCTGCCCTCGTGCAGGGGGAACGACAGGTCGTGGCGTTGCTGCAGGCGGCGCGCGGTGGCGAGCTGTTCGGCCGAGAGGTCGATGCCGACCGGCCGCGCGCCGCGGCGGGCAAGCCAGGCCGACACGTAGGCCGTGCCGCAGCCGAGCTCGACGGCGTCGATGCCGGCGAGCTCGTCGGGCAACACGTGGAGCTCGGTCTCGGGAACCCCCCAGATGCCCCAGTTGGCTTCGCTGGTGGCCCAGTTGCGTTCGCCAGGCGCTACGAACCGGGCGGCCCACTCGTTCCACGCTGCGCGGTTGCGCGCGACGTGATCGGCGGGCTGGTCGATCTCGGCCATCGGGCCCCTCCGTACGGGTAGTGGTCGACGGTCAGTCCGTCGATCGACTTCGTCGTCGCCGCTCAGGCGTGCGCGACTTCGTTGCGCGCCTAGTCCGTCGATCGCCTTCGTCGTCGCCGCTCAGGCGTGCGCGACTTCGTTGCGCGCCTAGTCCGTCGATCGCCTTCGTCGTCGCCGCTCAGGCGGGCGCGACTTCGTTGCGCGCCTAGTGAAGCAGGGCGGCCGGCTTTACGCCGATGCCCGCGCGAATGAGGTCGGCGGCGGTGTGGTTGAGCGCGGCGTGCTTGTCTAAGTAGTTGCGCTCGAGCGCCTCCATGGCGCCCGCCGCCTCGATCACGTTCTCGGAGATGAAGTAATCGAGGATGTCGCTGCGGTGCTTGCGGGTGGCTTCGACGGCGGGGTCGCCGCCCTCGTGTTCGGCGGAGATGTTGGGCACGTCGACGGCGATCTCGACGACCTCGGTGCGGCGCTCGTAGGGCTGGCGCACGATCGACTTGTAGGCCTCGGTGACGTGGTGCTCGAAGCGCACGGCGTCGCGCAGTCCGAGCGACTCGCGCACGGCCGAGGCGGCGCGCAGGGTCTCGGAGTCGGCCGAGTTCGAGAAGTTGATGCCGCTCAGGCTGGTGGCGCCGTCGGCGCCGCCCAGCAGGCGCGCGCCCATGAGCAGCCAGAAGACCGACCAGGGGTTGTCGATGCCCATGAAGACAGAGACCTTGAACTGGTTGTGCACGCCGAGCTTGCGCAACACGAAGGCCGCGAGGATGGTGCCGATGTTGAAGTTGAGCACCTCGCGCACGCCGTAGTCGGTGAGGTAGTGCAGGTACTCGTCGACCCAGTGCAGCACGTGCTCGTTGGGCTCGCCGATGCCGCCGAAATAGCCGGCGATGGTCTCGAGGCCGACCATGAGGTTGGCGCCGTCGATGCCGCGCGTGTCGAGGCTCTCGACGTGACTCGCGCCGATCACCTGCATGGCCGCGCAGACGGCCAGCAGGTCGCCGCCCGGCCGTGACTGCTCGGCCATGTTGCGCTCGCGGATGAAGCGGCCGGGCATGAGCTCGCGCTTCTCTATCGCCTGGCGTGCCTCGGCCATGAGCCACGGGAAGAACTGCAGGGCGCTGATCTCGAGGGTGACGGCGTTGACGTCGGCGCTCGCATCGGCAGCGGCGCTCGCATCGGCAGCGGCACTTGCGTCGGCGGCAGCGCTTGCGTCGGCGTCGGGGCCCAGGACGTCGCGACGGTAGTCGGCAAGACTGACGAAGGCGCCGGCGTCGCGCTGTTCGGTGAGCCACTCGACGCCGGCGAGGTAGGGCGAGCGTTCGTCGCGCAGTCGCGCGAGACGGTTCTCGAGCTTGCCGGCTTCGTCGGCCGCGCGGTTGATCTGGTCGACCCCGCCGTACTTCTCGACGACGTCGAGCAGGCTGTCGACGAAGGGGTTGTCGGGGCTCGCCAGAAAGTCGTTGACGGCCTCGACGTCGGCGGGCTGTATGCGCAGTCGCGCGCGCATGTCGCTACGGTCACTCATCGTGCCTGCAGTCTACGCCGCTCGGCCATGGTTTGCTCACCTCGCTCGCAGCCCGTCGGTCCTTTTGAGCCGATGACGGGGCGGCGAAGTGGGCGGCGCGCCGTGCGCGCCGCCCACTTCGCCTGATCTACGTATCGCTTCTGCCACAGGGGCAGGATGGTGCGTCAGGCCACGCCCAGCAGGGTCTTGGCGGCCGCTACGGCCTCGATGGCGTCTTCGGCGTAGCCGTCGGCGCCGATCTCGTCGGCCCAGGCGCGCGTCGTGGGGGCGCCGCCGATCATGACCTTGATGGAGTCGCGCAGACCGGCGGCCTTTAGGGCCTCGATGGTCTTTGCCTGGTTGGGCATGGTGGTGGTCAGCAGGGCGGAGAGCAGCAGGAGGTTGGGCTTGACCTCCTCGCATTTGGCCACGAAGGTCTCGGGGGCCACGTCGCAGCCCACGTCGGTGACCTCAAAGCCGGCCGCTGAGAGCATGGAGCAGACGATCGTCTTGCCGATCTCGTGGATGTCGCCGGCCACGGTGCCGGCCACGGCGATGCCGGTCGCCTTGCGGCCTTCCTTGGAGGCGTCCAGGGCAGGCTGCAGCACGGCCACGGCGGCCTTCATGGCCTCGGCGCCCTGCACCAGCTCGGGCAGGAAGAACTCGCCCTTGCCGAAGAGCTCGCCGACGTGCTCGATGCCCTTGACGAAGCCCTTGTCGAGGATGTCGGCGGCCGAGAGGCCGGCGTCGAGGCCTTTCTGGGCCAGCGCGGCGGCGGTGTCGTCTTCGCCGTCGATCACTGACTGGGCCATCTGAGAGTAGAGTTCGTCGGTCACGTTGTCCTCCTTGAAGAGAAACTCTTCGTAGTCCCTTTGTTGGTTCTTCACGTGGGGTCCGGCGGGACCGGGGCGAAGGCGACGGCGACAAGCCGGCGCCGGCTGCCCGTGGGCGCACGCCGCTTTTCTTAAGCCAAGCAGTACTCCCTGAGCTGCCGCACGGTGAGCTCGTCTAAGTCGTCGGGCGGTGTGTAGGCGGCCAACAGCTCGGCGACGCGCGTGTCGGCCCTGGTGGCCAGATCGCGGCTGCCGTGCGCCACCCAGGTATCGTAGGAGTCGCGGTTCATGAGGCCGCCGGGGGCGGCGTCGCGCGCGTGCCGGCGGGTGTGGGCGTGGCCCAGCAGCGAACCGCCGGGGCCGACGGCGGCCACGACGTCGAGCGCCAGGGTGTCGCTATCGACCACCATCGGGCGCCGGGCGCGGCGCAGGGCGCCGAGCAGCTCGTCGTCGAGCACGAGCTTAGCGGTCGAGAAGCAGTTGAACGACGACAGGATGCCCGCCGCGTGCAGGACGAAGTCGGCGCCCGCCCGCAGGGCCGCATCGAGGCTCAGGGCCGACTCGGCGCCGGCCTGCGCGTCAGCCACATGGGCGTCGGTGAGGGCGCCGCCGGTGCGCACCGGCAGGCCCAGGCGGTGGCCCAGGGCGACCGTCGCCTCGACCACGGCCCAGTACTCGGGAGCGCCCATGAGCAACGCGCCGCTGCGCATGGACGACACCGACGAGGTGCCCCCATAGAGGAACGGACAGCCCGGCTGGGCGAGCTGGGTGAGCACGAGGCCCATGAGCAGCTCGGCATGCTGCACCGCCAGGAGTCCGGCCAGCGTGAGCGGCGCGGTGGTGCCGCCCATGGCGCACACCGTCAGGCAGATCGGCTGGCCAAGGCGCGCCAGGCGCAGCAGCGAACGGCCTGCTTCGGGCGAGAGCTGCAACGGCGAGGTGGTGTTGATGACCGTCCACAGACGCGGCCGGTCGTGCCATCCGGCGCCGTAGAGGATCTCGGCGACGTCGAGCGCCACCTGCAGCTCTAGGGCGGTCGTGACGTCGACGCGCGACGGCTTGTCGGTGCCGGTGACGGTCGCGTAGGCGACGGTCTGCGGGCGCCGTTCGTCGGGCACGTCGAGCGCCTCGATGGCGAGGGCGTAGACATCGAGGTTGGCGAGCTGGTCGGTGAGGGCCACGGCGTCGCGTACGTCGGCGAGCGTCCCGTGCCGGCGCTCGCCGTGGTCGAGCACGAAGGCGGGGCCCGAAGCCGTGGCCAGCACGGGCTCGGCGCCGGCGCCCACCGTCAGGCCGCCGGCGGGGCGCCGGCCGGCCACCGTGTAGCCGGCCGGCGCCGTCGCCAGCGCGGCGGCGACGAGCTCCTCGCTTACGCGCACACGCGCGCCGTCGACGGCGGCGCCGTGAGCGGCAAACAGGGCGAGGGCCTCGGGTTCGAGGACGGCGCAGCCGACCTCGCGCAGCAGGCGCAGCGCACCCTCGTGGATGGCGTCGAGGCCGGCGGCGCTGATCACAGCGCCGCCGTCCTTACGGCCACGAACGCGACCGGCCGGCCTGCGGCCGGCCGCTTCACAGGGTGCGCCTGGCTCACGAAGCCGGCTGGTACCCGTCGGTGAGCTGGTCGACCTTCGCCATGGTGGCGGGAGCGATCGGCTCGGGCTTGTGGTCGGCGAGAATGGCGAGGGCCTTGCGACGGGCGCGCTCGCGCAGGTCGGGTGAGCCGTCGGCCTTCCAGTTCTCGCGCGTCTTGCGGTTGAGCATGGTCGGCATCCACTGCTGGCTGCGGACGTACTTAGCGGTGTGCTTCTCGCGCAGGAACTCGCCGCCCGGACCGACCTTGGCGATGACCTCGACGCCGAGGGTCTCGGGGCTGACCTCGATGCCCTCGAGGGTGCGGCGGTTCAGCGAGATGATCTCGTCGGTGATGACGACCAGCTCGAGGGCGCCGATCAGCCCGAACGCCAGGTAGCCGATGTCGTGGTTCAGGTTGGAGCCGGCCTGCATGGACAGCAGGGTGAGCTCGGCGGCGTCCATGCCGGCCTGCGCGTCGACCACGTGCGAGTCGCTCGAGCCGGCGTAGCCCCAGTTCGGCAGGTCGAGCCACTTGGCCATCTCGCAGATGCCGAGGATGGTCGTGTAGTACTCGGCCGAGTTGTACAGAGCCTGCACGGTCGTCATATCGATCTTGACCGGGCCCATGCCGAAAACGAACGGCGCGCCCGGCTTGCGGAGCTGGTGGATGACGAGGCCGAACAGCGACTCGGCGACGGCCAGCACGATGTGGCCGGCCTGCGTGATGGGCGCGGTGGCGCCGGCGCTGGGCGCCGGTGAGTAGATCGCCGGAATGCCCTTGTCGGCGCAGAAGAGCAGCTTGTCGAGCACTTCGCTGGCGTGGCGCAGGGGGCTGACGGGCTCGCCGTACATGATGAAGTAGGGCTTGTCGCGCAGGGCCTCTTCGCCGCCGCGCAGCTCGCAGGCGATCTTCCACATGACCTCGAGGTCTTCGCCGCCGGCGGCGGTCATGACCATCGGCTTGGTCGTGTTGGTGATCATCTGGCGGAAGCTTTCGAGGTACTCGCGCGAGGCGGGCACCACGTCGTGCGGGTAGGCGCACGACATGATGAAGTCGATGTTGGGGAGGCCGTCGCAGACGTGCGCGGCGCGACCCACGTCGGCCAGGGTGGTCTGGCGCGGCTCGCCGGTCTCGAGGTCGTAGATCTCCATGAGGTCGGAGCCGGTGCCGAAGAAGCTGTGGTTCTTGCCGACTTCCATGGCGGGCTCGCCGTTGCGGTCGTAGACGCTGAACAGGGCGGGCGCCGTCTTGCGGGCGGCCTCGATCATCTCGCGCGAGACGTGCACGAGATCGCCTTGCTCGACGGTCGCGCCGGCGGCGACCAGCAGGTCGCGCGACACGGCGTGGGGCACACGCATGCCGATCTCGCTGGCGATCCGCACGGCGGCGTCGTAGATGTCCTGCTTGCCCTTCTCGGACAGCATCGTCAGGCGACCGGTGATCACAGGGTCACGCACGTCTTTCATCGTCTTGTCTCCTCCGCATGGTCATGATCACGTGTCGGTGATCGTTGGGACTCTTGGGACATCGTCTGGGCGTAGCGCCCTAGTATGGCGAGTTCGACCGACGGGCGTCA
>CAVWDG010000012.1:0-359497 GCA_963753695.1 uncultured Actinomycetes bacterium
GTGAGGGTCTTGTCGATCGCGGCGTTGGCCGTGAGGGTGATGATCATGTCTCGCGCCGGTCCTCGTTGGTTGAAGGTGTCTCGGCCCTTACATGGACAAGGCTCGGCTGGCGGGCCGAGCGGCAGCACAGTATAGCACCACCTTGACACCCCGAGCCCGGCGGGCGTACGTTCTGCGCTGCATCACCGCGGCACATTCCTCGTTAGGTGAGGCTCCAGCACACAAAGAGGCCGTTGCCCGGAAACGTCCAGAGACGCCAACGGGTAGAACAGGTATCACCGGATCCAAGGTCCTACCCGAAACGGCTGAGACTCCACGTCTCTACGGTGTGCTGTGCCAAAGCTCTTGGACGAGTGAGGAGCGCCACTTCGCTGTGGCTCGCCCAAACGCCCTGGCGCCTCGCGCCATCGGGGGAGCGGTCGTCGGCCCTGTCGGCCGTGCGACCGCGGCGCGGATCCGAGCGAAGGAGGTGAGCGATGTTCTACCTGAGCAAGCTGCTCGGCCACGTGGTACGTGACGCCGAGGGCAAGTCCGCCGGCACGCTGCAGGACGTGGCCGTCAGCACCCGCCAAAAGTACCCGCGCGTGACCACGCTCATCCTCAAGCGCGGCAACCGCCGCGTGGGGGCTCCGTGGGACACCGTCGCCAGCCTCGAAGAGTCGGGCGTGCTGCTGCGTGTCGCCGCCGCCGCGCTCGACGACCACACCCCGCAGACGGGCGAGCTGCTGCTCTCGGGCCAGGTGCTCGACCGCCAGATCGTCGACACCGACGGCCGCAAGATGATCCGCGTGAACGACATCCAGCTCGCGCGCTCGGGCCCCTCGCTGCGTGTGGTCGCCGTCGACGTCTCGAGCGGCGCCATCCTGCGGCGCATCGGCCTCGCGCGGGTGAGCACACGCATCGCCAAGAACCCCAAGCCGCGCCTGATCGACTGGAGCGCGGTCGACCTGCAGGCGAGCGACTCCGAAGCCGTGCGCCTCACGGTGCCGCGCCGCGACCTGTCGCTGCTGCACCCCGCCGACATCGCCGAGATCGCCCACGAGCTCAGCCCCGAGGAGCGCGCCGCCGTCTTCGAAGCCCTCGAAGACGAAGTCGCCGCCGACACCCTCGAAGAGATGCACCCCGCCTTCCAGGCCTCGCTACTCAGCGGGCTGCCCGACGAAAAGGCGGCCGATCTGCTCGAAGACGTCTCGCCCGACGACGCCGCCGACCTGCTCGCCGACCTGCCCAAGCGCCGCGCCACGCGCCTGCTAAGCCTCATGGACCGCGAGAAGGCCGACGAGATCCGCGAGCTGCTCACCTACCCCGAGAACTCGGCCGGCGGCATCATGACGACCGCTTTTGCCGTCGTGCCGCCCGAAGTCACGGCGGCCGAGGCCATAGAGCTGCTGCGCGACCAGGAGCCCGAGGTCGAGACCGTCTACTACGTCTACGTGACCGACAAGCGCGAACACCTGCTGGGCGTCATCAGCCTGCGCGACCTGCTCACCGTGCCCGGCGGCCGCCGCGTGCGCGACTTCATGAGCTCCGACCCGATCTCCGTGCGCCTCGAGGCCGGCGAAGAAGAGGTCACGCAGACGATCGCCAAGTACAACCTGCTCGCCCTGCCCGTCGTCGATGCCGCCGGCGTCGTACACGGGATCGTGACGATCGACGACGCCATCGACCTCGTGCTGCCGCTGGCCTGGAAGAAGCGATTGCCGCGCATCTTCCGGTGATCGGGTAAGAGCATGCCCGCTACTCCGGAACCACGCAAGCGGCCGCGCCTGGGCCGCATCGGTCGAACTCGCCTGCTCGATCTTTCTCGCCGTCATGGGGCCGGGACTGATCGCCGCCGCCTCCGACAACGACGCCGGCGGCATCACGACGTGGTCGGTGATCGGCGCGAAGTACGGCTACAGCATGCTCTGGCTCCTGCTGCTGATCACGCCGATCCTGGCCGTCACCCAGGAGATGGGCGCCCGCATGGGCGTGGTCACCGGCAAGGGCCTGGCGGCGCTCATCCGCGAGCGCTTCAGCCTGAAGATCACGGCGTTCGCCATGCTCGCCCTGCTCATCGCCAACTTCGGCACGACGGTGGCCGAGTTCTCGGGCGTCGCCGCCGCCTTCGGGCTGGCTCACGTGCCCCCCTGGGTGTGCGTCCCGCCGGTCGCCGTGGGCGTCTGGCTGCTGGTCACGCGGGGGTCGTACCGCCGCGTGGAGCGCGTCTTTTTAGTGCTCACGGCGATCTACGCGGCCTACGTGCTGGCCGGCTTCCTCGCACATCCCGACTGGAGCAGCGCCGCGCATGGCACCGTCGTCCCGACCTTCCACTCCGACTCGGCCTGGCTGCTGATCGCGATCGCCGCCATCGGCACGACCATCACCCCGTGGGGGCAGTTCTTCATCCAGGCCTACGTCGTCGACAAGAAGGTCGCGGTGAAGGAGTACCTGTACACGAAGTTCGAGGTGTTCGCCGGCGCGGTGTTCACCGACGCCATCGACCTGTTCATCGTGGTGGCCTGCGCGGCGACGCTCTACAAGCACGGCATCGTGGTCAACACCGCCCAGGACGCCGCCCGGGCGCTCGAACCGCTGGCGGGACGCGCGGCTTACCTGCTCTTCGGCTTCGGCCTTCTGAACGTGTCGATCCTCGGCGCGGCCATCCTGCCCCTGACGACGGCCTACGCGATCTCCGAGGCGTTCGGCTTTGAGTCGGGTCTCGACCGGTCGTTCGCCGACGCGCCCATCTTCAACGGTCTGCTCACCTTCTTCATCTTCGTGCCCGCCGCCGTCGCCATCATCCCGCGGCTGCCGCTCGTCAAGGTGATCCTGCTGAGCCAGGACGTGAACGGCATCCTGCTGCCCATCATCCTTATCTACGTGCTGAAGATCGTGAACGACGAGTCGGTCATGGGCGACTACGTCAACAGCCGGGCCTACAACGTGGTGGCCTGGGCCTTCGCGGTCGCGCTGATCGCCCTCACCGTCGTGCTGCTCGCCACCGCCCTGCCGCTGGGCTTCAAGCTCTAGACCCTACGACTCGTCGGCGCGCTCATGCGAGGCCGGCTCGATGTGCACGAGCACCTCGGAGTTGGGCAGCCGCTCGGCGATGTCGGTCTCGATGTGCTCGGCGATCTGGTGGGCGGCCTTGATGGTCATGTCGCCGGGCACGGTGATGTGCAGGTCGATCAGGTGCTTGGAGCCGGCGTGGCGCGAGCGCAGCTTGTGGTAGCCGAGGATCAGCTCGCCCTGGTGCTCGGCGACGGTCGAGCGCACGATGTCGAGCTCGTCGTCGGGCAGCGCCTCGTCTAACAGCACGCGGGTGGAGCGGCTGGCGATCCGCCAGGCCGTCCACATGATGAGCACGGCCACGGCGATGGCGATCAGCGGGTCGAAGTACGTGCGGCCGGTGACCTCGATCAGCACGAGGCCGCCGACCACGCCCAGCGAGGTGTAGATGTCGGTCAGGTGGTTGGCGGCGTCGGCCTCGAGGGCGGGCGAGCCGGTGCGCCTGGCCACGCGGTACAGGTAGACGGTGAGGCCCACGTTGACTGCCGCCGAGACGAGCATCACGGCGATCGCCAGGGGAATGCGGTCGACGGTCTCGCCCGAGATGAGGTGGCGGACCGCCTCGACCACGATCGCCACGGCGGCCACGAACACGATGGCCGCCTCGACAAAGCCCGAGAGGTTCTCGACCTTGTCGTGGCCGTAGCGGTGGCGCGGGTCGGCCGGGCGCGACGCCTCGCGCACCGAGACCAGGGCGATGATGGCCGCCGCCAGGTCGGTGCTCGAGTGCACCGCTTCGGAGATGATGCCGATAGAGCCCGTGATGAAGCCCACCAGCAGCTTGAAGGCGATCAGCGCGCCGTTGGCGCCGATCGACACCCAGGCGCCGCGCGACTTCGCCGCCGCGCTGTTCGTGCCACTCATATAGACGCCCACCCCCCTCACGCGGCTAGTGCCGTCGATACACTACGTTGTCGCCGCTCAGGCGTGCGTGACTTCGTCGCGCGCCTAGTGCCGTCGATACACTACGTTGTCGCCGCTCAGGCGTGCGTGACTTCGTCGCGCGCCTAGTCGCTCTCGGGACGGTGCGAGCGCGGCTCGACGTGCACCAGGGCCTCTGAGTTGGGCAGCAGCTCGACGATGTCGGCCTCGATGTGCTCGGCCACGCCGTGGGCTTCGTCGACCGTCATGTCGTCGGGCACCGTGATGTGCAGGTCGATCAGGCGCTTGCTGCCCGCCTTGCGCGAACGCAGGCGGTGAAAGCCGATGATGAGCTCGCCGCGATGCTCGGCCACCTTCTCGCCGATCAGCTCGAGCTCGTCGTCGGGCAGCGCTTCGTCAAGCAGCACGCGGGTCGAGTGATCGACCAGGCCCCAGCCCGTCCACACGATGAGCAGGGCGACGGCGATCGCCAGAATGGGGTCGAAGTACTCCCAGCCCGTGACCTTTACGAGCACCAGGCCAAAGGCGATGCCGCCCGACGTGTAGACGTCGGTCAACAGATGGGCGGCGTCGGCTTCGAGCGCCGCCGAGTCGGTCCGTTTGGCGACCGGCGAGAGGACCCCGCGCGAGATCAGCAGGTTGGCGCCCGCCGAGACGAGCATCACGCCGACCGCGAGCTCGAGGTGCTCGATGTGCGGCCCGTGGATGATCTTCTGGACCGCCTCGTAGACGATGACCACGGCCGCCGCGATGATCAGCAGCCCCTCGATCACCCCGGAGATGTTCTCGACCTTCTCGTGGCCGTAGCGGTGCGAGGGGTCGGCCGGCTTGGCCGAGGCACGCACCGCCACCAGGGAGATGATCGACGCGACGAGATCGGAGCCCGAGTGCAGCGCCTCGGAGATGATGCCGATCGAGCCCGACAGCACACCGACGACGAGCTTTAAGACGATGAGGGTGGCGTTGGAGGCGATCGAGGCCCACGCGGCGCGCGCCTTGAGCGCGTGCTCGTGGACGTCGATCACCACGGGCGTCTTCACGGCGGCGAACCGGGGGCGAGCCGCGCGAGCAGCGCCCGCGCCGCTCGCGCACGGTGACTCTGAGCGTTCTTGTCGGCTTCGCCCATCTCGGCCACGGCCAGCGCGGAGCCGCTGGGCACGAAGAGCGGGTCGTAGCCGAACCCGCTCACGCCGCGCGGCGCCGCGGCGATGGCGCCGGGCCACTCGCCGCGCACCAGCTCGGCGGCGCCGTCGGCGCCCTGAGAGCCGGCCACGAAGGCGATGACGCAGACAAAGCGGGCCGCCCGGTCGTGCTCGCCGGGCAGCGCGCGCAGCTCGGTGAGCAGCCGGTCGTTGTTGGCCACGTCGTCGCCCTCGCGACCGGCGTAGCGCGCCGAGATCACGCCCGGAGCGCCGCCCAGGGCGGCGACCTCGATGCCGGAGTCGTCGGCGATGACGACGGCGGTCGGGTCGGTCGAGCCGGGCGCGGCGGCCAGGGCGCGGGCCAGCCCCTCGGCCTTGCCGCGCGCGTTTTCCTCGAACGACTCGATGCCCTCGGGAGGCAGCTCGATGCCCGCGGGCATGGCCGCGACGTCGTGCGGCGCCAGGATCGCGCGGTACTCGGCGAGCTTGTGCGCGTTGCGGCTGGCCAGCACGAAGCGCATTACGGGGCGATCGTGGGGCCGGACGGGGTGCCGGGCAGCGCCGCGGCGCCGATGACGGCCTTCTGCACCGCCGTGATCTGGGCCACGCCGCCGGCCGCCAGGTCGAGCAGACTGTCGAGCGTGGCGCGCGGGAACGGCTCGCCTTCGGCGGTGGCCTGCACCTCGACCAGGCGACCCTCGCCGGTCATGACCACGTTCATGTCGAGCGACGCCGAGCTGTCTTCTTCGTATTCGAGGTCGAGCCGCAGCTCGCCGTCGACCACGCCCACCGACACCGCCGCCACGTCTTCGAACAGCGGCAGCCGCGGCCAGCGCGCCGCGACGCGCAGCTTCTCGAGGGCGATCACGAGGGCGGCGTACGCCCCGGAGACGGCCGCCGTGCGGGTGCCCCCGTCGGCCTGCAGCACGTCGCAGTCGATGTAGATGGTGCGCTCGCCGAGCGAGCCCAGGTCGACCACCGCGCGCAGGCTGCGCCCGATGAGCCGCTGGATCTCCTGCGTGCGTCCGGACTGCTTGCCGCGCACCGCTTCGCGCGGCGTGCGATCGGAGGTCGCCGCCGGCAGCATGGAGTATTCGGCGGTCAGCCAGCCGGAGCCGCTGCCCCGCCGCCAGCCGGGGACGCCGTCGACCGACTTCGCCGTGCAGAGCACGTGGGTGTCGCCGAGACGCACGAGTACCGACCCGTCGGCGAACTTCGCCACGTCGCGTTCCATGGACAGGGGTCGCAGTTCATCGTGTCGTCTGCCGAGTCTCACGTCTCGTCACCTCTTCTGTTGGTTCACTAGGGCGCGTCTTCCGCGGGGCCGCTCGGTGAAGCCGAAGAGCGCGCCGTGCGTGCGGATCAGGCTCAAGACGAGCAGCCCGCCGGTGAACAGCACGACGGCCTCGCCGAGCGCCACAAAGCCGACGCTGGGCCAGAACGGCAGGTGCAGGATCAGGGCAAGCTCAGCGCCCACGCCGAACGCGTTCACCACCACCGGCGCCGCCAAGGCTACCACGCGAGGACCGACTTGCCACATGATGCCGGCCGCCACCAGCGTGAGCAGCGCGCCGAAGAAGACGTCGGCCGGGCCGAGGGAGCTCGTGAAGAGGTTGGCGACCGCCGTGCCCACGGTGAGCCCGACCACGGCGGCGGGGTCGACGCAGGCGCAGGGCAACAGCGCCTCGGAGATGCGGAACTGCACCTGTCCCGACGCCAGCCCGAACGCGCCGGCGAGCAGCGTCAGAACGACGTAGGCGGCGGCGTAGAGGCTACCGCGGGCGAGCAGGCGTGTGGTCACGGTCGCCCAGCGCCGCGAGGCGCTCGAGCCCGACCTGCTCGACGTCGTCGAGCGGCATCTGCAAGAAGCGGCTGCCCACCGCGCGAAACGCGTCGGTCTCGCCGGTGCAGAAGAAGCGGTAGGAGCCCTCGCGCTCGGCGTCGTTGTCGATGCCCTGGCGCACCAGCACCTCGGCCACCTCGCGGGCGATCTCGGCCGCCGGGTTGACCAGGGTGACGTCGCGGCCCAGGTGGCGCTGCAGCATGGGCGCGATCACGGGGTAGTGCGTGCAGCCCATGATGACCACGTCGGGGCGCTGCTCCTTGAGCGGCGCCGTGAAGCGCCGCACGGCGTCGATGATCTCGTGGCTCGTGACGTCGCCCTCCTGGATGAAGGTGGCGAGGCCGGGGCAGGCCTGCTGGATGACCTCGGCGCCGCCGTCGAGCGTGTCGATGGCGCGCACGTAGCTGCCGCTGGCCACCGTGGCCTCGGTGGCCATGACGCCGATGCGCCGGTAGCGCGACGTCTGCACCGCGGCCCGCGCGCCCGGCATGATGACGCCGATGATGGGCGTCGAGAACTGCTCCTGTAGGGCCGGCAGCGCCGCCGCCGTGGCCGAATAGCAGGCGACCACGAGCAGCTTGACGCCGCTGTCGTCTAGGAAGGTCGCGATCTGGCGCGCGTAGAGACGCAGGTCGTCCTGGCTTTTGGGACCGTAGGGGAACCGCGCGGTGTCGCCCAGGTAGACGAAGTCTTCGGCCGGCATGGCCACCAGGCACTCGTGCAGCACGGTGAGGCCCCCGATGCCCGAGTCGAACATGCCTATGGGCCGGGCGCGCAGCTCGGCCGGGTCGGCGGCGCGCTCGGCGGCGCGTTTGGCTGCTGGGTTGTCGGCGGGGTTGTCGGCGGGCGGGTGTGTCACCGCATGCGCTCCTCGGTCGCTTCGCGGAGTCGGAAGTATACCGCATCGGTCCTCAGGCTCGGGCCTTGAGGGCGCCGGGCTCGACGGTCAAGCCGGGGGTCGCGGCGGCCGATACAGAGCACTGAAAGACCGTCGCCGCGCGACACCGACGGCGGGCAGACCCGACACGAGGATCTGGGACATGGGCGACTGCGACATAGAGCGCTTCATCTTCCCCGACGGCACCGAACGCGACATGCTCGTCTTCGAACGCGAGACCGCCGTGTCGTGCCCGGCCGCACCCGACCCCGGCGCGCCGCGCGACGCGCACATCTGTCCGCTGTGCCGCTCGCCGCTGGTGCACCCCACCGAGTGGCAGCGCAGCGGCCCCGCGACGTGGCGCATCACCCTGCGCTGTCCCAACTGCGAGACGCAGCGCACGGTGACGCTCGACCGCCAAGAGGTCGAGCGCCTGAACCGGGCGCTCTACGAAGGCACCGAGCACCTCGCCCGCCAGGCCGACCAGCTCGTGCGACGCAATTTTCAGGAGGAGACCTCCAAGTTCGTCGCCGCCCTCGACGCCGGGCTCATCCTCCCTATCGACTTCTAGCGCTTCGCCGCGGGGCCGCGCGGCAGGGCGCGGGCCTCTCCCCCACCGCCGCGCTCGCACCTTCCGCGGGCGTCCCGGCCGCGCCTTCAGTCCGGCGCCACCCGGCGCCCCCGGTTCGCCAGGAACACGCCGCCCAGCACGACCACCGCGGCCACCGCCTGGCCGGCCGTGAACCGTTCGCCCAGCACCACGAAGGCGCCGACCACGGCGATCACCGGCACGACGTTGGTGAACGCCGAGGCCCTGCCCGCGCTCACGAAGCGCAGGCCGTAGTTGAGCAGCAGGTAGGCCACGACCGAGCCCAGCAGCGCCAGGTAGAGCACGGCGCCGACGGCGGCGGCGGTGGGCGTCTTGACGCCCACGAGCGCCGCCTCGACCGCCGCCAGAGGCGCCATGAACAGCGCCCCGAACAGGTTCTGGAAGGTCGTCACAAAGAGCGCCGAACGCGTCACCATGAGGCGCCGCGCCATGACCGTGTAGAGAGCGCCGGCCACACAGGCGACGAGCACGAGCAGGTTGCCGCCCAGGGTGCTGCCGCCGGCGCCGCGCGCACCCAGCTCGGCGAGCGCGGCCACGCCGGCGAACGACAGCACCACACCCAGCCACTGGCTCCCCGTGGTGCGCTCGCGCGTGGTGAAAGCGTTGATGACGAGCACGAAGATGGGGATGGTGGCGATCAGGATGGCGGCGTCGCTCGCGCTCGTGTGAGCGATGCCGAGGTTCTCGAACGTGAAGTAGACGGTGAGCGAGACGAAGCCCAGCGCCGCCAGGCGGCCGAGCTCGCGGCGGCTGACCTTCTCGCGCTCGCCGCGCCGCCGCCACACGAGCCACAGGATGGCGCCGGCCATGGTGAAGCGGATGAACGCGATCAGCAGGGGCTCGAAGCCGCGCAGCGCGACCTTCGTGGCCACGAACGTGCCGCCGAAGGCGACCGCCATGCCGGTGAGCGCGGCGTAAGCCTTGAGCGGGGGTCGGGGTTCGGGTGTGCCGTTCACCCCCCGGACTCTATCGCAGGCCGGCGCCTTTCTGCTCGAGGCCGGCGGCGCGTTGCTGCTCGAGGCCGGCGCTTTCTCAGCCGCGCGGCCGGCGCGTGCGCCAGTGGAAGAGCGCGCCCAGCACCATGCCCAGCAGCAAGCCGAGGATGGCGGCGAAGAGCACCAGCCAGACGAGCGAGACAGAGGAGGCGCCGAACACCCAGCTGACCCTGACGCGGCCGGTGTTGGCGAGCACCAGCGCGATCAGGAACACGAGGATCACGACGGCGGCGCCGGCGTAGAAGTACAGGCGAGCGCGATGGGCCTTGCGCGAAAAGCGGGCGCCGCGAGTCTCGACGGCCGCCGTCTCGAGGGATGCCGCTTCCGCGCCGACGGCATCCGGCGGACGATCGGTCGGCGACCCTGTCGGGTCGTCCCGGTCGAACGGACGACTCCCTGGACTCATGTGCCCTCCTTGTCTTCTGTCTCAACGCGGCGGCGCGAGTAGGGTCCCCAAGGCTTTCCTGGAAGGGGCCCGGCAGAGAATCCCTCTGTCACGTCAGCCGCAGGACGACGACCTGCAGGTCGTCGCGCAGCCGACCGCCCCCGAAGGCGCGGGCGGCGTCGGCCACACCGTCGGCGACGGCCTGAGCGGGATGGCCGTGCAAGTCGGATACCGCTTCGAGCAAGCGTGCCTCGCCGAACATGCGGATTCCCTGACGCGCCTCGGTGACGCCGTCGGTGTAGAGCACGAGGGAGTCGTTGCGGTCGAGCGCGACCTCGGCGTTCTCGAACGTGTGCCCGAACGACCCGAGCGTCGGTCCGAACACGACGTCGAGGACGCCGCGCGCTGCAGGTCGGGCTCGTCGGTGTCGGTGGCAAAGATCTTGACGGCGAGGTCACGGCCCTGGCCGGCCATCGCATCGAGCACAGTGATGGCGAGAGTGTAGGCCTCTTCGCCACTGGCGCAGCCGGCCACCCAGATGCGCAGTGCGTCGCCGTCGGCCTTCTGCGCCAGAAGGTCGGGCAAGACCAGCTCGCGCAGGGCGGCGAAGGTCTCGGGGTCGCGGAAGAACTCGGTGACCATGATGAGGATGTCGCGGTAGAGGGCCTCTACCTCGGCTGGGTCTGAGCGCAGCCGATCGACGTAGTCCGGCAGATCGACACTGCGGCTGAGCAGCACGCGCCGCGCGAGGCGGCGGCGCACGGTGGGCAGCTTGTAGGCCGAGAAGTCGACCCCGAACGCGTCGTGCAGCAGGGCGAAGACCACCTTGAGGAGCCCGTCGTCGTCGCCTTCGGCAGCGCCCCCGGTGAGCATGGCCGTGCCGGCCAGACGAGGGTCGGCGCCCAGGCGGGCAAGCTCGGCCGCGATCTCGCGCGGCGGCAATACAAAGTCGACCACCCGCGCCGCGATCGCCGCAGCGGGCATGCTCGGGTAGTCGGCCGACCCCGGCTCCTGGGCGAAGGTCACGCCGCCCGCCGACTTGACGGCCGCCATCCCCTGGGCGCCGTCCGAGGCGGCGCCAGAGAGGATGACGCCGCACGAGAGCTCGCCCAGCTCGGCGGCCAGCGAGCGCAGGAACGTGTCGATCGGCAGGTGCCGCCCGGCCTCGTTGTGGCGCGGCCTGAGCCTGAGCAGCCCGCCGGCGAACTCCATGTCGGCGTCGGGCGGTATGGCGTAGACGTGATCGGCAACGACGCGCGCCCCGTCGGTGACCTCGGTGACGGTCATCGCGGTCTTGGCGGACAGCAGATGCGTGAGGAGGCTGGGGTGGTGTGGGTCGAGGTGCTGCACCAAGACGAACGCCATGCCTGTGTCGAGCGGTAGCTGTTCGAGCAGCGTCGAGACCGCCTCGAGACCGCCGGCCGACGCCCCGATGCCGGCCACCACGCACGATCGCGGGGGCTTGCCCGATTCGACAGGCGTCGATGCCGCACCGTCGGATCGTTGGCGCCCGACGGGGCTTCTGTCAGTCACGCGCGCTCCTGTTCGGTGGGTACTGGCCGGTGCCGAACGTCAGGCGAAGTGGCCTCACGCTGTCGCGCAGTGTCGCTTGGCTTCCTCGAGTATACGGTACGTCGCAAGGGGTGGTGACAAGGGCTCATGAGGCCGCGGTGCCGCCTCGAAGCTGAAGCGGCCGGCCAGGCCGGCGGGAGCCCGGCGGCCCGGCGCGACTAGCGAGCCACCGGCAGGCGCACCTCGGTGATGTAGTCGGCGGGCGCCGCGCCGCTGTCGCTGCCCACCAGATAGACCTCGCTGGCCGGGCCGGTCACGGCATAGCCCAGCGCGGTGAGCTCTTTGCTGAGAGCGTCGTAGCCCAGGCCGATCTCCTCGTAGGGTCCGTTGTGGGTGGTGACGAGGGCGTAATGACCGGGCAGCGTGCCGGAGCGTACGCCCTGGTGGTTGTCGGGCATCGTGCCGTGGGCGCCCAGAGCGATCGGCACCGCGACCTCGTAATCGGCGTCGTCGGGGTCGGCGAGGTCCAGGTCGAAGCGCGCCATCGGCGGGCCCGCCGGCGCCAGGCCGGCGCCGCCGATCGCGGCGAACAGCTGGGCGAACGGCTCCTGCATCTTCCTCACCGAGCCGTGCACGCCGAGGTAGGCGATGGTCTGTTCGGGTAAGGCGATCAGTTCGACTGGGTTGGGCACGAGCGGGCTCCTTTGCCGGGGCGACGAGGTCTGCGCTCGTAGGCTACCCGCTGGGGCCGGGCGCGCAACGCGACGAGTCGCGAGCGCCCTTACGCGGATACTCTCGGCGCCAAGACGGCGACTGCTCTGGATGGCTAGCCTTGTCGCGCGCGACAGTCCGGGCACACGCCGTAGACCTCGAGATGATGGCCGTAGACGCTGAACCCCGTGGTGCGCTCGAGCTGGTGCTCGAGCTACGAAAGATCGCCGGCGACGTCGAAGTCGACGACCTTGCGACAGACGCCGCATTCACCTCGGTTCCAGCCCGACGATACCCTCGAGCAGCGCCTGATCGAGATGCGCCTCGAGGTGGTCGGCGAGCCGGTCGATGTCGTCGTCGGCCGGCGGGCTGGCGGCCCGCGCCGGCAGCAAGCGGGCGCTGCGCAGGCCATTGAGAAAGGCGCCGCGCAGCTCGGGGTCGTCGAACAGGCCGTGCACGTAGCTGCCGCAGACCACGCCGTCGGCCGACACCGCGCCGTCGTCGTGGGCCACACCGTCGGCGCCCCGCAGTCGCAGCAATGCGCCCGTTCCCGGCCCAGGGGTCGACGCGCCCATATGGATCTCATAGCCGCGCAACGGCGTGCCCGCGGCGCCGAGCGCGCCGCCCAGCAGCTCGCCCTCGACCCGTACCGTGCGCTTGGCGGCGGCGAAGGTGGTCACCACGTCGAGCAGCCCCAGGCCTTCGACTGCCGCCCGGCGCGACTCCACGTGGTCGGGGTCGAAGATGCGGCGGCCGAGCATCTGGTAGCCGCCGCAGACGCCTACCACCGGCGTGCCGGCGCGCGCGGCCGCGACGATCGCCGCATCGAGACCGCGAGCGCGCAGCCACTCGAGGTCGGCGATGGTGCTCTTGGTGCCGGGCAGCACGACCGCCGCGGCGCCTGCCAGCTCGTCGGGAGTGGTCGCGTACCGCACGTTGACGTCGGGCTCGTCGGCCAGCGCGTCGAATCGGTGAAGTTGCTGATGAACGGCAGGCGCACGACGGCGATCTGCAGCGGCGCCTGCGGCTTGGCCCGGCGCACGCGGTCCTCGATGCCCAGCGAGTCCTCCTCGTCACCGCGCCAGTCGGTCAGCATGGGCACCACGCCCAGGGTCGGGCACGCCGGTGCGCTCGCGCAGAAAGTCGAGACCGGAGTCGAGCAGGCCGGCGTCGCCGCGGAACTTGTTGATGATGAAGCCCTTGATGAGGGCACGCTCCTGCGGGCGTGAAGCAGCTCCATGTGCCCGACCAGCGCGGCGAACACGCCGCCGCGGTCGATGTCGCCGACAAGCAGCACCGGGCAGTCCGGCGTGGCGCGCGATGTTCATGTTGACGATGTCGTGGTCGCGCAGATTGATCTCGGCCGGGCTGCCCGCGCCCTCGATGACGACGAGGTCGTTGGCCGCCCGCAGTCGCGCGAACGCGGCCGTGACGATCGGCCAGACCTCGGCCTGGTAGGCGTGGTACTCGCGCACCGACATGTGCGGCCACCGGCCGGCCCAGCACGATCACCTGGCTGCCGGTCTGCGAGCTCGGCTTGAGCAGCACCGGGTTCATGTCGACGTGCGGCTCGACGCCCGCCGCGCGCGGCCTGGTAGGCCTGCGCGCGGCCGATCTCGCCGCCGTCCGGGCGTGACGAAGGAGTTGAGCGCCATGTTCTGCGCCTTGAAGGGCGCGACGCGGTAGCCGCGCCGAGCGTAGATGCGGCACAGCGCCGGCGGCGAGCACGCTCTTGCCTGCGTGCGAGCCGGTGCCCACGACCATGAGCACGCGGGCGCCGTGGGCGTGGGCGTCGGCGGCGCGGGCGTCGTGGGCAGAGGCGTCGTTGGCGCGAGCTTCGCTGGCGCGGGCGTCGGTCATCAGAACTCCACAACGTCGCACTCGTCAATCCGGCGTTCGTGCGGCCTGGACGCCCCGGACTTAGTTGCGAGAGATTATCATCTAGCGCGCGGCTGTCAAACCACACGCCCTGCCGTGCGTATGGCCCATGGCCGGTGGACGGCGACGTCGGGCGGCGTGACTCCGGGGACCGTCGCCGCTCAGTCTCCCAGGCCTAGTCGGACACCCTCTCCTCGGGCACGACGAGCGGCGTGGCCTCCTGAGCCTCGACCTCCTGGCGCCAGGCCACGCGCTTGCCGACCCGCGCCCGCACCTTCCAGCTGAGCGACTTCTCTTCGTCTTCGATCGCCTGAGCGACGGCGGTGACCCGATCGTAGACGTGGGCCGTCTCCTGCTCTGAGAGGTCGTAGTCGTCGAGCCAGTCGAGGACGATCTGCAGGTTGGCCGTGACGTCGGTGTAGAGGCCCCAGTCGTACGCGCAGGCTTCGGCGATGTAGCGCACGCAGATCGACAGGTCGTCGTCGATCTCGCGCAGGGGCAGGTCTTTGAACAGGGCGATGAGGTCGTGGACGTCCTTGCGGTTGATCGTGCCGATCTGCGCCTTGGAGATGAGCGTGTCGACCGGTGAGATGGCGTAGTCGTCTAAGTCGATGCGCCCGCGGATGTCGACCTCGTGGTCCATTCGCATGACGTCGAGAAAGACGTCGACGTGGTCGACGAGTGGGCGGGCGGGCACCCTCAGACGCTCCTGCGCCTGCGGCCGTTCGGGTGACTCTGGGTGGTCTGCCCCCGCTGTGCGCCCGGTCAGCCCCTGGTCGCCCGGCTGCTCCGGTTGCTCGGGCCACGCAGCGCGGAGCGCTTCTTTTTTGACGAACTGCAGCTGCAGCCCTTTCGTCGCCTGGCTCACGTAGACGTTCTCGGCGTACCCGAGATCGGCGAACACAGTATGAAGCGCCTCTCTCTGGCCGGAGAGGCCGACGAGATCGATGTCGGAGTACTCACGGTCGATGAACCCGAGATCGACGCAGTGGCGGCGCACGGCAAGCCCACCCGCCAGGCGCACGTCGACGCCGGCGCGGCGCGCCACGTCGACCATCGCCATGGCCTCGGTCATGAGGCGGTCGGCGACGCGACGCGGTCTGCGGTCCCAGCCCAGCTGCGATTTGAGCGGCTCACCCTCTGGGGACTCCTCCTCGCCGACCAGGGCCTCGATCGGACCCTCGATGGCATCGAGGATGGAAGGCGCCACGTAGACGCGCGGGTGCCTCGTGCCCTCGATCGGGGTGATCAAGTCACGGCTCTCGAGAGCGCGCACGGCACGGCGCGCCGTGCCGTCGCTGACCTGCAGCGCGCGCCGCACGTCGCGCACGGCGATGAAGGGCGACACGAAGAGCTCGTCGACGAGCACGGGCGGCGTGCCCTCGGCCTCGGCGCAGTAGCGCTCGCGCTGACGCAGCAACAGGCGCGCCTGCACCCGGGCGCGCTCGGCCGTCTCGCGGACGCCGTCGGCGAAGAAGATCAACCACGGCCGCCAGTCGCCGTGCGTGCGCACGCGCTGCAGCAGGGTGTAGTACTCGCGGCGGTGCGCCTCGAGATAGGCGGAGAGATACAGGAGTGGCTGCGAGAGCCTGTCGCGCGAGACGAGAAAGAGGACGATGAGGATGCGGCCCAGGCGCCCGTTACTGTCGACGAACGGGTGGATCGACTCGAATTGCGCGTGCGCCATGGCGCACTGCACGAGATCGGGCAGTCGGTCGCGCTCGGCCAGGAATCCCTCGAGTCGGTCGAGCGCCGCGTTCATCTGTGGCACCGGCGGAGGCACGTAGGCAGCTGTGGCCAGCGTCGCGCCGGGCGGCCCGATCCAGTTCTGCGTGGTGCGGAACTCGCCCGGCCCTCGCGCCGCGACCGCTTCTCCGTGAAGCAAGCGCTGGTGCAGGCTCCGCACGAGAGCCAGGTCGAGGGGCGCCGTGGCGACGCACTCGACGCCGTAGGCGAGGGTGGCGAGCACGTTGCGCACCCCGGCGAGCTGGCCGAGGGGGGAACCGGCGGGAGCCGCCGCGATCTCGTCGAGAAGGACGTCGGTGAGGCTCACGTCGGCGCCCTCGATGCGCGACGAGCAGAGTGCTTCCTGGCGCAGGAACGGCGCCGCCATGGCCGCCGGGTTCGGCAGCTCGTCGCCGAGCCCCGACAAGGCGCCCAGGGCGGCGTCGGCGCGCGACAGCGCGACGGCAAGCTCCCTCGTGAAGGTCAGCCGCGGCGGCAGCGGGGCCGGCACGAAAGCCGGGTAGCCCTCGGGGCACGTGACGATGCGCCCAGCCACCGACGTCTTGAACTTGCTCGGGTCCATCACTCCGCCCTCGCTCTACCGTTGCTGGAGTGCCGCTGCTGCTGCCGATACTCTACTTCGTCGGCTGCCGCTCGCGCTCGTGTTCCACCAGCAGATCGAGCTGCCGGGCGGCGGCGTCGCCGAGGCGGTACGCGGGCTCGCTCTGGCGCAGCTCGCGCGTTTTATCGGCGGTCCGCTCCAGGAATGAGGCGGCGCCGGCCGCCGCCCAGGCGTCGTGGGACTCCCGGCTGATCAGCTCTGGCCTGAAGTGGTCGCGAAGGCGCTGCCGCGGTACTTGCGCGACAGGTGCGTGCCGCCCGGCCCGACGGCGACGATCTCGTCGACCGCGAGCGACGCCGTGTCGAGGGTCACGCCGTCCAGGTAGACCTTCGTGTAGCGCACGATCTCGTCCATGGCGACCAGGGCCTCGAAAGAGGACGCCGTCCCCGAGGCGACGTAGCCGATGTCGTGCAGCAGCGTGACGCCGGACATCGCGGCCGCCATCAGCGAGATACCCGACTCGAACGCCCACTGCTCGTCGAGCATGAGCGAGTCGGAGCAGCCCCCGTTGCCGAACGACGGCAGCCCGTACTGGCGCGCAAGGTCGGCCGACGCCTGCTGGATGGCCCACTCTTCCGGCCCGCAGTACACGATCAGCCCTGTGCGTGGATTCATCCAGCCCTGCGCGACACCGTAGACGAAGGGCGCGCCCGGATTGGCCAGCTGCGCGATCACGAGGCCGCTGAGCATCTCTGCGTTGCTGACCACGAGGAACCCGGCCGGCGAGGCCGGCGCTGTGGCCCCCTGGAGCAGCGCCGTGGCGTACACCATCGGGATGCCCAGCTCGGCGCAGCGCACAAGCCGGTCGGCCGACCTGACGCCGTGGGTGAGGGGCGGCGTGGGCATGGCGTAGATGGCCCAGCTGTCGGCCGCGCCGCAGACCGCCGCCATCTCGTTGAAGAGGTCGAGGTGCCTGGCGTCTTCCGGCACCATGATGAGCGGCTTGGAGGTGCCGCGCAGCATCGCGGCGAACTGGGCGACCGGCGCCACCGCGGCCGGCAGCTCGTGCGGGTGGACCATCGACAGGGCGAAGTCGATGCCGGGCAGCTTCTCCTGGAGCGCCGCCATGGCCTCGACGTCGGAGAGCGTGCCGGCGCGGCGCTCCCGGGCGCCGGGCCCGAGCACGTAGATGCAGTCCGATCCGCTGCCGTAGTACACGGCCCCCGACTCAAGGCGCAGGGGCGCGCCGCCGCCGCGGGACGTGACGGTCACGCTGCGGGGCGCCTGGGCCAGAGCCTCGGCGACCAGCTCTCTCGGCAAGCGCACTCGGGAACCGTCGACTCGCGCTCCGGCCTTGCCGAGCAGCGCCAGCGCCTTCTCGTGGTGCACCTCGACGCCGGTCCCCTCGAGCACCTCGAGGGTCGCCTCGTGGACCTGGTCGCAGCCGCGCTAGCAGTCACATTCGGGCTGAGCGCCGCGGCGACCCGCCGGCGGGCGGGTTCAGGGCATCCTGAGTGGGCGGCATAAAACCTACCGGTCGGTATTGACATACCGACCGGTAGGTTTTATGCTTCTCCCACGACGAGACAGGGAGCAGCCCATGAGTCCGACACAGACAGAGCGCAGAGAACAGTCCAGGCGCCACATCCTTGATGCCGCCGCCGCCGCGTTCGCCCGGGACGGCTACGCCGCCACATCCCTGAACGACGTCATCCGTCGTTCCGAACTCACCAAGGGAGCCTTCTACTTCTATTTCCCGTCGAAGGAAGCCCTCGCGCTGGCGGTGGTCGACGACCTGCGCGACAGCTGGAGCTCGATGGCGACGCAGGCTGTCGACCTCGCGTCGCCGGCCCCCGAACAGGCGCGAGCGATGGCGGCCCTCGTCGTTGAGGCGTACAGCGGGAACAGTCAATTCCGGGCGTTGGGGCGGCTCGTACCGGAGCTCGTCGCCACCCGCCCCGATCTCGCCGCCGAGCTCCAGGCCTCACTCTTCCTGTGGATCGACTTCATCGAGGCGATCGTCGCCCGCGGCCAACGCGACGGAGCCTTCCGCACCGATCTGGGCTCGCGCCAGATCGCGGAGACCATCTTCGGAGCGTTCAACGGCGTCGAGAAGTTCTCGGAGCTGACCTCGGACGGAGCAGACCTCAAGGAACGAGTCGACGTCCTCTGGCAGCTCCTCGAAGACGCTTTGGCGCCCCGGCCATCAATCGAAGGAAAGGTGCAGCGGTGAACAACCTTGCACACACCACGTCGGCCGCGAGAATGCTGAGCTACGCGGCGCCGGCCGCCGTCGCGGGAGCGCCTGCCGATGACTCGCCGTCGGCGGCGGCCCAGAGCCACGTCGAGGCAGCACAGCAGACGGGAACGGCTCCTGGCCCCATGGGCGCGTGGTTCCTCTACGCCGCGGGCGTCGTCGTCGGCCTCGTGGTGGCGGTGGGCTCCCTGCTCACCGTGCTGATCGGCCAAGGTCCGTCGAGCGTCGCTATCGGCGCAGCGGCGCTGCTCGCCGCGGGCTTCGCCGCCTGCGCCGCGGTGACCCCTCGCCTGCGGCGGCGCGCGCCGGCCGCGCTCGCCGCCGGGAGCGGCGCCGGCCTCATGGCCGGCGGGCTGCTGCTGGGGGCCGTCGCCATCATGATCGTCTTGAGCTGAGGAGAGCACCATGACCAGCAACACCATGACAAGAAGAGAGATGCTGAAGGTCGGCGGGCTGACGGCAGTGGTCGTCGGCGGCGCGCTCAGCATAGGCACAGGCGCGCGCGCCGCCACCGCCGGGGTCTTCTCGGTGGGCGAGGGCGCCCCCTACAACGCCTGGCGATCCCTGTCTCGCAACGGCAGCCCGCGGGCGCTGGCGGCGGCGGCCATCCTCAGCGCCAATCCGCACAACACGCAGCCCTGGCAGTTCCGCTTGGGCACGGACAGCATCGACGTCGTTGCCGACCGCTCCCGAGCGCTCCCCGCCACGGACCCCAGCGGCAGCGAGCTGGCCGCCGGTCTCGGAGCCGCGATCGAGAACATGAGCGTTGCCGCGGCCGCGGCGGGCAGCACCGCCAAGGTCAAGATGCTTCGTCAGGCCCCCGGCGACACGCTGGCGCGCGTCACGCTCGCTCGCGGCGGCGCCGGAGAGAATGCGGACCTCTTCCCCGCCATCCTGAAGCGGCACGTCAACCGCGGTCCTTACGCCGTCGACCAACCCGTCACGGCCGCCTCTCTGGCGGCGGGCGCCGCCCTGCTCGCGTCCCTCCCCCGCGTGCAACTCTCCTGGCTGCAGGGCGCGGAGAGCGATCGTTTCGGCGAGCTCGTGAACCAAGCCACGGCGGCGGTCATCGCCGACGGCGCGCAGTCGGACGAGGTCGAACGCTGGTGGCGGGCCACGCGCGACGAGATCGACCGCCACCGCGACGGCATGACGCTCGACTGCCAGGGGCTACCGCCTGTCACGCTGCTCCTCGGCAAGGTCCTGCCGCCGCTGACCCAGGAACAGAACAATCAGTCGTGGCTGAAAAGCACGAGAGACGTGCACGTCAAGACGGCAGCCGCCTTCGGTCTGCTCAGCGTCGAGGACGACGGCGACGCCGCGAGCCAGCTCCAGGTCGGCCGCGCCTACCAGAGGCTCCACCTCTGGGCGACGGCCAATGGCCTCGCGCTGCAGCCGCTGAACCAGGTGACCGAGCGCATCGCCCGCGATCGTAGCCAGGGTCGCACGGCGCCACTCGAAGCGCCGCTGGCGGAACTGACGCCCAGCGGCTGGACGGGCACTGTTCACCTTTCGCATAGGGCATCCCACCGTCGAGGCCGGGCTGAGTCCGCGGCGGCCGCTGGCCGACGTAGTGGGAAGCTGAGCGCCTGTGGGACGCTCCGCCTGTCCGGGGACCCAACCATCCGTTTGCCACGCCGACGCCGGCAGGACACGTCTGGGGCGACCGCACTCCTCTGCCGTTCGCTGAGCCTCACGTGCGTGGGCGACGGAAGTTGGAACGGTAGGCCGGCCGGTGGGGTCGATAGTCGGGATCTGCAGGAAGACACGATGTCGTTGGGTCGACGTTGGTGCCCCCGGAAGGATTCGAACCTTCGACCTCGCGCTCCGGAGGCGCGCGCTCTAATCCCCTGAGCTACGAGGGCAACGCGCGCAGTCTAGCACCTTTCCGCGCCCCCCGGCCATGCCACCCGCGCCTGCACTCGCCCCCCGTCCCCGCGCGCTTCTTCAAGCGAGGGCTCGGCGAAGCCCAAGCCCGAGCCCGTTCGCGGCTTCAAAGCCCGGGTCACGACGAGCGCGGTCGCGCACCGTCCGGGCGCGCGGCGGCGGAGCCGCCCGCCGCGCCAGGCTCAGCCGCCGCGAGACCGCGAGCGCACTTCGGAACGAGCACCCCCCGCCCTGCCGCCGCCCGGGAGCGCAGGGCGGGGTGAGTGTCGAAGGTCGGCCTGCGAGGTGGTGCGTTCCCGAGGTGAGCTGCAGGACCGGGACCGAGACAGCCCCGACCAGAGACGCTCACCCCGCCCGGAGCGACCCGGGAGGGTGGGCGCCTGTTGAGGGCGCCTCGCCCGAGGCGCCGCGAGTCATTCGAATGGGGGTCTATAGACCAGACGCACCGCTTCAGGCCGCATCGGCCAGGTCGTCGATCCCCGCCGCCAGCTCGATGTCGGCCCGCGTCAACCCCCCTGCGTCGTGCGTGGTCAGCGCAATCGTCACCCGGTTGTAGCGGATGTCGATGTCGGGGTGATGGTTGACCTCTTCGGCCATCTCGGCCACCGCGTTCACGAAGTCGATCGCACGTACGAAGTCGCGCAGCTTAAAGGTGCGCGTGATGGCGTCGCCCTTGGCCTGCCACTCGCTCAGTCGCGTGAGGGCGTCGTCGCGCTGCGTGTCGCTCAGCTTGTCCATGTCTCCTCCGGCCCGGCTTCAGGTCACTGCGCGGTTGGAGGGTAGCCGCAGCGCGCGGCTTCTAATCCGGTTTGGGCGCGGCCCTTAGCCTTCGTCGCGGTGACGCAGGGCGCGCTCGACGTCGCGCTTGGCGTCGCGGCTGGCGAGGTCGGCGCGCTTGTCGTACTGCTTCTTGCCGTGCGCCAGGGCGATCTCGACCTTCACCCGGCTGCCGCGAAAGTACATGCGGGTGGGCACCAGCGTGTAGCCGCGTTCGTTGATCTTCTGCTGCAGGCGGGCGATCTCGTTGACGTGCAGGAGCAGCTTGCGCGCCCGCAGCGGCTCGTGGTTGGCGAGGTTGCCCTGTTCGTAGGGGCTGATGTGCGCCCCGACCAGGTAGACCTCGCCCTCGCGCACCTCGGCGTAGCTGTCGCGCAGGTTCACGCGGCCCTGGCGTGCCGACTTGACCTCAGTGCCCACGAGCACGATGCCGGCCTCGAGCTTGTCTTCGACGAAGTAGTCGTGGAAGGCCTTGCGGTTGTTGGCGATCGGCCGCGTGTTGTCGTCGTCTGCTTTCATGCTCTGTACAACCTATCGTCCTTTGCGCTTGCCGGTCGAGCGTGGCGGCGCCTGCCGCCGCGGTCCGTGGGCCGAGGTGGCGGCGCCGGGGCGGCGCGGCGCGGGCCGCGTGCGCGGCTTATCGCTGCGCCGTTCGTCTTCGAGGTCGGCCCGCGAGCCCACCGGCACGAGCTCGACCTTGCCGGACACGCGGTCAACGCGCACCACGCGCACGCGGATGGGGTCGCCCAGGCGAAAGCGGCGCCCGCTCGCGCCCACGAGCGCCGTACCGAAGCGGCTCTCGGTAAGGTACTCGTCGCCCAGGTTGCGGATGGGCACGAAGCCCTCGAACGAGCCGCCGAAGTGCACGAAGGCGCCGCCGCCGATGAGGCCGATGATCTCGCCGTCGAACTGGCTGTCCCAGCCCTGGTCGTGCAGGCGGCGGTCGAGCAGGAAGGCGAGGGCGATATCGTCGGCCTTGAGCTCGAGCTTGGAGATGGTGCGTTCCATGGTCGAGCAGCGCGCGGCGATGTCGTAGAGGTCGCCCGGACTGAGCTCGAGGCCGCGGTCGCCGAGGCGCGAAAGCAGGGCGCGGTGTACGACCAGGTCGGCGTAGCGGCGGATGGGCGAGGTGAAGTGCAGGTAGCCGGTGCTCGCCAGGCCGAAGTGGCCCAGGTTCTCGGGGTCGTAGCGCGCCTGCTTGAGCGAGCGCAGCAGCAGCTGGGGAAAGGCGAGCCGGCCGCGCTGCTCGCGGGCGCTCAGCTTGGGCAGCGTCTCGGAGAGCCGGCGCAACGCGCCGGCGACGTCGGGCGCGGTCGCCGAGTGGCCGCCCGGAAAGCGTGGCGTGGGCACGTCGAGCTCGGCCATGGCATCGAGCAGGGCCTCGGTAGCCGAGGGGTCGGGCGCTTCGTGTACGCGATACACGGCGCGCGCGTGGCGGCCGTCGAGGAACTGTGCGACCGCTTCGTTGGCGGCCAGCATGAACTCCTCGACCAGGCCGTGAGAAGGGCTCTCGAGTCGCGCCTCGGCGGCGACCAGCTCGCCGCGCGCGTCGAAGCGGTACTCCGGCTCGAACGAGCCGATCTGCAGGGCGCCGCGCGCGAAGCGTGCGGCGCGCAGCTTGCCGGCCAGCGCGGCGGCCAGCAGCAGGTGGCTCACGAGCGCGGGCTCGCACAGCGACTCGGCGCCGTCGGCGAGCACGCCGTCGACCGCGCCGTAGGTGAGGCGGTGGTCGCTCACGATCGTCGAGCGGTAGAAGGCCACCGACGTGCGCCGGCCCTCGGCGTCGAAGGTGAACTCGACGGTGACGGTCTTGCGCGGCTCGCCCTCGACCAGGCTGCAGAGGCCCGACGAGAGTTCGCCGGGCAGCATCGGCTCTGCCCAGAGCGGCAGGTAGAGGCTGGCGGTGCGGCGGCGCGCCTCGGTGTCGATCGGGCCGTCGGGGCGCACGTAGAACGAGACGTCGGCGATGTGCACCCAGGCCCGGTAGCCGGCGCCCTCGGCGCGCACCGAGATGGCGTCGTCGAAGTCGCGCGCGCTGTCGGGGTCGATCGTGAAGGTGGGCAGGTCGGCGAGGTCGCGGCGCGGGTCGTCGGGCTCGCGGCGTCCGCCCCGGGCGAGGGCGATCGCTTCGTCGCGCGCCTCGGCGGGGAACTCGCGGCTCACGCCCTGCGAGACCTCGAGCCCTTTGAGCACGGCCGGCAGGTCGCGCGTGGTGCCCAGCACCTCGACGATCATCATGCGGTTGCGCTTGGCCGGCACCGCCAGCACGATGTCGTCGACGTGGGGTGCGCGACCGCCACGCGCCACCAGAAAGCCACGCTCGTCGCCGAAGAGCGGCTCGAGCGACCAGAACTTGCCCCAGCGCGCCACGCGGGCGGCAAGCATGGCCGGCGGCAGAACGGGCAGGCGGCTCATGGCGTCGCCCCGCGGGCGCCGCCGGGGGCCGCGCTACTACGGGCGACACCGAGCGCCGCGCCCGCGCGGCTCTGTCTAGCGACCGCTGACAAGGTACTGCACCGCCCGGTCCAGTGCCTCGTCACGGGGCGTCTTGGCATTGTCGACGACAGTCACACTGGGAGTGATGCCCTTGTGGTTGATATCGCGCCCGTTCGGCGTGAGGTAACCGGCGATCGTCATGTGCAGCGTGGCGCCCCCGGGCAGGGCGAAGTTGGTCTGGGCGACCGCCTTGCCGAACGTGCGGGTGCCGATGATGGTGGCGCGATGGTGGTCCTGCAGGGCCCCCGCCGTGATCTCTGAGGCGCTCGCCGACCACATGTTGACCAGCACGACGAGCGGCTGCGAGGTGGCCGGCCGGCCCGTCGCCCGGTAGATCCGGGTGGGCTCGTGAAGCCCGTGCGTGCTGACCACGACGCCGCCCGAGAGAAAGTCGCTCGACACGTTGCAGGCCTCGGTGATGTAGCCACCCGGGTCGTAGCGCAGGTCGAGCACGAAGGCGCGGGCGCCCCTGGCGCGCAGCGCGGCGACGTCGCGGCCCACGGCCGCCCCGACGCCGGTGGCGAAGGTCGGCACGTAGATGTAGCCGATCGTGTCGCCGCCGCTGTGGATGAGCCTGGTGCTCGTCTCGGGAGTGGCGATCTTGCGGCGCGTGAGCGTAACGGCGTGCGCCGGTCCCTTGCCGGCGGTGCGCACGCTCAGCGTGACGTGGGTGCCCTCGGCGCCCTTTATGCGGCCGGCGGCGGCGGCGGCCGACTGGCCGCCCACCGCGACGCCGTCGACCGCCACGATCCAGTCGCCCGCGGCCAGGCCCGCGGCCTTGGCCGGCGAGCCGCCGAAGACGCCTGTGACGATCAGCTTGGCGCCGCGCTTGTCGAACTCGGCGCCTATGCCCGAGTAGCTGCCCGAGAGAGACTGGATGAGCGCCTGGCTCTGTGCGGGGGTGAGGTACACGGTATAGGGGTCGTGCAGGGAGGCGAGCGTGGCCGTGACACCGGCGCGCTCGAGGCGCGCCGCGTCGACCGGCTTGTAGTAGTGGGCCTGCAGCTCCTTGACGATAAGCGCGTCGAGGCTGCTCGCACTGACCGCGCCGGCGGCGGCGGTGCTGCCGGTGTCGCCGCGCAGCGTGTAGCCAGCCACGAACGCGGCGATGACCGCGAGCACGACGAGGACGAAGGCGAGGATGGCGAGGAGCGGACGCATGAACGACCATGGTAGTCCCGTGGTCGGCGCGGTTTCAAGCGCGAGCGCCGGTCGCGCGGCAGTCCGGTCTGGTCAGACTCGCAGGTAGCGGCGCAGGGCCAGCGCGCTGCCCAGCGCGCCCAGCACGGCGCCGACCAGCACCAGCGTGGGAATGAGGCCGAGCGGCCACGAGCCCGACTGGGCGACCAGCGGATACTTGATGGGCCGCAAGAAGTCGAGCTTGGAGCTGTGGATCCAGTTGTAGACGAGCACGTTGGCGCCCCACACGGCGAGCGCCGCGACGAACGAGCCGACGAGCCCGGTGATGAAGCCTTCGAAGATGAACGGCCAGCGGATGAACCAGTTGGTCGCCCCCACGAGCTGCATGATCTCGACCTCGCGGCGCCGGGCGAAGATGGACAGGCGCACCGTAGTCGAGGTGAGCAGGATGGCCGCCAGGGCGAACAGCACCGTGATCACCCACATCGCCTTTTCGATCAGGTTGACCGTACCGAGCAGGTTGCGCACCGTCTGTTTGGCGTAGCTCACGCCGTCGGTGTGGCCCGGGGTGTTGTCGACGTTGGGATCGGTGAAGAAACGGGCGGCCACGCGGTCGACGTCGTTGGGGTTCTTGACGAAGATCTTGTACGAGGCCGGCAGCGGGTTGCTCTGCAGGTTGCCGATGATCTGGCTGGCGTTCGAGCCGAGCATCTTCTTGAGGTCCTGCAGCGCCTGGGCCTGCGAGACGAAGGTGAAGCTCTTGACCTCGGGCATGGCGGCGATCTTGGCGCGCAGGGCGTCGATGGAGCTCTGCTGCGGCGGCGCCCCCTTGACGAAGACCTCGACCTCGACCCGGTTGGTGAGGCTCGTCGTACCCTCTTTCAAGTTCTTGTCGGTGACCAGCACGACGCCCAGGATGGCCATGGTGACCAGCACGGTGAGCACGCTGGCGATGGTCATGACCCAGTTGCGGCGCAGTGACTCGAGGGCTTCGGAGAGGAAGAAGCTAAGTCTCACTGTCGTACACCCCCCGCCGTTCGTCGCGCACCAGGCGGCCGCCGTCGAGCGCTATGACGCGTCGCCGCATACGGTCGACCATCTCGCGGTCGTGGGTGGCGATGACCACGGTGGTGCCGGTGCGGTTGATGCGCAGCAGGAGCTGCATGATGCCGATCGAGGTCTCAGGGTCGATGTTGCCGGTCGGTTCGTCGGCCAGCAGGAGCGGCGGGTGGTTAACGAAGGCGCGCGCCACCGAGACCCGCTGCTGCTCGCCGCCCGAGACCTCGTGCGGCAGGCTGTTGGTCTTGTCGGCGAGCCCGACCAGGTTGAGGATCTCGGGCACCTTGCGGCGGATGGAGCGGCGGTGCTCGCCGACGACCTCGAGGGAGTAGGCGACGTTCTCGTAGACGGTCTTGTTGGGCAGCAGTTTGAAGTCCTGAAAGACGCAGCCGATGTTGCGCCGCAGGAGCGGCACCTTGCTGCGACGCAGGTTGTGCAGGTTGCGTCCGGCCACGAGGATGCGGCCGTCGGTGGGTTCGAGCTGCTTGAGGACGAGCTTGATGAGCGTCGACTTGCCGGAGCCCGACGGCCCCACGAGAAAGACGAACTCGCCCTTTTCGATGTGGAACGAGGCGTCCATCATGCCGGGCACGTTCTGGTCGTACATTTTTGAGACGTTCTCGAAGACGATCACAAATTCACCCTGCGGGGTTCAAGAGGACACGGCCGGAAGTGGCGTGGAGCGTGGCTCGGACACATGGGGACTATAGGCTCCAGTCCAGGGAAGTCAAGTTGCGGACATCCCGGACAGATACTACCACGGGGCGCAAACCCCTTTACTGGCGCGGCAAACGGTTACCGCCGCCGAGGGCGGCGGAAAGGCAGGTGCACAAGGTTCCCACCTTGTGCGATGGTCGGCGCAGGGGCGATCGCTCAAGCGACGACGGAGGTCCTCATGCCGACCGTGAACAGCGGCTCAGCCAAGTCGCTCCACAAGCCCGACGACCACCTTTCCAAGGGTGGCGTAGGGATCGATGTCGTGCAACTCGGCGACCTCAAGGTCAAGCGCTCCACCTACCCCGCCGGCTGGCGGTACTCGGAGACCATGGGCGCTCCCCTGTGCTACGACACCCACGTCGGCTACGCCGTCTCGGGCCGCATCCACGTCGACTTAAGCGACGGCTCCAGCATCGAGATCGGCTCCGGCGACGTGTTCATGATCCCGGCCGGCCACGACGCCTACGTCGTCGGCGACGAGCCCTTCGTGCTGGTCCAGTTCGACGAGGGCGCTTCGGCGGCGTCGCGCTTCAACCTGCCGGGGCTGGCGAAGGCCGCCTGACCGGCGCAAACGAGCGCCCCGCCCCGCGACACGAACGAGCGGCGGCTGCCCTTGCGGGCGGCCGCCGCTTCCTGGTCTCGTGCTCTGTCGGCCTGCCGAGGCGAACCGAAGGACACCCCGACGCCGGCCCGCGGCCCCTACGCCGCGCGGCTCAGGCTGCTCTCGAGCTTCAACGACTTGCGTGTCTCCTCGCGAAGCTGGGGGGAATCCGTCTCGCCGTGCACCGTCTGGGCGTGGATCACGGCGGCGTCGATAAGGTGTTCTTCATTGTCGCTGCAGATCGTAAGGTCGCAACCGGACTCACTGGGGAAGTCGCGGCAATCGACGCATTGGCGTGCCATGGTTCTACCTCGTCGTCGGATGATTGGGATCAGCTGCCCTTTCCGTGAGGTTGACCCTGCGTCGACAGTGATAAACCCGTTCGCCGCGCGCGCCAACGGCGGCGGGGCGGGCGGCCTTGCGGCCGCCCGCCCCGCCGCCGCACGAGCCTACGCGAGCACCTTCGACAGGAAGAGCTTGGTGCGCTCTTCGCGGGGGTTGACCAGGACCTCCTGGGGCGGCCCCTTCTCGACGATGACGCCGCCGTCCATGAGGGCCACGCCGTCGGCGACCTCTTTGGCGAAGCCGATCTCGTGGGTCACGACGATCATGGTCATGCCCTCGCGCGCGAGGCGCTTCATGACGTCGAGCACCTCGCCCACGAGCTCAGGGTCGAGCGCGCTGGTGGGCTCATCGAAGAGCATGAGCTTGGGGTGCATGGCCAGCGCCCGGGCGATCGCCACGCGCTGCTGCTGGCCACCCGAGAGCTGCGCCGGGTAGGTGTCGAGCTTCTCGCCCAGGCCGACCAGGCGCAGCAGGTCCTCGGCCTCTTTGTCGGCCTGCTTGTGGGGCACGTGCTGCACCCTGATGGGCGCCTCCATCACGTTCTGGATGGCGGTCATGTGCGGGAACAGGTTGAAGCGCTGGAAGACCATGCCGATGTGCGAGCGCTGGCTGGAGACGTCGCGCGCCTTCATCTCGTGCAAAACGGCGCCCTTCTCGCGGTAGCCCATGAGCTCGCCGGCCACCCAGAGGCGCCCGGCGTTGATCTTTTCGAGGTGGTTGATGCAGCGCAGCAGCGTGGACTTGCCGCCGCCCGACGGCCCGAGCAGCACGTAGGTCTCCTGCGGCATGACCTGGAAGTCGATGCCCTTCAGCACGTCGAGGCGGCCGAAGCTCTTCCAGACCTGTTCGGCCTTGACCATGGGTCCCTTGCCCAACCCAGTCGTGTCGATAGCCGCGGTGAGATCGTCAACCATGGGCCCTCGCCGCCCTTCGCTCGGCCCGTTTCTCGGCAGCCTCGGCCTCGGCGGTGCCGAAACCCTTGCCGAAGTAGGCTTCGAGGTAGTGCTGGCCGATGGTCAGGATGGTGGTGAGGAACAGGTACCACATCGAGGCCACGACCAGCAGCGGCACGATCTGGAAGGTCTGCGCGTAGACGATCTGCAGTCGGCCGAACAGCTCGACGCCGCCGCCCAGCACTGCGAGCAGCGAGGTGGTCTTGAGCATGCTGATGGTCTCGTTGCCCATGGTGGGAATGATCACGCGCATCGCCTGCGGCAGCACGATCCGGCGCATGGTGAGTGTGGGCGCCATGCCCAGCGACAGAGCGGCCTCGCTCTGGCCGGCGTCGACCGAGATGATGCCGGCCCGCACCAGTTCGGCGGCGTAGGCGGCCTCGTTCAACCCCAAGGCGAGGATGGCGACCACGAAGAGGTGGTTGACGAGCGCGCCGCTGCCGGTCGAGCCCAGCGAGAGGCCGGTGAGCGGCAGGCCGGCATAGAACCTCTGGTACAGCACCCCGATGTTGCCCCACAGGATGATCTGCACATAGACGGGGGTGCCGCGGAAGAACCAGATGTAGACCCAGGAGATGGTCGACAGGACGGGGTTGTCGGAAAGTCGCATGACCGCCAGGATCGTGCCGCCGACAGCACCGACGACCATGGCGACGAAGGTCAGTTCGACGGTGGCCACGACGCCCCGCAGCACCAGCGGTTTGAACAGGAAGTTGCCGACAGTGGCCCAGTCGACGTTGGGGCTCTTGATGAACGAGTACAGCAGGGCGATCACGAGGTAGATCACGATGATGGCGCTGATCCAGCGCCCCCAATGACGGACGGGTTTGGCCTTGATCGCCTCGGGGCGCGAGTCGACCGGGGCCGGCGGACCGGCCCCGGTCGAGAGACCCTGGTTCGAAGTCGTCATCACGCGCCTGAGATCAGGGAGTCGCGCTGGTCGAAGGCAGCGGCTTTGAGCCCTGGTTGATCTGGGCCGAGCTCACAGGCAGCAGACCGTACGACGAGACGATCTTCTGGTACGTCCCTTCAGTGATCAGGTCCTGCAGCGCCTTCTGCACCGTGGTGATGAGCCCGGTGTTGCTCTTGGCGATGCCGATCCCGACGATCTGCGGGTCGTAGCCGTTGGGCGCCGCCGGATCGGCGACGACCTCGAAGCTGTTGCCCTTGTTGGTCGTCTTGGCGATGTACTCGGCGGTCGAGTGGTCGGTGAGGTCGCCCACGGCGCGACCGCTGGTGACGGCCAGCAGCGCGGCGGGCTGGTTGGGCAGGGCCAGGACAGTGATGGCCTTCTTGCCGGCCGCCGTGAACTGCTTGTTCAGCGTCTGCAGGAACGCCTGCTGGGTCGTGCCGCTCTCGGTAGCCACGGTCTGTCCGGCCAGGCTGTCGAGATTGGTGATGCCCTTGGGGTTGCCCTTCTGCACGATGATCGACGTGCCGTCGTAGGCATAGTCGACGAAGGTGATGCCCTGAGCCTCGCGCTGGGCGTTGTCGTACATATCCGACATCACCATGTCGCGCCGCCCGCCCTTGATGGCCAGGATGATGCTGTCGAACGGCGTTTCGTTGAACGACGTGGGAATGCCGATCTTCTTGCCCAGCGCCTGCGACAGGTCGTAGTCGAAGCCGGTCGCCTGCTTGCTTGTGGCGCTGACGTAGTACTCCCACGGCGGATAGGGGATGTCGCTGGCCACGCGCAGGTTGTTCGAGCTCGAGATCGAGCTCGGCAGCATGGCCTTGAGAGACGCGTCGGTCGAGACCCCCGCAAGGTCGGCCGGCGTCCATGTCGCTGCGGTCGAGGGCGCGGCGCTCGGCGTGCTCGACGAGCTGCTGCTGCTGCTACTGTTGTTGCTGCTGCCGCACGCGGCCAGCAGGGCCACCATGGCGATCACGAACAGGGTCGCGATCGACCACAGGGTGAGGCGTCGGCGCGAGAAGCGCGGCGCCCGTTGAAGTGGAACGGTCATCGCCCACCCCCCTTTCGGCGGCGCCGAGCGGCGCCTCCATCGGATAGCACACGATACATCCGAGCAGGCTCTCGCTAAACGTTTCTTGCGAGGCGGCCGCCCACGTGCGCAAGCGGCGCCTCTCCCCCAGGCCCCGAGCGGCCACCGCCGGGTCCTTACGGGCGAGCCCCAGACGGCGACCGCCGGCCTCGGACCGCCGGCCGGGCGGCTGCCGGCCGGCGGTCTCGCGGCGTGCCTAGCCCAGCGGCCCCACTTCGGCTTCGACGGCCTCGAGGATCTCGCCCGAGACGACCAGCGCGGCCATGGTGTTGTGATCGGGGTAGAGCGGCCGGTCTTCGGCCAGATGCTCGACGTGACGGCGCACGACGGCGTGCGCGGCCTGCACGCCCTTGCCGGGGCTGAACTCGCGAAAGTCGAGCGCCTGGGCGGCGGCCATGAACTCGATGCCCAGCACGGCCTGGGCGTTCTCGAGGATCTGCCGGTTCTTGAGGGCGGTGTTCATGCCCATCGAGACGAAGTCCTCCTGGTCGGCCGCGGCCGGGATCGACATGATCGAGGCCGGCGCCGACAGGATGCGCTGCTCGGTGATCAGCGTGTCGGCGGTGTACTGGCTCAGCATGAGGCCCGAGTAGAAGCCCGGCTCGGGCGTGAGGAAGTCGGGCAGGCCCTGCGAGAGGGCGGGGTTCTCGAGGCGGTTGAGGCGGCGCTCGGAGAGCACGCTCACCATGGTGATCGCCTGACCGATCATCTCCATGGGCAGCGAGACAGGGGTGCCCTGGAAGTTCGCGCCGGTGAGGGTGAGCTTCTCGTCGGGCAGCCAGATGGGGTTGTCGCCGACGCCGTTCAGCTCGATCTCGACCTGCGTGCGGGCCCAGGCGACGGCGTCGTGGGCGGCGCCGATCACCTGCGGCGAGGAGCGCATGGAGTAGGCGTCCTGCACCTTGGTCTTGATCTTGCCGGTCGCCAGGTCGGAGCCCGCGATGCAGGCCCTGATGGCCGCCGCGGCGCGCACCGCGCCGGGGAATCCGCGCAGCTCGTGCAGGCGGGTGTCGTAGGGCTTGAGGTTGGCCAGCAGCGCCTCGAGCGACATGGAGCAGGCGATCTCGGCCTGGCGCAGCCAGGCGTCGGCGTCGTAGAGCAGCAGGGCGCTCATGGCGGTGAGCACGTTGGCGCCGTTGATGGTGCCCAGGCCGTCGCGGGCCTGCAGGCCGGGAATGGCGATGCCGGCGCGCTCCAGGGCGACCTTGGTCGCCATGCGCTCGCCCTGATAGAACGACTCGCCCTCGCCCATGAGCGAGAGGGCGAGCTGGGCCATCGGGGCGAGGTCGCCGCAGGCGCCGACCGAGCCCTTCTGGCAGACGACCGGCGTGACGCCGGCGTTCAGCATGGCCACCAGGGTCTGGGTGATCTCGGGGCGGATGCCGGAGTTGCCGTGGGCGTGCACGTTGATGCGGCCGGCCATGGCGCCGCGCACGACCTCTTCGGGCGCGGGCTCGCCGATGCCGGCGGCGTGGTTGTACACGAGGGCGCGCTGGAACAGGCCGACCTGCTCGTCGGTGAGCACGACCTCGGAGAACTCGCCGATGCCGGTGTTGGTGCCGTACATCGTCTCGTGCGCGGCGATCTTCTCTTCGATCATGACGCGGCACACGCGGATGCGTTCCAGGGCCTGCGGGTCGAGCTCGACCGCCTCGCGCTCACGGGCGATGCGCACCAGTTTCTCGATCGTCAGCGAGCTGCCATCAAGCGTGATCGACACGTGGACTCTCCTTCCGCTCGCTCACAGGCGAGACCGGGCGACTACAGTGCATGGCCGTAGACTACCGCCGCTGACGAGGAGCGCAAGCGCGAGGCCCCTTCGGTCCATCGGTGTAGGCACAGCCGACCGATGGGCAAACGTAGCAGCGAGGCGGCCGTGCGCGGCCGCAGTCGGCGGTACATCGTCAGGAGGTTCGATCCTATGAGGAGGATCACAACAGGTGGATGGACCGGGCGCGTCGTGCTGGCGGCATGTCTTCTCGCCCTGCCGGTAGTGCTTGCCGCCTGCGGCAGCAAGTCGAGCGCCGCAACGACGCCGAGCCCGTCGGCAAGCGCCTCGGGCGGTTCGTCGGCGGCGGCGGCGGTCACAAGCTCGTGGATCAAGTTTTTCAACGGCACGACACCGGCCGCGGCCAAGATCACCCTGCTGCAGAACGGCCAGGCCTTCGCGACCGTGATCACCGCGCAGGCGAGCTCGCCGCTCGCCAAGAGCGACGCAGGCCAAAGTCACTTCGGTGACCATCAACTCGCCCACGACGGCGACCGTGAACTACTCGATCGTCGAGGGCGGTCAGGTCGCGCTGCCCAACCAGACGGGACAAGCAGTGCTGCAGGGCGGCGTGTGGAAGGTCTCCGCGCCGAGCTTCCAGGCGCTGCTGAAGCTCGAGCAGGGGCAGGCGTCGGGGTCGCCCTCGCCGTCACCCTCGGCGACGTAAAGCCGGCGGAGACCGTGCGAGCGGGGGCCCATGGCGCGACCCATGCCACTGCCTGAGTTCGAGGAAGGCTCCGGGGCGGCGGCCGCCCAAGGCGGCCGCCGCCCCGCCCTTGCGACCCTCACCGCGGTCCTCTTCCTGACGTTCCTCGACACGACGATCGTCAGCGTCGCGCTGGCCGACGTGCAGTCGAGCCTGCACGCCGGCGTCGCCCAGCTGCAGTGGGTCGTGAACGGCTACGCCCTGACCTTCGCCAGCCTCATGCTGGGCATGGGCATCGCTGGGCGACCGTCTGGGGCGCAAGCGCGTGATGCTCGGCGGGCTCGCCGTGTTCATCGGCGGCTCGCTGTTCGGCGCGCTTGCGCCCCACCGTCACGGCATGCTGGTGGCGGCCCGGGTGATCATGGGCGTGGGCGCCGCGGCCAGCGAGCCCGGCACGCTGTCGATCATCCGCCACCTCTACCCCGAGCGAGCGCGCCGCGCCCGCGCGCTCGGCGCCTGGGCGGCCGTGGCCGGTCTGGCGCTGGCCATGGGTCCGGTGCTCGGCGGCGTGCTCGTCGGCCTGGGCGGCTGGCGCACCGTGTTCTGGTTCAACCTCGCCGCCGGCCTGCTCGTCATTGCTGGCCGCGCTCGTCACGGTGCCCGAGAGCGTCGACCCGCAGTCGGGCCGCATGGACGTCGCCGGCTTCGTGCTGGGACCGGTCGCGCTGGGTGCGGCGATCTTCGCCGTGATCCACGGCGAGACGACCGGCTACCGCGACCCCGTGGCGCTCACCCTCTTCGTGGTGAGCGCCGTGGCGGCCGTCGGCGTTCGTCGCGGTCGAGCTGCGCGGCCCGGCGCCGATCTTCGACCTCGTCGTACCTGCTGCGGGCGCCGTTCACCGGTGCGCTATCGGTCGCCTTCGCCGCCTACTTCGGCATCTTCTCGATCTTCTTCTTCACGGCGCTCTACCTGCAGGTCGTGGTCGGCTACTCGGCGTACCGCACGGCGGCCCTGTTCGTGCCCATGGCGGTCGCCATGATCGCCGCCTCGGCGCTTACCGGGCGTTGGGTCGCCCGCGCCGGGCCGCGCCTGCCGACCGTGCTGGGCTGCCTGGCCGCCGGCGCCGGCATGTTTGCTCACCGACCTGGCGCTGCGCGGCCACATCGGCTACGCCGACGCTGGCGCTCGACTCTCGCCTTGGCCGGCCTGGGGTTCGGCGTCGCGGTCGTGCCGGTCACCTCGGTCGCGCTGGGCGTCGTACCCCCGGAGCACTCCGGCATGGCCGCCGGCGCCACCACGACCAGCCGCGAGCTGGGGTCGGTGGTGGGCGTGGCCGTGCTGGGCTCGCTGGTCAACGGCCACCTCACGGTCGACCTTACCCGCCGGCTCGCCCAGCTCGGCATTCCGGCCGGCTTTCGCACCGTGGTCATCAACGCCGTCGAGACGGGTCAGGTGCCCAAGGGCAGCGGCGGCGCGGCGGCGGCCGAGAAGGCCTTCGGCCCGATCGTGGCCCACGTCGTCGACGCCGCCTACGGCGCCTTTCGCACGGGGCTGTCGATCTCGCTGGTCGTGGCCGGCGTCGTGATCGTCGTGTCCGGGCTGATCGCCTGGGCCACCCTGGGCGGGCGCCGGCCCGAGCTCGAGCGCTGAGCGCCGCCGGCCGGTCGACGGCGGACCCGAGCGCACGCGAAGGTCACGCCGCCTTGAGCAGCGACTCCGCCTCGAGCGCCCCGGCGGCCGTTTCGTCGTGCTTGAACACGAGGTAGGCGTCGAGGCCTTGAGCAAGATAGCCCCGTGCCCGCGCGGCGATGGTCGCCAGCTCGTCGTCGGAGTAGAGGGGCTTGCGCAACCGCTCGTAGACGAAGGCGGCCGTGGCCACATGGGGCACGGTGAACTTCTCCGACTCAGTCACGCACAGCGCCACGCCGCGCTCGCGCAGCAGCGCGAAGACCTCGTCGTTCAGCCACGAGTCGTGGCGAAACTCGACCGTCGCCAGCAGCCACTCGGGCAGCAGCTCGAGAAAGGCGGCGAGCCGGGGCACGTCGCGGTGCAGGTAGGGCGGCAGCTGGAACAGGACGGGACCGAGCTTGCCGGCCGCGCGCAGCGGCTCGAGGGAGTTGAGAAAGAAGGCAGTCGGCTCGGCGGCGTCGTGCAGTCGCGCTCCGTGGGTGATGCGCTGGTGCGCCTTGACCGCGAACACAAAGCCGGGCGGCGTGCCCTGCACCCAGGCCTCGAGGGTCGAGGCGCGCGGCGTGCGACGGAAGGTGTAGTTGATCTCGACGCAGTTCAGGCGGCCGGCGTAGTGCTCGAGAAAGCGCGACGCGGCGATGTCGGCCGGGTAGAACTCCGGCTTCCAGGCGGGGTAAGCGAACCCCGAGGTGCCTGCGTACAAGCTCGCCATGACGATTCAGGTACCCGCAAGACGGCCCGCGCCATCAGCCGCCGCCGTTCGCGGGCTGGACGGCTCAGACCGTCGAGCGCAGCGGCAGGGCGGACGCCCTTGCGCCGCCGGACGCGGCAGGCGGCGCACTGCGAGCGCACAGAACCGACGAGGGGCGGGAGGGCCGTACGGCCCTCCCGCCCCTCGTCTCTCAGGTCAACGCGGTCTTACGCTTCTTGCGCTGCCTTGTCGTGCTTGCGGGCGCCGAAGGCGTCCTTGAGATGCTTCTCCTGCTCCGCGGTCAGGTTGGAGCGCACGAGCTTGGCGCCCGTGCCCTTCACAGCGGCCTCGAACTTGTCGTCGGTCTTCTGGGCGATGAGCAGGAACCAGCCGGCCTTGCCCGGCGGCACCGCGTCGCCCATCTCCTGCAACACTTTCTGGTCGATGCCCGTCTTGCCGAGCTTGCCGAACAGGGCGCCCATGCCGGCGCCGATGGCAAGCCCCAGGAAGGGCACGAAGAACAGCAGGCCGAAGAGCATGCCCCAGAAGGCGCCGCCCATGGCACCCGCGCCGACCAGATGGGTATCGTGCTTTACGTGCGGCTTGCCGTCGGTGTCGCGCACGACCTCGGCGGCGTCTTGCAGCTGGACGACCATGTCTTTCGACATCTCGGCCAGCTTGAGGCCGAAAGCGTCGGCCGCAGCCTCGTCTTCGAACCCCAGGACCATAAGCTCACTCATACGCGCTCCTTCTACCGTTGGCCGGGCCTGCGACTACTGCCGGCGCCGGCAGGCTCCGGAGCCGGCGTCGACCGTAACGTATCCATCCGGCCGCAACGCCACACCGTCAGCGCCGTCGCGGGCCCGGAGTGCGACCCGATCGTGCCCATCGACCCGAGGCTCGCGCCGGCAGACCAGGCGCGCAACGAAGTCACGCCTGCCCGAGCGGCGGCGACGGAGTCGATTGACGGCCCTAGCTGAGCACGCGCCGCCGAAAGCCGTCGATGCCGACCCAGGTGAGCACGACCGTGAAACCGATCATGCCTGCGTAGATCGCCCAGATGGGCATGTGCTGCACGCCCGAGGTGAGCGACAGGCGAAAGCCCTCGCACATGTAGACGAGCGGGTTGACCAGCACCAGGACCTGCAGCCAGCGGATCGGGGCGAGCGCCGCCCACGGGTAGTACACGGCGCCCAGGAACGTGATGGGCAGCACGACGATGGCGAACAGCAGCGGCACCTGCTGCGGCTTCACCCGGGTGCCCATGGTGAGGCCCAGCGCCGCCGAGAGCACGGCCGCGATCGGGGCGATCGTCAGCAGGAAGACCCAGTGCACATGCAGGTGCACCGGGGTCGCCGGAATGACCGCCGCCAGCGGAAAGACGACGAGGCCGGCGATCAGGGCCTGCACGGCGCCGGCCACGATTTTCTCGACCGCCACGCCCCACACCGGCATGCGGCGCCATCACGCGATCTTCGATCTCGCGCGTGTAGCCGAACTCCTGCACGAGCGGCAGGGCGACCGCCTGCACGCCCTGAAAGATCATCGACGTGCCGACCACGCCCGGCCATGAGCAGCGTCGAGAAGCTCGCCTCGGACTGCGCCGAGCCGCCCACCCCCTGGCCGATCTTGGGGAACACGTAGGTGAAGACGAACACGAGCAGCAGCGGCTGCATGACCGTGCGGATGGCGAACACGACGATCGTCTTCTGCAGCACGCGCAGGTCGCGTAGCAGCAGGGCCCAGAAAGCGGTGAGGCCCGCGGCGCGCGCCGGGCGGAGGCCGCAGGCCCGCCGGGTCTCCAGGTTGGCGACGGCGCTCATTCGCGCAGCTCCTTGCCGGTCAGGGTGATGAACACGGTCTCGAGGGTGGGCTCGCTGACCGAGAGGTCGGTGACTGGTAAGCCGCCGGCCTCGGCCTGCGCCACGATGCGCGGCACGACGCCGTCGCCGCCCTTGAGGAGACGGTGACGACACCGTCGACGACTTCGCCGCGGGCGCCGTGCCGAGGCTCTCGCTCAAGCGCGCGGCCAGGGCGGCGGGGTCGCCGGTGGTGGCGACGAGGGCGATCGTGTCGGCGCCCACCGAGGCCTTCAGGCCGGCCGGCGTGTCGAGGGCGAGGATGCGGCCGTGGTCCATGATCGCGACCCGGTCGCAGAGCTGGTCGGCCTCTTCCATGTAGTGCGTGGTGAGCAGCACGGTGAGGCCGTCGCCGTGCAGCTCGCGAAGGATCGCCCACAACGCCAGCCGGCTCTGTGGGTCGAGGCCGGCGGTGGGCTCGTCTAAAAAGAGGATGTGGGGGCGGTGCGACGATGCTGCGCGCCACCATGAGGCGCTGCGCCATGCCGCCCGACAGAGCGTAGACATCGGCCTTGGCGCGGTCGGCCAGGCGGAACTGCTCGAGCAGCTCGTCGGCCCGCGCCCGCGCAGCGCCCTTGCGAGCCGAAGTAGCGGCAGTGGTAGTAGAGGTTCTCCCACACGGTCGAGGCTGCGGTCGAGCGTGTTGGACTGGGCGACCACGCCGATCGCCTGCTTGGCGAGGGCCGGGTCGGCGACGACGTCGACGCCGCCCACACAGGCGTTGCCGGAGGTCGGCACGACGCGCGTCGAGAGCATGCCGACAGTCGTCGTCTTGCCGGCGCCGTTGGGGCCGAGCAGGCCGAAGATCTCGCCGGCGGCGACCGTCAGGTCGAGCGACTCGACGGCGTGGATGCCGCCCGGGAAGGTCTTCGACAGCCCGACCGTCATGATGACGTTGTCGAGGTCGCACGCCAGGCCCTGGGGCTCGACCCGGTCGTGCGTGGGCGTAGGCGTCTGGGTCGTGTTCTGCGCGCTCGTGGTGCTCCTCTCGGCTGGATTCGATCTCAGAGGTTGTCGCCCCGCGGGGCGCTGGGCAAACGCGAGGCGCTGGTACTCCGGGCAAGCAGGCGGCGCACCGCCCCCTTGGGGTCGTCGAGCAGCGGCGTGCCGTGGTCGAGGCAGAGGATGGTGAAGGGCAGCTCGAGGAGCCGCTCGACGCTGCGCCGGGTCTCGGCGGGGTCCTCGTGGTACTCGAAGGGCACGAAGGCAAGCTCGCCGCCGTCGTGGCGCGAGATCAGATCGGAGCAGAACAGCAGTCCCGGGTCGGCCGCGCGCACGAACGAGTAGTGCGGCCACTCGGGGCCGGGCGTGCGCACCGCCACGAGGCCGCCGGGCAGCGTGTCGCCCTCGCCGTAGCGGTGGTCGGGCTCTTCGTCGGCGGCGGACGCGTCGACCGGCAACCAGACCTCGGCGCCGAGCTCGCGGCGGTAGCGCCAGGCGGCGCGCTGGTGGCAGCGGGCGGTGAGCAGTATGTTGCCCGGCACGGGCAGGGCGGCGAGGGCGTCGTCGGCCAGGCGTACCGGGTCGATCAGCACACAGTCCTCACCGGTGACCAGCGCGTGCGAGCTCGACACGCCGCCGCCGATGTTGCTGTTGTGGATGTGCCAGTGGTAGAGGCCGGGGATGACCTCGTCGGCCTTCTCGGCGATCTCACGGGGCTCGGTCATGGCGTCCTCCTGGGAACCTGGCGCAGGTAAGGCGGGCCGCCGGCAGCGAAGGCCGCCGGCGGCGCCGTGTGATTGCGGACCACCAGTCTACCGGCGCGCAACGAGGGCGAGGTCGGCGGTGAGCGTAGCCACGTCGATGCCCGGCGGGTCGTGGCGCAGCCACGCCGGCGACAGCATGGCGTAGAGCTCGTCGCAATAGGCGGAGTGAAAGCCCCACGACGCCTTCACGGTGGTACCCCAGGTGACCGCCACCGGGCCGCTCTCGTCGTAGGCGCAGTAGATGACGCAGTGGCCGTTGTGCGGGTCGGGCGCTTGCGCCTGCTGCCGTCGGGCAGCAGGTCCACGGCGGCAGGTCGGCCGAGGTGGGCAGCACGGCGTCGGGAGCTCGACGCCCACGTAGGGCAGCCGAACAGGTCGATGGTGAGCTTCGCGTCGGCCACCGGGTGGGTCGACCTCGACGAAGGCGAGACGGTCTGGCGGTCGATGCCCCGCTTGCGCCAGAACTGAGGGCGTCGAGCAGCACGGTGCCGCGGTCGGTCGGGTTGCCGCCGGGGCCGCCGGCGCGCGGGACGTAGCCGGTGACGGCCGAGTAGGCGGCGGAGACCTGGCGGTCGTGATGGCGAGGGCGCGGTGCTCGGCGTTGGCCGTCCAGAGCATGTCGGCGTGGGCCTGGCCGGCGAGGGCGCAGTCGCCGACCGTGTCGTTGCCGATCATGAGCCAGTCGGTGACCGCCGACGCGTAGTCGACCGCCGGCGGCGGGGTCGGGGCGGCCGGCGTGAGGTAGTCGGCCAGCATGAGGTTGCGGTCGTCGACTGCCTTGGGCAGCTTGCCGAGCTGGTAGACCGGGTCTGGCATGGCTGTGCTCCCTTTCGCGGGTGCGGTCGGCCCATCGGGCCCGGATCAGGTCGCCGCCGTGTCGGCGGCCGCGGTGACGCCCAGGTCGGCTTCGAGGGCGGCCAGCGCCTTGCGTTGCTCGAGCAGCGCGACCTGCCGTTTGAGCGCCTGCAGCTCGGCGTACGAGTCGGCGGTCGCCTGCAAACCCGCCTCGGCGATCTCCTGGCGCTTGAGCTGGAGCTCGCGGGTGAGCACCGATAGACGCTGGTCGAGCCCCGCGCTGCGCAGCGCGGCGGTGCGCGTGACGATCTTGTGCGAGCGTTCCAGGCCAAGGGCGAAGGCGTTGGGCAGCGCGGCGGCGGTCTCGGCCGACGCGGCGGCCCCCGAGGTCGCCCCGACGCGCAGCGACTCGAGCGCGCTGCCCGCCGAGAAGCCGAGCTTGACGGCGCGCTTGCCGAACAGCGTCTTGGTGAGCTCGACCGTGGCGTGCGGGCACTGGCCGTCCATGACGAGGGCCGAGCTCGAGGAGCGCTTGACGAGCTCGCCGGCGGCGCTCAGCTCGTACACGGTGAGCCGCACGCGGCGCGGCAGGCGCACGACGATCTTGTTCTCGGCGACGACAGGCCGCCGCGCGCCGGCGGACTGAGCCGCGCCGTCGGACTTAGCCGCGCCGGCGGACTGAGCCGCGCCGTCGGACTGAGCCGCGCCGTCGGACTGAGCCGCGCCGTTGGAGCCCGCCGCCGCCCGCGAGGCCGCCGGGTCGTCGGTCACGACGACCATGACGCCGAGCGCCTCGAAGGCGGCCTGTACCGCGGCCAGCGCCGCGAGGTTGGCGGCGTCGCCGGCGCCGGCCGAACGCAACCGGCCGTCGACCAGCTCGGGCAGCGCCCGCGCGGCCGCCAGGGTGTCGAGCTCGAGCAGGAACTCGTAGTGCTCGAGCCGCGTGGCGACGGTGGTCGCCCTCCAGGCGCGAAAATGCTCGTCGAGCGTGCCGGCCTGGGCGCGCGCCGCGGCGAGCGCGTCGTCGACGGCGCGCACGGCGCCCAGCGCCTCGGCGCGCGCCTTGCCGTCGGCGACAGCCGGCACCCGGCGCAGGGCCTCGGCCAAGCCGCGAGCGAGCTCGGGAATGAGGCCGGCGCAGGTCTCGCGCGCCTCGCTTTCGTCGGGGTGCGCCGCACGGTAGGCGACGCCGACGGCCTGCGCCTCGTCGGCGGGCGAAGCTCCTGCCCCGGCCGCGCCGGGGGGCGCAGTGCTGGCAGCCGGGTCACCGGCGGTCGGCCCCGCCGTGCGCGCCGCCGGAGCGCCGGCACGGGTGAGCGCCAGGGCGGGCGCGGCGAGCAGCACGCCGGCGACCGAGGTGGCGGCGGAGACGACGCCTACGGCCACGGCGCCGGCCCGACCGGTGAGCTCGATCGAGCTCGTGACCAGGCGTCCGTCATCGGTCCACTCGAAGCCGACGTCGGTGTCGGCCAGCACGCCCTCGGCGATGCGCAGCGTGGAGAGCTCGCGCTCGGCGATCACGTCGAGGGTGACGGTCGCCTGGGCCGAGACGTCGTCGCGGCCCAGCAGCGCGTCGTGACCGAAGGCGCGCGTTCCCGCGATGCGCACACAGGACTGGGGCAGGCGGAACGGCAGCTGCAGAACGGTCATGCGGCCTCCTGGCGATGGCGGACGACAACCGGTCAGGCGCGCGACGCCAAGGGCCTTGGCGCGACACGGGCGTCGCCGCGTCTGCTCGTGCTGCTAAGCATAACCGACTACCAGACAAGTAGGGGAACGCCCCGGCCCGCGCAGGCGGCGAACAGGTCGACGTTGGCGTCCCCGCTTGCCGCGGCGTCCGCCGCCCCATATAACTAGTCGACTTGCCACCAACGGGGCTGGGAGAGGTCAATGAGGCGACGCACCATCATCAGCATCATCGTGACGTTCGTGGTGGCGGGGTCGCTGCTCGGCGCCGTTGTGCGGGCCGGAGCCACCGGCGCGAGCGGCGCGGTCGTCAAGCCGAGCATCAGGGTCATCGTCGTCCTCAAGTCTCACGGCGACTCAAGCGAGGTCGTCGCCAGGCTCACCAGCGGCCACGCGACCGGCGTCTACCGCTACCGCTACTTCTCGAGCGTCGCGGCCACCGTCTCACGGGCCACGCTCGGCGCGCTGCTGCGCGACGGCAACGTCCAGAGCGTGGTCTCCGACCGCAAGGTGCGCGCTCCCAAAACGCCCGCCGTCGGCGCCAGGGCCACTACGGCCGGCCGCACCGCCGGCCAGGCGGCGGTCGCGGCCGCCTCGACCGCGCCGCTCGAGTCCGAGGCGCTGCAGCTCACCCACGCCCAGGACGCCTGGGCCATCAAGGTGCACGGCCAGGCCGTCAAGGGCCAGGGCGTCCGCGTGGGCATGCTCGACACCGGCACCGACCCCTCGCACCCCGACCTCGCCGCCGCCATCGCCGGCTACCGCGACTTCACCGGCGACGGCCTGCAAGACTCCGACGGCCACGGCACCGCGACCTCGAGCTGCGTGGCCGCGCAGGGCAAGCTCGTCTACAACTCGAGCACCGGCACCTCCATGCGCATCGAAGGCATGGCCCCCAGCGCCCAGGTCGTCATGGCCAAGGTGCTCGACGTGAGCGGCGGCTGGGACTCCAACATCATGCGCGGCATCGAGTGGCTCATCGCCCAGAAGGTCGACATCATCTCGTGCAGCCTGGGCGACGCCTTCATTCCCCCGAACGGCGCCGACCCGCTGGCACAGGCCTTCCAGACCGCCATCGACGACGGCATCACCGTGGTCAACTCCCAGGGCAACGAAGGCCCCGGGCAGGGCACCGAAGGCTCGGCGCCCGACCTCAAGAACGTGATCGCCGTCGGCGCCACCACCGGCTACCGGCTCTTCTCGCAGATCGGCTACCTCACCGCCGGCAACGCCTACAAGGGCGACCAGGTCATCACCTGGTCGAGCCGCGGCCCCAACTCGCTGGGCGACTTCAGGCCCGACGTCATGGGCTTCGGCGCCTGGGGCTGGGCGCTCGCGCCGAGCGGCCCGGGCGACGCCTACGGCGACGTCGACACGCAGGTCTTCGGCGGCACCAGCATGGCTTGCCCGGTGGTCGCCGGCGACCTCGCGCTGGCCGAGTCGGCCTGGAAGCTCGCCCACCCGGGCCAGGTCCTGCCGGCGCCGGCGTACTGGAAGTCCCTGCTGGCCAACACGGCCACCGACCTCGGCTACCCGGCGATCGACCAGAGCAGCGGTCTTGTGAACGCCGCCGCCGCGGTGCGCGCCGTCCTCGGCCAGGGCGCCGAGTTCCAGGCGGTCGTGAACGCCGACCGCACGAGCCCGACGAGCTGGTCGCCGCACGTCGCGGCCGGCGCCATCGCAAAGACGACCATCTCCCTCGCCAACACCGGCAGCGCGACCGAACGCATGACCCTCACCCCGCGCGCCTTCACCACGTTCCACACCCTCGACTTCCGCCCGTTCGTCGTGAGCGCGCCCGACTACAGCGCGGTCGAGCACTTCACCGTGCCGGCCGGAGCCCAGTTCGTGCAGGTGAGGCTCACCTGGCCGTCCGGGCCCAACGTCTCGCTCGACAGCGCGGTCTACGACTCGCGCGGCGACTTCGTCTCCTACGGCCAGACGAGCGGCGGCTACGGCCACCTCTCGTTCGACCAGATCTCCCTCACCGGGCCCGTGGCGCAGCGCCCGGCCGTCATAAAGGGCAAGCCCTGGGAGATCGACATCTACCCGGCCGGCGACATGGCGCCGACCTCGCCGCAGACCGTGCACCTGCGGGTCACGTTCTCGCACAAGACCACGACCCGCGTGATCGCCCTCTCCAAGCAGACCGTCACCCTCGCGCCCGGCCACTCGACACGCATCGCGGCGACCGTCACCGCGCCGTCGGCGGCGGGCACCTGGACCTACGGCATCGCCGTCGGAAACGGCGCCACCACCACGACCATCCCGGTCGCCGTGCGCGTGCCGGTCACCCTCTCGAGCGGCCACGGCGCCTTCAAGGGCCAGCTCAGCGGCTCTACCGTCGAGTACTCGGGGGGCGAGCTCTACTTCTACGACGTCAAGGTGCCCGCCGGCACGCACTCCCTGACGGCTTCGCTCACCTGGCCCGACACCGGCAATCTCGTCGACCTCTACCTCGTCGACCCCAGCGGCGACCTGCGCGACGCCAAGGGCGGCGACTTGCTGTGGTACCCCGATTACTCCTCGTTCACGGTGCCCGCCGCGGCCCTCGGCCACCGCGCCGAACAGGTCGTCTGGGATGCCCCCGAGGCCGGCACCTGGCAGCTCATCGTCTGGGGCGCCGGTTTTAACGGCCGCTCCTTCAGCGAGCCCTACAGCGGCACGGTCACGCTCGACACGCCCGCGGTGTCGCCGGCCGCCTGGACGGCCAACGCGACGCCCGGCACGCAGGTCAGCGCCGATTTCACCGTCTCAAACGGCGGCGCGACCGCCCTGCCCGCCTACGCCGAAAGCCAGGCGACCAGCGACGGAACGCCGCTCTACGACGACGTCACGCTGCCGCCGATCACCGGCACGCTGGCGCCCACGCCGGCCGGCATCTCCCCCACCGCCACCTTCACGCTGCCGCAAGGCGTGACTCTGGTCACCGCGCAGGCCACCTGGACCGGCTCCGACACGCTCGTCGACCTGGGCCTCTACGACCCCAGCCAGACCGACAAGTCCGAGAGCCTCGCCACCACGAGCGCCGGCAACGCCGTGGTCCAGGCGAACCCCATGGCCGGGCTGTGGACGCTGATCATGGGCTACGGCGATCCCGTCACCGCGGCGACCAGCGCCGACTACACCATCACGGTCGACTACACCGCGCCGCAAGCGGTCGCGGGCCTCGCCGTCTCGGCCACCGCGGCCGCGCCGCTCGCCGTAGCGGCGGGCGGCAGCGGCACGATCCACGCCTCCCTCGACGTGCCCGCCGACGCGCCGGTGGGCAGCACGATCACCGGCACGCTGCACTTCTCCACGGTCGGCGACGGCACGCAGGCCGAGGGCGGCGACCATCTGGGTTCGGTGCCCGTAACGATCACGGTGGTCGCGCCGGGCTGACCATCACACGCTCGGCCCCGGGCTGAGGTCGGCACCGGGAAGGCACGAAAACGTGCGGGTCGATCGGCCACCGAGGCCGACCGACCCGCCCGTCGTTCGCTCTACGGGCGCACCAGCCGCCCCGTCGTTCGCGCTACAGCCGCAGCCCGCCGTCGAGGTAGGCCATCGCCGCGTCGAACTGTCCGATGAAGTCGGCGACCTGCTCGCCGCCCGGGCCGGCCAGCCAGACGGCGATGCCCGCCCCCAGCACGGCGCCGGCGAAGGCGCGCACCTCGAGGTCGTCGGGCGAGCGCCCGACCCGGGCGGCGAGGGCCTCGGCGAACCCCTGGAACGTGGCGGCGAGGTCGTCGAGCATGCGGGCGCGCAGCTCGGGCACGCCCAGGATCAGCTTCTGGCGTTCGGACTCGAAAGCCATCTCCTCGTCGGTGAGCGCACCGAAGACGGCGGCCATCGAGGCGCGCAGCGCCTGGATGGGGCTGAGCTCGGCCGGCTGCTCGGCGAACGCGGCGAACAGGAGCGGGTCGAGGGCGTCGTGAATGACCACGTCTTCTTTGGTGGGGAAGTAGCGAAAGTACGTGCTCGGCGAGACCTCAGCGGCCGCGGCGATCTGCTCGACGGTCGTGGTCTCGTAGCCCTGCGCGCGGAACAGCCGCAAGGCGGCCTCCTGGATGGCCAGGTGAGTCTTGGCTTTCTTGCGTTCGCGCAGTCCGGACAAGCCGGCCACCTCCATAGCAGCTCACCGCCCACCGAGTGACGGTCGTGCTGATTCTGCACCCTGGCCACCGCTCACCGCAACGGCGCCGCTCTGGCCGGGCGCGGCCGTGTCGGCCACGTCGGGGGCCTCCTCGGCGACCTCGACCGGTTCCGAGCGGCGCGGCAAGAAGGCGAGGGTCAGCACGATGCCGGCCAAGGCGATCCCGCCGCAGACCGCGAGCATGACGTCCATGCCGTGCACAAAGGCGGAGCGCACCAGCGCGAACAGGGTCGCCGAACCGATCTGGTGGGCCACGGCGACGCCTTCGGAGACGCTGTCGCGCACGTTGGCCGCCAGCGCGACCGGCACCACCGCGGCGTGCAGGCCGGAGCGGTACGCCGAGCTCAGCACCGAGCCGAGGATGGCCACTCCGAAGGTGCCCCCGACCTGGCGCATGGCCATGATCAGGCCCGAGCCCACGCCGCTGCGCTCGGCCGAGAGCGCCCCCAGGGCGGCGTTCATCGCGCCGGGCAGGGCGAAGCCCAGGCCGGCGCCCATGATGGTCACCCACAGGGCGGCGTAGCCGTAGCCGCTGCTCACCGTGGTCAGCGCGCCCATGAGCAGCCCCACGGCGATGAGCGTGAACCCCAGGCCCACCGTGAGCTTGGCGCCCACCGGGCGCGCGAGCCGATCGGCCAGCACGGCGCCGACCACGAGGCCGCCGATCATGGGCAGCAGCCGCACGCCGGCGCCCAATGGGTTCACGCCAACGATGGCCTCGTAGTAGGTCGGCACCGTGAACAGCAGGCCGAACATGGCAAAGGAGACCATGGTGGCGAGGATCGTTCCCCAGGTGAAGCCGCTCGAAGAAAACAGGGTGAGGTCGACCAGCGGGCGGCCGTGGCGGCGGCGCGACACGATGCGTTCCCAGCCCACGAAACCGACGAGCACCAGGGCGCCGACGACCATATAGGCGATGTCCGTGGCCTGGCCCCAGCCCTTCTGCCCGGCCTCGATCAGGCCGTAGCTCAGCAGCGTCAGGCCCACGCTCGACAGCACCACGCCGACGTAGTCGATCGGCGCGCGGCGCGTGCTGCGCGACTCGGGCATGAGCAGCGCCACGGCGACCAGCGCGACGGCGATGACCGGCACGTTGATGAGAAACACCGAGCCCCACCAGAAGTGCGTGAGCAGCCAGCCGCCGAGGATGGGCCCGATCGGAAAGGCGACCATCGTCATGCCCATCACGACGGTGATGGCCCTCTGGCGCTCGTCCTCGGTGAACAACACGGGGATCACCGCGATCGACAGCGGCAGGATGAACGCGGCGCCGAGGCCCAGCAGGGCGCGGGCGGCGATGAGTTGCCCCGCCGATGCGGAGTAGGCGCAGGCCAGCGAGGCGACGCCGAACACCACGAGGGCGACGATCAGCAGGCGCTTGCGCCCAAAGCGATCGCCCAGCAGCCCCGCGGGCAGCAGCATGGCGGCAAAGACGAGGCTGTAGGAGACGACGAACCACTGCAGCGTGTCGCCGCTTGTGATGTGCAGCGAGACGGCCAGGGTGGGCAGGGCCAGGTTGAGCACGGTCAGGTCGAGACCGACGACGAGGCTGCTCACGGCGAGGGCGCCGAGCGCCCACCAGCGCCGCCGGCCGGCGGCCATGGTCGAGGCATTCATGACAGAGACGACCTTTCAGTAGTTACTATCTACTGACAGTCTCTATCACTTAACTGTGGCTGTCAAACTTCTTCTGGCGCGGCGGGGCGACGGTCGGGTCCGACGGGTGCGCCGGAGCGTCGGTCGGGGCATCGGGTCGGGCAGGCGCGGCCGGGGCCGCCGGTGCGACCCGCTCTATGTCGATGCTGCCGCACTGCGGGCACATCTCTTCGCCGATGCGCGCGTTGATCCCGCGGAACGTGCGACCGCATTCGTGACAGACGAACCTGTCGTCGGTCATGGCCACTGACTCCTCGTCGACGACCCCATTGTAGGACCTCGACGGGCCGCGTGCAGCCGTCGCTAGGACCTCGGTGGGCAGCGTGCGGCCGTCGTCAAGCGGCGCCCGCGCCGTTCCTAAGGCAGCGCAACGGCGAGGCCTGCGTGGGGCCCGGGTTAGCGGGGCCCGGCGTACGTCGTCGACGCCTGCACCCTCAGCGTGTTGCGCGCCTGCACCGCTTGCGGGTTGCCGGCGGCGTCGACCGCGGCGATCGCGAACCGGTAGGTGCCGGCCGGCAGCGTGCAGGTGAAAGAGCAGGACAGCGGGGCGTCGACCTTGACCCCTCGCATGACCAACTTCTTCATGAGCGCGCCGCGGGCGTTGCGCACCCTGATCGTGACGGTCGCCGTGGGCGCGCCCGGACGCCGGTCGGCGATGCGGAAGCGCAGCGTGGCGCGCGCGCCCCGCGTAGCGATCGCCACATAGGGGGCGAGGGGCGTGGGCCGGCTCGTGTCGATGCCGACCAGGGCGCGGCGCGCGGGCGCCACATTGCCGGCGTTGTCGGTCGCCCGGAAGAGGAAGGAGTGCAGGCCGTCCTTGCTGTGATCGGCCGGCGCCGCGACCACGAACGACGAGCCCGTCGTCCAGGTCGCGCCGTGATTGAAGGAGTGCGCGAGCGAAGCGACGCCCGAGCCGCTCGCCGGATCGACGGCATGCAGCGTGATGGTCGCCGCGCTGCGGTGCCAGCCGAGGCCTGCGGCGGTGGCGGTCGGCGGGCGCGTGTCGGACCAGCCAGCGTGCGCGGTGGTGAGCATGGCGCCGGCCACGCCCGACACAAAGCCGTGCAGCGCGTCGGGGAACGCCACCGAAGCCAGAGCCTCGCTGCCCGCAGGAGTCGGCTGCACGCGCCAGGTGAGTCCGCCGTTGGTCGTCGCCAGCAGCACGCCGGCGTCGCCGACCGCCCAGCCGCGATGGCTGTCGGCAAAGCTCACCGTGTAGAGGTCGGGGGCCTTCGCGGCCGGGCGGCGCGTGACCGTCCAGTGGGCGCCGCCGTCGGTGGTAGCGAGGATGATGCCCCCTTGCCCTACCGCCCAGGCGCGCAGCTCTCCGCTGCTCGTCACACCGTTCAGGTAGTTGCCGGTGTGCGCCTGCTGGGCAGTCCAGGTCGCGCCGCCGTCGGTGGTGGCGACGATCGTGCCGGCGTCGCCCACCGCCCAGCCGTGGGTCGCGTCGGAGAAGCTCACGCTGTACAGGTCGGTGGTGGTCGACGAGGTCTGTGAGAGCCAGGTCGTGCCGCCGTCGGTGGTCGCCACGATCAGGCCGCCGCCGCCGACGGCCCAGGCGTCGGCGCCGTGGCTCGCCAGGCCGATCAGGGCCGCGGTCGTCGCGGGCGCCGTCTGCGGCGCCCAGTGGGCGCCGCCGTCGGTGGTCGCCACGATCGTGCCGGCGTCGCCCACCGCCCAGCCGTCGGCCGCGTCGGAAAAGGCGACGCAGTAGAGCTGGTCGGTGGTGCCGGGGTCTTGCGAGCGCCACGAAGCGCCGCCGTTGCTGGTGGTCACGATGCTCGGCGCGGGGCCGACCGCCCATGCGTGGCCGGCGTCGGGGGCGGCCACCGACAGCAGGGGGCCGAGGTCGAGGTGGTGGGCCGTCCAGCCCGCGGCCGACGCCGGAGAGGCGTACGCGACGGCGCCGAAGAACCCCATCGACGTAACGACGACAGCAAGGATTAGCGCGCGCTTCACGATCGACTCTCCTTGTCAGGGCGGGTTGCGTTTGCGCCCAGGCAGTTCCCCCGCCTGCGTAGCACCCAGCCTACCACGCCGGCGTTGGCGAAGCGGAGCCACCCCCGCCCCACCCCAACGCGGTTTTCCGCAGCAACCGAGGGGAAGAGCTACGCCAGCAGGGCCTCGCGAGAGGCCGCCGGCAGCAAGCCCGCCACCGTGGCGGGAGCCCAGTCCGTTGTGTGCGCCGCGCACCCGCGGCGCCGTGGTCCCGGCAAAGGGCGCGCCGGTCGGGAAGGAGAACACGATGGGCTTGACGATCGTTGTGGGGTACGACGGTTCGGAGTGCGCCAAGGCGGCCCTCGACCAGGCGCTCAGCCTTGCCGGCCCGACCGGCAAGGTGATCATCACCTACGCCGACGCGCCGCCGCGCATAGGCGCCTCGTCGCTGGTGCCCCCGGAGACGGTCCTGGAGCTCGGCCGCAAGCTCACGGCAGACGCCCTGGCCACCGCCCAGCAGCGCGGCGTACCGGCCGAGGTCGTCCTCGAGCGGGAGCGTCCCTCCGAGGCGCTGATCAACGTCGCGGCGCGCACCAAAGCCGACATCATCGCCGTCGGCACCCGGGGCGAGTCGCAGCTCACGGGCCTGCTGCTCGGCTCGACCCCCTATCACCTGGTGCACCGCGCCACGGTGCCGCTGCTGGTCGTGCCGCTGGCCGGCTGACAGCCCGGCGCGCCGGCGCGAACCTCTCGCGACCCGCCGGCGTCTCCCTTGCCAGGAGCGAGTAGAGACTCGCAGGAGTCGGGCAAGGGAGGCACCGTGCGCCGCATCGTCGTCATCGTCGTCTCGCTGGCCGCGGTGTGCGCCGCCGTGGCCGTCGTGCTCGTCGCGACCCACCACACCGCCGCGGCCGCCGCCGCGCCACTCGAGCCGGTCCGCGGCCGGGCGGCGGCACTCGCCGACGCCGGCGTGCTCGCCGCGCCGCTCGACCGCTTTGGGCTCGACCTGCTGGCCCGCGAGGCGCGCAGCAACTCGAGCGACAACGTCGTCATCTCGCCCCTGTCGATCGGCGACGTGCTCGCCATGATCATGAACGGCGCCCAGGGCCGCACCGCCGCCGAGATGCGCCGCACGCTCGGCCTTGAGGGCCTCAGCCTGCCGGCGACCGACCAGGCCTGGGCCGACCTCATCGCCGCGGCGCAGGCCGGGCGGCGGCCGGCGGTGCAGATCGCCGACTCGCTGTGGCTGCGCAGCGGCGTGGCCTTCGCCCCGCAGTTCCTGACCGCCGGACGCGACTACTTCGCCGCCGCCACGCTGCCGCTGCCCACCGACCCCGGCAAGGCCGCCGACGCCGTCAACGGCTGGATCGACAAGCGCACGGCGGGGCTGATCAAGCAGATCGTGCAGCCCGGCGACTTCAGCGACGCCACCATCCTGGCGGTCGTCAACACGGTCCACCTGAAGGCCGCCTGGGCGACCCCGTTCGCGGCTGGCGAGACGGCCCAGCGGCCGTTCACGCTGGCCGACGGGACCGTAGTGCGGGTGCCGACCATGAGCGGGCCCGTCACCGGGCCGGTGGCCCAGACAAGCGCTTACGACGCCGTGGCCCTCGCCACCAAAGGGCCGGTGACCGCCTGGGTGGTCGTGCCGCGCGCAGGTCAGACGCCCGAGTCGCTGGTCGCGCTGCTGGCCGCCCGCGGCCTCGACTCGCTCTACGGCGCCGCGCGCCCGGTCTCGGTCATGCTCGAGCTGCCGCGCCTGCACACGACCTTCTCGGAGCCCGACCTGAAGACCGAACTGCAGGCCATGGGCATGGTCTCGGCCTTCTCGCCGCAGACCGCGGAGTTACAAGGCATCGTCGCGCCCGGCACGCAGGGCCGCGTCTACATCGAGCGCGTCGTGCACAAGGCCGTGCTCAACGTGAGCGAGGGCGGCGTCGAAGCGGCCGCCGCCACGGCCGGCATCGTGGGCCTCTCGGCCGCGCCGTACGCGCCCCTCACGATCAGCGCCGACCACCCCTTCCTACTGCTGCTCACCGACAGGCGCACCGCGGCGCCGCTGTTCATGGCGCTCATCAGAGACCCGCGGGCCTGAGCGGCGCAGTCGCAACGAAGCGGGCTGGACGATCCCGACGGGACAGGTCGGGCGAAGACGCTCCACACGGGGGACACCGGGAGCGCAAAGAGAGCGGGGGGGGACGAGCCATGCTCGTCCCGGCCCCCCCGTCTTGAGCCTGTCGATCGGTCGGCGTCCGCTGGACGCCTCAGTTCGTGGTCAGTGCACCGTCACCTTGATGACCGAGGTGAAGGCCTGGAACCGGTTGCCGTTGTACCTGACCACATACCAGGTGGTGCGCTTGGGGTGCAGCAGGCCGGTCACGAACTTGCGCGAGGAGACCTTGTACGTTCCCAGCTTGACCCAGCCCTTGGCCGCCAAGGTGGAGGGCTGGCTGGAGACCTTGTGAGTGGTCGAGTAGAGGATGGCCTTGCCGGCCGGTGCAGGCACCACGCCGCTCAGGCGGACAGTGTGACCGTAGTGGATCGCGCTCGCCGACGGCTTGAACGTGCAGACCTGGTAGTAGTCGTACAGGTCGACGAAGCTCTCCTGGTTGTCGGCCCTGTAGGCATCGAACTCATAGATACCGACGGGAGCGCTCGACGCGACCTTCAGGGGCACGTTGTACGTCGCGGCGGCGTCGGTCGAGGTGGGACCGACGCCGTAGTTGTAGGAGGCCACACTGGTGTACCCCGCAAGCTGAGCCCACTCGCCGACTGGCCAGTCCTTCAGGGTCATGGTGACCGTCGAGCCGGCTTTGCCGGAGTGCCGGCAAAGCGGTCCCGCGAGGTAGGCGTACTGGGCCTTGCTCCAGTCCAGGGCCACCGTGCCGGGCGCCGTCGCGCCGGCGGCAACGGTCACGGGAGTGCCGAGCCACTCGGTCGCTGCCTTGACCGCGCCGTCCGAGCTTTGCTGGAACGCGACGACATCGTCGAAGCTCGGCGGCAGCACGCCGGCGACGGCGGAACCCGACACGAACTGCACCCCGCTCTGGGCGAAGCCGACGTCCTGCTCGCCCACCTTGATCTGGACGAGCCCGGTCGGGGCGTCGGCGGACGTCAGGTTCACCTGAGCCGGCTGGATCTCATAGGTGTTCGGGCTGGCAGAGAGGTCGTTCCTGGTAGCGAAGTCGAGGCTCCACGGATACAACTCCTCGAGCGAGCCGCTCGGATAGTAGACGTCGAGGAAGTCGTTGTTCCCGGGCTCGCTTTCAACGCTCGCGAAGTGGAACGCGCCGTCGAGAGCGGTCCCGCTGACGCTGTTGAAGCCGCCGTAATTGAAGGCGCTCCCGTCCCACCAGCCCCACGCAACATTGGCGCGTTGGACCAGGTTGCCGGAGTAGTCGAGGACGTGACCCGTGATGCTGTAGGAACCGGCGGCCGCAGGTACAGCCAACGGCTGAGCCATCGCCGCGTGCCGCGTGCCCAGCGGCGCAACGTGCTTGACCCCGGTCGACGCCAGCGCGCCCGGCGCCAGCATCAGCCCGATGGCAAGCACGGCAAACGCGCATAGCGCAAAACGTCTCATGAATCCTCCCCACACGGTTTGCGGCGCGCCGGCTCCCGAGCCTGCGCGACCCCTCTGATGCTCATACTAGACCCCGCAAGAGACAGCGCAAGCGCCGCGACGGCAAATCCGTTGCCAGCGCGCCGCCCGGACGGCGCAAGGGCCACCCGGCGGCCGACCCTCAAGCCGGCAGCGGCCGACCGCTCACGGCCGGCCGCTGCCGGGCGGCTTACTCGTACCGCAGCGCGGTGGTCGGTTCGACCGAGGCGGCCTGCACGGCCGGCCCGATGCCGGCCATGATGCCGACGGCGCCGGCCACGACCAAGGCGAGGCTCACGGTGGCCGCCGAGAAGACCGGCGAGACGGAGAGCGCGGAGCCGCCGATGTAGGCGCCGGCGATGCCCAGGGCCAAGCCCAGGATGCCGCCGATCACGCTGATCACGATGGCGTACACCAGGAACTGCACGACGATGTGGCGCCGCGTCGCGCCGACCGCCCGCCGCACGCCGATCTCGCGAGTGCGCTCGCGCACCGTGACGAGCATGACGTTGGCCACGCCGATGCCGCCGACGATCAGGCTGATGGCGGCGATCGCGGCCATGAGGCGCGTGAGGGTCTTGGTGCTCGACGAGACCGCCGAGGCGATCGAGCTCGCGTTCACGATCTGGAAGTCGTTCTGCGCGCTCCCCGTCAGGTCGTGCTGGGTCCGCAGGGTCGTCTGGACCGCCGCCTGGAACGTGTTCACGGCCGAGGGCTCGGCCTGCACGCGGATCTGGGTGATGTCGGGGCGGAACGCGACGAGCTGGCCCTCGATCGCGCCCACGGGCACGAGCACGCTCGAGTCGACCGAAGCGAAGCCCACGCCGCCTTGCGCGGCCAGCACGCCGATCACGCGGAACTGCACGCCGCCCAAATCGACGGTCTTCCCAACCGCGCGCAGCGGCGACAGATTGAGGTCGCTGGCGACCGTGTTGCCGAGTACGGCGACGGGCAGGGCGTGGCTGGCGTCGAACGCGCTGAAGAAGGTGCCGGCCTCGACGGTCAGGTGGTCGATGCTCGTGATCTGCGGCGACGTGCCGCTGATCGTCTCGGTCGCGCTGCTGGAGCCCAGCGTCACCGCGGCATTGGTGTTCACCGAGGTGACGGTCGCCTTGACACCGGGGGTGGCGTCGATGGCGGCCACGTCGCTGGCGCTCAGCGGCACGGCGCTGCTCACGAAGGGGCTGTTCTCGACGGTGATCGTGTCCGTGCCGAAGGCGTTGAAGCGGTTCTCGACCGCCCGGGTCGAACCGCTGCCGATCGAAGTGAGCGCGACCACCGCGGCTATGCCGATGACGATCCCGAGGATGGTCAGCACGGCGCGCAGAGGATTGGCGCGCAGGCTCGAGAGCGCCATGCGCAGCGACTCGAGGGCGACGATCATTGTCCGCCGCCGATCGGGCCGCCGCCCGTGACGCCGCCGGGGAACGACCCCCCGCTCGAACGACGGAAGCTGCCGCCGCCGAAGCCGCCGAGGCCGCCGAGGCCGCTCCCCGTGCTGGAGTTGGTGCCGGCGGAGTTGGTGTACGTTCCGGTCACCACGACCTCGCCTGCCGTAAGGCCACTCGTGATCTGGGTGAGCGACGATGTCGCCATGCCGGTGGTGACCTGACGGTACGTCGGAGTGCCGTTCATCATGACGCGCACGAACGACGCCGTGGAACTACCGCTCACCGCGCTCGTCGGCACGATGAGCACGTTACTGCGAGACGCGATCGTGACGGTGAGCGAGCCGGTCATGCCCGACTTGGCCAGGCTCGGCAGGCTGTGCGGAACAAGGTCGACCGTGTACTCGACGGTCGACGAACCGCTCCCGGAGCTCGACGAGGCGGGCTGGCTCGAGATCGAGGTGATCGTGCCGGCAAAGGGATCGCTCGTGGCGCCGTCGATCGTGAGCGCGGCTTTCTGGCCGACCTTCAGCGAGGAGACGTTGGCCTGCGTCACGAGCGCCTGGGCGATGAGGTCGCGCGGATAGTCGATCGTGGCCAGCGCGGTCGTGGTGCTCACGCTGCTGCCCAGACTGACGTTCCAGGATTCGATGGTCGCCCCCTTCGGCACCCAGACGAACTGCGACGTGGTCACCTCTCCCGTCTTGGTCAGGCCCCGGGCGCCTTGCCAGTCTTCGAGCGCCGTCTGGGTGGTCGCGCCAAAGTCGCCGTTGACGGTGCCGGAAAAGTAGCCGGCCGCCTTGAGGGCACGCTGGAGTGTCGCCACGTTCGACCGCTGAGCGCCCGATGCGAGGCTTGTGGAGAGCGTCGCGTACAGCGGCGAGACGCTCACGAAGGCATAGATATGCTTGCCGGAGATGGTCAGCAGGTTCTGGAGCGTGCGCGGCGCCCGGCCGGCGGGGAACCGGATGCCGGTGACGACTCCACTCGTGCCCGAGGAGCTGCTCGCGCTCGACGAACTGCTCGCGCTGCTCGCGCTCGAGCTGCCGCTCGAGACCGAGCTGCTCCCGATGCCGGCGGCTGAGCGGCTGCTCGACGTGCTCGAGCCGCTCCCCCCGCTCGTGCCGCGCGTCGCGGTCGGCCTGGGGGTGGGCGTGGTGGTCGGCTTCGGGGCCCGCGTGACCGTGAAGGTCGCCGCGCTCGTGGCCGCGCCGCCCGGGGTGGTGACGCTGAGCGGGCCACTCGTAGCGCCGGCGGGCACCGTGGCCGTGATCTGCGTGTCGCTGTTGACGGCAAAGTGCGCCGTGCGGCCGTTGAAGGCCACCACTGTGGCCCCCGTGAAGCCGCTGCCGACCAGGGTCACGCTGCCGCCCACCGGACCTGAGGTGGGAATGAGAGCCGTGATCGCGGGTACCACCGCGTCGGCCAGCCTCACGTTGCCGGCCGCGGTCGAGCCGTTCCTGGTGACCGCGCTCACGGTGATGATGGCGCTACGATGGCCGACCGCGCTCGTCGTCGCGGCCGTCGCGCCGGTGGTGCTCGAACCGGTCGACGAGCTGCCGGTGCCGCCCAGCGAGATGGTCTCGGCGTCGCTCGCGCCGGCCAGCGTGAAGTCGGCCTGCACCGTCTCGGCGATCGTGCCCGTCGCCGCGGTCGAGGTGAGGTAGTGCACGCCGCTCGACTTGCCGCGACCGAGGAAATACACCCCGGCGACGACGGCCGCCGCGACCACGACGACGATCAGGGCGATGAGCCACCAGCGACGCTTAAGTGTCTTCATCGGCCCTCTGCTCCTTCGTTTCGACGTGGCGACGGCGCCTGACGAGCGTACTCAGCGCCGCTCATGTCCCGCTCGTGGTGCCCGGCTGCCCGCCGTTGGTGAACCCCTGCCCGCCCGACTGTCCGCCGCGGAACCCGCCGCCCGGAAAACCGAACTTGCGGGTGTAGATGACGTTCTGGCCCGCGCTCAGCCCCGAGGTGATCTCGGACTCGCCCGCGACCTGCTGGCCGACGACCACACTTTGCGTGCTGGTCTTGCCGGCCGCGAGCAGCTGCACCGTAGCGCTGCTGCCGCTGCGCTTGATCGCCGCCGTGGGGATGATCAGCACGTTGCTGGCCAGGACCTTCACCTGGATCTGGGCGATGCCCGTGTATTTGGTGGTGACGCCCGCCGGCAACTTGGCGATCGTGACCGTGGCCGAGACCGAGCCAGTGCTGCCGGCGGCGATCGCCGTCACGGTGCCCTTCGCCGTCTTGCCGCCGAACGCGCCCTGGCCGCCCTGGCCGCCCTGGCCGAAGAAGCCCTGACCGCCGGAGCCGTAGCCCGAGCCGCCACCGGGTGCGCCGCTTTGGCCGCCACTGGGCGCGCCGACCTGACCGCCGCTGGGCGCGCCGCTCGCGCTGGGGTAGGGACGTGGAGACCCGGAACCGAAGAAGCGCCGCGAGCCGGCCGGCAGCTTGACGAACACCACGGTGACCGGCTGTCCGACGGCGACCTGGGTAGCGTTGGTCCCGCTCACCTGGACGACGGCCTTGACGTTGACCTTGCTCTTGACCGAGGTGAGCTGGAGCCGCCCGGCCACGCTTTGGACCAGGTTGCCGCGCTGCACCGTGGCGAGGACCTGAGCCGTGCGCCCGGTGGTCGCGTTGGCCGACCCTCCGGTGGTCGCGGCGCTGCTCGAACCGCCGCTGCCGCAGGCGGCCAGAAAGGCGGCCGCCGCGACGGTCAGGGCGACGAGCGCGCCGAGAGCGGCGGCGCGGCGCCCGGTCGGCAGGCGCAGGTGGCGTGACGTCATCGCTTATCCCTCCGTCGGGTGGTGGTCGTGCAAGGCTCCGTCGCGCAGCACCAACCGGCGGTCGGCGTGGTCGGCGACGTCTTCTTCGTGGGTGATCATGACGATGGTGCGACCCTGGTCGTGCAGCGCGTCGAGCAGGGCGAGCACCTCGTCGGTGGCCGCCAGATCGAGGTTGCCGGTGGGCTCGTCGACGAGGAGCAGCTCGGGGTCACCCACCAGCGCGCGGGCGATCGCCACGCGCTGCATCTGGCCGCCCGACAGGCGGCTGGGGTCGTGGCTCTCGCGGTCGGCCAGGCCCACGGCGTCGAGCGCGGCGTGAGCGCGGCGCAGGCGCTCGGCGCGGCGCACGCCGCGGTAGATCAGCGGCGTGGCCACGTTTTCGAGGGCGCTGGTGCGCGGCAGCAGGTTGTGGAGCTGAAAGACGAAGCCGAGCAGCTCGTTGCGCAGCCGGGCGCGGGCGCCGTCGTCTAAGCCGCTGACGTCGCGACCGGCCAGCAGATAGGTGCCCGAGTCGGCGCTGTCGAGCAGGCCCAGCACGTGCAGCAGGGTCGACTTGCCCGAGCCCGAGCGGCCCGTGCAGGCGACCCACTCGCCGCGGCGCACGTGCAGGTCGAGGTCGTAGAGCACCGGCAGGGCGATGTCGCCGTGGCGGTAGGTACGTTCGATGCCGGTCGCGGCGAGAATGACGTCGGGGTCGGCAAGCGGGGCCGCGGATGGACTCGCGGGCGACGCTGCGTGCTCACTCACCAAGCTCTCCCTTGTCGTTGAAGGCGACCGCGAGTCTAAAAGGGCTGCCTGAGCGCAAGCTGGGCCGAAGCTGTGAGTATGCTGAGCATCGCGCCGGCAGGCATGCCGAGCACCACGCAATCTTGGGGGGTAGAGTCGCCGCCGCGTGGGCATAGATACCCTACGGTGGGTCGACACTGGGCTGGCGAACCCCGCTACGACTGTGTCGTGGGGCCACCGCGCACTACAGAACGAAAGCGTGAGGGAGAGTAGTCGTGACCGACGTGCAGGAGCTGGCGGGAGCGCTGGCAAAAATGGCCACGGCAGGCCGCAGGAGCTTCACGTTCGAGGAGATCCTCGCCGCGGGACGACCGGCCATGTACCGGAAGTTCGGCGACCACCTGCTGTTCCTGGGTGGGCGCGTGTTCGACGTACGCGAACCGGGCGCACCCATCGAAGTCGGAGTCGCAGCGCGGCCCGAAGAACGCGCGCCGGTCGCCGTCGACCGCGCGCTTACGGTGGGCATCGAGTACGGCTGGCGCCACGCCAGCGATTGCCCGTGTTCGTATTGCAAGGGGTCGCGCGAAGCTGCCTGAAGCCGATCGAGCACGCCGCCCTAAGTGGGCGGCGACTCGACGAGGCCGACACGAAGAGGCCGACGACCCGCCCAGAGCGGGCCGTCGGCCTTTCTTTCGTGTTTACGGACTCTTCGCAGCGACCGCGCCCCTCTTCACGGCGTCTTCACGCGCTCAAGGGCATACTGGAGATGTACGGCACTACTGAGAGGGGGCGCCCGATGCTGATCGCAGGGATAGCCTACGTCGCGGTACTGGGCCTGCTGCTGCTTGGCATCTACGAAGCGGCCACTCGCCGGATCCGCCACCACCACTAGCGCACCCGCGTCACAAGCAGGCTGCCGTCGTCGGCCAGCCGGCGGCGCAAGGGAATGAAGCGCGCCGACAGACCCGTCAGCTCCACCTCGACGATGACCACCGTGGGACCGTCGTCTTCTTCGTCGGGGGCGCCCGCCGTGCCGGGGTTGAGCAGCAGCGTGCCGTCTACCCATGAGGCCGACGGCACGTGCACGTGGCCGCAGACCGCAAGATCGGGCGGCGTCGCGTCGCCTGAGCCGGCGGCCAGGCGATCGGCGGCCAGGCGCTTGAGCAGCCGCTTGGGCTTGTGAGCCACCACGAAGCGCACGCCGGCCACTTCGCCCGCGACCTCGCGCGGCAGCGCCGCGCTCAGGTCGTCGGGTTCGACGTTGCCCGCAACGACGGTCAGCGGGGCGATCGCCTGCAGCGCGGCGATGACCGCGGCGTCGCCCACGTCGCCGGCGTGGATGATGTGGTCGACGCCGGCGAACAGCGTGGCCACGCTGGGGTCGAGGTAGCCGTGCGTGTCGCTGATGACGCCGATGCGCGGCCGCCGCGCCGGCCCGGCGGCGCCCGACGCACTTGTCTCGGCGCTCGCCGCGGCCCTCAGCGAACGGCGGCGGCGTTGCCGCTCGCGTGCCTCGTGCGCCGGCTCCCCTTGACGTGCGTGCATCAGGCCCGCGGATAGATGACGAGCAGCACCGCGCAGTACACGATAAGCCCGCCGGCCAGGCACAGCACGGCCTGGCGCACCCGCCGTATGCGAAACCGTTGCCCGATCGCCACCAGGAACAGCACGGCGGCCAGGATGACGGTGAGCCGCACGTACTTGTCGGCGGTCTCGCGCGAATCGACCCCGTGGTCGTACGAGTGCGTCGACGCGCTGCTGAGCGCGGCCGATTGGGCGGCGAGCGGGTCTTTGTACTGCGGCATGAAGCGCGGCCCCGCCGGCGCCTTGGCGTTGGTGAGGGGATCGGTCTTCAGCCAGGCGTCGAAGGCGACGCGGTAGTTGGGAGTGAAGCGCCGCACCAGGATGCCGGACAGCTGGGTGTTGCCCGCCGTCACCGCCTGCATCCAGGTGTTCAGGGTGTCGGAGTTGTAGATGATGAGCTGGTTGCTGGTCAGCGAGACCTGCTCGGCCTGCACGCGCTCGCGCGACGCGGTGGCGTAGTCGCGGCCGCTCACGCCGTCCCACTTGGCCGCCTGGTAGCCGCTGAGAGCCGTGGAGACGGCGACCACGGCCAGCAGGATGGCCTCGAGGATCTCGATGATCTCGAGGCGCATGTGGCTTGCACCGCTGGATTCATTCTCCCGCAGGTGCGAAGCGATCTCGGCGTTCATGTTGCCTTCGGGCATCGTTGCCTGCCTGTGACGGCTCGCTGTCGGCGTCGGGCTACTCTACCCGCCGGACCCCCGCCTCGTCGCCGTCGGCGGCGTCGACGTGGAGCGCCTCGCCGGGCATGAGCAGGCGCACGTCGACGTCGGGAGCCGCCTCGGCGGCCAGTCGCACGAACTCCTCGGGGCGGCGCAGGGTGCGCTGGAACCAGGCGTACGTCGCCTGTTTGCCGGCGTAGGCCGAACCGGGCACGTAGAGCGTGCCCCAATGGATCGGCACGGCGATGCGCGGCCGCAGCAGGCTGAGCGCGTCGGCGGCTGTGCGCGGGCTCAGGTGCCGGCCCTCGGGCGGTCGCACGCCCCAGGTCTCGATGGGCAGGAGGGCCACGTCGATGCGCTCGTGCAGGTCGTCCATGCCCTCGAACAGGCCGGTGTCGCCGGCGAAGTAGACGGTCGACGAGCCGTGCACGATGAAGCCGAGGGGATCGGTGGGCGGCGACACGACCCAGCGCCGGCGCGTGTGCCGGGCGTGGACCGCCATGACCTCGACGTCGCCGAAGTGCAGGCTCGTGTCGCGGCGCGTCTCGACGACCGTCTTGAAGCCGATGCGGCTCACGGTGCGGCCCATGTGCGGCGGTCCTATCACGACGGCCGACTTGGGCAGCAGCTTGAGCGACGAGGTGTCGAGGTGGTCGAGGTGCAGGTGCGAGATCAGGACGACGTCGATGTGACGGCGCACGCTCGCGTCGGGCAGGTCGCCGTAGCGGCGCAAGGGACCGACCCAACGCTTGAGCACAGGGTCGGTCAGTATGCGCATGCCGTCCATCTCGATGAGGACGGTGCCTTGACCGATGTAGGTCACCTTCGTCTGGCCGGCCGGCTGCGCCTCGGGCTCGGCGACAGGCAGAGGGTCAGCCACGGTCACGGTCCCGGGCCAGGGACGAAGACGGCCGCTCGTTGTCGAAGATGGTCCACCTCGCTTGCTCGCTCGCGGTCGGGTCGTGCCGGTCGCGCGGTCGGCGCGCAGTCTCCGCGCCGTCGTCGCCCGGTCGTTGCAGGATGGTTTCCCGCGGGCGGCGCTTCGCCAATCTATCACCTGACCGCCGCCCTGCTAGAGTGGATGCGTCGCATGGGCGCCGCTCAACAGAAAACGAGCGGCCCCGAGTCAAGGACAGGTGCGCCATAGCCACGACCGCACGACCTATCCGCCCCGCCACGGCCGCCGACGCCGCCGCTATCGCGGCGATCTACAACCAGGCGGTGCTGTCGTCGACGGCCACATTCGACCTGGAACCCGAGACGGTCGCCGCGCGAGCCGCCTGGCTCGCGGCGCCCGGCACCCGCCGCTGCCTGGTGGGCGAGGTCGCTGGGCAGGTCGCGGGCTGGTCGTCGCTCGTGCGCTGGTCGGCGCGCGCCGGCTACGACCAGACGGCCGAGGCCTCGATCTACATCGCCCCCGAAGCGCAGCGCTCGGGCCTGGGCGCGGCCCTGGCCGCCGCCGTCGTCGAGGCGGCTCCGGCCCTTGGGCTGCATGTCGTGATCGCCCAGATCTGCGCCGACAACGCCGGGGGGCTGGCGCTCGCCGCAAGCCTGGGGTTCGCCCGTGTCGGCACGCTGCACGAGGTGGGGCACAAGTTCGGGCGCGTGCTCGACGTCGCGCTCTGCGAGCGTCTGGTCTAGCCCCTCTCCCCCATCGCTCCCACGTGTTCGCCCACCGGCGCCTGTTCGCCCACCGGCGCCTGTTCGCCCGCCGCCGCCGCTTCGCGGGCGGCCAGCGCCTCAGCGCGCGCCTTGATGCCGAGCAGCGCCTTGCGCATGAAGGGAAAGTCGAGGGCGTCGACGGCGAGTTGGAACAGGATGTACGGCGACGTCCAGCGGTAGTCGTCGCGCATGCGCGTGAGCAGCCGCGTGTGACCCTCGTCGATCGGCTCGAGGTGCCACAGCCAGGTGCCCGACGACACACCGCGGCGCCCGACGGCGTCGCTGTCGGCGTCTTTGGCGCGCCACAGCATCCACTCGGGGGCGCGGTAGTCGATGCAGACCATAAAGGTGAAGGGGGTCATGGGGAACTCTTTGCCGACGGCCAGGTCCTGGTGGTCGGGCAGGATCTCCCAGGTGCTCGGCTTGCCGCCGTTGTCGACCCAGTCGTAGCCGTACCAGCCGGCGCGACCCCAGCCGATCTGCACGAGAAAGGCCCAGATCTGGGCGGGCGTGGCGGCGACGGTGACGGCGCGGGTGGCGTTCCAGGTGGGCCGCTCGACGAACTCGTCGCCGGGCAGGCGCGCCGCGACCTCGTCGTCGCTTGCCCCCCACCGCGTCTGCCAGGGCCGGTACGCCCCCAGATACAGCACCGCGCCGGCGCCGGCCAGCGCCGCGAACGCCGCGCTACGCGTGAGTCGACCCATCGTCTGTGCCCTCCCCTTGTGGCCGGACCGAGCCTCGATATCTTATCGCGCCGCACCCTCGCGTCGAGCGTGGCGCCGACCGCCGGCGCAACGGCTTAGACACGCCCGACCGAGGCAATGATGCTCGCCTAGGCGAATGCGCGGGTCGCCAGCGGCGAGGCTGCGGGCGAACGAGCCTCGGCGAAACGCCACAGGCGAGCCACCCGCTTGCAAGAGGGCACAACGGGAGGTCGGGGGATGGCAAGCCAGGTCGAGAGCACGCACGCCGCCGCCGCGACCAGCCGCAGCGGTCGTCCCGGTGCGATCGCCCGGCGGGTCGCGCGCGCCCTGCCCGACCGCGCTCCGCGCGGCCTCGTGCTGCGCGCCCTGCTGGCCATCGTCGCCCTGGCCGGAGCCGCCTGGTTCATCGCCATCGCCGTCCGTCAGGCCGAGATCGCCCTGGGCAGTTCGCCGGCGCGCGACGTGGCTGAGTCGGTCGCGGCCATCATCCTCGTGCCTGTCGCGATGGGCTTTGCCGCGCCGCTGCTCGACGCCTACCTGACCCTCATCCTGGGCCGGGTCGGGCCCGGCGCCTGGAGCCGGATCACGACCGAGTCGCTGGGCGCCCTCATCCTGGCCTGCTGCGCGACCGTGCTCGAGCCCCGCCTCTGGCCCGGCATCGCCGTGCTGGCCTTCGTCGCCGTGCTGGGGACGCTGTTCGGCGTGCGTCGCTGGCAGCCGCAGGTCGTAGCCGAAGAACGTCCGGCCAGGCTGCCGCTCGTGCTCCTGCTGCTCGACGAGCCGCCCAGCGGCGCGCGCGCCCCGGGCGCCGCCTCGCTGCCGCTGCCGTCGGAGCGCGAAGCCGCCTGAGCCGGAGACGCGCGTGACACCGCTCGCCACAAGCGACACGAAGAGGCTCCGGCCGTGAGAAAGGCGCACAGTCTGCTGCGCACCGCGGGCGAACCGCCGGTCCGCACGCAGCATCACCGCCTGCGCTGGATCGTGCTCGGTCTGGTCGTGCTGGTCGTGCCGGCCGTCGTGGCGCTGCTGGCCCTCGGCGGGTCGGTGCTGGGCCTCGCCAACGGCACGCCCGTCCTGGCCAGCCTGCAGCCGCACAACGTCGCCCAGACGACCCTGATCTTCGATCGGCACGGGCACCTGATCGCCCGGCTGCACGGCGCCGTCGACCGCATCAACGTGCCGAGCGCCGGCATCCCGCGCGTCATCAAGCAGGCGACCGTGGCCGTCGAAGACCGGCGCTTCTACCAGCACCACGGCGTCGACTTCCACGCCATCGTGCGGGCCGCACTGGCCGACCTGCGGTCGGGGCGTACGCTGCAGGGCGGCAGCACGATCACCGAGCAGTACGTCAAGAACGCCTACTTGGACGGCGACACCACCCTCACCCGCAAGGTCCACGAGGCGATCCTCGCCTGGCAGCTCGAAGACAAGTGGTCGAAGGACCGCATTCTCACGGCCTACCTGAACACCGTGTACTACGGCAACGGCGCCTACGGCGTGCAGGCGGCCTCGCAGACCTACTTCCACAAGAGCGTGGGGCGGCTCACGCTGGCGCAGGCGGCCCTGCTCGCCGGACTGCCGGAAGACCCCAGTGGCTACTCGCCGATCTACGACCCGGCCGACGCGCTGGCCCGGCGCAACCTCGTGCTCCAGGACATGGCCAGGCAGGGCTACATCACGACGGCCCAGGAGCGCGCCGCGCAAAAGACCAAGCTGCGCGTGTTTCGCGCCACGCCGCCGGGCGTGCTGCCGGCGGCGGCGTACTTCGTCGACTACGTCGAGCAGCAACTCGTGCGGCGCTACGGCGCCCGCGAGACCTTCGAGGGCGGCCTGCGGGTCACGACGACGCTCGACCTGCGCATGCAGGGCGACGCTCTCAAAGCGATGAAGGAGACGCTCCCCGCGGGGCCGGCCGGCGCGCTCGTGTCGATCGATCCGGCGAACGGCTTCATCCGCGCCATGACGACCTCGCTCGACTGGAAGACGGCGAAGTTCAACCTCGCCTGGCAAGCCCACCGCCAGCTCGGCTCGGCGATGAAGCCCTTCGCCCTCATCGCGGCGGTCGAGGCCGGCGCGAACCCGGCGACCACCTACTACAACTCGGCCCCCCTCCACGTCTACCTCGGCGCGGGTTCCGTGCCGCCCTACTGGAACGTGAGCACCTTCTCGAACACCTACGCCGGCCGCATCGACCTGGTGCACGCCACCTGGCAGTCCGACAACACGGTCTACGCCCAGCTTGCCCTCGATCTGGGGCCGGCCAAGATCGTGGCGGTGGCGCACCGCATGGGCATCACGAGCCCGCTCAAGGCCTACCCCTCGATCGTGCTGGGCACCGAGGTCGTCAACCCGCTTGAGGTGGCCGACGCCTACGCCACGCTGGCCGCCCAGGGCGTGCGCCACGCGCCGCAGGCGATCGAGAAGGTCGCCTTCCCGAGCGGACGCGTGCAGCGCTCCAGGGTGCACGGCAAGCGCGCGATCCCCGCCGGTGTGGCCTACGTGGTCGAGAGGATCCTGCAGGGCAACACGCGCTACGGCACGGCCGCCGCCATGCCGAGCTACTACACGGGCATCGCGGCCGGCAAGACCGGCACCACGACCAACTCGGCCGACGCCTGGTTCTGCGGCTTCGACCCCAAGCTCGCCACCGCGGTGTGGATGGGCTACCCCAAGGCCGAGTCGCCCATGCCCGGCGTGCAGGGCGCCACCTACTGCGTGCCGATCTGGGGCAGGTACTACGAGATGGTCTTCGGTTCGCAGACGGTCGCCGACTTCAGCCAGCCCTCGGTCATGCCCGTCTTCCACACCTTCGCCGGGCACTACGCGTCGCTCGCGCCGTCGCCGACCCCCAGCCCGTCGCCGTCGTCGCCATCGTCGCCGACGCCATCTCCGGGCAAGACGACCCCGACGGCGCCCAAGACGACCGCACCGGCGCCGACCGTTCAGCCCACGGGGACTCCGGCGCCCTGAAGGCGGGCGTCGCCGCCCGTCAGACCCTGGCGGCGAGCTTTTCGACGCGACGCACGGCCGCCCAGGCTCCGGGCAACGGCGCGGGCTGCCGGGTACGGCTGAGGAGCAGGTCGATGTCGTCGAGATCCTCCCAGTCGGCCACCTCGACCGCGTAGCGCAGGTCGAAGACGAACTCGCCGGCGAGCTCCGCCCGCTTGGCGAGCACGGCCTGGTCTAAGCGCGCCACGATCGCCCGCCAGTCGACCCGCTCGCGATCGCTGCGTCCGAGCACCGCCAGAGCGACGAACTCGGCGCCCCCGAGGCGCGCGACCACATCGGAGTCGCGAAACGTGAAGTGCAGCACGTCGACCGCCGCCAGCACGAGAGCGTCGGCCGCGGCGTGGCCCAGCCGGTCGTTCACGCCCTTGAGGCCGATGAGCTCGGCGTGCAGCACGAGCACCTGCGCGCTCAGCCGGCGCGCGCGCTGTCGGGCGTTGCCGACCGCGGCAAAGAAGGCGCCCCGGGTGAGCAGGCCGGTGAGCTCGTCGGCGTGCGCCCTGTCGCGCGAGGCCTGGGCCAGCTCGCGACGAGCCGACAGGTCGCGGGCGACGACCAGGCAGACGCGCGAGGGCTGCGCCCCGGCGCGCCGCAGCGAGACCTCGACCGGCAGACGGTGGCCGTCGCTCGTCAGCAAGCTGCTTTCGAAGGCGAGGCTCTCAGCCTGGTCGAGGGCGAGCATGCGTTTCGTGACCGAGCCGCGCACCTCGGGTGCGTAGAGCTCGTCCCAGGTCATGCCCAGCAACCCGCAGCGCGGATACCCCAGCGACATGCAGGCCGCCTCGTTGACCGCGACCAGGCGGCCGGGACGATCGTCGGCGGACAACTCGAAGCTGCAGACGATGTCGCCGCGCGCTTCGAAGAGGGCGTCGTAGCGCTGTTCGCACGCCGTCCGGGCGTTCCGTTCGGCCGCGAGGGTCGCGTCGGCGCGCCGCCAGGCGCCCCATGCGGCGACCGTGGCCGCGGCCAGAAGGGCGACCGCGGCGCCGCGAGCGACCAGGCTCAGGGCCGTGGCGCCGGGGAGCACGAGCGCCGCGGCGGCAGAGGCCGCCGCGCAGCTCACAAGCATCGGCGCGATCGAACGTCTCATCGCCTGCCCTGCCGCGGGTCGTGGTGCTACGAAGAGAAGGCCGGCGGGCCGCGGCGAAGCCGGGCGCCCGCGCCTTCCGCTCCTCTATAAAGTCGACCGGCCGAACGCCTGTCTTGAGTTTCGAAGCTACGCGGGACGGGCTGCGGGGTCAGCCGGCGTGGGCTCCGGGGCCGGCGCCGGCGTGGGCTCCGGGGCCGCCGCGCTCGACCTCGACCCGGTTCTTGCCCAGGTGCTTGGCGCGGTACAGGGCGGCGTCGGCCTGGTCGACCAGCGCATCGGCCGAGGTGGCGTGTTCGGGCATGCTGGCGACACCGACGCTCACCGTGATCACGGGGAGCTGTTCGGTGGTGCCGAACGTCTGGCCGGCGACGCTGCTGCGTATGCGTTCGCCGACCGCGTGCGCCGCGCTGCTGTCGCCACCCGGGTCGGTGTCGGCTGCGCTGCCGGCCGCGCCGGCGTCGCGGCGGTCGAACCCGACGTCGACCGCGTCGGCCCCCGCGAGGCTGCCGTCGTTGATGGCGTCGCGCAGGCGCTCGCCGGCGCGAGCCGCCCCGGCCACCCCAGTGCTCGGCAGGATCACGGCGAACTCTTCGCCGCCGTAGCGGGCGACCAGGTCGATCTGCTGACGCGTCTGCGACCTGAGGACCACGCCCAGCTGGCGCAGCAGGGCGTCGCCGGCGCGGTGACCGGAGCGGTCGTTGTAGGCCTTGAAGTCGTCGATGTCGATCATGAGCAGCGAGAGCGGCAGGTCGTAGCGCTGCGCCCGCGCCACCTCTTGGGCGAGGCGGTCGTAGAAGTAGCGATGGTTGTAGAGCCCGGTGAGGCCGTCGGTGATGGCCAGGTGTTCGACGTCGCCATAGAGGCGCGCGTTCTGGATGGCCACGGCGGCCAGGGCGGCCATGGTCACGGCGACCTCACGTTCTTCGGTGCCGAAGCGCCGCGCGTAGCGCTTTTCGACGAGCTCGAGGCAGCCGATCGCCTCGTCTTTGAAGACGAGCGGCACCAGCAGGCAGCTCTGTTCGTTCCAGAACTCCATGCGGCGCCGTTCGACGTCGGGCAGCGTGGGGTCGTCGATGCGATTCTCGATCATGCGGCAGTCGCCCAGGGCTCGGGCGAACGAGGGCTGTTCGGCCAGCGTGTGGGTGGAGCCGACCCAGTCGTCGTCGGCGACGTGAGGCTCGCGGGCCCACAAGGGCAAGGGCGGCCGTGCACTGTTCGCCGGCGCGGTAGTCGTAGATGTCGCACTCCCAGAGGTCGAGGACCTCGGCGGTGCGGCGCGCCACGCTGGCCAGCACGTCGTCGAGCACAAGGCTCGACGTGATGTCCGAGATGATCTCGGCAGTCACGGTAAAACGCCCTCGACCAGGCATTGGCTTCCCTTCCGCCCCCGCGGTTGTGCTCATTCTATCTACTTCACAGGTAAGGCACCACGAATATCATCGAATGTCCACCGTCGCAGCCCGTGATCGGGTGGGTATATGAAGGAGAGCAAAAGGATCAAGGAGGAGGCCACCACGGCGACCACACCCACAGTCATCGTCTACTCGCTCACCACCTGCGGCTGGTGCGCCAAGACCAAGGCGTTCTTTCGGGCGCGAGGCATCGACCCGTTCATCATCGAGTTCGACATGGCCGGTCCCGACCTGCAGGCCAAGATCTCGGCAGAGATGACGCAGCACGGCGCCACCGGGTTTCCGTTCGTGAAGATCGGCGGCCACGTGGTGCCGGGCTACAGCCCCGACGACTACGAGAGGCTCCTGAAGGCCGCTTAGCGGCGCCTCGCATGTGCGGAGCGCACAACCGCGCACGGCGCCCACCGGCAACCGGCATGCCCCGCCGCGCACAGGGTCACAGACCGAGCAGCTCCGGCACGTCGCAGATCGAGTCGACCACGTGGTCGGGCGTGCCGGCGGCGCGCTCCAGGGCCTCGGGGAGGAACTTGCCCGTGCGCACCAGGACGCCGGTGATGCCCGCCGCCTGAGCGGCGAGCACGTCGCTCACGACGTCGTCGCCCACCATCGCCACGCGACCGGCCGGCAGCGCCAGGGCGTCGAGACCGGCGCGGAAGAACCCGGGCGAGGGCTTGCCGGTGACCACGGCCTCGCGGCCCAGCGCGCGCTCGAGCCCGGTCACGTAGGCGCCCGAGTCGAGGCAGAGCCCCTCGCTCGTGAGCCAGGCGTACGTGTGGTGCATGGCCACGAGCTCGGCCCCGCCCAGCAGCGCCCGGTAGACGCGATTGAAGGTCTCAAAGGCAAACGATCCGTCGGCGCCCGCGATGAGCACGACCTCAGGCTCGTCGTCTAAGCCGACGAGCCGCACGCCGGCCAGGTCGTCGGCCTGAGCATCGCCCAGCAGGAACACGCGCTTGCCCGGCCGCGTGGCGCGCAAGAGGTCTCCCGCGGCGACCGCCGCGCTCAGCACCTCGTGGTCGGCCACCTCGAAGCCGCTGTCGCGCAGCCCGGCCGCGAGCGTCGCCCGGCTGCGCCCGGTGGTGTTGGTGAGCACGCGCAGCGGCAGGCCGGCGGCACGCAGCCGGGCGAACGCAGCCACCGCCCCGGGCAGAGGCTCCCACGACACGGTGAGCACACCGTCCATGTCGAGCAGCAGCCCGTCGATCGTCGCCTGTGCCGTCGTCATCTGATCGCCGCCTTTGCCCTTGTCCGCCCGATCGCGCGCCCGAGACTACGCGCCTCATCCTAGCCGCTGGGGCGCTCGTCGTCCCGCGGCTCGTCGTCCCGCAGCTCGTCGTCGCTGCGGCGCTCGGCGCCCTGCGACTCGGCGCCCCGCGGCTCGTCGTCGTCCGGCGGCTCGCCGTCGCTTCGCGGCTCGCCGCCCCGCCGCTCGTCGCGCGACCGGCGCACCGCCCGGCGGCGCACGCGCCGCCAGAGAAGCACAGCTCCGACCAGCACGACGATGCCGAGCACTGCCACCCCAGCCAGGCTGAGATCGTCGGCGAGCGCGTCGAGCTTGCGCACAAAGAGCGCGGCCAGCAGGGTCACCACCGTGGCCCACACGACGCAGGCCGTGGCATTGATCACGAAGAAGCGCCGCCACGGCACCCGCGAGCCGCCCGCCGACCAGGCCGCCAGACCGCGCACCGGCGAGAGCTGACGGGCGATGGCCACGGTCCAGCCGCCGTGCCGGTCGTAGTAGGAGTCCATGCGCTCGAGGTAGCGGTGTGGCACGTGCAGGGCGTGCAGCAGGCGCTCGATCACGGGGCGTCCGGCCGTGCGCCCGAAGAGATAGCCGAGGTTGTCGCCGCTTATCGCCGCTGAGGCGCCGACCACGATCACCCAGTACAGGCTGAAGACGCCGCGCTGGGCCTCGTAGGCGCCGACCAGCAGCGACACCTCGCCGGGCAGCGGAAAGGCAAAGCTCTCGGCGGCGATCAGCATGAAGAGGATGACGTAGCCGTGGCGGCCGACCTCGTCGGCCACGTCGCGGAGCACCCCGTGCAGGGCCACGATCACGATGACGTGCGTGAGGGCGATCACTGTGGGCGCTGGCCTTTCACGCGAGCTTTCTTCCCCGGCGCGCGGTCCTCGGCGTTGGCGGCGGTCCAGAGGCTCCGGCCGGACAGGCCCGGCGCGGCACCCTAGCGGACCAGCAGCGAGGTGCTCGGCGCCGCCGTCCCGGGGTTGCCGGCTGCGTCGACCGCCGAGACCGTGACCCTATAGCTCCCTTTGGCCAGCAGGCAGGTGAAGCCGTACGCGAGCGGCGCCCCCACCCTGCGACCGGGCAGCACGACCTTCTTGACCAGCCGGCCGCGGTGATCGCGGAAGCGCAGCGTCACCGTGACCGTCGGGCTGCCCGGGCGCGGGTCGGTCACCCGAAAGCCCACGGTCGCGCGCCCGCCCCTGGCCACCGCCGACGGCGGCGCGGCGACGACCACGGGCGGCCGCGTGTCGATCCCCACGGTGCAGGCGTGTTTCTTTTCGAGGTTGCCGGCCTTGTCGGCCGAGCGATACCACACGACCGTAGCTCCGTCGGCGGAATGGTCGCTCGGGGCCGGCAGGGTGAGGGAACGGCCCTTCGTCCACGTCGTCCCGCCGTCGAGCGAGTACTGCGTGTAGGCCACCCCGGTGCCGCCCGGGTCGTCGCTGGCCTTGAACACGAGTGTTACCGCGCTGTCGTGCCAGCCCGCGGCGCCGGAGACCGTCGTCGTCGGGCGGCTGAAGTCGGTGTTCACTGTGAAGGTGGCGCCGTCGGATGCCAGGGCCGAGGTCGCCGCCACGACCTTGCCGGTGTCGGCCGAGACCATGCCGATCTGCGCCCAATCGAAGCCGGAGATCGGCTGGCCCGCGAAGGCGCAGTCGCGGAAGGTGGCGAGCCCGAACCGGGCGAGCGGCAGGATGGACCCGTCGGCCAGCGACGGCGCCTCGGCGATGGCCTCGACCGACGAGCGCGCGGGCACAGCGGGCAAGCGGTCCTCAGCGATGAAGATAGTGAACGTCTGGTCGCTCGTGTGGTTCACGAGCGTCAGCGTGAAGCCGGCGGCCCGGGAGCCGGCCGGGGTCCACACGACGGCGGCGCTCAGGTGGTCGCCGGCATGGACTGCCAGCTTCTTCGCGCTGATGAACGTGGCGGGCGCCGGATAGAGCTCGTACCAGGCGTCGTAGAAGACGTGACCCGACAGCGTGAAGCCCTCGGTGCCGATCTGCTCGACGGTCTGCGGCGGGTCGTGTACGGGGTCCTGGGTGTCGCCGTCGAGCCCCACCCAGAAGGCGGCGTCGGTGTAGTCGACGCTCGGGCGCACGCGTGGCTGAGTCCAGTCGGCGGCGGCGCTGGTGAAGGGGCCGCCGCTCGTCACGTCGTAGCCCGCCCAGTTGGGCGACTGCCAGCGACTGCCCAGCAACGGGCCCGGCTGACCGAGCGGCGCGACGACGATCAGCGGCCGGCGGGTGGTGGCCGAACTCACGCGAGCGCGGTCGCCCCCGGTCGAGCGGCCGGCACCGGCCGCCGGGCTCGCCGCCGCCGCGTGAGGCACTGCGCACAGGGCGGCGGCCACGAGCGCAAGCGCGGTCGCCAACGCCAGCGTGAGCGCCGTGCCGCGCAGCGTGAGCGCCGTGCCGCGCGGCGTGGGCGCCGTGCCGCGCCGGGTCGGCCATGCGCCGAACAGCGCCCTGCCTGAGCCTCTCACCCGTCCTCCAGACGTCGTGATCCGTGCGATTGTAGCTGCCCCCACGGCGCCGCGACAGCCGAGCGCGTGGGCCCCCGCGGCGGCGCGCCGGCAAACGGCGCCTCGGCCCCGCGGCTCAGCGCCGGCAACCGGCGCCTCGGCCCCGCGGCGCCTCACAGAAGACTCCCAGCGGGGGCTCAGTCGGGCGTAAGGGCGCACGGCTACCTTGTGGCCATGGCGACCGCGACCTCACCTCATACGATCCTCTCGCCCCCAGCGGCCGCGCCGCCGGCGGCGCCCCAGGTCGAGTTCGTCGTGCCCGTCTACAACGAGGAGGCGCGGTCTCGAGCGCCAGCGTCGTGCGTCTGCACGCCTACCTGAGCGCGAGCCTGCCGTTCACGTTCCGGTCGACGATCGCCGACAACGCGAGCATCGACGGGACCTGGCCGATCGCCCGTCGCTCGCCGCGGACTCTGCCCGGCGTGCGCGCCGTGCACCTCGACGAGAAGGGCCGCGGCCGCGCCCTGCGCGCCGTCTGGTCGGCGAGCGACGCCGCCGTGCTGGCCTACATGGACGTCGACCTCTCGACCGACCTCGCCGGCGCTGCTGCCGCTCGTCGCCCCGCTCGTGTCGGGTCACTCCGACGTCGCCATCGGCACGCGCCTCGCGCGCGGCGCGCGCGTGGTGCGCGGCGCCAAGCGCGAGTTCATCTCGCGCTCCTACAACCTGCTGCTGCGCACGCCGTCCTGCGGCGCGCGCTTCTCCGACGCCCAGTGCGGCTTCAAGGCCATCCGCGCCGACCGGGCTCGCGAGCTCCTGCCGCTGGTCGAGGACACGGCTGGTTCTTCGACACCGAGCTGCTCGTGCTCGCCGAGCGCGCGGGCCTGCGCATCCACGAGGTGCCGGTCGACTGGGTCGACGACCCGGACTCGCGCGTGGACATCGTCGCGACCGCGCTGGCCGACCTGAAGGGCATCGCGCGCCTGCTCGCGCGACGCTGTCGTCGCGGCCGGCTCGCGCTGCCGGACGCGCGACGAGCGCCGCGCGCCCGGCCTGACCGGCCAGCTCGTGCGCTTCGGCCTGATCGGGGTGGTCAGCACCCTCGCCTACCTCGCGCTGTACCTGCTCGCGCCGCGAGGCTGTCGGCACAGTGGGCCAACGCCCTCGCGCTGCTGGTGACGGCCGTCGCCAACACCGCCGCCAACCGCCGGCTCACCTTCGGCGTGCGCGGCGCCGCCGGCCGCCTGCGGCACCAGCGGCCAGGGGCTCGTCGTCTTCGGCCTGGGCCTGGCGGTGACCAGCGGCAGCCTCTTCGCGCTGCACCGCGGCGCCCCGCACGCTGCGCGCGCCGTCGAGCTCGCGGTGCTGCTCGCGGCAAGCGTGGTCGCCACCCTGCTGCGCTTTGGTCTGTTCGTATCTGGCTCTTCCCCCGCCGAGCCGCCCGTCCGATGAGAGGACTCACGTCATGACCGACGACCTCGATGCCGCGGCCCCTGCACTGGGCGCCGTGTCGACCGGCGCCCGCCGCGGTCGTACCCGAAGCGGCGCCCGCCGCGGCCACCCGAAGCGACGCCCGCCGCGGCCGCCGCGCACTCCGGGCGCCTGCGCCGGCTGTGGCGCGGCCGGCCCGGGGATCCCGTCTGGGTGCGTCCCGCGCTGCTCGGCCTGCTCGCGGCGACCGCGCTGCTGTACCTCGTCGGACCTCGACCGCTCGGGCTGGGCCAACGCCTTCTACTCGGCGGCCGTGCAAGCGGGCACGAAGAGCTGGAAGGCCTTCTTCTTCGGCTCCTCCGACGCCGCCAACTTCATCACCGTCGACAAGCCTCCGGCGTCGCTGTGGGTCATGGAGCTCTCGGCGCGCATCTTCGGCGTCAACGCCTGGAGCATCCTCGTGCCGCAGGCGCTCGAGGGCGTCGCCGCGTCGGCGTGCTCTACCTGACCGTGCGCCGCTGGTTCGGTCCGGCCGCCGGCCTGCTCGCCGGCGCGGTGCTGGCCCTCACGCCGGTCGCCGCCCTCATGTTCCGCTTCAACAACCCCGACGCCCTGCTCGTGCTGCTGCTGACCGTCGGCGTCTACGCCGTGACCCGGGCGATCGAGAACGCCGGCACCCGCTGGCTCGTGCTCGCTGCGCGCCCTGGTCGGCCTCGGGTTCATCACGAAGATGCTGCAGGCCTTGCTCATCGTGCCCGGCCCTGGCCGCCGCCTACCTGCTCGCCGCGCCGACCTCGCTGTGGCGCCGGCGTCGTCAGCTCGTCGCGGCCGGCGTCGCGCTGCTCGTCGTCGGCGGCTGGTGGGTGGCGGTCGTGCAGCTCTGGCCGGCCGCGAGCCGGCCCTACATCGGCGGCTCGCAGACCAACAGCGTCGCTCGAGCTGATCTTCGGCTACAACGGCTTCGGCCGCATCACCGGCAACGAGACGGGCAGCGTCGTGGCCGGCGGCGCCGGTCAGGCGGGGGCCGCTGGGGCGCGACCGGCATCGGACGGCTGTTCTCTACCTCGTTGGGCGGCCAGATCGCCTGGCTGCTGCCCGCTGCCCTCGCCTTTCTCGTCGCCCTGCTGTGGCTCAGCCGCCGGGCGCCGCGCACCGACCGCACGCGCGCCGCCGCCGTGCTCTGGGGCGGCTCGCTGCTCGTCACGGCCGTGGTGTTCAGCTTCGCCCAGGGCATCATCCACGAGTACTACGCCGTGGCGCTCGCCCCGGCGATCGGCGCGCTCGTCGGCATAGGCGCGACCGCGCTGTGGGCCCGGCGCTCCTCCGCAGGCTGGCGCCTGTGCCTGGCCGCCATCGTGGCGGCGACCTCGGTGTGGGCCTTCGTGCTGCTCGACCGCTCGCCCACCTGGCTGCCGTGGCTGCGCCTCGTGGTGCTCGTCGGCGGCCTGCTGGCCGCCGCGACGCTCGTCGTCGCCGATCGTCTGGCGCGGCGCGCCGCCCTGACCCTCGCCGGGGTGGGCGTCGCGCTTGCCCTGACCGGCCCCGCTGCCTACTCGGTACAGACGGCATCTGCCGCGCACTCAGGCTCGCTGCCCAGCGCCGGACCGACGGTGGCCGGCGGACGCGGCGGGTTCGGCGGGTTCGGCGGCGGCCGCGGCGCCGGGCTGCGCTTCACCGGCGCCGGGGGACCGTCGAGCAACGCGACCGCGACCGGCGGCGCGGCGCCGAGCGGCAACGCCGCCCAGGGCCGCGCGCTGGGCGGCGCTCCCCCCACCGGCGCCCAGACCGGCACCGGCGGCGGCGCGCCGACTGGCGGAGCACCGAGCGCGGCGCAAGGCGATGGCGGCTTCGGCCGGGTCGGCGGCGCGGCCGGCGCGACCGGCGGCGGGCTGCTCGACGCCAGCACGCCGAGCAGCGCGCTGGTCGCCGTGCTCAAGAGCAACGCCGGTGACTACACCTGGGTCGCGGCCACGGTGGGCGCGCAGTCGGCGGCCGGCTACCAGCTCGCCACCGACGACCCGGTGATGAGCCTCGGCGGCTTCAACGGCAGCGACCCGTACCCGACGCTCGCCGAGTTCGAGGCCATCGTGAACGCCGGCAAGGTGCACTACTTCATCGGCGGCGGCTCCGGTGGCGTCGGCAACGGATCGTCGATGAGCGCCATCACCACGTGGGTCAAGGCCCACTTCGCCTCCCGCACCGTCGGGGGAGTCACCATCTACGACCTGACCAGCCGCACAGGCTGACGCTCCCAGCGAGCAAGGAGGCGACCACCGATGTCGATCCCCGGGCTTCTGAACCGCGAACGGACCCCCGCGCCGCCGGTCTTCACCGGCCCCACGAAGGTGCGCCGCGCGGCGCCGCGCGGCGCCCGACGCGACCACGTGGTCGGCGTCGTGACGGCGCGCGACCAGGCGGCGCGCGACCAGGCGGCGCGCGACGCGGTCGTGGCGGTCGTCGCCGACGCCCTGCAGGCGCGGCCCTACGACCAGGTGACATACACGTTCATCGCCGGGCTCGCCCACGTCACGGCGGCCGACGTGCGGCGCTGCTTCGCCACCAAGGCCGAGATGGTGCTGAGCGCCCTGCAGCCCACCGCGGCCTGGTCGCCGCGGCGGGTGCTGGCGCTGTCGGGCGCCGAGATCGTGACCGGCTACCTCGAGTTCTGGGAGACGGCCGACAACGCCGCCGTCCTGCGCGCTGTCCTCGCGGCCGCGGCGACCGACAAGCGGCTGGCCGCGGCCGTCGAGGCCCACATGGTGGCCGGCCTGATCGCCCCGTTCGCCGCCCAGGCGCCGACTCCCGACGCCTGTCCGCGGGCGCGCCTCGCGGTCGCGGCGCTGCTCGGCCTGGCCCTCAGCCGCTACGTGTTCCGCCAGGAGCCGCTGGCCTCGGCCGACCACGAGACCATCGCCGCGTGGTCGGGCCCGGCGCTCGACTACTACCTGAAGGGCGAGCTCGGCCGCTCGGCCTGACGGGCCGACGGCGGCCGCAGGGCGGTGGCTGACGGCGGCCGCGCAGCGGCCGCCGTCAGCGTGCGACGCGCGACTTCTCGCGCAGTTCCTGCCAGCGCCGCCCCGTCTTGCGCAGGTTGAAGGCGCCCACGACCATCACCACTCCCCAGACGATGGCGATCAGCCCCACGAAGATGCCGATCAGCGTGATGGTGGCTCCGGGCCAGGAGATCATGACGACGCCGAGCACGATCAGGGCGATGCCGGCCGCGACGTCGTTGATGCGAGTGTCATGAGCGCCGCCGAACGCCGTGGCGGCGCGCACGATGCCCCAGACCAGGAACGTCAGGCCACCCACGACGGCGACGACCTTGAGCGTCTCACCCGGCCAGACGAGCAGCACGATGCCGCCCACAAGGGCGACGAGGGCGCCGGCCAGGTGCGCCCCGCGGGCGCCTCCCCGACCCATCGTCACCAGCTGCGCGATGCCCATGAAGAGCAGGAACAGGCCGGTCAGCCAGACCAGGGCGCCCAGGCTGCCGAAGGCGTGGCTGAGCACGATGACGCCGAAGACGACGGCGAAGACCCCAAGGCCGAGCAGCCAGCCCCAGTTGTGCGCCGCCCAACCGGCCTGGTGGTCGAGCAGGTGCGCCTGGGCCCTGCTGAACGAGACTTCCTCCTGCACGACGACGCGGTCGTCGTCGTACGGAAACGGCGTCGCCGTGTCGTCGCTGTCGTGTGGAGGCATCCCTGCCTCGTGGTTACGTTCTTCCATCGCCGACCTCCCGATCGTTTGAGCGCGTGCCGTGGCCGCCGCGTGCCCCTGCGACAACCATACAGGTGATACCCCGATAGAAGGGCGCAGCGCCATACGATGCACGACCAGCGGCCGTCGCGAGACGACAAAAGGGGCCCAGGCCTCGCAGAGCCCAGGCCCCAAGGAGGGCGGGCGCAGGGGGGGTCCGCGCCCAGCGCGGCTCGGGCGACGGGGACATCGAGCCGCAGCGACAGTGTCGCAGGCCGATGTTGTGGTCTCGTGAGGGTCCGATGAGCGCGATGTTCGCGTTGTGCGGCGCGTCCGGGAGGCGCGGTGCCCGCGCGTCGTCCGGGCGGCGCGACGCCGCCGCGTGAGCGGCGCGCCTGGGGCGGCGCGTCAGGGGACGGCCAGCACCATGATCGATCGTGGCCACGGCGAGGATTAGACCGATGACGGTGGTCACCGTGAGGGCCCACGAGTCGAGCGGCAGCGGTGCGTCCGACTGCAGGGCGATCCGCACGCGATGAGCCCGCACGAGGGCGTAGGTGAGCAGGAAGATGCCCGAGCACCCCGTACCCGGCTCCCAGCAGGGCGTACGTGCTGTGCGCGAGCCGCCGACCAGCGCCGGCAGCAGGCGTCCGACCGCGAGCGCCGTGCCGATCGCGCCCAGACCCGTGCGCAGCCAGGCGAGGTAGGTGCGCTCGGCGGCCAGATAGGTGCGCCGCGGGGCGGAGTCGCGCAGCTCGGCGGTGTCCCGGCGTACGGCGTGAGGCGGCTCGAGTGGTGTTCGTGGCTCCGTCATCGGCCTCCGGGGTGGTCTTCGGGCACAGTCTCGAAGCGAGGGTACGATGAGGCCGCGGCAACGGCGAGCAGGGCGCCGTGCCAGTCCGACCCTCTCCCTCGACCGCACCCTTAGCTTCGTTTGACTTCCGCGTGGATCGTCGCCGAGAACGCCGGATCTTCGTCGCCCATCACCCAGATGGCGATGCCGGCGATGCGCGGCCGGCGGGACAGGGCGAAGGCCAGCTTGGCGGCGACCGCCGTCGGGTCCTGAAAGTAGACGGTGTGCTCGCGACACCGCCCGCCGCGTAGTGAAAGGAGGCCTCACCCGACGGCGAGCGAAACACGGTCGCGCCGTGCCGCGCAAGCAACGCCCGCGCGTCGGACCAGAGCAGGTAGCGCGGCGCGCCGACGCCCCAGTCGAAGCCGTAGAACGGCACGCCCAGATAGATCTTGGCGGGGGTGACCTGCGACTCGGCGTAGGCCAGCACGTGGGCCATCCAGGCCGGCGACGAGAGCGGTCCGGGGCCGGTGAAGGAGCCGTGCTCGCCGAAGGTCAGGACCTTGAGCTCGTCGGCCGCCCGCCCAAGGGCGGCGTAGTCTTCAGCGGCCCGTGCGCCCGCCTCGGTGCCGGTCGGATAGTCCGACGTCTCGTCGTAGACGTCGACCGAGAGCAGCCTGCCGGCGGCATGCAACCGGACCGCGAGCAGGCCGACGAAGGCCGAGAACGATGCCCTGTCCGAGGCGCGCAGCGACTCCCAGTCGACGTCGATGCCGTCGTAGCCGTGCTCCCGGGACAGCGCGACCAGCGCGGCCACGTGGCGCGCCCTCGTGGCCGGTGTGGCAAGGATCGCCTCGGCCAGGTCCGGGTCGAAGGCCGCGAAGTCGTTCGCGCGGTTGGTCACGGTGGCGAAGACACGCAGGCCGTCGGCGTGGGCCGCCCTGACGAACGCGGGAGCCACCGCCTCGGGCGCAAGCGAGCCGTCGGACCGGGCGTGCCACCAGTCGAGGTCGACCTCGGTGAGGCGTGGGCGGCGGTGGCCGCCGCAGCGAGGCCACGTCGCCGCGGCTCCAGGCGGCCACCGCGAACGCGGCGGCCGGGCCTGGCGGTGGCCGAAGCACTCGCGCCGGGCGACCGCGTGGGACCCGGCGATGGCGAGGACCGGGCGGGAGTCGGCGACGGCGACGCGACGGCGACGGGCCGTGGGCGCCGTGGCCGAAGCCGCTCCAGACGACCAGCGCGACCGCCACGGCCGCCACCAGCGCGAGCACGGCGGCGAGGCGCGCGGGCGTGCGCCGCCGGCGCGCGCGGTAGACGTGGCGCGCGCCGCCGCCCTCTCTGCGGTCGTCATTCATGCGGCGAGTATAGTCGGGCGACCGTCGCCGCCGGCGGCGCCGCAGTGGCAGGCGCCCTTACGCCGTCGGCATGCCGTCTTTGATGCCGTGCAGCTCGTGGGTCATCGTGTGGATCGCGGTCGTCAGCTCGAGGATCTGGTTCGAGAGCTGAATGATCTGCTCGTTCTGGTGCTCTTCGGTCTGCACGGTCTGCCACTGGGCGTCGGCCAACACCTGGCGCCGCGCGTCGGCCCGGTTCTGGCTGATCATCACGAAGGTAGACAGGAAGATCGCTTCGAGCGAGACGATCATGGTGAGCAGTCCGAACGGGAATTTGTCGAAGCGGATCAGGATCCCCCCGAAGAGGATCCAGAGCGCGAACCAGGCGACGTGCACGTAGACGAAGGTCATCGAGCCGGCGAAGCTCGTGATCGCGTCGGCGATGCGCGACTGCAGGCTCAGCAGGCGCTGCTCGTTGTGGCGCACGAGCGCCGGGTGCTTGACCGCGGGGGGCGAGCCGGCTTCCATGGATCTCCTGTTCGGTCGCGGGGCGGCCCGTCGCTGGCGACGGGTCCGAGGTCTCAGGGCGATGGGCGTCGCGTCGTCTTGTCTTCTTCTCAGGCGCGACGGCCGGGCGCCCGCGGTAGTCTCACGAACGTCTTGACCATGCGCACACAGGTGCCCGTCCCGGCGCTGCGGGCGCCGACCTCGACCTCGTCCATGAGACGATGGATGAGGAACAGACCGCGCCCGTGCGACACGTGCGGGTCGGGGATCGCTCTGGCGTCGAACCCGCGGGCGTCGAAGCCGCAACCCCGGTCGCGGATCTCGATGGTCACCCGCGAGCCGCCGACCTTGGCGCGCAGCTCGGCCTCGCCGACGTCGCCGCTGTGCATGAGCGCGTTGTTGAAGGCCTCGTCGGCGGCCAGCAGGATCTCGCGGGCCGTATTCTTGGGCACGCCGTTGGCGGCGAGGTGGCCGGACAGCGCCGTGCGCAAGCGGTGCGCCGACGAGCGCCTGAGGGGCAGGCGCGCGCGCAGGGTGGCTCCCACATCTCGGGGCTGGGTGGTCACGGACTCGCCTTGACCTCACTGTAGCGGACAGGTGACAGACGTCCCGCCTGCTGTTCGACCAGTGACGCCGGATTCCTGCGGCGCCCGGGCGCGCTCGCCGGCCGGCCCCGCGCGCGGCGGCGATCGTGCTCCGGCGATTCTCAGGAGACTCCAAGGTGCTGCTCAGACGACCCTCAGGGCAACAGATTACAATCGCTCTGTATACGCCGAGCTCCCGGCACGGCGGCCGTACCTGCGCCAAACGGGGAAGACTAGAATGATGCTGAGCCCTGCGGAGGCACGATGACCGATCCCGAAGCGCCGGGAGGCCCCCTAGGGGGCTCGAGTCCCGACGACGCACACGGAGCAGACCACGAAGCCGAACGGGTCGGTCCACCCAACACGGCCTGGAGCCTGCCCGACGGCGCCTGGCGTGATCCCGACCCTGCGCGCGACCGGCCCGACGCCGCGTCACCCGCCGCCGACAGGCACGACCCGCCTGCCGGCTGGGACCAGCGCAGCGCGGCCGGCGACTGGCGCCCCTCGGGCTCTCCTGCGACCGGCTGGGGCACGCCGGCCGCGGGCGGCGGCTGGACTCCGGCGCCGGGCGGCGGCTGGACCCCACCCGTGCGCGTCTCGCAGCCGGTCCGCACGCAGCCTCCCACGGCCCCCCCGCGCCGCCACGTAGGCCGCGTGTTGATCGCCGCGCTGCTGGTCGGCTCCGCGGTGTTCCTGGGCGTAGCTATCAGCCACGACTTCTGGCAGTCCGGCGACTCGACGGCGGCCAAGACGCTGCCCGGCGGCTCCGGCGCCACCGCCCTGCCGTTCGGCAACGGCTCGAACGGCTCGTCGAGCTCAAACGCCGCCGGCTCGAGCGGCTCGGGCGGCGCGACCTCGATCGCCGCGTCGGTCGACCCGGCGCTCGTCGACATCAACGTCGATCTCGGGTACGAGCAGGGTCAGGCGGCAGCGGCCACCGGCATCGTCCTGAACTCGACGGGCCTGGTGCTCACGAACAATCACGTGATCAACGGCGCCACCTCTATCAGCGCCGTCGACGTGGGCAACGGCAAGACCTACGAGGCCACCGTCGTGGGCTACGACCGCAGCCACGACATCGCCCTCATCCAGCTGACCGGCGCCTCCGGACTCGCGAGCGCCCGGCTGGGCGATTCGTCGAAGGCCACGGTCGGCCAGCGCGTGGTGGCTCTGGGCAACGCCGGGGGCGCCGGCGGCACGCCCACGGCGGCCAGCGGCGCGGTCGTCGCCCTGAATCAGCAGATCATCGCGAGCGACGAGGGGGCAAGCACCTCGGAGCAGTTGAACGGCCTCATCCAGACCGATGCCGCCATCCAACCCGGCGACTCGGGCGGGCCGCTCGTCAACAAGGCCGGAGAGGTGATCGGCATCGACACGGCGGCGTCGAGCTCGTACACGTTCCGCTCGACCGGCAGCCAGGGCTTCGCCGTGCCCATCAACACCGCCGTCGACATCGCCAGTCAGATCCTCAACCACAAGTCGTCGGCGACCGTGCACATCGGCCCGACGGCGTTCCTGGGCGTCAGCCTCAATCCCCCAAGGTCACAGGGCGGCACCGGGTCGAGCACGGGGGCGAGCGTCACCGGCGTCCTGCCCGGTTCGGCGGCATCTCAGGTCGGTCTTGCGGCCGGCGACGTGATCGTCTCGGTCGACGGCCGCACGGTCGACTCGCCGACAAAGCTCAGCACGCTGCTCGGCGCCTATCACCCGGGCGACAAGGTCACGATCGGCTGGAAAGACTCGTTGGGCGTGCGCCACATCGGAGTCGCGCAGCTCGCCAAGGGACCGGCCGCCTGACTCGCGAAACGACAGACGGCGCCCCTTGCCGTTCCTGCGGCTGGGGCGCCGTCTGTCGTTTCGCGTTCCTCGATCGGCGGGACGGCCGGCGCGGCCGGCCGGGCGCCCTACGAGACGTGGACGAGCGTGCCGATCGGGTCGTACTTGAACACGACGGCCGCCGCGCCGTACGGCAGTTCGACGCAGCCCAGGCTCTGCGGCCAGCCGTACGAGCCCCGGATGAAGCCGTGCACGGCGTCGCCCCCATTGAAGTAGGCGACCCACGGCACGCCGGTGTCGTGGTAGGTGCTGCCGTCGGGGTTGGTGCCGCTCATCGTCGTCGACACGAAGCGCGCGTACACGGGGAACGTGCCGCGCGCGGTCGGGCGGCTGGCGATGCCGGTGTTGGCCGCGCTCGAGTAGATGATCTTGCCGTCGCGCCACACGTGCAGCGCCTCGGGGAGCGACATCGACACCTCGATGTAGTCGTAGCTGCGCTTGCTGCCCTGGTGCCTGGCGGCCGCCTTGAGCAGGTCGGTCCACACCGCGCGACCAGCCACGCCGTCGTCGCGGAGCTTGTGGTCGGACTCGAAGGCCATCACCGCGCCCTTGAGGAGCACCGTCGAGGCGCCGCGCTTCCAGAGCGACGACAGCGACGCCGGGATGTGCTTGTAACGCCAGAAGAACTTGCCGGTCAACGGCTTGAGCGAGAGCAGGTCGAGCGTGGCGGGCTCGCGGCCGAGGGCCGGCACGTAGTGCGCCTTGGTGGTCGCCGTGGCGGCCACGGGCAAGGCGAAGCGCACCGGCAGATAGCCGAGCTCCGCAAGGAGCTGCTGCAGGCGCAGCACCGACGAAGGCCCGCCGACCGTGAACCAGCTGGTGTGCGTGGCGCCGAGTCGGGCGCCGGCGGCGGAGACGATGCCCTGGGCGCCGCCGGGCAGCGTGACGGTGACCTTGGTGTAGACGGGCAGGTGGCCCTTGAGCACGAAGACGAGCGTCGCGCCCTCGACCTTCCAGACGCCCGGCACCTTGGGCGTGAGCCGCGGCAGCGGCGTGTCGGCGGCCAGCGCCACCGAGAAGCGCACGCGGATCGACGCGGCGAACGCCACGTTAGCGGCCTTCGCGCGCGGCGAGACCGAGACCAGCTTGAGGGGCGGCGGCGTGGGACTCGGCGACGGGCTCGGGCTTACTGAGGGGCTGTCAGACGGCGACGGGCTCGGCGAGGGCGTCGCGTCGGCGGGTGTGGCGGCGGTCGAGCTCTGGCCCGACGGCGCCGCCGTGGGGGTCGAGGCGGCGGCCGGCGCGACCGCGCCCGCCGGGGCGAAGGCAAAGTAGGCGCCGCCGAGCAGGGCGATGGCCACTACTCCCAGGGTCGCCGGCAGCGACGTGCCGAGGTGTCTCTTCACAGGGTCTCCTCCGATCGTCGACCCTGCCAAGGGTCACGTTCCCGCGGCCGGGCGGCGGTGCGCCCATCCGTGATTAGCCTACTGACAGAGTGTAATGGCAACGGACCCCCGCCGAAAAGCGTGAAACGCAAGAACGTGCAGGAGCGGTCGCACAAAGGGCAGGGCGACCCGCTGTGCCGCGGCCTAGATGAGGTTCCCGGGCGGCCGCAGCTCGGGCGGCACGTCGCGCAGCCACTCGGCGAACGCGGCGCGCCGGCGCGCTGCCGTGGGCGTGGCGCAGGCGCCGCCGCGCGACGTGCACAGCAGGTCGGCCGGCAGGGCGCGGCCGATGGCGTCGGCCGCGTCGAGCGCCTCGTGGAACGGCAGCACGGCGGCGTGGCCGGCCAGCGCCAGATCGGCGAACACGTGCGCCGTGCAGGTCGCGGCGAGGATGCGGCTGCGGCACGGCTGGCACAGTCCGCCGGGGATCGGGTCGCAGGGCATGCCGGTGAACGCCTGCAGGGTGAGCGAGGCGGCGTCTTCTGTCTGGCGCGGCGTGGCGCCCACCATCGCGGCGATGCCGGCGGCCGCCATGGCGCCGCAGACGCCGGCTTCGCCGGTGCAGCCGATGACCTCGCCGGTGGGCTCAGTGCGGCTGAAGGCGATCACGCCCACTCCACCGGCCGCGAACAGGCCGTGCAGCAGGTCGTCGTCGCCGAGGCCGCGCGCGTCGCGCACGGCGGAGAGCGCGGCGTAGAGGTAGCCTCCCCACCCCCCATCGGTCCGGGCACGGTCTCGACCCCGGGAATGCCGGCGCCGGCGCCGTAGGCCAGCTTGATGGTCTCGGCGACGACCCCGCCGGTCAGCGCCCGCCCCGACGCCACATGGCGCGCCCAGGGCGCGGTGAAGTCGGGCTTGAAGGGGCTCGCCGGCACGACGACGCCGTCGTCGTAGGCGGCGTGGGTCTGGCGGCGCATGAGCGCCGCCAGGCGCGCCATGGTCGCCACGACCTGGTCGCGCGACCAGCCCGACGCGTCGATCTCATACTGCAGCGCGGTCTCCCAGAGGGCCTCACCGCGCTGCTCGGCGACCTCGCGCCAGCGGGTCATGGTGTCGAACAGCTGGGGGGCGCGCTCGGCGCGCCGCAGGACGGGCAGCACGGGCCGCAGCACGGCGAGTCGCGCGGGAGCGACGGCGGCCGCCAGTGCCTCCGCGTCGGGCTCGGCGGAGAGGCTGAAGGCGTGCAGGCGGCCGCGTCCCGCGGCCGACACTGTGGTCGAAGCGACGAGTCCGGGCAGCGGCGCCGCGAGGCGCGCGGCGAGCGCCGCGTCGGACGCGGTCGACGCCTCGGGCGATGACGCCGGATCGGAACCGCGCGCCGCGTCGGCCTCGAAGATCAGCACCACGTAGGCGTCGCCGATCGTGCGCAGGGCAAAGCCGTCGACCACGAGGGTCTCGACCATGCCGCCGCCGGTCGAGGTGCCGACCAGCGTGACGGTGCGCCCCGAGCGCCCCGTGAGCACGAACTTCATGGCGTTGGGGTGGTCGCTCTCGGTGAGGTGCGTGAACTCGAAGGCGACCGTGGCGCCGGCCTCGGCGGCCAGCTCGAAGGCGCGAAAGAGGCCCACGTCGTCGGGCCCCATGCCGAGCACGCCGGCTACCATGGCGCGGTCTTCAGACATGACGCCGAAGGTGCCGGCAAACGAGCCGCGCTCGTCGAGCTCGATGCGGATGGCGGCCACCGGCTCGCCGAGCAGATCGCCGGCCAGGCGGCCGAGCCTGCAGGGCGCCGCGGTGTGCGAGCTCGAGCCCGGCTGCATGACGGGCCCGAAGACGTCGTTGAAGAGATCGGGGTAGGCGGCCGCGCCGGGGGTCATTCGGCGGCGGATGCGCCGAAGTGCCGGCCGCCGATCTCGACCCAGGTGCCGACGCCCGTCTCTTTGGCCTTGTCGTAGACGTAGCGCGCGGCGGCCAGGTCTTCGATGGCGATGCCGAGCGACTTGAACAGCGTGATCTGGTCGGGGGCGCCGCGGCCCGGCGCCTTGCCGGCCAGCACCTCGCCGATCTCGCCGACGATGTGGCCGTCGTCGACGGCGCCCTCGCCGCGCGCAAGCAGGAACTCGCCGGCCTCGCTGAGCGCGGCCTCGCGGCGATCGACGTACAGACGCGAGCGCACCACCGCCTCGGTGTCGAGCTCGCGGGTCGTGGGCGTGTAGGCGCCCACCGCGTTGATGTGGGCGCCCGGCGAAAGCCAGGCGCCGTGCAGGACGGGTTCCGTGGCCGTCGTGACGGTGCAGATCAGATCGGCGCCGCGCACGGCCTCTTCGGCGCTGGCGGCGACCTCGATCGGCAGGCCGGTCAGGCGCTGCTCGCGCTCGGCGAAGGCCTCGGCGCTGCCGGCCGGCAGGCTGAAGACGCGCACGCGCCGCACAGGCCGCACGGCGTGCATCGCCCGCAGGTGGGTGTGCGCCTGCGTGCCGGCGCCGATGATGGCGAGGTCGCCGGCGTCGGGCCGCGCCAGCAGGTCGGTCGCCACGCCGCTCACGGCCGCGGTGCGGATGGCCGTGATCGAGGTGGCGTCGACGATGGCGCGCAGCAGGCCGCGCTCGGTGTCGAAGACCAGCACGACGCCCTGATGGGTGTCGTACTCGGAGCCGAAGTTGGCGGGAAAGGCGGCGATCACCTTGACGCCCAGCGCGTCGATGCCGCCCAGGTACGACGGCATGAGGCCCATGACCCGGTCGCCGCCCGGCAGCGCGAGCATGCTGCGCAGGGGCAGAAGGACGTCGCCGCCGTCGAGCAGGCCTAAGGCGCGACGCATCACCTCGATGGCTTCGTCCATGGGCAACAGGGCAGAGACCTGCTTCTGGTCGGCGATGAGAACGTCCACGGGGGCCTCCGGATCTGAGAGCTTATCGTCGCGTGCGCATCCGGAGCCGGCACGCTCGCTCCGGAGCTTCAGGCAACGAGTATACGTGCCGCGGCGACGGCCCGCTGCCGAGCGGCGTCGCGTGCCGCCGAGGCCGCTTAAGCGGTAGCGCCCACCTTGCCGTGCTCGCGCAGGCGCCGGGCGCGGTTGCGCAGGGCGTCGCGATCGGACTTGCGCCCGCAATCGGCGCGCTCGGGGATCCCCCACGAAGCCGCGCGGTCGAGCTCGTCGAGGGCCTCGTCGTCGCGGCCCAGGCTTTTGAGCATCAGGGTCAGGCGGTTGAAGGCCAGCGGCAGGTCGCGCCTGACGGCGCGCTCGTCGAGCGGCGCCGGGCCGCAGCCAAGCAGGTCGTCGATGGCCTTGCGGTAGAGCGCCACGGCCTGCTCGGGCTCCTGCTTTTCGAACCCGGCCGCGTCGCGCAGCGTGCCCGCCGCGTCGCTGCACCGCTGAGCGGCCTGCTCGCGCCGTTCGCGGGCGTCGGCATGGAAGGCGGCGACAGCCGACGCCGTGACGCCCAGGCCGTGGGCGGCGGCGAAGGCGACGAACCCGTCTTCTTCGCCCGCGTCGAGTCGTTCGTGTTCGAAGAAGACGAGGCAGCGACAGCCGCCGGGGCTGGTGCAGCGCGGGTTGGGCGCCCACGCCGCGGCAGAAGCGGGGTCGGCCGTCTCTGTGCCGTCGGCGGCGGCGCAGGCGGGGCAGGTGTGGGCGTCGCCGACCGCCGAGTAGATGGCGTTGGCGACGGTGGCGTGCGGGGTTTCGGCCGAGCCGTCACTCGTGGCAAGGGTGACGGCGGGCTCTTCGGGCCCCCGGGCAACGAACGACGCGAGGGCGATGCGGCAGGCGGCGCAGACTCCCCCATCGTCGGCGTCGCGCCCGCACAGCGTGCAGGGTGGGGCGCTCGGGACCAGGGCTCCGCAGGTCGCACAGAACGTCGCCGTCTCGCCGATCGAGAGCCCGCAATCGTGGCAGTACTTCATGAACCACCTCCAGGCGGACCAGCTCGTAAGAGCGGGCATCGCGCAGGTGCTGCGCGATCTCCCTAGCGCAAGTCATCGGCGTGATCGGCGACTTCGTTAGGGCAGCGAGACCGTGACGGCGTGCGTCGGCGTCGACTGATCAGGCGACAGCGGCGCACCCGAGGGTGCGCCGCTGTCGCCTGTGACGCGCAGTGCCCAAGCGGTTTGCCGCGCTGTCTAGCGGCGCGCCTCGATCGCGGCCCAGTGCCGCGCCTTCCAGGCGCCGCGGTGGGCGGCCGCGCGCACGATCGTCGGGCTGCCCGGCTGACGCAGCAGCCAGGCGGGACGCAGGCCGTGGCTGAAGCGAGTGCTGAAGCCCTGGCCCAGGCCTGACGGCCAGTCCGGCGCGGTGAAGTCGGGCGCCCCGCTGCGCACCACGCGCAACGTGCCGCGGCCGACCGTGACCTGCCGGTTGCCGGCCCAGTCGGTGGCGCGCACCTCGACCCGGTAGGCGCCGGGCTTGAGCGTGCACTTGAAGCGCATCCAGAAGTAGGGCGCGGGGGGCGACATGCCCCAACCCGCGGTGTGCTGCACGAACCGCTTGAGCACTCGGCCGTGAGCGCCGACGATTGCGATCGTCACCTGCTTGACGCCGCTGTTCATGTCGGTCGCCATGAAGTACAGGGTGCCGGACCGCCCTGCGTCGACCACGCTGCCGCGCGGCACCGCGCAGGCGGGGCCCAGCGTGTCGACACCGACGGTGAGACTCTCGGTCTGCTCCTGGTTGCCGGCCTTGTCGACAGAGCGATACACGATCGTGTGCACGCCGTCGAAGTGGTGGTCGCCGTAGGCCGGCACGGTGATCGCCGGGCCGCTGTTCCAGGGGCCGCCGTCGAGGCTTGACTGCGTGAAGGCGAGGCCCGCGGAGCCGACGTCGTTGGCCGTGAGGCCGATGATCGCCGGCTTGTTGCGCCACACCGAGTCGTTGTGCGTATCGAGCGTGACGGGCGCGGCGGAATCGACTCCCGCGCCGGCGTCGACCGTCGCCGTAAGGAACCCGTCGCCGAAGGCCCAGACGTGCTGGGGGTCGGCGGCGGCGATCGCTTCGACGCCCTCGCCGGCGGCGACGCGCTGCCAGGTGAGGCCGCCGTCGGTCGTGGCGTAGACCCCGTTCAGGCCGCCGACCCAGCCGTCGGTCGAGTCGCTGAAGTGCACGGTCGTAGCCAGGCTGTCGTCGAGGCCCGCGACGCGCGTCCAGGTGGCGCCGCCATCAGTGGTGTGCAGCACCCAGCCTTGGTCTGCCGTGTAGTCCCATTCGTCCCCGACGTAGCTCGTGCCGACCGCCCAGCCGTCGGTCTTGGTCACGAACTGCAGACCGGTGATGGCCGGAGCGCCTTTGGGCAGCTTCTCCTGAGTCCAGGTGAAGCCGCTGTCGGTCGACCCGAACACGGCCGCCAGCGGGAAGGCGCTCGAGCTCGAGTACCAGCCGCCCGCGGCCCAGCCCGTGGCGCCGTCGACGAAGCTCACCGCGCTGAGGGCGGTGTTGCCGGCCACGAACTGCGGGATCCAGGTGGCGCCGCCGTTGGTGGTGTGCTCCATGGTCACGTTGGCGCCGGCGTTCCAGCCCGAGTTGTCGCTGGTGATCGCCCAGCCGGTGTGCGCGTCGACGAAGTCGACGCCGTCGAGCGCGCCGCCCAGGTTGGATTGCTGCGGCCCCCAGGTGGCGCCGCCGTCGCTCGTATGCAGGATCACGCTGTCGCTGCCGTACTCGTCGCTGGTGCCCACGACCCAGCCGTCCGCTGCGTCGGGGAAGCTCACCCCAAGGAGCACGGTCGTCCAGCGCAGCGGCACAGACTGCTCGGCGAAGCGCACGCCGTCGGTGCTGTGCAGCACGGCGCCGCCCGAGTCGACCGCCCACACGTCGGTCGGCGACACGGCGTCGGCGCCCGCGAACCAGTACTGCTGGCCCGAGCTGCCCGACCGCCAGGTCGCGCCGGCGTCAGTCGACAGCAGGATGCCGTCGCCGACGGCGCAGACCGAGTCGCCGCCGGCCGCGATGGCGTACGGCGTCGCCGGCGCGGTCACGGTCGTGGTCGTCCAGGTGAAGCCGCCGTTGACCGAGTGCTCGAGGAGGGTCGGAATCTCGAAGCCGGACTCGTCGTAGTAGTCCGAGCCCACCATCCAGACGTCCGTCGGGCTGGTCGCGCACAGGGCCGTGACAAGGCCGTCGCCGGCGGACACCGGCATCCAGAAGCGGCCGCCGTCGTGGGTCGTCATGACCATGGAGTCGCCGTAGTCGTCTTGAGCGAGCGCCCAGCCGTCGTAGCGGTCGACGAAATCGAGTTGAACGACCGACATCTGCGAGCTCAGCATGCCCCGCGGCAGGGCCGTCCAGGTCGTACCCGCGTCGGCCGTCGCCCAGATGCGACCACGGGTGCCGGCCGCATAGCCGTGCGTGGCGTCGACGAAATCGACCGTGAGGTAGTCCTTGTAGCCGGCGGCGACCGTGAGCGTCTGCCAGGCGCCGCCGCCGTTGCCTGTCTTGAGCACCTTGCCGTCGGTCGTGCCGACGAAGCCGTGCGTCGCGTCGACGAAGCTCGCGTTGGTCAGCCCGCTCACGCCGGCCGGCGTGGCGTCGGTCCACGCGGCGCCGCCGTTCGTGGTGGCGAGCAGCACGGGGTCGCCGGTGGTCGCGTCGCTGCCGACGACCCAGCCGTGCTGGAGGTCGGCGAAGGTGACCGACCAGAGGTCGGCGTCGGAGCCGGACGGCGCCGCCGCCCAGGTGAGGCCGCCGTCGGTGCTGTGCTCGATGACCCCGCCGACGCCGACCGCCCAGAGCTGGCCGGCGTGCGCCGCGGTGACGTCGTTCAGGCCGTCCGCCGGCTGCGGCATCTGCCAGAACCAGCCGTGCTGGCCGTCGGGCGTCAGGGCGTGCGCCGGGGCGGCGCACAGCACCGCCAGGGCAGCGGCAACCACGGCCATGCAGATCAGCACTAAGGCGCGTTTCATGGACGACCCCCTCACGACGGTACCGAGAACCTGACGAGCAGGCGCTGTGTGGCGCGTTGCGGCCGGCGAGGCGCCCATCAGCGCACCACCAGCGTGTTGAGCGCCTGCGCCGTCTGCGGGTTGCCGGCCGCGTCGGTGGCGGCCACCGCGAACCTGTAGGCGCCCTTGGGCAGCCAGCAGGTGAAGGCGTAGTCGGTCACGGTGTCGACCCTGACCCCCGTGAGCACGATCTTCTTGGCCAGCGCGCCGTGAGCGTTGCGGATGCGGATCGTCACGGTCGCGGTGGGGCTGCCCGGACGCGGGTCGCCCACGAAGAAACGCAAAGCGGTGCGGGCGCCCCGGCGAGCGGATGCCCGCCAGTTGGCGACGGGCGTGGGCCGGCGCGTGTCGATGAGCACGAGCTGGCTGCGCTTGGCCTCGACGTTGCCGGCCTTGTCGGTCGAGCGATAGACGACCTTGTTGACCCCGTCGGCGCTGTGGTCGGCAGGGGCGGCCACAGTGACGGCGTTCCCCTTTGCCCAGGTCGCGCTGTCGTCGAGGGAGTATTGCGTGTAGGCCACGCCCAGCCCACCGGCGTTGTCGACGGCCCGCAGGTGCAGACCTACCGCCTTGGCGTGCCAGCCGGCTACGGGCGGAGCTACCGTCGTGTGGGGCGCGGTGACGTCGGTGGTGACGGTGAAGCTGGCGCCGTCGGCGCCGAGCTCAGACGTTCGGTCGGCGAGCCCGCCGGTGTACTCGGAGAGCATGTTGATGCGGTTCCAGTCGAACGCGCTGATCGGCTGGCCGTCGAAGGAGCAGCCGCTGAACGGCACGATGCTGTAGTCGGACCCCGGCATGATGTCGCCGCTGCCTGACGACGGCGCCTCGGCGATGACTTCGGCCGACGCGAGGGCCGGCACGATGTCCATGAGCTGCCCGGTCGTGTAGCTGGCCTTGGTCGTGTGGTTGACGAGCGTCAGGGTGAAGCTCGCCGGCGCCGCCCAGGTGACTGTGCCGGTGAGCACATCGCCGGCGTGGATCGCCATGTCGATGGTCACCGGGTAGAGCGGGTACATCTCGTACCACGCGTCGTAACCGGCCACGCCCTCACTCCAACCCTCGGTGCCGATCTGTTCGACCGTACCGGAGTTGTCGCCGTCGAGGCCCACCCAGAAGGCGGCGTCGGAGACGGTCGCGCCGGTCGTGCGCACTCGCGGCTGCACCCAGGTGGCCGTCACCGTGGTGAACGGCCCGTCGGTGGAGACGTCGTAGCCAGACCAGTTGTACGAAGAGGTGACGGTGCCCTGGGCGTGCGCGCCGAGCGCGCGGGGCGCCGGCGCGCCCGGTACGCCGACCAGCGGGTGACTGTGCGCCGCGGGCCGCGCCGCGGCCGCGGCCGTGCCCGGCAGGGCGACGGCCACGGCGAGCGCGGCCAACGTCAAGGACAACCCCAGCGACCAACGTCTCATCGAAGCCCCCCAGCGACCCGCCCGCAGCGGATGGACATGACTCGATAAATCTAGCACCGCTTCTCTAAAAAGATAGTTGGGACTGGCTTTGGGGGTCCACGAGCCCCGGGTTCTGGGCTCCCGTGAGGCTGCGGGACCAGGGGATCCGCGAGGCCGCGGCCTCAGAGCATGCGCGAGAACAGCCGGGCGAACGAGTTCACCCAGCGGGCTCCCCGGCCCAGCGCCCACCAGTCGGCGATGGTGAACTCGCGGCAGTCGCGCAGGTCGTCTTCGTAGGTGGCGGCGTAGTCGGCGGCGACCGCCTCGTCGTAGATCACGCAGGAGACCTCGTCGTGCAGGATGGTGCTGCGCACGTCGAAGTTGCAGGTGCCTATGATGCACCACTGGCCGTCGACCGTGACGGTCTTGGCGTGCAGGAAGCCGGCCGTGTACTGGTAGATCTTCACGCCCGAGTCGAGGAGCTGCTTGTAGTAGGCGAAGGCGGCGTGGAACGGCAGCCTGCGGTCGGGCACGCCGGTCATCATGAGGCGCACGTCGGTGCCCGACAGCGCCGCGGCGCACATGGCGGTCATGAGCGGCTCGTCGGGCACGAAGTAGGGCGACTGTATCCAGACCTTCTCGCGCGCCGTGAGCAGCACCACGATGTAGGCGTCGCGGATCGACTTGAACGGCGTCGCCACGCTCGAGTGCAGCACCTCGACCGGCAGGGCCGCCGGCCCAGCCGGCGGCGGCGCGGGCGGCAGGGCGCGCACCGGCAGCTCGCCCGTGCCCTTGTTGAAGCGCCAGACCGTGGCGAACAGCACCTCGAAGATGGCCACGATGGGCCCCGTCAGGCGCAGCGAGGTGTCGCGCCAGACCGCGAAGCGCCGGCCGCCGTCGATGTACTCCTGCCCCATGTTCATGCCGCCGGTGTAGACGGCCACGCCGTCGATCAAGGCGATCTTCATGTGGTTGCGATAGTTCAGCTGCGCGATGCGCTTGTAGCACGGCTTGACCTCGGCGCCAGCCGCCGCCAGCCGCTTGAGCTCGACCTTCGAGTACCTGAAGCACGACAGCCAGTCGTAGAGGACGCGCACCTCGACCCCCTGCGAGAGGCGCTCGAGGAGGATCTCGGTCACCCGGGCGGTGAGCTCGTCCTTCTCCCAGATCAGGTACATGAGGTGGATGTAGCGCCGCGCCCCCGCCAGGTCGTCGAGCAACCGCGCGAACTTGTCGGCGCCGCGGCAGTAGACCTCGATCGAGTCGGCCGGCAGCACGGGAAAGCCGGTGACGTGGCGGCCCATCACGACGAGCTTGCCGGCGGGGGTGCCCGTGAGCCGGGCTTCGACGGCGGCGCTGTAGCCGGCGTTGGCCTCGCGCGTGGGTCCGAGGGCGGTCGCGGAGATGTGGGCGGCCTCGGCCCGGCGGCGCTCGCGCTCGGGCGTGATGCGCCGGTAGTCGCGGCCGATGAAGAAGTACAGCACGATGCCCAACACCGGCACCAGGGCGATGACCAGCAGCCAGGCGAGGATGGCGGTGGGGTCGCGGTCGTCGGTGATGAGCGCCACGATCACGCCCGCCACAGCCGCCAGCAGCGCGGCTACCAGCACCACCGCGACCACCAGCGCCGGCGAGACTGCCAGGAGCGCGGACTGGACGGCAAGCAGGCTGGGCATGGCGATCACGGGCTCACTATAGCAGCGCGAGCCGAGGAGCCGTTGGCGGTGCCCGGCAGCCTCGCTACACGACCGCCGGCGAAAGCTCGAGCGCCGCCGGCGGGCAGGTCTCGGCGCACAGGCCGCAGCCGGTGCACAGGGAGGTGTCGCAGCTGAGCCCTCCGTCGGCGAACGCCAGCGCGCCGTGCGGGCAGTAGCGCACACAGAGCCCGCAGCCGTTACAGCTCGGCGATGTGGTGAGCGTCGCGAGGGGCAGGGCCCGCGGCAGGCGCACGCCCGGGGCCGCGACCCCGGCGCCGAGGGCGCGCAGGTCGTCGAGCAGCCGCCCGTGCGAAGCGGGCGGCGGCGCCTGGCCGTGCAGGTCGGCGACGCCGCGGCGCCCTGGGGCGAGACCTTCCGAGGCGGTGCGCCTGGCGCCGCGCGCGAGGAACGTGAACAGGTCGCGGCGCGAGAGTCCCACGGCGGCCGGCGCGAGTCGGTGGCGCTGGCGGCGCCGCCCGCCTCGCACGGCCGGACCGCCAGGTGGTGACGGGTCACCCTGAGGTCGCGGCCGAGGGCCGTCAAGGTCACGGCGGCCGCCCCGACGGCCGCCTCGACGGCCTCGCCGGCGACGCGGTCGCGGCACGCTTCGCAGTCGGCGCTGGCGAGTCGCAGCGCGGCGCAGCCGGTGGCCGCGGCGGCGATGAAGTCGGCCGCCGAGAGCGCGCCCAGGCAGGCCACGACGACGGTCGCCGTGTCGGGCGCATCGGGGGTGGCGTTATCGAGGGGGGCGTCGCAGAGGCGCGCACGAGGGCATCGCGCGCGGCGGGCCGGCAGGTCACCGTCGCCTCGCCGCCCGCCGAGACCTGGGCTTCGGCGAGCCGCGCTCGCAACTCCCCGGCACGCGCCGCGTAGGCCAACGCCCCCGTCGGGCAGACAGCCGCGCAGGAGCCGCACGAGATGCAGCGCTCGGGGTCGACCCGCAGCCAGGGCGAGGTCGCGATGGCGTCGCCCGGACAGACGGCAAGGCAGCGCCGGCAGGAGCTCCCCCGATACCGGGTCGTCAGGCAGAGCGGCGGCACGGCGTCGGGCAGGCGCGCGTCGAAGGCGCGCAGTCCGGCGTCGAGGAGCTTGAGGCGGTCCATGCCCCGGCTTAGCCTAGCGCGCCGCGAGCTCTAGGGCGGCGGCCGGGCCGCCGAGCTCGGCGACGACGTGGGCGTCGAGCAGGTCGGCAAGCGCCGCATAGAGCCGGGCCGGCGCGGCCGCGTGCACCGCGGCGGCGAACTCGCCGAAGAAGCGGGCGGCGTGCTCGCGCAAGAAGGCGTCGAGCGAGCGGCGCAGGCGCAGGGCGTCGTCGGCCGCGTCGCGCTCCCAGGCGGCCTCTTCGCTGCGGCAGAGGTGATATAGGAACTCGAGCTCGACCGCGACGTGGTCGGGGAGCTCAGGCTGCGCGTCGGCGGCGGCGACGCCCTCGGCCGCGTAGGCGGCGGCGGCGTACGCCGCCGCCGCACCGTTCAGTCGCCCCGGCCGGTCGTCGGCGGGCTCCAGGTACTGCGTGGCGTAGCACCGCACGGCGGGCCGCCCCGGGCCCGTGAACAGCCGCGCATGCTCGACGGCGAGCGCCGCGAGCGCCGCGTCCGGCTCGCCCTCAGCGACGGCGCTACCCGCCGCGACGAGCGCCGCCAGCGCCGGCTCGTAGAGCGCGGCGTCGGTGCCCAGCCAGGCGACCGCCTCGCCCAGGCCCTCGACCAGCTCGCCACCGGTGAGCGCGGCCAGGTAGGCAGCCGTCGGCTCGGCAAAGCCCAGAGCCAGTGCCTGATAGACGGCCGCCCGCCGGGCGCAGACGTCGGCCAGGCGCGCGGCCGGCTCGCCCTTCGGCGAGCCGGCCGCGCCACCGGCGGCGTCGGGGCGCGGCAGAGGCTCGGTCACGCCTCGGGCTCGCTGCGCAGCGGCAGGTAGCGCACGGCCAGCGTGAACACGAGCGCGGCGAGCGCCACGATGCCGATCACGATCAGGAACTCCCAGATCGTGGGGAAGTACACGCTGCTTGTGGCAAACGACGAGCCGTTGGCCTGGGGGATGCCGAGCGGCGTGCCCGGCGGTGACGGGATCGGCGCCTTGCCGAGGCCGATGACGATCAGGTTGGCGCGGTGCACGAAGATGCCGATCAGGGCGAGGACCGCCGCGACGACCACGATCTGCGGCCGGCGGCGCCAGGCGGCGACGGCCAGCAGGATGAAGGGGATGAGAAGCCCCACCACGACCTCGACGGCAAAACCCGGTGCGTAGCGACCGGTGAAGAGCTGGTGCACGGCGTCGGTCGGGATGCCCGGGTAGTAGCCGGCCAGGACCTCGCAGAGCACGAGGAAGGCCTCGACCGCCACGAACACGGCCAGAAGGCCGCCGAGGAAGCTGCCGAGCTCGTCTGCGAACGAGATGCGCCCGTAGCGCCGCACGACGAAGGCGAGGATCGTCACCAGGGCGAGGCCCGAGACCAGCGCGGAGCTCACGAACAGGGGCGGCATGATGGCCGAGTACCAAAAGCCGCGCGAGATCTGCAGCCCGAAGATCCAGGCCGTGATGGAGTGCACGAGCACGGCCGCCGGCAGTGCGACCCAGGCCAGCAGGTACGTCAGGTGATGGTCGCGGTCGCGGCCGGCCTGCCCCGTGTCCTTGGTGCCCAGCGCCAGCCAGCTGCCGCGGGCCGCCAGGTCGCGCCTGGTGTAGAGCCACAGGTAGAGCAGCGACAGCAGCAGGTAGATCAAGATGACCGTGACGTCCCAGATCATGGGCGACAGCCAGTGGGCGTGGATGAAGAGGTTGTAGATGTGCTGCACGTGGCCGAGGTCGGGGATGATGAGCAACGCGGCCGTGGCGATGGTCACGGTCGCTTCGACGATCGCCAGGCGCACGATCGGGGCGAAGCGCTCGACGCCGAACAGGCGGCCGGCCGACGCCACGATCAGGCCGCCGGCCGACAGGCCGACGAAGAACATGAAGGTGATGATGTACAGGCCCCAGATGACGTTATCGCGCATGTCGGTGACCTGGAGGCCACGGGCGACCTGGTAGATCCAGACGCCGAAGCCCAGGACGATGAGCGCGACCAGGGCCGCGATCCAGATGGCGAAGCCGCGGGAGCCCCGGCGCGGGGCGAGCACGGCGCTTTCAGTCGTGACGGCGCTCACAGCGAACCTCCCACCGCGTTCGGACCGGTGCGGATCAGGTAGTGCAGGCTCGGCTTGGTGCCGCGCTCGGGGAACACGACATACGAGGGCCGGTCGCGCAGCAGCACGGAGACCTCGCTGTCGGGGTCGTCCAGGTCGCCGAACGTGCGCGCGCCCGTCGGACAGGTCACGACACAGCGCGGCAGCAGGCCGTCGGTGACGCGCTGCACGCAGAACGTGCACTTCTCGACGACGCCCTTGGGGCGCGCCGGCGTCTCACCGACCAAGGCGACGTTCGCCGGCGGTTCCTGCACCGGCTTGCGCCAGTTGAAGACGCGGTTGTCGTAGGGGCAGGCCACCATGCAGTAGCGGCAGCCGATGCAGCGGTCGTAGTTCACGTTGACGATGCCGTTTGGCATCTTGTAGGTCGCCTGCGTCGGACACGCCTTCACGCAGGGCGGGTTGTCGCAGTGGAAGCAGTTCGTGGACTGGTACGACATGGTGAGGTCGGGGAACGTTCCGGCCGGCGTGTCCATGAACGGACCGCCCACGGTCAGCACGCGCAGCCAGTACAGGCCGATGCCCACGTTCTGCTGCTCCTTGCAGGCCACCGCGCAGCTCCAGCAGCCGATGCAGCGGTTCTGATCGACGACCATGCCCAGGCGTGTGGCCTTCTGCAGCTTGGGGTCGGGGACGTCGATGCCGGGGTACGACGGGCTCATTGCTCGCCCCCTTCGTGACGTTCTTGTCGTGCGCGTGCGTTCATCGCCGTCACGCTCCTTCCACCTGCACGAGGCAGTCGTAGTAGGCCGCATTGGACGGGAAGTTGGGAATCAGCGCCTGCGCGGGGTTGGCGATCTGATGGGTCAGGTTGTTGGGGTGGCCCTCGACGTACTGCTTGACGCTAGCGTGTCCCAGCCGCCCTGGTAGCAGTTCACGACGCCCGGCTTGATCGCCTCGGTGAGCTTGGCGTAGACCTTCATCTCGCCGCGGTCGTTGAAGACGCGCACCACGTCACCCTCGTTGAGGCCGCGCGCCTTGGCGTCTTTGGGGTTGATCTCCAGGAAGCCCTCGCCGTCGCCGTTGACCTCGTTGATCCACGGCAGATCCAGTACTGCGAGTGCGTGCGGAACCGGGTGTGGGTCGACAGGAAGTGAGCGGATACTTCTTGGCGAGCGGGTTGCTCGGCGACGCCTCGATCGGCTCCTTGTGGTCGCAGACCGCCTGGTCGAACGGCACCAGCATCTCGACGTAGAACTCGATCTTGCCCGACTTGGTCGGAAACTCCTTGTTAAAGAACGGCACGTACGGGATGGTCGGCATGTTCAGGTGCGCGGCGGCGCCGTCTGTCAGCTGCTCCCAGGTGAGCCCGATGACGTTGGAGTCGGCTCGGCCGGGTCGCCGATGTGCAGCAGTTCGTTCAGGTACTCGTCGGGGGTCTTGTCGAAGTACTGGCCCACGCCCATCTTCTGGGCGACCAGGCTGACCGCGTCCAAGTCGGACTTCGACTCCCACAGCGGCTTGACTGATCTTCGGCATGTACTGCAGGTAGAAGCTGTTCGACGACAGCAGGTCGGTCTTCTCGAGGTAGGTGCAGGCCGGCAGCACGATGTCGGCGAGGTCGGCCGTGGCCGACATGACGTAGTCGGAGACCACCAGGAAGTCGAGCGACTTCAGCGCCTTGATCACCTTGTTGCGGTCGGACATCTGCTGGGCGAAGTTGTCGACCATGAACCAGGCGGCGCGCACCGGGTACGGCTTGCCGTCGAGCATGGCGTCGCAGGCGTCCATCGGCTCCAGCACCGTGAACAGCTTGGTGCCGTTCGGCGCCCACCAGCCGAGCAGGTCGAAGGCCGTGGTGGTGAGGCCGCCGGCGAAGGTGGTGACGCCGCCGCCGTGCACGCCGATGTTGCCGGTCATCGCCTGCAGCGTGAGCAACGCCTGCATCGTCAGGTCGCCGCGGTACCAGTGCGAGAGGCCGAAGCCGGCGCGCACTGCGACGGGGTGCGTCGTGCCCCACAGCTGGGCCAGCGACACGACCTGTCCGGCGGGATGTCGGTGAACCGAGGCCGTGTAGTCGGGCGTGTAGCTTGGCGACGGTGTCGGCCAGCAATCTGCAGGGCGGTCGGCGCCTGCAGCCGGCCGCCGCGTAGGTGCCGAAGAAGCGCGGTGTCTTCAGCGTCGTGTCGCTTGCCGCCTTGACCTTGCCGTCCGGCGGTCGGCCACGACGTAGTCGTCTGCCGCCCATGGCCGAGGTCCTTCGGTGCGCAGCCACTTCTTGGTCGTGGGATTGACCAGATAGGGCGCGACCGTGTAGCTGCTGGAGATAGGCGGCGTCGTAGAGGTTGTGCTTCATGATGTAGTTGATGATCGCCGTCGACCAGGGCCGTGTCGGCGCCGGGCCGGATCGGGCAGCCAGTCGTCGGAGGCGGCGCGAGGTGGCGTGAAGCGGGGGTCGATGGAGACCAGCCGTGGCGCCGTTCTGGTCGCGCGCGTCGAGCATGATCCGCCAGTCGGGGATCGAGGTCTCGGCGACGTTATTGCGCCCAGAGCACGATCACCTTGGCGTTCAGGAAGTCGGTCGACTCGTGGCCGTCGAAAAAGCCGCCGCCGTTGCTGGGTTGGCGGGGTCGACGAGCACGTAGTTCCAGCCCGCCGGCGTGGCGCTGTCGCCCTCGTTGTCTCCCTCGAAGTCGCCGGCCGAGGCGCCGATCGCGCTGGCAAAGCGGAAAGCCGGCGCCGACCACGCCCTCGATCAGGCCAGCGAGCCGGTGTAGGGCGCGATCCAGACCGAGTCCTTGCCCGGCTTGTTTCTGCACCTTCTGCGAGGTTGTCGGCGATCGTGGCGTGGCCTCGTCCCAGCTGATGCGCTGCCACTTGCCCGAGCCGCGCTGGCCGACCCGCTTGTACGGGTACTTGATGCGGTCGGGGCTGTAGGTTTCGAGATCTGGCGACACGCCACGCAGGCAGATGCGCGGCGGGTAGGCGTCGGCGCCGCCTGTCCGGCGATGGTGGTCGTGTCCCACGGCGCGCCGGCTCGATCATGCGTCACCCTGCCATCGGCCACGTGCACGAGGTGGCCGCAGGCGCCGTCGCAGTTGTTGGAGTGGCCGGTGCGTATGAGCTGCTCGGCGACCGCGGGGGTAGCCGCCTCGGCCGGCTGCAGGCCGCCCAGGAAAGTGTCGTCGACGAGCTTGCCGGTGGCCGCGGCGGCCCCGGCGACGGCGGCGCAGCCGGCCAGGAAGGCGCGGCGCGTCAGGCGCCAGCCAGGCGGCCGATCGGCGCTCGAAGCCGTTTCCTGCGGTCCACTGACGTGCGAATCTGACATGGATCTCCCCCGTCGTCTGGCGCGTGGCGTCCGCACCCCGAGTCGAGGCGGGGACGCAACAAGGGTAGCCACGGGAGGGCGCGTCAGGAAGGGGCCGGGAACCCCGTACCTCTCGCTTTCGCTTTGTGGCGTCGTCAGGCTCGCAAACCCGCGGGTGTCGCGTCACTATCCGCAGAGGTCGCAGCGGTATCCGCGGCTGTCGCACGCCGCACACGCCGAAGGGCCCCACGCGCCGCCGGGATCCGGGCGCGCGACGTCGGCCGGGGTCGGCGCGCGACGTCGGCCGAGGTCAGTCTCCGCCGGAGCGCCGGTAGGTGAGCGCGTCGATGCTGAGCTTGTAGACGAGCGTGCTGGCGAAGCCATCCGGCAGAAAGGGCCGGCCGCTGTCGGCGGGTCGATACTTGGCGACGATCGCCCGCAGCGCGGTCTCGCGCTCGTCGTCGCGCTCGAGCAGCGCGGCCCTGCCGAAGGCGAGCACCGACTCGTAGCGAAAGGTGGTCTCGCACGGGCTGACGCCCGGTACGAGCACCGGCGCCGTCGTGATGGCGACGCACACGCGAGAGTCGTCGCCGAGCAGCGAGGACATGAGGCCCTCTCCGCCGTGAAAGTACAGCGCGGCGCCGTCGTAGACGAACGCCATGGGGATGATGTACGGCCAGCCCGCGGCAGACGCCGCCAGGTAGCCCATCGCCCCGGCGTCGAGCACCGCCTTCGCCGCGTCGAGCTCTTCGTCGCTCACAAGCCTGCCTTCGAGCAGGGCCTTCAGTTCGAGGCGAGCCCTCGATTCCGGTGTGCTCACAGACCTCCCTTCGCCCGCGTCGGTCCCGACTTCGCGGCGGGCCGCTCAGTGCAGGACCTCACCCATCCACCCGCGCGACGGCCGACCGCCGGCCGCGGCGCAGCCCACGCTGGGCGGCCCTGCTCCGGTCGCGCAACTCCATGAGCTCCGCCAGGTCGATGCCGCCAGGGCGCACGTCGAGCCGCTGGCTGAACCACGGGTCGCGCCAGTTGCTCGTGCGCGGCTTCGAGCCCGGGGCGGCGAGCTCCCACGGCTCGAGTCCGTCGCGCCGCCGCAGCGTGGGCAGGCAGCGCCAGTAGCTCACGTGAACGGCAGCGGCTTCGTTGCCGCGACGCCCGCTAAGGATCTTCATCGCTTCCTCGAAGCAGGCGATGGCGCGCCGTGGGTCGCGGCCGGCGAGCACGTCGGCCGGCGTCGGTGGATCGGGCTGCATGAGCTCGAGAAGCTGCCGGCGGGCGATCGTGGGAAACTCGAGGACCCGTCGCTCACCGCCGGTGTTTGCGCGCAGGGTGGCCGAGCGCACGTTGAGACGCCAGTGGAGCCGCATGGCGTACAGCATCGACGCCGCCCAGCGCCCCGCGGTGGTGTCCGGCAGGGCCAGCAGCTCTCGCACGGTGCCGAGATACTCGAGGAACGCCGGGTTCTCGGCGACCAGGCGCGACAGGCCGGCCGGAAGCAGAGTGATCGCTGCCGGCGTGCCGTCGGCTTCGAAGGTGACATGGTCGATGGCGTAGAGCGCCCAGGCCTCGTAGCCCCCCGGGCGGCCGTCGACCGTGCGTTTGATGTCGCCCACGGCAGACGCCCAGTTGCCGAGGACGATGCGTGCGTAAGCGTCGTGCTTTGCGGCCCGGCGGTGCTCGCGCCCGTCCACGCGCCCCGGCGGACGCTTGTAGGCGAGCTCGTGCAGGATCTCGTCGAAGCCGATCGACTCGCCCGGTCGCCGCGCGGCGAGCTGGGTGCAGGCCTGAGCCGCCAGACTCGCCTTTTGGCCACCGTAGCGCTCCAGCATCTCGGCGAGGTCGTCACCAAGCCTCGGGTCGCCCGCCGAGAACGAGCCCTCGCCGGCGAAGCTCCCCGCGTGGGTCGCCAGCCTGACCCGGAAGTGCGCAAAGGCGTGTCGGCTCTCACGGCCGAAGTCACCCGGCGACACGACCCAGTCGTCGCATGACGTCCGGGTGAGCGCCTTGGTCAGGGCGACGAACGGGCCCGCCGTGGACAGCGGGATCGGCACCGGCGAGCGCCGCGGCTTGAGCTCGGTGAGCCGCTCGTTCATGGGCTCGTAGGTGAGGCCGGCGGATTCGACCGCGGCCCAGAAGTCGGCTCCCGTGTCGCCCGCCCGGTAGCGCGTCAGGAGCTCGTCCTCGGCCTCGCTCAAACAGTAGCCGGCGAAGCCGATGAAGGCGCGGACGATCCCTTCGGGCACCGCCCCCTGGCCGAGCGCGCCGTCGAGGTCTTCGATGTCGAGGTCTTCGGCAGCGGCCACCCACACGACGAAGCGACGGCTGGAGAGCTTCTGGAAGCGCACGAACGGACTCGTGGGCTCAGGCGTCCACAGAAAGCGCTGGCCGTGCCGGCGAGACTCCAGCTTCATGAGGCGCTCCCCTTCGGCGCGGCGCGCCCCAAGTCGACGGCCGCTCGACGGAGTGGACCGCAAGCGATCGGTCGGCGCGCATCGGGCTGGTGGACGGGCAAGCAGGCGCTCTGCGGAGGTCTCGGAGTCATGGGTCGCTTCCTACACTGGCGCGGCACAGGGGCGGAGTCAAGAAGTGGCTCGGCGCCCCCGGCTGCCGCTTGACCAAAGTCAAGGAGACGCTTGGAGGCTAGACCCCGAACGCCCCCGTGCCCCAAGGCGAGGCTGCCACGGCCGCTGCCACGGCGAGGGCGTCGTCGCCCTTCTGCAGGGCGGACAGGATGGGCCCGTAGAGGCCGTTGCGCAGGGTGGCGACGGTCGCCGTGAAGCCCTCGGCCCAGCTCGTGTAGGCCTTCACGCCGACACTGTTCATGGAGGTGGCGCCGGGCTCGGGCATGGTCGTGTCGAGTGGGTTGTAGCGCGCCGAGTTGAACCAGTTGCCGCCCTCGGCGAGCTCCCACGAGGTGATGGCTGTCACGTTCTGGCCGGTGCGCGGCATGCCCAGGTAGCCCAGCAAGGCCTGCGCCCAGCTCGACGGCGAGTAGGCGCCGGCCGCGCCGGAGACCGGGTGGTAGCCCGCGGAGGCGGCGCGGCGGGCGGCTGCGGCGGCTGCGGCGGCCGCCCTGGCGGCCGCCGCAGCCGCCGCCCTGCGCGCCTTGGCCTGCTGCACGAGGGTCTTCACCTTGACCTGAGCGCTCGCCAGCAGGGCCTGCCCTTGACGGACTTCGGCGGCGATCTCACCGCGCTGCGTGGCGACTTGGGCGAGGAGCACGACCGCCTGCTTGCGGTCGCCGGCCAGGCGGGCGCCCCTGTGCTGCACGTCGGCCTTGGAACGCTCGACCGCGACGACCGCGACAGCCGCCTGGCGGGAGACGTCGTTCCACAGGCGCACCGGCTCACCAGATCGTCGAAGCTGGTCGCCGACAGCACGACGCCCAAGAACCCCGCCGACGGCGCCTTGTAGATGGCCACGACGCGCGCGGCCAGGTCGCGGCGCGCCACGCCGAGCTGGTAGACGGCGGCGGCGAGCTTACGCTGGTTGTCGGCGATGCGCGCGTCGACCACGCTGAGCCGCTCCGCCGTCGTGTTGTAACGAGCGGCGACGAGCGCCATGCGACCGTTCAAGGCGTCGATCCTGCCCTGCAGCTGATCGGCCTTGGCCCTGGCTTGAGAGATCGACGGGCCGCCGCCCGCAGGGGTCGGCGACGCCAGACAGACGACCACGGCGATCGTGGCCGCAAGCCCGGCGACGGCTTGCGCGAGACGCTGTGGGTCACGCCGTGACCTCCTCGTTTCGGGAGCAGGGGGGCCTGCCGGCCACTCAAGCGGCGGAAGCGTCGGTGCGACCCGTCGCTCTTCGCTGGTCCTTGAGTTTGCGGCGCGACCACGCACTCTACCAGCTCCCCCAGAGGGCGGCAATGTGGACGGAGGTCAGGCGGGCAGCGTCGGGCGCAGCGCGAGCTTACGTCAGTCGAGGCACTCGCGCAGGCGCTGCGAGTCGCCGCAGCTGCGCAGCTTGGCGAGCGTCTTGGCTTCGATCTGGCGGATGCGCTCGCGGGTGACGCCGAAAGCGCGGCCGACCTCCTCGAGGGTGCGCGGCTGACCGTCGTGCAGACCGAAGCGCATCTCGATCACGGTGCGCTCGCGGCTCGTGAGGCTGCCGAGGCGCCTTGAGTTCCTCTTGTCGCAGCATCTCGCCGACCGCTTCGACGGCGCATGGCCGCGTCTTCGATGAGGTCGCCGAGCTGTGGTCTTGCCTCTCGCCGACCGGCGTCTCAAGGCTGGCCGGCTGCTGGCAGATGGTGAGCATCTCGCGCACCTGCTGTCGGCGCTGATGCTCCAGCTCGGCGGCGATCTCGTCGGGGGTCGGCTCGCGCCCTAGCTCCGGCACGAGCTGGCGCTGGACGCGGAGCAAGGCGTTCATGCTTCTCGACCATGTGCACCGGAATGCGGATGGTGCGGGCCTGGTCGGCGATGGCCGCGCGTGATCGCCTGGCGGATCCACCAGGTGGCGTAGGTGGAGAACTTGAAGCCCCTGCGATAGTCGAACTTCTCGACGGCGCGGATGAGGCCCGAGGTTGCCCTCCTGGATGAGGTCGAGCAGCGGATGCCGCGGCCCACGTAGCGCTTGGCGATCGAGACCACGAGGCGCAGGTTGGCCTCGGTCAGCTTGCGCTTGGCCTCCATGTCGTGGTGCTCGATGCGCGGGCCAGGGAGATCTCTTCGTCGGCGGTGAGCAGCACGCGGCCGATGGCGCAGGTACTCCGCGCACCGCGTCGACGCTGGTCGCCGGGCCGGCCGCGCGCACGGGCGCGTCGGGACCGGCGCTCGCGACGGTGGCGCAGCGTGCCGCTCATGCCGGCGCCAAGACCGCCGGAGAACTCGCGCCAGCCATCGTCGGTCGCGACGTCGTCGGACCCGCCCCTTCGCTCGTGTGCCATGCGCGCAGATACGCAGCTCCTCGATGTCACCTCTACACGATGGCGAAAAGTATACAGCCGCCAGCCCCATGCCTCAACCTCTTACAAGCCTTAACCGGTCTCTCCCTCAGCTACGCAGCCCCGGGCTCGCGCGGAGCGTGAACCCGGCCGCCTAGGTCGCCCCCGCCGGCCTGACTGCCACCTGCCGCCGTGAGGCCCCTTGACCCCGAATCAGGTAGGAGAAGGCGCGGGCGTCGCCGTCGGCGTCGCGGTCGGTCGCGACGTCGGCGCGCTCGTGGCGGCGTCGCGGGTCGGCGTGGGCGCTGCGAGACGCTGGGGCTGAGGCGCTCGGCGTCGGGCGCCGGCTGCCGCCGGCGTGCGCCGTCCACGGCCGGTATATCGGCAGCGCGGAAGGCTGCCTGAAGTCGGCGACCGTCCTGCGAGCCGAAGACGCTGTTGTAGAACGTGCCCCAGATGGGCAGCGAGTAGGTGGCGCCGAACACGTGGTACATGGGCCGCGAGTCGATATAGCCCATCCAGACGGCCGTCGCCAGCTTGGGATTGAAGCCGTTGAACCAGGCGTCCTTGTAGTTGTCGGTCGTGCCCGTCTTGCCTGCCGAGCGACCCCGGTAGTAGTTGGGCATCGACGCAGCGGTGCCGCCCGCGTAGCTCGTGTTCTGCTCGAGGATCTTGTCGACCGTGTAGGCCACGCCGGCCGAGAGCACGCGGTTGCCCTTGATCCTGGTCTTGACGACCCTGCCGTTGGGGAAGACGACCTTCTCGATCGCCTGCGGGGAGTGGTGGATGCCTTCGCTGGCCATGGTGGCGTAGGCGTCGGCCATCTCGAGCACATTCACGTCTTCGCTGCCCAGCACGATCGAGGGCTCCGCTATGAGCTTTGTGGTGACGCCCATCTGGTGGGCGACCTTGACGATCGCCGCCGGCCCCAGGTCGAGGCAGAGCTGGGCGAACACTGTGTTGTCGGATGCCAGGGTGGCCTGCACCAGGTTCATGCGCCCGCCCGCCGACTTTTCGGCGGTGTACACATCCCAGTAGGGTGGGTTAGCGCCGGGCCCCAGGTAGATGTGCAGCGGGTGCGAGTTGTAGAAGGTGGTCGCCGGGTTGGCGTGCTGCTCGACGGCGGCGATCAGGGCGAAAGGCTTCATGGTCGAGCCGGGTTGACGCTGCGCCTGCCAGGCGAGCCCGTACTGGTAGGTCTTGAAGTCGGTGCTGGCCGACATGACGCGGATGTAGCCGTTGGCAGGGTCGATCGCCACCAGGGCGCCGACCTGGCCCGTGCTGGGCAGCCGCTCTTTGAGCGCGGCGATGGCCTTGGCCTGCATGGACATGTCGATCGAGGTGTAGACCCGCAGGCCACCCTCGTAGACCTCGCGGGCGCCGTACTTCTCGACGAGCTGCCGGTGACGTAGTCACGAAGTAGGCCGCCGGGTCTTTGGCTTGGGGACCGGCTTGGCGTACACGTGCAGCTTGGTGGCCTGGCGAGCGGTGGCCTGCGCGACCGTGATGTAGCCCTGCTGGGCCATGCGTCGAGCACCAGGTCGCGGCGCTCTATGGTGACCGGCGGGGTCGGTGATCGGCGAGTACTCGCTGGGGTAACTTGGGCAGGCCGGCGAGCAGCGCGCCTGGGGCAGTGTGAGCTCGCGAGACCGGCTTGTGGAAGTAGGTGAGCGAGGCGGCCTGCACGCCGTAGGCGCCGGCGCCGTAGTACACGGTGTTCAGGTACTCGGTGAGGATCTTGTCTTTGGACCAGCGGTCTTCGAGCTGCCAGGCGAGCACCGCCTCTTTGAGCTTGCGCAAAGGGTGGGGTCGGCGCCGATGTAGGCGTTCTTCACGTACTGCTCGGTGATCGTGCTGGCGCCCTGCACGACGTGGCCGGCCTTGATGTCGTCGACCAGGGCGCGGGCGATGCCCGTGAAGTCGACGCCGTGGTGCTGGTAGAAACGCTTGTCTTCGATGGCCACGGTGGCGTTCTTCATGAGGGCGGGGATCCGTGGCGGGCACCACGACGCGGTTCACGTCGCCGTAGAGCTCGGCGATCACCGCGCCGTGGCTGTCGTAGAGGACGGTGTTCTGGGCGAGCGTACGCGACTGCAGCGAGGCAAGCGAGGGCGTGGCGTGCGAGACGGCTATCATGGCGCCGGCCAGGGCGGCCGCCCCCACGAGCGGCACGGCAAACGCGGCCAGCACGACCAGGACGAACCAGCGACCGAGGTGGCGGCGGTGCGACCGTCGTCGCTGCGCCATGGAGCCGGCTGGTGCTGCGGGGCCGGAGCTCACGAGCTTACGGCACGGGCACGCTGGAGGTGGCGAGCGCGAGCATCGGGCGGTTCGAGAGCTGTTCGTCCAGGGTGTTCGAGACCCAGTAGGCCACGCCGGCGGCCTGCCAGGCGACCATCTGCAAGCGGGCGCCGTCGTAGTACAACGAGCATAGGCGTCCGTCGACGACCGCGGTCGAGTCGGGGCTCGCCAGGATCGGCGCCGTCGGCCAGGCGATCGCCTGGATGTCCCAGGAGCCGCCCTGCGACGTCGTGCCCACCACAACGGCGGCTTTGACCGGGCCCGATGGCGTCGACACGGTGTACGAGCGAAACTCGCCGTATCCCGTGCCGGCGGGCAGGCTTGCCGGCATGAACAGAGCGCAGGGCAGCGCGCTTTTGCAGCGCCCGCCACTCGGCAACGTGGTGGCGCGAATCGGTCACGACGATCTTGGGGCTGGGCGTCGCAGAGGGGCGCGGCGCGGGTGAGGTCGTCTTGCCGGCCGCAGCCGAACCTGTCGCCGCCGAGCCGGCCGTCGCATCGCCGGCCGAGTGGTGCGCGTACCACCGGGGTGCAGGAACGATGTACGGCCGCGCGCACCTGGCTCGGGTGGCCACGACGTAGTCGATGCCGCCGATCATCGGCGTCGAGCCCTGGCTATGTGCGTCTGATAGACTTGGCGGTGTTCAGCCACAGGGCCAGCTTGAGCAGCCCGTAGAGCTTGGCCGAGGCTCGAGATGTCAGAGGTGACGTTGTGCGAGATGATGCCCATCACCGACAGGAAGCGCGGCAGGCTGGAGAGCCTCGCCGAGGCCAGCAGCTCGCGCTTCATCTCGCGCAGAAAGATCTGCTGGCGCACGATGCGCGTGAAATCGCCGTTCTGGTCGTGGCGGAAGCGTACCCACGACAGCGCATCGGCGCCGTTCAGGCGCTGGTACCCGGGCTGGATGTCGATCGAGGCGAAGTCGGTCACCGCGGTGTCGTTGTAGTAGCGGTGGTCGATCATCAGGTAAGCGCCGCCGAGTCTTGTTGATGACCTGCTTGAAGCCGTCGAAGTTCATGTCGACGAAGTCGTTGATGGGAATGCCCAGCAGGTGCTTGGTGACCTCGCAGCGAGAGCTTGGCGCCGCCGAACGGAGTAGGCGGCGTTGATCTTGTTGGGGCCGTAGCCCGGGATCTGACGCAGCAGATCGCGGGGCACCGAGAGCATCGAGATGCTGCCCGCCCGGGGGTCGAGACGCACGACCATCAGCGTGTCGGAGCGCGCCCCCAGACTGAGGTCTCCGGCACGTCGGTCGCTGCCTAGCACGAGGATGTTCACCGGCTTTCCCGGGCGTGCGCGGGCGAGTTGAGGCTGGACTGCCGCGACCTCCTGCGGGTCGTTCTGGGCGACCTGTGCGGCCGTGCTCTGCAGCCAGCCGATCAGTGCGCCCGCCGTGACCGCCACAAAACAGACGACGGCGACCACGAAGATCTTGGTGACGCGTAACCACAGGCCGCCGCGCCGGGGTCGAGCCCCGGCTGCCGTATAGCGCGTGTAGGTGGGCACTAGGTAGGTTCCTCTATCGTCCGGTCCGGCCGTTGGTCAGTTCTGTTTGTACCCCGCTGCACGAACTATCAGTTCGCGGGCGCCGATGGTGCGCAGCCGGCGAGCAGGGCAGCGAGATAGTGGTGCGACCCGTGGGGTGCGCCCTCTTCCCCATCGACCGCCCGGACGAGCGGCTCACGGCGCGGTCGGCAGCGACTGCTCGGGGATCTGCCGGCCGCGGGCGGCGTAGTCGACGATCATGGCGTCGGTGATCCACTCGACCGGCGTCCGGTCGTCGGTCCAGGGGTGGGCCGACGGACCCCGGGGCTGCAGCTGAGTCGCCAGCAGACGCGTGAGGGGGCGCACCGCCGCCGGCACCGCGGCGCCCGCGATGCGGCGGCGCAACTCGGCGAGGGGCACCGGCGTCGAGAGGCCGATGACGAGGTCGTTGAAATGCAGGGCCGGCCAGACCACCACCTGTGGGAACTCGGTGGCGAGCGTACCGGCGATGCCGTCAACCAGGCGCGGATTGCCGGGCACCGTCGAGACGTTGAGGGCCACGATGCCGCCGGGTGTCAGGCGCTTGCGGCACAGGACGAAGAACTCGCGCGTGGCCAGGTAGAAAGGCACGTAGGGCTGGCGATAGGCGTCGATCATGATCAGGTCGTAGCGCTTCCGGGTGGCCTGGAGGTAGGGCCGCGCGTCGGCGTTGTAGACCGTGAGGTGTGGGATCTGGCCGAGCCCGAAGTAGCGCCGCGCGACGGCGCTGACCTGGGGGTCGATCTCGACGCCGTCGTAGGCGGCGCCGGGGTAGAGCGCGCCGTAGGCCCGGGCCGTCGTGCCGGCCGCGTCGCCCAGCATCACGACGTGCCGCACCGGACGGGCGAGCAGCGCCGGTAGGGTGAGGAACATGTCCCACTCGCCGCCGGTGAGCACGGTGTGCGGGCGCCACACCGAGTGCACCGCGTAGCCCTCGTTCAGGTAGAGGTAGCGCACCATGCCGGCGCCCCTGCCCTGCTGCACGACTTCGATGAACTGGTAGCGCGACTCGCCCTCGTAGATCACCCCGGCCTCGGCCTTTACCAGGCCCGGCGGCACGACCAGGAGCAGCGCCAGAACGACGACCGCCGCAAACCAGCGGCGGCCGAGCAGGGTGGCCGCCGCCAGCGCAACGATCACGGCCGCGCCGAGCAGCGTGCGCTGCGTGCCGAGCAACGGAATGGTGATGAGGGCGGGCACGAACGTGCCGAGCAGGCTGCCCGCGGTCGACAGGGCAAAGACGCGGCCGGCCACAACACCGGCCCCGTCGACGTCGGTGACGGCCAGGCGGATGGCGAACGGCGTCACCATGCCGAGCAGCACGACCGGCGGGGCGAAGAGCGCCAGCGAGGCGGCGAACGAGCCCACGACGGCGCCCGCCGAGAGCCGTTCGAGGCTGCCGATCGAGAGGTCGAGAAAGGGCCTGGCGACGAACGGCACGGCCGCGATCAGGGCCGCGGCGGCGAGCACGACGTAGCCCAGAAGCCGGGCGCTCGGATGGGCGTCGGCGAGACGCCCGCCGAGCCAGTAGCCCACCGCCAGCGCCGCCAGGATGAGGCCGATGATGTTCGCCCAGACCACAGTGGACGAGCCGTAGAACGGGGCCAGCAGGCGCGAGGCGCAGATCTCGGTGGCCATCGAGCCGATGCCCGCCAGAAAGACGAGCGGCAGCAGCGCGCGCGGCGCCCGCACCGGAGCAGCCGGCGGCGCCGGCGCGAACGCCACGGGGGCGTCCACGAGGCCCGGCCGCGCGGGCTGCCTCTGGCCGGCCGTGCGCTGCGGCGCCTGCGCCATCGTCAGGCCGAGCCTGCGCATCGTCTCCGTCTCCTGCACATCGACTGCTCCTCTGGGGGCGACGCGACGCGGAGTGGGTCACCGGGCGCGCCGGTTCAGGCGGCGCTCGTTTCGCGCCGCGTATCCAGGCCCACGGCGCGCTTCATGTCGTCGGTGATCTGCTGGTCTGAGTCGGCGTAGCCCTGCCAGGGGTCGGCGTTGCGCCCCGCCAGGCGGCGGCCGGCGTTGCCCACGGTGTAGGCGTCGGGTCGCAGGTCGGGGGTCAGTTGCTCCCAGCGCAGCGGGGCGCTCACGGGGGCGCCGGGGCGCCGCCTCGTCGAGTAGGGCGCGACGAAGGTGGCGCCGCGGCCGTTGCGCAGGTAGTCGATGAACACCTTGCCGACGCGCTTGCTGCGCGACATGGTAGCGAGGTAGCGCTGCGGCTCGGCGCGACCATGAGGTCCGCCAGCGCGTGCGAGAACTCCTTGACCTCGTCCCACGACCGCGTCGGGCGCAGGGGCACGACCACGTGCAGGCCCTTGCCGCCGCTCGTCTTCACGAAGCTGCGCAGGCCGAGGTGCTCGAGCAGGAGCCGCAGGGTCTGCGCGCCGGTGATCGTGGCGGCGAACAGCAAGCCGTCGTCGGGGTCGAAGTCGAAGACCATCTGGTCGGGCTGCTCGAGCGTCTCCATGTGCGACCCCCATACGTGCAGCTCGAGCGCGCCCATCTGCACCAGGGCGAGCACGCCGGCCGCCGAGTCGACGGCCGGGTAGATCGCCGTCTCGCCGGATTCGCGCACCGGCACCTCGAGGACGCCGTCGGGCACGTGGGCGGCGAGGTGCTTCTGAAAGAAGCACTGCGCCGCGGCGCCCCCGGGCAGCGCACCAGCGTCAGCGGGCGCCGCGCGACGTAGGGCAGCAGGCGGTCGGCGATCTTCTCGTAGTAGCGGGCCACCTCGAGCTTGGTGAGCCCGATGTCCGGATACACGACGCGATCGGGGTGGCTGATGGTCACGCCGCCGACGACCGCCGGGAACTGCCCGGCGCCGGCGGCCGCTTTGGCGCCCCGCGCGGCGGGACCGGCGGCCTTGGGCTTCGGTCGCCTGGCGCCACCCTTGGCCGCCCCCTGCGGCGGCTCGGCGGCCGCGGCGGCCGGCCGCTGAGCGGCGACGGTCGGCGGCTCGACGGCGGCGGGTGAGGGCTCGACGGCCGGACCGGCCGCCGCCTCGACGGCCTCTTCGAAGACGACCTCGTCCGGCGGCTTGTCGAGGCGCAGGCCTTCGAACGAGGCGTGGCGCAACGCGTCGCTGCCGTTCCAGTCGAAGAATTCGATCTCGGCGACCAGCTTCGGCTCGACCCAGCGCACGCCGGCGGCGGCCTTGCCCCGCGGGGCGTTCTCGCAGGGCGGCTCGTCCACCACCAGAGGATCGAGACGGGCGCGCAGATCGCGCATGGTGCGGTCGTCCCAGCCGGTACCGACCCGGCCCGCGCAGCGCACCGCTCCGCCGGGGTTCTCGTGAAAACCCACCAGCAGCGCGCCGATGCGCCCGCTCACGCCCGCCCGCTCGGTGAAGCCGGTGATCAGGAACTCCTGGCGGCGCAGGCACTTCACCTTGAGCCAGTCCCGGCTGCGCCCCGCGCGGTACGTCGCCTCGGCGCGCTTGGCCACGGCGCCCTCGAGGGCAAAGCCGCAGGCCTGACGCACGAACTCGTCGCCGTGCCCAAGGACGTGGTCGACGTAGCGCACGCGGGCGCCCGGGGGCTGGCCCGCAAGGAGGCGCTCGAGCGCCTCCTTGCGGGCCAGCAGCGGCGCCCCCGTCAGGTCGAAGCCGTCGAGGTACAGCAGGTCGAAGACGTAGTACACGATGCGCCCCTCGGGGTCGGTGCCGCCCTGCAGGGCGCTCGCCAGCGCGGCGAAGGTGGTGCGCCCGTCGTCGTGCACGTAGACCACTTCGCCGTCGAGCAGCGCGCTCTCGGCGGGCAGCCGGCCGAGCGGCGCCAGCAGGGTGGGAAAGTGGTCGGTCCAGTCGGCCCCGCGACGCGTGAACAGGCGCGGCGCGCCGCCGTCGAGCCGGCAGAGCACCCGGTAGCCGTCGAACTTGATCTCGTGCAGCCAGCCGTCGCCGCGCGGCGCCTCTGAGACGAGCGTGGCCAGCTCGGGCTCGACGCGCCGCGGAAGCGGCGCGCGCCGCGCGCCCGGGATCGACCCCGGGTCCGGCCGCGCCGCGGTCGGCGAGCCACCGGACGCCACACCGTCGGCTGAGGGCGGGCCCTCCGACTGCCACACGCTGTCCGCGGCGGCCGCGATCTGCTCGGCGGTGCGCCCCGTCTTGGCGCTGTCGGGCAGCAGCGCGGTGACCGCCGCTTCGTCGCCGCTGCGCGCCTCGTCGTCGCGCTCCTTGAAGAACAGCCAGTTGTCGGCATTCTCGTCGCTCGCGCGACCGTCGGGGTCGTAGCGCGGCTTCATGCGCACCAGCATCCAGCGGCCGTGGAGCTTTTCGCCTTCGAGGCGGAACTTGAGCCTGCCGGCCTCGTAGGCGGCGCGCGGGTCGTCGGCGGTGGCCTCTTCGGGGAACCAGCGTCCCGTGTCCCAGACCATCACGGTGCCGCCGCCGTACTGGCCCTTGGGGATGACGCCCTCGAAGTCGGCGTAGTCGAGCGGGTGGTCCTCGACGTGCACCGCGAGGTGCTTGTCGGTGGGGTCGAGGCTGGGGCCCTTGGGCACCGCCCAGCTCTTGAGCACGCCGTCGAGCTCGAGCCTGACGTCGTAGTGCAGCCGGCGCGCGGCGTGCTTGTGGATCACGAACAGGTCGCCGTGAGCGCTGCGGGCCACCCGCGCGCCCGGCTCGGGCGTCTCGGTCGGCCGGCGCTTGGCCCGGTAGTCGTCGAGGGCCACGCTCAGGCAGCCTTGCGGCGTCCGCCCTTGCCGCCGCGCTTGGGGGGCGCCTTCTTGCCGGACGCCCCTTCCCCATCGGCCGCGGCAGCGTCGGGCCCGCCCGCCTCGCGCACCTGGTCGACGCTGCGCTTGAGCAGCGCCATGATGTCGACCACCTGGCCCTCGGGCGCCGGTTCGCCGGCGGCGACCGCCTCGACCGCCCCCGTGCGTTCCTTCTCTTCGATCACCCTGAGCAGGTCGTCGCGGTACTCGTCGCGATACGCCTCGGGGTCCCACGTGGTGGCCATGGCACTGATCAGCTGCTCGGCCATGGTGATCTCGGGCTGGGTCAGACCGAGCGCCTCGAGGTCGTCTTCGGGCACCTCGAGCTCGCTTGAGTCACGCAGCTCGTAGGCGTAGCGCAGCGTCTCCAGCACGAGCAGGTCGCCGCGCGCAAAGACGGCGCACAGGTACTCCTTGGTGCGGATGACGACCTTGGCGATGGCCACCCTGTTCGTGTCGCGCAGCACGGCGCGCAGGAGCGCGTAGCCCTTCTTGCCCGAGCCTATGGGCGCCAGGTAGAAGGGCTTCACGAAGTAGGTGATGTCGATCTCGTCGGCGTTCACGAACCCCAGGATGCTGACCGTCTGGCTGGCTTTGGGGTTGGCCCGCTTGAGCTCTTCGTCGGTGATCACCACGTACTGCCCGCCGCCGGTGTCGTAGCCCTTGACGATCTCCTCGTAGGGGACCTCTTGGCCGGTCTTCTCGTCGACGCGCTTCTCGCGCACCCGGCTCATGGTGCGCCTGTCGAGCTGGTTGAAGCGCAGCTCCTGGGGGCGCTCGGCCGAGTACAGTCCGACCGGCACGTTGACGAGTCCGAAGCTGATGGCGCCTTTCCAAATCGATCTGGGCATGTCTCACCTCTAGCATCAGGCTGCCGCAAGAATGGGCGCGTCGCTCGCAAGCAGGAGCGACCGGCCGCGACGCCCGGCAGCGCACGTGATGCCGATACCCGCGCACGCCGCTCCTGACGACCGTTTTGGCCGGCACAGCCGTAGCCGTGGCGGGCGACTAAGCCGATGCGCCGGGCGACGGCGGGCCGGCGGACGGGCGGGCAGGCCGGCAGCGGCCGGTCGACGCGCGGACGGCGAAGCCTGAGCCGGCGCACATTGGGGGACACATAAAGACAGCGATGAATCGCCCGACCTCCAAAGCGACTGTTCGTCACCCGACGGAGCCCGCCGGCGGCGCCGCAGCCGCGCGCGCGGGAGAGCCGCTCGAGGCGCCCGCTGTGATCGCCGGCCCCGGGGTCGCCGACTTCGTGGCGCGCCACGGCGGCCGGCTCTACGTGTGGACCGTCGAACGGCGCTGCTGCAGCGGCGGGCTCACGCTGCTCGAGACCGACGTCGTGCCGCGCTCGCGCCGCCACGTGGGGGTCGAGCCGCTCGACGGCGGCGGGTTCGAGCTCTGCCTCGACGGCGGCCCGCACGGCCTGCCGCGCAGCCTCGTGCTCGAGCTCGCGGCGCGCGGCCGCAAGGTGCGCGCCTACTGGAACGACCGCGCGTTCATCTTCTAGCCCGCGGCGACGCTCACTCGGTGTCGCCCGAGAGCTCCGCGGCGTAGCCGTCGTCGCGGCCCAGGCGCCCCAGGTCGGCGCAGCTGCGCGCCCCGCTGCGCCCTGCGACGCAGGCATACTCCGCCCGCAGGGTCGGGGCCGCCACAAACAGGCCAGCCAGGGCGACCGCCCCGCCCACGGCGAAGATGTAGCCGCCGATCAGCCCGTAGAGCAGCGGTGCGGTGAGCGTGCCGATCAGGGCGGCGAGCTGCATCGCGGTCTGTTCGATGCCCTGGATCGTGCCCAGATAGCGCGGCGCCGCGACCTGCACGAGGAAGGCCTGTTTGGCGGGGAAGGCCACGGCGAAGGCCGCCCCGCCGATCAGCATGGCGGCGAGGTAGATGGTCAGGTCGTGGGTCAGGCTGAAGACGATCCAGCTCGCCCCGGTGATGCCGAAGCCCCAGAACATGAGCGCGAAGCGGTTGCGCCGGTCGGCCACGCGTCCGCCGACGAACGAGAAGGCCATGGGCACGCTGAAGGCGATCCAGGTGAGGCCGACGACGCGCATCGAGGCGCCGATGTGGCGCAGCCAGATGCTCCACACCACGTCCCAGGAGCCCATGGCGAACTCGGCGGCAGCCACGGTCAGGATGATGGCCGCTACGGGGCGGCTGAGCAGCACGCGCAGCGGCGGGCGCGGCGGCGCCGGGGCCGCCCGCTCGGCGCGCGCGTGCGGCGGCTCGCGCAGAAAGAGGGCCAGCACGACGGCCACCACGGCGGTCAGCGCCGCGCTGAAGATGAAGATGGCGTAGAACGCCCAGCGGCCCTGGCCGCCGCCCAGGGCGTACAGGGGCCAGGCCAGCGCCGGTCCCACGATCAGGCCCGTGAACTGCGCCGAGGTCAGCCAGCCGTAGGCGCGGCTGCGGTTCTCGTTCACCGTGATGTCGGCGACGAAGGCCTGCGCCGCGGGCACCACGGCGGCCGCGCCCATGCCCTCGACCAGCCGGAACAGGCAGAACCAGGCTGGGTCCGTGGTGGTCAGGAAGAGCGCGGTCGCCACCGTGTAGAGCACGGTCCCGGCGATGATCATGGGCCGCCGCCCCAGGCGGTCGCTCAAGTGGCCGAAGTAGCCCGAGAAGACGAACACGCCGATGTAGTAAGCAGCGGCGATCAGCGCGATCGCCGTGAGCGAGGCGTGCGCCTGCTCCTTAAGAAAGACCGGCAGGTAGGGCAGGATGGCGCCCGCTCCAGCCACACGGTGAAATCGGTGGTCGCGATGAGGGCGAGTTGAGCGCGCCCTCGGCCAAAGCCGGGGGCGCTGGAACCTTGGTCCTGTGCCGGCGATAGATTCGTGTTCAAGAGGAGTCGTTCTCGGGTTCGAGCCGTGCGGCGACGCGCGGTGGCGTCGGCTGATGGGCGGACGGCGGGCCTCCCTGACTCTCTACCCGGGGTCGTGAGGCGCAAATCCCGCGCTTCGACGGCCGCAGTGGGGCGCCGACCGGGCGCCGCGTCGGGCGTGTGCCGCGTAGGGCGTGTGCCGCGTAAGCCGGGCGCCGCGTCGGGCAGGACGCCGCGCCGGGCGGGCGCCGCGTCGGGCGGGCCGCGTCAGGCGGGCAGCGCGCCCGCCTCGTGCAACAGGTCGACGAAGGCCGGCATGAGCGCCGGACCGGCGCCGACGATAGCCGGCCCCTTGCCGTGTCCGGCCGGCAGCGCCGCCACCTGGGCGCCGGCCTCCTGGGCGATCAGGCGGCCGGCGGCGTAGTCCCAGGGCGAGAGGTCGAGCTCGTAGTAGGCGTCGAGCTGGCCGGCCGCGAGGCGGCACAGGTCGAGGGCGGCCGACCCGCCGCGGCGAATGTCGGCGACGCGCGCCAGCACGTGGGCGACGGCGGCGCCCTGCTCGGCGCGCTGCTGCGCGTCGTAGGAGAAGCCGGTGCCGACCAGCGCCCCGGAGAGGACCGCCTGAGGCCGCACGGCGAGGCGCTTCTCGTCCTGCCAGGCGCCCCCGCCGCGCACCGCCCAGAAGACGATGCCGGTGAGCGACTCGTACACCACCCCGACGGCTGTCTCGCCGTCGATCTCGGCGGCCACCGACGCGCAGAAGGCCGGGTAGCCGTAGACGTAGTTCATGGTGCCGTCGAGCGGGTCGACGACCCAGCGCACGCCGCTGCTGCCCTCGCGGGCGCTGCCCTCTTCGGCGAGGATGGCGTCGTGGGGCCGGGCGGCGGTCAGCATGGCGACGATCGTCGCCTCGGCCGCGCGGTCGACGTCGCTCACGAAGTCGTTGGGGGCCGACTTGGTGGTCACCTCGCGGATGCGGTCGAGACCCTCGACATGCAGGCGCCCCGCGGCGCGCGCGAGCTCTACCGCCAGCGCTCGCAGCTCGTCGATCAGCCCGCTCGAGTCGGCCATATCGGTCATCGGGTCGCCGGCGCCACCGGCGTCAGGCCTGGTTGTAGAAGCCGCTGCCGGCGAGGCCGCGCCGTTCGTCGCCCGAAAGGTCGACGTGCGTCGGGCTGAGCATCAGCACGTTCTCGGCGACCACGCTCAGGCCGCCGTCGCGCGCATACGCCAGGCCGCTGCAGAAGTCGGTCACCCGCCGGGCGACGTCGCTGCCGCAGCCCTGCAGCTCGACCATGACCGGCGCGTCGCGCCGAAAGGCGTCGGCGACGCGCTGGGCGTCGTCGAAGCTGTCGACGGCCACCACGCAGAACTCGTGGCGCGCCGGCTGCACCAGCCGCAGCGGCGGTTCGTCTTGTGCTTGATAGTGCACGGCTTCCTCATCCCAGTCGTCTTCGTCGTCTCTGCCCGAAGACCAGGCCAGGGCCGCATCGAGTCGGCCGCGGGCCCGGCGCCAAGAATCGCTCGCACTCATCGTTACCGCTTCTCCTCGAGATCTTCTCGCCACCAGATCCGCCCCGCCGCCGGGATCGCCTGCGCCGCATCGCCCGGACGGCCCCTGAGCCTCCGAGCCGGCGCGGTAGTTGTCGTTTGTGCGTCGGAGCGAGTCTCACCCGCCGTCGTCAACGGCGAGGAGACCAGTTGCTTAGCTTCGCCGGGGAGCTTCGGGTTTCCTTTGGGGCGCGGCCGTTACCCGACCTTCAGGGCGTCGTGGCGACGCGCCGGCGCGCGACCCCGGCGCTCGTGCGCAGCAAGGGGTACAGCGCGGCACCGGCCAGACCGAAGGCGACGATCACCAGGTAGGTGACGTGAAACCCGAAGCTGGCCAGCAGCAGGCCGCCGAAGATCGGCCCGAGAGAGCCCTGGCCGGCCATCCAGACGAAGGTCCAGGCGCCCATGTAACGCCCGCGCAGCTCGACCGGGGCCAGGTGGGCGACGATCGTCGAGGTCACGGGACCGAAGATCGCCTGGGCCAGCCCAAGGGCGGCGATCGTGACGAGCAGCGGCCAGGCGGCCGGCATGAAGGCCGACAGGCCGATGCCGCAGCCGAACAGCACGCTCGCCACGGCCACCTGGAACATGGGGTCCATCTTCTTGATGGCGCGCACGCTGGGGTACTGCGTGACGACGATCACGAGCGCCATGTACGACATGAGCAAGCCGTAGTCGGCCCGCGGCACGTGCAGGTAGCTCGTGAGCAGCACGGGGAAGGTCGAGTAGGTCTGCCCGAAGATGAACAGCGGCAGCAACGAGATCGCGCAGAAGGCGCAGAAGCGCCGATCGCCGAGCACGCGGCGGTAGCCCTGAGGCGCCGCGGCGGGCTTGCGGCGCCGTGAGCGGCGACGACTGGGAATGCGGATCACGTCGCGCACGCCGTAGACCGGGGGTCCTTCGCTTATGGTCGTCGAGCGCACGTGGCGCGCCACCCGGGGCCGCGTCTCGCGCAGGGCGACCAGCGTGAACACGAGGAAGGCAAAGCAGCCGGCGCCGGCCAGCACGAACAGCAGCGACAGCCCGAACCCGGCGGCCAGCAGCGCCCACGCGATCAGCGGTCCGACGATCTCGCCGGCACCGATCATGAGGCGCACCAGGCTGTAGCCCTCGGGTCGCAGGCGGGCGCGCACCAGGTCGGCGACCATGGCGTTGCTCGCGGTCAGGAACAGCGGCCAGCCCAGGGCGCGGTCGCAAAAGACGGCGATGCAGATCGGCACGACGCCGTGCACGAACGCGAGACTGCCGTACATGATCCCAGAGAAGGCGGCGCAGACGATCATCACCGCGCGCCGCCCGAACCGGTCGCTCAGGCTGCCGGCCAACGGCTGCAGCGGCAGGCCGGCCAGCGCCGTGCCGCCGATGATGCGCGCCCACGACCGCCATCGACACGCCGAGGCGCCCCTTGAGGAGGATGGCGGTGTAGGGAAACGCGGTGCCGATGGCCACCAGGTAGAAGAAGGTGCCGCCGACCAGCAGCCAGAACTGCCGTGGGAAGAGCCGCAGCTGGCGCGCCAGCCGCCGCCTTCTCGAGTTCTGTTCAGCGTTCCGCACGATGATCGCGCTGCCAAGGCTAACGCAAAGCACCGGGCGCGGCGACCCGAGGCCGAGCCCGCGAGTTAGACGACGAAGACGACCTTGCCGAGCTTGCCGGGGGTCGCGAAGGCCTCGTAGGCGCGCTGCGGCTGATCGAGGGGGAAGGTCGCGCACACGGGCACGCGCAGGCGCCCGGCGGCCAGCAAGGGGAGCACGTGCGCCCGTAGCGCGGCGACCACGGCGGCTTTTTCGGCCAGCGTGCGGGAGCGCAGCGTTGAGCCGCGCAGCTGCGCGCGCTTGCCCATGAGCTCGAACAGGTCGAGGGCGACCTCGCCGCCGCCGCCCAGACCGATGACCAGCACGCGGCCCTGGATGGCGAGCGCCGACAGGGCGAGCTTGAGCCCGGGACCGCCGACCAGCTCGAGCACGACGTCGTAGGGGCCGTGCCCGGCGACCTCGGCGGGGTCGATCACCCGGCGCGCGCCGAGCGCGGCGACGGCCTCGCGCTGTCCGGCGGCGCGCACCACGGCCGTGACCTGCGCGCCGGCGGCCGCGGCGAGCTGCACCGCGGCAGTGCCCACGCCGCCACTCGCGCCGCTGATCAGCACGCGCTCGCCGAGCGTGAGGCCGGCCTGGCCGAACAACGCGTCAAAGGCGGTGGCGTAGACCTCGGGGAACCCGCCGGCCTCGGGCCACGAGAGCGCGGCGGGCACCGGCAGGGCATGCGTCTCGTCGACCGTGGCAAGGCTGGCCTGACCGCCCCCGCCCACGAGCGCCATGACGCGGTCGCCGACGGCGAAGCGCGTGACCCGGCGACCGATCGCCGCGACCTCGCCGGCCAGCTCGAGGCCGGGGATGTCGGCGGGCAGGCCGGGCGGCGCCGGGTACGCGCCCCGGCTTTGGGCGAGGTCGGCGCCGTTGACCCCCGCGGCGCGCACCGCTACGAGGAGCTCAGTGTCACCCGGCACGGGGTCGGGCCGCTCGACCGTGTCGAGCCGCCTGTCGGCTATGACTACCGCCTGCACGCTGGGCGCACCTCCGCGAAGGCTATTTGGCAATCACCTGCGAGAGTGCCGACTTGACCAGCCGTACCTGCTTGCGGTCGGCGATCTCGACGATGACGAAGGAGTCCTGCACCTGGCGCACGGTGCCGCAGAGACCGTCGACCGTCACGATCTCGTCTCCCTTTTGGACGGCCGCGATCATCTCCTGCTGGGCGCGGCGCTTGCGGCGCTGCGGGCGCAGCATGAAGAAGTAGAAGACTCCGAGCACGATGACGACATAGGCGAACAGGATGACGATACTCACTTCTGTGTTCCGCCTCCTTTGGGAGACTTAGGTGACGTTTCTGCCCAAGTGTATCCTGCCCGCGGGGCCGGCGAACCTTTCGGCGCGCTTAACATGCCTTAACCGTCGCCACGAGGCCCTCACGCTCACGACCCTGTTGACCGCGGGACCCGAGGTCGATACCGTCAGGCAAGAGCCGGGTACCGAACCGGTGACGCCACGCTTCAGCCCATGAGCGGCCCAAGCACGGCCGCTCGAGACAAGGGGTGTGCACGACGCTACGCAGACGACCCCCGCTTGCGACCATCGCCGGACTCGCGGCCATCATCTTGAGTGTCGCGCTGGCCCTCGTGGCGTACGCCTACTACCCGTGGGCCTTCAGCCCGGCGGCCAACTGGATCTCCGACCTCGGCAACACCATCCTGAGCCCCCGGGGCTCCATCTTCTTCCGCCTCGACATGATCGCCCTGGGCGCCATGCTGGCCGCCTTCTTCGTGGGCCTGCGCACCTGGGCCCGCGGCCAGGGTATCTTCGTCAAGCTGCTGATCGGGGTCGGACAGCTCGCCGGGCTCGTCGGCGCCGGCGCCGTGGTCATGACCGGCATCTTCTCGGAGAACGACTACGCCGCTCACGCCTTGTGGGCGACCGTGCTGTTCATCGCGCTGGCGACGGCGGTGTGGTTCATCGGCTGGGCCCACGTGTGGCACCCCGGGCTGTCGCAGCGGCTGAGCTACCTGGCCTTCACGGTGTGCGCGGTCGATGTGGTCTCCGTCGTCGAACGACGCCATTGGCTCGAGTGGGTCGCGGTCGGTCTGCTGCTGTGTTTCGTGGGCGCCGTCTCGCTGGGCGCCTGGTCGATGACCCCGAGCCCGAGCCGAGTGCCGGGCGACCGTTAGACAGCCTCCGCTACCGCGCCGGCCCCCGCCTGCCCATCGCCCTCCCCTCGCCCTCCTCCCCTCACGCGTCGTGTGCACGCCGCCAGACACAAACGGCCGGCGTGTGAGCCGGCCGTTCGTGTTGCGTTCTTGGGCGTGGCGCCTGGCAGGCCTACGAAGGCGAGTCGGCCGGCAGCGGCGGGCCCAGGCGCGGCTGGTGCGGCGTCGGGGTACGCTTCTCGCTGGGGCTGTCGCCGGTGCTGCGCTGGCGGGCCTTGGCGTCTTTCTCGCGGAAGACCTCTTCTTCTGAGGTGCCTGCCAGCAGGGCCTCGAACTCGCCGCGTTCGAGCGTCTCGCGGTCGATCAGGATCTTGGCCGTCGAGTCGAGCTGCTCGCGATGGTCGTGCAGCACGGCGCGGGCGCGGTCGTGAGCCTCTTCGATGATGCGCCTGATCTCGCCGTCGATGGCGCGGGCGATCTCTTCGGAGTAGTCGGGCTCCTGCGAAAAGTCGCGGCCCAGGAAGGGCATCGCCTGGTTGTGGCCCAGGGTGCGCGGTCCGAGCTTCTCGCTCATGCCCCAGCGCATGATCATCTGCTTGGCCGTGTCGGTCGCCTTCTCTAAGTCGTTGGCGGCGCCGGTGGTGATCTCGCCGAACTGGATCTCTTCGGCGGCCCGTCCGCCCAGGGTCATCGCCAGGGTGTCGTTCAGTTCGCCCATCGTGGTGAGGAACTTGTCTTCGGCGGGCAGCGAGATGGTGAAGCCCAAAGCGGCGCCGCGACTGACGATCGAGATCTTGTGGACCGGGTCGGTATGGGCCAGGAAGTGACCCACCAAGGCGTGGCCCATCTCGTGGTAGGCGGTGATCGCCTTCTCTTTGTCGGAGAGCAGGCGGCTTTTCTTCTCGGGGCCGGCCAGCACGCGCATGATGCCCTCTTCGAGCTCGGGCATGTCGATGATCTTGTGGCCACGGCGGGCTGCCAGCAGGGCGGCCTCGTTGACTAAGTTGGCCAGGTCGGCGCCGGTGAAGCCCGGGGTCTGGGCGGCCAGCGTGTCCAAGTCGATGTGCTTGGCGATCGGCTTGCCGCGGGTGTGCACGGCGAGGATGTCCTGGCGGCCCTGGCGGTCGGGGCGGTCGACCACGATCTGGCGATCGAAGCGGCCCGGGCGCAGCAGGGCGGGGTCCAAGATGTCGGGGCGGTTGGTGGCGGCGATCAGGATGATGTTGTCCTTCATCTCGAAGCCGTCCATCTCGACCAGCAGCTGGTTGAGGGTCTGCTCGCGCTCGTCGTTGCCGCCGCCGAAGCCGGCTCCCCTATGGCGGCCCACGGCGTCGATCTCGTCCATGAAGATGATGCAGGGCGAGTTCTGCTTGGCCTGGGCAAAGAGGTCGCGTACGCGGCTCGCCCCGACGCCCACGAACATCTCGACGAAGTCGGAGCCCGAGATGGAAAAGAAGGGCACGCCGGCCTCGCCCGCCACGGCCCGGGCCAGCAGCGTCTTGCCGGTTCCGGGAGGGCCGAAGAGCAGCACGCCCTTGGGGATGCGCGCCCCGAGCTGCTGGAACTTCTTGGGGTTCTCGAGGAACTCCTTGATCTCTTCGAGCTCCTCGACCGTCTCGTCGATGCCCGCGACATCCTTGAAGGTGACCTTGGGCGCGTCGACGCTGACCTGCTTGGCGCGGCTCTTGCCGAAGCTCATGACCTTGGAGCCGCCGCCCTGCATGCGGCGCATCATGAAGATGAAGAACCCGATGATGATCACGAGCGGCAGAAGCAGCGTGAGCAGGCTCGTCCACGAGGAGCTGCCGCTCTTGGCCGTGACCGCCACCGTGGGGTGCTTGGCGAGCAGCTGCGAGAGCTGGGTCGCGTCGGGGTAGTTGATCGTGTACGTCGTCTTTGTGGCGTCGTTCAGACCGACCTGGATCGTCTGCGCCGTGGTGTTGACGAGCACCGTCGACACCTCGCCCCTGTTCAGCTGGCTCACGAAGCTCTGGCTGGTGCCCTGGAAGGGATACTTGACGTTGCTGCCGCTCTTGTTCTTGATGACCGCCTGCACGACCACGACCAAGATGACGATGATCAGCAGGGGGATGATGACGCGCCGCAATCTGCTCACGTCGGCTCTCTCTTCACTCTCGGGTACAGGACTTCCGGGTGCCTCTTTGTTCCTCGTATCGAGGCTGGTCAATCACGCGCCGCACCGCGGCGTGCGAAACCGGCTGCGGACGCTCCGGATGAGCGCCGCGGCCCGCACGAGCTGTCGCCGGCGCAAACGGCGGCGAGCGACGGGACCGTCGCGAACGGCGCACGCCGCTCGCAGGGACTTACCCATGCTACGCCGGTCGGGGGTCCGCGCGCGACCTTTTAGGCCGTCGATCGACTTCGTCGTCGCCGCTCAGGCATGCGTGACTACGTCGCGCGCCTAGTTTGCCAGGGCGTCGGCGATCACGTGGGCCGCATCGTTGATCGGCACCGCCGTGCCGACGCCGCGTGGGTCGCCGGCCGGCGCGCGGGTAGCGTCGACGACGGCCAGCACGCGGCCGGAGACGTCGAAGAGCGGAGCGCCCGATTGGCCGGTCAAGGACGGGCCTGAGAGCACGATCGCCTGCAGGGCGACCCCGCTCGTGGCGCGCAGCAGGCGCCGCGGAGCGGTCACGACCAGAGCGGCGGGCGCCGGCGCAGCCGCCAGCGGGTCGCCCAGGGCGGTCAGCGACTGCCCCGCGCGCAGCCCGCTCGAGTCGCCCATGGGCAGGGCGGCGAGACCTGCCGTCTGCGCCGCGTCGACTCTGATCACGGCCAGGTCGAGGGTGGCGTCGACACAGACGATGGCGCCGACGGTGCGCCGCTCCCGCCCGGCGCCCGACTTGAAGATCACGGTCGCGGTCTTGGCGATGCTGCCGTTCTGGTCGACCAGGCGCGCGCTCGTCAGGATCAGGGTGCTCGACACGGCGAAGCCCAGGCCCCGTGGCCCGGCGCCGTTGTCGACGGCGCGAGTGGCGCCCGTGGCGGCCGGCGCAACCGCGATGACCTGCACGACTCCCTGCCCGAAGCGCCGGTAGACCTGCTCGGCCGTCAGCACCGCGCCCGCCGTCGCGCTGCGTGTGGCGTGTGGCGTGGCAACGTGGCGGTGAGAGATGCCGCGAGCGACCCCCAGGCCGCCGAGCACGAGCACCAGGACCGCACCAACGAGTGCGACCACGCGCAGGTTCCTCGTCGCCACTCCTCGCCTCCTCAGATCGCGACCTTCATTCCCCACTATGGCAGGGTCGGCGCGCGACGCCGTTTAGGGGCGCAGGGCGACGACGAGCGGTCAGGGGCGAGCGGCGTTTGTCAGGCGCGCGGCTGCGGCGAGAACGGCAGCAGGCGGCCGGGGGCCGAGCCACGCGACGAGTCGGCCAGCAGGAGGGCGTGACGCACCCTGTCCTTGCCCGCCGCCTTGGCCTGGTACATGAGGGCGTCGGCGGCGGCGAGCATCTCCTCGACCGAGTCGGGGGCGCGCCCGTACGACGCCAGGCCGATGCTGCAGGTCGTGCCGATGTCGCCGATCGTGGAGACCCTGGGGAAGGCGTCACGCAGGCGGGTGACCAGCGGCAGGGCGGCGTCGGCCCCGGTCTCGGGCATGACGATCACGAACTCGTCGCCGCCGATGCGGGCCACAGTGTCGACCGAGCGCGCCGTGGCCAGTGCCAGGGTGGCGAGGGCGATCAGGGTGCGGTCGCCGGCGTCGTGACCCAGGCGGTCGTTGATACCTTTGAAGTCGTCGATGTCGATGTAGGCGAGCGAGAGTCCGTGGTGAAAGCGCCGGCTACGCTCGATCTCGCGCGCGGCGATGTCGCGAAAGGCGCGCAGGTTGGCGACCCCCGTGAGCTCGTCGAGCCCGGCCTGCTCTTCGAGCCGGACCACGAGGTCGCGCACCTGCCGCATGAGGTACAGCACGATGCCGAAGACCGCGAGGCGCACGAGACCGTTCCACAGCGCCGCGGCCAGCGAGTTGTAGCGGTAGTCCGAGATGATCGCCTCGACCGGGCCCACCAGACAGGTCGCCACGATCACGATCGCGCCGTAGCCGGTCGATTCGGTACCCCAGGCGACCAGCATGACCGGCAGCAGGTAGAAGATGCTGAGCAGCACGCGCGGGCCGGTGACGTAGTCGAGCCCTCCGATCGCCACGACGAGCCCCAGGCCGACCAGCAGCTGCACCGGCCGCGGCAGCGCGGCGAAGCGCTTGCAGAAGGCGCTCAGCACGGCAAGAGGCGGCTGAGGCGGCGGCGGGGTGCGGTCGGCGGAGACGTGGGTCGAACGAAGTGAGTAGGGGGTCGCATGCCTCTCGCTATCGGCCCCCGCGGCGGCGAACTTGATGTTGGTCGCCGTTAGACCGAAGGCGACCCTGCTGGTTTGGGGACGTCGCGCTTGCGAAAGACCCTCCGCGACACGGGCGCGGGCGCGCCGACCGGCACGTCGGCTGTGCAGCCCCGCTCAAACGAAGCACCGGCGCAGGAGAACAGGTGAACGCGAGGGTCGCAGTCCCCGCAGAGGTCGCCCCCGGCGAGCGGCGGGTGGCGCTGGTGCCGGCGGCGATCGTCAAGCTGGCCGCCCGCGGCATCGAGGTGTCGGTCGAAGCGGGCGCTGGGCGGGGCAGCTACTTCGGCGACGACGACTACGCCCGCGCCGGCGCCGCGGTCGTCGCCGCGGCCGTCGACCTTTGGGCGCGCGCCGAGGTGGTCGTCAAGGTGCGGCCGCCGCTGCCCGCCGAAATCGAGCTGTCACACCCGGGGCAGCTCCTCGTGGGGCTCATGGAGCCGGCCCGCGACCTGGAGCGCGTCGTCCGCCTGCGCGACGCCGGCGTGACGGCGCTCGCCATGGAGCTGCTGCCGCGCGTCACGCGGGCGCAGTCGATGGACGCCCTCACCTCGCAGGCCTCGGTGGCCGGCTACCGGGCCGCGCTCATGGCGGCGTCGGGCCTGACGCGCTTCTTCCCCATGCTCACCACGCCCGCCGGCACCATCCGCCCGGCGCGGGTACTGGTGCTGGGCGCGGGCGTCGCCGGCCTGCAGGCCATCGCCACCTCGCGGCGCCTGGGCGCCGTGGTCGAGGCCTACGACGTGCGCCCCGCGGCCAAGGAGCAGGTCGAGTCGCTGGGCGCGAAGTTCGTCTCGCTCGGCGTCGACGCCTCGGCGTCGGGCGGCTACGCCCGCGAGCTCACCGCCGCCGAGCACGAGCTGGAGCGCAAGCTCATAGCCGACCACGTGGCGGCCTCTGACGCGGTCATCACCACGGCCGCCATCCCCGGCCGCCGCGCGCCGCTGCTCGTGAGCGCCGCCATGGTCGAGGCCATGAAGCCGGGCGCCGTAGTGGTCGACCTGGCGGCCGAGGGCGGCGGCAACTGCGAGCTCACCAGTCCCGGCGAGACCGTCGAGCACGGCGGGGTGACCATCTTCGGGCCCCTCGACCTGCCCAGCCAGCTGGCGGTGAATGCCAGCGAGACCTACGCCCGCAACATCTCCGACTTTCTCGGCCTGCTGATCCACGACGGCGAGCTCTCCCCCGCCTGGGACGACGAGATCGTGGCCGCCAGCGTGCTCACTCGCGACGGGCGCATCGTGCACGAAGCGACGCGGGCGGCTGTCGAGGCGGCGGGCGGCGCGCACGGACAGGCGGCGGCGCAGTGAGCGGCTGGAGCGCCCTGTACATCTTCATGCTGGCCGCCTTCACCGGCTACGTGATCATCGGCGCGGTGCCGGTCATCCTGCACACGCCGCTGATGTCGGGCGCCAACTTCGTGCACGGCATCGTCCTGGTGGGCGCCATGGTGACGCTCGGCTTTGCGCACGGCACGCTCGAGGTGGCCATCGGCGTGTTCGCCGTGGTGCTGGCCGCCATGAACGTGCACGGCGGCTACGTGGTGACCGTGCGCATGCTGGCCATGTTCAAGAGCAGCCACGACCGCCCGGCGGCGCACCCACCCGGCAACGACGACGGCTCCGCCAGCCCATGAGCGCCGTCGACGAAGTCATCAAGGCGAGCTATTTCGCCACCGCCGTGCTGTTCATCGCGGGCCTGCGCAGCATGAGCTCGCCGGCGACGGCGCGCCGCGGCATCGTGTGGGCCGGGGTGGGCATGTCCGTCGCCGCTCTCGCCACGTTCTTCACGCCGGGCATGCACCACGTCCCGCTCATGATCGGCGCCATCGTGGTGGGCATGGGCCTCGCGCAGTGGTCGGGGCGGCGCGTGCCCATGACCGCCATGCCGCAGATGATCGCCCTCTTCAACGGCATGGGCGGCGGCGCGGCGGCGGCCATCGCCGCGGTCGAGCTCATCAAGGGCGGCGGGTCCGTCGCCGCCCAGCGACCTGGCGACGTGGCCGTGCTGGCCGTCGTCGGGGCGCTGATCGGCGCGGTCTCGTTCGGCGGCAGCCTGATCGCCTTCGCCAAGCTGCAGGGGCTCATCAAGCGGGTGCTCGGCTTTCCCGGGCAGAACGCGGTCGACCTGTTCGTGCTGGCCGTGGCCGTAGCCGGCGGCGTGCTCGTCGTGCTCGGCGAGACGGGCGCGATCAGGCACTTCGGCACGCCGCTCGTGCTCGGCTTTGTCGGCGTGGCCTTCGCCTTCGGCGTCCTCATGACGCTGCCCATCGGCGGCGCCGACATGCCGGTGGTGATCTCTCTCTACAACGCGCTCACCGGCCTGGCCGTGGCCTTCGAGGGCTATGTGCTGGGCAACCCGGCCATGATCATCGCCGGCATGGTGGTCGGCGCCGCCGGCACCATGCTCACCCAGCTCATGGCGAAGGCCATGAACCGCTCGCTGGCCAACGTGCTGTTCAGCGGCTTCGGCGGCACGCCGGTCGCGGCGGGCGCCGCTGCCGGCGCCGCCCGCCCCATCGACCCGAGCGACGCCGCCATCACCATCGGCTACGCGAACAAGGTGATCATCGCGCCGGGCTACGGCATGGCGGTGGCCCAGGCCCAGCACAAGGTGTGGGAGCTCGCCCAGCTCCTGCTCGACAAGGGCGTGCAGGTCAAGTTCGCCATCCACCCGGTGGCGGGGCGCATGCCGGGCCACATGAACGTGCTGCTCGCCGAGGCGGGCGTGCCCTACGACTACATCTACGACTTGGACGACATCAACCCCGAGTTCGCCACGGCCGACGTGGCGCTCGTCATCGGCGCGAACGACACGGTGAACCTCTCGGCCAGAACCGACCCCGCGAGCCCGATTTACGGCATGCCGATCCTCGACGTGGGCCGAGCGGGCAACGTGGTCGTGATCAAGCGCGGCGCCGGCGCCGGCTTTGCCGGGGTCGAGAACCCGCTGTTCTTCGAAGACAACGTGCGCATGCTCTACGGCGACGGCCAGGAGGCCGTCGCCGAGCTGATCCGCGGCATCAAGAGCGTCTGAGCGGTCTTCGCGGCGGCGGCGGCCGGTCGCGGGTCGGCGCGACGCTCGGCCTTTCAGCTCACCGGCGCCTCGGAGGCGTAGCCGCCGTTGGCTTCCCAGTAGCCCAGGGCGCGCTGCGCGGTGACCTCGAGGCGCACGACCCATTTCACGTTCTTGTAGCCGAGCTGCGACGGAATGACGAGGCGCAGCGGCCCCCCGTGCGCGGCCGGCAGCGGCGCCGCGTCGAGTGAGTCGGCCAGCAGCGTCTCGGGCGCCTGGGCTTCGACCAGGCTGAGGCTGTCGGTGTAGCGGCCGCCGGAGGCGTGGAACGTGACAAAGCGGGCGCCGGACTGCAGCCCCGCCCTGCTCAGCAGTTCGGAGACGCGCACGCCCTCCCAGCCCAGGTGGTCGACGCTCCATCCCTCGACGCAGTGGAAGGTGCGCGTCTCCTGCGTGCGCGGCAGGGTCAGCCAGGCGCTGCGCTCGAGGCGCAGCGGAGTGTCGACGAGACCGTCGACCACGACGACCCAGTCGGCCGCGGAGCGGTCGGGCGGCCCTTCGATGTCGAGCACCGGAAAGTCGGCGAGCAGGCCCGAACCCGAGCCGCTCCCCCGCGACCCACCCGACCTGAGGAGCAGGGCGGCCACCGCGGCGGCCACCGCGCCGCCGCCGAGAACGAGGAACCAGCGCCGGTTGAGGCGCATCGAGCGCTCGCCGCCGGGGGCCTCGGCGGCCGGGCCGTCGGCGGCGGCGTCGGCGTCGGTGGCCCCGCCCTCGCGCGGCGCGCCGTCGGCGGGGGCCCACAGCGTAGCGAGCAACTGCGCGAAGCGGCGGCGATGCAGCACGACGTGCGCGACCACCGCCGCCACGAGCGCGACGGCGCCCCATTCGTGGATGGTGCGCCACTGTCCCAGCGAGCCGCCGAAGTCCGGCAGGAGCTTCGCCGGCGAGAACAGCACCAAGCCGCTCACCGCGGTCGCGACAAAGGCGGCTGCGGCGAGCACGACGATGGCGAGCTGGAAGGTGGTCCTTCTCATACGGTCCTCGCGACCGCGCGCCCACCGGCGGCGCGCGACGCCGTTACATCAGGGGCAACAGGTGCGCGATCGCGCCGCCGACCACCAGCGCGGTGGCCACGGTGCCGGCGCTGATCGCCCCGGCGCGGCGCCAGCCGAGCTCGTGGCCCAGCATGGCGATGGTCGCCACGCAGGGCACGAGAATGGCGGCCACGAGGGCGTAGACGACGATCTGGTGGGCCGTCATGAAAGTGCGGAGGTTGTACGCCCGGCTGCCGTAGCGTGCCACGGCGAACACGACGAGCATCTGCAGGGCGAGCTCTTTGCGCAGCACGCCGAGCAGCAGCGTCAGGCCGGCCACGGCCGGCAGGCCGAGCCAGCCCACGACGACCGGGTTCAGCGGCCACTCCAGGTGCCAGATCAGGCCGGTCTCGTAAAGAGCGCCGAGGGCGAAGCTGCCGATCAGCATGATGGGCGCGGCCGCCCAGAGGAAGGTGCCGAAGCGCTTCCACGTTTTGACCGCCACGAGGCGCAGCGAGGGCCGGCGGAAGGGGAACATCTCCATGACGAGCCCCTCGGGCTCGCCCGGCAGGATACGGTTGAGCGCGATACCGGCGGCGATACCCACGAAGCCCAGCACGCCGAAGACGAAGAGTGCCCACTGCCAGCCCACGAACAGCGAGACCGAGCCCAGAATGACCGCGGTGCGGGCGCTGCAGGGCACGAGCACGACGAGCGTGCAGGCGATGGTGCGCTCGCGCTTGGTCGACAGCACGCGGGTGCCCATGATGGCCGGCACGTTGCAGCCGGCGGCGGCCATGAGGGGAATGACGGCGCGACCGTGCAGGCCGAAGAGGTGCATGACGCGGTCGGCCAGAAAGGCGGCCGCGTTCATGTAGCCCGAGTCTTCGAGCAGGGCCAGCACGAAGTAGAAGGTCAGGATGTAGGGGATGCCGACCGCCAGGGCGGCGAGGATACCGCCGTCGAGGCCCCACAACAGTGTGCCGGCCAGGGCGCCGTGGCCGAACAGGCCGTGCACGGCCGACGCCAGCACCGGCGACGCCGTGGCTCCCCAGAGCGAGGTCAGCAGCCTCGACAGCCAGCCGCCGACGAAGAACAGAAACGCGAACACCGAGGCCAGCACGGCCAGCAGGATGGGCACGCCGGTGAGCGGCGAGGTGGTCGCCGCCCAGTAGCGGTCGGCGGCGGGCGTGGCGCCGGCCCGGCCTTCGGTACAGGCGTCGGCGACCGCCGCGGCGGCGGCGTGGCGAGCGGCTGCTATGGACACGGCGAGCGTGGCCCCCGTGGCCGAGGCGACGATGGCGCTGCCCGGCCCGAAGGCCGCCGTAAGCTCGTCGTCGCCTTCGAGCAGCGCCAGGGCGGCGGCGCGCGGCGGCAACCCCCCGGGCACGGCGCCTGGGGCGGCGGCGAGTCTCGTTTCGAGGTCGGCGACCTGGGCTTCGATGGGCGCCGAGTAGCGCACGGCGCGACCGCGCCCCAAGCCGTCGCTGCCGGTGGCCACCGCGGCGGCCGTGGCGACGAGCTCGTCGAGCCCCTCGCCGCGCCGTGCGACCGTCGGGATCACCGGCAGGCCGAGCGCCTGCGAGAGGGCGTGCGGGTCGATGCGCAGCGACTGGCGGTGGGCCTCGTCGATCAGGTTCAGAGCGATCACCACGCGCGGGCCAAGGTCGACGATCTGCAGCACGAGGTAGAGGTTGCGGGCGAGGTTGGTGGCGTCGACCACGGCGATGACCACGTCGGGCATCCAGTCGAGCAGCCCGTGGCGCGCCACCCACTGGTCTTCGGAGACCGGGTCGAGCGCGTAGGTGCCGGGCAGGTCGACGAGCTGCACCTCTTGCCCGGCCCAGGTAGCCCCCGCCACGTTCAGGCCTACCGTCATGCCCGGGTAGTTGGCGGTCTCGACCGCGGAGCCGGTGAGGCGGTTGAAGAGGGTCGATTTGCCGACGTTGGGGTTACCGGCGAGCGCGACCACCAGAGCGTGCGCCGAGCGCCGCTCGGTGCTCAGTGGGGTGCAGCAGGCGGTCGCCACCGGGAGTCCTTACGCCTGCACGAAGATCTTGCCGGCGACCTCGCGCCCGAGTGCGTAGCGGGCGCGCCCGACGCGCACCAGCAGCGGTCCGCCGAACGGAGCGACGTCTTCGACGGCGACCGCCGTCTGGGGCAGCAGGCCGAGCGACGACAGGTAGCGCAGCAGCTCGGGCTGCTCGTCGGAGACGAACGAGATGGTGCTCTTCTGCCCGGCCGACAGTTCGGCCAGGGGCCGCGCGTGCTCTTCGGGCAGCTCGCCGTCGGGCGTGGGGATGGCGCGGCCGTGGGGGCAGGTCTGCGGGTTGCCCAGGTGCGCCGCGAGCCGCTCTTCGACCTCGTCGGAGAGAACGTGCTCGAACTTGCAGGCCTCGTCGTGCACCTGGTCCCAGGGGAGGTCGAGGTAGTCGGTGAGGAAGCGCTCGCTCAGGCGGTGGCGGCGCACGAGGCGCAGGGCCTCGCGGCGGCCCTCTTTGGTGAGCAGCACGTGGCTTGCCTGGTCGCGTTCGACGAGGCCTTCGGCGGCCAGGCGCGCGACCATCTGCGAGACCGAGGGCGCCGCCAAGCCGAGCTCGTCGGCCACGCGACCGACCGTTGCTCCCTCGGGCTGCTGGGTCAGCTTGAAGATCGCCTCGAGGTACTCTTCGCGACTCTCGCTACGCACGGACATTTCGGCTCCCTTCGCTCCTTCCTTAGGATAGCCTACCTGTCTTAGTTCGGCAATGGGATAGTGGACCTTTAGCTTGTGCTCGCACGCGGCGCGCGGCGCAACGATACCACGTCGTTCGTAGCGGCGAAGAGCGGCTCGTCGGCGAGCCTGACGCGGCCGTCAGGGACCTGCTGCCGTCGCGAGCACACGGCGCCTCCGGCTAGCGCCCGGCGCGCCCGGGTTGGCGCTCGCCGGGCGCCTGGGGGTACCATGCGACGTGGGGATGGAGTCCCCCATTGAACGCCCCGCCCGGGGCTGATGGCTCCTGTCGCGCGATGAAAAGCGCCCACAGGGCAGCCACCAAGGAGGACTCCGTCATGCAGCAGCTCTTTGCCATCGCCACGCTCTGGCTCGCCCTGGCGGTGGTCGCCGCCGTCATCGCCAACCGCCTGCGCATCGCGATCGCGCTGGTCGAGATCTGCGTGGGCGTGGTCGTGGCGGCGGTCGCCACGCACTTCGGCTGGTTCGACAGCCTCGGCTCGAGCCAGCAGTGGCTCAAGTTCTTAGCCTCGACCGGCGCCGTGTTGCTCACCTTCCTGGCCGGCGCCGAACTGGACCCCGCGGTCATCCGCACCAAGCTGACCGAGGTCTCGGTCGTCGGGCTGGTGGGCTTTGCGGCGCCGTTCCTCACCTGTGCCGCCGTGGCCCACTGGGCGCTCGGCTGGAACGGCCAGGCCAGCCTGCTGGCCGGCGTCGCCCTCTCCACCACCTCGATGGCGGTCGTCTACTCGGTGATGCTCGAGACCGGCTTCAACCGCACCGAGTTCGGCAAGGGCATCCTGGGCTCGTGTTTCGTGAACGACCTGGGCACCGTGATCATGCTGGGGCTGCTGTTCGCGCCCTTCACCTACAAGACGGTCGTGTTCATTGCCGCCACCGTGGCCGTGTGCGCCGTCCTGCCCTTCACCATCAACCACATGACGCGCATCTACGGCCACCGCACCGCCGCCATCCGCACCAAGCTGATCATGGTGCTGCTCCTGGGGCTCGGCGCGCTCGCCTACTGGGCGGGCAGCGAAGCCGTCCTGCCGGCCTACATCGTGGGCATCGTCCTGGCGGGCGGCGCCGCCCAGGACCATCACTGGATCCGGCGGCTGCGCACGCTCACCGTCGGCTTTCTCACGCCGTTCTACTTCTTGCGCGCCGGCACGCTGGTCAGCGTGAGCGCGGTGGCCGCGGCCCCGGTCGTGGTGCTCGCCCTCTTTGCCGGCAAGGTCGGCGCCAAGATCTTCGGCCTCTTCCCCGTGATCTCGCGCTTTCGCCGCGAGCGTAACGAGCGCTGGTACTACACGCTGATGATGTCGACCGGCCTCACCTTCGGCACGATCTCGGCCCTCTACGGCCTGAGCCACGGCATCGTCACCCAGAAGCAGTACTCCTACCTGGTCGCCGTGGTGATCGGCACGGCCGTCATCCCCACCCTGGTCGCCAGCCTGGCGTTCGTGCCGCGACACCTGCTGCCGGCCACGGCGCCCGCGGTCACCGTCGACGACGTCGCGGCGGCGGCGCGCGCAGAGCTCGACCTCGAACAGGAAGAGACCGAAGAGGTCACAGAAGAAGGCTGACTTGCCCGGCGGCGCGCACCGTCAGGCGTGCAGCAGCGCGCGCCGTCAGGCGTGCAGCAGCGCGGCTTCAGGCATGCGGCAGCGCGGCGTCAGGCGTGCAGCAGCGCGGCGAAGCGGCCCTCTTGCACCGCGCCCGCCACGGCCTCGATCTCGGGCGCCAGGTAGCGGTCTTCGACCAGGTGCGTGGCCAGGCCGCGCACGACGGCGTGCGCCGCGGCGGTACCCACGCCGGGCTTGAGCGGCGCCAGCAGGTCGATCGCCTGGGCGGCGCAGAGCGCCTCGATGGCCAGGACGGAGTAAACGTTGCGGGTCACCTGGAGCAGCTTGAAGGCCGCCGTCATGCCCATGCTCACGTGGTCTTCCTGGTCGCCCGACGAGGGGATCGAGTCGACGCTCGCCGGGTGGCACAGCACCTTGTTCTCTGAGACCAGCGCGGCGGCCGTGTACTGGGCGATCATGTAGCCGTTGTTCAGGCCGCTGTCGGCCGTGAGGAACGGCGGCAGCTCGGACAGCGACGCGGTGAGCATGCGAAAGGTGCGGCGTTCGCTGATGCTGCCGATCTCGGAGAGGCTCATGGCGGCCAGGTCGAGCGCCAGGGCGAGCGGCTCGCCGTGGAAGTTGCCGGCCGAGATGACCTCGCCGGTATCGGGGAAGATCAGCGGGTTGTCTGTGACCGACTCGATCTCGACCTCGGCGACCTCGCGCAGCCAGCGCAGCGCGTCGCGGCAGGCGCCGTGCACCTGGGGGATGCAGCGGATGGAGTAGGCGTCCTGCACCTTGTCGCAGTTCAGGTGGCTGAGGATGATCTCGCTGTCGGTGCACAGGGCGCGCACGTGGGCGGCGGTCAGCAGTTGGCCGGGGATCGGCCGCAGGTGCTGGATGCGCTCCTCGAAGGGTCCCACCGAGCCGCGCAGGCCCTCGAGGCTCATGGCCCCGACGACGTCGGCCGAGTCGAGCAGCGCCTCGCCGTCGGTCACGGCGAGGCAGGCGATGGCCGCCATGAACTGCGTGCCGTTCAGCAACGAGAGGCCCTCTTTGGCCTCGAGCGTGATCGGCGCGATGCCCGCCGCGGCGAGCACCGGGCCGGCCGGCACGCGTTCGCCCCCGACGGTGAGGAACTCGCCCTCGCCCATCATGGCCAGCACGAGGTGGGCCGAGGGGGCGAGGTCGCCCGACGCGCCCAGCGAGCCGCGCGACGGCACCCAGGGAACGAGGTCGGCGTTGAGCAGCTCGCAGAGCGTCTCGAGCACCTCGGTGCGCACGCCCGAGTAGCCCTTGGCGATCGTGCTGGTGCGCAGCAGCATGGCCGCCCGCACCACGTCGCGCGGCAGCGGCTCGCCGACGCCCACGGCGTGGCTGCGGATGAGGTTGAGCTGCAGCTTGCGCACCTGGTCGAGCGGGATGCGCGTTGTCGCCAGCAGGCCGAAGCCGGTGGTGACGCCGTAGACCACGCGGTCCTCGGCGAGGATGCGCTCCACGACGGCGCGCGCGACGGCGAGGCGCTCGCGCGCCGCCGGCCCCAGGCTGACGGCGCGCCCGCGGCGGGCGACGTCGGTGATGTCGGAGATGGTCAGGGGCCATTCACCGATGATGAGCTGATCCATGATCGCGATTCCTTAGGTTGCGGGCTGCGGCGGCGGCTCGCAAGAGCGGCCGTGTCGCCAAGCGCGTCTAGCGCGGCGCGATGCGCAGGCTCAAGGGTACCACCACGGCGGTCGCCGGCGGCCCCACCACGACCTCGCAGCGCCAGGCACCGACGATCGAAAGCTGCAGGCCGCGGCCCCTCCAGACGCCGTCGGCGCCGTGCCGCAGGGCCAGGTTCGCACCCACCCCCACGTGGCTGGGCAGGGTGAAGTCGAGCGCTACGGCGCGCGCCGGCGCGGGTGTGGCGGTGCCGTAGCGGTCGACGCGCACGGCGAACGCGTTGGCGCCGGCGCGTCCCGGCGTGACCGTGAGGTGCACGGTCAGCGTCTGCGCATGGTCGGCGGCCACGACCACGACGCTCCCCGGGCCGCTCCCGGCCGCGGCGCTCGACAGCGAGCCCGGCGCCAGGCCGCTCAGCACCGCCGTCGCCGCGAGCACGGCGGCGGCCACCACGAGCTCGCTGCGCGCCACACGCCCGAAGGCGCGCGCCGCCCCGGGTTCGCCGGGCGCCGGGGACTCGCCGGCCAGAGCGGGCACGACGCGGTAGCGGTTCAACGCGCCCAGCGCCACGAGCACGGCGACCAGGGCGAGCTTCACCAGCAGGGCGACGCCGAAGCTCGTGTGCACGAGGTCGCCGGGCGTGCCGAGCTCGGCCGCCGCCCGCGCCACGCCGCTCGCCAGCACGATGGCGAGAGCCACGCCCGCGACGGTCGAAAAGGCGCGTACCCGGCGCGTGCGCTCGGCGCGCGACGCGCCGTGCAGCCCAAGGAGCAGCCAGGCAAGGCCGCCGATCCACACCCCGACGGCGGTGACGTGCAGCCACTGCACCGCCAGGTCGAGCAGCCGGAACGGCGAGCGTCCGTCGGCGTGCCCGCCGTGCACGTGCACGAGCAGGGCGGCCGCCGCGCACAGGCCGACCGCCGCGACGGTCGCGCGGCCCGGCCGCCACACGAAGGCCGCCACGGCCGCGCCGCACACGGCTACGGCGATCGCCCGCGCCACGAACGGTTGCCCGGCGGAAGCGCCCAGCAGCGCCGCGAGCGAGACGCCCACGATGGCGCGTTCGGCCAGCGTCATGACCGCCACGCCTGCGGCGCACAGCGCCCAGGCGGTCGTGAGCAGGACGCTGCCGTGGGCAGGCGCGGAGGCGCCCGCCACCAGGAACGAGACCGCGGCGGCCCCGACCAGCAGGAGGAGGCCCCAGTACAGCAGCCAGCGCCCGACCGCCTGCGCCGCCGTCAGCGAGGCCGGTGTGGAGGAGGCGCCGCTGGAGGGGACGGCGCCGGTGGGCGCGGCCGTTCCCACGGCGAAGACGAATGAGGACTCGGCGACGTGGCCGTCGATGCGCGAGACGGTGCGCCAGCGCACGGTGTAGGCGCCGTCGGGCAGGGCGCGCGTCAGGGTGACGCGCAGTTCGGCCGGGCGCCCGGCGACGGCTCGCGCCGGCGAGGCGCCCGCGACGACGGCGCCGGCCGAGTCGAGGAGCTCGACCGACGAGAGACGCGGGTCGGGGGCTTCGGTGAACGAGAGGGTGAGCTGGTGCGGCGCCCCGGCGAGCGACTCGCCGGCGGCGGGCTGCGAGCGGGCCAGCAAGGCGTGGGCGCTCGCGGGCGGCGTCACGGCGCCGAGGCCGACGAGAGCGAAAGCGACGACGGCCGCCACGACTCCGACTGTAAGGAGCGGACGGCTCACGATGGCAGGCGCGGACTCGTGCGCAGCGTCGGCGGCGGCGGCCTGAAGGCATGCCCGGCGCGTGGCGCGCCGTGGCCCTGGCCGTATGGCAGCCGGGTGCGGGCGTGGGGCGGGCCGGCCTTCGGGAGGCCGGCCGCGGCGTGTCGCGCCCCCGCGTGCGGGGGTGCGGCGGGCCGCTTACCTTCTGCGGCCGCGGCCCCCGCCCTCGCGCAGGTCTCTACCGACAGTCGCGTACGGCAACAGCGCCATCTCGCGGGCGCGCTTGACGGCGACGGCGACCTGACGCTGGTGACGACGACAGGTACCGGTGACCCGACGGGACTTGATCTTGCCGCGCTCGCTGATGCAGCGACGCAGCGCGTCCAGGTCTTTGTAGTCGACGCCGACGACCTTGTCTTTGCAGAAATGGCAGTAACGACGTCTCGTGGGATCGAGCGGACGACCCCTCTTTCGGTCGGGACGTGGTTTGCCTTTGGAGCTCGGCACGTTCGTTTCCCTTCAGCAGAGTTGGTGTGCAATAAAAAGCGCTGCCGCCGCGACCGTATTGTGCGCCGCGGGCGGCGGGGTGACGACCTTAGCCGTCAGCGGCGCCCGCCGCGCCGGCGGCAAAGCCGGCGCAGCGGGCGTCGCGTAGGTCTGCTTGTCTTAGACAGGCCTGACGTTGACGGCCTGCGGGCCCTTCTGACCTTCGGTGACCTCGAACTCAACGGCCTGATTTTCGTTCAGGGTGTCGACACCAGGGGCGAGCGAGTTGACGTGCACGAACACGTCTTTACCCTCAGCCTGCTCGATGAAGCCGTAGCCCTTTTGGCCGTTGAACCACTTTACTTTGCCTTGAGTCAACCTGTTCTCCTCGTCTCATGAGCGTGTCCGCGGCACCTCTGTGGGGCCGCGGTGGGCGCTCCTCACTATCGCGCCACCGGCGGCCTATGATACACGACCGCGGGCGGCGAGCTCCTAGACTACGCTGCTTGCGTCAAGAAAGACAATCCTTCGGGCGAATTGTTCGCCGGCGCCGAGCCTGCGCGGGACCGCGGACGACAAAACTTTACCCGAAAGTCGCAATCTGGTTCAGCCGTGGGCGATGTTGACGGCGCGCGCGACGACCACGGCGAGGGTGGCGAAAGCCAGCAGGTTCTCGGCGCCCATCACGAGCTTGGCCCTCATTGTGTACGGCATCACGTCTGTAGGCGAAAAGGCGATCGCCCCGGTGAGCGAGACATAGAGGTAATCGTAGAAGCCCGGCTTCCAGGTGGGCGGCGCGATGCCCTGCTGGTCGGCCTGCTGCTGCGGGAAGACGAGATCGGGGTAGCGGCCTTCGTAACCACCGGCCCGCGACTCGGGGCCGCCGCCGTCGATCTCCCAATACATGAGGGCGAAGACCGCAACGTTCACGAGCCACAGGGTGAGCCCCGCCGCCAGCAGCCCGGCCGGCCCGAGGGCGGACCCGACGAACACGCCGTGCACGAGCAGAACCAAGCTCGCCGCGTTGGCCGCGACAAGCACCGTGACGAGAGCATACGACAGGGCACGGGCCGCGGCGCCGGGCTCGGCGCGGCTCTCGTAGACCGCGATCGAGGCGATCAGCAGGACTGTGGCGATGCCCGGGAACACCCAGACGGGCCGCAGGGCAAGACTGTGCGACACCCAGGTCTGGCCAGCGATGATGAGCAGCGCCACGGCCACGATCGGCCGGCGCGACTCCGCCGCCGTCACGCATCTCCACTGTGGCTCTGCCGCCATCCTGTGCTCCCCTTCATTTGTTGCGCAGGATCCGTCCCGTGGTCGGAGCCCGTCCCCGCGCGCGGTGATCGTCTCGCCGTGCGGTCCGACTCTGCGCCTGCTACCTTACCCTGCCACGGTCATCGTAGTTTGTGGCGGCCCCCGTGTGGTGACAAGACGGGCATGACGAGCGAACCGATACCTGCCGCACCGGTCGCCGAGCGCGTCCGGCGCGAGATGTCCGACGAAGCGCATGCGCTGATCGAGGCGGCGCGCGCCGAGGGGATCACCCTGCGGCTGCTCGGCGGCTTGGGCGTGCGCGAGCATTGCCGTAGCGCCCAGCTCTGCGCGCGCGACTACAGCGACCTCGACATGGTGGCGCCGGCCAGTGAGGCGCGCCGCCTGCCGCGCCTCTTCGAGCGCTTCGGCTACCGCGAGAACTTAGACGTGGCCACCTCGACCGGCGTCGGCCAGTTGCAGTTCGTGCGGCCCTGCCGGCACGGCGCCGAGCGGGCGGGCGCGGCCCACGCCGACGATCACATCGACGTCTTCCTCGACACCTTCCACATGGACCACGACATCGCCCTCAAGCGCCGCCTCGAGCTCGAGCCCGTCAGCCTGTCGCTGGCCGACCTGCTGCTCACCAAGCTGCAGATCTTCGCGTTGAACGACAAGGACATCCGCGACATCGTCACCCTGCTCGACGGCGCCGAGGTGAGCGACGGCGGGGAGGCCGGCACGATCGACGCGCGCTACATCGCCGGGCTCGTCGCCGACGACTGGGGACTCTTCTACGACGTCGTCAGGAACCTGCAGCGCGTCGACGAGCGCGTCGGACGCCTGGGCCTCACCGACTCCGGGCTGGCGCGCGTGCGGCGCGGTCTGCTGCGCCTGATCGCCGCCATCGACACCGCGCCACGCAGCCTGCGCTTTCGCCTGCGCGCCCGGGTCGGCACCCGCGCGCGCTGGCACAGCCAGCTCGACGACCAGGACTGACCGATGACCGAGGAGGACACCGTGAACGAGCAAGAGGTCTTCGTAGCGGCCGAGAGGGCGCTCGGCAGCGTCGTCGAGCTTATCGACAGCGACCAGTGGGACCGCATCGTGCCCGACAGCTGGACGCGCAAGCCGGGCTCGACCCTGCGCGAGGTCATCAACTATCACGCCTACGACGACGCCTGGGTACCCGACGTGCTCGCCGGCAGGACCATCGAGCAGGTGGGCGCGAGCCACGACGGCGACCTGCTCGGCTACGATCCCAAAGCGAGCTTCTCGGCGATCGCCGCCGCGGCGACCGCCGCGGTGCGCGCCTTCGACGACCTCGACAAGACCGTCCACCTCTCCTACGGCGAGTATCCGGCGCGCGAGTACCTCAGGCACATCACCTACTTCCGCGGCCTGCGCGCCTACGATCTGGCGCGCTTCATCGGCGCCGACTCGAGCCTGCCCGACGATCTCGTGCGCGGCCTGTGGAGCGAGATCGCGCCGGTCGCCGAGGAGTGGCGCCAGCTCGGCGTGTTCGGACCGGCCGTCCCGGTAGCCGCCGACGCCCCGTTGCAGGACCGCCTGCTCGGGCTGGTGGGCCGCCGCGCGGCCTGAGCGCGGCTCGGGTCTGTCTCGAAGGGCGAGCCGCGGGGAATCATCGCAGCACGACCGGCCGCCGGCCGGTGCCCGCAGTCGCTCAAGGAGCAGTCGTGGTAGCCATCGGCAGTGCGACCATCGCCGAGCTCGTGGTCGTCGTCGTGGTCGTGATCGTACTCGCCGTTCTCGCGCGTGGCAGCGTCCGCATGGTGCGTCCCACACATCGCGGACTGGTGGAACGTCTGGGCAAGTACAACCGCTACGCCGGCCCAGGGATCCATGTGGTGCTACCGGTCATCGAGCGCATGTATCGCGTTGACGTCCGTGAGGTGCTGGTCGAAGCCCAGCCCCAGGAGATCATCACCAACGACAACCTGAACGCCAAGGTCGACGCGCAGGTCTACCTCAAGGTCAAGGCCGACGAAGAGAGTGTCAAAGCGTCGCTGTACAACGTCACCAACTACGAAAATCAGGTCGTCAACTTGGCGCGCACCACGCTGCGCAACATCATCGGTACGCTCTCGCTCAAGTCAGCCAACTCCGAGCGCGGCAAGATCAACGAGGAACTGCGCACCGCCTTGCTGGTCGAGACCGCAAGCTGGGGCATCGAGATCCTGCGCACCGAGCTCAAAGAGATCGACCCGCCGCACGATGTACAGGAGACCATGAACAAGGTCGTGAAAGCCGAAAACGAGAAGGTGGCGGCGATCGACTTCGCCACCGCGGTCGAGACCCAGGCCGACGGCGCCCGGCGCGCCGAGATCAAGAAGGCCGAGGGTACAAGACAGGCCAAGATCCTCGAGGCTCAGGGCGAGGCGCAGGCCATCCAGTTAGTCAACGAGGCCGCCGACAAGTACTTCGTGGGCAACGCCCAGATGCTGCGCAAGCTCGAAGCCGTCGAGCGCGCGCTGTACCAGAACACCAAGATCGTGGTGCCCAGCGATACCCAGCTCGTCAATGTGATCGGCGACCTGGGTGGGGTGAGCCCCGAGGCGGCCGACCGGCCGACCGCGAAGGTCACGGCGCTCAAGTAGGGCTCAAGGTGGCGCCGGCGGCGGCGAGCTGGGTGTCGGCGCCGGCTGGGTGTGGGCGCCGGCGTCGGGCCGCTCCCGGGCCTACCTGTCGGCGGTAGCGCTCTCGCGGCTCAGTTCGACGACCGGCTTATAGCGGCGCTCCACAAGAAAGCGCCGGACGCGCTTCTCGAGGTAGTCGCGCGTCTCGCGAAACAGCGCCAGGCGCTCGTCGTCGGTCACGTCGGCCAGGGCAGGGTCGTCGAGCGGCCAGTACTCGCGCGTGCCGACGCCGGGGAACATGGGACAGTCCTTCTCGGCGCGGTCGCACACGGTGATGAGAAACTCGAACTGCGCCTTGCCCATGTACTCCTGCATGGCTTTAGGGCGCTGGTCTGCGATGTCGATGCCGCTCTCGGCCATGACGGCGATCGCCAGGGGGTTCAGTTCGCGCGGCGTCGTGCCGGCGCTGTATGCCTCGAAGGCGTCGGCGGCCAGGACGCGCAGAAAGCCTTCGGCCATCTGGCTGCGCACGCCGTTGCCGCTGGAGAGAAATAGGACCCTCTTGACCACGTCTGCCTCCCGACAAAGTACCTAACGAAGATGATGTTACCCGCCGCCAAACCCCGTCATGACCGTCGGGCCTGTCGGTGGGCGCCCTTCGCCGTCGCGCCTGGTCGACCTAGTCGAGGAAGTCGCGCAGGCGCTGCGAGTCGTGGTAGCTCTTGAGCTTGGCGAGCGTCTTGGCCTCGATCTGGCGGATGCGCTCGCGGGTGACGCCGAACTCTGGCCGACCTCTTCGAGGGTGCGCGGGTGCTCGCCCTTTAAGCCGAAACGCAGCTCGATGACCCTGCGCTCGCGGTGCGTAAGCGTGGCGAGCACCGCGTCGAGCTCCTCTTGTTGCATGCATCTCGCTGACCGCCTGCGACCGGCTCGCGGCGTCTTCGTCTTCGATGAAGTCGCCGAGCTGCGAGTCTTCCTCTTCGCCGATCGGCGTCTCGAGGCTGGCCGGCTCCTGGCTGATCTTGAGGATCTCGCGCACCTTCTGCGGCGTGGTGTCCATCTCGGCGGCGATCTCTTCGGGGGTGGGCTCGCGGCCCAGGTCCTGCAGGAGCTGGCGCTGCACGCGGATCAGCTTGTTGATCTTCTCGACCATGTGCACCGGTATGCGGATGGTGCGGGCCTGGTCGGCGATGGCGCGCGTGATCGCCTGGCGGATCCACCAGGTGGCGTAGGTCGAGAACTTGAAGCCGCGCCGGTAGTCGAACTTCTCGACGCGCGCGGATGAGGCCCAGGTTGCCTTCCTGGATCAGGTCGAGCAACGGCAGCCCGCGGCCAACGTGGCGCTTGGCGATCGACACGACGAGGCGCAGGTTGGCTTCGATCAGCTTGCGCTTGGCCTCCATGTCGCGGCGCTCGATGCGCTTGGCCAGCGAGACCTCTTCGGCGGCGGTGAGCAGCGGCACCTTGCCGATCTCCGTGAGGTACATGCGCACCGGGTCGCTGCTCGGCGTCTTGATCGAGAGGTCGAGCGCGGGGGATGATCTTCCTGCGTCGCCGGCTTCGGCGGCGCCGTCGGCCGGGGGAGCGCTCGTCGCTTTCGAGGAGCTCGATGCCCAGGTCGGTGAAGAGCAGGAAGATGTTGTCGATCTGATCGGGCGTAGGTTCGACGTCGTGGAGCGCGATCCGCGATGCGGTCGCCGTCAGATAGCCTTGTTCGTGGCCCTCGGCGACCAGTTCGCTGAACTTCTTCGATGACTGGTTCTGCAGGTTCCGATGTGCCGCCGGTCACGGGCGAGGCAGTCATTGTCATTCTTGCTCCTCACGCGAAGCGCCGTGGCATTGGGAACGTGCGGCCGGGGGACCACACCGCAAGCCACCGAGGCTTCGAGGTCATCACAGGAAACCGGGTCGACACCGGCCAGGCATTGGTCGATCGGGCAGTTCGGCCAGCCCACGCCCACGCCCGGCGCACCTGACCACCTCGCCTATAGTACCCGCCTCGCAACGCCCGCGCCAATCGGGGCCGCCCGCGGCGGCTCCCCAGGGGCGGGCCGCCGCGCGCGGCGGCTCCTCAGGGCCGGGCCGCGGCTCGGGAACCCGCTCGCGTCAGCCGCCTGCCCGTTAGCTGCGCGCCTCGCTCCACACGAAGGTGCCCGCTTGCAGGTCGTTCAGCGCCTGCTGTAGCTCGGCGCGCGTGTTCATGACGAACGGCCCGTACCGCGCGATGGGCTCGCCGAGTGGGGCGCCCGAGACCAGCAGGAAGCGCACGGCCTCGTCGTAGGCGCGCACGCGCACCTCGTCGCCGTCTTCGAACACGATCAGGCCGGGAGCGTGCACGAGCGAACCGTCGAGCTCGCCCCGATAGCCCAGGTCGCAGGCCACGCCGAACTCGCCCTCGCCGCGAAAGACGTAGGCGAAGGCCGCGTGGCCGCGCGGGATCGGCTGCACGAAGTCGGCCCCGGCGGCGAGCTCCACGTCGAGGTACTCGGGGTCGGCGTAGATCTCGGTGACCGGCCCGCGCACGCCGTCGCTGGCGCCGGCCACCACGCGCACGCGCGTGCCGTCGGGGCGCTGCACCACGGGAATGTGGGCGTCGGCGACCTCCTGGTAGCGCGGCCGCGACATCTTGAGCTTCGCCGGCATGTTGACCCAGAGCTGAAAGCCGCCCATACGGCCCTCGCGCGGCCGCGGCATCTCTTCGTGCATGATGCCGCCGCCGGCCGTCATCCACTGCACGTCGCCGGGGCCGATCGTGCCGGCGTTGCCGATCGTGTCTTTGTGGTCGACCTCGCCGGCGAGCATGTAGGTCACCGTCTCGATGCCGCGGTGCGGGTGCAGGGGAAACCCGGCGAGGTAGTCGTCGGGGTCGTCGGACTCGAAGTGATCGAGCAGCAGGAAGGGGTCGAGGTAGTCGAGCGACCAGCCGCCGATACTGCGCTTGAGACGCACCCCTGCGCCTTCAACGACGGGCTGCGGCTCGATCACCCGCGCGACGCGTCTGACCTGCGGCTCCATAGTTCCTCCTAGCTCGAAGCCCCCCAGTGGTCCCACAAGATGCCCCACACGGCGGAGCGAGAAACGGCGCGTACCGATGGCGGCCGCCGTGCGTGGGATCCGCCGGCCGCGTCAGGCGGTCGGGCCGCTCGCCGGCAGGGCCACCTCGACGCGGTCCTTGCCGAGCCCCTTGGCGCGGTACAGGGCGTGGTCGGCCTGCTCGACCAGGCCGTCATCGGTGAGGGCGTGGTCGGGCAGGCTCGCCACGCCCACGCTCACCGTCACCACCGGCGGCCGCTGGCCCGAGAACGGCTCGGCCGCGACGCTGCCGCGGATGCGTTCACCGGCGGCCCTGGCGGCGCCGAGGTCGCCGTCTCGCAAGGGGTCGACGGCCCCGCCGGCATCGTTCGCCGGCGCCTCGCCGGCGCCGCTCGCTCGTGCGCCCGCACTGACCGCCACTGGCGCGATGCCGCCGGCGGTGGTCGCGGCGCGCAGGCGTTCGCCGGTACGCAGCGCCCCGGCCACCCCGGTGCTGGGCAGGATGAGGGCGAACTCCTCGCCACCGTAGCGCGCCACCAGGTCGATCTGCTGGCGCGTGTGCGACAGCAGCAGGGCGCCGAGGTCGCGCAGCACGGCGTCGCCGGCGCGGTGGCCGCAACGGTCGTTGTAGAGCTTGAAGTCGTCGATGTCGATCATGAGCAGCGACATGGGCAGGTCGTAGCGACGCGCCCGGGCCACCTCTTGAGCGAGGCGCTCGTAGAAGTGGCGGTGGTTGTACAGGCCGGTGAGGCCGTCGGTGGTGGCGAGCTGCTCGAGCTCGGCGTGCAGGCGGGCGTTCTGTATGGCGACCGCGGCCAGGGCCGCGAGCGTCGAGGCCAGCTCGAGCTCCTGGTCGGTGAAGTGACGCACCGCGCGCTTCTCGACGAGCTCGAGGCAGCCGATCACCTCGCCGTCGTAGACCAGCGGCACGAGCAGGCAGCTCTTCTCGCCCCACCACTCCATGCCCCTGCGGTCTTCGGCCGGCAGCAGGGGGTCGTCGATGTGGCTGACCATCGTGCGCCGTTCGCGCAGCACCCGGCGAAAGATGGGCTGGTCGGCTAAGTCCTGGGTCGAGCCGAGCCACTCCATGTCGGCGGGGTGCGGTTCGCGCGACCAGAGCGCGAGACCCACCGTGATGTCCTCGGCGGGGCGATAGTCGTAGATGTCGCATTCCCAGACGTTGAGCGCCTCGGCCGTGCGTCGGGCGACGTTGGCGAGGACCTCGTCGAGCACGCGGCTCGACGTGATGGCAAAGACGACGTCGGCGGTGACGGAGAAACGTTCGGGGTTGGGCGTCGGCTCACCTGACTGAACGACGTGACGGCTGCTCGCGGGCCGCGACCCTACACGGCCACGCTCCCGACTGCTACCCACCCTGCAGTACGGTCAACCCAGAGCGGCCCGCATTCAGCGATGGGCGACGTAGTCGCGCAGCGCCGGCGCCACGAGGTCGTCGTCTTCAAGCAGCGCGAAGGCGGCTTCGAGCACGGCGCGCTGGCCGTCGAGGTCGCTTGGCGCGCCGAGCGCGTAGCCATGCCAGAACGGCACCCACAACGAGCGCGGCGGGCCCACCTCGGTCACCGCCCTGTGCAGGAGCTGCAATGCCACCGTGGCCACCCCACGGCGCTCCAGCTCCAACGCCGCCAGTCCCACGGACTGGCTGCAGAGCGGTCAGGTGGGCACCAGCAGCGCCACATCGATGCCGTCGGCGATCAGCCGGTCGGCCACCTGGGGCACCCGCCGGGCGATGGCGCGGCCGGTCGCCGCCATGGCGCCGCCCAGGGCCAGATGCCGCCTGTTCAGCTCGCCGAGCCGCCCGGCGGCGACCGCCTCGCGCAGCCGGTCGAGCGCGAAGGCGAGGTTGCGGTCGAGGTTGGCGGCGCTCGCGTCGGCGCCACTCGCGACAGCCGCGCTCGCGGCGGCGGCGCTCGAGGCGGCAACACTCCTGTCGGCGCGGCCCCGCGCGCTCGGCGGCAGGGCGGCGCTCGAGAAGTCGGCGGCGACCTCGCGGATGGCGGGGTCGCCGAGCGGCACACTGCGCCCGACGCCGCGTCCCCGGGGCGCGAGGCAGACCGAGCTGACCACGAGCGCCAGCCGGCACTCGGCGAGCGGCCGCGGCAGGGCCGCGAGAGGCGCCGGCGCGGGGGGTCGTTCGCGCGCGCTGCGAAACCGCTCGAACAACAGTCAACGCATGCCGGGGCAAGCCATGCCCGGCAGCTTACCAAAGAAGGGGCGGCGCCGTGCTTGACTTCGACCCGCCGGCGGACCAGTCTTCGATCTCCCCCCTCAAGTCCGGTGATCGCTCCTCCGATACCTCAACGAGGGGGCTGTCCCGGGCGACGGTAAGGCCGTCGGCGCCGCCGGGGCGCGCGAGCGGCGCACACGTGCGCGAGGTGCTGAACGACATGAAGGATGGCCAGGCCATCATCGCCGAGATCGGCGCCACGATCGCGTCGACGCTCGAAGTCGGCGACGTCATGGCGACGATCGCGCGCCAGGTCGGCGAAGCCTTCGGCGTCTACTCGTGCGACATCCACCGCTACGACCCCGAAGACGACCTGCTCACCTACCTCGCCTTCTGGGACCTCGAGCTCGACCGCGGCGACGGTCCCTGGGTGTGCGAGTCGCACCACCAGGTGAGCCAGCAGGTGACCGGCGAACCGTTCCACCCCGACCTGCGCCCCAGCTTCCTGCCCACCGTGCACGAAGGCAAGATGATCGAGGTGCACCGCGACGACCCCCGACTGCCGGCCGCCGAAGCGCGCGAGATGGACCGCTGGAGCGAAAAGTCCACGCTCGACGCGCCCCTGCAGTTCGACGGCCGCATCATCGGCGTCCTGGGGCTCGTCGAGACGCGGACGTGCCGGCGTTTCACTGCCGCCGAAAAGGAGCTGCTCTCACAGATCGCGGCGCTGGCCGCCGTCGCCATCCGCAACGCCGACCTCTTCGAGAGGCTCGACCGCCAGAACCGTTCGCTCAAGTCGCTGCTCGGCGCGAGCCGGGCGCTGACCTCCACGGTGGGCCTCGACGAGACCCTGACCGTCATGGCGCAGGCCGCAGCAGAAGCCCTCAAGGCGCCTGGCTGCGCCATCTACGAGTTCCTCGAGGCCGACAACGCCCTCGTGCCGCGCACCTCGTTCGGCGCGGTCCAGATCGAGCCCGAGAACGTCGCCATCCCAGTCGCCGGCCACTCCGGCGACCGGCTGGCGCTGCTGCGCCGCGAGATCGTCCTGGAACGCGTCACCGACCACTCGGTGCCGCACGCCGTGCGCGACGCCATGAAGGCCTCCGGCGAGCTCACCCATCTCCACATCCCCCTCATCTTCGGCGACGAGCGGCTGGGCACGCTGCTCCTGGTCGAGTCGTCGGGGGAGCGCGAGTTCACCACCTACGAGCTCGAGCTGGCTCGCGGTCTCGGCGAGCACGCCGCCGCCGCGCTGCACGCCGGGCGCGCCTACCAGGCGGTCCAGCTGCAGGCGCTGACCGACGGCCTCACCGGCCTGTTCAACTACCGCCACCTGGGCAACCGCCTGCGCGAAGAGACGGCGCGCTTTCGCCGCTACGCCACGCCGCTGTCGCTGCTCATGTTCGACGTCGACGACTTCAAGCGGTTCAACGACAAGTACGGCCACCAGGTCGGCGACGCGGCGCTCGTGGCGCTTGCCCGTGTGCTGCGCGACACGCTGCGCGCCGATATCGACGTCGTCTGCCGCTACGGCGGCGACGAGTTCGCCGCCCTCCTGCCCAACACCACCCTGCTGGCCGACGCCACCGGCGTCGCCTCCGAGCGCAGCGGCAACCACGAGGCCTCGGGCGATGGTCACGAGAACCTGCGCGCCGAAGGCGCCCTCGCGACCGCCGAACGACTGCGCACGGCGGTCGAGCAGCACTGCCGCAACGCCGTGCAGCCGTCGTTGCCCGAGAGCATCACCGTCAGCATCGGGGTCTCAGCCGTGTTCGACGCGGAGCTCACGCCCGACGAGCTGGTCGCCGCCGCCGACAAGGCGCTCTACCTCGCCAAGCGGCGCGGCCAGAATCGCGTGGCCACCTTCTGCCACGGCGGCCCGCTCGAGCCCGCCGTCACGCCGGCTTAGGCCTCTCGTACCGCTGGGCCCTCTCGTCCCAGCCGCCCAGGTCGAGCGCCGCGCGGTAGGCGCTGCGCAGAAACTCCGACACCACCGCCGCCGGGTCCATACTCGCCCGCACCTCGTCGTAGGGCAGGACCCACTCGCCCATCGCCTCGACCCAGCCCGCTGCCGCAGGCTCGATCCGCGCTGTCGCGCAGCCGTCGGGCCGAGGGTGGATGTAGGCGTAGACGGCGGCGTGCGGCGAGGCGTCGTCGCCGGGCCACAGCCCGGCGTTCAGGTGCTCGGCGTCCAAGTCGTAGCGCATGATGTGACCGAGCCCGGCCGGCGGCGCGACCTGGCGGCCGCTGAAGAGCAGCACGGCGAGGTCGCAGGCGCCCCACCAGAACTGCACGCCGGTCCTGCCGAAGAAGGGCGAGCGAAACTCGTCGAACACGCCGTACAGCGAACCTAGCAGTCGGTGATAGCGCTGCGCCTGGTCAAGGTCGAAGGGCCGCGGAGCGTCGTCTTGGGCGAAAGGCGTGGCGTCGGCGATCTCCTGGGGTTTGTCCCAGAGCGGGGCGTCGACGCCGATCTGCCGCAAGGCGGCCAGGAACTCCTCCCACACCGCGGCGACGCTGCGCTCGCCCACGAGTGCGACCTCGGCCGCTCGCGCGTCGCTGCCGCGCAGCCGCATGGTGCCGTCGAACAGGTCGATGGCGGCGTCGACGACGCGTCCGTGCCACGGCAGGGGGCCGGTCGCCAGGCCGCGGGCATCGAGCTGCAAGCCCGTGTGCAGCCACTCAGGCTGGGCGTGGTTGAGCGCGAGCTTGAGCTTGCCCAGCATCTGGGCGTAGAGGTGGAGCGCCTTCTTGGTCGGCGCCCACTCTTCGTAGGGCAGCGCCGGCCAGGGGTCGTGAACGGTCATCGTGCGCCTCCCGGGGATCGGTCTCTCCGGGGACATCTTTTCTTGGCGACACCTGTCGGAAACCTGCCGGGCTCTAACGAGCATCCTCGTACGTCGTGCCACCTTGACGGCGTCCGCCGCGAGGTGAGCGACGCGGGCGGCGGCACGGCCATGGTCGTCATCGAGATCAAGACGACGCGCGGCGCGCTCGTGCGCTCGTTCGCGCTCGGCTCGCGCGCCGAGAACGTGCGGCTTTCGCTGTCGCTCAAGGCGACGATGGCGAAGGGCAGCTACCGCTGGTACGTGTACGCGACCGACGCCGCCGGCAACACCCAGTCGAGCGCGGGAACGGCCAAGCTCACCGTCAAGTAGAGGGAGAGAGCGGGCCGCTGCGCAGGCGCCCGCCTGGCACCCAGCCGGCGCGCCCGTGTCCGGTCAGCTGCGGCGGTCACGCCCGGTCACCTGTCGCGGCTCGCGCGCGGTACCGTGGCGATGGGCATGCGCCAGCCCGTGCCGAACGCGCGGTCGGTGACCTTGATGCCGGGCGCCGCCTGTTTGCGCTTGAACTCGGCGCCGCGCGACGAGGCGCAGGACGCGCGCGACGGTGCCCGGATCGAAGCCGCCGCGCCGCGATCTCGGCCGCGCCGGCTGATGCTGCTCGATGATGCACGCTGCAGGATGTCGTCGAGGACGTCGTAGGGCGGCAGGAGTCCTGATCGGTCTGATCGGGTCGCAGCTCGGCCGAGGGCGCCTTCGTCGAGGATCGCTTCCGGGATGACCACCTCGGCGCCGCGCTCCTCGATTCACGCCAGCGCGCCACCCGGTAGACCATCGTCTTCGGCACGTCGGCGATGACGGCGAGGCCGCCCGACATGTCGCCGTAGAGCGTGCAGTAGCCGACCGCGAGCTCCGATTTGTTGCCCGTGGTCAGCAGCAGCGCGCCGCGCTTGTTGGACAGCGCCATGAGCAGGTTGCCGCGGATGCGCGCCTGGATGTTTTCCTCGGTGACGCCGCGGCGCGGCGCCGGCGAAACGGCGCGCGAGCGGCGGCGTCGTAGGCGCGCATGCGGCCGGCTCGATGGGCAGCGTCACGGTGCTGCAGCCCCGAGGTTCGCGGCCAGCGGCCCGAGCGTCGTCAACGCTGCCGGCGCTCGAATAGGGCGACGGCATCAGCACGCCGAGCACGTTGTCGGGCCCAGCGCCTCGGCCGCAATGGCCGCGGTCAGGGCCGAATCGATGCCGCCCGACAAGCCGAGCAGCACGCGCGCGAAGCCGCACTTGCGCACGTAGTCGCGCGTCGCCCAGCACGAGCGCGCGCCAGATCTCGGCGGCCGGCGTGAAGTCGTCGGGAGCCAGCGCACCCGGGCGGACGGCGGCGGCGCGAGCCGGCCCGGCGGCGCCGGTTCGCGCAATTCGTCGAGGTCGACGACCAGCACGTCGGGCGCGAACGGCCGCGGCGCGAGCGATCGGCTCGCCGCCGGCGTCAAAGGCGCAGCTGCGGCCGTCGAAGACGAGATCGTCGTTGCCGCCGAACTGGTTGACATAGACGACCGGCACGTCGTGCTTGCGCGCGATGGCTGCCGAGCATCTCCTCGCGCCGGCACTGCTTGCCCACGCTGAACGGCGACGCCGACAGGTTGACGATGCACCGAGGCGCCGGCGCGCCACGAGGTCCTCGACCGGATCGTGGTGATAGCGCCGCCGCTTCCAGAAGTCGCGATCGTTCCAGACGTCTTCGCAGATGCTGATGCCGAGGCGCGGCCGTCCCAGACTCGAGGACTTGCGGGCCGTGGAACGGCTCGAAGTAGCGGTCCTCGTCGAAGACGTCGTAGGTGGGCAGCAGCGTCTTGCGAAACACCCGGCGCACGGTGCCGCCCGCGAGCAGCGCCGCGGCGTTGTAGAGCGGCTTGCCGGCGCCCTCGTTGGTCACGGCCAGGCCGAGCAGCAGCGGCGGCCCGGCCGCCAGAGAGCGGGCGAGCTCCTCGCACACAGTCCAGCCGCGCGCCACGAACGAGCGCCGCAGCAGCAGGTCGCGCGGCGGGTAGCCGAGCAGCGAGAGCTCCGACGCTACCGCGAGGTCGGCGCCGGCGCGGGCGGCCACGGCGGCCGCCTCAGCGAGCAGGGCGGCATTTCCCTCGATGTCGCCCACGGTCGGGTCGATCTGCAGGAGCGCGATCTTCATAGCTGGGCTAAGCTATCACGCCCGCCCTCGGGCCGCTCGGCGCGGCGCCGTCCGCCCAAACGGTGGCGGCGACCGTTTCACGGGCCATAACGGCTGCGATGGCAGCGCAGGTCAACTCGCCGCGGGACTCGTCCCAGGGGTCTCCGGCGGGCCGCGACGAGGGGTCCGAAGGGCGGTCCACATGAATGAAGGGCACGAGAGCGCCAGCGCGTCGCGCGACGAGCCGGTCATCGGCGAACCGCGCTGGCCCATGGCAACCGCCGTGCTGGCCGTGATCGCCTTGACCATCCTGCTGCCGAACAGCCTCGTGGTGCGCCCGCGCTGGGGCGTGCCGATCGTCGAGGCCATCCTGCTCGTGGCGGTCGTGATCGGCGACCCGGGCAAGATCGACAGGCGCTCGCGGCCGGTGCGCGCCATCTCGGTCACCCTGATCGTGCTTCTCGTGGCCACGACCCTATGGTGCACGGGCGAGCTCATCGCCCAGCTCATCCAGGGCGGCCACGCCACCAACTCCGCGGGGTTGCTGCTGGCCGCCGGCGGCATCGTCTGGATCTCGAACGTGATCGCCTTCGGCCTGCTCTACTGGGAGCTCGACAGCGGCGGTCCCGCGGTGCGCGCCCACGGCCTGCCGCGCTACCCCGACTTCGCCTTCCCCGAGCAGCTCACCCCAGAGCTCGCGCCGCCCGACTGGCGCCCGCGCTTCGTCGACTACCTCTACCTGGGGTTCACCAGCGCGACCGCCTTCAGCCCGACCGACACCATGCCCCTGCGCCCCTGGGCGAAGCTCGCCATGATGGTCCAGTCGAGCATCTCGCTGGCGCTCCTCGGCCTCGTGGTCGCGCGCGCCGTCAACGTGTTCAAGTAGCGGCGGCTGCGTGCCGTGCCCGAGGGTGGCCTCGCCCCCGGTCCGTAGTAAAGTGAGCGGGACCGCGTGATCGAGGGCTGGGGGGGCGTGGTGCCGGACGGTCGAAGGCCGGGGGGAGTACCCGACTACTACGAGACGCTGGGGGTCGGTCGTGACGCCTCGGCGGAGACGATCAGAAGCGTCTATCGCCGTCTGGCGCAGATCTATCATCCCGACGCCAACTCCGGCAACGACGCCGGGGGCGCCAAGCTCGTGGCCCTGAACGAGGCGTACGCGACGCTGTCCGATCCCGTCAGGCGGGCGCGCTACGACCGGGAGTTCCCGATCGCGGGCCGGGCGAACTCGGCGGCCCACGCAGCCGGGGCAAGGGGCACCGGCTACCGTCAGGCGCCCGCCGCGCAGCCCCAGACTCCTCGTTCGGCGGCGTCGTGGCCGCCGCCCAGCGCGCCCGCGCGGAGACGCCGCACCGCGGTCTACGTCGCCATCGGCTGCCTCGCCGCGGCGCTGATCGCCATCGCCGTCCTGCACGGGCTCAGCCACGGCGGCCGCCATGCCCCCGCCACCGTCCCGACCACACCGCCACGCCAGCTCGCCGTGAAGAGCGTCGCGCTCGGCCGGCCGATCGTCCTGCTCGATTCGTTCGGCGCGCACATCGCGGTCAGGGCGCTCGCCCTGAAGCCGCTCCCCAAGGCGACCGACGACACCGGCCTGCACGACCTCGTCGGCGTGCGCCTGCGGCTGGTCAACAAGGGCTCGGCGACGATCAACGACGACGTAGGCGTCTGCGCCGAGCTGCTCGACAGCGCCGGCGCGTGGCACGACGAGGAGCGCTCCCGCCTGCCGGGCGAGCTCGCCGTCTTCACGTTGCGCCCCAAGGCCACGACCCAAGGCTGGGCGGTCTTTGCCCTGCCGCCCGGTCGCCGGGCGGTGGCGTTCACCTACACGCCGAGCTCCGACGACAGCGACGCCTACGGCCGGTGGCAGTTCCGGCCCGTTCAGTCGCCGTAAGCCGCTCCGGCGGGGGGCTCGGCCAGCGTGGCGATGCGGCCCGTGAAGATGTTGCCGGTGCGCCCATCGATCGACAGCCAGTCGCCGGCGTGCAACTCGCTGCCGGCCAGGCGCGCCACGCCTTCGCGCTCGAGGACCTCGAGGTCACGGCAGTCGACCACGGCGGTCTTGCCCAGGCGCCTGGCCGTGACGGCGGCGTGCGACGTGGCCCCGCCGCGCGCCGTGAGGATCGCGTCGACCCGGGTGATGATGGCGATGTCCTCGGGCACCGTGTCGGGGCGCAGGAGCACGATGTCGTCGGTCGGCGACTCGGCCAGCAGCTCCTCGATCTGCCGGGCGTCGATCGCCACCCGCCCCGAGTACGCGCCGCCGGCGACGCCGGTGCCCACGGCGACCGGCGGGCCGTAGCCGGGCGCCGAGGTGTCGAAGTAGGCTGCATCTCCGGCCTGCTCCTGCACCGCGGCGCGCTTCTGCAGCACGAAGAGGTCGTCGGCCGCCGGCGACTCGAAGGTGAACTCGATCTCCTGGGGGTCGTAGTCGCGCTCGCCGACCAGCTCGCGCGCGACCGCGAGCAACCTGCCGTAGATCGCCGGAAAGTCGCGCTCGAGGGAGTGCTCGGTGCCGCGTGAGGTGGGGCTGCCCCTGCGCTGCGCCTCGGAGACGGGCAGCGGAAAGACGAGGCCGCCGACCAGGTCTTCGCCCTGGCTGCGCACCGCGTAGTCTCCGAACAACCGCACCTGGTGGCTGTAGGGCTCGAGCGGGTTGTGCGTGAACGCCACCCCCGAGCCCGACTCGCGGCTCAGGTTGCCGAAGACCATGCGCTGCACGACAACGGCGGTGCCCCACTCCTCGGCCACCCCGATGTACTGACGGTAGAGCCGGGCGTGCGCCGAGCTCCACGACTCGAGCACCTTGAACACGCACGCCACGAGCTGGTCGAAGGGGTCGTCGACGAACTCGACGCCCGCCTGCCGCGCCCGTTGCTTGTACGAAAAGGCGATCTCGCGCATCTGCGCGGGGCTGAAGTCGAGCTTCTGGGCCACCTCGTAGCGGTCCTTGAACTCGGTCATGATGGCGTCGAAGACGTCGCGCTCGACGCCCGACGCCATGGCCCACGACTGCAGGAAGCGCCGGTAGCTGTCCCAGGCGGCCCACTCCAGCCAGGGCTCGGCGGCGAGCGCCGCCGCGAGCTCGTCGTTCAGGCCCACGTTGACGAAGGTCGTCATGAGGCCGGGCATCGAGACCGCCGCGCCGGAGCGGATGGAGAGCAGCAGGGCGCGCGCCGGGTCGCCCAGGCGCAGGCCGGTCAGGCGCTCGAGCTCCCCGAGGGCGCCACGGATGCGCGCGATGGTGTCGTCGTAGAGCGGCCGGTACGACATGGCGGGCAGGGCGCTGAAGAGCTCGGTGCTGAGCACGAATCCCTCGGGCACGTTGTGTCCGTACGACGCCATCTGCTTGAGCCCGAGGCCCTTGAAGCCAAGGGTGCGCTGGTCGTCGGTGCCCGGCTTGGGCTTGTGCAGCGGCGACACCAGGCGCTCGGGGTCGTAGTTCATCATGCGCGTCAGGGCCTGGCCGCCGAGGCGCCCGTTCAGCAGGGAGATCTCGCGCAGCGCGGCGGCGGCGTAGCGATCGAGGGCCTGCATGCCGAGCGCCGAGACCAGCACGTCGCGCAGCACCATCTCGGCGACGGCGTCGACCGTGAGACCGCGCGCCTCGCACTGCCGGGTGTCGTTGCTGAGTACGGTTGTGGCTGCCGAAGCTCGAGTCGAGCATGTCGAGGTTCGACTCGAGCACGCGCGAGTCGACCCCGTCGATCGCCAGGGCTCGCTGGAAGCGCCGCATGGCGGCCGACATGCGGGAGAGCGCGTAGCGCGTGACGTAGGGCTCGATGCCCTCGGCGACCAGGTCGTCGAAGAGCCGGTCGACCAGGTTCTCCACACGGAACGACAATCCCAGGGCGTCGAACTTCTGCTCGTTGTAGTTGCCGTAGATCGAGGGGATGCCGGCGGCGATGTGGCGCTTCTGGTAGATGTTCTCGGTCGGCACCGAGGCCAGCGGGCTGAGCACGATCGCTTTGAGCTGTTCGAGCACGTCGAGGGCGGCGTCGAGCAGCGTGTCGCGAGCGCCGCCGCCGGGAGCGCGCTGCCAGGCCGCGAGCGCGCGCTCGAAGCGGCGCCGCACCTTCGCGTCGAGCACGAGGTGCCTGCCGACCGCCCGGCCCACGTCGTCGGCCGAGAGCGAGTACTTGTGAGCGAGCAGCTGGTGGGTGCGCACCATCAAGGCGACGCGGCGCCCGTCGTCGGCGGGCGCGAGGCCCGGCCCGAGGGCGGCGAGCCGCTCGTCGAGGGCTTCGGGGCTGAGCGCGATGAGCCTGTCGAGGACGGCGTCGAGCTCGTCGGCGGCGAACGGCCCGCCGTCGTGGCGCCCACCCAGGGCGAGCAGGGTCTCGTGCGGGCCCCATGCCCACTCCCCCTCGAGCCGCACCGCCGTCATGGTGTTGTCCGACACGTAGGGCTCGAGCACCGCGGCGTCGAGGGTCGCCCAGTAGTGCAGCACGGCCCGGCTGAAGTCGACCAGGCGGTTCGACGACTCGGCGTGGAGCTGCTTGCGCAGAAAGTGCACGAGCGAGTCGCGGCGCCCGCAGATCTCGTCGCCGTCGGTCGAGACGGTGCGCAGCTCGCCCTCGGCGCCCACCTCGCTGAAGTACACCGGCAGCGTGCGCAGCAGCTGCTTGGCGACGAAGTAGATGGGCCCGATGTCGGCGTTCAGAAAGCGGGTGACGTCGCGCTGGAAGAGGTCGGTGTCAGCGATGTACACGCCGCCCAGCCGCAGCTGCACGTTGAGCGCCGCCGCCAGACGCTCGTAGAGCGCGGGGTTCGACTCGATGATGTGCATCCAGCAGCGGATCTTGGGCAGGTGGTAGGGATTGACGATCGTTCCCCAGTCGTCGGTGGCGCCGCTGATGTCGGGGTATTGAAAGCGCCACGACAGCACGTCGTCGATGAGGTGGTCGACGGCCTTCGCGTCGGCCGCCTCACCGATGGCGACGCCGATCGCCTCGTAGCACTTGAAGCGCATCAGCAGGAACTGGCGGTCACGGCCGCGGAAGAAGGCGGTGAGCCGGCTGAGGATGCCCTCGACGTCGAGGTGCCGCTCGGGCTCCATGAGGTGTCTGACGACACCCAGCAGCTCGACCACGGCCTCCTTCTGGCGGTAGCCCAGGGTGTCGTCCTTCAAGAAGAACAGGCACACGGCAAAACGGTCCTCGAGGTCGTCGAGGTGCATGAGCTGCTCGAGCGCCCGCCCCAGCACGTCGGAGAACAGCGGCCAGGCCGGAGAGAGGAGCTCGCCGGCCGGCGCCCTCTGCACGCGCTCGGCGAGCACGCCGGCGCGGGCGCCGGCCAGAAAATCGAAGCGCGCGGTCACAGCCGGGGCGTCGGTGAGCCCGGCGCCCTGGGCCTGCGCCCAGCCCGGCGCGTCGAGGCGCTCGCCGATGCGGCGGTAGCCGACCAGCAGCACCTCGCGGTAGAGCTCGAAGAAGTGCGCCGCCGGCGCCGGATGCCCGGCCAGCCGCGCGACCAGGTCGCGCAACAGGGAGTCGCGCTCCAGGAAGGCCGCCGGCTGGCGGCCGAGCAGCCCGGAGAGCGAGCCGGCGATCGGCGCGAGCGCGTCGTCGTAGGCGTCGCCGTGCGGACCGTCGAGGGCGGCCGCGCACCACGTGAGCAGCTCGCGCAGCGCCAGCGAGAACTGCTCGGCGGACAGCGGCGACTCGAGCAGCCCGACGACGAGCTCGGCGAGCAGGCCGAAGAGCCCTGCGCGCTCCTCGGAGGCCTCGAAGTGGCTCCAGTTGTAGAGGAGCGTCGCCTGAAAGCCGTCGATGAGAGCGTCGGCGTTGCGAAAGGCGTGGAAGTACTCGGCCATGGTCTCGACCAGCGCGGCGCGCACCCCGTAGAGCCCCTCGACGGCGTCGACCAGCGGCTGGTAGCGGTCGGGGATCACCACGTCTTGCGCCGTGCTCGCGATGTTCGCGCGCAGCGCGTCTGAATCGAACGGCACCGGCGGGGTCCTCATGGCACCCCGATGATACCCGCAGCCGCGATCCAAAGACGAATCGGCGGACGCCTACCCCGCGTCGGCGGCGGCGAGCGCGCGCACCTGGGCCGTCGAGTCGGCGGCCAGCGCCTGCGTGGCCAGGCGCCGCGCCGCGTCGGGCTCGACGCCGCGTACGACCTGCTTGGCGAGCGCGATGCGCGGCGCGCTCATCGAGAGCGCGTTCACGCCCAGGCCCAGCAGAATGGGCGCCGCCAGCGGGTCGCCGGCTATCTCGCCGCAGACCGCGACCGGCAGGCCGGCGTCGCCCGCGGCGCGCGCCACCTCAGCGATCAGGCGCAGCACGGCCGGGTGCAGGGCGTCGCCCAGGCCGGCCACCTCGGCGTTGCCGCGGTCGGCGGCCAGCACGTACTGGGTGAGGTCGTTGGTGCCCACCGAGAAGAAGTCGACGTGGGGCGCGAACGCCGCGGCCAGGAGCGCCACCGCCGGCACCTCGACCATGATGCCCACCTCGAGGCGCCGCGGCAGGGCGACGCCGGCCGCAGCCAGCGAGGCGCGCGCTTCGTCGAGCACCACGCGGACCCGCAGCAGCTCGTCGAGCGTTGTCACCATGGGCAACAGAAGACGCACCGGGTGGCCGGCGCTCGCCCGCAGCACGGCGCGCAGCTGACCGCTCAGGAGCTCCGGGTGCTGGAGGCCCAGGCGGATGCCCCTGACTCCCAGATACGGGTTGTCCTCGCGCGCCAGCGGCAGGTAGGGCAGCTGTTTGTCGGCCCCCACATCGAGCGTGCGCACGACGAGCGGCCGGCCGCCGAGCTCCTCGGCCATCGCACGGTAGACCGCCGCCTGCTCGTCTTCGTCGGGCAGCCGGTCGCTCGCCAGGAACAGGAACTCGGTGCGCAGGATGCCGACGCCGTCGGCACCGTCGGCCAGCGCCGTGGCGATCTCGCCCGGCCCGGCCACGTTGGCCGCCACCTCGACCACCAGTCCGCCCCGGGTGACGGCGGGCTCGCACGCCCGGGCATGCGCCTCGGCTTCGACGGCCGCTCTGTGGGCGCGCCGCGTCTCGGCCTGTGCCACCGTCGCCGCGCTCGGCGCCACCGTGACCGTGCCGGCTTCGCCGTCGAGCACCAGCAGGGTGCCTTCGGCCACGCTCAGAAGCTCCGCGCCGCAGGCCACCGCCGCCGGTATCCCCAGCGAGCGCGCCAGAATGGCGCCGTGCGAGGTGGGGCCGCCGAACGCGCAAGCCACGCCAAGCACCGCGGCGCGGTCGAGCAGGGCGATGGCGGCCGGCGCCAGGTCGGGCGTGATCACGATGGCGGCGCTGGGCGCGGCGGCGCTGAGCGCGGCAGCACCTGACGCGGGCGCGTCGGCGTCGGGCGCGGGCGCGGCGGCGCCCGAGGCGGGCTCGGGCGCGGCGGCTGTCGCCAACGCCACCGCCGGCGCCTCCACGAGGTGCCGCAGGACGCCGTCGGCGACGCCGCGCAGGTCGGCCACCCGCGAGCGCAGATACGGATCGGCGACGGACTCCCAGGCGGCCGCGGCGGCGGCAGTCGCCGCCGTCCAGGCGGCCGCGGCCGTGCGCCCGTCGTCGAAGATCGCGGCGCGCGCCGGGCCCAGCAAGGCCTCGTCGCTCAGGAACAGCAGGTGTGCGTCGAAGATGGCCGCGTCGTACGTGCCCGCGCGGCCGGCCACCTCACTCCGCGCGCGGCGCAGGTCGGCGGCGGTGGCATCGAGGGCACGCCGCAACGCGGCCCATTCGACCTGCGGGTCTGCCGCCGGGCGATCCGGCCCCGGCGCTGCGACTGTCTGGACGAGCCGCGCCCTGCCCACCACGATCCCCGGCGACCCGGGCATGCCGCGCAGCACGGCGCCCGGTGAGGGAGCTGCAGCCGACGCGGGAGTGGGAGCCGGCGGGACCCGGGCAGGCTCGCCAGAGCGCGCGGCCGGCGGCGGCGAGACCAAAGCGGTCTCCCCCGCCGTGTCCGGCCCGAAGGCCGACGTGGTCTCCCCCGCCGTGTCCGGCCCGCCGCCGGCGGAGCGGGCCTTGCCGGGCGCATCGCCGAAGTCGTCGCCGGCCAGCCGAGCGATGGCGGCCAGCGCCTCGCCGGCCTGCGGCCCACGGGCGCGCACCAGCAGCTCGTGACCACGCCCTGCACCCAGCGCTGCGACGGCGTTCAGGCTGCGGGCGCTCACCGGCCCGCGTGCCGCGGTCACATCTTCGACGGTGACGTCGGCGTCGAACGCAGCCGCCGTGCGCACCAGCCTGGCGGCCGGCCGGGCGTGCAGCCCCAGCCGGTTCGCCACGACCACGCGCAAGATGGCGGGAGCGGCCTCGACGTGCGAAGCGTCGTCGGGCGAACCTTCGTCGAGCGCGGTCCCGGGCGCGGCCTCGCCGGGCGCGGCCGCCTCGGCCTCGGGCGTTCCCAGCTGGGCGGCCTTTGCCGCAAGCCCGCCGCGCGCCTCGCGGGCGACGCTCTCGAGGGAGCCGCCGAGGGCCGCCGCCACGGCGGCGGCCACGGCTCCCTCGACCAGGGGCGCGTCGCAGAGCAGCACGCCGTCGCGGCGCTCGTCGGGCAGCAGGTCGAGGGCGAGCTCGGCCGACAGCACGGCGCTGCCCAGGTCCATGAGCACGAGCACGCCGTCGGGCGACCAGACGCGCTCGATGGCCTGGGCGACGAGCGCGGCGTCGGTGCCCAGCGGCTTGCCCGGCAGGTCGAGGCCGCCGGCCACGGCGATGCCAAGGTCGGGGCCGGCCATCTGAGCGACCAGCTCGGCCACGCCCTCGGCGAGCCGCGCGCTGTGGCTCACCAGGACGAGTCCGATCACGAAGGCGTCCCCGCAAAGAGCGTGGCGGCGGCCGCGTCGAGCAGCAGCCAAGCCGAGGTCGCGCCCGGGTCTTGCGTGCCGGCGCTGCGCTCGCCCAGGTAGCTGGCCCTGCCCTTGCGGGCGACCAGCGGCGTGGTGGCCTTCATGCCGCGTTCGGCCGCCGCGGCCGACTCGCGCAGGGCGTCGGCGGGCGCCCGGCCGGCGGCGACCGCGGCGCGCAGCGCCGCCACCGCCGGCAGCAGCGCGTCGATCATCGTCTTGTCGTCGGGCTCAGCTTTGCCGCGCGCCTGCGCCCCGGCCACGCCGGCCTCGAGCGCCGCGGTCCATTGCTCCAGGGTCAGCGCGTTCGCCTGGCCGGCGGCCGCCGCCATCCGCAGAAAGAGCGTGCCGTAGAGCGGCCCGGCCGCGCCGCCGACACTCGACACCAGCGCCATGCCGATCGCCTTGAGCAGCGCGCCGACGGGCGGAGTGTCACCGGACACACCAGCGGGAGCGCTGCCGGGAGCACCAGCGCGAGCGCTGTCCGGAGCGCTGCCGGGAGCAGCACCGCGATCGCCGCCCGGAGCATCGCCCGGAGCGCCGCCCTGCGACCACTCGTCGAGCTTGACGAGCACCGCCTGCATGCCGCGCTCCATGTTGATGCCGTGGTCGGCGTCGCCGATGGCCGGCATCGAATTCGGTGAGCCATGGTCGGTTCTCGGCGTGACCTGCTGCAGAACCCCATCCAGGCGCTCATCTCGGCGCAGCCGGCTTGCTCGCCGGCCATGCGCGTCAATGCGCCCCACCGCAGCCCCGGCGTGACCACGGGCGCGTCCCATAGCCCCAGCAACTCGTCATCGGTTTCGAGCAGGGTGATGGAGCAGCCGGCCATGTCCAGGCGGTGATGTAATGGCCGACCAGCCGGCGCGCCATGGCGGATGCCGCGCCCTCGAAAGCCCGTGGAGCTCGCCGTAGACGATGATAAAGCTCCATCAGCGGCGTCGCTCCCATGCCGTCACGAAGGCGAGCACCGGTCGGCACTACCCAAGGGCAGGTCCGTCACAATGGCCGCCGTCAGCGCCTCGACCAACTCCGCGGCGGCCGGCCAGCGGGATGCCGTTCGCGCCCGGGTTCGCCATGGATGCCGACGCCGAGTTCGATCTCGTCTCGCCCAATTCGAAGGTCGGCCGGCCGGCCGTCGGAACCGTGCAGGAAGTCAGGGCGACCCCATGCTGAGCGCCCGGCGTATTGACGCGCGGCAGAGCGCCGCCACGTCGGCCAGGGCGTGACCGCTGTTCGGCCGCCGCTCCGCTGAGCTTTTCCGCCAGGATGGTGGCGCCCGACGCCGCGCCGCCCGGCGGTGTAGCAGGCTGTCGCGCACGGCGACGTCGTCGTCGATGACCACCGACTCGACGGCTATGCCCTCGTCGGCTGGCAGAGCTCGGCGGCCATCTCGAAGTTCATCACGTCGCCGGTGTAGTTCTTGACGATATAGAGGGCGCCGGCGCCGCCGGCGACGGCGTGCGTGGCGGCAGCGATCTGATCGGGAGTAGGCGAGGTGAACACCGGTCCCGGGCAGGCGGCGTCGAGCATGCCGCGCCCCACGAAGCCGCCATGCATGGGCTCGTGCCCCCAGCCGCCGCCCGAGATGAGCGCCACCTTGCCCTTCACGGGGGCGTCGGCCCGCGCGATGAAGTCGGGGCGGCGCGACACCCGCAGCCTGTCGGGGTGGGCCCGGGCGATGCCGTCGAGCTCTTCGCTCACGGCGTCTTCGGGCCGGTTGATGAGCTTCTTCATCGCGGTAACCCCCTGCGGCTTGCCTTGCGCTCGCCGGGCGGCGCATGCCGGCCCGGCCGATCCCGCTGCTGGGTTTACGCTCTGGGACCGCCCAGCGTCAAGACAAAGGCCACGAGCCGTCGACGGCGTCGGCGGCGTCGCGACCGTCGGCGGCAGGGCTCGCGGCGGCATCACGGCCGTCGACCAGGGCGCGGCTTACGTCGCCCACGAGCTCGGCGGCGGCGCGGCAGGCGTCGCCCGCGTCGGCGGCACGCTGCACGCGCTCGATGAGCGCGCTGCCCACGATCACGCCGTCGGCCAGGCGGGCGACCTCGGCGGCCTGCGCCGGCGTCGAGATGCCGAAGCCCACGGCCAGCGGCGCCCGGGTGCGGGCGCGCAGCCGGGCGATCAGGCCGGGCAGCTCGGCGCCGGTCTCGCGGCGCACGCCGGTGACCCCGGTCACGGCCACACAGTAGACGAACGAGGTCGCTGCCTCGCCGACCAGGTCGAGGCGCTGGTCGGTGCTGGTGGGCGTGGCCATGGGCACGACGGCCACGCCGCACGCGGCGGCCGCCGCGGCGTACGGCGCCGACTCATCGAGCGGCAGGTCGGGAATGACGAGCGCCTCGACGCCGGCACGCTGCGCGCGGGCGAAGAAACGCTCCGGCCCGTAGGCGAGCACCGTATTCAGGTAGGTGAGCAGGGCGAAGGGGGCGGCGGCGCTGTGCGCCGCCGCCAGCTCGAAGACGTCCTCGGGTGTCACGCCGGCCTGCAGCGCCTGCCAGGTCGAGCGCTGCACCACGGGGCCGTCGGCGATCGGATCGGAGAAGGGCACGCCCAGCTCTACGATGTCGGCGCCGGCGGCGATCACCGCCTCGATCAGCAGGTGGCTGGTCGTGAGGTCGGGGTGGCCGGCCGTGAGGTAGGGGATGAGGGCGGCTCGCGCGGCGCGGGGCGCCGCGAAGGCCGCCGCCAGGCGCGGCGCGAGACCGGCGGACGCTGCCGTCGTCATGACTCCTCCCCACGCTCGGGGGCTGTGTGCTCCAGCAGGCGAGCCGCCTCGTGCACGTCCTTGTCACCGCGTCCCGAGAGATTGACGACCACGACGTCGCCCTCGGCGAACCGTGTCTCGGGGCCGGGCCCGCGCAGCACATAGGCCAGGGCGTGCGCGCTCTCGAGCGCCGGGATGATGCCCTCGAGCTCGGCAGTCAGGCTGAAGGCGGCCAGCGCCTCGGCGTCGGTGGCGGCCGCATACACGGCGCGGCCGCTGTCTTTGAGCCAGGCGTGCTCGGGCCCCACGCCTGGGTAGTCGAGGCCGGCCGAGATGGAGTGCGCCTCGAGCACCTGACCCCACGCATCTTGCAAGAGGTACGAGAACGAGCCGTGCAGCACGCCGGGGCGGCCGCGGGTGAGCGAGGCGCCGTGGCGCGGCGTGTCGAGGCCCTCGCCGGCCGCCTCGACCCCGGTCAGGCGCACCGGGTCGTCGCGAAAGGCCTGAAAGAGTCCCATGGCGTTGGAGCCGCCGCCCACGCAGGCCACGGCTTCGTCGGGCAGGCGGTCCAGGCGCGCGAGAAGCTCCTCGCGCGCCTCGATGCCGATGATCTGCTGAAAGTCGCGCACCATGGCCGGGTAGGGCGCCGGACCGGCCACCGAGCCGATCACGTAGAAGGTGCCGCGCACGTTGGTCACCCAGTCGCGCAGCGCCTCGTTCATGGCGTCTTTCAACGTGCGCGAGCCGCTCTCCACCGGCGCGACGGTCGCCCCCAGGAGGCGCATGCGCACCACGTTCAGCTCCTGGCGGCGGATGTCTTCGACCCCCATGTAGACGACGCACTCCAGGCCCAGGAGGGCGCAGGCGGTGGCCGTAGCCACGCCGTGCTGGCCGGCGCCGGTCTCGGCGATCACGCGGCGCTTGCCCATGCGCACGGCGAGCAGCGCCTGGCCGAGCACGTTGTTGATCTTGTGGGCGCCGGTGTGGCAGAGGTCCTCGCGCTTGAGGTAGACCGCGGCGCCGCAGCGCTCGCTCAGGCGGGCGGCGTGGTAGAGCGGCGTGGGGCGCCCCGCGTAGTCGGCGAGGAGGCGCGCGAGCTCGGCCTGAAAGGCCTCGTCGGCGCGCGCCTCCTCGTAGGCGCGGGTGAGCTCCTCGAGCGCGGGGATCAGGCTCTCGGGCACGAAGCGGCCACCGTAGGGGCCAAAGCGGCTGGCGACGCTCATCTGTCGACCTCCGGGGTCGTTGTGGGTCCAGTGACTGCGGACAGGGCGGGCTGCGCGTCCGCTGCGCGCACCGCGGCGAAGAACGCCCGCAGCAGGCCTTCGTCTTTGCGGCCGGGCGCGCCGGGGGCCTCGAGGCCGCTCGACACGTCGACGGACCACGGACGCAGGGCGGCGATGGCCGCGCCCACGTTGCCGGGCGCGAGGCCGCCGGCCAGCACGAGCCGGTCTGCGACTGGCCGTGCGACCGCGGGCGAGAGCTTCTCGACTGGCGAAACGGCGGCGGGCGGAACCGCGGCGGACGACACAGGGCCTGGCGCGTTTCTCGCCGCGGCGAGCGCGCCCCAGTCGAGCGTCGCGCCGCTGCCGCCGTAGACGCCGGGCGCGCGGGCGTCGAGCAGGACGAGATCGGCGTCGCCGGCGTCGGGGGTGTCGGCGGCGGCGATGAGCAGCGGCCGCAGGCCGCTGCTCATCGCCGCCGCCCGAACCGCCGCCACGGTCGGGCCGTCGGCGCCCGCCGAGAGCTGCACCGCGGCCAGGCCGGCCACGGCGAGCGCCGCCGCGATCCACGCGGGCGACTCGGTGGTCACGACCCCGACGGTGAGCACGGCGCTCCCCGCGGCGCTCCTCGCGGTGCTCCTTGCGGCGCGCGCGAGCGGCCCCGCCTGCTGCGCCGTGACGCGCCGCGGGCTGTCGGTGAGCACAAAGCCGCAGGCCCACGCCCCACACTCGACCGCCAGGCGCACGTCGCGCTCGCGCGTGAGCCCACAGACTTTGACCGCGGTCACGACAGCCCTTTGAGCTCGGCCACGAGGGCGGCCAGTCGGTCGTGCGGGGCGCGCACCAGGGTCTCGCCCACGAGGAGCGCCCGGGCTCCGGCGCGGGCTGCGCGCAGCGCTGCGGCGCCCGTCGCGATGCCGCTCTCGCTCACCAGCAGCACGTCGCGCGGCGCGAGCTCCGCGAGCCGCCCCGTCACCCTCAAGTCGACGGTGAGACTACGCAGGTCGCGGTTGTTGATGCCGATCAGCCCGGCGCCCGCGGCGACCGCCCGCCCAAGCTCGGCTTCGTCGTGCACTTCGACCAGGGCGTCGAGGCCGCAGAGGCGGCACTCGCCGAGCAGCAGGGCCAGGTCGCGGTCGTCGAGCGCCGCGACGATGAGCAGCACGGCGGCGGCGCCCGCCGTGGCGGCCTCCCACACCTGGTAGGGATCGACCACGAAATCCTTGCGCAGCACCGGCAGCGAGACGGCCGCGGCGACCGCCTCGAGGTCGGCCAGCGAGCCGCCGAACCGCCGCGGCTCGGTGAGCACCGAGACGGCGTCGGCCCCGGCGGCGGCATACGCGAGCGCCTGGGCGACGGCGTCGAGCCCCGGCGCGATGGCGCCCTTGCTCGGCGAGGCGCGCTTGACCTCGGCGATCAGCGCCGTCGCGCCGGAGGGCGCGTCCTCGTTCCCACCCGAACCGGCCACGATGGCGGCGGCCAGGCGGCCGCCCGGCGGCCGGGCCGGTCCCGACTCCCCCACGACGACGGTGGGCGCAAGCTCGCCGGGGAGGGCCGCGTCGGGCCGCGTCAGCGGCCGCACGCGGCGCGCGCGCTCGACCCGCGTGTGGGCCTGTTCGACCATGGTCGCCAGGAAGTCCACGGCTAGCCCTCCTCGGCGCGCAGCCGGTTGGTGACGGCCACCAGGGCGGCCAGCTTGCCGGCGGCGGCGCCACTGGCCACGGCGGCGCGCGCCTGCTCGACGCCCTCCGCGATGCCGGCCGCCGCCTCGGTGATGTAGAGCGCCGCGCCGGCGTTCAGCAGGGCGATGTCGAGCTGCGGCCCGGGCCGGCCCCCGAGCAGCGCGGTGAGCAGCGCCGCGTTCTCGGCGGCGTCGCCGCCGCGCAGGTCGTCGAGCCGGGCGCGAGCCAGCCCGAACTGCTCGGGAGTCACGGTGTAGCGGCGGTCGAAGCCCTGCCCGGCGAAGACCTCGACCACGGCGGTCGGGCAGGTCGTCGAGATCTCGTCGAGGCCGTCGTCGCTGTGCACGAGGAGGTTGCGCGACGTGCCCATCATGCGCACCGCATGCGCCAGGCGGTCGACGTAACGCGCGTCGGCCACGCCGATCAACTGGTGGCGCGCGCCGGCCGGGTTGGTCAGCGGACCGATCACGTTGAAGGTGGTCGCCATGCCGAGCTCGCGGCGCACCGGCGCCACGTTCTTCATGGCCAGGTGGTGGCGCGGCGCGAACATGAAGCCGATGCCCGCCTCGGCGATGCAGCGGCTCACCTGGTCGGGCGTGATGTCGATGGCCACGCCCAGCGCCTCGAGCACGTCGGCGCTGCCGCAGCGGCTGGTCGCCGAGCGGTTGCCGTGTTTGGCCACGGTCACGCCGGCGCCGGCGGCGATCAGCGCGGCCGCCGTCGAGATATTGAAGGTGTGGGCGCCGTCGCCGCCCGTGCCGCAGGTGTCGAGGATGACGTCGGCCTCGACGTCGACCTTCTCGACCAGGTCGGTCATGGCGCGCGCCATGCCCACGATCTCCTCGGCCGTCTCGCCCTTCACCCGCAGCGCGGAGAGCAGGGCGGCGGTCTGGGCTTCGCCCACGCCGCCCCCCATGATCTCGAGCACCACGCCGCGCGCCTCGTCTTCGCTTAAGTCGCCGCCGGCGCTGAGCGTCGCCAGGGCGTGGGAGAGGATGTCGTTGGGCATCGTCGCGATCCTTTCGGGTGCTACTGGAGTCGAGCGCCCCGGCACGGAGCACGTCGCCGGCCGCTCGCCGGCGCCGCCGCCGCGCGACTCGAGGAAGTTGGCCATGAGGGCCGCTCCCGACTCGGTGAGCACGCTCTCGGGGTGGAACTGCACGCCCTCGACTGCGAGGCCGCGATGGCGCAGCCCCATGATCTCGCCTGCGTCGTTCCAGGCGCTGCGCTCGAGCTGGGGCGAGAGCTCGGGGTCGACGATCAGCGAGTGGTAGCGGGTCGCCGCGAAAGGCTGCGGCAGGCCGCGGAACAGGGTGCGGCCGTCGTGGCGCACGAGGTCGGTCTTGCCGTGCACCACCGCCGCGGCGCGACGCACACGGCCGCCGAAGGCCGCGCCGATGCACTGGTGGCCCAGGCACACGCCGAGCACCGGCAGGCGCCCGGCGAAGCTGCGGATCGCCTCGAGCGACACGCCCGCCTCGTCGGGGGTGCAGGGTCCCGGCGAGACAAGCAGGTGGGTCGGGCGGGCGGCCTCGATGGCGGCCACGCTGGTCTCGTCGTTGCGCGCGACCGTGACCTCGGCGCCCAGCGTGCCCAGCAATTGCACGAGGTTGTAGGTGAACGAGTCGTAGTTGTCTATGACGAACACATGGGCCATGAGCTTTCAGCCTCCCGACGGCGCCGCGAACTCTTCGTGGGCCAGCGCGACCGCACGCAGCAGAGCCGCCGCCTTGTTCTCGGTCTCGACGAACTCGCCGGCCGGGTCGGAGTCGGCCACTATGCCAGCCCCGGCCTGGGCGTACGCGACGCCGTCTTTCATGACGATCGTGCGGATGCAGATGCAGGTGTCGAGGTCGCCGCCGGGCGACAGGTAACCGATCGCCCCGGCGTAGGGCCCGCGCCGCACGGGCTCGAGCTCGTCGATGATCTGCATGGCGCGCACCTTGGGGGCGCCGCTCACGGTGCCTGCCGGGAACGCCGCCTTCAGGGCGTCGATGGCGCCGTGGTCTTTGGCCAGAGTACCGCTCACCGACGAGACCATGTGGATCACGTGCGAGTAGCGCTCCATGCCCATGAGCTCGTCGACGTGCACGCTGCCCGGCACGCAGACGCGGCCCAGGTCGTTGCGCCCCAGGTCGACCAGCATGACGTGCTCGGCGCACTCCTTGTCGTCGGCGCGCAGCTCGGCCATGAGGCGCTCGTCTTCGGCCGCGTCGGCGCCGCGGCGCCGCGTGCCGGCGATGGGCCGGGTCACGACGCGGTCGCCGTGCACGGTGACCAGCGGTTCCGGCGACGAGCCCGCCAGGCAGAACTCGTCGAAGGCGATGTAGTACATGTAGGGGCTTGGGTTGACGGCGCGCAGCCCGCGATAGACGGCGAACGGCGAGACGCTGATAGGCGTGGCGAAGCGCTGGCTCAGGACCACCTGGAGCGCGTCGCCGGCGGTGATGTAGTCGCCTATGCGCGCCACACCGGCCTCGAAGTCGGCGCGGCTCACCGACGATGACACCGACCCCGCGAGGCGCGACGCGCCGGGGTCGAGCGGCGCCCCGGCGCCGGCGTCGGGTGGCGCAGCCGAGCGGTCGGGCCGTCCCGGCGCGCCGTCGGACGGCGTCGCTACGAGCGGCATCGCCGCCGCCAGGCGCGCCTTGATGTCGGCGATACGCGCCACGGCCTGCCTGTAGGGCTCGTCGATGCGCGCCCCGGCCGGCGCGGCGTCGTCGCGCACGGCGTTGGCCACGATCGTGATGGCGTGCTTCAAGTGGTCGAAGACGAGCACGGTGTCGGCCAGCAGGAAGGCCATCTCGGGCAGCCCCAGGTCGTCTGGCGGCGCGTCGGGCAGACGTTCGAGGTGACGGACCAGGTCGTAGGCGAAGTAGCCCACGAGGGCGCCGGCGAGCGAGGGCAGCTCGCCGGCCGGCGCCGGGTGGGATCGGGCGACCAGGTCGGCGGCGGCGGCGAAGGGGTCGTCGCAGCGCGACTCACGGCGCGCGCCGTCCTGCTCGACCGTGAGCAGGCCGTCGCGAAAGCCGACGACGGCGCGTGCGCCGATGCCCAGGAAGGAGTAGCGCCCCAGCCGCTGCCCCTGCTCGGCGCTTTCCAGCAGGAACGCGCGCCGCGGGGTACCGAGCTTGAGAAACGCCGAGACGGGAGTCTCTAAGTCGGAGAAGAAGGAGTGGGTTACCGGAACGACGTCGTGAGCGAGAACGAGGCGGCGGGCCTCGGCTAGCTCAGGTGTGCAGCATATGTCCTTTGCCACGGGCCAATCATGGAGCACCTCCGGTGCGGCTTGGGCCCAACGTCTTCACGGTTTTTCGAGGGTAGGGCACCGGCCGGGCGCCGTCAACCCGGGCCTCTCCCGCCCCTAAGCCGCGGGACCCACAAGGTGCCACTCGCTTTCGGGCAAGGTGATCTCGGCGGCCGGTCCTGCGATGCTCGCAAGCGTCACGAACCGAGTGTGCGCCATGAACTGACCGCGCACGCGAGACGCCCACGGCGTCGAGTCCTTCGCCGTGACCATCCACTCGCGCTCCTGAAAGCGCACCGTCTGGCCCAACCGCGGCCCGCCGCTTTCTCGATCGTGGCCGGTCGTGTGAGACGACATCACTTGCCGCCGAGTGCCGGTCTCACTCGCTCGTCGCCCGGCCGACCATCTCGACGGCCCCCTCGGGACAACCGGTGGCGCACAAGCCGCACCCGCGGCAGGCGGCGGTGTCGACCTGGAGCGCAGGCTCTCTGTGACGGTCGATGGTGATCGCCTCAAAGGGGCAACGCCGCACGCAGCGCGCGCACAGGGTGCACACCTCGGCGTCGACCGCCGCTCGGTAGCGCCGCACCGGCCACACGTCGGCCGCCCCGAGGCGCTCGCCCGCCAGAATGGGAAAGCAGCAATCGCTGCAGCAGTTGCAGATGCCGTGGTGACCGTGAAGGCTCGAGAGGTATGCGGTGTGCATGAGGCCTTCGCCGTCGGCCTGACGCAGCACGGTGATGGCGCGGTCCTTGGAGAGCTCCCAGCCGATGTCGCGCTCGTTGCCGAATCGCAGGCAGACCGAATGCGACTTTTCGCAGCGACCCCACATGGCCCGGCAGTTGCAGGGCCACAGGTAGATCGCGGGCGCCTCGCGGATGAGTTGTTCCGCCTCGTGAAGCAGGAGGTAGCTGTAGTCGCGCTGGTCGCCCTGCGCCGTCTCGCCGGCGAGCACCGCGGCGATGCCGTCGCCGACCTCGGCGAGGTAGTCGTCGAGCTCCCACTCGTTCAGCTGCCGGCGGATCTCCGGCGTGATGTCGCGCCAGTCTTCGAACAGCGCCCAGAGCTCGTAGCGCGCGTGAAAGTCGGCGGGCGCCAGCTCGTCGCCGACGCGCTCCAGAATGGCACGCCGCACGGCGCGGTCGATCGTCAGAGGGCCGCGAGCGCCGGGCAGCGACCCGGCGGCGGCGGCCAGTGCGAGCTCGATGTCGGCCGGTTCGTAGAAGCGGTCCAGCCAAGGCTCGATGAACGAAGGCGCGTCGATCGCCCGCATGAACTCGCGCAGGCGCCCGTCGACGCCCACGGGTGTCTCGTGATCGGTTCCGCGAGCGGGCAGGTCGTGCGGCACTGTCTCTCCCCTGGTGTCGTCGCTGATCTCAAGGCCGCGCCATCTCGAGGGATGGCGGCGCCCACCTAGCTTTCATAGTGTGGCACGACACGGGACCTTCGGCCATGGTCGGGACCGCTCGCCGGGCGCTCGATGAGATGACCACGAACACGGGCCCGAGGATCTCCTCCTGGGCGACGCACATCTTATGGATGAGGCGCGAGTATTTGACTACCTGTGCCGGGCGCCGGGGGCCGCTGGCCGGCCGTGGCGCCGAACGCCGGAGCTTCTGCTAGGATGCTCGGCGGTCGGGGCCCGAACGTCGCGGTCCCGAAGGGTCGCGAACCACGGCAGGCCAGTGTCGTGAGCGGCTACAGGAGCAGGTCATGAACGTGCACGGCGGCGAGTCGGAACGAAGACAGGGCATCCAGGTGATCGCCCGCGCGGCCGCCATCCTGGCCGCCCTCGAAAAGGCCGAAGACGGTCTCACGCTGACTGAACTGGCCGCCATCGTCGCCATGCCCCGCTCGACCGTGCACCGCATCGCCGCGGCGCTCGAATCCGAGGGACTCGTGATCGGCACGCCACGCGGCGTGCTGCGCCTGGGCCCCCGGCTGGTCTCTCTGGCGCGCGCCACGCGCTGGCACCTGGGCGACGCCGCGCGGCCCCACATCGTCGAGCTCTCGCGGCGCGTCGAGGAGACGGTCGAGCTCGGCGTGCTGCAGGGCAGCAACCTGCTGCTGGTCGACCAGGTCGTGGCGCGACGCCGGCTGCGCACGGTCTCGACCATCGGCGCCAGGGTGGCCGCCCACGCCACGGCCGGCGGCAAGGCGCTGCTCGCGCTCGAGTCCGACGCGCACTTAAAGACACTCCTGCCCGTCCACCTCGAGCGGTTCACGCCCAACACCATCACGAGCCGCGCCGACCTGCTGGCGCAGCTCGCCACGATCCGCGAGCTCGGCGCGGCCTTCGACCACGCCGAGGAGAGCGAGGGCATCTCGGCCGTCGCCCTGGTCATCAGCGACGCGAGCGGCGACCGGGCGGCGGTCACGATCTCGGGACCGAGCCAGCGCATAGAAGCACGCGAACAGGGGCTGGCCGCGGCCCTGCGCGGGACCGCCAGCGGCCTCAACGCGGCGTTGCAGGCCGCGGCGGACTAGGCGCGCGACGTAGTCACGCCTGCCTGAGCGGCGACGACGCAGGCGATCGGCGGACTAGGCGCGACGACGAAGTCACGCCTGCCTGAGCGGCGACGACGCAGGCGATCGGCGGGACTAGACCTCGGCGGCCGATGTCGAGGGTCAGCGGCGCCGCGGTCGGCCGTCGGGCGGGGTCCCCGCCAGGCTGGTGAGCAGGTCGGCGAGCTCGTCGCGCGCGACCACGAGGTCGGCCGCCGCGGCCGCTTGCTCGTTGCCCTCGGCGATCGCCACGCCCATGCCGGCCCACGACAGCATGCCGGCGTCGGGAGCGCCGTCGCCGCAGGCCACGACGGCGCCGGCGGGCACGCCCAGCCGGGCGCACAGGCCGGCCAGCGCGGTACGCTTGTCGGCGCGCGCGTGGTGGACCTCGAGGTAGCCGGGCGCCGCCTGACTCACCGCCAGCTCGGGCCAGCGCGCGGTCAGCTCGTCGAGCACGCGCGCCAGCGGCGCGGCAGCGGCCCCGTCGTGGTCGCGAGCACCCCGGCCGTTGGGCGCAGAGCCTGGGGCGAGCTCGGAGCCGGGAGCGCTCACGCTGCCGCCCCGGCCGTTCGGGCCGTCGGGCAGCGCGACGATCAGCCGCGTCACCGCGACGCCGTCGAGCGCCGCGGCAAGGTCGTGCTGGGGCCGCAAGACCGTCGGCGGGCTGGGCGGCACCTTCGGTGGCGCGGCGGCCGCCTTGCCGCTCGCGACGCCGGTCTCGGCCTGCACCCAGCGCTCGTCGTCGACGTAGGCGGTGAGCGTGGCGCCGGCCTCGTGCAGCGCCGCCACCGCCGACCCGACCGCTTGGCGGGGCAGGTCGAGCCGCTGCAGCCAGCGACCGCCGGCGACGTCGACCACGACCGCGCCGTGGTAGGCGATCGCCACGCTGTGCTCGAGACCCAGCTGCACAGCGAGGGCGCGCGTGGGCGCGACGGCGCGCCCGGTGCAGATGACGACCGGCACGGCGGCCGCACGCAAGGCGGCCACGGCGCGCAGCACACCCGGGACAGGCGTGCTGTGATAGTCGAGCAGCGTGCCGTCGAGGTCGCAGACCACGAGCGCCGGCCGGCCGCTCGCGTCGCGCCCGCCGGTCGCGCCGGCGGCAGCGCCGCCGCCGGGCTCGCCGACCGGCCGACCGGCGCCGTTCACGCCGGCGCCGCCCTTCGCGCGACCGCTGCCGTTGCGGCCCTTCACGCCCGCACCGTCGCGGCGCCGTCGCCGGCCGTCGCGCCGGCCGCGCCGTCGCTCCCGACCGCCAGCGCCCGCCGGGCGAGCGCTTCGGTCGGTTCGCCGGTCAAGCGCTCGACGGCGCGCGAGAGCTCGAGGGCGTGCTCGAGCCGCGATTGAGCGTGGGCCGCGCCTTCGGGTTCGCCTTCAAGATCGGCCAGGCGCGCGGCCAGGCGCTCGTCGAGCGCGACCACGCTGGTGCCGGCCACGAGTTTGTCGGCCAGGTAGAGAATCTGTGCTTCGTTGGGGAGTATTTGACCGCGGGCTTCAACCTCATGCTGAGGGTCCATGTGCAGGGCGGTCACGGCCGCGACCCGGCGATAGCCGAGGTCGCTCAAGTACCGGGCGCCGGCCACCGCGTGGTCGGGCCCGGTGCGCGCGATGTCGTGCAGCAGGGCGGCCGCTTCGACCAGACGGACGTTCAGGTGCAGCTCGGCGCGATTGAGCCGCGCAGTCAAGGCGACCGCGACCACGGCGACCGCCCGGGAGTGCGCCATCACCTGCGGCGGCAGACCGGCGCCGCGCAGCAGCTCCAGGCAGCGCGCCGCGCCGGGCAGGCCCTCGCCGGCGACGTCGTCGCAGGCGCGCCGGTAGTCGGCGGGCGTGTCCATGTCGAGCAGGACGCCCTGGTCGTCGACCGTGACCTCGAGTGCGCTCGCGTCGTGCGCGGCCAGCAGGCCGCGCAGGCCGCCGGACGGTTCGGCAGAGGCTCGGTCCGCGACCGCGGCGGCCGGCTCGCCCCGCGGCGTGCGGCCCAGGGCGGCCGGTAGAGCGGCGCGGGCGATCAGCGGCGGGTGGCCCCGATGCCCGTCGTGCACCGGGTAGACGACCGGGGCCGGGTGTGCCCGCGCGGCGCGGGCCAGACGGCCGATCGTCTCGGCGCGCACCAAGGCGCAGTCGGTCGGCAACAGAAAGAAGGAGTCGACGTCGGCGCCGAGGGCGGCCACGCCGGCGGCCACCGACGAGAACATGCCGCGCTCCCAGCCGTCGTTGACGACGACCGCGGCGCCGAGCGCGGCAGCCGCGCTGGCCACCTCGTCGCCGCGCCAGCCGACCACCACGCGCAGGTCGCCGACGCCGGCGTCGGCAAAGGCGCCCACGGCGCGCGCCAGCACGGTGGCGTCGCCCAGTGGCAGCAGCGGCTTGAGCTCGCCCATGCGCGACGAGCGCCCGGCGGCCAGCACGATGGCGGCCAGGCGCGTCATCGATCGGGCGCGGCGGCGCGGCGCGGGGCCAGACGGGGCGCCGCTGGGCGACGCGTCGAGCATGCGGCGCTGCAACAAGTCGTCACGCTAGGCGTCCTTGCTCGCCCGCACCTGGATCATCTCGGCGACGATGCTGACGGCGAGCTCGGCGGGCGTCTCGGCGCCGATCTGCAGGCCCACGGGCGAGTGCACGCGCGCGAGCGCCTCGTCGTTGAGACCGCCCTCGCGCAGCGTGTCGGCGATGCGCTTGCGCTTGGTGCGGCTCGCCATGAGGCCCACGTAGCGGGCCGGCGTGCGCAGCGCCTGTTCGAGCACGGTCATGTCGTGGGTGTGTCCTCGCGTGACGATCACCACATAGCAGTGCTCGTCGACCGCCACCCGCGTGAGCGCGCCCTCGAACGACGAGAGCAGCACGACCTCGGTGCCGGGAAAGAGGCGCGGGTCGGCGAACTCTTCGCGGTCGTCGAGCACGACCGTGCGCCAGCCGGCCCGCGCCGCGACCGGCGCCAGGGCGCGACCGACGTGGCCGGCGCCGCAGATGATCGCCGTAGAGGGCGGCTCGAGCGACTCGACCAGCACCTCGCGACCGTCGGCCAGCCTGGCGCTGCCGTGCACGTTGATCTTGCCGACCGCCCGGCGCAGGCTCGCAGGATCGCCGAGCGGCGCCCCGATCATGGTGTCGTCGTCGGCCAGCAGGCAGAACTCGACGGGCTCGCCGACCACGACCGGCAGCACGGTGAACAGCTTGGCGCGGCGCTTGGCGGCGGCCGCCTCGCGCACGGCGACGCAGACCTCGATGAGCACGGGGTCGCCCGGCGCGACATAAGCGATCAGCACCTGGGCGGCGCCGCCGCAGATCATCTCGTCGGGGCTGCCCACGTCGGTGCCGCGCAGTCCCATGCTGGTGACCTCGGAGCGCTCGGAGAGGATCGCCTCGCCGGCCTTGCCCATCATGGCGGCTTCGAGCAGGCCGCCGCCGATCGTGCCGGCGATCGAGCCGTCGCGGCGCACGAGCATCTCGGCCCCGGCGCGGCGCGGCGTCGAGCCCTGCTCGGCGACCAGCCGCACGAGTGCGAAGTCGTGGCCGGCCTGCAGCTCTGCCAGCACCTCTGCGGCGATCTCTTTCATGGCGTCTCCTGTGGACGTTCGTCGATCAACATGCGTTTGTGCGCGCCGTCGCTGCCGGCCCACGGCGCGGCCTCGATGACTTCGACCCGCAGGCGCCGGGCGGCCGTACCCGCGGCCACGGCGGGAAGCTCTGCGAGGGCGGCTGCGGCGCGCCGCGACTGCGCCGCGCCGCAGCCGCCCTCGCAGAGCAGCTCGACCATGAGCCGCTCCTCACTCTCGTTTACACTCAAGCGCGCCCGGAAGTCGAGCACGTCGTCGAGCGCGAACAGCGCTTCGTCTACGTCGGCCAGACTCAGCCGCTCGCCGCCCGCCAGCGTGGCGACGCCGTCGAGGCGCTCGCGCACCGGAGCCAGCAGGCGCAGCGACGAGCCACACGGACAGGGCTCGGCGACGAACCGGCCGAGGTCGCCGGTGCGATAGCGTACCAGAGGCATGGCCTCGCGGGTGAGGGTGGTGAAGACGATCTCGCCCTCTTCCCCGGCCCCCAGAGGCGCGCCGCTCGCGGGGTCGACGATCTCGAAGAGCAGGTCGGCCTCGCGCAGGTGCAGCCCGGCGTGCGCGGCGCAGTCCACGCCGCCGCCCAGGCCCATCTCGGTGGTGCCGTAGTGGTTGTAGACGCGGCAGTCCCAGGCCTGCTCGATGGCGGCCACGACGGCGCGCGGCACGTGGTCGGTGCTGAGCAGGACGCTGCGCACGTGCAGGCGCAGCCCCTGGGCGACGCTGCGCCGCGCCAGGGCCAGGACCTGCACGGGGATGCCGACCACGACACTCGCCTGCTCGCGCTCGAGGCGTGCGAGCGCGTCGGCGACGTCGCTCACCGGACCGTGGGGCAGCGGCGTCGCGCCGAGCTGTTCGAGGCCGCGGGCGAGCAGCTCACCGACGCTGCCCGGTCGTTCGCCGGGCAGCAGGATGAGCACGCGGTCGCGCTGCCCGGTGAACACCGACATGCCCCAGCGGAAGTAGTCGATCGTAAGCTGCTGGTCTGCGACGCTGAAGGCGACGCGCTTGGGCACGCCCGACGTGCCCGACGTGGGCAGCGTGACGATGCGTTCGACCTCGCCGGCGGGCACGCAGCGCAGCCGCGCGCCCTGGCCGCGCAGGTCGTCGGCGGTCGTGAACGGCAGCGCTGAGAGGTCGTCGAGAGAGCGCAGGTCCTGCACGCCCACCGTGCTCAGGCGTTCGGCGTAGAACGGACTGTGGGCTTTGGCGTGAGCGACGGTCTCGCGCAGCGCGGCGAGCTGGTGGCGGCGCAGGGCATCGGGCGCGCCGTGGTTCAGCCGGCCGCCCGTGGCCGCGGCCATCGGCCCGGCGCCGAGCGGCGGCGGTCCGCCGTCGAGGGGCGCCGGCAGCGGCCGGCCCGGCCCCACGTCGCCCGCCACGCGCGCGGCGACCCAGCCGTCGAGCGGCGTAACGGCGGCGGCATCCGGCCGGGTCACGACAAAAGCTTCCCGCGATCGGCGAGGATCTGCATCGCCGTCTCGTAGGTGCGCGCCATGAGCGGCGGGCACTTGGTGTAGCGGTCGAGAGGGTCGTCGCTCAAGATCTCGCAGCAGGCGAGCGAGCCGTACTCGCCGCGGAACCAGTCGACCAGCTCGGCGACGAGGGCGCCGTCGAACGGAGGCGAGCCGCGCAGCGCCATGGCGAGCGCGCCGCCGGCCAGGGCGCCACAGTCGGCGCCCGAGAACATGCCGACGCAGAGCGCCGCCACCGCGTCGACCATCTGCTCGTTCTGCGCGTCGAGCTCGTCGAGCGCCACCTGCACGAGGACCTGCGTGCAGCAGAAGCCCCGCAGGGCGAGCTCGTTCATGCGCGCGGTGCGTTCGTCGTCGGTCATGCCATGCCCACGCTAGTGCCGCCCTCGTCCGTCGTCACTGCTCACCGCCCTCGTCTTTCGCGCACGGTGTGCGGTCGACTTCGATCGTCGTGTCGTCGTTGCCGGCTTCGCCGCCCGCTCGCTCTCCGCGCCGCGCGATGCAGAGACAGTACCCCAGGCCGCCGAGGCCACGCGAGCGGGCCGGCTCGGCTCGGCCGTCGGCCCGGTCGCCAAGGTCGGCCGGCGGCGCGGCCACCCCGACCGCCGCCCAGAACGCCGCCATCGAGCCATGCTGCTCGACGATGTCCCAGACGAGGCGGGCCAGAAGCCCAGACTGGTCCTCCCAGGTCGTGACGTCAAACCCGTGCTCGTCGAGCAGCGCGCGCAGGCCGTCGGGCCGGCCGCGCCGGTAGATGTCGCTGACCAGCAGCGATCCGCCCGGGCGTAGCACGCGGGCGCACTCGGCGACCGCCCGCGCCGGCTCGTCGGCAAGCGACAGCGAACATTCGGCGAGCACCGCGTCGTAGGAGTCGTCGTCGAACGGCAGCTCTTCGGCGCGGCCCTCACGCAGGTCGAGCTCGGGCCGGTGCCGGCGGCCCTCCGCGAGCAGCACAGGCGACGGGTCGATGCCGGTGGCGAGCATGCCGTAGGCCAGCGTGAGGTGCTCGACCACGAGGCCGTCGGCGCAGCCCACGTCGAGCACGACCGAGCCGCGCGGCAGCGCGCTCTGGCTAAGGGCGCGGTTGGTCAGCTCGAGGCCGCCCGGGCGACGGCAGCCCCCGGCGACCGCCTGCAGCACGGCGCCTTCGTACAAGCACGGCACGGCCAGCGCGGCGGGCGTCGTTCCCCAGACGCTGGCGTGGGTCTCGCGCGCGCTCACGCCGGTCCCACAGTCGAGCGCCGCCCGACCCCGAGCCCACGCCCGTCAGCGGCGGTGAGGTTGTAGGCGCAGAACGGGACGAAGCGCCCGTCGGACGCGAGCACGTGCAGGTAGCAGCGCCGCAGTCGCTCGAGATCCACGGTCCAGGCATCCTGGAACGCCATGGCGCTGACGCTGAACGTGTTCTCGCGGATCTGCCGCAGAATGTCGTCCCACTGATCATGGGGCGCCTCACTCTCGGCGCAGCATCCGGTCGCGGGCGCGGACCACCGCCGCGCCACGTGCGCCGCCTTGTCGGTCGATCGCGGCGCCGTGGGGCTGTGATCCGTAGGAGCACCACAGCACCCGGAGCTCTCCGCCGCCGCGTCGCGTCGAAGGGCCACGAGGGTCCCGTCGGCGCCCCGCAGGTACTCTCTGCTGAACGAGCAGAGCGCATGCTCGCAGTCGCCGGGGGCCAGGTCGTCGAGGGCGATCCGTCCGCCGCTCTGTGCCGCCAGCTCGCGCATGACGTCGGGGAGGGTCACACGAGCGCCGGCGGCGGCAAGCGCGTCCGGATACCTGCCGAGCAGCGCCAGCGGCTGGAGATGGATCCCGCGCACGGCCGGCAGATGCTCGAGGGCAAAGGAGAGGATGAGCCCGAGCTGCTCGAGGTTGACCCCGCGGGCGACCGTCGGCACGAGCACGACGCCCAGGCCGGCATCGGCGCAGCGCTCCACGGCACGCAGCTTGAGAGCGGCCAGCGAACGCCCGCGAAGGGCGAGGTAGGCGGCGTCGTCGACGCCGTCGAACTGGAGAAAGACGGTCTGGAGTCCGGCGGCGGCGAGCTTCTGTGCGTACCCGTCGTCGGCTGCGAGCCGCAGCCCGTTGGTGTTGAGCTGCAGGAATGGGACCCCGAGGGAGCGTCCGAGAGCGACGACCTGCGGCAGATCGTCGCGCACCGTCGGCTCGCCGCCGGAGAGCTGCACGTTGCAGCCGGGAGCCGCCTCGAGGGCGCGCCGGAACCACCCCTCGATCTCATCGATCGAAGGGTCGGGCGCGCTCCGCTGCCGCGCGCTCGCGAAGCAGATCGGGCACTCGAGGTCGCATCGGGCGGTCACCTCGAGCAGCACGCAGCACGTTTGCCGCGCGTGACTCTCGCACAGGCCGCACGCCGTGGGGCAGTCGGGGTTCTCGGCTGGATCGCAGCAGCTCGGCCCCGATCCGGCGGCGCGCCACTCGTCGTAGTCGGGCGGGCCGCGCCAGACCAGCGCCTGCGCCTCGCCGTGTTCGGGACAGGCGCGCTCCAGCCACACGTCGTCGCCGCGCCGGACCACCGACGCCGGGAGCCGGCGAAGGCACCGCGGACACAGGCTCGTCGTCTGGGTGTCACTCACGTGCGGACGCTCCGGTTCACTTGTCTTCCAGGGCCAGTTCGACCTCGTGCATGCGGCCCGTGGCGAGCCGCTCGCTTACCAGGACGAGGCCGTGTTCCAGACAGGCCGGCAGTTTCACGGGGAAGCCCGCCACCAGGTACGAAAGCGTCACCGAACGCGGCTCGAGCGCGTGGTCACCCTTTGCGCAGCGCCAGACCCTGCCGTCGTCGTCTTCGAGGGCGTCGGCGGCGGGCCATGGCGGCGGCTTGATCTCCATCCGGTGACTATAGACGCTGTACACGACGAAACGCTCGCCTTGTGGAGCGTACTCGACCCAAAAGGTGACGGCGCCGATGGTCCGGGCCGCGAGCAGGCGCCCGGTGCTCGGTTCGATGAAACGGTCTCCCGTCTTCTGCGCCTGGACGATCACCTCGCGGACCTCTTCGGGACGGATGAACCGCTGCTCGAGGAGCGCCTCGACTCCGGGCGCAAGAGAGAGGTCGTCGCGCCAACTCGAAGTGACGGCGGGGCCTTCGTGCCAGACGTCGGCCAGCAGGCGCTGCTTGAGGGCGACACGCTGCCCCGAGCGCTGCGAGAGCACCGGTCCGCGGCGCTCGGCTCGCGTTTCGTAGGCGTCGCCGAACAACAGGTCGAGGACGTGCAGCGAGCGCTTGCCCCTCGCCACGAAGCGGTCGCGGCACATGGCGCAGTGGGTGATGTAGTCGGCGTCGCCCTCGGCGATGCGACGGTCCACGACCAGGTCGCCCATCTCCGGGTTCGCGTAGAGCATGAGGCCGCCGAACCCGCAGCACTCCGTGCGCTCGCCCGACATCTCGAGCTCGTCGATCTCGTAGCCGCAGGCGGTGACCACGTCGCGCACCGCGCGCTGGACGTCGTGCTGATAGCGCGCCGTGCAGGCGTCGTGGATGGCCACGCGGCGCCCGCCGCCCGAGCCGGCCGCGCCGTCGGGCAGTCCCGCCTCGCGTAGCACCTCCCACAGCGACATCGTCTCGAACTCGGGCAGCCGCCTGGCAAAGACGGTCGCGCAGGTGGGGCAGGCGAGGATCAGGCGTCGCGCGCCGAGGCTGTTCAGGTGCTTGCGAAGGCCCTCGATCGTCTCGTCGAAGAGGGCTCCCTGACCGGCCCAGTCGGCCGGCGCGCCGCAGCAGTACAGCACGAGCCCGGTCGCCGGCGAGTAGCGTTCGCGCAGGTACGCGTACGCCCGCTCGAGGTGGTCCGGGTCGGACGCCGCCAGCTGACAGCCCGGAAAGAAGACCGTTTCGCTCGTCTCGGCGCCCGGGGCGTGACGCGCCAGCGCGGACTGCTCACCCACGGCGAGCCGCAGGTCCTGCACGGCGAAATCGAAGGCCGAAGCCGGCATGCGACCCTGGCGCACCATCTCGCGGCGGGCGTCGCCGATCACCTCGGCCATGTCGAGGTCGACCGGACAGACCTCGAAGCAGAGGCGGCAGCGGCTGCACGAGTCGATCATGCGGTTGGTCGTGCGGCTGCCCCTGCCCTGCGTCACCGTGAGGTTGTTGTAGATGCGGCGCGCGTAGAGGCCGGGGTGCGAACCGTACTGCTCCAGGTACGAGCACGCCTTGACGCACTCGAGACACTCACATTGCAGGCAGCGCGCCGCCTCGACCCTCGCTTCGTCGCGCGTGTAGCCGCGAGCGGGGTCGACCGGGCTCACGGGCGGCGCGCTCTCGACGTCGTCCATGTTGACGATCAGGCCGGTGGCGTAGCCGCCGCGATCGCCGCGCGACGCCCCGAGCGACACGTGCTGCAGCTGGCGGTCGATCGAGAGCGCCGCCCGCCGTCCGTCGGCGATCGAAGAGATGGGCGACCACGGCTCGGAGGGCCGCAGGATGCTGCCGCCGCAGTAGGTGCCCTGCTTGCTGGTCGCCAGCGTGACCGGGTCGACGGCGATCCGGCCCTGGGCGTCGAGCAGGTAACCCAGGGCGGCGCCGGCGTCGGCTTCGGAGGCCCCTATGGCCAGATACACGGCGTCGACGTCGGGCGCCAGAGCGGCCAGAGCGTTCTCTCCGCGGGGCCTCGTGAGCGCCACCGAAGTGAACGGCACGAGCCGCGCGCCGGCTTGGGTGACGGCCGCGAAGTCGGCCTCGAGGTCGGCCTCGGAGAGCACGTCCTCGCCGAGCTCGCGGGCGCGGCCTCCGGCTCTGTCCTGCGCCTCGAAGACGACGACGGAATAGCCTTTGCGGGCGAGCTCGTAGGCGGCGGTGAGGCCGCTCAGGCCGGCGCCTACCACGGCGACCCGGCCGGGTTTCGCGCGACGCGCCGTCGTCGTCGCCCCCGGCTCGTCGGCAAAGCTCATCGCCGCGCGCTCGAGGTCGTTGATGCGGATGCCGCCGCCCGCCTGTTCGCGCACGCAGGCCGTCTGGCAGGGGGCGTCGCAACAACGTGAGATCACGCGGGGGAACGGCACGGCCTGGGTGAAGGCCCGGCGCGCCGCGGCCCAATCGCCGCTGACCGCCGCCGCGAGCATCGCCCGCGCGTCGACGTGCACCGGGCACGCCGTCACGCAGGCGGCCGGCTGGTTCTGGATGCAGAGCTCTTCGAGCTGAAGCAGCCTCGTCTGGTCCATCATGCGTCCTTCGGCAAGGCTGATCGGCCGGCGCCGGATCGTGCCCGGCGCCGGCCGCCCGCCGCGCCGGCCGCCTCACGGCGGCCGGCGCTTCGCTTGCTACCCTCAGTAAGCCTGGATGTCGTCGTCCTTCATGGCGGCCAGGACCTTCTCGGGCAGAGCCGGCAGATGCCGCACGCGGGCACCGCAGGCGTCGTGGATCGCGTTGATGATCGCCGTGTGCGGCGACGTCAGCGGCGCCTCGCCGCAGCCCGACGCGCCGTAGGGGCCGAGCGGCCGCGGCGTTTCGAGGTAGAGCACCGTGAGGTCGTCTGTGACGTCTTTGGGATACGGGATGCCGCAAGCACGCATGTTGGTGTGCTTCTTCAGGTCCTCGAAGTCCTCGGTGAGCGCGAGGCCGATGCCCTGCGACAGGCTGCCCCACATCTGACCGTCGACGTTGAGGCGGCTGTTGATGACGCCCACGTCGGTGCAGATGAGCAGGTGGTCGACGTGCGTCTTGCCGGTGGCCACCTCGACGGAGACCTCGGCGAGGAACACGCTGTACATCCAGTTGGGGATCGGGTGTCCCTGACCGGTGTTGGGGTCGATGAGCACGCCCATCGTCTGAGTCCAGCTACCCTCATAGCGCAGCTCGAGACCCTCGGCCACCATCTCGTCGTGGGTGCGGTAGGTGCCGTCGTCCTTGGTCATCGCGGCGATCAGCTTCTGGCAGGCGTCGACGATGGCGTGACCGACGAGGACCTGCGAACGGCTGCCGCCAGCGCCGCCGCTGTCGGGGCAGTAGGAGGTGTCGTTCATGTCGAGGCTGATCTGCTCCATCTTCAGACCCAGTGGCATCAGCGCCTCGTGGGCCGTGCCCAGCGTGCCGCCGTCGGAGCCCTGGCCGTGGTCTTCCCAGGTGTTGTAGATGCGCACGCCGCCGTCGGGCCGCAGCTCGGCCGCGGCGTTGGCGACGTCTTCACCGTCGCCGCCGGCGCCGAAGATGCCGAGCGAGATGCCGACGCCCTTCTTGATCTCGGGCGTAGAGTTCTCGGCCGTGCGCTTCTTGGCCGTGTCATAGTAGGGCTTGACCATGTCGAAGAGCTTCTTGAACGAGTAGACCTCGTACTCCTGGCCCCACGAGTAGGTGGCGCCGGGCTCGGCGAGGTTCTTGTAGCGCAGCTCGAACGGATCCATGCCCATCTTGCGGGCGAGCTCGTCGACCACGCTCTCCCCGGCGAAGAACGCCTGCGGCGAGCCCCAGGCGCGGAACGGCGAGCCCCAGGAGTGGTTGGTGCGCACCAGATGGCCGGAGCCACGCATGTTGGGGATGTCGTAGCCGCCGCCGCAGAGCAAGCCCTTCTGCACGAGGTTGTCGCCGAACTCCATGTACGGGCCGTGGTCGCACCACCAGTGGTTCTCCATGCCGAGGAACTTGCCGTTCTCGTCGGCGGCGAGCTTGCAGTGGTAGTAGTGCGGCGAGCGCTTGCCGGTGTAGGCGATGCTCATCCAGTAGTCGTACTTGAGGTAGACCATGCGGCCGGTGGCCATCTGCGCGGCGCCGAGCAGAGCCTCCATGGTGGGGCAGAACTTGTAGCCGAACGTGCCGCCAGTGGGGTTCTGGACCATGCGCAGGTTCTCGAGCTCGACGCCGAGGCCCTCGTTGATCATCGCCGCATGGAAGTTGAGGGCGACGCTCTTGGAGTGGATCGTCAGCCGACCCTCGTCGTCGGTGTAGGCAAAGCCGCAGTCAGGTTCGAAGTACAAGTGTGGCTGGCGCTGCAGGTAGTACTTGCCTTCGACCACGTTCGGGGCCGTCTTGAAGATCTCCTCGGTGTCGTCGCCCTTGATGAGCTGCTGCGTGAAGAACATGTTGGGCGTGCCGGGGTAGATCTCGATGGCGTCGTCGGCCATGGCGTCGAGGGCGTTCATGTAGGCCGGCAGCTCCTCGAGCTCGACCTTGACCATGGGCACGGCCGCTCGGGCCTGCTCGATGGTGTCGGCGCAGACGATGGCCAGGGCGTCGCCATACTGGAACACCTTGGTGTCGCAAAGGATCGGCCGCTCCCAGCCGTCGGCCTTCACGTCGTCGGGGTACATCACCAGGCCGTTGATGCGGTTGCGGCCCTTGACGTCTTTGTGCGTGACGACCTTGAACACGCCCGGCATCTTCTCGGCCTCGGATGCGTCGATGGAGAGCACGTTGGCGTGCGACACCTGCGCGTGGACGACCGCGCAGTGCAGCGTGCCGGGCGGCATCTTGAGCTCGAGGTCGGCGCCGTAGTCGAGCGTTCCGGTGACTTTGGGGATGGCCGACGGCCGCGGGAAGCGCGTGTTCCAGATGTGGCCGTCTTCAGGCACCTTGTAGGTGAGCTCGTCTTCGCTCATCTCGCCGCGCAACACTTTGGCGGCGTCGATGACGGCGTCGACCAGCGGCTTGTAGCCGGTGCAACGGCAGACGTTGGCGTGCCTCTGCCACCAGTCGCGGATCTCTTCACGAGTCGGGTCGGGGTTCTGGTCGAGGAGCGCCTTGGAGGAGACGATGAAGCCTGGCGAGCAGTAGCCGCACTGGGCACCGCCGTGCAGGATCCAGGCGAGCTGCAGGGCGTGGAGCCTGTCGGGGGTGCCGATGCCCTCGATGGTCGTGATCTCCGACTCGGCCGGCACGCGCTTCATGGTCGTGGTGCAAGCGCGCACGACCTTGCCGTTCAAGATCACCGAGCAGCAGCCGCACTGGCCCTGGCCGCAGGCGACCTTGGTGCCGGTGAGACCCGCCTGGTGGCGGATGACGTCGGCCAGCTTCTCGGTCGAGTCGCACATGACGTTGGTCGGTATGCCGTTGATGTTGAGAAGTTTCCTATCCATGCATGGCTCCTGGAGATGGTGTTGCGGTCGCCGGCGGCGTGCGCAAACGGTAGATGTTCGGCGCGCAGCGGCCCGGGCAGGGAACGGACGGAACGGCTTTCTGTACTCTCACTCCTTCGCGCTCGGCAGACGGTCTCGCCGCGTGGGCGCCGGGCCCAGTTCGGCTTCGACACGCGAACAGACGCAGTACACCTTGCGTACGTATGGTTTCATGCCGGGTGTCGCCGCCCCGTGGCGCACCGCCTTCTCGACGGCGGCCGCGTTGCATGTGACGATCCCGGCAAGTCCCGTGAGGGGAAGATGGGCGAACGCCTCGGGCACCAGCGGCGTGCTCGGCCCCATGATGATGGAGCGCACCCCCGGCCGCGTCGCCAAGAGCAGCTCTTCGGCGCTTTCGTTCAGGAGCGTGGTCGCCGTCATGATCAGTACTTCGGTCCACGAACCCAGACGAGCGCGGAACTCGAGCGGGTCGCCCAGCCCCAGCGACGAGTCGATGATGTCGAGCTCGACTCCGAGCTCGGGAAGCGCGCGCGCCAGCGGCGGGAAGTAGCCCACCATGGAGACGTGCGTGCCGGCGCCGATGTCGGCGAGCCGCAAGGAGAGGCTGAGCGGCGAGCCCGCGTCGTCGACCAGGCTGCGCGACCGGTGGTGATGCAGCGCGTTCACGGTCGCCAGGCCGATGCTGCGCTGGAAGGGATCGTCGCTCAGGAGCCGGTCGAGCAGCACGACGGCGCCCTCACCCTCGACGTCGCGGTAGCCGTTGCCGTAGGAGCGGCGCTCTTTGTCTTCGACCCAGGTATACGACAGCCCGAGGCCGCCGTCGCCGGTCGCGACCGCCGTGTAGCCCAGCCCTACGGTGAGTGATGCCACCGTCGTGGCTTCCGCCAGCGGCAGCGACTCGTCGTACAGGCGTTGCATCAGATACATGCGGCCCTCACTGGTCCCCCCATGGCACGCTTGCTTCGGCCACCCGGCCGATTGCCTAGTAGTCAGACACGAGCCCGAGGCCGCGGACTCGCGCGAGGCGGCAAGAGCGGAACGTTCGATTCGGGAGCCGCCTCACCCCGCGGTGCCCGGATTGTAGTCGTTGTCTGAGCGCCGACACAACGCAGGTGGGGACTACCTAACGATGGCTCCGAGGGCTCACGTATGGACAAGGCGGCGCGTCCCTTGCGGGACGCGCCGCCTTGGCTTGGCGTCGCGAGCCTGTGCCCCGCTCCTCTGACGTGCGGCGCGGACGCGCCGGACGGCCGCAGCGGCGGGTCTCAGACGGCCGAGGCGACGCCCGTGAGGGCGCTCTCGAGCTCCTTTTCGATACGCACCGCGCAGACCTTGAACTCGGCCGTCTTGGTGACCGGGTCGAAGGCCGAGTTGGTGAGCTCGTTGACCGGCGATTCCTTGTAGTGGAAGGTCATGAACACGACGCCCTCGGGCACCGTGTCGGTGACCGTGACGCGGGTGGCGATCGAACCGCGCCGGCTCACGACCCGCGCTGTGTCGCCTTCGGAGAGGCCCAGCCGCTCGGCGTCGAGCGGGTTGACCTGGGCGAGCTCGTGGGGCCGCAGCGCCTCGAGGTTGGCCGAGTGGCGCGTCATGATGTTGTAGTGGTAGAGCATGCGCCCCGTGGTGAGCAGGATGGGGTACTCGTCGGTGCACAGCTCGGCGGGCGCCTCGTACTCGATGCCCTGCAGCAATCCCTTGCCGCGCGTGAAACCGGCGGCGTGCAGGAACTTGGTGCCCGGGTGCTCGGTGTCGGGGCAGGGCCACTGCAGCCCGACTGAGTCGATGCGCTCGTAGGTGATGCCGGCGTACTGCGGCACCAGGGTGCGCATCTCGTTGAAGATGTCCTCGGGCGAGTCGTAGTGCATCTCGTGGCCCAGGCGGCAGGAGAGGTCGGCGATGATCTGCCAGTCGGGCCGGCACTCGCCGGGCGCGTCGACCGCCTTGCGCACGCGCTGCACGCGGCGCTCGGTGTTGGTGAAGGTGCCGTCCTTCTCTGCGTAGCAGGCCGCCGGCAGGAAGACGTCGGCGTACTTGGCGGTCTCGGTCATGAAGAGGTTCTGGGCGACCAGGAACTCGAGGCTCTCGAGAGCCTTGCGCACGTGGTTGGCGTCGGCGTCGGTGAGCGCCGGGTCTTCGCCCATCACGAACATCGCCTTGAGCTTGCCGTAGACGGCCATGTCGAGCATCTCGGGAATACGCAGGCCCATCTTCTCGGGCATGGTCACGCCGTAGGCCGCCGAGAAACGGGCCCGCGCGGCTTCGTCGTTGACGCTCGGGTAGCCCGGCAGCGAGTTGGGCAGCGCGCCCATGTCGCAGGAGCCCTGCACGTTGTTCTGGCCACGCAGCGGGTTGACGCCGGCGTTCTCGACGCCGATGTGGCCGGTGACCATGGCCAGGTTGGCCAGGTTCATGACGTTGGCCGTGCCCGTGGTGTGCTCGGTGATGCCCAGGGTGTAGAAGATGCCGGCCTTGGGCGTGAGCGCGTAGAGCTCGGCGGCCTCGCGGATCTGCTCGACCGGCACGCCGGTGATCTCGCTGACGCGCTCGGGCGGGTAGTGCTGCACGACCTTCCAGAGGTCGTCGAAGTTCTCGCAGCGCTCCTTGATGTAGGCCTCGTCGTGCCAGCCGTTGCTGATGATCAGGTAGAGCAGGCCGTTGACCAGGGCGTTATCGGTGCCCGGCCGCAGGCGCAGCCAGAGGTGCGCGTAGTCGGCCAGCTCGGTGCGCCGCGGGTCGACCACGATCAGCTTGGCGCCGTGCAGTGTGGCGCGCTTCATCTTGTTGCCGATGATGGGGTGCGCCTCGGGGGCGTTGGAACCGATGATGAACAGCACGTCGTTGAACTCGATCTCGCCGATCGAGTTGGTCATCGCGCCTGAACCCAACGTGGCGGCCAGACCGGCCACGGTAGGAGCGTGTCAGGTACGTGCGCAGTGATCGATGCTGTTCGTGTTCAGGCCCGCGCGGGTGAGCCGTTGCAGCAGGTAGTTCTCTTCGTTGGTGCAACGCGCGGAGCTGAGCACGGCAAGGGCGTCGGGCCCCTCGCGCTCCTTGATCTCCAAGAACTTCGAGGCGACCAGGTCGAGCGCTTCGTCCCAGCTTGCCGGCTCAAACACGCCGTCGCGCTTTATGAGCGGCGTCGTGATGCGGTCGGGGCTCGAGATCATGTCGGTGTGAAAGCGGCCCTTCACGCACAGCGAGCCGGCGTTCACCGGTGAGTCGTAGTTGGCCGTGACTCCGACGACCTTGCCGTTCGCCACGTTCAAGTCGAAGTTGCAGCCAACGCCGCAGAACGGGCAGGTGGTGCGCACCTTGGTGCGGTCCCAGCTGCGGGTGCCCTTGAGCTGCTTGTTGACGAGGGCCCCGGTCGGGCAGACGTCGACGCACTGGCCGCAGAAGCGGCAGAAGTCTTTGGCGAGCGGGTGGTCGAACGAGGTCGTCACGGTGGAGTCGAAGCCGCGGCCGGCGAAGTCGACGGCGTTGGTGACCTGGACCTCGGCGCAGACGCGGGCGCACTTGCCGCACAGGATGCACTTGTTCTGGTCGCGCTGGATGAGGTGGTTGTCGTCGTCGAGCACGAAGTCCTTTTTGGCGCCCTTGACGAAGCTCGTGTGCTCGACGCCGTAGCGGTAGCAGTACTCCTGCAGGAGGCAGTCGCCGGCCTTCTCGCAGATCAGGCAGTCCTGGGGGTGGTCGGAGAGCAGCAGGTCGAGCACGGTGCGCCGCGCATCGACGACCGCCTCGGACTCGGTGTGCACGACGATACCGTCGGCCACCGGGGTGGCGCAGGCGGCGGCCAGATTGGGCCGCCCCTCGATCTCGACGCTGCACAGCCGGCAGGCGCCGAAGGTGGAGAGGGTCTTGTCGTAGCAGAGCGCCGGAATGTCGATACCGACGCTCGCCGCGGCGTCGAGGATGGACGTGCCGGGCGGCACGGCAACTGCCTGCCCGTTGATCTCGAGCTCGACCATGAAATCATCCCTCCGCGTCACCGGGAACAGCTTCAGCGCGCCGGCGAGCCGCGTGACCGTCGGGCCAGACAGGGCTCGCGCTCCACCGGCGGCGGTGCGACTCGCTTCGCAATACCTCAGATTGTAGCCGTTATTCCGGAGACGGGCCAACGCCCGGCGGCGAGTGCGGCGGCGCCTGCGGCGCCGGCCAGTCCGAGAAATGCACTTGGAAGAGGCGCTCGAGCTCGCGGTCGGCGTCGGCGCGCAGGTCCTGGTAGCGCTTCAGGAGCTCTTCGCCCTTGGGACTGAGCCGCGACCCGCCACCCTCCTTGCCGCCCACCTGCCGCTCGAGAAGGGCAAAGCCGAGGCGCTCCTCGGCGGCCCTCAGGCTGCGCCAGGCCTTGTTGTACGACATGCCGAGCGCCCTCGCGGCCTTGCTGAGCGAGCCCTCGGTGCGCACCAGGTCGAGGAGGGCCGCGGGTCCCTCGCCGAAGGCGCGGCCGTTCGACTCGAGCCACAGTCTGTAGGCGAGTCGCATGCGGGCCCCCGGCGTTGAAATTGGCGAAGCCGCGCCGGTCGCTCGGCGCGCTGGTCGTGCGCGACAGCCTACTCCTCGGCGGGGCCCTCGGCGTAGTCCTCGGCGATCACCCAGACGAACACCTCGCCCGGGCCGTGCACGCCGACCACGTGGATGGCGGCCAGGTCGGAGGTGCTGCTCGGCCCACTGATGGAGCTCACGCAGCTGGGCAGCGCGGCGCCCTCACGGGGCAGCGCACGCAGCACGTCGCCGACGGTCGGCACAATGCGGCCCGCCGCCACGAAGAAGCCCACCGCCGGCGGCACGAGCGAGTAGCCGCGCCGCACCTCGACGCTGCTGCGCACCACGACCGACCCCGTTTCAGCCACGGCCCAGTCGGCCCAGCTGAGGCCGAACTGCGCCTCGCGCGCCTCGAGCGTGTGACGCGCCGCGATGCCGTCCCAGCACAGGTCGGCCGCGCAGGCGACTGCGCTCCAGCCGCGCTGCGCGACCAGGCGCTCGAGCCCCCGGCGCGCCTGGTCGAGCGAGGCCACCTCGGCGATCGTGACGCCCAGCCCGGCCAGCCGTTCGACGAAGAGGGCGGTTGCGGCGGCGGGCGCGGGCGCGGCGGGCGTGTCCGGCATCGTCGCGTCGGTGCGCGCGACTGCGAGCGACGCATCTGGCGCGGGAGCGGCTGGCGCATCCTGCGCGGCCGTGACGGGCGCGGCGGGCGCCAGCCGCAGCCGCAGCCTCTCGATGAACGCCTCGCGCTCCACGCTAACCTCTCCCCCGCTTCGGGTCGTCTGCCGCGCCGCGGCGACCCGGCCCACCGCGGCGCGCCGGCCCGCGCGCCCACAGGGCGCGGAAGCTGCCGCGCTGCGGCGTCGGGAACTCACGATCGCGCGTCCAGGCGCCCAGCGGGCCGCGGCCGCGCAGCGGCGCGCCGGCGGCCGTCATGAGCCGCAGCAGCGGCAGCGCGACGGCTTCGAGCGCGCCCCACAGGCGCGGCCGGCGGGCGACCGCCGCGAGACCGTCAAAGCCGGCGCCCCACGCCGGCGCCACGAGCCCCTGCTCCACGGCGTCTTCGCGCAGCTCGCGGATAAGCTCGGCCAGGGGTATGCGCGCCGAGCAGACCTCGGTGCAGGCGCCGCAGAGGCTGCTGGCGAAGGGCAGCTCGGCGTGGCAGGCCAGGCCGTCGAGCAGGGGGCTGAACACCGCGCCGATAGGCCCCGTGTAGACGGCATCGTAGGCGTGACCGCCGATCTTGCGATAGACCGGACAGACGTCGAGGCAGGCGCCGCAGCGGATGCACGACAACACCTGGCTCGTACTTCGATCCCAGCATGCGCGAGCGGCCGTTGTCGACGATCACCACGTGAAGCTCTTCGGGCCCATCGGCCTCGCCGGCGCGCCGCGGTCCGGTGAGGGGCCGTCACGTAGGTGGTCGCGCGCAGGCCGACCCCGGCGCGAGGCAGCACCTTGAGGATGGCCTCGAGATCGGGGAACGTCGGCACCAGGCGCTCGACGCCCATGACCACCACGTGGGTGCGCGGCAGGGTGGTGACCATGCGGCCGTTGCCCTCGTTGGTGACCAGCACGACCGAGCCGGTTGCCGCCACCCCGAAGTTGGCGCCCGAGATGCCCATCTCGGCCGCGAAGAACTTCTCGCGCAGCGTGTCGCGCGCGTAGCGGGTCATGGCGTGGGCGTCGCCGCCTACGTCGCGGCCGGCGGCCTTCGAGAAGAGCGCGCGGATGCGATCGAGCGGCAGGTGGATGGCCGGCTTCAGAATGTGGAACGGCCGCTCGCCGGCGAGCTGCACGATGAACTCGCCCAGGTCGGTCTCGACGACCTCGACCCCGGCCGCTTCGAGGGCCGGGTTCAGGCCGATCTCCTCGGTAACCATCGACTTCGACTTCACCACGAGCCGCACGCCGCGCTGCTCGGCCAGGTCCACCACGTGGCGGCGCGCCTCGGCGGCATCGGCCGCGAAGAAGACGTGGCCGCCGGCCTTCTCGACGTTGCCGGCGAACTCCTCGACGTAGCGGTCGAGGCGCGCCAGCGTGGCCGTACGAACGCGGGCGACCTCGTCGAGGGCGAGCGGCCAGTCGGGCGCCGCGCGCGCCGCGGCGCTCAGAGCCTGCACGTAGTCCTGGCCGGCGGCCAGCACCTGCTGCAGGGCGGGGTCGTCGAGGGCGCGCCCGACGCGCTCGTCGAAGGCGCGGCGCGACGCGGCGCTTGCCGGCCCGCGCGACGTAGCGCTCACTCCCGCCACCCCGCCGCCAGCACCTCGGCCAGGTGCCGCACCTCGACGGCCTGCCCGCGGCGGCGCAGCCGGCCCTCGATGTTCATGAGACAGCTCATGTCGAGCCCCACGAGCAGGTCAGCGCCGGTCTCGAGCACGGCGTCGACCTTCTCGTCAACCATGGCCGTCGAAATGCGCGCCATCTTGACGGCGAAGGTGCCGCCGAAGCCGCAGCACAGCTCGGGGTGGGCGAGCGGCCGGTACTCGAGGCCCTCGACCATACCCAGCAGGCGCTCGGGCTGCTCGACGACGCCCAGCAGGCGGCGTGTATGGCAGGAGTGGTGCAAGGTCGCCGCGCCGCCGCGCGCGACCGGCAGCTCCTCGACGCCGAGCAGGTCGACCAGGAACTCGGAGAACTCGAAGGTGCGCGCGGCGAGCGCGGCGGCGGCAGCCTGCTCGGGGCGGCCGGCGAAGAGCCGCGGGAACCCGTCGCGCACCATGGCCGCGCACGACCCCGAGAATCGAGATGCACGTACTCGCTGTCGGCAAAGGCCTGCAGAAAGGCGCGCGCGGCGCTGCGCGCCGCGCCAGCGTGGCCGGCGTTGTAGGCGGGCTGCCCGCAGCAGGTCTGCCCGCCGGGAAAGTCGACCGCCACGCCGAGCCTGGTGAGCACCTCGACCGCGGCCACACCGACGCGCGGAAAGAGGACGTCGCCCAGGCAGGTGATCATGAGCGAGGCCCCGACCGGCGTCGCGGCGCCCGCCCGTGGTGTCGGGAACGGCAGCGGCGCGTGCGGCTCGGCGCTCATGTCTCACATGATAGTGCCGGGCAGGCCTGCGCGTCAGCGTCGCGTCGAGTCGGCGTCGCGGCGGCAGCGCGGCGGCAGTGGCGGCGCGACCCGTGTGTTCAGGCACGTCGCGGCGGCGACGCACGGCGCCGCCGCCGCGGCGTGCGGCAGCTCAGGCGGCGCGCGAAAGCTCGCACTCGCCTCCGGCGCAGAACCGCTCCAGGTCGATGCGCAGCGCGCTGTGCATGCGTGTCGTGGCAAACGAGCCCATCTCCTCGCCGGGCTCGTCGACCTCGACGGTCATGCGCGACAGGCAGGGACCGATCGACTCGAACTGCACGACGTCGCGGTCCGAGTCTTTCTCGACGCGGCGCCAGCGGAACGGCATCCACTGCTCGCCCGGCTGCGACGCCGACATCATCTCGTTCAGAAAACCGTGCCAGTGCGCGCGGGCGGTAGCGACGGGTTCATACACGTCGGTGCTCTCGCGGATAGTGGACATGATCAGACCTCCTCGTCTGGTCGTCATGCCTTCATATGCCCGCCGCCGCGCGCTTTGCGCCGTGACCGGCCCTACGAGCCCAGCGCGAACCAGTGCTCGCGGTGCTCGAAGAGGTAGCGGTCGGTGAGGAAGTTCAGGATGAGGCGGGCGTGGCGAAAGTGCTCGGCCGCGTAGCCGAGCACCGGCGAGAGGCCGAGCTCGCCGTGCCCGGTGGCGTCCCAGGCGAGGCCGTACGAGCGCCGCCCGGCCCACTCCAGCAGGCGCAGGTCGCCGGGCGCGCCGGGGTCGCCGGCGAGCCCCGTGCTCGCGCTGCCGGCGGACTCCCGGCCGCCCGACGGCGAGGCCGCCCCGCCCACCGCGCGGCGCAGGCGCTCGACCGCGATCGGCGGCAGCGGGCGCGACGAGACGTGGTCGGGGAACACACCGCTCAGGAACAGCGTGAGGTCGCCCAGGCGGCGGTAGAGCACGAGCCGCTCCTCGGGCGGCACGCTGAGGATGAGCTCGGCGAACTGCGCCGGGTCGAGCTCGCTGAAGCGGCGGTGGCGCCAGCCGCGGCGGCTCTTCACCCAGAGGGCGCCGCTGGCCACGTGGGTGTACGAGGCCAGCAGGTCGGCCAGGAACAGGCGGCGCAGAGGGTCGGCCACGAACTCGCGCAGCGGCTCGACCTCGAAGACCGGCACCGTGGCGCGCCGCCCCACGCGCTCGGGCACGAACGTGAGGCGAGCGAAGATCGCCGGCGTCTGGGCGAGCAGCACGGCGAAGGCCATGAAGGGCCCGGCCACGACGATGGGGTCGGGACGCGCGGCGCCCAGGGCAGCTGTGGCGAGCGCTGCGGTGCCCGGCCGCGCGGCGCCGGGCGGGGCGCTTTGCGGCCGGGACCCTTCGGGCGGGCGGGCGGCGGGCCGCGCGCCGTCGGGCGCGGCGGCCGGCATGCCGCCGAGCGGCCCGCCGCCGAACAGCGCCTCGAACACGTCGGTCCGCGCCAGCAGGCCGTCGATGTCGGCGGGCCGCGCGCGCAGCCGGGCGGCGCGCTGCGGCCGTGTGCCCGCCACGCCGGCGGCCTGGGCGAGCAGCGCCAGGTCGGCGTCGGACAAGCGTTCGAGCAGCAGCAGATCGGCCAGCATGAGGGCGTTGTTCCCGATCTGCGCGATCGTGGTGCAGCCGAGGACCGGGCGACGGCGTCCCGACGCGCCGCAACGACAGCGCCGACGCTCCCGCGCCGACCCGCTTCGCACTATCATGGGCTGGTCGACGACAAGTCGGGTCACGCCGGGAGCGACGCATGGTCCACAGCGACACGGCCAAAGGCATCCGCATAGCGCAGTCGTGCGAGTCCGACCCGCGGGCCGCGGTCAAGGAGTTCCACGCGCAGGTCGCGCAGCCCGACATGGCGCTCGTCATCTTCTTCTGCTCCGACGAGTACGACCGCGCCGCCCTCGCTCGCGAGATGAGCCGGCGGTTCGCCGGCGTGCAGGTCGTGGGCTGCACGACCGCCGGCGAGATCGGCCCCAACGGCTGCCGCGACCACAGCATCGCCGGCGTGAGCCTCGCCTCGAGCGTCTGCACGGCCACCAGCGGCGTCGTCGAGCACCTGCAGCAGTTCGAGTTAGACGAAGGCCGCCTGGTCGCCCACGAACTGCTCTACCGACTCGAAGACAGCGCCCCCGGCGCCGACCACCGCAACAGCTTCGCCTTTCTGCTCATCGACGGCCTCTCGGTGCGCGAAGAGCTCGTGGCGCACGCCCTCCAGGACGCCCTGGGCGAGATCCCCGTGGTGGGCGGCTCCGCGGGCAACGGCCTGAGCTTCGCCAACACCTACATCTACTCCGAGGGGCGCTTTTACGCCGACAGCGCCGCCCTGGTCCTGGTGAGCACGCCGCTGCCGGTACGCACGTTCAAGACGCAGCACTTCCTGCCCACAGACGAGCGCCTCGTGGTCACCGAGGCCGACCCTGTGCAGCGCATCGTGCGCGAGATCAACGGGCTGCCGGCCGCCGGCGAGTACGCCCGCACGCTGGGCGTGGCGGCGAGCGAGCTCAGCCCGTTGCAGTTCGCCTCGTCCCCGGTCGTCGTGCTGATCGACGGCGATTACTACGTGCGCTCCATCCAGAAGGTCAATCCCGACGGCAGCCTCACGTTCTTCTGTGCCATCGAGGCCGGTGTCGTGCTGCGCGTGGCCAAGGGCGTCGACCTGATCGCCAACTTGGAAGACGCGCTGGCGCAGCTGCGCGACCAGATCGGCCCGCTGCAGCTCGTGCTCACCTGCGACTGCATCCTGCGCAAGCTCGAGATCGTCGAGAACGGCCTGACCGACCGCGTCGGCGACATCTTGCGGGCCAACAACGCGGTCGGTTTCAACACCTACGGCGAACAGTTCTGCGGCGTGCACGTCAACCAGACGCTGACCGGGGTCGCCCTCGGCTCCAGGCCGGCCGACTCCGGTGCCTGAGGCCGGGCAGTCGGGCGCCTACCCCGCCCGGCCGGGCGGCGACCAGGTGGCCGCCCTGCAAGCCGAGATCGTGCGGCTCAACAAGATCGTGCAGGCGCTCATGGACCGCGCCGAGGCGGCGACCAGCTCGCAGGGCTCAGGCTATGGCCTGTTCCAGACCACCGTGCTGCTGCAAAAGCAGGTCCACCTGCGCACGCAAGAGGCAGAGGCCGCCCTGCGCGACAACGAGCGGGTCTCCAGCAGCCTCGCCGCCTCGGCCTCGAGAGACATGCACACGCTGCGCCGCACGGCGGCCCTGCAGATCCAGCTCCTCGAGCTCCTCGTGCAGCAGAAGGACCTGGGCGAGCTCATCGACCGGGTCGCCACGCTGCTCGACATGCCGATCGTGCTCTTCGACGCTCACGGCCACACGTTGCACAGCTCGCGCGGCGCCGACTCGCCGGGCCTGGCGCGCCGGCTGTGGTCGGCGTACGCCGCGCGACACGGCCTGTCGGCTCCGCTGGGCCGCCTCGACGGCGGCGGCGAGCGCCTCTACTACCACGACATCCTGGTGATGGACCGCGTCGAGCGCGTCCTGGCCGCCGTGGCCCCGGCCCGCCAGGCGCCCGAGTTCGCCGACGCCTCGCTCGCCTTCTTGCAGCAGCTCGTCACGCTCGACGTGCTGCGCCGCCGCGACGAGCTCGCCATGGACCGCCGCGAGCGTCGCCACCTGCTCGGCGAAGTGCTGGCCGGCGACGGCGCGCCCGACGAGCTGCGGGCGCGCCTTGCCGAACAGGGCTTCGACCACGACAGCGTCTGGCGCGTGGCGGTCGTCGAGCTGCGCGCGGCACCGGCGGCGCCCGAGGGAGCGCCCAGCGCGCGAGCCGCCAAGCGGCTCGCCGACAGGCTGTTGCGCGCCGTCGACGACTGCTTGAGCCGGCGCCACGCGCCGTTCCTGAGCATGCCCATGGGTTCGTTCGCCGTCGTCCTGTCGACACTGCCCGACGGCCGGCCCGAGACCGCCGCCACGCTGCTCGCCGACCTGCGCGACGCGACCGCTCAGGCGGTGGCGCCCGAGCAGGTCGTGGTCGGCTGCTCGACGCCGCTCAGCGGCGCCGGCGGCGCGCCGCGCGGCCTGCAACAGGCCCACGCCGCCTGCATCGCGGCGCGCCACGACCCCGCCGCCGGCGGCATCGTGCTGTTCGACGGGTTGAGCGGTCAGTTCCGGCTGCTCGACGGACTCGACGAGGAGACCCTCGCCGACATCGTCGAGCGCACCTTCGCGCCGCTGCTGGGCTACGACGCCCAGCACCGCACCCGGCTCTTCGAGACCCTCGAGACGCTGTTCGAGCACGGCCTCGCCGTGCAGGAGACCGCCGACCTGCTGCACGTGCACCGCAACACGCTGCAAAAGCGCCTGGCCCACGTCGAGCAGCTCCTCGGCGTCGACCTGAACGACCTCGACGACATCGTCGACATACGGCTCGGCCTGCACGCCGCCGAGCTGCTCGGCAAGCGCCCCTCCGCGGCCGCCGAATAGTCGCTGCGCTGCGCGGCTCGGCGCGGTGTGCACGCGCCCACCCGTACGCCTGAAAAGTGGTCGCGCGGCGACTCGAATACGCCGTCTGTTGGGCGCATCGTTCGGTGTACCTCGCCAAGGCGACATCTCGCCGACGAAAACCGATCTTCGAGGAGGCATCGATGGGTAAGGTCTATGCACCACCCGGTACCCCGGGCAGTGTCGTGACGCTCAAGCCCCGCTACGACAACTTCATCGGCGGCACGTGGGTGGCGCCGGTCAAGGGTCAGTACATGCCCAACCTGAGCCCGGTCACGGGCAAGCAGTTCTGCGAGGTCGCCAAGTCGACGGCCGACGACGTGGAGCTCGCCTTAGACGCCGCTCACGCCGCCAAAGACACCTGGGGCGAGACTTCGCTCGCCGACCGGGCCGCGGTGCTCAACCGCATCGCCGACGCCCTCGAGGCCAACCTCGAGATGCTCGCCGTAGCCGAGACCTGGGAGAACGGCAAGCCGGTCCGCGAGACCCTCGCCGCCGACATCCCCCTGGCCATCGACCACTTCCGCTACTTCGCCGGCGCCACCCGTTCACTCGAGGGCAGGCTGACCGAGATCGACAAGGACACGGTCGCCTACCACTTCCACGAGCCGCTCGGCGTGGTCGGCCAGATCATCCCGTTCAACTTCCCGCTGCTCATGGCCGCCTGGAAGATCGCCCCGGCCCTGGCCGCCGGCAACTGCACCGTGCTCAAGCCCGCCTCGCCCACGCCGTGGTCGATCCTCAAGTTCGCCGAGGTCGTCGCCAGCGTCGTGCCGGCCGGCGTCATCAACATCATCACCGGCCCCGGCGGCGAGATCGGCAAGGCCCTCGCCACCAGCCCGCGCATCGCCAAGATCGGCTTTACCGGCGAAACGACGACCGGCCGCCTGATCATGCAGTACGCCGCCCAGAACATCATCCCCTCGACCACGGAGCTCGGCGGCAAGTCGCCGAACATCTTCTTCGCCGACGTCATGGACAAAGACGACAGCTACTTGGACAAGGCGATCGAAGGCCTCGTGCTGTACGCCTTCAACAAGGGCGAGGTCTGCACGTGCCCCTCGCGCGCCCTCATCCAGGAGTCGATCTACGACAAGTTCATGGCGCGCTGCATCGAGCGCATCGGCAAGATCATCCAAGGCGACCCGCTCGACACCGACACCATGATCGGCCCGCAGGTCTCGACCCAGCAGCTCGAGAAGATCAGCTCGTACGTCGACATCGGTCTGCAGGAAGGCGCCGAGTGCCTGACCGGCGGCCACCGCGCCATGCAGTCCGGCGAGCTCGCCGACGGCTACTACTTCGAGCCCACCGTGCTCAAGGGCGACAACAAGATGCGCGTCTTCCAGGAGGAGATCTTCGGTCCAGTGCTCGCCGTGACCACCTTCAAAGACGAAGCCGACGCGGTGCGCATAGCCAACGACACCATCTACGGCCTGGGCGCCGGCGTGTGGACGCGCAACGGCAACCTCGCCTACCGCATGGGGCGCGCCATCAAGGCGGGCCGCGTGTGGACCAACTGCTACCACCTCTACCCCGCCGGCGCAGCCTTCGGCGGCTACAAGATCTCGGGCGTGGGTCGCGAGAACCACCAGATGATGCTCGAGCACTACACGCAGACCAAGAACCTGCTCGTCAGCTACAGCGAACAGCCCCTCGGCTTCTTTTGAGAGCAGCCCGCACGGGCATCTTGGGAGTTGAGAGGCGTGAGCTAAGAGCTCGCACTAAGTAAGAAGGAGCACGGACATGAGTGAACCGGTCCCCGTTCCCGCCGTGACGGCCACGCCTGTGGCGCTGGCCGCGGTGGCTCGCCTCGTCGCCGAACGGGGGCCGGTCATGTTCTACCAGTCGGGAGGGTGCTGCGACGGCAGCCTCCCGATGTGCTTCGACGACGGCGAGTTCCTGATCGGCGACCACGACGTGCTGCTCGGCACGCTGGGCGGCTGTCCCTTCTACATCGACCCCCGCCAGTACGAGGTCTGGAAGCACACCCAGCTCATCCTCGACGTCGGCGAGGGCGCGCCCGAGGGCTTCTCGCTGGCCGCCGGCCCCGACACGCATTTCATCACGCGTTCGCGCATGTGCACGCCCGGCCCCGGCGCCGTGGTCCAGGAGCCGTAGTCGTGGCAGGGCCGGGGCGGCGGGGCGGCTCTGCCGCCCCGCCGCCCCGGCCCGCGAAGGGCGCGAGCGACGTGCTCGCTCTCAGCCCTTCTTCGCGTGAGTGGCGACCATCGCTTTGGTAGCGCCGCTACGGTGCACCTGCGACCTGACGTTCGCCTGCTTGGCACGAGCGGCCATCTGCGTGCCGGCCTTCTTGGCCTGCACGCGCATGGCAGCGCTCCTGTGATGCGCCGACCTGGTCGCCGCAGCCTTCGACGCGCTCGCCGTGCGGGACGACCTGGTCTTCGAGGCGGCCGTCCGGGCAGCCCTCACTTTGGCGGCCTTCGCTTTCGCCGTGCCCGTCTTGGCGGCGCCCTTCTTGGCCGCCTTCTGGGAGACGACCTTCTGCGACGATACGGAGCGGTGTTGCGACGTGGTGGTCGCCGCCGCGCCGGTGCCGGTCACGTTCTTGACGGGCTGCGTGGTGCCCGCCGCGGCGGCGCTCGCGCCCACCGCGCCGAAGCCGATCACGGTGGCGCCCGCTGCTATCAAGGCAACGATCTTGCGGTTCATCGGTCTCTTCTCCTCATGTCGATCAGCATCCCGATCAGACTCTCCGTGCCCTGTCGTGCCGACCAGGGTGAGGATACTGTCGTCGCGCTACGTGAAGAGACGATGAACGTCGTTGCGAGTAGGCGTCGCTGCGAAACCGGCAGAGTCGCCGGAAGGCTGTGGCACGAAAGAGGGGGCGGGCGGCAAAGCCGCCCGCCCCCTCAAACGAGCGACGATCGATCAGACGGCCACGGCTTCAGCTGCGCGGCGCACGCCTTCTGCCGTCTCCCGCGCGAAGGCGGCCGCCCTGGCCAGCGCCGCCTCGTCGGGCTGGCCATCGGCGCACGCCGCCATCTCGGCGAACTGCGTGAGCATCGGCACGCCGGCGGCCAGCATGTGCTGCCGCACCGGCTCGGCCAGCGCCCCCTGGCAGTTGAAGAAGCCTACGAGCTGCGCCGCGTCGGCCGCCTCTTTGCAGACCGGCAGCCAGGACTGGAAGATCGCCCAGGTCTTCGGGCGCGGCGTGCGTCACAAAGAGAGCCACGCGACGACCGGCGCACTGCTCCCGCAGGTAGCCGCGCACAGCGTCCGGCGCCCCGAAGCGCACGATCGGCATGCCGACAAAGACCAGGTCGACGCCGTCGAGGGCGGGTGCGTCCTTGAGCGAGCTGAGCGTCACGCCGCCGGCGCTCGCGCCGCGGTCACCCGCGCCGCCGCCGTCGGCGCCTTGGTCCCCCGCGGCGCTGGCGGCGTCGGCGCCCGCCTCGTCGCCGAGCGCCGCTGCGATCGCGCCGGCCACCTTGGCCGTGTTGCCCGACTCCGAGTAGTAGACGACTGCCGTTCTCATGATGGCTCCCTCCTGCTCGCCGCGGTGGCGAGCCCCCTTGATGGAAAGTGATGTGCGGTGGGGCGCGGGCGGCTCTGCCGCCCGCGCCCCACCGCGTGGTCGATCGTTGCGCGTCAGCCCACGGCCTCGTTGCGGTCGTCGTCGATGCGCACCGGCACGAGCGCGGGCTCGCCGGGCTGGCCGACTGTGAAGCCGGCCTCGTCGTTGCGGCCGTCGCCGACGCGGGCGCCGCTCTCACCCTCGCCGGGCAGGTACGAGACCGAGTCGACCACGTCCTGCTTGGGCGGAATGGCGATCGCCGCGAAGGTGGCCACACCCACGGCCGCCGTGCCGACCCACAGGGCTGCCGTCAGGCCGTGCACGAACGAGATCGGCGTGAGGTAGCTGCCGGCCGCCGCGAACACGCTGGCCAGCACAGCGACGCCGAACACGCCGCCGACCTCACGCATGGTGTTGTTCACACCCGAGGCCTTGCCCTCTTCGTCGCGACGCACGCTCGACAGCACCAGGTTGGCGACCGGCGCGAAGTAGAGGCTCATGCCCACGCCGGCCATCACGAAGGCCGGGACGAGGTTGGCGTAGGGCACGGTCGGCGACGAGATCGCCGCCAGCCAGCCCAGGGCGCCGGCCATCAGGGCCATGCCGGCGATCAGCAGCGGACGACTGCCGATGCGGTCGGACAGTATGCCGGCGATGGGCGCCACCAGCATCGGCATGGCGGTCCAGGGCAGCGTGCGCAGGCCGGCCTGCAGGGGCGTGTAGCCCTGCACGATCTGGAAGAACTGCGCCAGCAGGAAGATCGAGCCGAACATGCCGAAACTCATGAACACCGAGGTCAGGTTGGCGGCCGCGAACGCGCGCCGGCGGAAGAAGCGCATGGGCACCATGGGCTCCTTGGCACGCAGCTCCCAGGCGACGAAGCCCGCGACCAGCACGACTCCGGCGATCATGGGCACGAGCACGCCGAGGCTGGTCCAGCCGTGGGCGTTGCCGCGCACCAGTCCCCAGACGATGCCGAACAGGCCGGAGCTCACCAGGGCCAGGCCTCGCGGGTCGAGCGAGCGGTTGGTGCCGCGCGTCTCGGTGAGGCGCACGTAGGCGAAGGGCAGCAGGGCCAGGCCGATGGGCACGTTCACCCAGAAGATGAACTGCCAGGAGAATCCGTCGACGATGGCGCCGCCGATGACCGGCCCCAGGGCCACAGCCAGACCGGCGGTGCCGCTCCAGATGCCGAGCGCCAAGCCGCGGCGGGCAGGCGGCACGGCCGCCGAGAGAATGGTCAAGGTCAGCGGCGTGACGATGGCGCCGCCCACGCCCTGCAGGGCGCGCGCGGCGATCAGGGCGCCGATGCTCGGCGCCACGGCCGCCGCGGCCGAGCCCAGCGTGAAGATGGCGAGGCCGACCAGGAACATGCGCTTGCGCCCAAAGCGGTCGCCCAGCGCGGCGCCGGTCAGCAGGAGGACGGCGAAGGTCAGGGTGTAGGCGTTGACGGTCCACTCGAGGCCCGAGAGCCCCGCTCCCAGGTCGTGCTTGATCACGGGCAGCGCGGTGGTCACGACGAGATTGTCGAGCGAGACCATGAACACCGCGACCGACGTGATGATGAAGGTCCAGATGGTGGCTCTCCGGCTCATCGCGTCATCTCCCTTCCGATTGCTTTGCTTTGCTCTGACGTCTCAAGTTGATGTCTGTCTAGTGTCTAGTGAGTTAGTAGTCGCTTAGTTACGAGGCGAAAAAAAGAGAGGTGGCTCCGCCCGCGGACGTGCGTGCGGCGGCGCCTTTGACTTCGTCAGGCGCCGCCCCCCTTCGTCAGGTGCTTCTTCAGGTGACCGTGGAACTGGGCGAACTTGTCGACGACGAACTTGCCGGTGCACATGCGGGCCCAGTCTTCGTCGACCTGGTCCAGGTCCATGGCGGCGGCGGCATTCATGAGCATGCCCTCGGCCAGCCAGGGCCGCACGGCCTCGTCGGGCGCGCCAGAAGCCGACTGCACGAAGCGCACGAGCCGCAGGAACTCCTCGCGCACGGCCGCGCGCACGTCAGGGTCTTCGCAGGCCGCGTGAGCCTGAAGCTGCATGAGGAGGAGCGTGCGGTCGGTCTCGAGCAGCTGCGCGTAGGCGACCCCCATGGCCATGAGCACGTCTTCGGTGGTGGCGTCGGGGCCGGCCTCGGCGGCCGCGGTGCGGAAGGTCGCCACGGTGCGCTCGAACGAGCGCCGCACGGCCGCGATGAAGAGGTCTTTCTTGGTGCCGAAGAGCTGGAAGAGGTAGGGCTGCGACACCCCGACCCGCTTGGCGATCGCCGTGACCGGCGTGCCGTAGAGCCCGCCGACGGCGAACTCGTGGGTCGCCGCCTCGATGATCTCGCGGCGGCGCTCCTCTTTGGTCGATCTGGTGGAAGTCATCTCACTCATGGCGCGGAGTATACCATAAGTTAGTGGTCACTAAACAACAAGGGAAACGCAAGTCCCTTTCTAGCAAGCCTCCGGACGGAAGTCGTCCATCTCTTCCTGCGTGACCACACCATCCGCCCACGCCTGCCGCGCGAGCGCAGCCACGTAGCTGTCGTGGGCGGCGTCGGTCTGCTCTCTGGACAGGCCGAGGCCTGGAGCCAGCTCGATCAGCTCGTCGATCTCGTGCAGGGTCAGCACGCGGTCGATGAGGGCTCGGTCGAGGACGTCGAGGTAGCTGTCGTAGCCGCTGCGCCCGGCGTTCATGCTTACCCCCAACTAGACACGGCGATTCTAGTCCTCACGGGCGGCAGAGCGATCCGGACGTGACCTCGGCCGGGGCCTGCCGCGGAGTCAGCCCGGGCGCGCAGGCGGGGGCGTGCGCGCCGCGCGACCGCCCGCCGTCACCTAGGAAGCCGCCGCCACCGCCCGAGCGGCCCGGGCACCGAGAAGCGCTGCGGCATCCTTGTGGTGCGGTCAGCCGGGAAGGGCCGCTGCACATTCTCGTCCCAGCCCGTGAACAGTCGCAGCCGGCGCCGTGCGGCCCAGGGGCCGACCAGCAGGAGCAGCCCGACGCCGACGACGCCACCCAGCGCAGCCAGAAGGGGCGACCCCATGACGGCCGGGCTGCTCCCTCCGCCCTCACCGCCGCCGGCCTGTCCCGAGGCTTTGAACTCGTACCCAGTCACGGTGCGCGACGCGGCGCCGGCCGCCGTCGAGCCCGCCACCGCGGCCGGCAGCGTCGCGCCAGTCGTGCCGCCAGCGGCCCCTGTGTCGGCGCCGTTGCTGTTGGTAGAGCCGCTGCCGCGACCGCTGCCGGTGCCCTGCCCCGAACCGCTGCCGGTGCCGCCGCCCACGCCGCCCCCTGAGCCCGAGCCGCCGCCGGCGCTGCCGCCGTTGCCGCTGGCGCTGCCGTTGCTGTTGGGGCGATTCCCGCTGGCGCCGCCACCGCCCGAGCCGCTCGCCTTTGCCGTCGAGGGCTTGTAGGTGGTGGTGAGCGACAGTACCTCGGGTGCCAGAGCGGCGCCCGCGGCCGAGAACGAGAGGGAGTACACGACCCTCTTGCCGACCGTGAGCGGTGGAAACGCGATGGTCTTCGAGACGGGTCCCGAGACGGCGCTCGCCTTGACGAGATACTCCCCAAGGAGATGGGGGCTCTCCCCGTCCACGCTGTACGTCACGGTCACGACGCTGCCCGGCACGTGCGCCAGCGTGCAACTCACGCTGCTGAGCACCTTTCGATCGGAGTGACCAAGCTCGGTGGGGGCGACACGCACGAATCCGGTGCCGACCGTACCTATGGTGACGACCCTTTGCGCGCGAGGATCAGCGACCACCAGACCTCCAGCGTTGCTGTCGTTCGGCGCTGCCTGCGACAGCGACGCCGGCGCCGTGAGCGACAACCCCGAGGACCCAGGCATGCCTGAGAAGTAGTCGGCGAACACCTTGGTCCCTGCCACGCCGTAGACGCGGCCGGTGTCGGCGACCCAGGTCACGCTGCCGATCCTCAGCGCGCTGGTCGGAGAGCTCAAGGCGTTGGCGCCGTCGCTCGAGAACTGCCAGACGATGCTGGTCCCGCGGACCTCGATCACACGCTTCGCCTGCTGGTCGCAGATGAGCATGTTCTGCGACGGCTCCAGCGGCTGGACCGACGTCGGCGATTCGAGCTGGTCGGGCCCGTTACCGGATACGCCGGTCGTGCCGTACTGCCACGTGATGCTGCTCGCGGTGAAGCCGTCCGTGCCCCCCGCGCCCGTGTAGTCGCCGGCGCGCACGACGATCACGCGGTGGTTGCCGGTGTCGCAGATTGCGACATCGCCGTCGTCAGCGATGGGAGACGACGTCTTGTTATTGGAGAGCCACTCCGCCGACGTCGGCGAGTCGAGCTGATCGACCCCGGCGCCTGCCACGCCGGTGGTGCCGTACTGCCACCTCAGACGTCCGGCGCTGTCCACGATGACGACCCGATCGGCGCTCTGGTCGCAGATCAGGACGTAGCCGTCGCCGGTGTGTCCGGTCGCGGTCACGCTATTGATGTTGAGCGAGCGTGCCGACACCGGCGAGGTCAAGCTCGAATCGCTGGCGCTCGTATACGACCAGACGAGAGAGCCGCTCGGCGAGAACTCGGCGACCAGGCGATTGGCCGCGTCGGCGACAAGGGTGTCGCCGCCATTCAGCGCCTGCCCGCTCACCGGGTCGGGCTGCGCGACGCCGAGCGCCCCATAGCCGCTTGAAGAGGCGTCGATCGCCGCCAACTGACCGATCGTGGCGACCAGACCGCCGCCGGTCAGCGCGGTGACGCCGTTGTGAGAGGCTACCTTGAACGGCGCGCCCCCCTCGCCCTGCACGAACGCCGCCGCCCAAACGGCGGGCGCGGCCGCCAGCAGCACGACTGCGGCGGTCAAGCACAGTAAGGCGGTACCGATCGTACGACGTCGCAAGGGTCCTGCTCTCCCCCAGGCCCGCGTTGCGGCTCACAGCGCGCCCACGTGACAGGCCGTTGTACTTCTTGTAGTGTAACGCTCGTTGTACTTCCCACAGTGTAACGCTTCACCGACGCAACGCGCTGCGATGCCCGTCTCGGCACGCGGGCGGGTCGTCTGAAAGGTTCGCGCGCCCAGTCTCTGCGTCGTCGCCCGATGTCGCGAGTGGGTGCACGAGATGCGCTCCATGCGGAGCGGACAGTAATATAGGCGTCAAGGAGGGGACTCAAGTGAAACGCAAATCCTGGGTGCTGTTGGCCGTCGCCGCGATGGTCATGATGGTGCTCGGCGCGGGCGCAGGCCCGGCGTCGGCCGCCACGCAGCCCAAATTCACCGTGTTTGCCGCCGCCTCGCTCTACAAAGCCTTCCCGGCCATGGTGGCGCCGTTCAAGGTGAAGTATCCGCAGTACAAGAACTACAAGTTCGTCTTCAACTTCGCGGGCACCAACGACCTGGCCGCTCAGATCCAGAGCGGCGCGTCCGCCGACATCTTCGCGGGCGCCAGCACCAAGTACAGCGACACGCTGCTCTCTCCCACCGTCTTCCTCAACACACCGCGCCTCTTCTGCCAGAACACGCTGGGCGTCATCGTGCCGAACGTGAAGGGCCACAAAGTAAAGAGCCTGGCCGACCTGACCACGCCGAAAGTCCAGATCGCGGTCGGCACCTGGGGTACGAACGGCGTGCCGATCGGCACCTACACGCAGACGGTGTTGACCAACCTCAACTCCGATCCCGCCCTGAACAACCCGACCTACGCGACCACCGTCGACAACAACGTCCTGCAGTACGGCGCCGTGGTCGCCAACGTCAACATGGTCACCGCCCTCGTCGTGCTGAACGAAGTCGACGCAGGCTTCGTCTACAACAGCGACAAGGTGGCCGCGGCAAGCAAGGCCCTCTGGATCCCGGTTCCCACCGCCTACCAGTCGAACCCGCTGCCGACCTATCCCATCGCCACCGTCAAGGGAACGTCCAAGGCCACCATGGGCGGCCGCTTCATCGCCTTCGCCCTGAGCGCCAAGGGCCAGAACATCCTCAAGGCCTGGGGATTCAAGGGCCGTGCGATCCCGCTCGTCTCCTCCCTGTCGGCCACCAGCGGCGCGGCCGGTTCGAGCGTGACCATCACCGGGACCAACTTCGGCAGCAACAAGGCCGGTTACGTGCCGGGCGTCGTGAAGTTCGGCACCACCGTGGCGACCACCACGGCGTGGACGACGACCTCGATCACGGCCACCGTGCCTGCCCTCGCGGCGGGCTCCGCCAACGTCACTGTGATCGCCGATGGCCAGGTCTCGAAGCCAACGACCTTCTCCGTGACCCCGTAACGGACCGGACACGTCAGCATCGGCCGCGATAGCGCAGGCTCCAGCCCCTCGGTTCACACCTGAAGGACGGCGGCAGGCACTCACGCGCGGCCTGTTGAAAGGCGCGGCGGCGGCGATCACTGGGATCGCCGCCGCCGCGCTGCTTTTGTTCGTCGGCCTGCCCATCGTCGCCATCTTCCTGCGGGTGCCGCCGTCGGCGCTCTGGGCCCAGCTCCGCTCGCCGGTGGCCCTCGACGCGCTGCGCGTCAGCATGAAGACGAGCCTGGTGTCGCTGGGCTTCATCGTGCTGGCCGGCACGCCGGTGGCCCACCTGCTGGCCGTGCGGCGGTTCCCCGGGCGAGCGGTCGTCATCACGCTGATCGAGGTGCCCCTCGTGCTGCCGCCGGCGGTCGCCGGCATCGCCCTCTTTGCGGCCTTCGGGCGCACCGGACTGCTCGGCTCGCACCTCGCCGCCCACGGCATTCGCATACCGTTCACCTGGATCGCCGTGGCCATGGCGCAGACGTTCGTCGCCATGCCCTTCTACGTGCGCCAGGTGATCGCGTCGTTCGGCGCCGTCGACCAGCAGCTGGTCGGCGCCTCGCGCACGCTCGGCGCCGGGGCCTTCCGTTCGTTCTTTCGCATCGAGGTCCCCCTGGCCCGCCAGGGCCTGGCGGCGGGCGCGGCGCTGGCCTGGGCCCGGGCGCTCGGTGAGTTCGGCGCCACCGCCCTGTTCGCCGGCGGCTTCGTGCAGGGGGTCACGCAGACCCTGCCGCTCGCGATCTACGCGCAGTTCCAGGGCGCCAACATCACGGCCTGCCTGGCCATGTCGGCCTTTCTCGTGGCCGTGAGCTTCGCCGTGCTGATCACGACCAAGATCCTCCTGGGCTGGCGAGAGACGTGAGCGCCGTGCCCGATGCGTCCGCGCGCGGCGGGTCCGCGACCGGCGGGTCCGCGACCGGCGTGTCCGCGACCGATCAGCTCAACATCGCCGTCAGGCACCGCCTGAGCCGCATCGAGCTCGACGTGAGCCTGGCGGTGGGGCGCGAGACACTGGCCTTGGTTGGTCCTTCAGGGGCCGGCAAGACGTCGGTGTTGCGCGCCGTCGCCGGGCTGTTCAAGCCCGACCACGCGCTCATCACGCTCCGGGGCCGCACGCTCACCGACACCGAACGCCATGTGAACCTGCCACCCGAGAGCCGCCACATGGGCCTGATGTTCCAGGACGGGGCCCTGTTCCCCCACCTGAGCATCGCCCGCAACGTCGCATACGGGCTGCGCCCGCGGCCGCACCGGCGGCGCGTGCGGCGCGCTCGCGTAAACGAGCTGCTCGAGCGCTACGGCATCGCCGAGCTGCGTGGCTCGCGCCCGGGCAAGGCGTCGGGCGGCGAGCGCCAGCGAGCCGCGCTCGCGCGCGCGGTCGCGACCACCCCAGACGTCCTGCTGCTCGACGAGCCGTTGACGGCCCTCGACTCGGTGACCAAGGCCCACGTGTCACGCGAGCTCGCCCAGTGGCTCGCCGAGCTGGGCCTGCCCACCCTCCTGGTCTCGCACGACTACAGCGACGTGGTGGGCCTCGCCGACCGCATCGCCGTTATCGACGACGGCCGCATCGTGCAGGTAGGCACGGCGGCCGACCTGCAGCGGGCGCCCGCGTCGCCGTTCGTGGCCGCCTTCGTCGCGACCAACTACTTCAGGGGCTCCGCCCGCAAAGAGGGCGAGCTGACCGTGGTCACCCTCCCCCAAGGCCAGCGCTTCGTCTGTTCGTCAGCGGCAAGCGGCGACGTCGCCTTCGTCGTCGACCCGTGGGCCGTGCGACTCAGGCGCACCGACGCCGAGACCTCAGCGGCCGCGCCGGCGGTCGAGACGGTGGCCGACTCGGCGACCGGCGGCGGCGCGGACACAACGGACACCGTGAGAGCCGCGGGCGCCCCGACCGCCAACATCCTGCTCGGTCCCGTCGTCCACGTCGTGCGCTTCGGCTCGGTCGTGCGCGTCACCGTGGGCAGCGAGCCGTCACTGGTCGCCGAACTTCCGGCCGAGCAGGCGGATGCGCTCGGCATCGAGCGCGGCGCAGCCGTGACCGCCACGTGGCCGGCCGACGCCGCGCGACTCGTGGTCGACGCGCAGGCGGCCGAGGAGCCGGTCGACGTCTACTTTTGCTGATGTTCTCCATCCACACGCGACGTGTGGTCCGCGCCGCTGGCGTAGCGATGGAGCGCGAAGCCAAGAAACCCCAGCGCCCGGCCCAGTCTGGTCGACACCCTGACGGCCATAGCCGCCAGGGCGATGACGATGACGCCCAGAACAGCGGCAGAAAGCACAAGGCTGAACGCGCCGCGAAGCGACCCGGGCCACGGTGTCCGTTCGAGGGCGATGCCCCCCGCGACGCACGTGATGACACACCACGCCACGATGGAGTTACGACCGAACAGGCCGTTGCGGCGCATCAGGTCCATGTCCCCCCTGTGTTCAGCTCAGACTGCGATTCGGCTCAGACGTGAGCCGAATGATAGCCCCCGGACCCCGTGTCGCAAGACGGCCCTCGCTCAGGCACCACTCGCCCCGACCTGCACCAGCCCCAGCCGTACCAGGCTCTCCGCCGTCGCCACGATCGCCTCTTCGTTGGTCCGCGGCTGCCAGCCGAGCACGCTCACGGCCTTCTCGTTCGAAGCCCGGCGTATCTTGCCCACGTCGGGCGCGACCTGCCGCGCCGCGGGGTTGACCGGCGCGACGAGCTTCACCAGCCAGTCGGGCAGCTCTTTGGTCGGCACGCGCTCGGCCACCGCGCCCATGCGGGCGCGCAGCACGTCGGCCACGTCCTTCAGCGACATGGGTCCGTCGGCTACGGCCAGAAAGCGCTGGCCCCTGGCGGCGGGGTCGATCATGGCGCGCAGGTGCAGGTCGGCCACGTCGCGCGCGTCGACGATGTTGAAGAACAAGCGCGGCGCTCGACTCATGGCCCCGTCCAGCGAGAGTTTCACAAGCGCCACCGAGCTCGACAGATCGGGACCGAGCACCGGGCCGAGCACGCCTACCGGGTTGACCACGGCGAGCTCCAGCGCGCCGCCCTCGCGCGCGACGAAGTCCCAAGCCGCGCGCTCCGCCAGCGTCTTCGACTTCACGTAGGCGCTCGCCCCGGCGTTCAGGTCGCTCCAGTCCTGCTCGGTGAAGGGGCGTTTGGTCTGCTTGTGGCCGTAGCCGATGGCCGCGAACGACGAGGTCATGACGACCCGCGCCACGCCGGCGTCGCGCGCCGCGCGCAGCACGCGCAGGGCTCCCTGGCGCGCCGGCACGATGAGCTCGAACTCGTTGCGGGGCTGCTGCTGGGGGAACGGCGAGGCGACGTGCAGCACGTGGCGGCAGCCGGCAACCGCCTCGGGCCAGCCCTCGTCGGACATGAGGTCGGCGGCCGCGAACGAGAGCGCATCGCCCGGCTCCGCGCCGCCCACCTTGAGCTGCGCGAGCACGCCTGCCTCGCGCTCGAGCGAGCGCACGGTGGTGCGCACCCGGTACCCCGCCTCCAGCAGTCGCAGAATGCAATGCGCGCCTATGAAACCCGACCCGCCTGTCACCAGCACCAGTTCGTCGTTCACGGCACCCTCCCGCGTCGTTCGATCGCTCGACAGCTTTCGGCAGCATACTCACCCGCTGACGGTGAGCCCTCCGCTCGGCGGCACGACCCAGAAGAGGGTGCCCTCGGTTGACGTTGAATCGTCACCGTTCCTAAGTGTTACCATGTGCGGTAACGTTGCGGCATGGGAAAGATCCGCAGGGGCAACTACGTGTTGCTGAGCTGGCGAGGCGACCACGGGCATCACGTGCACGTCTATCGCGACGGCACCTTCGTCGTGAAATGGGACCTCGATAACTGGCTGCCCATGAAGGGTCGGGCATCCCGCCGCGTGCTCGCCGTCATCCGTGAGCTCAACGACGAAGGACGACTGTGAAGATCAAGTCAGTCAGAGCCAACAACCGAAAGCATGCGTTCGAGGCGCGGACGTGGCGCGGGGTCATGTCGTTTCCGTACTCGAAGGCAGATCCCGCCCCCAAGGCCGATGACCCTATCGCCAAGCTGTCCGTCGATCCGGAGCTCGGCTCCGAGGGCTTCACGTACAGGCTCGCATCCGGCCTCGAAGGCTCTGTTCACATCGATCAGGTGCTCGAATACAACCAGGACCCCGCGCACCTGCGTGACCTCCTGCTCCACGAACTGACACTCGAGGCGCAGAAGTGCCTGCAGGCAAGCCCGCTGTCCAAGCGCGAGGTGATCCGCAGACTAGGAACCTCTCCCGCTCAGTTCTACCGGCTCCTCGACCAGACCAACCAACGCAAGTCGGTCGACAAACTCCTGTCACTCTTGCAGGTACTCGACTGTGACGTCGAGCTGGTCGTGCGGCACCCAGGCGACCCGCGACAAGGCGTCCGGGCAGGCGCCGCCGGGTAGCTCTCCGAGGCCGCCCCAGCAGCCGCCCTTCCCCTGCCGCCGAGACGGCATAAGATGAGCGAGACGGTCGTCTCGCCGCACCGGCCGTCGCCGTCATCGCCGCCGAACGGGCGCAGGCAAGCCCCGCTCGGCGCTATCAAGGGCCAGGGGGGACGATGTTGATCAAGCTGAAGGCAGCGCTGGCCGACCACCCTCTGGCCTGGTTCTTCGCGTTGGTCGGCGCCGCGTGGATCGTCTACATCGGGCTCGTGGCAGTGGCGTCGCCCGAGTTCGCGATCGATTGGACAAACCGGTTCCTCATGGTGAGCGCCATGGTGGCCGGCCTCATCGCGCTCGTGTGCTGCTGGGCGATCAGCGGCCCGCGCTCGCGGTCGCCGCAACGGTTCACGCAACTCTTCATCGTCGTCGCCGTGGTGATCGCGACCATGGCCGTCCTGTCCGTGAACGTCTGGCTCGGCTTGCGCATGCAGGCGGCTGCTATGGCCGACGGCCACGGGGGCTCGCCCGGCTTTTCCTGGTCATTGCTGCACGACGCGATCCATCGGGAGCGGGGCGATTCGATCGCTTGGCTTAGGGCGCTCGTTGTCGGGCTCGTGCTGGCGGGCGTCACCTCGCCGTTTGCCGCCGTTCGCCGGCTGGCACGAAGGCTGATCGAGTGGCGTGGCCGCCGGGTCTGGCTGCTTGTCGCCGTGGCCCTTCTTGTGCCCGCCGCCTGCGCGATCGCCGCAGGCGTCGGCGGGCGTGTGGCGCCGCTGTCCGGCTACGGGTCCACCACGTTCAGCCACTCCCTGAGCTACACCGTCGCCGACTTCGTCACCCTGCTCGTCGTCAACATGCCGCTCGTCTTCGCCTGGTACGGATTCGTCGACGACCGGCTTGCGAGACGGGTCTCGCCACTCGTCTCGGCGCTCGTGATCGGTATGGCGGTCACCCTGCCGTACCAGCTCGAAGTGCGCGTCGGAATCGGCTGGTTCGGCGGAGGCGGCTGGTACGTTCTCAGCGTCCTCGGCCAGATCGCGCTGGCTGTGCCGGCGGTGTGGCTTGTCCGCAAGGCTCGCGGGAGCCTGGTCCCGACTGCCGTGCTGCTCGCAGCCATTCCCGCCGGCAGCTACGTAGTCTTCTGGATCACCTCGACCTCTGGGACGTTGGTCCGGGCCAATGAGCTCTACTCCGGCGGCATTGTCGTCGCCGCCGTGCTGTTCGCCGTGCTGGATCGCATGTGGCGCAGGCCGGACGCGCCGCCGTCGCTGCTCGTGATCGACGAGCCGCATCCCCTCCCCGGCGGCTACGACGTCGTGGTGCGCGACGTCAGCGTATCGCTGTGAAGTAGCGGCCCACCAGAGGCCGGGGTTGACGGTAATTCGGCGCTCAGGCACCCTTCTCGGCGGCACTCCCGGCAACGCTGACCACGACCTTGCCGCGGGCGCGGCCCGCGTGCACGTAGCGGATGGCGTCGGCCGCCTCGGCCAGCGGGTACGTCTTGTCGATCACGGGCGTCACCTTGCCGGCCTCGATCAGGCCGCGCAGCACGTCGAGGTCGGCGGCGTTCACGTTCGCCATGAGCGCCAGCAGCTTCTGGCCTACGAAGAGCGAGAGCAGCGGCGCCCGCACTATCTGGCGGCCGAACCCTCCCGACCAGCGGTTGCCGCCCTCGCCGCCCACGATGACGAGCACGCCGCGCGGGGCCAGCGCGTGGCGCAGTTGCCGCAGGGGCCGGTTGCCGGCGGTGTCGATGATCAGGTCGTAGCTCTGCGCGCCGTCGGCGAAGTCCTGGCTGGTGCGGTCGATGACGTGGTCGGCGCCGAGCAAGCGGAGCACGTCGAGCTTGGTCGTGGTGGAGACGCCCGTCACCTCGGCGCCGAACGCTTTGGCGATCTGCACCGCGAACGTGCCCACACCGCCGGCCGCGCCGGTGATCAGCACGCTCTGCCCGGCCTGCACCTGGCCCTTGTCGCGCAGAGCTTGCAACGCGGTGCAGGCCGAGACGGGCACGGCCGCCGCCTGCTCAAAGGAGAGGTCGGCCGGCTTGGCCGCCAGGCGGTCGGCGGGAACGCGGGCGTACTCCGCAAAGGCGCCGTCGCCGGAGAGGCCGCAGGCGCCGAACACCTCGTCGCCGATCTTCACGCCCACCACGTTTGCGCCGACGGTCTCGACGCGCCCCGCGACATCCGTGCCCCGCACGCGCGTCTTGGGGGCGCGCAGCCCCATGCCCATGAGGCGCACCAGGTAGGGCCGGCCTGCCGCCAGGTGCCACACTCCAGGGTCTACGCCGGCCGCCTCGACGCGCACGAGCACCTCGTCGTCGCCGGCCACCGGCTTGTCGATGTCGCGCAGCTGCAGCACAGCCGGCGCGCCGTACGAGTCCTGAACGATCGCCTTCATGGCTCCCCCCTGTGGTCCGGAGTTTGCGCTACCCGCGGTAAGGCTACGTGCCTTGCACAATGAGAGACCAACGTTCACAAGCGGCCGCGGGCGACGAGCCCACCCCGGCCGCCGCGGCGCTACGACTCGTGCCGGTCGGCAGCCCCGCCACGACCGAGGCGCTGCGCGCCCTGCTCACCGAGTACCTGCACTGGGTCGCAGGCCTCGCCCACGAGCAGTTCGGCCTCTCGTGGGACGTAGAGGCCATGGTCGACTCCGACCTGCACGATACGGCCAAGTTCTCTCCGCCGGGCGGTCGCTCCTACCTCGTTGGCCTGGGCGGCGCGTACGTCGGCATGGGCTGCCTCATGCGGCTCGCCCCGAGCGTCGCCGAGATCCAGCGCATGTACGTGCAGCCGCACTGCCGCGGCCTGGGAGCCGGCCGCCGCCTGGTAGGGCAACTCGTCGACGACGCCCGGACCATCGGCTACCGCACCGTGCGCCTCGAGAGCCTCAAAGCCCTGGCGCCGGCGCACGAGCTCTACCGCTCGGTGGGCTTCGTCGAGATCGCCCCCGACGCCGAGACCGACATGGGCGCCTACCAGCCGGCCGCCGACATGGACCGCTACCGCGAGAGCGTTCTCTTCATGGAGCTGACGCTGGCGCCGGTCAGCGACGATCGCGACGCGGTCGGTGACGAGCGCCGCCGTGGCGGGTAGGCTCTCCCAGCCATGACCGACTTTCTCTTCTACGGCGATACCGAGCGCTCGGCTGCCATGCGCCACGAGCTGCCGGTCGCCATCGGCGACCCCTTTCTGCTCGCCGTCGTCGATGGGCGGCTGCACGTCACGGCCAGCAACCTCGAACGCGCGCGCGTCGTGGCGGCCGCGCCCGACGCGCTGATCCACGACATCGCCGATCTCGGCTTCTACAAGCTCCTCGGCAGCGGCATGAGCTTCTACGAGATCGACCTCGAGCTGGCCGCGCGCGCCGTCGCGGCGATCGGCATGCGCGAGGCGATCGCCGACCCGGCGATGCCGGTCGGGGTCGCCGATCGGCTGCGCGCCGACGGCGTCGTCCTCCACCTCGACGACAAAGCCATCGCGGCGCGGCGCCGGCGCAAGTCGGCGGCGGAGCTCGTCGGCATCCGCCGGGCCCAGGTCGCGGCGCACGCCGGCATGCGCGCCGCCGCCGAGCTCTTGCGCGAGTCGACGGCCGAGGGCGGCCGTCTCGTGCACGCGGGAGAGACCGTGACCGCCGAAGCGGTCCGCGCCGCTCTGCGCGACGCCTGCCGGCGCCACGGGGCGCCGGCGCCCCCCGACGTCATCATCGCCTCCGTCTGGCAGGGCACCGGCCACGACCCCGGTTCGGGCCCGTTGCCCGCTGACCTGCCGATCGTGATCGACCTCTGGCCCCAAGACGAGGCCTCTGGGTGCTGGGCCGACATGACCCGCACGTTCGTGGTCGGCGAGGTCTCTGAGGCAGTGCGGGCTCTGGAGGCCCTGGCGCGCGAGGCGCTCGAACAGGCGCGCGCGGCGGTGCGGCCGGGGATCACCGGGCGCGAGCTGCACGCGCTCACCTGCGACCTGTTCGAGGCCGCCGGCTACCGCACGCAGCGCACCGGCCCGGGCGACGACCCGAACGAAGGATTCCAGTTCTCGCTCGGGCACGGCGTCGGGCTTGCGATCCACGAAGCTCCCGCGCTCGGCCTGACGGGGCACGCCGAGCTGGTCGCGGGCGACGTCGTCGCCATCGAGCCCGGCCTCTACCAGCCCGGGCTCGGCGAGGTGCGCTTCGAGGACCTCCTGCTGGTGACCGACGACGGCAGCGAGACGCTCACCGACTATCCGTTCGACCTGACTCCCTGACTTGCCGCAGATCATCGAGCCCTCCACACTCGAGCACCTCGCGGCGTTTCGCAACCTGCTGCGCGAGTGGTTCGCCTACCTCGTGAACGAGCGCGGCATCGACATGGGCTACCAGTCGATCGACGCCGAGCTCGCCGGGCTGCCCGGCGCCTACGGCCCGCCCAAGGGCCGCCTGTGGCTGGCGTACGACGACTCCCGCGAGGCCGCCGGCGCGCCCGAGGCCGCCAGCGCGCCTCGGGCCGCCGGCGCCCCCGGGGCCGTCGGCGCCCTTGACGACGTCGCGCCCGAGCCCGTCGGTATCGTCGCCCTGCGCCCGTTGCCCGACGACGGCGTCTGCGAGCTCAAGCGCCTCTACGTCAAACCCGCGACGCGCGGCCGCGGCGTAGGCCGCGCCCTCACCGAGCAGGCGATCGCCGAGGCCCGGGCCATGGGCTATCGCCTCATGCGACTCGACACCGGCACGTTCCTCGAGGCATCGCGCCACCTCTACGCCTCGCTCGGGTTCGTCGAGATCGCGCCCTACTACGACGTGCCGCCCGACGTGCTGCGCGTCACCGTCTATCTGGAGCTGCCGCTCACCGCAGCACCGCGGCCGAGCACGACCCCAGGCGCGGAGTCGGCGTGACAAGGGGTCAGGAACTCGCGGATGGAGATACTCCGCCTATGGATACGTACTCTGAGCTTGGCCACATCCGCGGTTTCGCGCCGGTCATCGGCCGCGAACCCCGCGTCCTCATCTTGGGCACCGCCCCCAGCGAGCTGTCGCTGAAGGCGGGCCAGTACTACGCCAACCCGCGTAACGACTTCTGGACGATCATGGAGCGGCTCTTCTCGGACGGGGGGCCGCTCGGGTACGCCGAGCGCGCCGAGATGCTGAAGCGCGCGGGCGTCGCCCTGTGGGACGTGCTGTACGAAGCCTCGCGCGTGGGCAGCCTCGACGCCGACATCAAGGCGCCGGTCCCCAACGACCTGGGGGCCCTGCTGCGCGACCAGCCCTCTATCCGCACCGTGTTCTTCAACGGCGCCGCGGCCGAAAGCCTGTTCACCACCTACGTCGCCGGGTCGCTCGCCGACAGCGGCCTGCGCTTCGAACGCCTGCCTTCGACCAGCCCGGCCAACGCGAGCATCTCGTTCGCCCTCAAACTGGCCGCCTGGGACGCCGTGCGCGTCGCCGTCACCGAGTAGCGCGCGTACCTGCAGGCGCCACCGGCGTCCTTCAGACCACGACCCGATAGTGCAGGTGCACGACGCCGCTGTCGAACCGCCGCTCGCCGAGCAGCGCGAGCTTCAGGCGCAGGTGGTGAGGCAGCGCGGGCTTGCCGCCCCCGACCGCGACGGGCGTGACGAACAGGTGGCACTCGTCGACCAGTCCCGCCTGGAGAGCCTGGGCGGCGAGCCCAGGGCCGCCGATGGTCAGGTCGCGAGCCGCCGTCGCCTTGAGCTGCCTGACGGCATCGGGCTCGAAGCTGCGTTCAATGCGCGTGCGCGCGGTGACCACGCTGTCGAGCGTGGTCGAGTAGACGATCTTGTCCGCCACCCGCCAGAGCTGCGCGAAGTCGGCGATAACGAGCGGCTCTCCGGCGAAGCCCATGGTCTCCCAGACGGCCATCGTCTCGTAAATGCCGCGCCCGTACAGATAGGTGCCGATCGGCCGCTCGAGGTCGTTGACGAACGCGTGCACCTCTTCGTCGGGCGCCGCCCAGTCGAACGTGCCGTCGTCGTCGGCCACGTAGCCGTCGAGCGACGTGATCGCCGAGTAGATCAGCTTGGCCATCGTGTACCCCTCCTTGGTCTGCCGTCTTCAGTCTTCAACTCCACGCCGCGCCCGGCCGATACGGAGAAGAGCGTGATCCGCCGACTCCGTTCCCGAGGTGCGCACCGTGAACATGATCGACGACTACCCGCCGCGCCCGCCTCTCGCGACCGCGCCCAAGTCGCTGCGCGGCGTCACGATGGTGCTCTGGCTGGCGCTGGGCATAGAGGCGTTCTTCGCCGTGCTGTCGATCGCCGCCTATGCCCTGCGACTGCACGTGATCAGGTCGATCGAGACCGGAGCGCCCCTGACGGTGCAGACGGTCCGCTCGAGCGACAACTTCGTGCGCGTCACCGCGCAACTTTCGATACCCATGCTCATCGCCGTCCTGGTGGTCCTTCTTGTGTGGGTGCACGCGGCCCGCAAGAACCTCGACTCGTTCCGCAGCGGGCCGTTCCGGTTTTCTCCGGCGCTCTCGGTGTGGTCGTTCATCATTCCCGTTGCGAGCCTGTGGTGGCCGTATCTGGTGTTGCGAGAGATCTGGAGGGGTAGCGACCCGGCGCTTGCCCCGTTCTCGCCGGAGCCCTTCTGGACGCGGCGCGGCTCGCCGCTCATCGGTTTCTGGTGGGGCGCCTTCCTGGTCAACGACCTGTTCGCCGTGTGTGTCGGCGAGTTCGCCGTTGCCACCAGAAGCGCTCAAGGCCTCGGCCACCTGCGTCTGTTGGCGCAGCTGTACATCGCCAGCCATGTGCTGCGTATCGTGTCGGTCGCCCTGTCGGCCGTCGTGGCCCACCGTATCCTGCGTCGCCAGGAAGCTCTCGGCACGCAGCCCAGGTCGGCGCCTGCAGGCATGCAGCAGACAACGTGGCAGTCCGCGCAGGCGCTGGAGACGTCGTGGCCGCCGGTGCCGGCCGCGTGGCAGACACCGCCGGCGCCGGCAGCGTGGCAGACACCGCCGGCGAGCGCGCCGACCATGCCTCCGCTGGTGCCTACGGCACCGGCGCCGGCGATGACGACTCCGCCCGCGCCGCCGCCGACCACACGGCCGCCCTGGGTCGTCTAGCGCGGCTGCGCCTGATCGAGCCGCCAGTGCCGCGCCAGTCGACAACGGCTGGCGCTACGACCAAAGGCGTGGCTAGAATCGGCGCGCGCGAGCGGTACCTGCGGATCCGCGCGAGCTCCTGCAGTCGGCCCGGAGTCACGCCATGCGCCACGAAGAGGGTCGTTTTGCCGGCGTCGGCGGCCTGCAGCTCTACTGGCAGGCCTGGCTTCCCGACGCCGCGCCGCACGACGCCGCGCCCCAGGCGGTGCTCGCCCTCGTGCACGGCGTCGGCGAGCACAGCGGCCGCTACCTGAACCTGGTCGGCCCGCTGGTCGAGGGCGGCCACCCCGTCTACAGCTACGACCAGCGCGGCCACGGGCGTTCGCCGGGCCCGCGCGTGCACATCGAGCGCTGGACCGACTACCGCGACGACCTGCGCGCCTTCCTTGGCCTGGTCGCCCAGCATGCTCCGCACCGGCCCCTCGTGCTCTACGGCCACAGCATGGGCAGCCTGGTCGTGCTCGACTACCTACTGCAGCGGCCCGACGGGCTAGCCGGGGCCATCGTCAGCGGCGTCGCCTTGCAGCCCGCGGGGGTCGGCAAGCCCTACCAGGCGGTCATTGCCCGGGTGCTGTCGCGCGTCACGCCGCGACTGTCGGTAGACCTCGGCATCCACGCCGACTCGCTCACCCGCGACGCCGAGAGTCTCGAGGCCGCCAAGACCGACCCGTATCTCACCTCGCGGGCAACGGTGCGCTGGGGGGCGCAGGGCGAGTCGCGCCTGCCCTGGACGTTCGAGCCCCAGGTGATCGCCCGCGAAGGGGATCTCTGCGTGGTGCGCGCCGTCACCCGCTACCCCGAGGGCACCGACGGCGAGCCGGGCGCGGTGGCCTTTCACAACCTCTGGCTGGTGACGCTGGCCGCCGACGGCCGGGCGCGCGAGTTCGTCGAGTACTTCATGCTCGCCGAGTTCGGTTGACGCAAGCGCTTGCAGCCGGCCCGCGCCCGATGGAGTATCAGGGCAACGGGTGGCAGCGGCCGCCCCGCGGAGGGGAGCCTGAGCGTGGAGGCAACGCTCGTCGGTGAGCGCACGCAGCGAGCGGCCACGTTCTTCGAGGTCGAACGCGACGCGCGCTGGCGCATCTGGGCGCTGTTCGGCCTGCTGGTGGCGGTCGTGTGGGTCTGCCTGGCGCCGCTCAGCCTGCTGCTCACGCTGGTGCTGCACGTCAGGCAGCGCGGCTCGGTCTTCAGCACCGCCTACTGGGCCTACCCCAGCCTCGGCTCGACGAGCTGGCTGCACATCGCGTTCGAGGCCGTCGCCGTCACCGTCGCGCTCGGTCTCGGCATCGCGGCGGCCGCCTGGCTTTCGACCCGGGTCCGCGCCCGGCCCCGTCTGCTGCGGGCGCTGCGCGCCGGGCCGCTCGACCCCCACGACACCTACCATCAGCGCCTCACCAACGTCGTCGACGAACTGCGCATCGCCGCCGGTCTCACGCAGCTCGACACGGTCGTGGTGCGCACCCTGAGCGTGAGCGCCTTCTCGTTTGCCGACCCGCGCGGGCCGGCCTGTCTGGGCATCACCGAGGGCGCACTGTCGCGGCTCACCCGGCCCCAGCTGCAGGCGGTCGTCGCGCACGAGGTGGCGCACCTGGCGTCTCGCGACTGCCAGGTGGCGACGCGCGCTTGCCTGCTGTTCCTGGGGGTGCGCCAGGTAGCCGAAGTGCACGGCAAGGGCGCCACCATCGCCGCGCTGGCGGGTTACCTGGCCATCTGCTTCGCCGCGCTCGTGCCGCTCGCCCCCGTGCAGATCGGCCTCTTCTGGCTGCTCGTCGCGCTGCTCGTGTGGACGGCCATCTGGCTGTCGTTCTGGATGGCCGCGACGGGCGCTTCGGTCGTCGACCTGGCGCTGTCGCGCCAGCGCGAGTTCGCCGCCGATACGGCAGCCGTGCACTTCACCGCCGACCCGGCCAGCCTCGCCGAGGCGCTCCAGGTGATCGAGTGGCAGCAGACCGCCGGGCTCGCGGTGCCGCGCGTGCTGGCGCCGCTCTACGTGGCGCCCACGGGCGGCGAGCACCGCGCGGACTGGCGCCGCTTCTTCGAGACCCACCCGCCGCTCGCCGAGCGCATCGGCCGCCTGCAGGTGCTGGCCCAGCAGCAGGGCCAGACGCTGTGGGAGCGCCGCGCCGAGGTCGAACGGCGCGTGCAGGCGCGCGAGCACGCCATGCCGGCGCGCATGGCGCCCGGCCGCGCCGGGCGCCTCGCCGCCGCGGTCGACGCCGAGGCGCTCTGCCCGCGCTGCGCCGGAACGCTGCACGAGCTCGTCTACGAGGGCAGCGCCATCATCGAGTGCACCGTGTGCGCCGGCGTCGGCGCGACCACGCCGCAGGTGGGCGCGATCCTCGTGCGCCGCGACTGGGGCTTCACGCCCGAGCAGCTCCGCATGGCCGACCTGATCGAGCGCGACCTGAACCAGCCGCGGCCGCCGGGCGTCGCGGCCGGCGCCGCGCCGCGCCTGCCGCTCAACCTGCCGTGGAGCGTCGCGGCGACCGAGCCCAGCCGCTGCCCGCTCTGCGAGGAGCCCACGCACCGCGCCCCCTGGAGCCTCGCCTACCCCCTGCCGACCGACTACTGCGCCGCCTGCGACCTGCACTGGTTCGACCGCGACGAGATCGAGGTCCTGCAGATCCTGGTCGAACGCCAGACCGAGGCGTGAGCGCCGCGAACGGCCGGCTCGACCAGGCCCGCGCAGAACGGGTACGTCACCTGCGCTAGGTTCGCCGGGTACAGGAGGTCGCGAGATGTCCATGAGGTCGACGGCACGCACGATCGACGACTACATAGCCGAGTTCCCACCCGACACGCAGCGGGCGCTCGAGCAGGTGCGCGCCCTGATCGCAGCCGAGGCGCCCGACGCCACCGAGACGATCAGCTACGCCATCCCCACCTTCGACCTGAACGGCCGCCACCTCGTGCACTTCGCCGGCTACGCACGTCACATCGGGCTCTACCCCATGGCGAGCGGCACCGCGGCGTTCCAGGAGGAGCTCAAGCCCTACAAGAGCGGTAAGGGCTCGGTGCAGTTCCCGCTGAGCAAGCCGCTGCCGCTCGAGCTGATCCGCCGCATCGTCGCCTTCAGGGTGAGCGAGATCGCCGGCCGCAGCCGCGCCTAGCTGGAGCGCCCGCCCTCGCCGCCTAGTCTCTGCCGCGGAACGTGTTCATGCCGAACAGGCTCCAGAACGGCTCCGCGAGTTGCGGACTGATCATGGTGATGGCGGCGATAGAGGCGATCGTGCTGCCGACCAGGTAGATCCCATAGAAGAAACCCGCAGAGACGTGACCTTCGGTCGGGCGCAGCAGGTGGGTGAGCCAGGGCCCGACGACCAGGCGCCAGACCACGACCTCAACGACGACCACGGCGACGATCAGAACGACGCCCGCGATCTTCTGCTTTCGCGTGGCCGGGCGAAGCAGCTTGGCGTGAGGGCTCGGATCGGCGCCGGACCAGACCTCGCCGAGGGCGGCGCCCGTCGCGTCGGTCGCGGGGCGCGGATCGGTCGCGCTGCGCGAGTCGGCCGCTCCCCCCGAGTCGGTCGCGGCATCACCCGTCACCTGCGCCCCGCCGCTCTGTGCGGCAGGCGACCGCCAGCCGCAGGTCGGACAGAACGCGGCGCTGGGCTCGATCGACAGACCGCATCCCGGGCACCGCAGCATCGGCTCCCCTCCCACACGAACAGCAGGCACGCTTGCGTCTCCATTCTGTGCCTCTCGCAAGAGCCTCCGCAAGCCAGCCCCTGTCGTGACCCCGTACGCAGAAGGGCGTAGTCTGCGTGCAACGTCGCGCCGGCTGAGCGGGCCGGCGGGTAACGGAGCGTCCGGCGACCGACGGCGAGCCAGGGGGTCCATGATGTCCAAGGCACTGGAGAAGGCTCGACAGCAGTTCCAGGACGGCCGCGATAAGCAGGCCGTCAACACGCTCGACGAAGTGGCCTGCGCGCCCGACGCGCCGCGCGCCGAGATCGACGGCCTTCTCGAGCTCGCCACCGCCATCCGCGCCCGCAACGGCGGCTCCCTGCAGGCCGGCTGCGACGCCCACATCGACCGCGCCCGCAAGCGACTCGCGGCCGCCGAGCAAAGCGCCGCGGCCGCGCGTCTTGCGCAGCTGCGGGCGGAGCTCGACGAACCCGTCCGTCTGGCCCACTGGGCAGCTCAGACCGGTCTCGGCTGGCTCGAGGTCACCAGCGCCGACGATATCGTCGCCGCCTCGCAGTCCAGGGCGATGGCCGCGATGGCGGCGGGCGGTGCGGCAGCCCCTGAGCAGTGCATGATCGACCTGGTCGAAGCCGAGGGGTGGCGCCTCGAGCACGTCGTGCACCGCTTCGTGGCGACCAGGGTGCAGACCTCGATCCTGCGCGGCGCCGATCTGCTGGGCGGCGACGCCGTCGAGGGCGACGAGCAGTATTTCTACCTCTTTCGGCGCGCCCGGACCGGCAGCCAAGGCTGACCGTATTTAGTCGCACGAACCGACTGCCGATACGTTCGACCAGACTGGCCACTGGGGGTCGCTATGGCGTCGTGCCGAAACTGTGGATTGTCGATCTCTGAGACCGCGACGTTCTGCACGGTCTGCGGAACGCCCGTCGCGGCCGGCCCGACGCCCGACCAGGCGGCGCGCCCCGGCTGGTCGACCGGCTACGCACCCGCCGGCTACGCACCCCCCACCGCCGCCTACGCACCGCTCACCGCCGCCTACGCACCACCCGCCGCGGCCGCCGCCATGCCGCGCGGCCCCGCCCCACGACCGGCGCCCCTCATGACGCGCCTCGCCGATCCCAACGCTCGCATCTGGCTGATCGTGGCCGCCGTCATGGTCGTGCTGGCCTGCGTCGTCATAGTCGGCACCGGCCACACGATCGCGCTGTCCCTGGTCATCTTCACCGTCGTCGACTTTGCCTGCATGGTCGCCTGCCTCTACGTCGCCACGCTGCTCGTCGGCTACAAGATCACGGTCAAGCAGATCATCGCCGTCGCTGTGATCTGCAGCATCATCGGCACGGTGCCTTTGATCGGCTGGCTGCTCGCGCTCGTCGTGGGGTTCAGCCTCCTCATGTCGTTCACGGGGGCGGAGTGGGTCGACACGGTGATCATCCTAGTGGTCAATTTCGTGCTTCGGGTGGCCCTCATGTTCGTGCTGCTGGCGGTGTTCGGCCTGCAGTTCGCCCTGCTGCGCAGGTAGGGCGCAGGCGAGGCCGCGCCGGTCGCCGGCGGCGCGCAACCACCTACCCCGTCAGACGACCCCAAACACCGCCTTGCCGATCGCCGTCCAGTCGTGACCCACGGCACGGCATAAGCGTGCCTGATCGGCGTCCCCTGATCCATAAGCAAAACTGATTTGCCCGATAACTCGCCGGACCGTAGTATGCACGAAGCCACGCGGATGCTCGAGCGCTCGCCATTCGCGCCCTGCCCGAGCCCCGGTTCGCAGCACGCACGACGAGGAGATCGCCTCATGACGACAGCGCAGAGCGTCGAAGACGTCCTTTCAGAGGTCACCGGCGCCCCCGCCGAGCGCGTGCTGGCCGCCGCCGCGCAGCGCTTTGCGGGTCGCATCGCCTTCGCGTCGTCACTGGGCTTCGAAGACCAGGTGATCACGGCCATGATCGCCGAGGCCGACCTCGACATTCCCATCTTCACGCTCGACACCGGGCGGCTGTTCCCCGAAGCCTACGACCTCATCGACCGCACCACCAGGCGCTACGGCGTGGCGATCCGCGCCTACTTCCCCAACGCAGCCGAAGTCGAAGAGATGGTCGTCGACGGCAACATCAATCTCTTCCGCGACAGCATCGAGCAGCGCAAGCTGTGCTGCACCGTGCGCAAGGTGCGGCCCCTGCGCCGCGCCCAGTCGCAGCTCGACGCCTGGGTCTGCGGCCTGCGCAGCGGCCAGGGCGCTACGCGCGAGACCGTGCAGCCCGTCGAATGGGACCAGGGCGCCGGCCTGCTCAAGGTCAACCCACTGGCCGCCTGGACCGAAGAGCGCTGTTGGGAGTACATCAGGGCGAACAACGTGCCCTACAACCCGCTCCACGACGCCGGCTTTCCCAGCATAGGCTGCGCCCCGTGCACGCGCTCCGTCCTGCCCGGCGAAGACCACCGCGGTGGCCGCTGGTGGTGGGAGAACGCCGACTCGCGCGAGTGCGGCCTGCACCAGCGCTAGCTGCGCTCCGGCACCAAAGCTGCAACGAGGGTGGGGATGCCAAGGGCATCCCCGCCCTCTTCGTTTGCTCTGCCGCCTACACGGCGAGCTCTACGATGCGCAGCGTGTTGCCGTCGGGGTCGCGAAGGCCGAACATGGGCGGCACGCCCGGCCAGCGCGTGACCGCGTCGTCTACGTCTACTCCCCGGGCCTTCAGGTCGTCGTAGTCGGCCTGGGCGTCGCCGGTGGCAAAGCGGATGCCGGTGTCGATGCCGACCACTCCGTTGCCGGGCGGCGCCAGGGCGACCGTCGTCACCGCTCCCGGAGGGGCCACCTCGATCCAGCGCTGACCCTGGCCGAACGTCGCGTCGAGGCGCGTCTCAAAGCCCAGCTTGCCGGCGTAAAAGGCGAGCGCCCGGTCCGGGTCGCTGACCGGGATGTTGATCGTGCGCACTTCCTTGATGTGAGTCCTTGTCTGCTCGCTCATCTTGTCCTCCCGATCGTCTCGAACCCGCCCGCTACGGGCGCCGCCAAGGCGGCCGACAGGACAGGCCGCATGCCGCCCATGATTCCCGGTCGCCGTCCGGTGCAGCGCCGATGGGCGGCGCGCGCGTCGCCTCACCTGCGCGCCTCGTAGTAGGCTGTACCGGTCTCTTGGGGGTCGACAGATCGGGGGAATCATGAGCAGCCTCTATGCCGAGGCCATCGAGGCGTGCATGATCGTGGTCGGCGCGTACTTCATCGTCACCTCGCGACGGGCCAAGTCGACGAAACGGTCCGACTCGGCCACCGCCAACCTCGTGCACAACGGCCTCATGGCGCTCGCCTTCGTGTGCGCGTGGCCCACCCTCAAGCCCGCGGGCGCCGCGGGCGCGCGGTTCGTGGCGGCGGCTCCCGCGCTCGAGACTCTCGGCGTGGCGCTGGTCGCCGCCGGCGCCGGCTTCGCCATCTGGTCGCGGTACGTGCTGGGCGCCGACTGGAGCGCCGCCGTCACGATCAAGGAAGGCCACCGGCTGGTGCGACGCGGCCCGTACGCCGTGGTGCGAAACCCCATCTACACCGGCGACATCGCGATGGTGACGGGCATGGCGCTGGCGCTGGGAGAGTATCGCGGCCTCGTGGGCCTGGCCCTCATGGTCGGCGCCGTCTGGCACAAGGGCCGCACCGAGGAGCGGTTTCTGCTCGCCGAGTTCGGCGACGAGTACGCCGACTACCAGCGCGAAGTGAGCTTTCTGCTGCCGTTCATCGCCTAGAGGCGAGACGGCGGCCATGTCGCGCGCCGAGTGAGCGCGCATCTTCGCGAGAGCGCCGCACGCGCCTCGCCGGCGCCTCGCGTGCCCCGTAACGCCCCTCTCATGCCTGAAGGCGGGTTGAGGTGCTAGGCTCCGGGGCATCCGTAGGGCACATCAGCCGTGCCGCCGGACGCGACGGGCGGCTGCCACCACGAACTTAGAGGTCGCGCATGGCCGGCATGGTCCCCCAAGACGTTCTTCAACTGACCGGCGTGGTCGACCCTCGCCTGGCGCCCGGCGGCGCCTCTGTGGCCTACGTCGTGAGCGCCCTCGACGGCGAGGCCAACGAGTACCGCGGAGCCATCTGGCTGGCGGCGCTCGACGGCTCTTCCCCGCCGCGCCGGCTGACCGCCGGCGCCCGGCGCGACGCCGCGCCGCGCTTCTCGCCCGATGGCTCCCGGCTCGCCTTCACCTCTAACCGCGCCGGCGACACCCAGCAGCTCTACGTGCTGCCCGTGGGCGGCGGCGAAGCGCACAAGCTCACCGACCTGCCCGAAGACGTGACTCAGCCGGTGTGGTCGCCCGACGGCTCGACCATCGCCTTCGTCTCGCGGGTGCGCGACGCCGCCTACGACGAAGACGACGACAAGCGCCGGGCGCCCCGCAGGTTCGCCCGCCTGCAGTACAAGTTCGAGCACGTGGGCTGGACCGCCGACCGCCCGCAGCACCTCTTCACCGTGCCGGCCGACGGCTCAGCCGTGCCGCGCCAGATCACCACGGGCGACTTCGAAGACTCCGCCCCCGCCTGGTCGCCCGACGGCGCCACGCTGGCCTTCGTCTCGGCGCGCCACGCCGACTGGGACATCGGGACCGTCAACGACATCTACCTGGTCTCGGCCTACGACGAAGACGACGAGCCGCTGCGCCTTACCCAGGGCGGCGGCTCCCTCGAGCTGCCCTCGTGGTCGCCGCAGGGCGATCGCCTTGCCGTGCTGCGCTACCCCTTCGTGTTCGACGACCCCGGCCACCTGCAGGTCGCCGTCGTCGACGCCACCACCGGGGCCATCACCATGCTCACCCAGAGCCTCGACCGCAACTGCGGCACCTACCCCAACGTGCGCGAGCCCCTCTGGGACGGCGACGACCTGCTCTTCATCGTCGAAGACCACGGCAACGTGCACCTCCACCGCGTCGCGGCCAAGGGCGGCGGCGCGCCGCAGCTCGTGGTCGGCGGCGACTGCGAGCTCACCGGCTTCGACTTCGTGGCCGGGCGCATCGTGTACGCGGCCACCGACCCGGTCATGTCCTCCGAGCTGTTCGCCCTCGAGGCGAGCGGGGCTCGCCGCCTCACCCACGACGGCGACGCGTTCGCCGCGGGACGCGAGCTCGTGGCGCCCGAGCGCTTCACGGCGACCTCGCCCGACGGCACCGAGGTCGAAGCCTGGGTCATGAAGCCGGCGGGCGCCAAGGCCGGCGTGCACTACCCGATGCTCCTGAGCATCCACGGCGGGCCGTTCACGCAGTACGGCAACAGGCTCTTCGACGAGTTCCAGGTGTACGCCGGCGGCGGCTACGCGGTCGTCTACTGCAATCCGCGCGGCTCGTCGGGCTACAGCGAGGCCTGGGGTCGCGCCATCCGCGGTCCGGGCGAGGCCGGCCCCGGCTGGGGCACCGTCGACTACGACGACTGCATGGCGGTCGTCGACGAAGCCCTGCGACGCTTCGACTTCATCGACCCCGAGCGCCTGGGCGTGCTGGGCGGCTCCTACGGCGGCTACATGACCTCGTGGATCGTGGGCCACACCGACCGCTTCAAGGCGGCCCTCTCCGAGCGCGCCGTCAACAACTTCGTCTCGATGTGGGGCTCGAGCGATGCCGGCTGGGACTTCAAGGGCTACATCGGCAGCTTCCTCTACGAAGACATCGAGCCCTGGCTTAAGATCTTGCCGATCACCTACGCGCCGAACATCCACACGCCGCTGCTCATCATGCACTCCGAGGGCGACCTGCGCTGCCCCGTCGAGCAGGGCGAGCAGCTCTTCGTCACCCTGCGCCTGCTCAAGCGCCCGGTCGAGATGGTGCGCTTTCCGGCCGAGTCGCACGAGCTCACGCGCTCCGGCAGCCCAGTGCACCGCGTGCAGCGCTTCGAGATCGTGCTCGACTGGTTCGATCGCTACCTCAAAGACTGAAAGTAGAGGGGGCCGACGCCGCCGCGAGGGTAAGCGGCATCTCCAGAGCCCGCAGCGGGTAGAGGGTCTCCGAACCGCAAAGGAGGGGAGCATGCGCGTCCTTGTCGTCGGCGCCACCGGAACGCTGGGGCGGCCCATCGTGCAAGCGCTGAGCCTGTTCGACGACGTCGTCGCGGCCAGCCGCAACGGCGCCCACACGGTCGACATCGACGATCCCCAGTCGATCAAGGCGCTGTATGCCGGGCTCGGCGTGGTCGACGCCGTGGTCTGCGCGGCCGGCGCGGGAGCCTGGGGGCCGCTGGCCGAGCTCACCGACGCCGACTTCGAGCACTCGCTGCACAGCAAGCTCATGGGCCAGGTCGACCTTGTGCGCTACGGCTTCGACAACGTGCGCGACCAGGGGTCGTTTACCCTTACGAGCGGCATCTTGGCGCGGTTCCCCTCGCCGGGCAGCACTGCGATGAGCCTCGTCAACAGCGGCCTCGAGGGCTTCGTGCGGGCAGCCGCGCTCGAAGCGCCGCGCGGCATCAGGGTCAACGTCGTGAGCCCGCCGTGGGCCACCGAGTCGCTGCAGGCCCTGGGCCTCGACCCCTCACCGGGCCTGCCGGCCGCCGACATCGCCGCCCTCTACGTGCAGAGCGTCACGGGTACCCTGACCGGCGCCGTCATCGAAGCGCCGCGACCGGGCGTCTAGCCGCCGAGACCTCGAGACCGCCGCTCGCCCAGCCGTCGTGGCCTGGCGGACCCCGCGAGCGCTCGTCTAGCCGCCAGCGTGACTCGGCGAGCGCTCGTCTAGCCGTCGAGCTCGGCCAGCCGCCGTTCCAGAAAGCGGCGTTCCGCATCCGACGACGCGAGCTCGAGGGCGCGAGCGTAGCTCGCGCGCGCTTCGACTGTACGACCGAGGCGGCGCAGCAAGTCGGCGCGCGTGGAGTGCAGGTAGAGGTAGTCGTCGAGCTCGAGCCGATCGACCAGCTCAAGGCCCGCCTGCGGTCCGCGAGCTTCGGCCACCGCCACGGCGCGGTTGAGCTCGACCACCGGCGAGCCGGTGAGCAGCACGAGCTCGGCGTAGAGGGCGGCGATGTGGTCCCAGCTGCGCGGCTCGGCGGCGTGCTCGGCGGCGATCGCCGCCTGCAGCGCGTAGGGTCCGCGACTCCCCAGGGCGAGCGCCCGCGCCAGCGCCGCGCGGCCCTCGGCGATCTCGGCGGCATCCCACAGCGCGCGGTCCTGGTCGGCCAGCAGCACGAGCTCGCCGCCGGCAAAGCGCGCGGCGCGGCGCGCGTCGTGCAGCGCCATCAGGGAGAGCAGGCCGTGCACCTCGGGCTCGTCGGGCAGCAGGGCGGCGAGGGAGCGGCCGAGGCGCAAGGCCTCGGCCGCCAGGTCGCCGCGCCCCCCGAAGCCCTCGTTGAAGATCAGGTAGACGACCGCCAGCACGGCCGCCAGGCGCTCGGGCAGCAGGTGCGCCGGCGGCACGCGAAAGGGAATGCCGGCGGTCTTGATCTTGCGCTTGGCGCGCACCAGGCGCTGCGCCATGGTCGCCTCGGGCACCAAAAAGGCGCGGGCGATCTGGTCGGTGGAGAGGCCGCCGAGCGTGCGCAGGGTGAGCGCCACCTGCCCGTCTAAGGCGAGCGCCGGGTGGCAGCAGGTGAAGATGAGCTCGAGGCGCTCGTCGGGAATGCTCGCGCCGTCTGGGTCGCTTACCTCGTCCACGTCGTCTGTCGCCTCGGGGACGGTGAGGAGCCTGGTCTTCTCGACCAGGGTGCGGTCGCGCCGCAGCCGGTCGATGGCGCGGTGGCGCGCCGTCGTGGTGAGCCAGGCTCCGGGGTTGGCGGGCCACCCGTCGCGCGGCCAGCGTTCGGCCGCCACGGCGAAGGCCTCCTGCGCGGCCTCCTCGGCTAAGTCGAAGTCGCCGAGGTAGCCGATGAGCGTGGCCAGCACGCGCCCCCACTCGTCGCGAAAGACCTGTTCGAGCCGATCTGAGTGGGTGGTACTGGCCACGCCCTCGCCGCCGGTCGGCCTACATCTCCACCAGCGGCCGCACCTCGATCTTGCCGCCCATGCGCGCCGCCGGAATGCGGGCCGCGATCTCGAGCGCCTTGTCGATGTCGTCGGCCTCGACCGTGTAGAAGCCGCCCAGCACCTCTTTTGTCTCGGCGAACGGCCCGTCGGTGGTCAGCGTGCGGCCGTCCTGCACGCGCACCGTGGTGGCGCTCGTGACCGGCGCGAGCTGCGCGCCGCCGACCACGCCGGGAGTCTGGAAGATGGCGCCGTACTCCCCCAGGGTCGCCTTCTGCTCGTCTTCGGAGAGGCGGTCCCAGTTCGCGCCGACCTCGCCATCCGTATAGATGAGAAGCATGTACTGCATGGTGACCTCCGTCACTTGCGTGGGTTGTCGCCTCTACGACGAACGGCGAGTCGCCTTTTCGACAGGCAGCGCGAGAATCAGTCTGCCCGCCTCGGCGTGGCGCGGCGCCGTTCGGGCGGTGCCATGCAGGGGACCGTCGTGGGCGAAGGATCGCCGGCTCGAGCCGCCGGGTCGCGTGCCGCGCCGGCGCGCATATGGACGGGCCCGCCGTCTCGCGGGGTGACGAGGCGGCGGGCCCTGGCGGTCCCCGGGTCAGAGGGACCTTTTGGCGCTGTGAGGCACCGGGGGGAGGGCGCCTCTGTGAGGGGGTCGAAGGTAGTGTGCCACCGGTTCCTTAGAGGATGGTGAGCACTACCTGAGCGTTGGCTGTGAATCTAGAAGATCTTCAGCAGGTCGGCCGGCGCGAGCGCCACGCGATCGGGCCGCACCCGGCGCAGGCGTTCCTCGCCGTGCCAGCCCCAGGCGGCCCCCACCGTGCCCACGCCGGCGGCGCGCGCCTCGATGATGTCGCCCGTCGTGTCGCCCACATACCAGGCGGGCAACTCGCGGGGATGACGGGCGAGGACCTGGCGGATGCGCCGCGTCTTGCTGCGCTCGTGGTCGGCGCCCAGCACCTCACGCACGCCGCGCACGCGATGCTCGTTGAGGATGCGCGTCACGGCGCTCGTGCGGCTCGAGGTGATCACGACCAGGGAGCTCGTGCGGGCGAGCTCCTCGAGCACCGGCGCGATGCCGGCGAACAGCGGCGGCGTGGGCACCGCGGCGATGGCGTCTTCGATGGCCGTCACCGTCTGCTCGGGCACGCCAGCGGCGTCGACGGCGTCGAACCAGTTGTCTTCGGTGAAGGCCAGGAACTGCTCGTGGCTCGCCAGGTGCGGCAGGCCGTGGGCGAGCAAGGTGGCCGAACACGCAGCCGACTGGTCGTGCAGCGAGTCGACGATGACGCCGTCGAAGTCGAACATGATGAGCGCGTCCATGGGTCTCCGCATGGTCTCGACACGTGAGGCGCGGACCTGCCGCAGCCTTCCAGAAGCCGTTCGGCAGCCTACCACAGTCACCGCCTGGCGAGCCGCGCGCTCCCGCGGCTCACTCCATGGCCAGGCCGCCGTTCACGGGAATGGTGATGCCCGTCAGAAAGCCGCCATCTTCACCTGCGAGAAAGGCGACGACCCTGGCGACGTCTTCGGGCTCGGCGATCCGCCGAAGCGGCGTCAGCGCGGCGATGGGCGCCGTTTCCTCGCCCGGCATGTCCTGGTTGATCTCCGTCGCCACCAGCCCGGGAGCGACGGCGTTGGCTGTGATCCCGCTGGCACCCAATTCCTCGGCGACATAGCGGACAAACGTCGACAGCGATGCCTTGGCCGTCGCCGCTGCCAGCTTCCCCGGTATGGGGTGGCTCCTGGCGAGGCCGCTGGAGAGGTAAATGAGGCGTCCGTGTCGCTGGGCCGTCATCGCCGCCACCGCGGCCTTGGTCACCTCGAACGCGGCCTTGAGCTCGCCATCGACGATGGAGCGATACTCGTCCCAGCTGATGTCGCGAAACGACTTTCCGACCCAGCCTACGGGCGCGTTGCTCACCACGATGTCGACGCGGTGGTGCGTCGCCATGGTCTGCTCGAAGAGCTCGCGGATCTGTGCGGACTCTCTGACGTCGGACTGGACCGCCAGCGCGTCGCCCCCCGCCCGGCGGATCTCGGCGACCAGGCTCTCGGCACGGTCCGCCTGCATGAGATAGCTCACGACGACCCGCGCTCCTCGCGCCGCCAGGAGCCTCGCGCACGCCGCTCCGATCCCGCGGCTGCCTCCGGTGACAATGGCGACCTGACCCTGAAGTGAAGGCATCGGCTTCTCCTTTCGTCGCGCGCCTAGTCGCGCGTGCGGCGCACGTAGAGACGCCCGGCCAGCGGCACGGCCACGGCCAGCAGGGCCAGAGACCAGATCAGCGCGGCGGCCACGGGGTGCTGCATGGGCCAGGCCTGGATGGCGCCGGAGGGGTTGGGATTGCCGAACAGCACGCGGCAGGCCGAGGCCACGGCGCTCACGGGGTTCCAGTTGGCGATCGTCGCCAGCCACGCGGGCATACCCTGCGTGGGCACGAAGACGTTCGACACGAAGGCCAGCGGAAAGATGACGATGAAGACGATGCCCTGCGCCGACTCCGCTCCCGAGACCATCATGCCCAGGCAGGCGTTCATCCAGGAGAGCGCAAAGCTGAACAGGAGGGCCACGCCAAACCCGGCGAGCACTTCGGCGATGTTGGTCGTGGGGCGCCAGCCGATCGCCAGGCCGGTGACCGCCACGATCGTGCTGCACACCGCCGCCGCCAGCAGGTCGGAGAGCGTGCGCCCCACCAGGATGGAGGTGGGCGACATGGGCAGCGTGCGCAGGCGGTTGATGACCCCGGTGGTCAGGTCGGTGCTCAGTCCGATGGCGGTGCCCACCGATGAGGTCGTCAAGTTCATGACCAGCAGGCCGGCCAGCGCGAAGGCCTTGTAGCTGCCGCCGCCGGCCAGCACCATGGCCGAGCCGAAGACGTAGATGAACAGCAGCGTGAACAGCACCGGCTGGATGGTGACGTCGGAGAGCTGCATGGGCTCGCGGCGTATGTGGATCATGTTGCGCCGGGTCATGACCCAGACGTCGCCCGCCCACGCGAGCAGGCGGTCGAAGAGCCCCGGCGCAGCAGGCCTGGCGGGCAGTGCGGTGGTCGTGGCGCTCATGCCAGGACTCCTTCCACGATGGCTTTGCTCTCGGCGGCCGTGTCGGCCCCGGTCAGCGTGGCGAACACGTCGTCGAGCGACGGCTGATGGATGGCGATGTCGTCGACCAGCGCCCCGGCCGCGTCGAGCGCGTGCAGCAGGGTCGTGGCCAGGCCCGGCTCGCTGCGCACGACCGCGCGCAACCGGCGACCGTCGTCTGACACGTCGACCGCGCCGAGGGCGAAGCCGGTGACAGCCGGGGCAGCGCCGGCGTGGGGCGCCGTCAGGGTGACCTCGAGCAGCTGCGAACCGGTGGCCGACTTGAGCTCGTGCGGCGTGCCCTTGGCGATCACGCGGCCGTGGTCGATCACGGCGATGCTGTCGGCCAGGGCGTCGGCCTCATCCAGGTACTGCGTGGTGAGCCACAGGGTGACGCCCTCGCCGACCAGGCCGCGGATCACGCCCCACATGCGCTGCCGGCTGGTGGGGTCGAGGCCGGTGGTGGGCTCGTCCAGGAACAGGACGGGAGGCCGCATGACTAGGCTGGCGGCCAGATCGAGACGGCGGCGCATGCCGCCGGAGTAGCCTTTGACCACGCGGTCGCCCGCGTCGTCTAACTCGAACAGGCCGAGCAGTTCGGTCGCCCGGCTGCGCGCCTGCGACCGCCCCAGGCGGCTGAGCTGGCCCACCATGACCAGGTTCTGGCGACCCGTGAGCATCTCGTCGAGGGTGGCGTCCTGGCCGGTCACGCCGATCTTGCGGCGCACCGCGGGCGCCTCGGTGACGACGTCGTGGCCCGCGACCCAGGCGCGGCCGCTGTCGGGCGCGGTCAGGGTGGTGAGGATGCGTACGCCCGTGGTCTTGCCGGCGCCGTTGGGGCCCAGGACCCCGAGGATCGACCCGGCGGGCACCTCGAGGTCGATCTTGTCGAGGGCCTGCGTCTCGCCGTAGCGCTTCGACAGCGCCGCGGCCTCGATCATCATTTGCTGGTTCATCGTGCACCTTACCGGTCGGTCAGTAGAATTGACTGACCGTACGGTAAGTGAGATTCTATCGCATGTCAAGCGCCTGCGCAGCGCCCTTCGCGATCAGCGGGGTCGTAGAGGGTCGAAGCAGGGCGCACGAAGGCTAGGGCGCCACGACGAGCGCGAAGGCAGTGAGATGAACGACACCAGAGAACGCATTCTGCAGACCGCCCTCGACCTGTTCATAGAGCAGGGCTACGACAAGGCGTCGCTGCGCGAGATCGCCGAGCGCGTGGGCGTGACCAAAGCGGCGCTGTACTACCACTTCGCCAGCAAAGAAGAGATCTTCCGCACGCTCCTGCAGCCGATCGTCGAGCTGCAGCGACATGCCATGGCTCTGGTCAAGGATCAGCCGACACTCGAAGAGTGGAGCGCCGGCCTGACCACGCTCGTCCAGTGGGTGCTCCCCCAGCGCCGCCTCTTCGAGCTCCTCGAGAACAACCAGGGTCCGGCACGAGCGATCACCGAAAAGATGATCGCAGGCCACGGCAGCGCCGAGCACGAGTTCATGCACGAGCGCCTCGCCGCCGTGTTCACAAACCAGGCCATGCCGTTGGCCGACCGCGTACGCATGGCCGGCGCCGTCGGTCTTGTGATGGGCGTCATGGGACTCTTGGTCGGCAAAGCGTTCCTCGATGTGCCGGCCGACGAGCTGCAGAGCGCGATAAGCGACGCCATCGATGACGTGCTGCGCATCGGCAAGAAGGCGCCGGCGCCCGCTGCGCGCGAAGGCGTCTGAGCCCAGCGGTTTCTCGCGACATCTCCCCCGGGAACATCGGGCCACGGCGGGGGCCGCCCCGCCCACGTGCGCAAGGGAGGCGCCAGATGGACTGGAAGCTTGAGCTGGTGATCGTCCCGGTCTCCGACGTCGACCGGGCCAAGACGTTCTACACCGACAAGATCGGATTTCACGCCGACCAGGACCATCGCGTGAGCGAAACGCTGCGGTTCGTGCAGCTCACTCCCCCGGGCTCGGCCTGTTCGATCGCCATCGGGGAGGGTCTGACCGACGCAGCCCCCGGTTCGGTGCGGGGTCTGCAGCTGGTCGTATCCGATGCCGCCGCCGCGCGCGACGAGCTCGCCGGGCGCGGACTCGTGGTGGGCGACGTACAGACCTTCGACTGGGGCAAGTTCGTCTTCTTCAGCGATCCCGACGGCAACCGCTGGTCGGTGCAGGAGCTCCCGCCTCGCGCGGCTTGAAGCGATAGCCCGATAGTGCGAGTGTTGCGGCGAACTTCCGTCCGGGGCGCGCTGGCGGCCCGGTGGCGCCAGCCCGCGAACCGAAGGGGATCACGCCCATGGCCATCCTGCTTGACTCAGCATCTCTGAAAGACGCGTCCGAGGCCGCCGAGCTCGGCTTTGTCGGCGGCATCACCACCAACCCCACGCTCATGGCCCGCGTGACCGACGAGCCTCTGCCCCATCTCGACCGCCTGCTGGCCGCCTTCCCCCACGGCCCGCTCTGCTACCAGCCCACGGCGAGCTCGGTGTCCGACATGACCGATCAGGGGCGCGCGGCGCACGCCCTTGCCCCGGAGCGCATCGTCATCAAGCTGCCGGCCACGCTCGACGCCGTGCGCGTGGCCGCGATGCTGACCGGCCAGGGCATTCGCTGCGCCCTCACGGCCGTCTACTCGCCGGCCCAGGCGCTGCTCGCCCACGAAGTCGGCTGCATCTGGGTGATCCCTTACGTCGACAGGGCGGCCCGGCAGTCGGTCGGCGGCCTCGTCGTCGTCGACGCGCTCGCCGCGGTACTCAGCGCCGTGCACAGCGACACGCGCATACTGGCCGCCAGCCTGAAGAGCGCCACGCAGGTGGTCGACTCGGTCGTCCACGGCTCACACGACATCACGGCGCCGCTCGACGTGCTGCGCATGCTTCCGGCCCACCCGCTGACCGAGTCGGCGGTGGCCGAGTTCGCCAGGGCGAGCGCCAAGGTGCACGCGTAGGGTCAGTGCACTCCTACCAGCGTGCCGATGGGATCGAAGTTGTACACCACCGAGGCCGCGCTGTAGGGCAGCTCGACGCAACCCAGGCTCTGCGGCCAGCCGTAGGAGCCGCGGATGAAGCCGTGCACGGCGTCGCCCCCGTTGAAATAGGAGACGTAGGGCACGCCGGGGTCGTTGTACTTGGTGCCGTCGGGGTTCGTGCCGCTCATCGTGGTCGACAGGTAGCGCGCGTACACGGGGAACGTGCCCGCCGCGGTCGGCCGGCTGGCGATACCGGTGTTGACGGCCGTCGAGTACACGACGCGGCCGTTGCGCCACACGCGCAGCGTCTCGGGGATCGACATCGAGACGTCGAGGTAGTCGTAGTCGTGCTTGACGGCCTTGTGGCGTGCCACCGTCTGCAGGAGCGCCTGCCACAGCTGAGCGCCGACCAGGCCGTCGCTGGTGAGGCCGTGATCGGCCTGGAAGGCCATGACCGCCCCCCGCGTGAGCACGGTGTACTGGCCCGGCCGCCACAAGCCGGCGATCAGCTTGGCGAGCTGCGGATAGCGCCAGGTGAAGGCGCCCTTCTGAATGGCGACCGAGACCAGATCGGCGCTCGTTGCGCGGTGCGCCGGAGTCGGAGTCGGGGTCGGCGAGGCCGCAGCCGTAGGCGAAGTCGCGGCGGTCGATGAGGCCGTGGCCGTCGGCGAGGCGGTGGCGCTCGACGAGGCGGTAGCGGTCGCCGAGGCGGTAGCCGTCGCCGAGGCGGTAGCCGTCGCCGAGGCGGTAGCGGTCGCCGAGGCCGCTACACTCGGCGAGGCGCTCGCCTGCGTGGCGCCCGGCGGCGTGACGCTCGATTGCCCCACGTTCGTCTGGGCGGCGCTCGCCCGCGCGGCGTGGCTCGCACGAAAGCGCAACGGCAGGTACCCGAGGTCGGCGAGCAGCTGCTGCAGGCGCATCACTGAGGCTCCACCGACCGTGAACCACGTCGTGTAGACCTTGGCCAGTCGACCCCCGCTGCTGCTGCGCATGCCCCAGCGACCGGCCGGGACGGTCACGCGCACGGTCGTGAGCAACGGCCAGTGGCCCGCCGGACGAAAGACCAGCGTGGTGGGCGAGGCCGCCTTCCAGGAGCCGCGTACCTTGGGCGTGAGCTTGGGGTGGGCGGTGCGCGCGGCAAGCGCGGTGGAGAAGCGCACCACGAGCTTGCTCGCATACGACACGTTCTGCGCCCCGGAGTGCGGCGCCACCGCCGCGACTCTCACCGCCACCACCGGCGTGGGGCTCGGCGCCGGCGTGCCCGAGGCCGACGCGGTGACCGCCGGACCCGCAGTGGCCACGCCCCCGCAGCCGGCCAGCGCCACGGCGAGGGCCAGCGCCGCCAAGGCGACGGCCGTGGCTCCGACAGCGGCGGCCCGAGGGTGCGCGACGGCGGCGCGACGGCGCGCGGTGCGCGCGACGGTCGCCGTGGCCGCGAGGCGTCGCCGAGCGCTCATCGCGCGACTCCCAGCAGCCGGGAGGTGACGCCCCGGATGGTGGCGATGCCGTAGTCCATGTCGGGGTCGCCGTCGGTCATCACGGCGATCGAGATCGTCTGGCCGTGGCGCTCGAGCCGGGCCACCTGGTGGACCAGCTGTCCGCGCACGGTGCCACGCCAGCCGCCCTTGAAGAACACCGTCCAGCCGGCGGGACGAGCCACCGCGGGGATGCCCCAACTTTCGTAGGCGGCGACGTGTGAGAGCAGGTGGCGGGCAAAGGCGTCGTAGCGCGCCGGGATCAGGCGGTCCATCTCGTAGAAGAAGCGGGCCCGGTCGGCCGGTGTGATCTCGGCGTAGGTCCAGTCGTCGGCCACCGAGAACCGGGTCATGCCGGCGGCCGCCGCGACGGCGTACATGCCCTGACTGCCGAGGATGCTGTACATCTCGAAGGCGTCGTTGTTGTCGGAGATCTCGATTATCTCGGTCAGCTCCGCGGCCGCCGAGTCGCTGAGCGTCGAGTAGGTGCGCAGGTAGGCGACCAGCAGCATGGCCTTGACCACGCTGGCCGTGACGAACTGTTCGTCGGGGTCATACCCGTGAAGCACGCCGCGGCTGTCGACTACGGCGAAGGCGGTGACCCCGTTGCGCGCCCGCAGCCACTTCGTGGCGGCGGCGATCGCCGCGGGGGCCGGGAACGCCTGGCGCACGACGAGCGTCGCGGGCGTGGCGGAGGTCGTCGTAGCGCTTGCGGCCGAAGCGCCGGCGGTCGCGCCGGCGGGGCTTGCCAGCAGACGGCACCTGTACGTGCCCGGCCCCAGGTTCGCGACAAAGCGGGCGCGGACCACGCCGTTCGCCCGCACGTTACCGAGAGCGACAGTATCGACGGCCGCGCCCGACGCGTTGCTCACCACGAGGCTGGCGGTCACTGTGGTCGCCGCTGCGTACGACACCCGAAAGCGCAGGCTCGCGCGAGCGCCGCGCCACACCGTGACGGCGCCAAGCCCCACAGTCGTCGGCGCAGCGACGACCGAAGCGGCCGCCTTGGCCGCGGCCCGGTCGGCCTTGCGCTTAGCAGCGCTGTGCGCGTGGGCGCGCACCGTGAATCCGATCAGCGCGGCCACGACGACCGCCATCAGCACCATGGCAAAGGCCCTGCGACGCCGGTATCGAGCGGATCGTTTCACGACCCTGCCCGCACAGACCATTCCGGGTAGGCAACGCTCCCCGTCATTCCCGACCTCCCCCGACATGCGCCACACCGACCGGCGCTCACTAGTATTCTCTCAGTCTGCAGGGCAAACCAAAACCGCTGCTGAGAAGCGACTGGGAGCATACTGAGAGAATCGCAAGCCGCGCGGAGTAAGATGCCTGATCGACCACTGTTCGAGGAGGGCCCATGAAGCCAGACGAAGTCGCCCGCGGCGTGTACCGCATACCCCTGCGAGGCGTCAGCGTATTCCTGGTCGAAGCCAACGACAAACTCGTGCTGATCGACGCCGGCCTGAAGAACAGCCCGCCGCACATCACCGAGGCGATCTACTCGATGGGCCGCCTGCCGCAGGACGTCGTGGCGATCGTGGTCACCCACGCGCACCGCGACCACACGGGCGGCCTCGCCGAGATGAAGCGCCGCACCGGCGCCGACGTGTGGATGCACGCAAGCGACGCCACCCTCGTCGAGGGCGCCCTGCCCCACCGCCCGTTCGGCCCGGGCCAGAACCGAGCGACCGACGTTCTGCGACGCGTGCTCAACGCGACGCCCGAAAGCAGGCTCGAGCCGGTCGCCGTCGCTCACCAGGTCGACGACGGCGACGAACTGCCCTTCGACGGTCTGCGCGCCTTTCACACGCCGGGCCACAGCGCCGGCCACCTCGCCCTGCTCCTGCCGCGCGACGGCGGCGTGCTGTTCGTGGGCGACGCCGTGTCGAACACGTTCCGCACCGGGCTGAGCGCCCTGAACGAAGACGTCGAGGGCAGCCGCCACAGCCTGGCGCGCCTCACGGCCCTCGAGTTCGACGTCGCCTGCTTCGCCCACGGTCGCCCGCTGCGCCACGGCGCGAGCGCGGCCTTCCGCGAGCTCGCCGCCGGGCTCGACGCAAAGGCGCAAGCCGCGAGCGGCGCCGCTCCGCAGTCCTGAGAGCGGGCCGCGCGGCGGCCCCGCCGCCTTACGGCAGTATCGCCAGGGCCGACGAGATGGCCGTGCAGGCCTGGAGCACGTCGCCCGCACCGTCGCCGTCGAACGGCTTGGGCTGCGACGACAAGATGGCGACCACGGCGTTAGCGAACATGTTCACGTACAGGCTCTGTCCGTAGATGCCCGAGCCGAGCAGCACGCCCAGCTGCGGGTCGACGACCCACCAGCAGTTGCGGTAGTGGGCCTTCGTGTAGCAGGCGACCTCGGCAGGGTCGCAGAACCCGAGGCGCCGGGCGTCGTTCGACGCGGCAAAAGCCCGCCGGCAATCGTCGTCCGCGTAGCGCGTGTCGTTGACCCACGAAGCCGGCACCACCTGATGGCCGTCCCAGCAACCGCTCTGCAGGTACAGCTGGCCGAACCGGGCCAGGTCGCGCAGCGTCATCGAGATCCCGCCGTCGGTGAGGGCAAAGCCGTGGCGGTCGACCGTGATCTCGGCGTCGTAGCCGGCGCCGAGTTGCGACCAGAGGAGCTCGCTCATGGCTTCGGCGTAGCGCAGCCCGCTGGCGCGCTCGACCACGATGCCCAGCACGTCGGTGAGGATGGACCGATACTCGAACAACCCGCCGTGCTCGCGGTGGTTGGGCAGCCCCACGACGTAGGTGAGCAGGTCGAGCTCGTCTTCGTCACAGCCGACCGGCCGCCAGCCGACGGCGCCTTCGTAAAGGCTCACGTCAGACTCGGGGTCGTCGTAGTCCTCTGAGAAGCGCGTGCCGGCGGACATGTCGAGGAGGTGACGCACCGTGGCGCCCTCGAACGACGTGCCGGCCAGCTCCGGTATGTAGTCCGTGACCAATGCTGCCGGGTCGAGCCGCCCCCTGCCCACCAGCGCGCCCACGACGCCGCCCGTGATCGATTTCGAGATCGACTGCAGCAGGTGCGGTGTGTCGCGCTCCATGCCGTTGAAATACTGCTCGGTGACGATCCGCCCGCGGTGCAGCACGAGAAAGCCGTCGACGTACAGGCGCGCCAGCAGGCCGGTGAGCGTCGCGGCGCCCTGCGAGGTCTCGAAGGTCAGTCCGTCGAGGTCTGCCGGAGCGGCCGGCAGCTCGCGCACCGGGCCGCGCCCGCGGCTGATGCGCGCCGAGGGGATGATCTGGCGCACGTGCTGGAACGACCAGCGGTTCCAGGGCGGGCGCTCCCAGTTCTCGAGCGTGGCGAGCTGGCCGGCGCCGGGCGAGGCTCCGAGCTCGGGCGGCGTGGGTCCGAGCTCGGGCGGCGTGGCTCCGAGCTCACTCGTGGTGGGCCGGTCGGGTCCCATCGCCTATTGCAGCTTGAAGAGGTGGCCGCCCGGCGCGGGCGCGGCGGCGCTCCTGGCGGGCGCCTCGGACCGGTACTGTGCGTTCAGGCCGGCGACCCAGTCGTGAGCGCGCTCGGTCAGCTCGAAGTCGTCGGTCATGAGCCGGCCGCGCGTGATCAGGATGCCCAGGTCGGCGCCCTCGTAGCGCCAGTCTCCAGGGCCGGTGATGCGCAGGTAGAGTCCTTGGCGCTCGTCCTGGACCGCCGCCCGGCGGTAGTCGAAGCGCTCGTACCTCACACCGCCGTCGTGCAGGCGCCACAAGCCCGACTGGGGTGCGGTATCGACCTGGTCGACGTCGGTCGAGGTGCTCTTGAGCACCACCGCGCTCCAACTGTCGATGAAGCGCGGGTCGGCCCAGCGCGCGTTCAGCTCTGCGATGTCGAGATCGAAGTCCACTCCCGAAAACTCGAGCAGATGGAACAGAAAGAGGGGCACGTCGGCGTGAGCGAAGGCGGCGTGGTTGGTCAGCGGGCTGGCCCCGCAGATGCGCGGGTTGAGCTCGCCGAGGTAGAGCTCGCCGTCGCGGCGGTCGATCAGAAAGTCGAGATCGAAGTAGCCGCGGTAGCCTTCGGCGAGCAACTGCGCGCCGAGGCGCTCGGTGTACTCGCGCGCCTTGGCGCGCACGGCCTCGCTGAAGGCGCCGGTGAAGACCTCGTTGCCGGCCCAGCCTCCCCGGTACGGCGTGAGCTCGCGGTGGCCGACGATCTCGGTGAGCAGCGGCCCGACGACCGTGCCGCAACGGGTGGCGCAGGCCTCGAGCGTGGCCCCCAGCGGATCGATGTGTCTCATGACCTTCACCTCGGCCTCGGCCGTGATGGCCGCGGCGTGGCGCCGCCAGTCGGCGCGGTTCGCGATGAAGAACGTGGTGTGGCCGGAGTCGCCGAACGGCGTCTGCACGACCAGGTGCTTGCCCAGGCCGGCGCCGGCCGCCAGTTGGCGCAGCTCGGGGTAGCTCCGGACCCGGGCGAGGACATTGGGCACGCTCGGCACCCCTGCCCGGTTGCCCAGGCGCACCGTCTCGACCTTGCTGTCGCAGCGGTCGCGCAGCTCGGCCGCCGGGAACCAGACCGACAGCCCCATCTCGCGACAGATCTCCTCGGTGGTCTCGTCGAACATGAGGAACACTGCGACACCGTCGTCGCCGCGCGCCGCGATGTGCTCGACGACCTGCTCGTGGCGCAGCAGGTAGTTGTTGATGTCGGGGATGCTACGGAACTCGTCGTGATCGGCCGGGCGCGGCACGAAGACGTTGGGGTGGCGCCCGTCGTAGCAGTCGATCTGACAGATGTGGCGGAAGTTGGCGATCCACTCGTCCATGCCGGCCAGGTTGAAGTCGGTAGGCCCGATCGAGTAGATCGGCCGTGTGTTGCGGTAGAAGAAGCGCCGCACCGCGGAGATCGTGGTCAACGTCTCGGAGCTCTGCGGCCACGGCGCGTGGGTCTGCGTGCTCGCGGCTGCGTTCTTGCTGCTGCTGACTGTTGCAAGTGACACCGGTACCCCCTCATTGCCCCAGGTACGACCGCCCGCGGCGCTCCTTTGCGGCAGGCGTCCCTCTTGTACCCGGAGTGGGCGGGGTTATGAGCGTTGCGCGCCCTCATCGCTTTCCACCGCGTGCGCAGCGCAAAACAGTCGGCGCATCCACCGATACGGATGGCCTGGCATACCTTGACGGCAGCCGGGAAGCCTTCGTTTGACGACTGTTCAACGAATCGCAAAGGGAGCCGACATGGCCTTCATCGACAAGAGCGTCGAGGTAGACGCCGACGTGCGCGACGTCTACGCGCTGTGGACTGCTTACGAGGACTATCCGTCCTTCATGGTCTCGATAGAGTCGGTGACGCTGGTGCCCGACGACCAGCTCCTCTGGGTCGCCGAGGTCGAGGGTGAGACCTACGAGTGGGACACCGACATCGTCGAGCACGTCGACGAGCAGAAGATCGAGTGGCAGGCGATCGACGGCCGCGAGGTCGGCGAGGTGCGCTTCGAAAAGCTGAGCGGTGGGCGCACCAGCATCACCTACCAGCTCGAGTACGACCCGAGGGCATGGGGGGGCGACCCGACCGCGCTCGAGCGCTGGATGGAACGCCGCGTGACTGAGGGCCTCGAGGCGTTCAAGGAGCTGGCCGAGAGCGAGGCCGCGGCCTAGCCCGGGCCCAGCGCAGGGATCGGAACATCGTGACCCCGACTGGCTCCGGCGCGGCTGCCGGCCGGTGGCGCCGGGCCGCCGACCGTCTCGATCGTACGCTCGGCGACGACCTGGAGCGCGCGGTCGTCGCCCACCACACCCGCCGTCTCGCACGTCTTGGCTGGAGCGCGGCGCTCGCTCCCGGCCCGGGCCGTTGGGCGGCCGGGCCTCCCCCGCCGCGCCCGGGCAACTCGATGGAGTTGCTGGTCGACGGCGCGACCGCGCTGCCACGCTTTGCCGAGGCGCTGCTCGCCGCCCGCTCCCACGTCACCATCGCCGGCTGGGAGGTCACCCCCGGCTTCGCCCTGACGCGCTCCGGTCGTCCGCTTGTGCTGCGCGACGTTCTGGCCGAGCTCGCCGAGCGCCTGCCGGTCCGCGTGCTGCTTTGGGCTGGAGCGCCGCTGCCTGTGTTCCGGCCCTGGCGGCTCGACGCGCTGGCCGCGCGGCGCGAGCTCACCACCGACACGCGGATCAGCGTAGCGCTCGACAGCCGGGAGCGCCCGCTGCACACCCACCACGAGAAGCTGATCGTGATCGACGGAGAGGTGGCCTTCGTGGGCGGCATCGACCTGACCGACGACCCGCTCGACCGCTTCGACTCCTCCGACCACCCCTACCGGCGAGTCCACGGCTGGCACGACGTGGCCTGCGAGCTTCACGGCCCCATCGTGGGCGACGTGGCGGCCCACCTGGCGTTGCGCTGGGTCCAGGTGACCGGCGAGAGCCTGCCCGTCTCCTGGCCCGCGGCGGCCGGCGACGTAGAGGCGCAACTCGTGACCACGATTCCCGAGCGTCACTATGCAGGCGCCCCCAACGGCAGCTTCCGCATCCTCGAGTCGTACCTGCGCGCCATCCGCGGCGCGCGGCGCTTCATCTACCTGGAGAACCAGTTCCTCTGGGCCCCCGAGATCGTCGCCGCCCTGCGCGACAAGCTCGCGCACCCGCCATCGCCCGACTTTCGCCTGGTCGTGCTGCTGCCCTCCAGAGCCAACAGCGGCGAAGACGACACCCAGGGGCAGCTCGGCGTGCTCGCCGCGGCCGATCCGGGCGGTCGCCGACTGCTGGCCTGCACGATCTACGCGCGCAGCGCCGGCGCCACGTCGACGCCGGTCTACGTGCACGCCAAGGTGGGCGTCATCGACGACGACTGGCTCACGGTCGGCTCCGCCAACCTGAACGACCACTCGCTCTTCAACGACACCGAGGTCAACGTGGTCACCCACGACCCCGCGCTGGTGCGGGCGGCGCGCCTGCGCCTGTGGTCGGAGCACCTGGAAGCGCCGCTCGCCGAACTCCAGGGCGACCCTGTCGAGCTCATCGACGCGCGCTGGCAGCCGATCGCCACCGCGCAGCAGGCGCGCCGCGAGGCCGGCGAGGCGATGACCCATCGCCTCACCGGCCTGCCCCACGTCTCGCGGCGCCTGCGGCGGCTCCTGGGCCCCCTCGACGGCATCGTGGTCGACGGCTAAGCCATGACCAACATCATCTGCGCGCGGTGCGGTGCGACCTTCACGAGCGCCAGCGAGTACGGGCGGCACTACGTAGCCCGCCACCCCGCCGAGCCCTTCCCCGAGCTGTGGGACTCGCCCGACTTGGACGAGGAGCTCCGCTCGTGGGACGGCTCGGAACCGACGGCCTCAGACGGGCCCGTCAACAGCTTCGAGGACCTCGTGAAGGAGTCGCCCGAAGAGGCGGAGGGGTAGCGCTCTCTCGCCGACGCCGCGCCGCCAGGCCCGGGCCGAGTCTAGCTGCGCGGCAGCAGCCTGATGCCGGCGGCCTCGACGTGCACCGCGACACGAGTCTCGGGCGGCATGGTCAACGCCCGGATGCTGGGTACGTCGGCCACGAGGTCGCCGAGGTCGGAGGCGAGAGCCACACGCGTGACCGAACCCAGGAACGTGTGCATGACGACCTTGCCCTCGAAGACGCCTTCGGGCGGAGCGGCCCCGTCGTGCAGCTCCTCGAGGTCGATCGACTCGGGCCGGATGAGCACGAGCACCTTCTCGCCGCTGACGTGGCCGTGGTCCTGGGTCACGTGCATGGGGCGCGCCGACTTGCCGACCGCCACCATGTCGTCGGCGTGCATGAGGCCCTCGAAACCGTTCATGAGGCCTACGAAGTTGGCCACGAACTCGGTGCGCGGGCTGCGGTAGATGTCGGCCGGCGCGCCGATCTGCTCGAGGTTGCCCTCGGACATGACGGCGATGCGGTCGGAGATCGACAGCGCCTCTTCTTGGTCGTGAGTCACGTAGAGCGTGGTGATGCCCAGCTCGGTCTGCACGCGCCGGATCTCCTGGCGCAGCTCGACGCGCACCTTGGCATCGAGCGCCGAGAGGGGCTCGTCGAGCAGCAGGATGGCGGGCTCGATGGCGAGCGCCCGGGCCAGCGCGACGCGCTGCTGCTGGCCACCGGAGAGCTCGTGCGGGTAGCGCTCTGAGCGCGAGGCCAGACCTACCATCTCGAGCAGCTCGCCGGCGCGCTGGCGCGACTTGTCGCGGGCCACCTTGCGCATGCGCAGGCCGAACTCGACGTTCTGCTTGGCGGTCATGTTGGGGAAGAGGCTGTAGGCCTGGAACACCATGCCCATGTTGCGTTTGCTGGCCGGCACGCCGGTGACGTCGTTGCCGTCGACCAGCAGCTCGCCGGCCGTGGGCTGTTCGAAGCCGGCGACGATGCGCAGAGCGGTCGTCTTGCCGCAGCCGCTGGGGCCCAGCAGCGAGACGAGCTCGCCCGAGGCGACCTCGAGCGACAGCTCAGACAGGGCCGTCACCTGGTCGAACTGCTTCTGGATGTGTTTGAGATCAAGCCTGGCCATGTACCTCGCTCCTCACCGGCCGACTGCTGCCGTTGGACCACCGCTTGCCCGGCCACGTGTCTTTGCCAAGAAGAAGAGACACATCATCGCGCCCCACGTAAGACCGAAGCTGATGATGGCCAGGGCAGCGGCCGGCTGCGCTTCTGTGTTACCGATGTAGTAGATGTAGACCGCGAACGTGTTGAACAACAGCAGGCTCGAGATCGTGTACTCGCCCATGACGATGGCCAGCGTGAGGAAGGCGGCGCCCAGCATGGCGGTGCGCATGTTCGGCAAGATGACGAACAGCAGCGTCTTCCAGCCCGGTGCGCCCACGCTCTGCGCGGCCTCGGTCAGCGTCTTCACGTTGATGGCGCGCATGCCGGCGTCGAGCGAACGGTAGGTGAACGGCAGCGCCAGGATGACGTAGATGAAGGCCAGGATCTGCGAGTTGGCCAGCAGCCACGGCATAAGGTTGAAGGCGCCCGACAGGCCCACGACCAGGGCGACCGGCGGCACGACGAACGGCAGGATGGAGATGAGGTCCATGACTGGACGGATCTGCGGCAGGCGCAGGTGCACCCAGTAGACCGTGGGCACCATCAGCAGGAGGCCGATGATCACGGTCTCGACCGCCAGGCGCAGCGAGAACAGGAAGGTCGTGCGGAACATGGGGTCGTGGAAGATCTGCAGGTACCACTTGAAGCCGTAGGCGTGCTGCCCTGTCTCCAGGCTGAACTGCAGGGTCGAGTACAGCGGCACCAAGAAGTAGAGCGCGGCCATGATCAGCCAGAAGTACGTCCAGAAGCGCATCTTGCGGCGCTTGCGCACCTTCTTGGGCGCGTCGTCGCCGGTCGTCATGGCCGCCATCTGATCGCTGCGGGTGCTAAGCCCGGGCATGCCCATGCTATCGGTCCTCTATTGGAGCCACTTCGCCGCCCTTCGCTGCAGCAATGCGTACGCGAACACGGTGATGCCGACGATGATGATCATGCCGAAGGCCAGCGAGTCGCCCAGGCGCGGGTTGGTGACCACGACGTTGCCCGACAGCACCGAGCCGATGAGGATCGGTACCAGCGTGATGCCGCCGCTCGCCAGCGCGTAGGGCGTGGCGTAGGCGCTGAAGGCGTTGCCGAAGAGCAGCACGGTGGCGCCGGCCAGGCTGGGCAGCAGCACCGGCAGACCGACGTGCCACCAGTACTGCCGTTTCGTGGCGCCCAGGTTCTCGGCGGCTTCGCGCCATTCGGCGCGCAGGCCTTCGATAGAGGGCGCGATGACGAGGATCATGAGCGGCAACTGGAAGTAGATGTAGGTGAGCGACAGGCCCGCCAGGCTGAAGATTGTGAAGTGCGGATAGATGTGCACGCCGAAATGGGTGAGCAGCACGGTGATCACCCCGGTGGGGCCGAGGGTGGCGATGAAGGCGAAGGCCAGCGGGATGCCGGCGAAGTTCGACGCCACGCCGCAGAAGGTGGTGAGCAGCGGCTGGATCCAGCGTGGACCGCGGCCCTGGACGGCCGCGTAGGCGACGAACAGCCCGAACAACCCGCCGCCGATGGCGCTGACGATGCTCACCTGGATGCTGGCGATGAACGCGGCGCGGTACTGACCCGAGAACAGCGCCGAGATGTTCGACAACGTGAAGCCCCCGCCGACGCTCGTGAACGTCTTGAGCAGCAGCACGATGATCGGCAGCAGCATGAAGAAGGCCGCGTAGGCAAAGAACGGCACGACACCGACCCAGGCGATCGCCCCGCGCCGGCTCTTGCGAGGCCGGCGCGGGGCGGACAGTACCGGAGCGGGCGTCTCGAGCTCGTCGGTCAAGACGACCCCGCTCTCTTCTGAGACGTCTGTCATGCCAGTGACACGGCTTTGCTTGCCGCATACATGCGACTACACGGCCGCCGTGTCAGGTGAAGCGCGTTGGTCACTTGCCCGCGACTTTCGGGCCCCACTGCGCCGTGACGACTGCAGTCGCCGCGGCGATCTGGGCCTGCGACGCGAACTGGATGTTGGCATAAGCGGCGGCCGGCGGCATGGCCGACAGCAACGCCTGCGGGATCACGTTGCGCTTGGCCAGATCGGCAAAGCGCGCAGGGTGCGTGAAGCCGCCGAGGAACAGGAGCTGGCCTTCGTCGGAGTAGAGGTACTCCTGCCACAGGCGGGCGGCCTGCGGGTTGGGGGCCGTCTTGCTGATGGCCTGGCAGTAGAAGCCGCCGTAGACGCCGGTCTTGGGGATCGACACCGTGTAGGGCGGGTTGCCGGCGAAGGTCTGCTTGTTGGCCAGGTTCAGGTAGTCCCAGATGATGGCGATCGGCGTGGAGCCCTTGGAGATGTTGGCGGGCAGGGCGTCGGCCGGAATGTAGTTGCCGGCCTTCTTGAGCTTGGCGAAGAAGTTGATGCCGGGCTCGATGTTGTCGAGCGAGCCGCCGTTGGCGAGGGCCGCGGCGTAGACCGCCGAGAAGGCGTCGTTCGCCGAGCGCGGGTCGCCGTCGATGGCCACCTGGCCGTGGTAGCGCGGGTTGAGCAGGTCGGACCAGTCCTGCGGCGGCGTCTTCTGCACGTTGGTGTTGGTGCCGAACGAGATGACGCCGTAATAGTCGCCGTACCAAAGGCCGGTCGGCTCCTTCATGGAGTCGGGGATGCTCGCCCACGTGGCCACCTGGTAGGGCGTGAACAGGCCCTGGGCTGCGCCCTGCACGGCAAACGACGGGCCGACGTCGACGACGTCGGGGGCACGCGACTGACCCTTAAGGGTGGTGATCGCCTGGATCTCCTGGGCCGAGGTGTCGTTCGGTGCGGCGTTGGTGATGGTGATGCCGTACTTGCTCTGGAAGGCGCTGATGATCTTGCCGTAGTTGGCCCAGTTGGGCGGCAGGGCGATGGTGTTGAGCTTGCCCTCGGCCTTGCCTGCCGCTTCGAGGGCGGCGAGGCCGCCGGCCGGAAGGCCGGTGGTGGCCGCTGCCGGCGTCGACGAAGAGCTGCTGCTGCTCGAACCCGACGAGCCGCAGGCGGCGAGCAGGGCGGGGATAGCGCCGATGCCCGCAAGACCCACGGCGCCTACCGCGCCGCGCTGCACGAACTGCCGTCGGGTGATGCCCGATTTCTCGAAGCCTGGAAGCTGCTCTTCACTCATATTTTCCCTCCTGCGCCAATGTGTGCGAACACTGCCGGTCGTAGGACCGCTCGCGAATCGTCGCGGCCGCTTGTGTGGGTAGCGTGAGACCGCCGCTAGGTTTTCGTGAGCCCCTCGCCGTTCTTATCACGTCGCCAGGCACGGGGCAAGGTCGGCCCCGTTCGTGGCTGACCGGCCGGTAACGGCGTCGCTCGCTAGGCACGTCGCTTGACGGCCGCGTCCGACAGCACATCGGCCGCCTCGTTCAAACGCAAGCCCACGACGTCGAGCCGTCGCAGAAGCTCACGGACCTTGAGGACTTCCATGGTGAGCTCACCGCGAAAAAGCTCGCCGAGCTCCTCGTCGTAGAGGCGCCTGATCTCGTTGGCCGACTTCTTGCACACCAGCGCCGCCTGACCCGTGTCTTTTGCGTCGCGATCGAGAGTGTGCACGGCGCTGCGCAAGTCGACCACGCCCATCCCCGTGGCGTCGAGCAGCCCCAGGTAGGTGTCGGTGGGGGCGATGCCGTAGAGGTCCCACTCGCGCACGAAGTCGCGCAGGTTGTCGAGCACTTCGTCGATCGAGCGCGACAGCCGAAAGAGATCTTCGCGGTCGAGGGGGGCGACCTGCACGCCGGCCAGTTTGACCACCAGGTCGTTGCGCAGCGTGTCGCCGCGCTGCTCGATCTCGGCCATCTCGTCGTGGGCGGCGCTGGGCACGACCGTGCCTGCAGCCACCGCGCGCGCTACGCCGACGGCCGCGATGGTCTCGGCGAGCTGTCCCTCGAGGATCGAGACCAGCGGCGTAGCGGCTCCCCCGCGGGCGAAGCCGCGCACCACCCTGCGAAAGCGCGTTGTCTTTACCATCCGACCTCTCCCCCGTCGCGCGAGCCCGGCGCCGTTTGGACGAGCTGTGCGAGCCGACCCCGAGAGCTGCGCGACATCTTCTACAACGGTACGCCAAAAGCCTCGTCGGCGACAGGCCGCCGGCCGCGCGCCGACGGGCGCGGCGCGGCGCCCGGCGTCAGCGGGGCGCAGCGTCAGCCGCGCCCCGACGAGCGCCGCGCGCGACCGCCGCGCCGGCGCGCTTCTCGGCGGCGGCCGGCCCAGGCGACCCGCGCAGGCCGACCAGGGCGACACCGGCTATGGTGACGAGGCCGCCGAGCAGTTCGAGTAGCGTGGGCCGCTCTCCGAGCCACAGAAAGGCGATAACCACGGCGAGCGGCGGGATCAGACAGAGCGCGTTCACGACCAGCGACGCCGGCACCCGCGCCAGCGCATAGATCCAGGCCAAGTAGGCGACCACGCCGGGGATGGCCGCCAGATAGAAGACGGCGGCAGTGGCCGTCCAGTCGGCGGCGGCGATCTCGCCGGGCAGGCGCCAGGCCCAGGGCAGCACGAAGATCGTGCCGGTCCAGATGCACCAGGTGGTCATCTCGAAGGCGGTGTAGCGCCGCAGCAGCGGCTTCTGGAAGACGAAGTAGACGCTCGACCCGAGCGCCGCCAGCAGCGGCCACAGCACCTGCAGGTCGACTCGCAGGCCGCCGCCGTGGCCGACCGAGATCACCGCCACGCCGACAAACCCGACGACCGCCCCCACCCAGCCGAGACCGGTCAGGCGTTCGCCCAGAAAGATCGTGGCCAGGCCGATGGCCATGATCGTCTGGCTGGCGACGATCATGCTCGAGACGCTCGCCGAGACGTGCTGTTCGCCGATCGCCAGGGCCACCTGATAGATGCCGATGCCGCAGAAGCCCAAGGCCAGCAGGGCGGGCAGGTCGCGCAGCCGCGGCCGGCCCACGCCCAGCGGGCGCGCCAGGGCGAGCAGCAGCAGCGAGGCGAGGATGAAACGAAAGGCGACGAGCTGGAACGGGCCGTACCCGCGCAGGCCGGCGCGGACACCGGCGAAGACCGAGGCCGATGAGACGATGGTCACGGCCAGCGCCACGAAGGTCTTGCGGTGGTAGGTGGCGGCCCCGCGCCCGGTGTCGGTGGCGCTCGGCGCGGGGTCGCTGCGCCGCGCGGGCCCGGCCGCGGCCACGGCGCGCCGCGAACCGGCCGCGGCCGCCGCTCTGGCGCGGCGCGCGCCGACCCTGGTCCGGCCGGGACGCACGACAGACGATTGGCGATCGCGACTGGTCACGGAGTGGTTCTATCGGTCTGCGGAGAGTTGAGCAACCCCACTACGGGGCGCCCACCTCGCTGATCGGGCAGACGACGTATGGGTGGCAACGGCCGCGCCGTCGCTAGCGAGGCGAGACCGGCGCCGCGGCCGGCTCCTGCCGCTGCGCCGCGCACCGCTCGGCGTCGGCGCCCGACGGCCGCCCCGCCAGGCGCTTCAGGTAGGCGCGGTTGAACGCCACCCAGCGCCAGAACCTGACGAACCAGAAGCACCAGCCGCTGTCGCGCACGTCGAGAAAGCGCAGGCGAACGACGTTCCCCAGTAGGCGGCGCAACGAGTAGAAGCGCGCATAGCCGCGCAGCACGTCGGCCTGCAGGGCGCGCGGCGTGAGCTGCTGCGGCGTGAACACGACGTGCTGGCCGTCGTAGAAGCGCCAGTCGCGCTCGAAGATGCGGCCCTCGGCCTCCATGTCGGCGAACTGCCTGGTGCCGGGCGCCGGCGTCAAGATGTTCAGCATCAGGGTGTCGATGCCGTGCTCGAGCGCGAAGCTCACGGTCTCGCGCACCGTCGCGGCGGTGTCGGTCTCGGAACCCAGCACGAACATGCCGTGACAGTCGATGCCGAAGTCGTGCAGGCGGCGGACGGCGGTCACCACGTCGGCCACCGTCTGCGACTTGTCGAAGCCGTCGAGTGTCGCCTGGTCGACCGACTCAAGGCCCAGCGCCACGCGGTGACAGCCGGACCGCTGCATGAGGTCGAGCAGCTCGTCGTCGCGTGTGGCGTCGGTGCGCATCTGCGCCTGCCACGACACGGCGAGGCCGCGGTCGATCATCATGCGCAGCAGTGTCTTCAGGCGGCGCTTGTCGGCGGCGAAGTTGTCGTCGTAGAAGAAGACGTGGTGAGGCTTCTTGTCCTCGAGCTCGGCGACCACGGCCTCGGGGCTGCGGTAGCGGTACTTGCGGCCGAACATGGCCGTCACCGAGCAGAAGTTGCAGGCGAAGGGACAGCCCCAGCTCGTCATGATGGGCGTCGACTTGAGGCGTTCGTGGCCCACGATCAGGCTGAGGTCGGGCACCGGCAGCGCGTCTAGGTCGGCGGCCGGCTGGCGCGCCTCGTTGTGCACGTGGCCACCGTCGCGGTTAAACGACAGGCCGGGGATCGAGTCGAGCTCGCGGCCGCCCTGCAAGGCGTCGATCAGCTCGAGCATGAGCGCCTCGCCGCCTTCGCCCCTCGCCACGAAGTCGGCGTGCTCGAGCGCTTCGTCGGCGACGAAGGTCACATGCGATCCGCCGATCACGGTGGGCACGCCCCGCGCACGCAGGCGGGCGGCCAGCTCGTAGGCGGCCGGCGCCGTCGAGGTGGTCGACGAGATGCCGACGAGGTCGGCCGCCGCCACGTCGTCCCAGTCGATGGGCGCCACGCACGCGCAGTAGATGCGCACGTCGTGGCCGGCGCCCGCGAGGGCCGCGCCGATCATGGGCAGGCCGAGCCGCGGGTAGCGCAGCGGCGACCACAGATGCAGGCTCGGCGCCTCGGGCTCGACTAGGCGAACGTTCACAAGCATGGCCTCCGTGGACGGCGACGCGGAGTGGCGTCGGACTCGATGGTAGCAGACGGGCAGACCAGTGGGCCGTTCCGGCGCGGCGCGGTCCGGCATCGCGGCACGGCGATATACTCGCGGGCATGGTGGCGTGCGCAAGCGCAGGGGGGCGGGTGAGCCGATGAGGCGGCTCGTCGCGCGCGCACCCCGCAGCCTGCGCGAGTTCCCCCCGCAGTTCTGGCTGCTGACCGCCGGCATCCTGGTGTACGTGGTCGGCGTCGACATGTGCTACCCGTTCGAGACGCTGTTCCTGCACGGCAGCCTGCACATCTCGATGGGGACGATCGGTCTGATCCTGGGCGTCACCGGCCTGCTCGGCTTGCCCTTCCAGATCGCCGGCGGCGCCTTTGCCGACCGCTTCGGCAGGCGCGGCGTGCTTTCGCTGTCGGTGTGCGGCAGCGCCATCCTCTATGTCGGCCTGGCCTTCTCTCACAGCCTGCTGCAGGTCGTGATCGTGGTCATGATCGAGGCGGCCTTCGGCTGGTCGATGTTCCTCACGGCGACCAACGCCATGGTCACCGACCTGACCGGCGAGGGCCGGCGCGCCGAGGGCTTCAGCATCGTGCGCACGGCGATCAACGTCTCCATGGTGGGCGGCCCTCTGATCGCGCTCGCCTTTCTCGGCAAGCACCCCGACTTTCGCCTGCTGTTCGCGGTGGGCGGCGGCGTCGGCCTGGTCTTCGTGGCGATCATCCTGGGCGCGGTGCACGAGACAAAGCCGGCGGCGGCCGGGCACAGCCCGGCCGCCGCCGGCTACGCCCACATCCTGCGCGACCGGCGCTTCCTGACGCTGTGCGCGGTCGCGCTGCTGCCGCTCTACGGGTTCGGCCAGATCGTCTCGACGTTTCCGGTGGCCATGCAGCAGGCGCACGGCATAGCCGCCGGTCAGTGGGCCGGTCAGTGGGCCCGTCTGCTCCTCGTCTATGCGGTCGGGCTGAGCGTGCTGCAGTACCCCGTCGTGCGGCTCACGCGCCGCTGGGACCCGCTGCTGCTGCTCGCGGGGGCGAGCGCGCTGATCGGCCTGGGGCTGGGCCTGTCGCCGCTCCTGCCCTGGGGCTGGCCGAGCGTCGCGCTCATCCTGCTGGTCAGTCTGGGCGTCGTCGTGCTGATCCCGGTGGCCTCGGCGATCATCGCCGGCTTCGCTCCGGTCGCGCTGCGCGGCCGCTACATGGGCGCCTGGACCATCGTCTACCTGGGCGGCTACGCGCTGGGTCCGCTCTGCGGCGGCTACGCCATCGACCTGCTGGGGGCGCGGCGCGCGTTCCTGGTGGTGGCCGTCGCCGGCCTCGCCGGGGCGCTGGGCTTCGCCCTGCTGCGCTTCGGCCGCGACTTTCGCGACCTGCCGGGCGCGCCGGCCACGCGCCGCGAGCCGCCCGAGACCTCGTTCGAGGGCTCCCTCAAGCCGCCCGTCGTGGGATCGTAGGAGCAGCAGGCTCGCGGAGGCAGCAGGGCGGTGGGGCAATGGTTTCGCACCCGCCCGCGTACGGTTATGAACCCGCCTGGAGCTGCTACGCCGCGGCGCCTTACGCACGGCCCGCGCGAGACGGTCAGACGACTGGGGAGGCCTCATGGACAAGTCGTATGCGGCAGGCGAAGACATCGTCGTGCTCTCGCATCACGAATCGGCAGGACCGCTCGGCTACCTGCCCGTGCACGCCTACCTCATCAAGGCGCGCGAGCCGATCCTGGTCGAGACCGGCCTCTACACCGAGTCAGAGGGCTTCGTCGAGGCGCTGCGCGAGCAGATCGACCCTGCGGAGCTGCGCTGGATCTTGATCACCCACGAAGACCTAGACCACGCCGGCAATCTCGAGGCCATGCTCGCGGCCGCGCCCAAGGCGCGCCTCGTGCTCAGCTTTCTGGCCATGCTCAAGATCGCCCGGCCCGGCCTCACCACTCCCGAACGCGTGCGGATCGCCACGCCGGGCGAGCCGCTGCTCCTCGGCGACCGGCGCTTCGCCTGCCTGCGGCCGCCGGTCTTCGACTCCTCGGCCACCGTGGCCTACTTCGACGAGACGACCCGCAGCCTGTTCTCGGCCGACTGCTTCGGCGCGCTCGTGTCCGAGCCGACGACCGAATGCGACGCCCGCGACCCGGCCTACCGGCAGGGCTCGTCGATCTTCATGAGCGCCAACTCGGCCTGGGTGCACGACGTCAGTCCGGCCCGGTTTGCGAGCGCCGTCGGCAGCGTGCGCGCGCTCGCTCCCGAGCTCGTGCTGGCCACGCACGGCGAGCCCGTCACGGGGCAGATCGACGTGCTTTGCGACCACCTCGCCGCCCTACCCGCCGAGGCGCCGTTCGAGTTTCCCGACGACGCCGGTTTTCGCGCCATGCTCGAGCAACTGAAGGAGCACGGTGGACTCGCGGCCTGACGAGGCCGCGGCCGGGTCGGCCCGGCCGCGACGCGTCCGCAAAGCCGCCTCGGCACCCGGTCGACGGGCGCCGGCGGCGCGGCGGCCGGCGGACCGGCCGCCTCTGCCCCACGCCGTCCCGCTGGTCGTCCCGCCGGTCGAGCCGCTGCCCGAGTTCGTACAGCTGACCGTGGGCAAGCGCATCGTGCTCGGCCGCGCCGCGCGGCGCGAGGCGCCGCGCGCCAGTCACGCCGCCTGGCACGCCGCGCCCGACCGCCCCGACCCCATCGCGCTGCTGCGCAGCCAGGACGAGACCCGCGTGCCCGAGCTCGTGCCCATCCGCTACGGGCGCATGGCGGTCAGCCCGTTCACGTTCTTTCGCGGCGCGGCGCTGGTCATGGCGGCCGACCTGGCCCCGACACCGCGCTCGGGGCTGATCGTGCAGCTCTGCGGCGACGCGCACGTGCTGAACTTCGGCCTGTTCGGCTCGCCCGAGCGGCAGATCATCTTCGACGTCAACGACTTCGACGAGACCCTGCCGGGACCGTGGGAGTGGGACGTCAAGCGCCTTGCGGCCAGCCTCGAGATCGCCGGCCGCGACCGCGGCTTCGCGCCCGACGCGCGGCGCGACATCGTCATGGCGGCGGTGCGCGAGTACCGCGACGTCATGCGCCGCGCCGCCGACATGCCGGCGCTCGACGTCTGGTATGCGCACATGAACGCCGACGACGTGGTGGCCTGGATGGAGACCGAAGTGCGCGAGAGGCGCCTCGGCAAGCGCGAGGCCAGGGAGGGCGTGCAAGACGTCGCCAAGGCCCGCACGCGCGACAGCATGCGCGTCTTCGCCAAGCGCACCGGCATCGTCGACGACGAGCTCCAGATCGTCGCCGAGCCGCCGCTCATCGTGCCCATCGAGGACCTCGTGCTGCCGGGAACCGGCTGGGAAGACGTGCGCGCCGTCTTCGACGAGCTCATCCACTCGTACCGCCAGACGCTCATGCGGCGGCGCCACCCCATCGAGGAGTTCCGCTACCTGCACTCCGCGCGCAAAGTGGTGGGCGTGGGCAGCGTGGGCACGCGCGCCTGGATCCACCTGTTTGTGGGCCGCGACGACGAAGACCCGCTGTTCCTACAGTCAAAAGAAGCCCAGGAGTCGGTCCTCGAGCGCTTCCTGGGCAGAAGCCCCTACGACAACCACGCCCAGCGCGTGGTGGTGGGCCAGCGCCTCATGCAGGCGGCCAGCGACATCTTCCTGGGGTTCCTGCGCGTGCGGGGCGTCGACGGCGTGAGCCGCGACTACTACGTGCGCCAGCTCCACGACTGGAAAGGCGGTATCGACGTCGACACACTGCGCGTGGCGGGGGCGACGCTCTACGGCCGCCTGTGCGCGGCGACCCTCGCCCGGGCCCACGCGCGCCTCGGCGACCGCATCGCGATCGCGGCGTATCTGGGCAAGGGCGAAGCCTTCGACAAGGCGCTCGCCGCCTTCTCGGTCGCCTACGCCGACCAGAACGAGCGCGACTACGATGCCTTCGCCAAGGCCGTCAAGAACGGCCGGGTGGCCGCCGAGACGGGGCTGTAGCGGGTCGCGGACCGCGCGCGTTGAGACGGGGAGCCAACCGGTCGCGGACCTCGCCCCAGTTGTAGTCGGGGCAGACCCCCAGGGTCTGGCGAAGCGCGCCTCCCCGGGAGACAATCCCGCCAGATCGATCGGGGCACGCAACGACCACGAGGAGGAGTCAGATGAGGACTCGCGTCGTCAGCTTCACCGCCGTCGCCGGCGCACTGGCGGGCGCTTCGGCGCTGTTTGCGCGGCGCGGCTACCTGCGCTGGGGCGCGACCGCCCAGGAGGCGCTCGAGGAGCTGCCCGGCGACGCCCTCACGCCGCTCGCCGGCCTCGTGGCGACGCGCGCCATCACCGTACAGGCCGCGGCCGAGCGGGTCTGGCCCTGGATCGCCCAGCTCGGTCAGGGCCGCGGCGGCCTCTACAGCTACGACTTCCTCGAGAACCTGGTGGGTTGCGACATGCATAGCGCCGACCACATCGTGGCCGAGTGGCAGGACGTGAAGGTCGGCGACGAGCTGCGCCTGCACCCCGAGGTGCCGCTCGAGGTCGTCGACGTCGAGCCGGGGCGCTACCTGGTGGTACGCGGCGGCGTGCCCATGGGCGACACGCCGCCCCCCTACGAGTTCACCTGGGCCTTCGTGGTGCGCGAGCAGGCCGACGGCTCGACCCGGCTGCTGGTGCGCGAGCGCTACGCCTACACCCGCACCTGGGCGCCCTTTCTCGTAGAGCCCGTCGAGGCGGTGAGCTTCTTCATGAGCCAGAAGATGCTGCGCGGCATCCGCGACCGCGCCGAGCGCGCCGCCGGCTAGCGGCCCGCAGCCGGGCGCGCGCCCACCGGCCGTGACCTACTCCCGCATCGAGCGTCCCGCGACTCGCCGGAACAGGCGCGGCGCGGCGCCGCGCAGGCGCGCGGGCACCTCGGTCCAGCGCGGCACGAACACCTCGGCGGCGTCGCGTTCGACCCCTGCCACGAGCGCGGCCGCCACCCGTGCCGGAGCCACCGGCCGCGGAAACCGCCGCGCGTACGGCCGGCCGCGCTGGTCGAAGAACCGCGTCGCCACGACCGTCGGCAGGACCACCGTGACGCCGACCCCGCTGCCGGCCAGCTCGTAGCGCACGCTCTCGGAGAAGGCGATCAGACCGCCCTTGCTCGCCGAGTAGACAGCCTCGTGGGCCACGCCCACATAGCCGGCGATCGAGGCGACGTTGACGATACGGCCGCGTCCGCGCGCGACCATGCCGGGCGCCAGCGCCGCCGTCAGGCCGATGGGCGCCGCCAGGTTGACCGAAAGCATCTCGAGGGTGGCGTCGTGATCGATCGCGGCCAGCTCTTCGTAGCGCCCGAAACCCGCCACGTTGACGAGCAGATCGACCGCCCCCACCCAGCGCAGCACCTCGTCGAGGGCGTCGGCGCGCGCCAAGTCGGCCGCCAGCACCGTCGCGCCGCACGACCGGGCCAGGGCGAGCAGCGGCTCGGCTTCGAGGCCGGTGGCCTTGACCCGTACCCCGCGCCGCGCCAGGGCCAGCGCCGTCGCGCGCCCTATGCCCAGCGAGGCGCCGGTGACCAGTGCTGTGCGTCCAGCCAGGTCCATGTCCGCCGACAAACCTTCCCGGCCGGCGGCGGCGCGGCGCCGTTGCGGCGCGTCTCCGCCCACGCCGCGGCGCCGTTGCGGCGCGCCGCCCACACCGCGGCGCCGTTGCGGCGCGCCGCCCACACCGCGGCGCAACACCGGCGAAGGCGCAGCGCCGGGTAAGTAGCTTTGCGACCGCGAGTGAAAGGACGGCCGGCGTGAGGCCCCGTGGGCGGGCCGGATCGCCGGCGCCTGATCCACCGTGCGTACGTCGCGCGCCTGGGCCCTGAAGCCCCGACGATCGACCCGCCCGAAGCGTGGCAGCGCGTCCACGGAAACGACCAGTGAAGGAGCCGGCATGACCCCCACCAGCGCCAACGGCAAGATTTGCTACATCGAGATCCCCGCCGCCGACGTGCAGCGCTCGGCCGAGTTCTACGAACAGGTCTTCGGCTGGACGACGCGCCGGCGCGGCGACGGCGCCCTGGCGTTCGACGACACGATCGGCGAGGTCAGCGGCACCTGGACGCTCGATCGTCCCGCCTCGCCGACGCCCGGCCTGCTGCTCTATGTCATGGTCGACGACGCCGCCGCGACGGTCGCCGCGATCGAAGCGCACGGCGGTGTCATAGTGCAGCCGATCGGCGGCGACGCGCCCGAGATCACGGCGCGCTTCGCCGACCCGGCCGGCAACGTGCTCGGCATCTACCAGGAACCGGCGAAGTAAGCGGCGCCGGTCGCAGCCGCTCAGGCGGGCGGTACTCCTCCGTCGGCCGCCGCCGGGCGCGTGCGCCGCACGAGCGCCGCGGCACTGCTCCGGACGCGCCAGTAGTAGACCCAGCGGCGACCCCAGGCGACCCTCGCTGCCTCACCCACGTAGAGCGGGCGCACGAGCGGAGAGCGAAATACCGACAGCCGGTAGGCCGGCACGGGCCGGGCGCCCAGCAGCGTCTTGACGTCGGCCGTGCCGGTGAAGGCGTTCAGCGAACGGGCGCCGCGCTCGATGGCGTCGGCCACCACCCAGTACATGGACAGAAACCCGAGCCGGTACCGTTCGTACGCCGGATCGAAGGCGCCCTCGAGGGCGACCACGCTGTCGCCGGTGCGGCACGCCAGGTGGATGGCGACTCGCCGCCCGCCGATCGAGGTCACGTGCGCCTCGCAGCAGCGCGCGGCGAGCGCGATGTACCGCTCGGTGCGACCTGCCTCGGTCTGCCAGTAGGTCGTGCGGCCGTGCTGGGCGAAGCGCTCGGCCTTCCAGGCGATGAGTTGCCCGACGAGCTCGCCGGCGGCGGCGGCGGGCTTGACGACGTCGGTGTTCAGGTCGGGAAAGTCGCGCCTGATGCGGTTCGAGTAGCCGCGGATCGTGCGGCGGGTGCTCTTGCCCAGCGACGCGACGTAGGTGGGCACGTCGGCGGGCAGCTCGATGATGAGGTGATCGGCGCGCAGCAGCGAGCGGCACGAAAGGCCGAGCTCCCGCGGCGGGAACATCGTCTCGATGCGTATGCGGCGGGCGAGCGGCAGCGCCCGAAAGAGCGCCCCGCACAGCCGCTCGACGTCGCGCGGGGCGATGTCGAACACCTTGTTCAGCACCTCGATCGTGCCGCCGTCGACCCAGAACAGCACGACGTGGCGCGGGTCGTCGAGCACACAGGCCCCGGTGGGCACGCGGCGATCGAGAGCGAGGAACCAGTCGAGAGTGGCGAAGACGCTGCCGTACAGGTCGGGCAGCTCGTCGGCAAGCCCCGGGGGCACGCGGTACGGGTGGACCGTCGCTCCAAGGTCGGGGTAACGCAAGACGCGCCGTGTGCCCGAGTACGGGGCCGACGGCGCCACGATCGCCGCCGGCAGCGCACCGGTCGGCGCCGGCGACGCGCTGCCGGGCGCCGGCGTCGGGATCGCATCGGGCGTTTGAGCCGGGGTTCCGGCCGCCTTGGCCGGCGCGTTCGTCGAAGGCGCCGCGCTCACGCCGCGCCCGGCGCCCTGTGGGCGGCCGTGAGGAGGCGCCGTTTGGCGCGGCCCCGGAATCGCCAGTAGATGTCGTTGCGGTCCCGCATGAACATCGCCCAACGCTCGCGCGCGTACAGCGCCTTGTCAAGGCGGCTGCGGAAGATCGAGACCCGCCAGGAGGTGACCGCGACCGCGCCGAGTCGCTGCTTGTACTCGGGCGTGCCCCACAGCAGGTGAAGGCGCGCACAGCCGTGCGCTATGCCCTCGGCGGCGGAGAACGCGGTCATCAGGAACCCGAGATGCAGGTCGGAGTAGGCAAGGTCGAACCCGCCGGTATGCGCCCAGCAGTCGCGGCCCACGTACAACAGGAGCCAACCGGCGACGCACTCGTCGCCCACGTAGGCGCAGAGAACCTCGCCGCGGCTCTGCAGCAGGCGCCAGCTCTTATAGGGGACCTCGGGCTGGCCTTCGTAACCCCAGGGTTCTCCCTTGGCCAGGATGCGCTGCAGGTTCCACTCGAAGACCTGCTCGACCAGCGCCAGGGTGATGTCGGCCCCTTTGATCGTGCGCAACTCGAAGTCGGGGTGCGCACGCAACAGGCGGTTGCGGTACTTGTGCAGGTTGCGCCGCGAGGCGGTCCCCAGGGTGTGCTCCCAGGTCTCCAGGTCTGCCGGCAGGTCGATCACCTGATCGTCGCCGTGGTAGGTAGATCGCACGGGCAGGTCGAGCTTGCCGGACGGGTACTTGACCTCGATCCTTATGCGCCGCGTGCCGGGGCGCGCGCGAAAGATCGCCGCCGCGAAACGCTCGACTGCGGCCGGTTCGACCTCGGCCACCTTGTTGAGCACGTCGACCGTGGCGCCGCGCGCGGTGAAGGCGAACACGTGGCGCGGCTCGTCGAGCTCGCACGCGTAGAGCCGCCAGGGCCTGTCGTAGATGGCGAAGTACTCGGCGGTGCTGAAGGCGCTGCTGTACAGACCGGGCAGCTCGGCGAGCAGTTCGGGCGCAACGTCGCCAAGATGGACAACGGCTTTTAGATCGGCCAAGGCCACGCTACGGTCGGCCGTGACCGGCTGCCGCGCTGGCAAGGGTTCGCGGAGAAGTGTGTGTTGGTCCGTGGCGCGCCTTTCTGCATGGTGGCCTGTCGCGGCTCCCGCCGCCGCGGCGCCATCCTACCCATGAGCGCGGAGCAGCAAGCGCGCTGTCGTGCCACGCCTCGCGAGCCTTTGCCGGGCGGGCGGCGCAGGCGCCCGCCCGCTCACGGCGCCGCGGGTGGCGGCCGGCGCGGCCTAGCCGCGCGGCGCCCTCAGCGCCGGCCGCGCCTAGTCGAGAGGCGTCTCGGGACGCAGCGACGCGTAGAGGTAGGCGGCCGCCAGCGAGCGGTTGGGGCGCCATGCCTCGCCCAGCGACTCGACCTCGGCAGCGCTCGGCATGTGGTCGAGGCCGTACGCGAGACGCACGGCGCGGCGCAGGCCGACATCGGCCGAAGGCAGGGCGTCGGGGCGCCCCATCGCCAGCAGGAAGAGCTCGACCGTCCAGGGCCCTATGCCCCTAACAGCCGTCAGACGCAGGCGGATCTCGTCGTCGGGCAGTTCTGCCAGGTGGCCGATGTCGAGAGCGCCGGCCGCGATGCGCCGCCCAAGGTCGCGCAGCGAGGAGAGCTTGGCCCGCGACAGGCCGGCGCCGCGCAACTCGTCGTCGCTCGCCCGGGCCAGGCCGGCCGCCGAGAAGTCGGGCGCCAGCAGGTCGCGCAGCCGCGCGAAGATGGCGCCCGCCGCGCTGGTCGAGATCTGCTGCCCCACGATCGTGCGCACCAGCAGCACGAACGGGTCGCGGGGCCAGCGCCCGCGCCAGGTCCAGGCGTCGAGCTCGCCGTAACGGCCCATCACGCGCGCAAGCACAGGGTCGGCGCGCCCCAGCGCCTCGTGGGCGGCGCGGCGTTCGCTGTCAGACAAGTCGTCACCTCCCCTGCCCGGGGCCAGCGCGCGGCGCCATGGGCGCGGGGGAAGCCTCCGTCGCCGGCGCTGCGCCGACCCGGCCGGCGCCCTGATCGGCTGCGCGGTCGCCGAGTATTACCGGATGCGTCGTACCCAAGTCATCCTTGAGCCGCGGACTGGAAATGCCGACTACGAGGGTTATGGCACCACAAAGGCTCGTTGAAGCAGGCCCGGCGGCCCGCCAGGGCACGGGAACGACTCGTGCACCGCGGCTGCCTTCGGCTGTGCTCATCTATCTCCTCATTGGGCTGCCCGTGGCCGTCGGCACCGCGACCGGCCTGTTCGGTCGCTACGAACCCGATGCCCTGTTCGGCATCGGCATCATCACCATGGTCGCCATGATCGCGGCGGTCTGGGTCTACCGACCCTCGAACGTGTGGCCCTGGGCGGCCATCGCCACCGCCTTCGCGCTCTTCCTGGCGGCCGGTCTGGCGCGCACCGCGCTGCCCACGATGGGCAACCTCACCTCGAGCCGCTCGCTGCTGCCGGATCTGCTCGCCCTTCCCGGCTACGCGCTCCTGGCCGCCGGCCTCATCGGCTTCTCGCGACGGGGCGTGCGCGGGCCTCACCGCCAGTCGAGCGTGGTGCTCGACGGTCTGCTCGCGGCGCTCGCGCTGGCCGCCCTGGCCTGGGTGTTCGCCATCCAGCCGCTGCTGCTCCACGACCATACGCCGCTCGCGACCACGCTGGTGCTGATCGCCTACCCGTCGATGTCGATCTTCATGGTCGTGGTGACCCTGCGCATCGTGTTCAACCCCTCGCAGGAGCTCGTGCCGGCCTTCTGGCTTCTGCTCATCGGCATGACGTGCATGTTCGTGGGCGACGTCTTCTACATGTTCGCCGACCTCAACGCCATCCACGTGAGCGAGCGCTTCCTCGACCTGCCTTACCTGCTCGCGTACCTCGGGGCTGGGTCGTGCGCCCTGCACGCGTCCATGCGCAAGCTCACCGAGGTCGGCGAGCTGCGCCGCATGCCGCCCTCGCGGCTGCGCGTCGCGGTCGTCGGGGTGGCGCTCATCATTCCCGCCCTGCTGACCCTCGCCAACGACAGCCGCACGATCGCCGACCGCATCGTGCTCTGCGTCCTCATGCTGGCCATGACGGCGGCAGCCGTCATGCGCATCGCCCAGGCGCTGCAGACGGCCGAAAGCTCCGAGGCGCGCCTCGTGTTCCAGGCTAACCACGACAGCCTTACCGGCTTGCCCAATCGCCGCATGATGGAGCAGCATCTGTCCGACCTGCTCGCCGAGCCGACCATCGACGACACCCACGTGGCCGTCCTGTACCTCGACCTCGACCGCTTCAAGCTGATCAACGACACGCTCGGACACAGCCACGGCGACGAACTGCTGATCGAGGTGGCCGAACGCCTGCACGCCAACGTGCGGCCGAGCGATCTGGTCACCCGCATCGGCGGCGACGAGTTCATGATCATCCTGGGTCACGTGGTCAGCGTGTCGCAGGCGGTCGACCTGGCCAACCGGCTGCGCTCCTGTCTGCGCACGCCCTTCGTCGTGCACGGCATGACCTTTTACGTGTCGGCCAGCATAGGTCTGGCCTTCGCCTCGGGCGACGACCGTAACGCCACCGCCGAGGCCCTGGTGCGCGACGCCGACACCGCCATGTACCAGGCCAAAGACGCCGGCCGCGACGCCGTGTCGGTCTTCGACGAATCCATGCGCGAGCGCGTGGCCGAGCGCGTCGAGCTCGAACGCGACCTGCGTTTCGCCCTGCCCATGAACCAGCTCCACCTCGTCTATCAGCCCATCGTGCGCCTGCCCCACGCCAGTGTCGTGGGCATGGAGGCGCTGGTGCGCTGGTCGCACCCCACGCACGGCGTCATCTCGCCCGTGAAGTTCATCCCGTTGGCCGAGGAGAGCGGGCTCATCTCAGAGATCGGCGACTGGGTGCTCGAAGAGGCCGTCGGCCAGTTCGCCGCGTGGCGCCACCAGATGCCCGAGATGGCCGATCTGTACGTCTCGGTCAACCTCTCCGGCGCCCAGCTCCACGACGACCAGATCGTCGACCGTGTCGCCGACGTGCTCAGCGTGCACCGGCTCGACGGACCGTCGCTGTGCCTCGAGCTCACCGAATCGGTGGTCATGGAAGACCCCGCCGCCGCGGCCGTCATCCTCACCGGGCTGCGCCGCCTGGGCGTGCGCATCGCCATCGACGACTTCGGCTCCGAGTACTCGTCGCTGGCCTACCTGAAGCGCTTCCCCACGACCACGCTGAAGATCGACAAGTCGTTCGTCGACAGCCTGGCCAAAGACGACAGCCCCGACGCCACGCTGATCGCCACCATCGTGGCCATGGCGCGGGCGTTGGGCATCACCACGGTGGCTGAGGGGGTCGAGACACAGGTGCAGGCCGCGCGCCTCATGGAGCTCGGCTGCGACACCGTGCAGGGCTACCTGTACTCGCGCCCCGTCGGCGCCGACCGGCTGCCCGAGGTAGTGGCCTCGCTCGGCACCCAGCGGCTGCAGCTCGTGCCCCGGCTGGCAGCCGAGCCGAACCTCGCGACCGTCTAACCCGATCTAGCTACTGGCCCGCGGCGATCGTACGCCGCCAGGCGACCAGCCGGTCGGCGCAGGTGAGGTCGACCGGGCGCAGCGCCGCCTCGAGTCCGACGCCCTGTACGAGGATGGCGTGCAGGTCGCGATCGGTGGCGGCCAGGTGACGTTCGGCGTCGACCACGTCGCACCAGGCCGGCATGCTCGCCGCCGAACCCAGGTACGGCTTGGGCCCGACGCCCTCGTAGCCGGCGAAGATCATGCGCAGCTTCCAGCGGATCATGCGGAACACGGGCATGTCGAGGATGGCCACGAACCAGTCGATCCCGCAGCGGCGGGCCGTGAGCGTGAGGGTCTGGTAGAGGCCCATGCTGACGAGGCCGCGGGTCGCGGCGCCACGATAGTCGGCGGCCACCGCCAGCGTGGCTATGTCCCAGGTGCGGTCGGGATCGAAGGCCACCCCACTGCGGGCGACCAGCGGCGGCGCCGGGTTGCCCCATACCGTCTCAAAGTCGTTCAAGCTCTTGAACCCCTCGGCCGAGGGCAGCAGCACGCGCATGACGCCGACCGGGAGCTTGCGGAGCTGGTCGACCACGCAGATGAAGACGCTGCTTGCCTCGTAGGGGCCGTACTCCTCGGCGAGCAGTTCGGGCGTGTTGCCAAAGGCTTCGAGGAACACGGCGCGCTCGACGTGACGCCCAAGCTCGGCGCCGGGTTCGTCGCCGCGGAACAGGTAGGCGCCGAAGGGCTCGCTCGCGTCGGCGGGCATGACCTGTTCGGTGAGGTAGCGCAGCTCGATGTCGCGCATCCAGTTCGAGCCGGCCGCATACGTGGCTACGTTCCCGCCGTCCGTGCGCGGGTTCAGCGACCTCTCATCAATCGGACTATCGGGCTGCCATCGTAGGGCCACGCCGCGATGCTAGCACCCGCCACACCGCCATGCCAGAGACGAACACGAGGTCTCCTTCTCGCGCTCAGGCCGCGCGCTCGCCTCGCGAGGGATCGCCGATCAGCTCGTCGACGGTCGTGATGCGGGCGTGGTAGACGTCGTGCAGGTAGTCGAGCGCGGCCTGCTCGTCGACGCCCTCAAAGGTGCAGACGGCGTCGCGCGGCACGACGATCCCGTAGCCGCGGATCAGGGCGCCGTAGGCGCTGTGACGCACGCAGATGTGGGTGTGCTGCCCGGCCAGGACCACCTCGTCGACGTCGGCCTGGCGGAGCCGATCGTTCAAGTCAGTGCCGTCGAAGGCGCCGTAGTTGCGCTTCGGCGAGATGAGCTCGCGACCGCCCGGATGCGGCTCAAGGGCGGCGATCACCTGAGCGCCGGGGCTGCCTGCCATGGCGTGCTCGCCCCAGACGGCGAGCTCGGGGTCGTCGGCCTCGTGGGCGTCGTTCGAAAAGACGATCAGCCAGCCCTCGCGACGGGCCTGTGCAAGCAGTCGTTGCACGGCCGGCACGATCGCCTGGGCGCGCGGATTGGCCAGCGCCCCATCTACGAAGTCGTTGAGCATGTCGATGATCACCAGGGCCTTCATCGCGTACCTCTCTCGGTCGTGTCGCCGCGCGCCGTTCGCGGCAGCGAACTGGGCCGCCGGCAACGACGACGGCGACGTATGGGCGTGTGCTCCCCTCTCTCTGTATTGCCGAAACGGCGCAGTGCAGGCATCGGCTCCTTCACGACTGCCGCGCCCCCCGCCGCCGGCGCAAGGGGCGGGCGAGCGTGCGAGTGGACGCACGCGAGGAGGCGAGCGCGCGAGGAGGCGAGCGCGCGAGGAGGCGAGCGCGCGAGGAGGGAGCGCGACGGCGGCGGCAGGCGCGTGAGGCAGGAGCGTGACAGCGGCGGCGGGCGCGTGGAAGACTGTGCGGGTGATCGAAGTACCCACACGCGCCCGGTACCGCGAGGTCTTCGGCATCGCTGAGTTCCGCGCCGTCTTTGCCGCCCACGTCATCTCGATGCTGGGCGAGGTGGTCGCGGCGGTCGCCATGACGGTGCTGATCTACGCGCGGACCGGCTCGCCGGCGCTCGCCGCCCTTACCTTCAGCGCCGCCTTCCTGCCTTACTTCTTCGGCGGCACGCTGCTGTCGTCGGTGGTCGACCGCCTGCCCGCGCGGCGCGTGCTGGTCGCCTGCAACCTGGCGAGCGCCCTCGTGGTGGGCGCCATGGCGTCGCTTGCGCTGCCCGTCTGGGCGCTGCTCGCGCTGCTCTTCGTGCTGGGACTGATCGCGCCGGTATTCTCGGGGGTGCGAGCGGCCACGCTCACCGACATCCTCGGCGACGGACCGCCGTTCATACTGGGCCGCTCCCTGATCCGCCTCGTGGCCCAGGTCAGCCAGGTGGCCGGCAGCCTGGCCGGGGGCCTCGTGCTGCTCGCCCTCTCGCCGCGCGCCACGCTGGCCGTCGACGCCGCGGCCTTCGCCACCTCGGCGCTCCTGCTGCGGCTGGGCACGCGCAAACGCCCGGCGCGCGCCACGTCGAGCGAGCTGTCGCTGGTGCGCGACTCGCTGGCCGGGCTGCGCGAGGTGCTCGCCCAGCCGCGGCTCAGGCGCCTCTTCGTCTTTGGCTGGCTGCTGCCGGCCTGCACGGCGGCGCCCGAAGCGCTCGCCGCACCCTACACGCACGACATCGGCCGCGCGGCCGGCGCCGTCGGCATCTACCTGGCGGGGCTGCCGGCGGGCACGGCGCTCGGCGACCTCTGGGTGGCGCGGGTAGCCTCGGCGGGGGCGCAGCGCCGCCTCATGCTGCCCGGCGCCCTGCTCACCTGCCTGCCGCTGCTCGCCTTTCTGGGCAAGCCCGGCCTCGCCGGAGCGGTCGCGCTGCTCTTCGTGGCCGGCCTGGGGAACGCCTACACGCCGGGCTACGACCAGACCCTGCTCACGGCAAGCGATGAGCGCCTGCGCGGCCGCACGCTGGCGCTCCAGACGGCCGGCCTCATGTTCTCGCAGGGGGTCGGCTTCGCCGTGTGGGGCCTGGTCGCCGAATTCGCCGCGCCGCGCCTGGTCATTCCGGCGGCGGCGGTCTGCGGCCTGGCGGCGGTGGCGCTCTTCTATCCGCGGACCGCCTGGGCCGCCAAGGACGGCTCCGCGCGCCGACGTCGCCCTTAGCGGCGGCCGCCGGCGAGCAGCGCGGCGAAGTGCTCGAACGAGCGGTCGTAGGTGCGCTCGCCCTGGGCGTCGAAGGCACAGGCGGGCAGCTCGTGCATGGCGAGGTGAAAGCGCACGCACTCACAGCAGATCCCCTTGCGCGGGCACGGCTCGTAGGTGCAGTTGCACGACGTCAGATTGGCCCTCTTGCTACAGCTCATGAGCGCTTGGCCTCCGGGTATCGGGCTGGCGGCTTTGTCCCATGGTAGGCACTCCGGCCGAAATCCGCCATACGCCCGGCCGACGCCTACAATGGAGGGGCTGCGACGATACACCGTCACCGGGAGGCACCCATGCTGATGAACGCCACGTGGACCAGGCCCCTGGCCCTCTTCATCGTCGTCCTGGTACCCGTGCTCGCCGTGGCGGCGCCGCTCTGGTGCTTTGCCACCGGCATGTGGTGAGCGCCGCGCCGACGGTCACGCCGGGGTGAGGTCGCCCGCCATCTCGACGCGGTTCTTGCCCCGCCCTTTTGCCAAGTAGACGGCGCGATCGGCGGCGTCGACCAGGTCGTCCATCGACACGGCATGCAGCGGAAAACTGGCCACGCCCACGCTCACCGTGATCTTCGCCGGCGAATCGGGCGGACCGAAGACCTCGTCGGCGATCGCACTGCGAATGCGCTCGGCGGCGCTAAGGGCCGCTCCGGGGCCGCCGTCGGCGGCGGCGTGGACATCGACCGCGTCGGGGCCGGAGCCGCCGGCGGCGTCAGAAGCCTCGACCGCGCCAGAAGCCTCGACCGCGCCAGATCCGGAGCCGTCGGCGAGGCTCGGGGCGATCTCGAGGGCGCCCTCGGCGACACTGCGCCGCAGGCGCTCGCCGACCGTCGCCGCGCCCTGCATGCCCGTGCTCGGCAGGATGACGGCGAACTCCTCGCCGCCGTAGCGCGCCACGACGTCGATCTGCTGGCGGGTCTGCTCTTTGAGCAGCACGGCGAGGTCGCGCAGCACGGCGTCGCCGGCCCGGTGCCCAAACTGGTCGTTGTAGCGCTTGAAATCGTCGATGTCGATCATGAGCAGCGAGAGCGGCAGTCCGTAGCGCGCCGCGCGCACGGCCTCCTGGGTGAGACGGTCGTAGAAGTGCCGGTGGTTGAACAGGTCGGTGAGGCCGTCGGTGATGACGAGGTGCTCGAGCACGCTGAAGACGTCGGCGTTGTGGATGGCGATCGCGGCCAGCACGGCGAGCTGAGAGAAGAGCAGCTTTTCGGCCTCGGTGAACCGGCGGCAGGAGCGCGACTCGACGATGCCCAGCACGCCGATCACCTGCCCACCGAACTCGAGCGGCCCATCGAGGTTGGACATCTCGCCCCAGCGGTCCATCTCGGCGGCCTCGGCGGCCGGCAGGCCGGGGTCGTCGCGGTGCACCTCGACGATGCGCCGTTCGCGCACGACGGGCACGTAGTTCAGGCGCATCTCAGGAGGGTACGACTCGCCCACGCCGGCGCCCTCTTCGGTGAAGCCCTCCGCCACACCCCACGACGCCACGTAGTCGAGCATGTCGGTGTCGGCGGAGTAGCGATGGATGTCGGCCGAGGCGACGCCGAAGGCTTCGCAGACCTGGCGGGCGATGGCGGAGAGCACCTCGTCGATCGTCAGGCTGGAGGCGATCGTGGCCCCCACCCTGGCGATTATCGTCTGCGCGTCATCCACGACCTACCAACTCCCCGCGAGCCCACATGCAGGCCGCGCGACTGCCGACCCCTTCACCGCGAGTATGGACCTGCGCCTGCGCAAGAGTCGACCGGACATTCGTCCACGTCACCAGACGGTGATCGACGCCCCGACTGCGCGCGACTGCGGGTTGCCGGCCAAGTCTTTGCCATAGACCGCGAAGTGATAAACCCCACGGGCCTTCGGAGTCCAGGCGAGCGTCCGCCACACACCGGTGCCCTGCACGCCGCGGGACGTTCGCAGAACGACCACACCGGCCGCGTTCCTGACGACGACGGTCACGCCGGTCAGCTTTCGGCTCAGGTTGTCGCTCAGGCGATAGCGCAGGCTGAGCGGGCGCCATGCCCTGCCGCTCGCCGCACGGGCGGTCGTCACCGGACCGCGCGTGTCGATCAACACCCGGCAGCTCAGGGCGGCTTCGACGTTGCCGGCACGGTCGGTGGCCCGGTAGAGGACGGTGTGGACGCCGTCGCCTGAGTGTCCGGCGGGCGCCGCGACCGTCGCCGAGGCCGTGGCGAGCGCCGTGGACGTCCAGGTCGCGCCGCCGTCGAGCGAGTAGTCCGTGGACCTCACGCCCGATCCCTGAGCGCCGCCGGCGGCCGTATCGGCGGCCGTGAAGCGCAGCGTGACGGGCTTGCGGTGCCAGCGGGCGTCGGCGCCGGCGACGGTGGTCGTCGGCGCCACCGTGTCGGTGCGCACGGTGAGCGTGCCCGACGAGCCGAGGTTGCCGGCCACGTCGCTCGCCTGCCAGGTGAGGGTGTGCGTTCCGTCGGGCTGCGCGGCGATGGTCACGGCGACTGGCGTATCTGCGGCCGCGACTGCGTGCCCGCTGCCGTCGAGCGTGTAGTTCAGCGAGCTCACGCCCGAGCCGACGCCGTCGCTCACGCTCAGGGTCACCTTGGCGTCGTGATCGAGCCACGCGCCGTCGCTTGCTCCCGAGACGCTCACGACCGGCCCGGTCGTGTCGATCTTGACGGTCGCCGTCTGGGTGGCCTCGAGGTTGCCGGCGGCGTCGCGCGAGCGATAGCTCACCGTGGTCACGCCGTCACCGGAGTGATCGGAGGGCGCCGGCACGGTGAACGAGGCGCCCGTCTGCCAGCCGCCGGAGCCGACCTTGTACTGGATGGCGGCTTGGCCGCCGCTCATGCCCGAGCCGCCGACGGTATCGGCGGCGCTGATCGTGAGGTCGACGGGCTGCCTGTGCCACAGTCCGTCGACGCCGCCGAGCGTGCTCGTCGGCGCCACGGTGTCGATGCGCGCGGCGCGCGTCGCCGTGGTGGCGCCGCCGGCAACGTCGAAGGCGCTCACGTGGAAGTACCAGACCCCGTCGGCCCGGCCGCTGTACGCGGCGCTGAGCGGCGCGAGAGTGAGGTCGCGCAGGACGGCCACGGAGGTGCCGTCGTCGGGATTACAGGCCACGGCCAGGTCGGGCGCACCGTCGCCGTTGAAATCGCCGACCGCGAGGCCGTGCGGGTTTGTGGGCACGGGGAAGGTCTTCAGCGCGGCGAAGGTCTCGTTACCCTTGCCGAGCAGCACGCCGACGGTGTCGTCGGTAACGCCCCAGTCGGCCACGGCGAGGTCGGCGAGACCGTCACCGTTGAAATCGGCGGAGACGAGATCGGCGGGCACGAAGCCCGCGCCGACGGTCGTCGCCGGCGCGAAGCTGCCGTCGCCGGCGCCGGTCAGCACGCTGATCGTGTTATCGCTCCAGTTCGCCACCGCCAGGTCGAGCATGCCGTCGCCGTTGAAGTCGGCGGCGACGACGCTGTGGGGGTTGGCGCCCACCGGGTAGTCGACCTTCGCGGCGAAGGTGCCGTCGCCTTTGCCAGCGAGCACGCTCACGGTGTCGGCACTCCAGTCGGCCACGGCCAGGTCGAGGTCGCCGTCGTGGTTGAAGTCGGCGGCGACGACGTCTTCGGCGTTGGCCGCCGTCGGATAGCTCGTAGCGGCCGCGAACGTTCCGTCACCCTTGCCGCGCAGCACGCTGACGACGCTGCTCGCATAGTCGGCCACGGCCAGGTCGGCCTTGCCGTCGCCGTTGAAGTCGCCCACGGTGATCTGGCTGGGCTGGCTCCTGACGTTGTACGTGACGGCCGGCCGCAGCGTGCCGTCGCCTTTGGCCAGCAGCACGCTGATCGCGGCGTCGCCCCAATCGGTGACGACCACGTCGTCGATGCCGTCGCCGTTCAGATCGGCCACCGTAACGCCGTGCGGGTTCGTGCCGACGCCGTACGCGACGGGCGCGCCAAAACCGCCGGCGCCGTTACCAGCCAGCACGCTGATGGCGGACGCGCCGTAGTCGGCGACCACGAGGTCGGCCTTGCCATCGCCGGTCACGTCGCCGCAGCCCACGCTCCACGGCACACTGCCGGCGCTCAGGATCGCCGCCGAGAAGCGCAGAGCAGGGACCATGCTCGCCGCCGCCGGTACGCTGCCCGGAATCTGGTCGAACAGGTACGCGTAGCCCACTGCCCCGGCCACGGTCCACGAGAAGCTCGGGTCGGGGTCGGGGTACCAGAGGGCCTCGTCGGGGTGCGTCGGCGAGGAGAGGTTGATGATCGGCGGGGGCGCGGCCAGCGCCGGTGGGGACGCCAGCGCCGCCGCGCAGAGGGCCAGGAGGGCGACGGCGGCCCCGAGTACCACGACAAGGTCCGCCGCCGCGCGGCGGCGCTCGCGCGGGCGCTCGGCTGGTCTGCCGTACGGCCTCAAGCTGTTCCTTCGTACGAGAGCGAGGATTCCATCATCGTCGAGCAGCCTACCGCCTTTTTGGGCCGTTACCAACGATGCCGCGCCGGTGGGCGTCGGCGGCTCGGGAGAACGAAGGAGGTCGGCCGCGCGGCGGGGCGGGAGGCCGAGCGCGCCGCTCGCCACCCCACAAACGCGCGGGGGGCGGGAGCCGAGCTCTCTGCTCGGCTCCCGCCCCCCGCGCTTACGTTGAGGGGTCTATCGTCTGTCGTTCAGACGAGAGGCTAGGCCTCTTCGACGACGCCTTCGATGAGGGCGTCGTCTTTGGTCTCGCCGACCTGGGCGCGACCGACGGCCCAGAAGACCACGCCGGTCAGCAGCAGGACGATGAACGAGCCCAGCGTGTACGACTCGAACTTGAGACGAGACATGCCCCAGCTGTCGGTGATCGAGTACTTCTGGCCGAGCATGTTGTCGATGAGGCCCGGCCACAGCAGCGTGAAGCAGGTGATGATGCAGAGGAGCTCGGTGACGATGGCGCACAGCCAGAGACCGGCCTTGCCGCCCGGGATGATGTAGGGACGGTGCACGTTGGCGTGGCTGTAGCGCAGCTTGACGATCGCCGGGATCACGAACATGTAGACCACGATGGTCAGCGACGTGTCGAGGGCGATCATGACGACGAAGAACTGATTCAGGCTGCCGCTGGTGACGAGGAAGGTGATGAAGGTGAAGATAGAGCCGACGATGCCCATGACGATGCACATGGTCACCGGCGTGCCCTGCTTGCCGAACTTGCCGAGCACCTTCGGGGCGGCACCGTCGAGAGCGGCCACGGCCTGCACGCGGGCAGAGCCCAGCGTGCACACCGAGGCGGAGCCCACGAACATGAGGATCATGAGGGCGCCGAAGAGATAGCCGAAGCCCTTGGCCGCGCTGCCGAGCACGCCGTTCGAGGCGAGACCGTAGGCGTCGGCGAGGCCACCGACCGAGGTGAGGTTCTTCTGCGTGACCATGAGCAGGATGCCGCCCATGATGGCGACGTAGATGATGCCCGAGATGAGACCCGAGGTGAGGATGCCCTTGGGCACGTCCTTCTGCGGGTTGACCATCTCTTCAGAGGCCGACGCTTCGAGCTCGAAGCCGACCCACAGGAAGATGATGACGCCGATGACAGCAAGGAAGCCGGTGATGCTGGGCTTGAACGAGCTCGCCGGTACGACGCCCTTGGGCACACCGTGCTTGGCGAGGAAGGCGATGACCAGGATCACGAAGATCGCCATGACGGCGGTCTTGACGGCGGTGCCGATGTTGCCCGCCCACTTGCCGTACTTGAGGGCGATGACCGACAGCCTGATGTTCAGCCAGGTGAAGACGAGGCCGACGATGATCGACGAGGCCGTGTTGAGGTGATGGTTCGGAAAGTAGAACCGGTTCAACGCGGCGATCGTGACGCCGGTGAGCGTGCCGCCCAGCCAGATGGCGTTCGAGAGCCAGTACATCATGGTGGCAAGCTCAGCCGGCAGCTTGCCGAAGGCCATGCGCACCCAGGCGTAGATGCCGCCCTCGGCCGGGAAGGCCGCGGTCACTTCTGCCGTGAGCAGTCCGTAGGGAACGAGGAAGAGAACGACCGAGACGGCCAGCCAGGTGATGGCCTGCCCTGCGCCGTTCGCCGTGGTGTAGGCGACCCAGTCGAGGCCGATGATGGCGCAAGCGCCAAACAGGGCCAGGTCCCAGCGGCGTAAGACTTTGTGCAGTTTGGCTTTCTCTGTGCGTAGTGCGACTTCTGCCATTTGACCTCCCAAGGCTCCGCTCCCCCAAGGATGCGCCCCACCCGGCGCTACTTCAGCCTGCAAATCCGGGCAAGTTGCAGGTTGGCGTTTTGATCCGTTGCGGTCCGTTGGGACTCATGCGCGGGCAAAACGCGGGCAGCGGAGCCTATGCCCGTGAATCAGTCGGGGGGACTTGGCTGGCGAGGGACGTCGGTGCCCTCGACGAGCCTGGGTGGGGGTGGCGGTGTGCTGGGCCCCTCCGTGGGCCTTTACAAATGCGCGAGGGGCGGAGGCGAGCTTGCTACTCGCCTCCGCCCCTCGCATTCTAGGGGGTCAAATGGTCGCTTGGCGCAGGTTACGCCTCCTCGACCACGCCGTCGATAACCGCGTCCTCGGAAACCTTGCCTTGGCTGCGGCCATAAGCCCAGAAGGCCACGCCGATCAGCATCAGCACAATAAACGTCCCGAGGGTAAAGACCTCAAAGCGGGCGCGCGACATGCTCCAGCTTGATTCCATCGAGTAGCTTTGACCGAACCAGCTGTTGATAAGACCCGGCCAAAGCAGGGTGATGCAGGTGATCACCGAGAGAACCCAAGTGATCGCTGCGCATGCCCACAGCCCGAACTTGCCGCCGGGCACTACGAAGGGCCGGTGGACGTGGGGGTGGGTTGTACGCAGGCGCACGATCGCCGGGATCAGGAAAACGTAGACGACGACCGTCAGTGAGGTGTCGAGGGCGATCATCACGCCGATGAAAGCCTTCAGGCTGCCGCTCGTGACCAGGAAGATGATCACGCACATGACGGAGCCGACAACGCCCATGAGGATACACATGGGCAGCGGTGTGCCCTGCTTGCTGAACTTGCCGAGCAAGCGCGGCGCCGAACCATCGAGAGCGGCCACGGCCTGAACGCGGGCCGAACCGAGCGTCCACACTGAGGCAGAACTCAGGTACCCAAGAATGAGGATGGCGCCCAAGAAGTAGCCCAACGTCTTGGCTGCGCCGCCCGCCGCGTCGGTCAGGACGACGTTGACGGCGGCCGGAAGACCGGTGGCCGCCCCCAGCTCCTTAACGGAGAGCAGAAGCAGCATGGCGAGCATGACAGCGATGTACATGCCGGTCGTGATGAGCCCCGCGCTGAAGATCGACCTCGGAACGTCCTTTTGCGGATTGACCATCTCTTCGGATGCCGAGCCCGCGAGCTCGAAGCCGACCCAGAGGAAGACAATGACGCCGATGATCGCAAGGAAGCCCGTGACGGTGGGCGTGTAGGAGCTGGCGGGCGCGATGCCCTTGGGCAGACCGTGGCGGGCAAAGAAAACGATGGCCAAGAGCACGAGGGTGACCATGATGATGCCCTTAAGGACGGTGCCGATGTTGCCCGTCCACTTGCCGTACTTGAGGTTGATTACTGAGAGAAGGATGGTCACCCAGGTGAAGATCAGCCCGACAACGATCGACTCCCACGTGTTGAGCGGGTGTTTGGGCGTGAAGAAGACGTCGATGACGCCAATCGTCACGGCCGTCAGCGTACCGCCCAGCCAGACGGCATTAGAGAGCCAGTACATCATGGTCGCAACTTCGCCGAAGAGCCCGCCGAAGGCCATTCGACACCAAGCGTACAGGCCGCCCTCGGCTGGGAAGGCGGCTGTCACCTCGGCGGTCATGAGACCGAACGGGATGAGGAAGATGAAGAAGGTGATGATCAGCCAAGTGATGGCTTGGCCCAAGCCGGAGGCCGTCGTGTAGGCCAACGAGTCGAACCCGATGATCGCGCAGGCACCGAACAAGGCCAAGTCCCAGCGGCGCAGGGTCTTGTGAAGCTTGGCTTTCTCCGTGCGCATTTCAACTTCTGGCATATGACCTCCCAAGGCTCCGCTCCCCAGGACAACGCCCCACCCGGCGCTTCAGAGTCCCGCTGGAGCTCTTTATGGCACGACCTCTGAATGATACATCGATGCAAATCAAGTGCATCCCCCTAATTCAAAACATACAGAGCGGACACGCGGAGTCGCCGATCGAGGCAACGCCTCATCGGCCCGAATCCCGATCGTCCCTCCAGTCTTCACTTGTGACGGCCGACTGTCATTCTAGTATGTGAATGACCACAGGCTAAACAGGAGGGACACCGTGACCGCCACCACCCCCGAGCCGAAGCCAGCGCGAAGGCCAGCAAGTCCCCGAAGGCCGCCCCCAAGCTGCCCGTAGTACCCAAGGACATCGCCCTCAGCGCCAAGCGCGAGGCGGAGACCCGCGCCATGGGCACGCACGAGCGGAACGTGGCACTGGCCGCCGTGGGCCTCAAGTACTGCCTCAACGGTACGACTTCCGGATAGTACAACGCCCGGAGAATCAATGCTCGACAAAATGCTTGACGCGCCGCGAGTCCGGTGAAAGACGAAAGGACTACGACGTCAGGCGGAACGGGCGAACGCCGCTGCGGCCTCAGGCCGCGTCTTCGTCGGACGCGCGGCCCCAGGCGTCGAGGCCGGCGGCGTGCGCCACCCAGCGCGCGTACACGAGGTCCTGGCGGCGCACCATCAGGCGCAGATAGGGGGCGATGCCCTTGCGACGCCGTGCGCCGCCCTCCAGGTCCCACACCTCTGCTTCGATGCCGCGCGCCGCGAGAGCGCGTTGCACGTCGTAGAGCCTGTCGGGGTCGTTCAGGCGCGCGAGCTCGCAGGGACGTTCCATGCCAAGTAGGTTCCCGCCGGGTGCCGGGCCACGCCAGACGCCGCGGGCGCGGGTCAGGCGGCCTGCTGCAGGCGGCTGAGCAGGGCCACCATCGCCGGCGAGATGTCGGTGTGGTGGTGGACGATCTTCCAGCCGTCGGCGTCGCGCCGATAGACGTTGGTGACGCGCTGCGCGATCGCGATCTGCTCTCCGGCAAGCGTCGCCTCGCCCTTTTCGATGCCGATCTCATAGGCAAGGTCGCCGACGACCTGGATGCGCTGGTCGATCAGCTCGGCGTGGCCGCCGGAGGCAAGCTGGGCCACGCCCTCGAACGAACCGCGCACCTCGTCCCAGCCGGTCTGCAGGCCGCCGATCGGGTGCATGGTCGTCACAGTCGCGTCGTGCGACCAGCTGTCTTTGAGCAGGGAGCTGTCGCCGTCGAGCATGCGCAGCAGCCCCGCGTAGAACTTCGTCGATGCGCTACGGACTTCGTCTTCTGAGGACATGGAGTCGCTCCTCGGGGGGAGTCATGGTTACGGCCCGAACGGGGGCCCGACACATGAAGGGTCTCTGCCCCACGGTCTCGTTCCTCACGCAGTTGACGTGGGGGACCATCGGCGGATCGTGCTCCAGGGCTGTAGTCAGACGCGCCCGATGCCGATACCCGCTGCCGAGGCCTGGAAGCCAGGCGAGCGAGCGTGAGTCCGGCTCCCGGTCACGATCCTGTCCAGCTTCGAAAGAATCGCAGACACTCATCGGCCGATCATCCGCGGCGGCCGGCGCGAGTTCGCTCTCGCCGGCCCTGGCAGCGTACATCACCATCGTCACCGCCGGCGCGGTGCTGCTACTGGCTGCCACCGCCCACGGCTTTCCGCACGGCCACGGCGTCGACCTGCTGATCTTCGCGCTCGCCGCCATCGCCAGCGAGCACTGGGCCGTGGCGTCGAGCCTCGAGGGCGCCACGTCGCCGTCGCTCACGGTGAGCTTTGCCGCCGCCATCCTCTACGGCCCGGCGTTCGCCGGCATCGTCGCCATCGCCGGCGTCTTCTTCAGCGACTTCGTCATCTCGCGGTTGCACTGGACACGTGTGGTGTTCAACGCCAGCCAGCTCGCCCTGTCGGCGGGGCTCGCGGCGCTCGTCTACAAGCGGCTCGCCGTACCCGGCCCGGTCAGCTTAAGGAACGACGCCCTCGCCATCCTGGCCGCGGCGGTCGTGTTTCTGGTGGTCAACGACACCCTGGTCATCGTGGTCATCAGCATCTCGGGACGCACGATGCCGCACCGGCTGGCGGCCACCATAGGCGAGATGGGTGTGCCCTACATCTCGATGGTGCCGCTCGGCGCGCTGCTGGCCTTCGCCTACCAGGAGAGCCGCTGGGACATCCTCTACTTTCCGTTCCTGGTGTTCGTCATCTACAACGGCTTCAAGCTGTACGCGAACCTGCAGACCGAGACCGATCACGCGCTCGTGCTGCTGGCCGACACCATCGACAAGCGCGACGAGTACACCTACGCCCACTCGCAACGCGTCGCCGGCTACGCCGGCGAGATCGCCCGGGCGCTCGGCCTGCCGCGCACCGATATCGAGTTGATCGTCTCGGCCGCACGCGTGCACGACCTCGGCAAGATCGCCACGGCCGACCGCATCCTCTACAAGAAGGGGTCGTTGACCGACGAGGAGCGCCAGGCGATCGTGGCCCATCCCGCCGACGGCAGCGAGCTCGCCGGTCAGTTCAGCATGTACCGCAGGGGACGCGACTACATCCGCCACCACCACGAGCAATGGGACGGCAAGGGCTACCCCGACGGCCTGGCAGGCGCACACATACCGCTCGGCGCGCGCATCATCACCGTGGCCGACGCCTACGACGCCATGACCTCCGACAGGCCCTACCGCGCGGCGCTGTCGCCCGAGACCGCCCTCGCCGAACTGCGCACCGGCGCCGGCCGGCAGTTCGACCCCAACCTGGTCGACGTCTTCGTCGGCTGCCGCTGGCGAGCGCCGGCGCCCGTGGTGAGCAGCGGCGCCTCCGCGTAAGCCCTTCACGTCCGCGCAGACGCGAAGGTCAAGTCGCCATGACCCGCCGCCGATAGCCACAGTAGCTGCGACCGGGCAGCAGCCGTCGCAGTGCGGCTTCCGCGTTCGAAGAAAGGGTCCCCATGCCTCGTCGAAGGTCGTTCGTGCTGGCCATCATCCCGCTGGTCGCGTTCCTGGCGCTGCCCGCGGTGGCGTCGGCCAGCTCCCGCTTCTGGGTGAAGGACCGACGGGGCAACCTCATGGGTTCGGTGCGCGGCGTCGCCGTCTACGACTTGGTGGGCGCGCGCGTGGGGCTCCTGAAGAGCGACCCCTCTGACCCGTCGCTGCTGTGGGTCGTGCGCCTGCCCGCCACGCGGGGCGCGCAGGCCCAGTTGATCGCCACGGCCGGTACCGGCAGGGTGCGCCTCTTTCCCGGCGCGGCCGTCATCGGGTCCTATGCAAAGAGCGCCGGCCACTGGGTCGTGCTACGCCACAACGCCGGCTCCGACCACCTGCGCGGCACCGTGGCCGGGGGGTGCCCGGCGCGTGTCGCGGCGGGCGCCGTGTGCCTGCTGTGCTGGACCACGACCGCCCCCACCTACAAGCTCACGACCGAGCCGCAAGCCGGCTACCAGACCGTGTACACGTTCATCGCCGCCGCCAAGAAGACGCTCGATATGACGATGTACTCCCTGGTCGACCCCAAGGCCACGGCCGCCCTCGTCGCCGACGCCGAGCGCGGCGTGCGGGTACGGGTGCTGCTCGATTCGACGACCGCTACCGGCAACAAAGCCGCCAACCAGCCCACCTTCAAGGAGCTCAGGGCCCACGGCGTCAAGGTGCGCTGGGCCTGGTCCGGCGTGCTCTGGCACCAGAAGACCATCGTGCGCGACGGTCGCGCGGTCGCCGTCATGACCGGCAACCTCGCAGCCGCCTACTATCCGGTGATCCGCGGCTGGATCGTCGACACCGACAACGGCGCCACCGCGGCCGGCGCCCAGGCGACCTTCAACGTCGACTTCGCCAGGACCGACAGGCCGCCCACCGCCGGCGTCGTGCCCACCGGTTCGCAGCTCATCTGGTCGCCGGACGCCCAGGACCGCCTCGTCAAGCTGATCGGCACCGCTCGCCCCGGCACCACCCTGTACGCCGAAGACGAGCAGCTGCAGAGCGCGCCCATCGAGCAGGCGCTGGTGGCGGCGGCCCAGAAGGGCGTCACGGTCGACCTCACGATGACCGCCTCCGATGCGTACCTGAGCGCCTTCGACACCCTGGTCGCCGGGGGCGTGCACGTGAGCCTGTACGCGCCCACCTATCGGCTCTACATCCAGTCGAAGGCGATCTCGGTCAACGACCACACCGTCTACGTCGGCAGCATGAACTTCACCACGGCCATGCTGACCGCCGACCGCAACATGGGCATCGTCACGACCGAGCCGGGTCTGGTGCGCGGCATCGTCGCCACGATGGCGAGCGACTTTGCGGGGGCCACACCGTACACGCACAGCTGAGCGGCCGACATCTCCGCTGACACCGCAAGTCAAGGGCTGCCCCGCGCCGGCCGATACCGTTAGCGATGAACTCCGAGACCGAGCGCCCCCGATGGCTGCGCGTGCAGCAGGCCGCTGATCTGCTCGGCGTCAGCCCAAGTACCGTGCGCCGCTGGGCCGCCGACGGCAGGCTGGCCTGCGGTCTCACGCCGGGCGGCCAGCGCCGCTTCGCGCACGACGACCTCGCCGGGCTCCTGCCGGGGGCGGCCGCGCGCCTGGATCACCGGCCCAGGGCGACCGGCGGCGGCGAGCGGTATCAGCTCCTCTTCGAGACGAGCCTCGAGCTGGCCTCGAGCCTCGAGATCGGCGAGGTCCTGCAGTCGGCGGCCCGGCGCCTGAGCGCCGCGCTGGAGATCCCCGACTGCGACATCTACCGTCTCGAAGACGACGGGCGCATCGCCTGCATCGCCTCGACGGTGCTGGGCGCGCGCGACAACACCTGGGTAGGCCAGGCGGTCTCGCTGGAGCATTGGCCCTGCAAGCGGCTTGCCGTAGAGACCGGTCGCGCGGTCTGCGTGAGCAGCCTCGACGACCCGCGGCTCAGTCGTGAGGAACGGGACAACATGCACGGCTACCGGCAGCGCAGCTGCGTCTCGCTGCCCCTGGTGGCGCGCGACAAGGTGATCGGTCTGGTCGGCCTGCTCGACCGCGTCGAGCGGTGCTTCACCGCCGAAGAGATCACTACCGCCGAAGCGGTCTGCCAGCTCGTGGCCCTCGCCCTCGAGCGCGCCCGGCTGTACGAAGAGGTCAAGAGCCTGCACCTGGGCAACCTGCGCGCGCTGAGCTCGGCGCTCTCGGCCAAGGACTACTACACCCTGGGACACGCCAGCCGGGTGGCGGCCTACATGGCGCTCCTGAGCCAGGAGCTGGGCTGGCCCGACGAGCGCCTCGAAGAGGTCGAGAACGCCGCCTTCCTGCACGACGTCGGCAAGATCGGCGTGTCCGACCGCGTGCTGCTCAAGGGGGGACCGCTCACCTCTGAAGAGTGGGAGCTCGTCCGCCAGCACCCGGGCATCAGCGCCGAGATCGTGCGACCCCTGTTCGACCAGGAGCTCGTGGCCGGCGTGCGCCACCACCACGAGCGCTTCGACGGCGGCGGCTACCCCGACGGCCTCGCCGGCCACGAGATCCCGCTGATCGCCCGTGCCATGTGCGTGGTCGACTGCTACGACGCCATGTCGTGCCGGCGGCCCTACCGGCCGGCGCTCAGCTACCAGCAGTGCCTCGCCGAGCTGCGGCGCTGCGTCGGCACGCAGTTCGACCCCGAGATGGTCGAGGCATTCCTGCGCGTGTTGCGCCGGCTGCGCCGGCGGCGCACGCGCGTCGCCACGCTCGCTCAGCAGGCCGCGACGCTCGTCGACGCCGAGGCCCATGCCCTGCTGCACGCCCGCGCCGACGAGCAGTCGCCTGCCTACGTGACGATGGTGTCCGCGCTGCGCCGCCTGCGCGACGAGCATCCGCCGGTGCGCTTCGTCACGAGCTTCGCCCTGCGGGGCGATCAGTGCATCACGGTGCTCGACACCGGCGATACCGAAGATGCAGCTCTCCCGCTGCGGCGACCCGTGGCTGCCCGAAGACGAGCTCGCCCGCGTGCTCGCCGGCGAGGGCCTGGTGGCCAACGTCTTGAACGCCGACGATTTCGGCGTGTGGGTCTCGGGTATCGCGCCACTGCGCGATGCCCAGGGCGATGTGGTCGGCGCGGTCAGCGTCGACGCGCCGATCGTGGCGTCGCTCGACCGCTCGCTGCAGGGCGACCGTTCCCACACCCTGGCGGCCATGCTGCAGTCGGCGGCCATCCGCTTCAGCCGTGCCGAGGTCGAGGCCATCACCGACGGCCTCACCGGCCTCTACAACCACCGCTACCTGCACGAGCGCCTCGAAGAGGAGCTCGAGCGCGCCGCGCGCCGCGAGACCGCGCTGTCCCTACTGTTCTGCGACTGCGACTGCTTCAAGGCCTACAACGACGCCTACGGGCACAAGGCGGGCGACGCCGCCCTCACGCGCATCGCGCGCATCGTCGAGTCGTGCAGCCGGCGGGTCGACCTGGCGGCGCGCTACGGCGGCGAGGAGTTCGTGCTGGTGCTGGTCGACACCGATGCCGCCGCCGCGTTCGCCGTGGCCGAGCGCATCCGCGCCGAGGTCGAGGCCTCCAGCACCAAGGCCGACAAACCGCTCACGGTCAGCGTGGGCGTCGCCACCTGTCCAAGGGACGCCTCGGCTCGCGACGAGCTGCTCGACAAGGCCGACTGGGCGATGTACGCGGCCAAGCGCGCCGGACGCAACCGCGTGCTGGCCTTCGGCGACGGCCTCGTGGCCAGAGAGACCTGGCTGTCGCGCCGCGGGCGCTAGAGCGGCGCCGGCGCGCCGGCTCCAGCACCTCGCCGAGTCGGCCGGGGGAGCAGGTCCCGTCCGGGCGCGCCCGAGATCAGGCGCCGTCGGAGAGGCGCTCGACCTCGGCAAGCTCCGACTCGCTCAGCCGCCAGGCGGTAGTGGCCGCCGCGTTAGCGCGCACCTGCTCCGCGGTCATGGCGCCGGCGATCACCGAGGCGACCTGCCGGTGAGCGGCCAGCCAGCTCAGGCTGAGCTCGAGCAGACTGTGACCGTGGCGCTCGGCAAAGACGGCGAGCTGCTCGATCTCGGCGAGCCGCGCCTCGACGAGCGCCTCGCGCCCGGCGAGGCGCGTCTTGCCGGGCGACGGCCGGCCGCGGCGGTACTTGCCGCTCAGCAGCCCCATGGCGAGCGGGAAGAAGGGCACGAAGGCCACCCCGAGCGAATCGCAGGCGGCAAGCAACTCGCCCTGGGCCTTGCGTTCGAGCAGGCTGAGCTCGTTCTGCACGCAGGCGAAGCCGCGCAGGCCGCCGGCGCCGGCCGCCGCCTGGGCCTCGGCGAGCTGCGACGCAGCGAAGTTCGAACAGCCGATCTCGCGCACCTTGCCCTCCGCCAGGAGCTCGTTCATCGCGGCCAGCGTGTCCGCGATCGGCACGGCGGGATCGGGCCGGTGCAGCAGATACAGGTCGATGTACTCGCTGCCCAGGCGGTCCAGGCTCTGCTCGCAGGCGCGCCTGACCCAACGCGGATCGCCGCCCGAGAGCCCATCCGGCACGTCGCTCATGCCGAACTTGGTGGTGACCACGACCTCAGCCCGGCGGGCGCCGAGGGCCCGACCGAGCAGCGTCTCAGAGGCGCCGTCGCCGTAGACGTCGGCCGTGTCGAAGTGCGTGACGCCGGCCTTAAGGGCGGCCTCGACGACGCTCGCCGCCCCAGCGGCGTCGAGCCGGCGTCCGAAGTTGTTGCAACCCAGACCCGCCAGCGAGACCTCGAGCCTGCCGATCCGTCGCTTCTCCACGATCACACCGCCTTGTCAGGGGCTGCTCGCGCCCGGCCACGGAGTGACCGCGCGATCCGACGTGTCTTTCAGTCCCCGTGCGGCGTCCCGCCGACACCGCCCGTCTTTATGTGAAAGAGCGCGTTGTAGATGAGGCGCGCCGCCGGCGCCGCCGCGTGGCGCCCTCGCCGCCCTGCTCGATCATCACGACCACGACGTACTTGGGGTCGTTCGCCGGCGCGAAGCTCGCATACCAGGAGTAGTCGCCCTTGCCGGCGACCTGGGCCGTGCCGGTCTTGCCGGCGACCGCCAGCGGGTAGCTGCCGAACACGCCGTAGGAGGTGCCGGCCGGCGTCGAGGCGGCCTCATGCAAGGCGTTGCGCACGAGAGCAAGGTAGCTGCCCGCGATACCAAGGTTGGCCGGAGGCGGGAAGCCGAGCCGGCGCAGCAGCGCGCCTTGCGGCGATTCCACGCGCAGGCCAAGATGCGGCGTCACAAGGTAGCCGCCGTTGGCGATGGCCGCGTAGTTGACCGCCACCTGCAGCGGCGTGGCCAGCAGATCGCCCTGACCGATCGCCAAGTTGATCGAGTTCCCCGGCTTCCAGAGGCTATCGACTGCCAGCTGGGGTCGGTCTTCCTGGTGTACGTGTGGCGGCGCCAGGCTGGCGTAGGCACGAGGCCGGCGACCTCACCGGGGATGTCGATCCCGGTCAGGCGGCCGTAACCCAGCCGCTGCGCCCAGCCTTCGAGCTCGCTGCCCGGGCGCAAGTAGAAATCGTAGCCGACCTGGTAGAAGTACGTGTCGGCCGACTGCACCAAGGCCTGGGTCAGATCGATAGCGCCGTGACCCGCGGGGTTCCAATCATGGTAGGTCGTGCCGTGGTTCACATACGTCCCCTGCGCGTCGAGCGTCGTCGACGGGCTGAGCACACCGGTCTGAAGGCCGGCCACGGTATCGACCACCTTGAAGGTCGAGCCGGTCGGGTACTCGCCGGCAATCGCGCGGTTGAGCAGCGGCTCGTCGGCCTGAGGACGCAAGAGTCGCGCCATATGCTTGGCGGTGATGCCGCCCGAAAACCATGAGGGATGGTAGGAAGGCGTGCTGACCATGGCCAGGACGGCACCGCTGTGGGCGTCGAGGACGACAGCCGCACCGGCGTTGGCCTGGGCAAAGCCGTTGGCGTGTGCCATGGCGATGCCGGATCGCACGGCCTTCTCGGCCGCCTGTTGGACCCGGGCGTCAACTGTCAGCACCAGGTTGTCGCCGACCTGGGGCAGACTTCCGCCGGCGACTACAGCCTGAGGCTTGCCGAGGGCGTTGACCTCGACTTTCGAGGCGCCATCCTTGCCCTGCAGCCAGCGGTCGTAGGTGGCCTCTACGCCCGTCTGGCCGACCTGGTCGTCGGGCAGGTAGCCGTTGAACGAGTGCCGCTTGAGCTGCTGCGCATCGATCTGACCGATGTAGCCCAGAAAGGGGGCCCCGATCTCTCCCATGGGGTAGGCGCGCAGGTAGTTCTGCTGCACCTCGACCCCGGGGAAGGCCTGTGTGTGCTCTAGGAGATAGGCGACCAGCGACTTGGCGGCGTCACGCTTGATGACCACCAGGTCGTAGGGGAGCCAGGACTGCTTGGCCACCAGCGAGCGGATCGTCGCGGCGGGCGAGTGGATGAGGCGCGAAAGCCGATCTGTGAGCTGCGGGAGCTCGCCCTTTGGCACGTTCATGGGGCGGATGCCGACGGCAGGACCAGGGCGGTTGTCGACGAGCGTCTTGCCGTTGCGATCCTTGATCACGCCGCGCGGCGCCATTGATCTCGACCGCGCGCAAGCTGTTGTTCTGGGCTTGGGCCAGATAGGTCTGGGCGCTCAGGACCTGAAGGAACCACAGGCGGAACACGAGCACGCCGAGCAGCACGACGACGAGGCCCCCGACGATCGCCACGCGCGCCGCGACCGACGGCGGCCGCAACGGCATGCGTCCGCCGGCTGCCCTTCCGGGGAGCCCCGGGTGGTCGTTCCTGAGCCTGGACTTTCGCACGTCTCTCCATCTCCGCCGTCAACGCGGCCCGCGCTAAACGACGGTCGGCCGTCGTGGGAGCGAACCGCACGCCGCTCGCCAAGGAACCGCGCGCCGCTCGCAAACAAACCGCGCGCCGCTCGCAAAGGAACCGCTGGGGTAGACTCAGTGTCGCGCCCGGGCCGGCGGATGGCAAGGGCGGCGAGCGGGTGGGCGACCCGCGACGGGGGCGGGGCGGCTCAAGCCGCCCCGCCCCCGTCGCGGGTGCGTACGCTCCTACAGACGCCGCGGGCGCGAACGCCCGAAGTGTCGCGTCGGCCTACTTCATCACCTTGACGACGGTCGTCGCGGTGGCGCCAAGGTTGGAGTCGTCGCCAGCCCAGATCGCCGTGAACCGGACTGACTTCTTGAGGTTCTTCTGGATGTAGGAGAACATGCCCGTGCCGTCGGTGGTCATCGAGACCGGAACGATCGCAATGAGTTTGCGCGTCTTCTGCCCAGCGGGTCGCCGTACAGCGACACCGTGGTCGGTGCGTCGACGTTCATGATGGCGCCGGACAGACGCACCGCGCAGTGCGCTTCACCACGGGCGCAGGGCGCGCAGCATCATCTGGTCGCCGTTCAGCTCAGGTCACCGTTGACAAGGCGGTGGTCGCACCGAGCCCTCGACCGGCTGGGGCGAGTACGTCCTTGCCGTCCAGGTAATCGACGAGGATGTCGTTGTTGGTGGGTCGCGGCTTCAAGCGAGGTGACCAGGTCGGCGACAGTCTGGCGGTCGTCGCTCGCCGGCTTCGCGGCGGTCTTCGAGGTTTGCCGTCATGGACCCGTCGCCGAAGGTAGTAGTATGCCACCGTAGCCGGCGCCGTAGACTTCGATGCCGCTGCCAAGCACCGTTCCGCGCGGCAGCTGTGAGCGTGACATGAGCTGGTCTGCAGCGCCGCTATGCCATACTGGGCGAGCGAGACGGTCACGTCGTTCGCGCCGATTTTGAGGCCGCCTGGCACACGAGACCGAGACGATGCGCGTCTCGTTGCGCTGGGCGGTGAGCGCCGTGCGAGAAGTCGACCGACTTGACGGTGACCGGCGCGATGCCGTCGGGGTTCGCGGTCAGCGTGTAGAGCATGTTGTCGAGGTCGCCTGTTGCGTCGTAGGTGACGTCGTAGGGATCGTTCCAGACGTTGTTGATCGTGACGGTGTAGTCCTTAGTGCCATCGTTGACGACGACAGTCGAGGTGGTCGTCGCGCTGCCCGCCAGCTGGCCGGCGTCGAGCGCCTTGTAGATCGCACCTGCGCGGCGTAGGTCGGCAGTAAGTCGCCGAAGATGTAAAGGAACGTCGGGCTGGCGACTGCGGCCTGCGGCAGCTGACGTCGCACTCGTGGTCGGCTTACCAGCGAAGGTGGCCGAGGATGAGACCGGCAGTCTCGGCCGGCAGCGTACCGATGACGCCCTCGACGCCCGAGTTGCGGTCCTGCGTGACGGTGCCCTGCGTGGCGGCCGGGGCCATCAGCTTGTAAGGCTCGTAGGTCGTCTGCCAGATGCCCGAGACCCAGGCATTGGTGAGGTAGGCCGTGGTCGCGCCCAGCCAGTCGAGCGGGTGACCGTAGGCCAGTACCGTGCTGCCGTCTACGTAGGTCACGGTGCCGGCGGCGCCGATCCAGAGGTCGCCGGTCGAGTAGAGGGTGCCCACCGAGGCGCCCGCCACGAGCGGCGTGCTCCACGTCGGGTCGTAGTCGCCGGCCGGGCTGTGGCCGAGGCCGGCTCGACCTGGTAGCCGGCGGCCTCGAGCTTAGCCGCCGTCTTTTTGTAGAGCTTCGACTGCGCGCTCAGGCCGCCGATCTCGATCACGTCGAGCGGGGCGAAGACGGCCGTGCCCGACACGACCTGGACGGCCTTGGCCTTGCCGGCGCTTGCCGCTACGACGACGCGCTTGACCGTCGCCGAGGAGACGTCAGGGGTTTGGTCAGCGACACGGACTCGGCGTGAGCCGCCGGGGTGGCCACGGCCTTGCTGGCCGGATGGTTCGGTCTGCACGGCGATCATGTACTCGATCGGCGTCGCCAGGCCAAGCCCGTCGGTGGTGAAGATGTCACCGTAGGACACGGCGCCGATCAGCGGGTCGGTGTTCGGTTGCGGGTCGCTGGGGTCGCCGACGTAGAGCGGGCTGCCGCTCATGCCGGCCGCAATCCCGCCCATGCCGGTGATCGACGGGCCGGCGGAGAACAGGATGAGCGCGCCGTCCTGCGTCTCGCCGGGCACGATGCTCTCGATGGTGGCCGGAACGGCCACCGGCGTCTGGTCGTCCTCGGTGGCGCCGCCGAGGACGGTGAGGAAGTAGGCCTGCACGGGGCCGTTTTCGAGGTGCGACTGGAGCGTGCTCAGGACCCAGGTGTTGCCGGCGGCGCAGCTTTGGCCGCGGGTGGCGCGACCGCCGCCCACAGCGCACCGGCCGCCAGCAGTGCCATGGCGACAAGTAGTGAAGTACGCTTACCTACGGCAACGCGCATTGTCCGATCCCTCCCGATCGCCCGGCGCGGAGTGCGCCTGGCGTCACCGTATACCACCGCGAGGCGGATGTCTCGTACGTAGAGGTACGGAGGGACTTCGCGCCCCGGGGCGGGCCGACTGGGGCGGTGTGCGAGAGGGGGCGACGGCGTGCCGCCGTCGCCCCCTCGGGGCTACCTGCTCTCGTCGGCGCCGGGCCGCGGAGCGGTCATGCCGCCGCTTGCGTACCGCGACGCCGCGGAGCGGTCATGCCACCTCGCGCTTGTCGACCTCGGCGCCGGTCGGCTCGAGGTCGTCGTGGAGGTGCCTGTTCACCGCCTTGGTGTCGGGGCGCGCGATCAGGAAGTAGACGGCCCCGACGATCGCGATGATCACCATCACGGTCAGGGTTATCCAGTCGAGGTTGAAGTACCCGCGCGGACTGGTGAGTCCGGTCGGCACGACGATGTTGACGAACATCAGGCCGAGGTACGCGAGGGCGGCGATGTTGACCGGCCACGCCCAGCGTCCCAGGCGGAACGCGCCCTGGGGGACCCAGCCTCGGGCGCGGGCGATGGTGGCGGCGATCACCGTCAGCAGGAACGACAGGTAGATGCCGCTGACCCCGAACGAGACGAGCGAGACCAGCACGTTGGTGTTGGCCGGGTAGGTGATGAAGCCGAAGTGCACGTTGTGGTTCGGCGAGATGAAGGTGAGCAGCACGAACAGCACGGTCACCACCGTACCGACGAGCAGCGCGTTGACCGGCATCTTGTGCCGCGGGCTCACCCTGGCGATCCAGTTCGACCTGGGCAAGGCGCCATCGCGAGCGTACGAGAACGCCAGCCTGGTGCCGGCTCCCTGGACCGAACTGCCGCACGAGAAGAAGGCGAAGATGATCAGCAGCAGAAGAAAGTCCTGCACGCCGCTGGGCAGCTCGGCCAGGATGAAGGGCACGCCGCCGCCTTTCACGGTGGCGCCCACCGCGTTGTGGGCCGGCATGGCCAGCAGCAGGGCGGCGATCAAGATGAACGACGCCACGCCGCCGACGATCAGCGCCCAGCGCATGGCGCGGGGCACCTGACGGCCGGCGTCTTTGGTCTCTTCGGAGATGTCGCCGGCGGCCTCGAAGCCGTAGAAGATGTAGACCGGCGCCAGGACGGCGATCAGCGCCGCGCCGAAGAGCCAGTCGCCGTGGAAGTTCAGCCCGAGCGGGTTGCTCGACACGTGGGCCACGTTCTGGGTGCTGAACAGAAAGCCGAGGCCGTGGTGAAAGCCCTTGACGGCCAGGATCAGCGCGACTCCCAGGGTGCCGACGATCTCGACGTAAACGCCGAATCGCGCCACTCTCGCCATCACTCTGGCGCCGGCGATGTTGACGATCGTCTGGATGCCCAGAAGGATCAGCACGACGATGAGGATCACCCAGTGACTCGTCGGGTCCAGGTTCCAGCTGAACCAGTTGTGCAGAAGGGCGGTCACGTAGGAGACGATGCCGGTGTCGACCGCCGCCACCGTCACGAGCAGCGCGATGCCGTAGAACCAGCCCACAAACCAGCCGTACTTCGGCCCCACCGAGAACTTGCTGTACTGGTAGAGCGCCCCCGCGACCGGGTAGTGGCTGGCGAGCTCGCCGAACACCAGCGCCACCAGGAGCATGCCGGCTACCGGAAGCCAGGTCAGCCAGACGTAGGCGGGTCCGCCGGTCCCCACGCCGAGCACGAACAGCGAGTAGATGCCGACCATCGGCGACAGGTAGGTAAAGGCCACCGCGAAGTTGCTGAAGAGTGGCAGCACTCGGCTGAGCTGGGGTTTGTAGCCGAGGCTTACAAGACGGGCGTCCTCGTCTTTGGAGACGGCCGCAGCGCCCGTGGCCGCATCGTCCCCGTCGGGTGTCACGCCACCCGGCACGACCGGTTCGTACATCGTGCCCTCCCTCTTTCGGTGCGCCCCGCCACGGGGCCGCATCTCGTATTTGGAGGGAATTTGCCCTGATTGCAGCACGGGCAACTACGTTGGGCGTTGATCGCCAAGCTGAGCGTCTGATGCTCCTCATGCCTCGGCGGTCAGCGGTGGCCGTCGGTTCCCCACCAGGGTCGCAGCGGCGGCCGATCGGAGCCCCCGGTCGGGCGGCACTTCCGACTCCGCATCGTCGTCTTGCCAACGGCGCCCGTACTGGTCGGGAATCTCGCCCCAGCCCCAATAGGGCAACGGACGTTTCGGGATGATGCCGAGCTCCTCGATCGGGTCGATGCGCGCCGCAGCGACCGTGCCGGCGGCGACCCTCACACGTGAGCGCCCGGTCGCCGTCCGGCCCCCACCTGGGGGGGCGGCACCCCGTCATCGCGCCATCACCGGCACGCGTCGTTGATAGACTGGCGCGAGTCCCGCACCTGCGGGCTTGCGCTCAGTGCGCACCGGCGCGGAGGTGGGCGAGATCTCGGGGGGCTTTCTTGTCTGGGTGGGCATAGCCTTTCTGGCCGCCGCCTGCTGGGGCCTTATCGTCGTGCTCAACAAGCAGGTCCTCGAGCACGTGCGCCCGATCCCGGTGAACTTCTTCGTGCTCGTGGTCTCGGCTGTCAGTCTGGTCGTGGTGGCGGCGCCCCTCAGCGCGCTCCATCTCTGGTCGCTGGGCTTCGCCATGACGTGGACGGCCGTGGGCTACATCGCCATCGGCTCGTCGGTCACCTGGCTGATCGCCTTCACCGCCTACTACGCCGCACTGCGCTCCGGCAAAGTGGGCGTCGTGGGGCCCCTGACCTGCACCGACCCGCTGTTCACGGCCGGGTTTGCGGCGCTCATCGTCGGCACCGCCATCGTGAGCCTGACGATCGCCGGACTGCTGGTGGCTTTTTCCGGGGTGGCTCTCATCTCGCGCTGGATGGACGACGAACCCGAACCCCACGCCCCGGCGCTCGAGGGCGCCGTCGGCCCGCGGGTGCACGCCTCAGCCCGGACGGTGGTAGTCCTGTCGCTGGTGACCGCCGCCGGGTGGGGCTTCAGCCCCGTGATGATCGAGCTCGCCGAGCGCTCGACCCACGGCGCGAGCACGACCATGATGGTGCTCGGCGAGGCCCTGGGCGTCGTGCTGCTGGCCCCCTTCATGCTCGTGCGCCGCCGGCCGCTCCTTACGGCGCCGCTGGGGGCCGGACAGCGCCGCCGCGTGATCGGCCTGCTCGTCGCGGCCGGCGTGTTGAACGCGCTGTTCACCGTCATGTGGTACGTCCTGATCGATCAGATCGGACCGGTGCTCACCACGCTGATCGTCGCCACGTCGCCCATCTTCGCCATCCTCGGGGGCATCCTCTTGTTGCGGGAGCGCCTCGGCGCCCGTCTTGTGCTGGGCGCCGCCATCACCCTGACGGGCGTGTTTCTCGCGACCCTGCCGCATGTGCGCTGACCGGCAGCGATCGTCAAGTGAGAGCCCCCGACGAAAGGGAGTACGCATGGACGGCAAAGGCTACACGGTAGCCGACGCGGTGTTCGAGAGGTTCCCCGACTACGCGCGGGGCGTCGTCATCGCGCGCGGCGTCACGAATCGTCCGTCGCCGCCGGAGATGGTGGAGCTGCTCAGGCAGGCCGAGGACTCAGTGCGGGAGAGCGTCGCGCCGGACGAGCTGGCGCTCGACCCCCGCATCGCCGGCTGGCGAGAAGCGTTCAAGGCGCTGGGCATGAGGCCCAGTGACTATCGGCCCTCTGTCGACGCCATGGCCAGGAGGGTCCTCAAAAACCAGCAGCTGCCGTCCATCAGCACGCTCGTCGACATCGGTAACACCGTTTCTCTAAGGCGGCTCGTGCCCATCGGCGGCCATGCGACCGACGTGCTGGTCGACGGCCTCGATCTGCGACCCGCCACGGGCCGGGAGAAGTTCGAGCCCTTTGGATCGGACGAAGAAGAGACGCCCCCCGAGGGGGAGTTCATCCTGGCCGACGGAGACGTCGTGGTGGCGCGCCGCTGGATCTGGCGGCAGGCGCGCCACACCATCCTGCTGCCCACGACCACCGCCCTTGTCGTCAATGTCGACTGCCTGCCGCCGCTCGGCGAGACCGACGCCCTGGCCATGTGCGAGGAGCTTCAGGCAATGCTCGCGCAGTTCTGCGGAGGCGACTCGACGGCCGGAGTCCTGTCGAGGAATCACCGGAGTCTGAGTCTGGGCACATGACAGATGCGGAGGCCGTCGGCGTCGGCCGGCGAGAGCGCGTGGGATCGAGCGAACCGAAGAACTCCCCGCGGCGTCACCCCCTGTGACAGACCAAAGGAGTCTGGCGCGGGAGCAGCGACACCGCGCCGGTAATGGGAACGGAGGGCGTATGCACGCTCACCATCGACCACTCCACCGTGCCATGCTGGCGGCCGCGCTGTTGGCGGCGCTGCTGACGGCGGTGCTGTGCCTGGCCGCTTGCGGCAGCGCGACGACGGGCAGCAGCCCTGCCCCCAGCGCGTCGCCGACGACCGCCCTCGGCCTCGCGCTTGACCACCTCGATCGCCTGGTCGTCTCGCGCCGCGACGCCTTTCCGCAGAACCACGTGGACTTCGGCTTTCCGGCGAAGGTCACCGTCAGCGACCCGACCGAGGTCCGCGCGGTGGCACGAGCCCTTCTGGCGCTGCCGGCCATGCCGACGACCGCGCTCAACGCGCCGATCGACCTGGGGATCACCTACCGGCTGGTCTTCTCCACCCCAGGCGGGCGTCTGCCTGCGATCAGCGTCGCGGCGACGGGAACGCAGGCCGTGCGAGGCCTCGGGGCCACGCGCTGGGTGGCGCGTTCGCCCGGGTTCTGGCACACGCTCGGCTCCGCCATGGGGCTCGCGCGCCCCGACTACGCGACGTTTCGCGGCACAAGACTGAGTAGCTGAGCCGCGGCGAGGACGACGGGCGGCTGTGGAGTCGGACAATACGGGTGTAGCGTGGGTCGTGCGCCGGCGCGCGAGGTCGCGTGGCGCCCTTCCCGCTACGGAACGCAAGCGAGGTCTCGATGGACTGCCCTGATTGCCACACGGAGTTGCAGGAGACCGACTACTTCGGTGTGCGCATCGACGAGTGCCCGAAGTGTCTGGGACGCTGGTTCGATCGCGACGAGCTGCGACGCGCCAAGGATCGAAGCGACCCCGATCTGCGCTGGCTCGACTTCGATCTCTTCGCCGGCCACGTGGATCCGCCGACGACGCGCAGAGCGGCGAAGCTCTGCCCCCGGTGTTCCGTAGCGATGGGCACGAGCGCGTACGAGCGATCGGGCGTGCTCGTCGACGTCTGCCAGACATGCCGGGGCGCCTGGTTGGACCACGGCGAGTTCGAGAAGATCGTGGGGCACCTGGAGCACGAGGTGGTCTCGGAATCGGCGGCGCAGTATGGCCGCGATGTGGAGCGCCAGTTTGGCCAGATAGTCACCGGCCCCGAAGGTCCCGTCTCGGAGCTTCGTGATTTTTTCGCCGTGCTCGGTCTGCTTGAGATGCGCCTGGCGGTCGAGCATCCCACGCTTGCCCAGACGGCGCAGCAGGCCGCGTTGATGAGCCCGCTCAGGTAGTCGGGTGGTCGCTTGCTCACCGGCACCTCGTACGACTTCGTCCGTCTGCCGGCGCGCGCGAGCGCTCGCCTCAGGAGCGACTCGCGAACTGCCGATTATGCTTGTAGGAGCGATCTCGCGGAGAAGTGATGCTCATCGCAACGTTCGGGCCGACGACGGCCTGGTTTGGTAGGGCGATCGCCTACGACAGTGGCGACTAGAGCGCCGCGATCACTCCTCGTCTGTCAGCGGCACGACCGTCTCCAGCACGCCGCGATAGGTGCCGTCGGCGTCGCGCAGGGCCGTATACACGATGCGCTCCGAGCCGTCGTCGCCGTGCTCGACCGTTTCGACCTCGTCCTTCGCCCCGGACTTGAGATCGGCGAGCAGCGCGTCGATGCCGGCCTGGGCGCGCTTGGGGTGGCAGGCTCGCAGGTCGCGGCCGATGAGCTTGGGGCTGCAGACCTCGAACCCGGCGCCCGCCCAGAAACGCACCACGTCGTCTTCGTCGGCCACGCTCAGGCCGATCGGCATGTGCCGGAACATGAGTTGCAACTGATCTTCGGAGAGGCGTCCCGCGGGTTCGGTCATCGGTGCTCCTTCGGCGATCGCGAGTGGCGACGGTGGCCACTAGCCTAGCGAAGGCGAGCCTCGCCCGGCCAGCGGCCGGTCACTCAGCTCGAGCTCGACTCCGCCCACATGTCGACGCCCGCCTCGACAGCGTACCGGTCGATCTCCGCAAGCTCCTCGGGGGCGAACTCGGACCGCGCGAGAGCGGCCAGATTCGATTCGAGCTGCTCGATGCGGCTGACACCGACGAGAGTCGAGGTGACGCGCGCGTCGCGCAACGTCCAGGCGAGCGCCATCTGCGCGAGCGTCTGGCCACGCCGCTCCGCCACCTCGCCCAGCGCCCGCACACGTTCCATGTTCGTCTCGCTCAGGAAGCTCGTGCTGAACGCCTCGCCGGAGATCGCGCGCGAGTCCTGCGGGATGGCACCGAGGTAGCGGTCGGTCAGAAGGCCCTGAGCGAGCGGTGAGAACGCGATGCAGCCGGCGCCGAGCGACTCGAGCTCAACGAGCAGCTCAGGCTCGATCCAGCGGTTGAACAGCGAATACGAGGGCTGGTGGATGAGCAACGGCGTCCCGAGCGCACGCAGGATCTCAGCGGCCGCACGGGTCCTGTCGGCCGAATACGACGAGATGCCGACGTAGAGCGCTTTGCCTTGACGCACCGCTGAGTCGAGGGCGCCCATGGTCTCCTCGAGCGGAGTCTCGGGGTCGAAGCGATGCGAGTAGAAGATATCGACGTAGTCGAGCCCCATCCGCGCCAGCGACTGATCGAGCGAGGCCAGCAGGTACTTGCGCGAGCCCCAGTCGCCGTAAGGTCCGGGCCACATGTCGTAACCGGCCTTCGTCGAGACGACGAGCTCGTCGCGGTGGGCCGCCAGGTCGTTGCGCAGGATCTGGCCGAACGTCTCCTCCGCCGAGCCGTACGGAGGGCCATAGTTGTTGGCGAGATCGAAGTGCGTGACTCCCAGGTCGAACGCCCTCGTCACAATAGCTCTGCTCGTCTCGAGCGGGCGCTCGCCGCCGAAGTTCTGCCAGAGGCCGAGCGAGATCGCAGGCAGCTTCAGGCCGCTCCTTCCGCAACGCCGGTACTGCATCGAGTCATACCGAGATTCGCTGGCCATCACGTCTCCGTTTCGAGTCAGAGCTGACGCACGATGCGGGGACGGCGGGATTGCCGCCACAGGGACGTGATACCCGCCCAGACCCGCAGCGCACGCGGCGCTTTGGGAATCCGCAACCTAAGATGCGGGGGCACGGTTGCCCGTGCCGCGGATCAGACCCATCAACACTTCGATCGTGCCGCGGCTCTTGACGCCGTGGGGAACCGAAATGTGCCATCGCGCAAAGGCGATCGAGATGTCGGCGAGCAAGTAGAACGTCGTGCCTTTGCACTCCTGCGAGACCACCAGGGCGACTGGAGTGGTCACCCCGCGCAGAGTCAGCTTTCCGGTCGCGGTGTAGTGGCGCATGGCCCCATCGGCCGATCCGCTGTCGAGCTTGATCGGCCCGGTCAGCACGAACGTCGCCGTCGGATGGGTCTTCGCGTCGATCAGATCACACTCTCGCTTACCGCCCCGAAAGCTCGTCATGTCGACCGTGAACGAACCCCTGGCAACACAGCCACCGCGCACGGTCACAGATCCCCAGGCCCGATTCGTGCGACCGACGATGGTCTTTCGCAGGCCAAGCGTGTCGACTGCCACCCGGTAGCCGAGGATCGTGGCGGGCCCCAGGTTCCAGGCGCCGTCCAGGGCAGCAAGACCCGAGCCGGCCGGACTCGTGCTCGAGCCGCTCCTCAGCGGCGGAAGGCTCAGCTTGGCCGGCGCCGGTGTGGAGAAATGCCGGTCGTAGGTCACGACGCCTGAGACCAGCAGGATCACCAGCACGGCAAGGGCCGCTACGATCCAGCGCCATCTACGAAGCAGTCTCATGCGACCTATATCGCACTATCGACACTATGCCTTTAGCTTGGACTGCGTGCGGGGCTCTGGTGACTTAGACCCGGCGGGCGCCGGCGTACTGGTAGTAGCCGTGATAGCTGCTGCGCGAGGGCTTCTCGCGCACCACGATGACTCCGAGCTTACGGGTGGGGAGCCGGTCGAGGAAGTCCTTGACCTCACCGAGCACCGGCCTCGTGGCCCGACCCATGTCGACGAGCGCGAGGACTCCGTCGGCATGCGGCGCGATCGCGGCGGCATCGGAGACCGACATGAAGGCAGGCGAATCGATGAGGACGAAGTCGACGCTCGATTCCTTCAGTTCGGTGAAGATGGCCTTGAAGCGCTCGGAGGCGACGATCTCTCCCGGGTTCGGCGGCATCGGTCCGGCGGCGAGCAGGTACAGGCGCCGCGCCGGCTGCTTGGCGTCGTCGTCCGACGCGTCCGCCACCGGCTTCGAGCCGTTCCCATTGTGCGAACCGCCGTTCAAGTTCCAGTCCAACGGCGGCAGATTGTAGCCTTGCAGGGCCTTGGCGAGCGGCACCTTGCCGGCGACCACGCTGGACACGCCGACCGTGTTCGAGAGGCCCATGTACCGGTGCAGGCTGGGGCGTCGCAGGTCGGCGTCGACGAGCACCACCCGGCGCCCACCCATAGCGAGCGTGACGCCCAGGTTGCACACGGTCACCGACTTGCCCTCGCCGGGCATGCCGCTCGTCACGAGCACCGTCGAGAGCGCTCCCGTCACGTCCAGGTAGTCGAGGTTGCTGCGCAGCAGGCGAAGCGACTCGGCAGCCGGGCCTCTCGTGTCGTGAACGACGGCCAGGGGATCCGCAGTGATCAATCTATGTTTCACCCGCGGGACGCGTCCGATGACGGGCATGTCGAGCGCTTCCGCGACCTCGCGATGCGAGTGCACCTTTGTGTTGAACTGCTCGAGCAGCAGCACAAGGCCGACGGCAATGAACAGGCTGATCCCCAGCGCCAGGGCGGCGGTGAGGAGCGGCCGCGGCCTGTAGGGGCCCGACGGCAACGTGGCCGGCACGTTGAGGCTGAAGCCGCCGGTCGCCATCGCCTTGCTGACCTGCAGGTTTTGGGCGCTTTGGGCGAGCAGCAGGTAGCTTGAAGAGGCTCTCGCGGCGGGCGTGGCGAACGTCGCCATCTGCTGCTTGATCACGTTGAGGGCGTTATCGAGCTGGGCGACCTGCGCCCGCTTGCTGGAGGTGATGAACGACGTGGCGAAGGCGTTGGCCGCGTCGCGGGCGACCGCCGGCGCTCTGCTCGTCGCGGTGATGGTGACGACCGCGTCGACGAGGACATTGCTGTTGGCCGAACCGTCCTGCTGGGCCGTAAGCGTGTACGGCGTCGTGCTGCCGACGGCCGCCGCGGTCTGCTGACGGATGGCGGGGTTGTTGATGGCGGCGGCGACACCCTGGACGGCGTCCTGCTGTCCGTAGGGGTTGACGGCCGACTGGGCGGTCGCCGAATACCCTGCGGTGATCTGAGGTTCGTAGATCATCTGAGCGGAGGTCCTGTACATCTTGGTCTGCCGAGACGACAGCAGGAAGGCGCCGCCGGTGGCCACCACCACGACCAGGACGATGACCCACGAACGACGCAGCAGGGCCCGCAAGAAGTCTCGGGGGGTCATGACCTTGCCGTCGGCCCTGGCGTAGCTCACCGCGGTTCGCTCTCGCTTCGCGGGGTGAAGCCGCGGGGCGCATCGCCCATGGCGGGCTCCGGCTCGGCCGCGTCGTGGTACGGCGGCCACAGGTAGGGTCGCGCGAAGAAACCGGCCGTGCAGGTCAGGTCGTCCACTCCCTTGAGCAGGCGCGACGGGTTGCCGACCACGACGGTCCGCGGCGCCACGTCGCCGACCACGACCGTGCCGGCTCCGATCAGCGCGTCCTCGCCGATCACGACGCCGGGCAGAACGGTCACATTCGCGCCTATGCGTGCCCGGCGGCGCACGACGGCCCCCCCTCTGCAGTCCTTGAAGCGCGGGCAGTTCGCGGGGTGGGGGTCATCTGTGAACACTGTGTTGGGGCCCACGAAGACGTCGTCCTCGATCGTGACCATCTCGAGAAAGCAGCCGGAGTGGATGCGCACGCGGGCGCCGATCCTGTTGCCGCCCTCGAGGACGGCGTTGGTGCCCACGGAGACGTCGTCGGCCACGATATTGTCTTCTCGGATCGAGGCTCCCTGTCCCGTGCGCAGGCGATCGCCGAACACGCTGCCGGCGTAGATCGTCGTGAATGGGCCGACGAGCGCGTCGCTGCCGATCGCCAGCGGCAGCTCGCCCAGGGCAGCGCCGCGTGGCGGCTTGCCGAGGATGCACGGTTCCTGCAGGTCTGCGCGCGGGCCGATGGTCACACCCGGCGCGATCTGCACCCCTGGTATCGAAGCGGACTCAGACACGTGCGCTCGACTCCGGAAGGGCACCGGCGCAAAGCGCGGAGTCACCGCTCCGCGGGGTCTGGCCAAGTATCGTGGCGGCCTCGCGGGCACCCGTGCGCAACGACGCTTCGGCCGCCTCGAGAGCGGCGACGACTCGCAGCCCCATGGCCCCGTCACTGACTGGGTGGTGCCCGTCGCCTACGCACTGCAGAAAGTGCTCGGCTTCGAGCCGCAGCGGCTCCGCCGCGTCGATCTTGGGGCTGACGATGTCGCCCGTGTGGTACACCATCTGGAACTCGGCGAACGACTCGGGCTCCTTAAATCCGGCGCCGTGATCGAAGAGCTTCACCTTCTCCGCCGGCTCGGTGTCGTCGTAGACGAGCATCTTGCGAGTCCCTACCACGACCGTCCGCCGCAGCTTCACCGGGGAAAGCCACGAGACATGGACCGAGGCGACGATGCCCGAGCGATACTGCAAGCTCAGGAACGCGACGTCGGGGATGCCATCGCGCATGCAGTCCCGACCAAGCGAGCTGATCGTCTCAGGCATCTCCCCGAGCCAGTAGTCGAGGATGGAGAGGTCGTGTGCCGCCAGGTCCCAGATGACGCTGGCGTCCTTCTGGTGCAACCCGAGGTTCACGCGCTGCATCGTCGCGAACCGCACCTCGCCGAGCTCCCCGCTGTCGATCAGCTCCTTGACCTTGCGCACCGGGGGACTGTAGATGAACGTGTGGCCCACCATCAGCGTGAGGTCGCGCTCTTTCGCGGTGTCGATGAGATCTTTGCAGGCGGCGACGGACGACGCGAGCGGCTTCTCGACGAACACGTGCTTGCCGGCGAGCAGCGCCGCCCGGCTGAGCTCGTAGTGCGTGCTGATCGGGGTCGCGACCAGCACCGCTTCGACGCCTTTGTCTTCAAGAACGTCGCCGAAGGCGGTCGTCGTGCGAATCGTCGGGTGGCGGCGGCGCGCCCGTTGCAACGCATCGGGTCGCGTGTCGCAGACCCACCTGACGTCCACACCCGGAATCTCGGCGTAGTTCCTGAGGAGGTTCGGCCCCCAGTAGCCGAAGCCGACGAGCGCGACTGTGGTTGGTCTGTCGAGAATCGAGGGCACCACCTTCGGGAGACTCAGTGCCGTACGTACTTCGACACGCGTACGCACCCACCTTTGGCCACGAACCAGCTCAGACCGCCCCCCGGCCGTTGATGACCGCCGGCACGGTGCGCATGCAGATGGCGAGGTCGAGGAGCGGCGACTGGTTGACCGCGTAGAAGAGGTCCTGGAACACCATCTCGTCGAAGGTCACGCGACTGCGGCCGCCGACCTGCCAGAGGCCGCTTATGCCCGGGAGCGCCTGCAGGCGTTCCCTGTGCCACTCCGAGTAGGCATCGACTTCGTAGGGCAGTGGAGGCCGCGGCCCCACGACGCTCATGTCGCCGCGCACCACGTTCCAGAGCTGGGGCAGCTCGTCGAGCGAGTAGTGCCGCAGAAAGGCGCCGACGCGCGTCACGCGGTCGTCGTCGCACATCTTGAGGACCATGACGTGCTCCTCGGGGTCGCCCTGGTTGCAGGCCTCGGTCTGGCCGGCGATGAGCGCTCGCAGGTAGTCGCGATGGTCCCGCTGGTCGTTGGCGACCTCCATGGTGCGGAACTTGTACAGGCGAAAACGGCGGCCCCGCAGGCCGATGCGCTCGTCGGCATAGAACAGCGGGCCCGGCGACGTGAGCTTGATCGCCACGGCGATGCACGCCATCGGCAGGGCGAGCGCGGCCAGGCTCGCGCTGGTGAGCGCGACGTCGAGGGCGCGCTTGAGGCGGCGCTCGACGTCGCCCGGCAGCCGGTCGCGTACGCGGACCACAGGGGCCTCGAAGAGGTCGCCCAGAAGCCGCGTCGGCCGCAGCGGGCGGGCGAGCTCGGAGAGCACGTACACGTTCCGGTGGCCCCGCGCGCGGACCTGGGCGAGGATCGGCACCACACCCGGCAGCGGCAGGCCGCTGGCGTCGATGATGACCGCCTGCACGGTGCGACCCTCGGCGGCCGCCGTGTCGAGGGCCGCCGCCACCTGCAGCCGGGACTCGAGGACGTCGCCCTGGCAGGTGACGGCCCGCCACCGGCTGAAGCCGCAGAGATCGTTCAGACGACTCTTGAGCACGTCGGAGCGCGCCGACTGGCCGACCACCAGGACGATGGGTCGCAGCTCGGCGACCCGCTGGCGATAGAGACGGGCCGGTATCGACACGCGCAGGAGCGCGCAGAGCGGCACGAACAGGCCGAACGTGCTCAGCAGCAGGAAGCGCGACTGATCGACCTGCGGCGATTTGATGAAGTACACCGTGACCGCCGACAGGATGAGCGCGCTCGCTGATCCCTTCACGAGAGTGCGCACGAGCAGCCGCCGTGATACGTGGACCTCAGGGGTGTAGAGCCCGAAGGCGGCAAAGAAGAACAGGGTCGCCGCGACCACGACCGCGAGGGACCAGTCGGTGACGCACTGGCCCTCCGAGAGCAGGTGTCCGAAGGTCGTGCCGTCGCGCACGGCGAGCGCGCCAAAGTACGCCGCCACGAGGGCCGCGAAGTCAAGTAAGAGGCACCGCACCGCGCACGAGAGCCTGCCGTTCACGGCCCGACCCCCAGGCAGCGCCGCGCGCTGCGGCCGGCATCGGGAGCGGTCGCCGAAGGCGCCCAGGCGACTTCACTCGCGACCCGCGACGGGACCGCGCGCCCGTCTCTACCCCGCTGCGTCGAGAGCGAGCGCCAGCGCCGAGACCACGTGGTCCTGCTGCTCGGGCGTGATCTCCGGAAACATCGGGAGGCTGAGGATCTGCCCGGCCAGGATCTCGGCAACGGGGAAGTCGCCGCGCCGATACCCGAGGTGCTCCCAGGCAGGCTGCAGGTGCAGCGGCACGGGATAGTGCACGCCGCACTCGACGCCGACGGCGGCAAGGCGGTCGCGCACGGCGTCGCGACGGACGGCGTCGACGCCGAGCAGGCGGACCACGTAGAGATGAAAGACGGATTCCCCATAGCCACTATCAGCTATCGGTCGAACTCCATCCATTCCTTTAACACTATTTGCGTACCGGCGGGCCGCCGCACGACGCCTGTCGTTCCAGCCGCCCAATCGCGTGAGTTTGACGCTGAGGAGCGCCGCCTGCAGGTTGTGCAGCCGGTCGCAGTAGCCGATCGACGCGTGCGTGTATTTGTCGGTCTGGCCGTGATTGCGCAGACAGCGCAGGTGCTCGGCCACCGCGGTGCTCTGGGTGGTGACCGCGCCGCCGTCGCCCAGCGCACCCAGGTTCTTGCCCGGATAGAAACTGAAGGCCGCGGCCGCGCTCATGGCGCCGCACGGCCGTCCTTTGTAGGTGGCCCCGTGCGCTTGGCAGGCGTCTTCGACCACCGCCAAGCCGTAGTAATCGGCGATGTCCCGTATCGCGTCCATGTCGCACGCCTGGCCGTAGAGGTGCACCGGCACGACCGCGGTGGCGGTCTTCGCGTGCCGCGCGGCGACGGCCTGCAGGGCGGCGGGGTCGATGAGAGCGCTGTCTTCGAGGCAGTCAACGAACACCGGCCGGGCCTGCGCGTGGGCGACCGCTTCGGCCGTCGCCATGAACGTGTTCGCCGGCACGAGGACCTCGTCGCCCGGGGAGACCCCTGCGGCGAGGAGCGCCAGCTTGACCGCGTCGGTGCCCGAGCTGACGCCGACGGCGTGGTCGCAGCCGCAGAATGCGGCGAAGCTCGCCTCGAACTCGGCCAGCTCAGGGCCAAGCGTGTAGGCGCCCCGGTCGATGACCGACCAGAGCGCCTCGTCGAGCTCGTCGTGCAGTTCGCGCGCCTGTACTTGCAGATCGATGAAGGGCACCCGCATTGTCAGCCTCCCGACCGTGTGATGGAGGGCCGCGCCCGCAAGGCGCTCAGGAACTCGCCCTTCTGCAGACTCCAGGCATACATCGCGTCGTAGCGCGCCGCCGCGGTCACCGCCCTCTTGAGCATGTCGTCGTAGTGGTCAAGGGCCCAGAGCAGCTTGTCGGCAAGGTCGGCGCCGTTCGCGGGCTCGAAGAACAGGAGCTCGTCGTCGCCGAAGTACTCGCGCATGGTGGGCAGCCCGGCGCAGACCACGGGCACCCCGACGGCCACGGCTTCGAGAAGCTTTGTCGAGAGAGCGTACCTGTTCAGCTCGTTCGGCCTGTTCGGGATGACCGCGACGTGGGCGCGCGAGAGGCGCTCCGCGACCGCTTCGATGGTCTGAAAGCCAGACGACAGCTCGATGCGCTCCGCGACCGGGCACGCCCTGATCTCGCGCGCCAGCCTCTCGCGGGCGTCACCGCCGCCGAGCACGCAGAGCCGCGCCTCGGGGTGGACGTCGGCGACCTGCACAAAGGCGGCGAGCAGATCGAACACGCCGTAACGCTCGAAGATGCTGCCGTGGTACATGATCACCCTGGGCGCCGGCGGGGCGGCGCCGCGGCGCGCGAAGTAGGCCTCGTCGGCGCTGTTCATGACGACGATCGGCGCGCTGTCGAGCGCCGCCCTCTTGCGGATCTCGGCGGCGTACGGGCGGTGGACCGTCATGAGGTCGTCGGCCCAGCGCATCGAGCAGCGCTCGAGCAGCGCCAGAAGCCGCATGCGGCGATCGCCCGAGTCGCACGCGATACGCGCCGCGAACAGGTCGGTCATGAGGTCGTGCACGTCGAGGATGACCTTCGCGCCGCGCAGCCGTTGGGGCAGAGCGGAGAACACCAGAAAGTCGGGCGGATTAGCCACCACGACCACCTGATAGCGGCGCGCCCCGAGGCAGAACAGGAACGCGGTCAGGCAGAAACGGCCGTACTCGCTCACCATGCCGATGGCCGACAGGTCGCGACGGCGTTGCACCCGGGACCGGTAGACCCGCACCCCGCCGCAGTCCTCGCGGCGGGGCCTGTCAGCGCTCGCGAGCGCCAGAACGTGCACCGTCCAGCCCGCCGCGACCGCGGCCTCCGCCTGGCGGCGCACCCGCGTCTCCCCCACCGGGTACTCGCTGTGGACCACCATGAGAAGCCGGCCCCGGGCTCCGCGGTCGTCCGCACTGGGTGGATCCCCTCGCCGGGGCGCGGCAAGACCGGCCAGCGCCGAGGCCATCGGCGCCAGTGACCAGCGCGGGAACTGCCGCCAGTCGGTCCAGCGGCGCCACACGCGGTACGCCACCCTGCCGTCCGCGCGGACCATCGCGTCGCCGATCCAGGTCAGAAGCCGGCCCAGCAGCTGCGGATCGGCGACGCCCGTTTCGAGGGTGGCGAGCAGCGTCTCGATACCTTGTGCCGCCGACAGCGCGTCGAGCGGATAGCGGCGCGCCGCCGAGTAGTAGGGCTCCCCGCGCCCGCTGAAGAGCCGGGTACGGTAGAAGACCATGCCTCGTTCGAGCGCCGCGCCGATCTGCGGGTCGGCAGAGACCTGGGCTACCTTCGCCAGCCCCTCGAGCACGAAGCCCGTGTGGAAGCTGTCGACCCACCCTCCGCGGTCGACCTCGGCATACGGCCACGATCCATCGGGCCGCTGCCGGGAGACGGTGTACAGGGCGGCGGACTCGGCCTCGCGCGCGAGCTCGGGTCTGTTGAGGCGCATCGACAGGTCGCCGAGCACGCCGGCGGCCAGCAGACTGGCGTTATGGATGGGGGCTCTCGAGTCGGGCGAGTAGCAGATGAGTCGCCCGTGTTCGTCGGACAGGCGCGGCAGCGCGTCGCACAGGAACGTAGCGATGCCGTCGAGCTGCCTCTGCGTCTCGGCCAGTCCCGCTTCGTCGAGGGCGAGCAGCCCCTTGGCCATGAACGAGGTGACGACGACGTTGGGCAGCGTCCGCGGCTGGTAGCCGAACCGCGTCTCCACGTCGAAGTGGCTCCCCCAGGCGAGACCGCCGTAGCCGTCGATGGCCAGATCAGTCGCTGACTGAAGCAAATCGGCCACCGCGATGGCGGGTTCGTCCAGCAGACCGGCGCGGTGCAGGCGGGCACAGGCCAGCATGGCGTGACCCACGGTGTAGGCGGACACCGACGCCGGCACACCAAGGAGCGCCTGCAGCGGCAGAGGGCTGAGCTTGACCGCCTGCGCGGCGCAGCGTCGAGCGATGGAGCTACCGTGCAGGACGCGCCGGAACCGCGTGGCGTTGAGCGCGTCGTAGGGATCCCATCCCGCCCAGCGACGCTCCTGCAAGCGCTTCAGGATCGCCAGCGCCGTGTCCCCGGACCACTCCATCAGATCCGGGGAGACGTGGGGCGCCGCTCCCGCGGCGTCGTCGTGGCGGGTCATGTCGAGACCACCGGGTGATCCCCCACGACCTCGCGCAGCCGATCCACGTACGCGCGAGCGACGACCGCTGGGTCGAAGTCGGCCACCTTGGCGCGATTGTCGCGAGACATCGCAGCGCGCCGGCGGGGATCGTCGAGCAGGTCGACGATCGCCGCGGCCAGGGCGCGCGGATCTTTGGGCGGTACGAAGACGGCGTTCACCCCGTCCTCAAGGTGGTCGACCGCGCCCCTGATCGACGTGGTCACGATAGGCAGGCCCGCGCTCATGGCTTCGGCCAGGACGGTGGGAAAGCCCTCTTTCCAGTAGGTAGGCAGGACGCACACGTCGGCCGCTGCGTACAGGTCCCACAGCGCCGCGCCGGTGACCCAGCCACAGAACTCGACCTGTTGGCCAAGGCCCAGTTCGGCAACGCGACCGCGCAGACGCTCGGCGTCGGGCCCCGCTCCCGCCAAGCGCAGCCGGACTTCTCGCGACGGTCCCATATGGGCGACGGCAGAGACGAGGTCGTGCGCACCCTTCTCTTCGATCAGGCGGCCGACGTACAGCAGCTCGAAGCGGGCGCGCCGACCGCCGGCGCCCTGATCGGGCGAGCGCGACGGCGCCGCGGGGCCGACGAACGGGTTGGCGACGACGTAGAAGCGGCGGCCCGGCAGAAGGCGCGACCACTGCCGCCGTTCCTCCGACGAGAGCACGAAGACGCCGTCCACCAGCCGCAGGAGCAACCGGCTGGCAAGCGAGAAGGGCGCGAGCCTGGCGGCAGCGAGGGGCTCGTAGCGGCTCCCGTGGATCACGAGCACGATCGACCGCGCGTGCCCGCGACAGGCCAGGACGAGGGGGATGTCACGCACGAGCGTCCGCCAGTCGTGGCTCGTGTGGACGAGCAGCGCGTCCCAGGTCGCGCCGCGGCAGCGCTGCCGCGCAGTGCGCACCTGCATGGCGCGGCCGCACGCGTTGGCGACCGCCGACTCACCGTCGAAGTGCCCGCCCCACGGTGCGATCTCGACGATACAGCCCGACTCACGCATGCCCCGAGCCAGGAGACGGGCGATCGTCGGTATGGGGCCCGGAACCGTTAGGGGCGGCGCGAGCATCAACACGCGCAACTGCCTGTCCGTCGCGGCGCTCATCGCGGCGCCCGCTCGGCGGCCGCTCGCGGGAGGCTCGAGAACACGCGCTCATACGCGGCGGCCGTGTCGGCCATCGAGAACCGCGTGGTCGTCCATTCGTGGATCGCCAGACGGTCGTCGAGACTCTGCTTGCCGGCCAGGACTTCGTCGCAGAGCGCCGCTCCAAGGTGCGCCGCCCCAGCGTCTGCTAGCAGCCTGGCGGATGGACACCCGTCCAGGAGCTCGGTCGTAGCGCGCGAGGAGCCGGACACTATCCGGCAGCCGCAGGCCAGCGCCTCGGCCGCCGAGAGGCCGAACGACTCGACCCAGCCGCTCGAGACGAACACGCCGACGTCGACCGCGTTCCAAAACCCGGGCATGTCGGCCACGAAGCCGCTGAACCGCACGAGGTCGCGCAGGCCGAGGCCCGTCGACAGGTCGACCAGCCTCGCGCGCTCCGGGCCGTCGCCGGCCACCACGATCACGAAGCGACCAGGCAGCCGCTCGGCCGCCTTCTGCGCCGCTCGCAACACGAGCTCGACCCCCTTGCCTGCCACCAGGCGACAGGCCACACCGATCACCACCGTGGGCTCGACGGCAGAGCCCGGCCGCGGCCGAAACCGCCCGGTGTCGATGCCGTTGCGAACGACGACCACGCGCCTGGCGTGCGGCACGGCCGCGAGGCCGACGGCCGCGACCTCCGAGACGGCGATCTCGCAATCGGTCAGGGGAGCGGCGACGGCCCGCGCCGCCCTGTCGCACGCCCTGCGCAGCACTCCGAGCCCCGCGCGATTGAGTGAGATGCCGTGTTCCATGCCGACTATCGCCCCGCGGAATCCCAGACCACGCAGAACGACCGTGAGCACGCCCGAGTTGGGCAGGACACAGACCGCAGGGCGTGTCCTGCGCGCGGCCCGACTGAACAGGAGGGGGTGCCGGATCACCGCGAGACCGTGGTCCATGCCGAGCGCGGTGACGTCGAAGGATGCCTGCTCGGCCTGGGTTCCGACCGCGCCCTTGCTGCCGACGATCACGAGGCTGACCGGGTACCCCCTGAGCCGCAGCGCGCAGCTCAAGGCGACGGTGTGCGTCTGGGCGCCGCCCTGAGAGCCGTTCCAAAGAACGAAGGTGACGGGGCGCGACTCGCTGTCCCCGTGAGCGACGGTCGCACGGGGCAGCGTCGTGAACGGTCCGTCGGCCACGTTCGCCGGTCGACCAGTGCCCTCCGAGGGGCCCGGCAACGAGCGAGCCTCGCGACGGAGGATCGACGCGAAGGTCGCGGACTGTAGATGCCTTGCGGCGAACTGCCGGGACCGTGTTCTCGAAGGGTCGCAGGGCGGCACCCACGAGGCCGAGGTCGACCCGCAGCAGCCGCAGCAGCGTCCTTGCGCGAATCGTCGCCCCCCCACTTGCGCTCGTAGGTGAGCCACCCGGCGATCGACAGGGCAAGGCGCTCGGCATCACGCACGCCGTGGGCGCCCGAGCCCAGGGCATGGTGTCCGGTGGCCGCCCGACTGGTCTTGATCCCGTACCCCGCTGCGGTCAGCCTCCTGGAAGAGATCGACGTCTTCGTAGTAGAGGAAGAAGCGGTCGTCGAAGCCGCCGACGGCATCCCAGGCGCTGCGCCGGACGGCGCAGAACGACCCCGGCGCCCAGGCGCCCGCCTGCGGACGGCGGCGTCGCTGCCAGGACGGGAACCGGGCGGGCCGCAGCAGGCCGAACGTGTAGCGCCACGAACGCTCCAGGCTCGACGGCAGGCTGCGCACGGCCTCCGCCGAAGGGCCGGTCGACGTCGTTACGAAGGCGAGCTGACCATCGGACCCGCGCTCGGCATCGCGTGCGAACAGCTCCGCGTCGAAGTGCGTCAGGATCACGTCGGGATTGACAGCAGGATCCAGTCGACCGCGCTTCCCAGGCCATCGGGACCCGCCCCCAGGTTGTTGGCCGCGCCGAAGCCGACGTTGCGCTCGCCCTCGATCAGCCGGACCCTGGGTGCGAATCGCCTCACGACCTCTTTGGTGCCGTCGGTCGAAGCGTTGTCGACGACGACGATCGGCGCGTCGGAGGCGAGGTGCTCGATCAGTGAGCTCAGGCACGCGCCGACGACCCGCTCGGATCGGTACGTGACGATCACCACGCCGATGCGCGGGCCGGTCACGTGGCGACACCGTCCCGTGCGGCGACCGAAGGCCCGCCTATCCCGACGGCGGCCTGCCTCGAAAGGGCGATCGCGCAGCCGGCGAGCAGGCCGCTCATCGCCGGACCCGAGCCCAGGAACAGAGTGACCAGGGTGATGGACGAGAGCAGAGCCCCGGTGAGGAACGCTACGAACGCCACGACCAGGGCGGCGTCGGCGGGATCATCGAGGGCCGTCGCGCGGCCTCTCACGAGGCTCATGATGCTGCCGGCGAAGGGCGCCACGACCAGCACGAGACCGACCACGCCGATGACCATGACGGTGCCGAGGGCCCCGACGTCTGAGTTTCTGATGTTGCCGTCCGGCAGGGCCGTGAAGTAGTGATAGGCGGGGCTCGGAAAAGCCCATGCCCCAGAGGAAGTCGTGCCCGAGCAGCCGCAGGAGACGCTCGGCGAGCTGAAGGCGATAGGCCCAGGCGCCTGACGTCCCGCTGCTGGCGTGCGTGCCGAGGGCGTCGGGGATCGACAGGATGCGCCGGTAGACGGCGTTGTCGCTGAGCACGAGGGCGCTTGCGCTGCCCGAGAAGCTCACGGCGACAAGACCGAGTGTGAGGATCGCGACGCCGATCATGCTCCACAGCGCAATGACCTTGGGCAGAAGGCTGCGATAGGCGGGACACACGAGCACGAATGCGGTCGCCACGCCCAGGCTCAGCGCCACGCCGATGTACGTGGCCCGCGTCTGCTGAAGGGCGACCTGAAGGGCGAAGAGGGCGGCGGCGCAACCGTACACCAGTCTGCTTCGGCCCCGCGTCGCCAGCGCCAGCCACAGAGCCACGGGCAGCACGGCCACCACCAGGTCGTTCGAGGGCTGGTAGACGCGGATGAGGCCGTCCGTGGCCGACTGCAGGTACGGGTGGATGATCCATCCGCCGCCGAGGCCGAACACGACGTGAGGCACGAAGACGAGCGAGTAGATAGCCGCTCCGATCATCATCACGCGCAAAGCCCGAAAGATGTCGGGGCGGCCGCGAAGCAGGACCGCCCCACACGCGGCCGCCACGCCGCCGTAGAGGAGGTCGCGGCCGTACAGGGCCGCCGGACGCAACGGCACTCCGCTGTAGAGCCAGGTGCGCAACAGCGCGAGGAGCCACCACGTCACAAGGGTAGCCACGGCGACCGCCAGCCACCGCGGCAGTCTGCGTCTGAGCTCTTCCCGAGGAAGAGAGGCGGCCACGTACATGGCGGCCACACAGAGGACGACCATCAGCCCGTCGTAGGGCTGGAAGAGACCGGGGATATGGAGGGAGTCCACGTTGACGCCGGGTAGGGTGTTGGTGACCGCGAGGGTCCAGACCCCGAGAGCCCAACCGGGAGATCTCGTCAACGCCACCACGGCCGCGACCGCGACGACCGCAGCGACCAGAGGCACCGTCGCGCCGCTGACGACGAGGAGCCCGATCAGACCGCCGATGGCCACGGCCGCCGGAGCGGCGAATCGGCCTCGAGTGAGAACCGTGCTCACTGGTCCCCCGGAACGGAGCCGTGGGCCATGGCGGGGGCCGTCCGTCGCTGACGCAGCGCGGCGCCCACCCGCATGAGGAAGTACCGCCGTTCGTGCGCCGTAAGGAGCCAGCGCCAGCCGGCGAGCGCCCCACCCCCGAGGATCGCGCCCGCGAGCAGCACGCGTGGCACACCGTCGACCGGCGCGAACGCCGGTACCATCGTCGCGCAGCCGAAGGCGATGGCCACCGCCCCCCGCCGGGCGGCGCCACCGACCGCCGGCACGACCCGCCTCATGATCACCAACAAGAGGACGCTGTCGGCGGCGCAACGGATCGCCCATGCCGCGGCGGCGCCCTCTATGCCGTAGGCGCCCACGAGCAGCCACAGGAGCGCAACGTAGGGCACCAGCTCCGCGAGATACAGCTTCGCGGTGAGGTCGGGGCGGCCGACGGCCTGGATCAGCGAGTAAGGCACGGCCGCGGGAGCGTTGACGAACACGCCGACGGCAAGCACCTTGAGTACGAGTGAGCTGTGGCTCGCGAACGCGGCGCCGACCCAGAGATGGAGAGCCGGCCGGGCGAAGAGGATCGCCAGTAAGACGAGCGGCAGGACCGCCGCGCAGATCGCCATGATGCCACGGTCGGCGAGCAGTCGAAAGCGCCGCGGCTGCGCCTCGGACGCCGTCGCGAGCGCGGGGAACAGCACCTGCGCGATGGCGCTGGGCAGGATGAGCACGCGCGTGATCACCGAGTACGGCGTCGTGTAGTACGCGACGTCGGTCATGCTCACGCGGGCGCCCAGGAAGAACCTGTCGAAGTAGACGAGCAGGGGACTGAGCAGGTTGGCGACAGTGGACCAGCCCCCGAAACGCAGCAGGCCGCCCATGCCCACGCGGCTTCGCGCCCCGAAGTCGAGGACCGGCGTGCAGCGGCGGCAGAACCAGGCCGTGAGCGCCCACCCGATCACGTCGATCACGACCAGTGAGAGGACCACGGCCGGCAGCGTCGGCCGGAACGCGGCCACGACCGCGGCCGCGACGTAACTCGCGCACGACAAAGGCATGCCGATGGCGTTGATCACGTCGAACCGCTGGTAGGCGGCCAGCAGGCCGTTCATGCCCGAGGTGGTCGTGATGACCGGACAAACGAGGGCCACGAGACGGATGCTCGCGGCGACCTCCGACCTGAGCGCGGGAGAGGTGTGCAGCACGCTGTGGGCAAGCCACGGAGCGAGCAGGAAGAGCGCAAGACCCGCCACGACGCCGATCGCCAGCATGGCGGCCAGCGCACGACGGGCCATCGGGCCGGTCTCGAGCTCCCTGCCTTCGGCGATCAGGCTGGCGGCGTACTTGGTGAGCGCGGCGCCCAGGCCGAGATCGAAGATGCCGAGATAGCCGGCGATCAGCCAGACGAGAGCAAGCGTGCCGAAGCGATCGGTGCCTATCTCCCGGATGATGAGCGGGATGACGGCGAGGGCGGCGACGATGGGAGCGACCTGCCCCGCGAGACTCCACGCGGCGCTGCGGCCGAGCACGCGAGTGCTCGTAAGCACACTCGCGCTGGCGCTTCCCCTTGTTCTCTTCGCTTTCGACATCGAGTTCCGGCCGTTCTTCTGAGCTCTCCTGAGTCGACCACTGCCGACCCGGGGTCATCGACACCCCCACCGGCTCATCGACCGGACCGCCGAGGTGCTAGTCTTGCGCAGTTGGTAGTGGAGATCCTCGCCCGACCCCCCCGTACGAGTCCCATCACTGTATCGGCGGGAACAACAGGCGGCTGAGTGCGTTGAGGCGGCTGAGTGCGTTGACAGGACCAGACATGGGTACGGCAAGCGACAAGGGCGCCAGCGACCTTCTGCGCGAAGGTCGAGATTCCTACTGGTCGAACCAGCGTCCCGACCTGCTCGAGCTCGCCACGAGATTCACGAGGCAGTGCCAGCGGCAGCGCGCGCTCGACGTCGGATGCGCGAACGGTGTGTTCGCCCATTCGCTGTTCTCTCTGGGTTTCAGCGAGGTCTGGGGCGTCGAACCCGATTCCGACTGCGCGGCCCAGGCGGCGACTCGCCTCACCGGCGTGTCGCAGACCCGGTTCCCCCCCGCCGACATCTCCGACAATGGACCGTTCGACCTGATCGTGTTCGGCGACTCGCTCGAGCATCTTGAGGATCCGTGGAGCGGCCTCGCCGCCGCTCGCTCCCTCCTGAGCGCCGAGGGCGTCCTCATCCTCAGCGTGCCCAACGTGGCGCACTACAAAGTGCTGCTGCCGGCGCTGAGAGGCCGCTGGCAGTATGGCGCGGCCGGGCTGCTCGACCGGACCCACCTGCACTTCTTCACGCCTCAGTCGATCGCCGCCTCGGTCCGGGAGTCCGGGCTCATGCCGGCGTTCGAGCGGAGGGTCTGTCCGCTACCGCACGGCGCGATGAAGCGCACGATCGTCCGCGCGACGGGGCTGGTCGCGCCGCATCTCGTCACCTCGAAGGTCTACCTGGTGTGCCGCCGTGTAGAGACCTCGGCTCTGGACGCGCGCTGGCCCCGCGAACGCACGTACTTCGGGCGCTGACGGCGGCGGCGTAAGCGGCAGAGTCGGTGACCCGCGTCGATGCGGCGTCTTGCCTCGGCCGCCGTTCTTCCGAACGGCCCTCGCCGCCGCCTCACCCCGCGAGAACTCAGGTCGAGTCAGGATGCAGCCACGTTCCCTCAGGGCCCGGGTACTGGTCAGTCGCCGGCGACGCGCACCAGCATCTTGCCGATGTTCTCGCCACGCATCATGCCGATGAAGGCGGCGGGGGCGTTCTCGACGCCGTCGACGACGGTCTCGGCCAAGCGGATGCGGTCGTCGGCCAGCCAGGCACCCATCTGGGCAAGAAAGACCGGCCTGCGCTCGACATGGTCGCCCACAAGAAAGCCGCGCAGCGTGAGTCGATTGCCGACCATGAGCGAAAGGTTGCGCGGACCGGGCGCCGGCTCGTCGAGGTTGTACTGCGAGATCGCCCCGCACAGAGCCGCGCGTCCGTGCGGACGCAGGGCGCCGATGGCCGCTTCGAGGTGCTCGCCGCCGACGTTGTCGTAGTAGACGTCGATGCCTTCTGGTGCGGCCGCCGCCAGAAGCTCGGCCACCGGTCCACCGTGGTAGTCGAAGGCGGCGTCGAAGCCGAGCTCGTCGCGGACATAGCGCGCCTTGGCCGCAGACCCGACGCTGCCCACGACACGCGACGCGCCGTGCAGCCTGGCGATCTGTCCGGCGAGGCTGCCCACGGCGCCCGCGGCGCCCGAGACAAAGACGACTTCGCCAGGCCGCAATACGGCGATCTCGAGCATGCCGACCCAGGCGGTCAGACCGACCATGCCGAGCACACCGAGCCAGGCGCTCAAGGGCGCGTCGCTGGCGGGTAACGGGCGGAACGTGGCCGCCGTGCCCAGGGCATACTCACGCCAGCCCAAGTCGTGCAGGACGATGTCTCCGACCCTCAGGTCGGGCGACTGCGACGCGACGACCTCGCCCACGGCCATGCCGGTCATCACCTCTCCCAGCACAAACGGCGACGCATAGGACCTGGCGTCGCGCATGCGGCCCCTCATGTAGGGATCGACCGAGAGGAAGCGGTTGTGGACCAGGACCTGGCCGGCGAGCGGTTCAGGCACCGCCGCCTCGACTACTGAGAAGTCACTCTCCCTGGGCTCGCCCCGGGGGCGGGCGACGAGATGGACCTCTTTGCTTGTGGCGGGAAGGTTCATGCGGGACGCTCCTGCGTCATGGGGCTCCTAGTGGGACGTCGAATCGACGGCCAATCAAGAGATGATACGTCGTACCGGAACCTCACGCGTGACCGTTCGCCATTTCGTGTGGTTCACCCGTCGCGCTCGAGTCCTCGTGACGATGCGGCGTCTACGCTTCTGGCTGCCGCAACGGGATGGCCTCACTACTACCAAGTCCGGATGGGTAGTCTCCAAGTACGCGCGAGAGCCTTCGCGCAAGGCTGACGACGAGGAGATCACACCATGCAAACCTTGCTCGCGGCTCCGCTGGGTGCCATCGTGCACGGGGGAGCAGTACCGCTGCTGTGGGTGATCGGCATCATCTTGATCGTCGTCGGTGTGGTAGCCGTTCTTCGCCGCAGCCTGATCATGGGAGTCGTGCTGATCGTGATCGGGATCCTGCTGGGCGGACTCAATGTGCTTTGAGGAGCGGGCACTGCCCGCACGGCGTGCCGAGAGCGTGCTCCGGCGGCGCGCCCAGTGCCCCGCTACTGAGCATGATGCTAGATCGCGCAAGGAGCACTCATGATACGGGGCATGTTCAGGAACATCCTTCTCGTGGCCTACGTCGTGGTCGGCATTATCGTCGCCAACTCACACCACTACTTCGCCCACTTGAGTGGTCCCAAGCCGATCCTCTCCGCGGTCCTTGCGGTCGTTCTCTGGCCGCTCGTGCTGCTGGGGGTCAACCTTCACATCAAGTGAGAACGCTCTGGCGAGGCGCGCGTTTGCTTCAGGCGTTGAGGCACCAGAACATGTCGATCCCGCCCAAGAACTCTCGGATCAGACTCTGAACCAGGGGGCTTGCCCTCCTTTCACACCTCAAGCGAGGAGCCGACCATGACGGTAGGACACAAGGTAGGGCGGCGAGGCCGCGGGATTGCGGCAGCACTCGCGGTAGTCGCCGCCGTGGCCGTGCTGGCCGGTTGTGGCGCAAAGGCAAGCTCTTCGGCAGCGACGCCGTCGCCGACCGCCTCCAAGTCGCAGGGTTCGCTTGCCGCTGTCGCCGCGCTCGCGGGCTATCTCGGGCAAGTGAAGCCGATCGCGACTCAGCTCGCAACCACGGCAGCCTCACTGCCAGGCGCAGTCAAGGGGCTCGCCACCAAGCCCAACGCCACGTGGGCCGCGTCGGCGGCCTACCTTCAGACGATCTCGTTGCAGCTGAGCGGTCAAGCAAAGAGCCTCGCCGCTCTCGCACCGCCAACGGCGCTGCGTTCCGTACAGGACGCCGTCGTCAAGGGGATCGAAGCCACCCAGAAAGCCGTCGCCACGACGGCCGCTACGCTCAAGAAGGGTGTCGCCAAGAAGGGCGCGACGAAGGCCCAGATCCAGGCACAGGTCGCCACGCTGCAGGGCAAGCTTTCGCAGCTGCCCCAGCAGTTGATCAGCGCGGTCGAAGGCGTGATCGCCTCGCCGAACTCGACACCGACCCCCTGAGGCGACCGGGACTTCGATCGGCGGGGCGGCATGAGAGACGCTGACCCAAGCGAGCTGGAGCCCGGCGTCGACGGGCACGGCCAACCGCGGCCGAGGGCGCTCGCGCGCGGCTACGCGTGGCTGGTCGCCGGGCCGCTCGCCTACCTCATCCCGATCGCCTGGGTCGCGCTCGCCGTCTGGGGGACCTACCATCTGCCCTCGATCTCGGGCTCGCAGGCGGCCTTCGGCGACCTTACCGCACCCAACGCCCCGGCCATCGCCGCCGAGCGCCTCGACGCGCGCCTGTTCGGTGCGCCGGCCATCAGCCGGGTGGCGGTCGTCCAGCAGAATCAGGCCGGGCTGTCGTTGAGCGTACTTCAAGCCACGGCTTCCCAGGCCGCGGCTGTCGACAACCGCGCGCCCGCGGCCGGGTTCGCAACACCGCAGGGACTGCTGGGAGCCCTGCCCATCGTCGACCAGCCGGGGCTCGTACCGTCCTCAAGCCAGACGCGCACGACCGCCATCACCTACCTGCTCTTCGACCCGTCGCTTGACTGGAACGTGCAGGTCGCCGGCGCCCAGGCTTATGCGGCCGCCCTGGCGCGCACGCCGGGCAGTTCGGTGGTGGGTGTGGGCGGGGTGATACCGGCGCGACTGGCGCAGGGCGACGCCATCCTCAATCGACTGACCCTCGTCGAGCTTGCCACCCTCCTTGTGATCGCCTTCATCGTGGGCATCACCTTCCGCTCCCTGGGAGCGCCCGTCGTCACGCTGGCGGCCGGCGTTCTCTCCTACCTGATCGCGGAGCGCGTCGTGGCCTGGTTTGGGCAGCGCACCGGCATTGCGGCACCGCAGGAGCTGCAACCGCTCATGATCGTGCTCCTGCTGGGCGTCGTCACCGACTACTCGATCTTCTTTCTGTCGGGCTTTCGCCGACAGCTGGCGGCGGGACTGCGCCGCGGTGCGGCCGCACGGGCTACGACCGCCGAGTTCGTGCCCACGATCGTCGCCGCCGGAGTGATGGTCGCCGCCGGCGCGGCCTGCCTGAGTGTCGCCTCGCTGAGCTTCTTTCGCGCCTTCGGGCCGGGCATGGCCCTGACGGTGCTGATCGGCCTGGTCGTGGCGATCACGCTTGTGCCGGCCCTGCTGGCCATTTTCGGAGGCGCCGTCTTCTGGCCGCACGCTGTCGGCGCCGCCCCGCCTGAGCCACAGCGGGCGCCACCCGGCAGCACCGCACATTCGCAAGGTGTCGGCTTTGCCCGCTTCGCCACGAGACGGCCCGTCGGCGTGATCGTCACGGTGGGCAGCGTCGCGCTGCTGGTGGTTGCCTCGAGCTACGCCGGCCACGCGCACCTCGGGTTCGGTCTGACCGCCGGCCTGCCGGCCTCGAGTGAGCCGGCCCGGGCCGCCTCGGCGGCCGCGGCCGGCTTTGCACCCGGGATCCTCTCGCCGACCGAAGTCATCGTGCGCAAGACCGGCATCGGCGCGCAGCGCGCTTCGCTTGTGGCACTCGAGGCCCAGCTCACACATCAGCCCCGGGTAGCCGGTGTGATCGGCCCGCGCGAGCAGTACCTCGGCTCTGCGCTGGCCGGCAGCAAGGCGAACGCGGGAGCGGCAGCCGGTTCGGCAAGTGGCCTCACGATCTCCACAGACGGCTCGGCGGCACGCTTTCTCGTCATCTACGGGGTCGATCCGCTGGGCAGCAGCGGCATCAGCGCCTTCCAGGACTTGAAGCTCACCATGCCGACGTTGCTTGGCCGTGCAGGATTGTCGGGCGCCCGGGTCTTCTATGCCGGCGACACGGCCCTGGCACAACAGACACTCAAGCTGACTCTGTCGGACCTGCGCCGTGTGGCCCTTGCTGTGGTCGCCGTCGAACTTCTCTTGCTCATCGTCTTCCTGCGCGCTCTGATCGCACCCCTCTATCTGATGGCGGCCAGCGTCCTCGCCCTGACCGCCTCGTTCGGCCTGACCACCTACGTATTCCAGCACTTCTTCCGCCAGCTCGACATCGTCTACTTCGTGCCCTTCGCAGCGGCGGTGCTCCTCATCTCGCTGGGTTCTGACTACAACATCTTCTTGGTCGGGCGCATCTGGGAGCAGGCCCGCGTCCGGCCCATGCGCGGAGCCGTCGCTACGGCGGTACCGCGCGCGGCGCGCGCCATCTCGGTGGCCGCCCTGGCGCTGGCGCTCAGCTTCGCGGCGCTTGCCCTGGTGGACCTGCAGTCCTTCCACCAGCTCGCCTTTCTGCTGTTCGCCGGTGTCCTGATCGACGCGTTCATCGTGCGCTCGCTGCTCGTGCCGGCCTTGGTCACGGTGTTCGGCCGGACCAGCGCCTGGCCCGGCCGCCTGCGACCGCGAGGCGGCGGGGGACAAGACGACGGAGCGGGCGGTGCGGGTGCGCCACCTGAGCGGCCTTCACCGTCTCACCTTTGACGCGACCCGCTCAGCCGAGATCGACGATCCAATAGGGGATCTCGGCATCCTCGTCGAGGTAGTGGCTGGCACAGATGCGGTGGTAGCCGTCGGCCACTGTGAGCGGCAGACCACTGGCAAGACTCCCGCGCACCAGCAGCCGGAAAGCCACGGACTTCGGGCTTGGTGTTCCAGTGCTCCTTCGGCATCGGCATCTCCTCTTGGCTTGAGCGATCGCAGGTCGCTGGCCTCCCGGTGACGCCTCTCAGCCTGCCGAGTCGACCTTGGCATCCGCGAGATGGAATGCGAAGGCCCCGTTGTGCACGTACACGAGCCGGCACGAGTCAAGGTACCGGGCGTCGTGGACGCGGCCTGCACGGATGTATCCGACATCGCCCTTTTCGAGGCAGATCCTCTCTCCATCGCGGACCAGGCTGCGCGCTTCTCTGCGATAGAACTGGACCGACACCCTTCCCTCAACGACGACCGTCATGTCGTCGCCTGGGTGAAAGTGAGGCGGCTCCTCGGTGCCCGCCTGCCAGCGCTCCAACATGACCTCGACCCCGTCGGGATTCGTCGGGTAGGTGGTGCGAGCTGTGAAGCCCTCCGGCGTTCCTGGCACGGGGATGTGATTGCTCCACACTTCGCTGGTCGCTGATGTGACCTCTTGAGTCGTGTCATCAACAGGCATCATCGTCCTCCCGTAGATCTGGTCCCGAAGCCGGCGCGCAAAGTCCACGACCGCGCGGATCGCGCCTTCCAAAAAGGCGTGATCGCCCGGGCGCGAACAAAAGCTACGCCTCGACGAGGATCACCAGGGTCTCGGGCAGGACGCCGTCGTAAGTCATCGCCTCGGCCAGCGCTTCGGTCTGCATCGCGGACATGAGGGCATCCATATCGGCAACGTCCATGAGGACGGCCACTCGAGTCGGGTTCACCGGATCGACGAACGTGCGGATGTTGGTGACCCCGAGGGGCCCGAAGACCTCTTCGCGCTTCGGCGAGGCAAGCCAGTGAGCCTTGTCCTTGACATCGTGATGTGCGATTACGGTCGGCATGGTGCCTCCTCGGCTTCGCGGGTTTCGTGCGCCAAGCTTCTCCTGCCGTCGACCCGCCGATGCCGTTGCAAGGAGAGCGCCGCTGCCAAGGACGAACTCTGCACATCACAACTTTACCGGCGAGACGCCGACCCCTATAGTGCCCGCCATGGAGTCCTCAAACACCCGGCGCGCCGACGCCCCCGAGCGATCGGCCGATCAACGGCGAGAGGCACTGGCGCTGGCAAACCAGGCGCGCATGCAGCGAGCGGCGCTCAAGGCCCAACTGAAGCGCGGCGAGCTGTCGCTCATCGCCCTGATCGACGATCAACCGCAGTATCTCGCCTCGGCAAGGGTCGCCGACTTGCTCAGGGCGCTGCCGACCTATGGGCCGACCAAGGTGGAGCGACTCCTGAAGCACTGTCAGGTGAGCCCCCGCAAGACCCCCGCCGGCCTGAATGAACGCCAGCGCCGCGAGCTCATCCAGGCGCTCGACAAGTAGGGTGGTCGTCAGACTTGCCGCCGAGTCGTAGATGTCTCCCGAAGGCTCAGTGACCGGTGGGTCACCTCGTCATGATGGCGTAGGGAGCTGCCTCGACTGCCCCGTAATGGGAGCGCGTTCCTGCCTGCCCACCCGAGGAGTGACTACTAGATGACCGAGGCCAGCATGCCAGATGGTCCTTTGCTCAGCGAGCTCAAATGGGTGCACAGCATGATCCGCAGGAACCTCCAGGCCTGCCGGGAGGGTGCCGGCCTGGCCGCGCAAAGTGAGCAAGCCGATGCACTGGGCACACACGCTTCGCCCCACCAGACTCGGGACCCGCTTCTGCACCTGCAGACCAGCTGCCTGCAGACCTGCCGCTTCGTGCATGCGCACCACGGGGTCGAGGACGCCCTGCTGTTCCCGGCGGTCCGTAGCGCCGCGCCACACCTGGCGGCCGCGGTCGAAAAGCTGGAGGCCGACCATCGCGATGTCTCCAGGGCGATCGACCGGGTGGAGGCGGCGACTGTTGCGCTGGGCACGCAGGATGATGCGCGAGCGCCTCGGCTCCTCATCGAGGCGCTCGATGAGCTGGCCGCGCCCTTGCTCGAGCACCTGTCTTTTGAGGAGCACTCCCTGGCCCCCGTCCTGAACAGCTGGCCGACGTGGCCCTTCAGCGGCTGACTATCACAGCCGGCCGACGACTTTGCGGTCCGGGCCATCGACACAGGTAGGGTGCAGATCAGCGAAGCGCAAGCGCGCTCGGTGGCGTCGTGTTCTTCGACTGCGATAGTGTCGTTGTGCGTACGAGCCACTCGCCGGGCAGGATCTGCGGGGGTCGCGACGGGGCAGTTGCTCGGTCGGCGCCTGCGCGACGGCCTGAACGACGAAGGGCGCGCCGATCTCGATGCGGGTCGGCATGGCGCCGATCGAGGGGCTGGTATGCGCCGCCAGGTAGCGGCGCCTGCCTAGCTGCGTACGAGCTTCAAGAAGAGGTCCGCGTCCACGTGGACAGACAACTGCTGGCGCGCGGGCAGACTCGAGCGCTCGAACCGCGGCTTGCCGCTCAAAGCGCTCATTTCAAGGATCGCCTCCATCGAACGAGCTCCGTGGATGTACTCACCGACCAGCAAGAAGGCGCGCAAGACGCCGTCATCGATCTCGAGATGCGGTCCATCGGCATCGGCGAGCATCATCTGCGGTGCGCGCTGTGCGATCAGCGAGCGCAGCAGCAGCGCCCGTCTCAGCGGCCAGGCGACGTCGTCGCCGCCCTGCTGGTTGGGGCCGATCACGTTCATGTAACCGCGCAGGCGGCTCACGAAGTCCGGCTTCTTGGCGGCTCGCTCGAGCCGTTCGTCGGTGAAACCCACAAACTCATCGAAGCGTCGCGCCGTGCCGCCGCCGAATACGAAGATGGCCGGACCGACTGGATGGAAACTCGACCCTTCACGAAAGTGCCCATCCTCCATGGGAGCGAGAAAGTGACACAGCCAGCCCAAGGACTGGCCATCCAGCGGCGAGTCGAACTCGTCCCACAGAGCCAGTGGCACGTACCCTTCCAGGGCCACGTCGCGCACTTCGTGGAAGGCGGAGCGTAAGTCGGCCTCGGAGCTCAGCTGCGAGAGATCGAATTCCAGCGTCCTTAACCTGCCCGGCAACAACTCCTTTGCCATCTGCCTCACGGCAAAGGTCTTGCCCGACCCGGGCGGACCGAAGACGGCGATCGGCAGAGGCCGCTCCGAGCGTCCGCCGCGCAGGGTCTGCTGCAGGTACTCCTCCATGATGTTGCGCACACTGCGTAGCTTCTCGATCTCTACTCTGTCCACCGAAGACCACGCCCCGACCGTCTCCACAGGGATGGTGTGGGGCAGACTTGCGATGCCCTTCACCGCGGTCCTTGCCGCGACCTCGACGAGGGCGGCCTCCCGATAGGTTTGAGCCAGGATCGAGGCGCCCGCAGAGGGCCGGTACTTGATGCTGGCAAACTCGGTGCTGTCGCGCATCAGCACCCGAGCGACCTCGTCGAGGGGAAAGGGATTGGCCGCAAGGTCCTGGGTAGCCTCGGCACGAAAGCCCGCGATATGCGCAGCGCGAGCGGCGGCCAAGCCGCGTTTGACGGCCTCGACGGGCGCAGGCGCGCCGTCGGCCAGGTCGAGTGCGACGGCCGCGTCGATGCAGCGTCCATAGGCTGCTTCCACCCCCGGGTAGCGCTTGCCCCAGTCGCTCTCCTGGGAGCGCGGATCAAAGACCAGGACGTCGGGCGCGTCACGCTCGACTATGACGGCCCCGACGGCACCCACGATGACGATCACACGTCTGGCCTGGCTCATCGGGTGGTCCTTGACCGCAGTGAGGATCTCTTCGGTGAGTTGCTCCCAAGAGAGCGCGTAGCCGACCTGAGCGCCGGCCTTGCGCAGGTCGTCGCAGGAGGTGATGACGGTGAGCTTGCCGGCACGCTCGTCGAGCAAGGCATCGGCAAGCGCTGAGTCTTTCAGCGGCGCACCGGTTTGCCAGACGATCGTGCGCGGATCGGCGGCGAGCAGGTCGACAAGCCCCGGGAGACGGTCGCGGTAGCCCATGGCGTGGTCGACGATCATCAGGGTGTCTATGGTGCCCGGAGTCGTCTCGGCCGCGACAGCCGATGCCTGGCGAGCGGGATCTGAGCCCAGAAACTCGGCGATCCGCCAAGCCGTGGCGCCGCCCACGCCAGCCTGGCGGGGAAACGGCTCGAGACGGGCGAAGGTGTGGGTGTAGGCCGGATGCAGGGGCGAGCAGAGGGCTTCGGGGGGCACCTCAGGGCCGACGATCGCCACATCTTCTCGACCGGCCACCAACACAGCGCTGCGCAGGATGTCAGCGTGGGAAGCCGCGCCACCGTTGCTCATAAGGGCTCGACACGGGTAAGCGCCGCCCCACATCCAGATGAAGTCGACTGCGCCGCGCCCGCCACCGGGCGCCGATAGCAGGAGCCAGTCGATGGAAACGTCACCGGTGACCACGATGGTGCGCGTCGTGTCTGTGATCAACCACCCTCCCTAAGGTCCGCCCCATGGACGAGCAGGCGCCGCATAAGCGACAGACTACACTGTCCTTTCGCCCGCCTGAGGACTACGGGGCATTGTTGATCTCGGGGCGCCTCGGCCACGCCACCGTCTCGGTCACGCTCGACACCTACCTCCCGCGAGCACGCCTGCAGGCGCGGCGCCGAGCTGCCCGCCCACGTGCTCATCGCAAGCGCGGCGCATTTAGCCTCCGAGGGTCTCGGCGACGCGCGCCCGGAAGTAGTCGAGCGTGGCGGGCCGGATCTCGACCTCGGTCTGCGTGTAGTCGAAGAACTCGAGCACGTCGAGGTCGTCAATGGGCTCGAGACCGAAGTCGAGCACCACTACCCGGTCGTAGGCGCCAAAGTTGATGCGCGCGTCGATCTCGTCCCAGCCCACGCCCTCGGCGAAGATGGCGCGCCAGGCCTTCAGCCAGCCCGGCGACATGATGAAGACACGCTCGCCCAGCTCGGCCCGCTCCGTGGGTGAGAGGAACGCCTCGATGCAGTTCTTGGCGCTCAGTCGTCTGCCGCCGACCGCGGCGAGCTTTGCGTCGATATCGGGGTGGCAGGCGCCGTAGAAGCAGGCCACGCCTTCGCCGGCCCCGAGCGCCTCGTCGAGGGCCCGGCCGAGACGCTCTTCGTTCACGTGCAAACCGGCGGGCAGCCACGCAGCCTCGAGATCGGCACCCAGGATGTGCTCGAGCTCAGCCCGGAAGATGTCGCAGGCGACGACCTTGGATACGCGCACTGCGCGGATCAGCGCCAGGTGGCCACGGCGGCCCCCAGCTCACGCGCCCCATCGCGGCCCTCCTCGACGTGCTCGACGGCGACAACAAGCGGCTCGCGCACGGTGCTGAAGCCGAAGTACCCGGGCAGCTGGCCGAACAGGCCGCTGGTGCCGGCGGGTTCGCTGGCGTGGCAGACGATGCTCGCAAAGCCCTTACCCTGGGGCAGCTGGTCCTTGCCCATCCAGAGTCGTTCGAGCAGATCCTTGGTCGCGGCGGCCGGAGTGCCGAAGGTCTGGGGCGTGGCGATGAGCAACACGTCGGCCGCGGCGACGGCGGCGACGGAGACGTCGTGCACCGGGCTGAGCTGCACCTCGGCCCCGGCGCTCCGGGCGCCCTCGGCGGCGGCCTCGGCGAGGCTCTGCGTCTTGCCGGTGAACGAGTGGTAGGCGATCAGGACAGATGACATGGATGCTCCTTCTCTTCGGGAGGTGCGGGCTCTCAGGGGACAGGCAGGATGAGGCGCCCGCCCTCGCGGATGACCTTGCCGGCCTCGCCCAGGGACTTGAGCGCCTTGGTGACGCTGACGCGGTGGGCGCCGACGAGAAAGCTGAGCTCTTCGTGGGTGAGCGGGAACTCGATCACGAGTCCGGCCTCGGTGCGCCTGCCGTGCTCGCGTGCCACCGTCGTCAGCACGGCGTAGAGGCGCTCCTCGAGATGCGTTGAGGCGAGGTCGCCGACGCGGCTCGTCAGATAGGCGATGCGCTCACTCATGGCGCGCATCACCTGCAGGCCGATGGCGGGGTTCTCCGTCACCAGGCGTTCGAACTGCTCCCTGCCGATCCCGCACAGCAGGCTGTCCTCGACGCACTCGGCGGTGAGCGGGTAGTCGGCATCCTCGCCGAGGAAGGTCTCGCCGAGAAAGTCACCGGCCTTGCGGATGTCGACCAGGATCTCGTTGCCCTGTTCGTCGGTCTTAGTGAGTTTGATGCGACCGGCCTTGATGACGAACAGAATGCGCGCCGGCTCGCCTTGCAGGAAGACATAGCTGCCGGCCGCCAGTGAGCGGCGCTGCGCGGCGGTGATGAGCGCCTGCATCTCGGCAGAGTCGAGCGAGGAGAAGAGCCACAGCTGCCCGAGACAGACGTCGGCCGAAGTCAGACCAGAGGTGACAAGACGATCGCAGGGACAGGGCATCAGGGCTCCTCCTGGCGCTGCCTCGCTCGCCCTCAGCCATCTCACCCTCCACGTCATGTCCGAACTCGGCACGAGCACGCACGTCCACATCACGATGACACAGACAGCCTAGGGCAAGCGCCGGCATGGCGTTGTAGCCGTGACTACATGACGCCGCGCTGAGCGAGCCGGACGCCATCGCCGCCAGTGCAAAGTGCTCCTCGGTGCCGAGCTGTGGTCTGCCGCGCCGACAGGTAACGACGGGTCGCGTCGGCAAAATGTCGGCAGTCGGGCTCAACGAGGGGATTCAGGAAGAAACGAAAACGCCCTGAGCAGGGGTTTTCTTGGAGGCGGCGGCCGGAGTCGAACCGGCGATTAAGGTTTTGCAGACGTGAGGTGGCGGTGCTCGGTGGTCGTCAGCCAGACGCGATTGTGCTGCACTGTCCGCGTTTCTTGACGAGCCGCGAGATTCAAGCGTATTCAGCCGTATTGGACCGTCAGCCAGAGTCTTGTCGGCATCGCGTCGGCAATGACCCATTACCTCACGGTGAGCCAGTTCGACCACTGGACCGCAGCCTTTCAGGCGAGAATCATCACAAAAGATGCCGGGCACATGGAACCAACGAGACCGAAATGGTTGGCGGGCGGCATGGGCCTCCGAAAGATCAGGTCCCGGCTGCAGGGGGCTGCGCAGCCGGGACCCACTGGAGAACCTTCAGAGAACTGTGTTGCGCCCGATCAGGTGCGCTCGACGGTGCCGTCCCAGGTGCTGACCTTCTTCTGGGCCTTGTCGGCGTTTGAGAACCAGTGGCTCGTGACGGCCTTGGTCTCGGTGAAGAACCTGACGCCGTCGGCGCCCAGGCAGTGCGACTCGCCGAAGAACGAGTCCTTGTGGCCCGAGAACGGGAAGAAGGCGACAGGCACGGGGATGCCGACGTTGATGCCGACCATGCCGCCGTGGCTGCGCTTGGCGAACTCACGGGCGTAGTAGCCGCTCTCGGTGTAGATGCACGAGCCGTTGGCGAAGCGGCTCTGGTTGGCGATCTGCAGGCCCTCTTCGAAGTCCTTGATGCGCTTGATGAACGTGACCGGGCCGAAGACCTCTTCCCAGCCGCAGCTCATGTCGGGGGTGACGTGATCGAAGATCGTCGGGCCCACGAAGAAGCCGTTCTTGTACTCGTCGGGCAGCACGGGGTCGCGGCCGTCGACGAGCAGCTCGGCGCCTTCGGCGATCGACTTCTCGATCCAGTCCAGCACGAAGTCGCGGTGACCGGCGCTGACGACCGGCCCGAGCTCCGTCTTGGGGTCGTAGGCGGCGCCGATGATGCGCTCCTTGGCGAACTTCACGAGGTAGCCGACGAACTCGTCGGCGACCGACTCCTGCACGCACAGCGACGGCAGGGCCATGCAGCGCATGCCGGCGCAGCCGAACGTGGAGTTGATGATGCCGGCGGCCGAGCGCTCGAGGGCCGCGTCTTCGAGGATGACGGCGTGGTTCTTGGCCTCGGTCTGCGCCTGGACACGCTTGCCGTGGGCGGCGGCGATCTCGTAGACGTGCAGGCCTACCGAGGTGGATTCCACGAACGACACGCCGCGCACGAGCGGGTGCGTGAGCAGGATCTCGGCCTCGTTGCGGCCGCAGGTGAGCAGGTTGACGACGCCCTTAGGCATGCCGGCTTCCTGGAGCAGCTCGACCAGCCGGATGGCCGTGGTCGGCACCATGCTGGCGGCCTTGAGCACCATCGTGTTACCGGTGACGATGCACAGCGGCACCATCCAGCCGAAGGGGATCATGGCCGGGAAGTTGAAGGGCGCGATGCCGGCAAAGACGCCGAGCGGCTCGCGGTAGGTCACCGTGTCGTGGCCGGTGGCCACGTTCATGAGCGACTCGCCCTTCATGAGCATGGGGGCGGCCACGGCGGTCTCGCAGGCCTCGAGGACCTTGACGACCTCGCCGCGTGACTCGTCCATGTTCTTGCCGAGCTCGGTGGCGGTGAGCAGGGCGATCTCCTCCATGTGGTCTTCGAGGAGGCCCTTCCACTTGTAGATGACCTGGCAGCGCTTGGCGATGGTGAACTCGGACCACGTGAGGAATGCCTTGTGGGCCGACTGGATGGCCTCTTCGACCTCGGCGGCGGTCGCCTGCGGCGCCTGGGCGATCACGAGACCCGTGCTCGAGTCGGTGACCTCCATGTACTTCTCGGCGGCAGACTCGCGCCACTCGTTGTCGATGCAGATCTTGAGCGTCTTCACGTCGTTTACGACCTGTGCCATTTCATTCCTCTCGTATCCGGGTTCACCGTGGTGATCGTGCCGAGTAGGGCGTCAGTCCACTCCACGCGCGCCCTGCGGTGCCGCCTCTACCGACGGACGTATCGCGTCGGCCGGCGGAGACATCGCCGGTTCGCCCGCGACGATGCCACCATCGACCGGAATCATGTGGCCCGTGACGAACCCTGCCGCATCGGAGAGGAGAAAGACGACGACGTTTGCGACATCGCCTACCGTCCCCAATCGTCCCAGAGGCGTTCTCTGCAGCAGAGTCTCTTTGTAGCGAGGCAGAGCGAGCATACGCGCCGTCTGGGCTGTCTCAAGGTAGCCGGGGCTCACGGCGTTGACGCGAATGTTGTGAGGAGCCCATTCGACAGCCAAGCATCGCGTCAGCATCGCCACGCCACCCTTCGAGCTCGCGTACGCCACCAGGTTTCGGGCCCCGTAGTGTGCGAGCATGGAAGTAATGTTGACGATGGCGCCAGGCCTATCTGCTGCGATGAGGCGAGCGGCAAATGCCTGACACATGAAGAAGGTACCTTTCAGATTCACATCGAGAATGGCGTCCCAGTCACCCGGCGACACGCCGAGAGCGGGACTGCGACGATTCATTCCCGCGCAATTGACGAGCCCCTGGACGAAGTAGCCCCGCGACTCCATATCGAGCAGGGCTCGCTCGCATGACTCGGGCGATGTTACGTCTAGTTCGATCGCCTCGACCGGTCGGCCCAGTTTTTGATGGCGTTCAGCTTCGGCGAGCGCACCTTCGAAATTCTTGTCGGCGACTCCGACCGCGAGGTTCGCCTCGATCAGCGCGTCGATCATTCCAGCTCCGATGCCCGATGCGCCCCCGGTCACGAGGACTGCCCCGCGCACTTCCATGGCGACCACCTCTCTAACCGTCAAACCCTCCGCCTTCAGTTGTCAAGCCCCATCGCGCTCGGTCTCGACGCGACAGGCAGCGCGTTCAGCACCGCCCCGACGATGTCCCGGGAATTTAGGCCGTAAGCGTCGAGCAATTCGTCGTAGCCGTGGGCGGATTGCCCAAAACGATCGCGGATGCCGATGAATTCGAGAGGCACACCTGACCCGCGCATGGTCTCCGCAACCACACTGCCGAGGCCACCGACCGTGGAGTGCTCCTCCGCCGTAACGATCGCCCGCATGCCAAGCGAGTAGGCTTTGATTGCAGTTTCATCGACTGGCTTCAATGTGCTGACGTTCACGACCCGCAGGGATACGCCCTGCCCTTCCAGCAACTCGACGGCGTCCAGCGCGCGCGAGACCATGACGCCGCAGGCAAAGACGACCGCATCCTCGCCGTCGCATACCAGACTCGGTGTGCCGATCCTCAACTCCTGGCCTTTAGGCAGCACATCAGGCAGGTCCTCTCGAGTTAGCCGCATGTAGACCGGGCCCTGACGCCTCGCCATTTCGCGCGTCATCATGCGTGTCTCCGTACCATCCGCAGGTACAAGAACGGTCATGTTGGGGATGGCCCGCATGATCGCCATGTCCTCGATCGCCTGGTGGGTCGAACCGTCCCCGAAGTCCGAAAGGCCGGCGCCAGAACCGACGATTTTGACATTGAGCTTGGGAATGCAGATGCCCTGCCGTATCTGGTCGAAGGCGCGACCGGCAGCAAACACCGCAAATGAGTTCGTGAAGGGAATCTTGCCGACCAAGGAAAGGCCTGCCGCGAAGGAAGTCATGTTGGCTTCGGCGATGCCCATCTCGAAGAACCTCTCGGGGAAGGCCTCTTCGAAGAAGCAGGTCATCGTTGACTTGCTGAGGTCGGCCTCGAGCACGACGACGTTCGAGTCTTGCTGCCCGAGTTCAACGAGCGTTTCGCCGTACACCACGCGCTGATTCTGTACGGTCATGAGATCGCCTCCAGCTCGCGTCGTGCTCGTTCGAAAGAAGCAGGATCGAGTGCCGAGTTGTGGTATTCCGCCTTGCCCTCGGCAAACGAGATGCCGCGACCCTTGATCGTGTGGGCAATAATCATCTTGGGTTGGCCCGCGATGCCGTCCACTTCGTCAAGGGCACGGAGAATCGAGCGCATGTCATGGCCATCAATCTCGGTTACGTACCATCCGAACGCTCGCCACTTCTCTGAGAGAGGGTCAGTGTTGAACCGTAGTGCTGTGGCACCGGTCGACTGGAGGCCGTTCTTGTCGATGATTGCCACCAGTTTGTCTAACCTGTAGTGCGCAGCAGCGAGAGCCGCTTCCCAGATCTGACCCTCGGCCACCTCGCCGTCGCCCAAGACGCAGTACACGCGACTACTACAGCCGTCCAGACGCAAGCCCGCCGCCATGCCAGCGGCGATGGACAATCCTTGTCCGAGCGAGCCTGTGTTGGCTTCGAGGCCGGGCGTCGACTTCATGTCCGGATGCCCCTGCAGAATCGCCCCCAGCTGTTTTGCTTTGCGGAGCTCCTGCCGGGGGAAATAGCCCGACTCAGCAAGCGCTGCGTACTGGACGAGCGCAGCATGGCCCTTGCTCAGCAGGAAACGGTCGCGATCCGCCCACCCTGGGTTCAAGGGGTCGTGACGCATCTTCGAGAAGTACAGGGCAGTCACGACGTCGGCAATCGAACAAGAGCCACCGAGATGACCTTTCTGGCCGAATCCGACCATCTCAACGATGTCAAGGCGGATACGGCGGGCAATCCCCTCAAGTCGTTCGATCTCGTCATCCACGCGGTGACCCCCCCTTCGCTACTCAAAGCGGTCGATTCAACGATGTTACTGGCTAGTCAATTAGATAGCGTATCGTTCAACCTTGTTGAACTTTACACCTCTGTCTGATGTTGTCAACAGGGTCTTCGCCGCTTTTGCCCAAGCTGACCGACGAACTTGAGATCCATGAGTGGTGACCTTAGCTGGCCTTCGAAGAAGCATCATGGCGATACTGGATGGGTTAGCGTCCCAGGACGCGGTGTGCGAAGACTTCGAGAGCGGTCGCCTTGAGACTGGGTGAACCATGCTCCACCTTTTTGATGCCCGAAATGAGACCGGCCCGCCTCACGGTGGTGGGCCGGCAGGTCCGTCCGCAAAGACCTCTGGCGTGGGCGCGCCAAAAGCCAGCACGTTTCGCCCGTGCTGGCGCACCCGTCAGCAAGTCGGACCGTGAGACTATCGCCGCGACCGCCCCTTGAGGCAAAGCTCACCCGTGAGCGGCTGCCAGGCCCTGCGTGCCCAAGGCCAAACGCTTGGCCGCCGGGTCGTCAGTCGCACACCGCCAGCTGCGATGCGGGTCACTCCACATCGCGCGGCCAAAACTGAACCTTGGTCGTGGCTGTGAACGGCTTTAAAGGGCCCGCTACCGAGCACATACGATTAGACGCTAGCGACAGGGGACAAGTGGTCAGCCCGGCGCTATGGGACCAAAGCGTAGGGGTTGTACAGCGATGACTCGACGAAGAGAGTGAGGCGAGCCAAGTGTCAGTCTGTGAAGAAATCCGCCAGTCGATAGTGGTCAACGCAACGACCACTGAAGCGAACTTAGAGTGGACACGCTTTGCCATATGGAATATCTACCACCATAGTTCGGAGCGCCCAGACGAGGGCGACGCAGAAAGGGGCTCCGGGTTCGTAGTCTTGGATGCCATCGACGACCATACGACGCGCTTGACGGTCGACCTCAACTACTGCCCCCACTACGAGGGGCTTACCGATCGTCAAGAGGTTGCGCAGGTGCAACAGCACTTGAGTGGAACGCTCGCTCGCTACAAGGAGTTCGTCGAGTCTGACCGGGCTTGACGACGGCAATATCAGCTCCGGGTGGCGGGACCCGTCGGTCCACTTCCCATGTTAGTGCCAGAGTCAGCTCCCGTGTGAGCGACGGGGCGGTGGCCCGGGACCCAGGCCAAGACGGAGCAGGGCTTGCCCCGGCGAGGCGCTGTGGCGGGCCCCTGGCGCTTCTTTGCGGCAAGCACTATCCACGTGGCGCCGGAATGGTAGGCTCTCACCGCTGGCGCCTGGTCTGACGCCCTCGCCAACCACCCGGCGCAGAACGGCGACCGCAACGAGCCTTCGCAGCGCCCTTCTGGTCGCCCCGCCGCTTTGCCAATGGGGCTCGCCGCTGGTCTGTCTGCTTACAATCACGTGGAGGCTCAGACCGCTTCTCGGAGAGCGACAAGGGCGCCGCCAGACCGCACGGTACGTGGGTATCCCGGGATCCTTAAGATCGGCTGCGGTTGACCCGGAAGCCACACAGTATGTGAGTGGCTCGGCGAGGACATAAGGGAACATTCCCCGCACGAATCCAGCCCCGTCGACCGTCTGCATGAAATCGACATGTTCAGTGCGGCGTCTAGACGTAGGCGTCGAATCCCTTGACGCCTACGTCACATCACTTGCACCGCAATTTACGCCTTATCCAGCCGTAAAAATGTATTGCAGAACGCCCCTGCCTCGTTTCTTCCTATCGATTGTCACGAGCGTACCGTGCAAGACACCTGCTGTATACTCACTCCCACTGTTGATGCACAACGTCTTTCCTAAGCGCGCCATTCCCCGTGACTCGTGTATATGACCGTGCAGTCCCAGCGCTGGCTGGAATCTGTCAATCATTGAGCGAACCGCTCGCGACCCGACTGAATCAATCTGAATCTGGCCCCCACTGACAATCGGCGTGAGATTCTCATCTATTAATGGGGCTCGGTCAAGACAGGTTCCGTACGGCGGGGCATGGAAATTGAAAATCGCAGTTTCTGGCTCTTCAAGGCCAGCGATCTGCTCCTCCAAGTATCTCTCAAACTGGTCGTCAGGCATTTCACGAGGCGTGTTCCACGGAGAGGGGTTCGTCCAGCCGCAGGAGTACATCTCGAAACCCTCGCCGATTTCGACGACTCTGCCCTCGGGATCTTCCGCGGTCGTCGACTGCGAAATGACATCACGGAGTGCCTCTTCATCGTCATTACCAATCATAACGAACAGCTTGATTCCGGTATTGGCCAGCCTGTCTTCCGCCAACTCAATCCATCTCTCAAGACTTTCCCTCATGACTTTATGAAAGAGGTCGTCGACCTTTGTCGGGTCTGCGTATATTTCACCCAGTTCATCCCGAGTGAGACGATAGGGATAGAAACCTTTGTCTCTTGCGGCGGCTTCTACGCTCTTCACTTCAGCTTCGTCCAAAACACGATTGCCCGTAAGCTCTTCGACAACAAAGCCGTTGCCTACATCCACAACCGGAACAATCGCTTTGCCAGTTATGTCGCCGCCCATTATGAGAACGTCGGCCTGATAGAATTTCCCTGCGTTAATGAACTTGCGCCAGACCACCTCCGAACCGTGGATGTCGGACGCGTAGTACACCAAGGTACTCATCGGTTGACCTCCTCGGGGAGCTCGTACCAGCGCTTCCGTCGACCAAGCGCAGCTCGAGTCTTCCATGCAAGCGTCTTTGGATGTTCATCCAAGCGATGAAGAATGAATTCCATTTTCGGCTCGACCTCGCTAATCGAAATCCTTTCCCCGAGCAGCTCACGGGCAAGCTCTGGAGCTTTCAGGAGATTGTCGCCGACAGTCGTAAACAGCCCCCAATCTGCTGCGCACAGCTTGGCCACACGCCCGACATTCAAGTGACCCGGGCCGTCCTTGTCGTCAAGCGTGTGGCTCCAGAGAAGCATGGCTACATCGCCGACGTCTTTGCGGTTAAGCTCCACGATCTGAAGCTTCGTGAGAAGAAGCTCGGCGGCTGGAAGAGTTGTCTCCTCTGTGGTCAGACGCGTCCCTAGGTCGAGCTTGTGACACATGTTGAAGACATCGAGAAAGATGTCTATTTGATATCCGTCGTCGGGCTGGCGGTACAGCAGCCGTAGGCGACCGTGCGCCGCGTTGAAGTGTTTCTCGCCTACGTACCCCTGTTCTTCAAGGAATCGCCGAACCTCCCGTGACTGCCGCTCGTGGGCAACTAGATCAATGTCGGGGTAGCGGCGACCGAGCGCTTGCCTTGCCTCGTCGGTGGCTCGTAGCCAGACTGCGACGCCTCCCAGAAGGCGAAGGGGTATGCCCTCGTCGGCCGCCGCCTCCATCAGGCGGCGGCCGACTTCGGGGAGGGATCCAGTCTCCGGTCCATTTTCCGTCATTCGGGCGGAACCTCTTGGAACATCAGCGACATATTCACGCGTTGAGAGCGTCTATAGAGTCGCATGCCGAAGTAGTAAGCGCAAGCGAACAACGGCACAACCGCGGAATCAATTATGGGGCGCAACTGTAGACCAGCGAGGCCCGTCGCGAATGACGCATACGAAGCGTAGCCCCAGAAGATGATGTTGACGATAGCGACCCAGGTTATGACCGGTACACCGATGAAGCGTCGGCGCGCCCAATCAGGAGCCTTGGCATGGAGTTCTGGCTTGTGCCAAGGCAGCCATGCGGCCGCAAACGAGACGACGATGAAGCCGCCTCCCAAGATCCAGATGATGCTCAGCTCCCAAGCGCCAAGATTCGAGAAGACGTTCAACAGGCAAAGAATCTCGATGAACACCGCGACTAACAACGTGGCAGCGACTGGCGAGTGGTAACGATCCGAAACTTCTGTCAGCTTCTCGGGAGCCAAACGGTCAAAAGACCACGCAAAGACATTGCGAGTCGCCATCACGAAACCGGCCGGCGCTCCCCAAATAACAGACAGTGCGAAGCCGGCGATAACGATTACTTGAAGTGCAACGCCAACCGGCGTGAACCTAAACAGCTGAGTGACGTAGGGCGCGAATGGCAGACTGGTATGGGCGGCACCGCCTCCAAACCCTAAGAACATAAGTGACCCGATGAACTTGACTCCGTAGACTTTGTACACGACCGCTGTGAAGATCGTGTAGCTGGCAATCACGAAGATCATCCCGCCCATGATTGCTCTGAACGCCGACTTCTTCACGTCCTTGATTTCGCCAGCCCAATACCCTGTCCATTGGAAGCCGCAGTAGACCAGCAGGACCTCCGACACGGCCAGGAATGTTGGGCCCACCTTGGACCCACCGTAGCCAAAGCCGAGACTTTTCGCCCTGGCTATGATCGCGTTGTAGCTGTACGTCCCCGCGTGCGCGTTCCAGCTGTGGATGAACGATTGGTGGCTTGTAAAGGCCAATACGGCGACGAATAGGAGCATTCCTGCCCAGACGAGGAAGAAGAGCACGAACATGAAACGAGCCGCTGCGTGAGCACTTCTGACCATTAGTAGGGTGTAAAGGACGACCGCCAAGGTGAGAATAGCTCCAGTCTCAAGGTGGCTCGGGTTCGTCATCCAATGTGACTTGATACCCAACACGTAGGCCAAGGCCGGCATACATACCGTCACGAACACAGTGAAATTCATGGCCCACCACGTAAGGTATACATAGGTGAGAGACGCGTTCACGACGAATCCAAAGAACGGGCTAAGCGTCCGTGACAGCCATACGTAGTCACCGCCAGATCGAGGCATGATGACGGTGAAGTATGTGTAGACGAGCGCGAAGCAAATGGATCCGGGAATGCCGATAGCACACGACACCAATAGATTCGCGTTCGGCCAGAAATAGGGGCACAAGGCGATAAAGAAGATGAAACCAATTGGCGCGATTACAGCGGAAATGCTTATGTTGAATGAATCAAAAGCGCTGAGCTCCCGTACCAAGCCCGTGGCGTTCCGGACGAACAGAGATTGAGTAGAATCTGTCGGCGCCGGCACTGACGTCACTCTACTTTCTGTGTCTACTCCCATGAATCAAGCCTCCCGTCGTCTCACCAAGCCCTGCTTATGTTGTATGATTGAAGCAGTCGACCGCAGTCGGACTCAGCACCCCCTTCGGTCGAGACCAACGATTCAACATGAGATTCAACATGAGTTCTTTTCCTCGCGCCCGCGATGCCACCCTCGGAAGCGAGTGCACTGACGACACGGCATTCGCCCTTGCGAGCGCGGTCCCGGTTGCCTTGCACCGGACACCGGAACACCCTCTGGGCCGGGAGGCGCCTCTCGATCAGGACCTCGGCGGTTGAACGAGAGCCGCCGAGATGAGCTCCCTGGCCGACACCGACCATTTCCACAACATCGAGGCGGATACGGAGGGCAATACCCTCGAGTTCCATGCGGTGCCCCCCCCCAGGGTGCTACTCAGAGCGGTCGATTCAACTAGGTTTCTAATCTAGTCAATCAGATAGCGTTCTGTTCAACCTTGTTGAAATCTACACCTTCGTCGGGCGTTGTCAACAGGGGGTTTTCGCTGCTGCCTAGTTTGCTCTCCCCGGCACGACTCTTCTAGGCGTCTGGGCCACCGCGACGACCTGCAGGGCGAAGCCGTCCATGGCGGAGTTGTCGAAGGAGGGCTACCATTTCCTGCTGTTCTTCACGAGCGTCGGCAAGGTCCACCGGCAGGTCGATGGCGGCCCCGAAGGCGTCGAGGTGCGGTGGTGCCGCGGATCGCGCCGCCGGTCCCCTTCATGAGCGTAGTCGAAGGTGCCGACGCCGATGCTTTCGGCCTGAGGTGTTGCGGCCCGTTGGTCGCCGCTCCCCCCAGTCACCCGAGCTTGCGAGCTGTTGACGATACCGTGTCAAAGTGAGAGACTTCAACCATGTTGAATACAGGCATTGCTGGTGAAGACTTGAGGCTACCTAGCACAATGAACAATCCGGTGACCAAACAGCTCAACATCGGGGGCACCGTCCGAAGGCTCCGCCGCGACCAGCACCGAACGCAACAGGAGATTGCCGGCGTTTGCGGCTTTACCAAGAGCCTCCTGTCGAAGATCGAGAACAACAAAGTGGTTCCACCCGTAGCGACCCTAGTGAAGATAGCCGCCGCGCTCGGTGTCCAAGTCTCGGTGCTGATTGAGAGCAACAGTGACGTCGACTGCGTGTTCACGTCGCGTGATGAGGTCGAGAAGAACATCGCACTGACCGGCCACGGCGAGTGGATTTACCCGTTCGCCACCGAGCGTCGCAGCAAGAAGATCCAGCCGTGCTTCCTCATGGTCCGAAAGGGCGAACTCAAGCTGCGTCGCCTCGCACATGAGGGCGAGGAGTTCATCTACGTAGTGGAAGGCGAGATGAAGCTTCAGGTGGACGATGCAGAGTACCGCTTGGGGGCCGGCAGTTCACTGTACTTCAACGCCGCCAGCCCCCATCGGGCGATTCCGGTCAGCGACGTCGTCCGCTACATCGACATCTTCGTCTAGGTCTGAATGTCTTGCTAGGGGCAGACATCGTGCGACGACCTGCAGGTGCCCACACCGTCAGGAGCGTCGTCATGAAGGAACGTGGCAACGGTCTGCAGTCAGCCATCTGGCTCCTGGCTGCAGGAGCGGTCTCAGGCCCATCGAGCGGCCCGAGCTGCTGTCTCTCGGGGTTGGTGTAGAGCAGTCCACCAGGCCCAGGAGGATCTTCTCGCTGACGGGTTGCCGTCGGGCTGGACAGCGTTTCGGCGCTGTAAGACGTGCCGTTCGTCGCCGAGATCTCCTCGGCGGCCGCCTCGCGCAGCGACATCGATCCCACAGTTCGGGCAGTAGCCGGTCTTGCCGTCGCGCATCGCGCGGCGCGCCGCTTCTTCCCCCACCCCGACGCCGACCCTCTGGACGTCGGGGGCGTGTCCAGATGCACGGGCCGGCGACACGGTCACTCGTCGCCACCGACAGAATAGTCGTAGGTCACCATGTCGGATTCGCCTGTGAGCTAAATCCATGCGCCGTCAAGACGACGCCGGTCTGCACAGCCCAAGCCCCGGCAGCGCCCCCCGGGCGCGATTCGAGCACCTCTTTCGCGCCGCTCACCCAGCGACGCCGACGACCACCTGCTCCCCGTAGCCGGCGACGACGCGTATGTAGCCGGACAGCATGGCGTTCACCCTCTCGTCACCAGTATCGACGAGCAGTGGCCGCCCACCCAGACCGGCAATCTTGCCCTTGGTGGCGACCACGACGATGTTGTGAAGGCCGACGCGCTCGAGGACCCGCGGACCTAACTGCTGGTTCCCCCTGCCGAAGACGTAGCCCTGCCCGCCGATGACCGTGACGACGATTGTCGCAACCTGATGATTGCGGTCGTCCAACAGCTCCAAGAGCTCCGCCTCGGTTACGTCGGCGGCTGCCAAACGCCCACGCTTGACGACGTCGACGCCGAGCAGCGTACCTGTCAGACCGAGGCGTTTCTTGAACTCGAGAGTCGTCGAGCCTGGACCAACGATGAGCAGCTCGGCATCGCCGAAGCTATGGAGCAGATAATCGGCAAGCTCGCCGACCGCCGCCTGCTCCGACTGGCTTCGTCCGGCCTTCACCGCCTGCGTGCGCTTCTCATCGCACGGTACGCTAAGGTAGCCGAACAATCCGGCCGTGACGCGACCTTCGCGAAACGCCGCCTCATCGATGTCCATGACCTCGGCCGTCCGTACGCCCCTGATCTCGCCCGCAAGGTAGAGGGCCGCCAACTCGCCAGCGGCGCGTGGGCTCACAGCAAAGACGCCCGAGTGAATCTTGCAACCGGTAGGCACGCCCAGGCAAACGGCGTGGGGACCGACGGCCTCGCACACGTCGCGAGCCGTCCCGTCACCACCACCAAAGAGGATCAGATCCACCCCCGCGGCAACCAACGCGCGGGCAGCTCGCCGTGTATCCTCTCCGCTCGTCGAACACCGCCCGGGATCGTAGACGACTGCCGGTTCCAAGCCCACGCCCTTGACTTCGCGCTCGCCCATGTCGTCGGCGGCAGTGAACACTCGAAGGTCTGTCACACCGATGAGCTGGCGGAGAGCCAACATCGCCCGATCAGGCGACTCAGCAACTGCGCCGAGGGCACGCGCCCGAGCAAGGATGTCGGCGCCGTCCGTGCCTTTGAGCCCGCAGCGCCCCCCCATGCCGGCAATTGGGTTGACGATCAGGCCAAGCCGCTTCATAGCTTCCTTGCCACGCCCTTTCGATGGCTCGGGTGTGCCGATGCCTCCTGCGACCTTCTCACGCGTGATCAGCCGCGGAGGTGACGATGTGGTGCTTGCGCACGTACGCACGCCACGTCGTCGCCCATTTGTCGGGGTCGTCGAGTTCGGAGTCGCGTGCGCGCTTGTGGGCAGCGCATTTGTGCGGCGAGCTCTTGACGAGCTCCGGGTCGCTGAATGCCTCTTCTGAGATCTGCTCCAGGACGGCCACGTACTCCTCAATCTCAGCCTTGGAGTAGGTCTCGCACGGCTCCAGCGTCATCGGCTCCTTCACAAGCCAGGGATGGTGACTCGTCATATAGTGCTGCAGCCCGAAGTCGGCGATTCGCCGCAGCAAGTCTTCGGTGCCGACTCCCGTCTTCTCCGCAAGGCCCTCCCACGACCAGCGGCACTCCTCGAAGCGGCGATGACCCTCTGCGTACGGGTGCGAGATTCCCGGGATGTCCTCAGCGAGCGCCATCAGATAGTTGTTGTTCAGCGCCGAAATCTCGGCGGTCTCCCGCAGGCCGTCCGGCCCCATCATCATGCACCATGCGTAGGCTCGCAGGACCACGCCAGCAGTGCCGATGAAGCCACGAATCTTGCCGATCGAGTCGGGGCGCTCGTAGTCCAGAACGTAGCGGTCTGCCTCAACGTCCCGTTCGATTGTGGGGTAGGGAAGGTACTTCGCGAACTCCTCCCGGCACCCCAGTGCACCGGTGCCTGGACCGAGCCCCCCGTGCGGAGTCGCAAAGGTTTTGTGGATGTTGTAGTGGCACATGTCGAAGCCGGCGTCCCGGCTGCGCGCGATGCCCATCAAGACGTTGGCGTTCGCCTGGTCGTTGAAACAGATGCCACCGGCCTGGTGGACCACGTCGACGAACTGGTCGATCAGGGGATTGTAGATGCCAGTGTCCTCAGGATTGGTAATGAACAGCCCGGCCGTCTGAGGGCCCACGACGGCCTTCAGCGCGTCGAGATCCGGGTAGCCGTCATCCTTCGGCAGCAACGTAACGATATCGAAGCCGGCTGTATGAGGCGAGGCCGCGTCGCAGGGATGTGAGAACGTCGTGGTGATGATCTCCTTGCGGTGGTCGAGCTCACCCTTGTCTCGCCAATAGGCGCGGATGATCGACGCGGCCGTGAAGACGGCGTGGGCGCCGCCGCCCGGCTGGAGCGTGAAGCAGTCCATGCCCGAGATCTCCTTCAGGATCTGCTCGACCCGGTAGTAGATCTCGAGGATGCCCTGCAACGTCTGGGAATCCTGCAACGGATGCAGGAACGCAAAACGCGGGTCGGCGACGAGGTCTTCGTTAACCCGCGGGTTGTACTTCATCGTGCAGGTACCCTGACTCATGTCAGCGTTCAGGTTCGAGCCGAGGGTCTCCTGCGAAAGATGCAGGTAATGAGCGAGGACGCGTTTTTGATCGAGTTCGGGAAGCGCTGGTGGCTCCTTCCGACGCCACTGCGGGCGCTGCGGTTCGTACGGGAAATCGCGGAGGGCGACAGCACGGTATCCGGAGCGCGGCTGGGCAGCATCGCATACGCGGTACGACGTCTGGCGGACATGACCAGTCCGGACCGGTTCGCGCAGGCTGACCGTATCGACGAGGAGATCGCCGAGCTGCAGCGGCGCAAGGAGGAGGTGCTCGCGGGCCGGGGCGGCACCGCGACGGTCGCGCAACTGGGTGAGCAGCTGCGTGAGGTGCTCGCGATGACACGCAGCCTTCCGGCGGACTTCCGGCAGCTGCGGTCAATGGTCGAGGAGCGGCACAAGGTGATCGCTCGTGATGCTCTGGCCGAGATCCCGAAGGCCGACATGGTTGAGTCGTACCTGCACGAGAATGACCTCCTTGCGAGTACCGCAGAGGGCGTCGCCTACCGGCGGTTCGCTCGGATGCTGTCCTCCTCGGAGGAGTCCGCGACGATCCAGCGTGACCTGGATCAGATCCTGGCGGCACCGTATGCGCGAGACCACATGACCCCGGCTCAGCGCCAGTCCCTGGAAGCTATGTTCTCGACGCTGATGAGCGCCGAGCTGGAGGTGCAGGAGGCCTACGTGCGCTGGACCGCGTCCTTGCGGCGCGTACTCACCAGGGCCGCGGACGGGCAGCACGCGCGGCTGCTGTCCCTGTCATCGCTGGCGCTCGAAGCGGCGGCAGACTGGGTGGCCGCCGACCCGCATACTCGCGGCCGCGAGCTTGACGCCGACGTCCTCGGCGTTGGCGCGCTCGGGGTTCAGGATATTTCCCAGCTGCAGTTGTGGCGCGATACCGGCCCGCAGAACGTGGTGGTTTCGGTCGCTGCGAGCGGGAGCCAGCTGCCCGCCGCAGAGCGAGCCGCGCTGCGCCTGGCCGCAGGGACAAGCAATAAGGCCGTCGCCCGGCGCATCAACGAGCTCGTAGCCGACCGTGGAGTGGTCACCGCCGCGGAGGTGTTTGAGCACACTCCGGCTGAGTTCCAGCGCCTGGGGTCGCTGGTGATGATGCTCGACCTGGGCGTTGAGTACGGCACGGTTGACCCTGAGGTTGCCGAGCAGGTGACGCTGAGCGGGAAGCGCGAGCATGAACTGATTGTGCTGCTGCCGCACCTGACTTTTCACGAGGCCGTCCCGGTTCGCGCGGCGGTAAAGTAATGAGCAGTTCGCGGCCAAGCACCGACGACGAGGCCGGGTTCGCCGACGACGCCGACGTTGAGCACGAGCATCGGGACAACCTGGCCGATGACCGGCTCCCCGAGCCGGCCCGGCGGGCCTTGGTGTCCCTGCTGATGAACCGCTACATCTCCAGGACCCGGAATCGCGCCGCGTGGGAAGGGACCGTGGCCTACGAGAGCGACGTGCGTGCCCGCCTGGATGAGATGTACCTTGACCTGATCCTCGACCGTGAGGCGGAGGTCGCGTTCAAGCGGCAACAGGACGGTGACGACGTCCCGCGCATGCTGCGCCGCGAGAAGGCCCTGACCAGAGACGCCTCGTTCGTGCTGATCTTCCTGCGGCGCGAGTACGCGTTCGCTGATCCCGACGACGGGCCGGTGGTGATCAGCCGCGACCAGATCAGTGAGTTCCTGCGCGCCTACCGCGAGGACGGAGACAGCGACGACGCCCGCTTCTCGCGCCGGGTCGATGCCGCGATCAACGCCCTGATCAAGCCCTGGCAGATCCTGGAACCTGATCCGGCCGTGGACTACCTATTCACCATCTCCCCGGTAGTCGTCCCCCTCGTCGGCGTCGATGAGATGCGCCGCTTTGAGGCAGCCTTCCGCCAGGCCGCCGGGCCCGCGTCCTCGCCATCACCGGACGGCATGGTCAGCGGCAGTTCCCTCGCCGGCGACGCAGACGCAGATGACGATGGCAAGGAGGACCTGTGACGAACACCGTCCCGGCCGGGCAGTTCCGCATCGAGCAGGTCCAGATCCTCAACTGGGGCGGCTACGCCGACTTGCAGGTGATGCGGGCCGGGCGCACGAGTATGGCCATCCTCGGGCCTTCCGGCCGGGGCAAGTCCACCCTCCTGGACGCGATGGCGTCGGTGATCATGCCGAATCCGCAGGAGTTCAACCAGGCCGCCCGCGACGACAAGGGCCGCAAGCGCGAGCGCACGGTCTATACCTACGCTCGCGGCCTGACCGTGAGCCATCAGGACGACAATGGCCGATCCGCGACTCCTTCATACTTGCGCCCGCCCGGGGGGACGGCATTCATCAGCGGCGCAGCGATCACCTGGTCCACCGCCGCCGGCAAGCGGGTGACCGCCTTCCGGCTGGCCTGGGTGGGCACCGATATCACCGACAACGCCTCGATCGGCAACAGCACGGTGTACGGATTCGTGCACGACGTCTTTGACCTGACCCGTCTAGACGGGCTGAAGCCGGCTCGATCCGGGACGGCCCCGCTGTCGGAAGCATCGATGCGCCACCTGATCAATCCAGCCCGCGGAGACCTTATCGATCACCGGCAGACCCGCATGCATGCCGCGCTGCGCCGCGCACTGCAGATGGGGCACACCGAGGAGTCTCAGCGCATGGCGATGCAGCTGCTGCGGCGCGCCCAGGCGTCGAAGGGGATTTTCTCGATCAACGACTTGTTCAAGGACTTCGTCCTGACCGAGCCGCGTGCCCTCGCGCGCTGGGACGTCACACTCGACCATTACCGGGAGGCCTCACGCCTGTATGACGAGTTCGAGCTGGCTAAGACCAAGACCGAGACGCTGAAGGACCTGCCGGTCGTGGCCGAGCAGTACCGGTCAGCGGGCCGGGACGCCTCCAGCAGGCGTGCCCTGGCTCAGCCGCCGGACTCAGGTGTCGCCCGGCTGCAGGTGTGGCACGCGAGCAAGACCCTGGACTGGGCACACAGCTACGAGGAGGATGTGCGCCTTGAGCTAGCCCAGGCCAAAGAGGACCTGCAGGGTGCTCAGACACGCACACGCGAGGCAGAAGACACTGAGCGCGGCGCGCTCAACGCGCTCACAGCTTCCGGTGACGACCAGACAGGCCTGATCCGTGAGCAGATCGACCGAGCCCAGGAGAAGCAGCGCGGTATCCAGGCGCGCTGCGTCACCATGACTGCCCGGCTGAAAGCATTCGGTCAGGTGCTGCCCAGCTCCAGTGGCGATCTGGAGCTGCTGCGGGTCGTCCTCGCTCAGCAAGCATCTGAACATGCCGATGATCTCGGCCAGCTCTCCCAGGATCACGAGAAGAAGGTCGGCGAGAAGATGCGTCTCGCGGCGGCCATTCCGCAGCTGAAGGCAGAACTTGACCGGGTATCGAGGCAGGCCGGCAACATCCCCCACGATGCCGACCAGCGGCGGCGGCTCATCGCCGACGGTGTCAGGATCCCGGTCGAGCGTCTCCATTACATCGGGGAACTGCTGGACATCCCGCCCGAGCACCGCGGGTGGGAGCGGGCCATCTTGACGATCATCCGGCCCCTGGCCAGCGATCTGCTGGTGACCGCAGAGGACTTCCCGGCAGTGCGAGCCTGGGTCAACAGCCATAACCTCGGCGGCGACATCACGCTGGTCCCCGGAGTCGCGGACCTGCCAGTGCACGCCCACAAGGCCGGGACCGTCGCCGCCATGCTGGAAATCACGCCCGGACCCTACCAAGGGTGGCTCAGCGAGGAACTGGAGCGGTTCACCTACCTGTGCGTAGAAAAGGACACCGACCTTGAGGGCCCGCACGTTGGTGGTGTGCTGGGCCGGGTGACCCGCGCCGGCATGCGTACCGCCCCGAACAGGCGCGTGATCAAGGCGGATGCCCCGCGGCGGTACCGGTGGGTCGGCCGCGACAACAGCGCCCTGCGCGCCGAGCTGGAGGACGAACTCGGCGGCCTGCGGCGGCAGTTCGACGATGTCACGCGGCAGGTCGAGATCGCCGGCGGCCTTCTGCGGGCACAGCAGGGCCGTATCGATGAGCTGAACCGGCTCACGGATGACCTGTCGTGGGACGATCTTGACCTGGAGCCGACCACGCGGCGCCTGGCCGCGCTGGCCGATGAGCTGGATCGTGCCGACACTCCCGAACAGCGGGCGCGCCGCACCGCTTTCGACGCCGCCCAGCAGAGACTCTTCGACGCAAGAAGTGCGGCCGAACAGGCCGAGCAGAACGCCGTACGGCTCAACCGGCTATGGGGAGCGGTCCTGAGGGTCCAGGATGCCGCGAACGACATCGTCGACGCGCACGAGCCGCTCACGGCGGACGAGCTGGCAGCAGCCGCGTCCCTGCCGTTCAAAGCACCTGCCCTGGACAAGATTGACCTTGGCGGCCGTGACGTCGACGAGAAGACCGATGCCGCCGTGCGGGCCAGTTGCCTGGACGCCGCCCGGGTCCTGGAAGACCAGATCCGGAACGATGACATCGCCCGCAACAGCCACGAGCGTACTCTGCTGGCGACCATCCGGGCTTACCGCAATATCAACGACCGCACGCAACGGGAGATCGACGAGGCCATTGAATCACTGGCGGCCCTGGAGCAGATCTACCAGCAGCTGGTCACCGATGACCTGCCCCGCACCCGAGGGGACTGGCTGGAAAAGATCGACGCCGACCTCAACCAGGGCCTGCGCGCCCTGCTGCAGCAGATCGACGTCGACCGGCGAGAGATCACCCGCGGCCTGGACCCGATCAACGCCGTCCTGGCCGGAGTGCCGTTCCGGCACGACTCGCACCTGGCCATCGAGCCGGTCGACCATCCCAGCAGCAGCCTGCAGGAGTTCCGGAAGGTCGTGCTGGCCTTTACCCGGGACAACCCGCTGGGGGAGGACCTGTTCAACGACGAGGCCAAGGTCGAGGCCTCTTTCAGGCGGCTGCGCAAGAGCCTGGAACGGCTGACTGACCCCTCCCGGGCAGGAGAGTCCTGGCGGCGGAGCGTGTTCGACTCTCGTGAGCACGTCACGTTCCGCGCCATCGAGACACCCAGCTCGGGCAAGCCAGTTGTTCATGAAGGGGTGTCCGGGATGAGCGGCGGGGAAGGGCAAGAGCTGATCGCGTTCATCCTCGGCGCCGCGCTGCGCTACCGCCTCGGCGAGGGCGGACAGGCACCACCCACATACGGCTGTGTCGTGCTGGACGAGGGATTCGTCAAAGCTGACAGCGACTACACCGGACGCGCACTGCGGGCTTTGCAGGAGCTGGGGTTCCAGCTGATCATCGGCGCCCCCCGCGAGAAGGCCACGGCGTTCGAGGACTTCGTCGACCTGGTCGCCTACATCAGCACCGACCCGGACAACCCCGACGGCGTGCGGATCTATTCGATGACCATCCAGGAAGCACTTCAGCTCGACCAGGACGCGGCATGATGCACGGACCCGAGCACGTCCTGCAGAAAGCGCAGACCCGGTACCGCGGCATCTGGCGTGATGCGCTCCTGGGCGCCGACTCGGGCGCGTACGCCGTGACGCTCGATCCTCCATCCGCCTCCGCGATCACTGCCCGCGCCGCCGACGTCTCCGCGTGGCTGATCCGCTGGCGGCAATGGGCCGCCCAGCACCCCGGCGTTACCCTGCGCGAGAAGAAGATCCATACCAAGTTCGGTGACCAGCCCGTCTACACCCACCTCGACATCCCGGACACTCTTACACTGGCCAGCCTCAACACGGACACAGCTGCCCACTGGCAGCGCGCCCGCGACCGATGGGACCAGCTGAGCCGCCATCACCCCGGGCAGGCGGTGCAGCCCTGGCTCGCCCGCATTGTCGACCTCGACGACTACGACTTCACCACCTTGCTCGCCGCAACCACCTGGTTCCGGGCCAATCCGCGCTCCGGGCTGACCGTGCGAAGCGTGCCCGTCCCCGGCATGCACACCAAATGGCTAGCCCGGCACCGCAGCATGGTCATCGCCTGCCTCGGCACCCTCACCGACCCCGGCGAATCCGCCGAGCCGCCCGAGGACCCCGACCCCGCCGACATCCCCGCCGGCGACCTCGACGCGCTCGGGCTGCGACCGCTTCCCCGCGAGATCAGCATCGTCATCGCCGATCCTGTCCTGCGCGCTGCCACCGGCGGCTTGCGGCAGATCACCGCCCCCGTAAACGAGCTCGCCGCGCTGCAGATCCAGCCCGACACGATCCTCATCGTGGAGAACAAGGAACCAGCTGTCACCTGGAGCGACACAGCCGGGCTGGTTGTCATCCACTCCCTGGGCAACCACCTCGACGTCCTCAGCCTCCTGCCCTGGATCTGCCCCGACAGCTGCTGGTACTGGGGAGACCTCGACCGGCACGGCTTTACTCTCCTCTCCCGCGCCCGCACCATGATCCCGCAGCTCGAATCACTGCTCATGACGCTAGGCGACATCGAGACCTACCGGCCGCTGGGCGTCGAGGAAAAACTCGACCGGTACGACCAGCCCGACTCGACGCTGACCCCGCCAGAAACCCGCGCGCTGGCTGCTCTCCAGCTCACCGGCGGAAAGTATCTGCGCACCGAACAAGAGCGCATTCCCGTCATTGACGCTGAGTGCGCCCTTGAACAGGCCCGGAATCTCGTGCGGCCCAATGTCACCGACCCCTCGCACTGAGTGACACGATGCCGGACCCTGGATTTTGGCACTGGCGGCCTCTCCGCCCTTCCGCGGCTTACGAACCCTTCGCCCACAGGCCGCTCCATGTCGATTCCACGGCAGTTATGCTGCCTCCGGCGCCCGGAGTACGACAGGACCGGTGCGATTCGCTGTTGGCTTGGCCCGCCGTGTTCACCGTGTTCGGCTGTATGACATCGGATTGGCAAGCGTAAACGGTAAACCGTTGCGGTACTCCGGGGACAGTGCGTCCAGTCTGACAGGAAGTTGTTCACCAGCTCGGGGTCCCGCTGATCCTTGCAGCGCACTTGTGGTCATGACAGCCTGCGTCGACGACGGTAGCCAGCCGGTCGCTCGCCGATCTCTTTTCCGGCCTGCAGCCGCTCGACGTTCCACGCGAGCTGCGTCGCGGTCGCTGCGGGGACGCCCGGCGGGACTGTCACGTGGTCAAGAGCCTTGGCGAAGTCGGCCAGGGTGGCGGTGACGATCTGCTCCGGTTCGCCGGTGCCGAGCGCGTTCCAGTGCTCGGCCTCGCGGATGAGGTGCGCGGCGCTGATGCGCCGGTGGTCGAAGCTGCCGTCGATGGCGAGCGCGAGGTTGTAGTCGATCCGGTCGTCCTGGAAGAGGTTCGGGACGGCGTCGTAGACGTCGGAGAGCACGCTGCGGCCGGGAAGGTGCAAGATGGCCAGGTTCTTCGCATGCGCGTCGTTGTCGCCCAGGAGCACGGTGAACGTGAGCCTGCGCAGGAAGTCGGCAACTGGCCGCCCTTCCCCCTGAAGCGAGCCAAGGAGCTCGGCGATCCGGTATGCGCTCGGGCGATGGGAGTCACGCGGCGCACTAGGGTCCTGGAATTTCGCATGGTCATCGACCCAGTCGAGGCCCAGTGCCTGAGCAGCGTCCTCCTGATGGATCAAGGTGACCGTCTGGCCGTCGACAGCCCGGTCGTAGCGCTCGATGACCAGATACTGGCGGGCGCCTTTGCCGACGAGCTCCGTACCGTAGTGCGCGAGCCCGAGCTCGGCGGCCAGCGCATGGCCGTAGTGCTCCCTGGCCAGCCCGTCGGGACGTCCCGGAAGCCTCGGCTTGAGGATATGGGTAGAGTGCGCGCGGCCGCGGGGAAGGTACCAGTTACTGCCGAACCGGGCGAGCAGCAGCTTGGGCTGCAGGCCAGCGAGCATGGACCGGCTCTGATCATCAGAGCCGAGGTCGCCGTCATTCGCGGCCCGCCGGAGGCGCCTGATGATCTCGCCGTCACTGATCGGCTCGTAGGTCGGCTGGGTCCGGCTTGCGGTGTCCGGGTCGGTTACCGTCACGGCGCCGGCGATCGAACTGCCGAACTCGCGCAGCATCGCGTACAGGTCTGCCGGGTTGCTGATGCCTCGCCGCTGGGTGAGCCGCTCACGCTGGCGGCCCTCGAGCGCGTATCCCCCGAAGAAGCTGCTCGCCGCACCCGGCGGCGCCTTCAGCAGGACAGACCCGAACGACTCCGTCAGCGTGACAGGCCCGGGGGTGTACCCGTCAGCCCACTCAAACTCGATGCGCTCCCGCCGGGAGCCGCGGGCAATCCAGCCGATCTGCTCGCCATGCAGACGGACCTCCAGCCTGTCAGCCATCAGAGCGGCCATCCCCGGCGGCAGGGTCACCGGCATCGAATGTCACGCTGAGAGTGATGCCGAGCGATTTCAGCGTGCGCAGCAGACGAGTGATATACACCGTGCTCCGGCCGGCCTCCAGCCTGTAGAGGTAGAACCGGTCATAGGCGTTTGCCTGCGCGAGCTCCTCCTGCGAGATGCCACGTGCCTCGCGCACGGCGCGGATCGCGTCGCCGATGTCGCGCGGCTTACGCACCTCGATCGTCCTACGGGCCATGACCACCCCACAAGTTCACGTGAGGAAATCCTCACATCGCATGACGTGAGAATATCTCCACATCCCGCATTGTGCGAAAATCCCCACACCACAACTCCAGATGAGAGTCCGTCCGACACAGCCCGCCTGAACCGGAAGTGGGAATATGGTCACCCGTGCGCGGGCTTCCGCTAGCGCCGGGCGAGGGACTCACCCTCACCGCCTACACAGCCGAACCCGGCACCCCATCCCACGACGGACTCAAGCTCCCCGCCCGCCTGACCGGGCTCGGCCCCCGGACCGGGCAGGCCATCCTGGTCGCCGCCTGGTACGCCGGCCTGACCGCGCTGGCGCTTGCATTCGCCTACCGCGGCCGGGGACTGGGCCGCCCGCCCGGCGCGGTCATCATCACCGGCTACCTGGCCTTCGTCAGCGCGCTGGCCATCACCATCACCCACCCCAGGGTCAGCCCCGCAGCCGCAGCCGTGCCAGCCGCCGTGATCACCCTGGCCGGTACGATACTGGTCGCCCGGCCACCGGAACCGGCGCGGTGCCCGGCAGCGGCCGGGCGGCCCGCATGGTGGCAGCGGCGATCCCTGCTGCCCGGATGGAACGCCCGCCGCCTGTGGACGCTGAACCTGGCCCTGTGCCTGATCATCGCTGCCTGCGACGCGGCCACTCGACCGCAGCTGATCCTGATCGGCCTGCTCATCTGCGGGCCGTGCTGCGCACTGCTCACCGCCCGGTGGGCACCGAACGCCGCATCGGGCGCCTTCGCCCTCGCCCTGGGCGTGGCACTCGGCGTCCTCGACCAGATACTCGCGACATTCATCCAGTACGCGTTCCTGTCAGCCATCACAGCAGTCACCGCGACAGCCACCGCCGGCGCAGCCGTCCTACAACGACGGTCCCCTGACCGCGCGGACCCGATAATCGTTTTGACCGCTGGGCAGGCACTGGGAAAATATGGCCATGGTTTCAACCACGCTGCGTGATGCGCCGCCGCTGGCCTGGCCGGCGTTGCGCCGCGCGGGCGGGCGTGAAGCTGGTCTATCTCGACCAGAAGGACTGGGTCCACCTGGCGCAGGCAGATACCGGTCACCGCGACGGAACTCGCTACGCCGCCGCGCTGCGAGCGGCCCGGGACGCCCGCGCCGCCGGGACCGCGGTGTTCCCGCTGTCGCTGACGCACTACAGCGAGACGCTGAAGATGACCAGCATCCGACACCGCAGCGACCTGGCGCGGCTGATGGAGCAGCTGTCGGGCTTCGCCGCGCTGCCCGTGCGCCGCCTGACCGCGCTGTATGAACTCGACGCCGCGGTCGCGACGCTGACCGGCATCCCCGCCAGCACGCTGCCGGAGGTAGAACTGCTCGGCCGCGGCTTCCGCTGGGCGCACGGCGTCCGCGCCGACGGCCGGATCGTGAAGCTGGACGGGCAGCGACAGCACCGGTCTGCTCCGCGAGCGGCTGGGCACCGAGACCGCAGACGCGCTCATGGCCGCTTTCGACCGGTTCACCGAGCGGATGATGCTCACCGGTCCCTCCGACGCGGACCTGCCGAAGCTCCAGGCCCTGGGTTATGACCCGACGGCGATCGTCCAGGCCGCGCAGGACCGCGCCGACAACGAGGCCGCCTTTAGCCAGATCGTGCCCGCCGACGTACGCCGCCATCCCGACCGACCTGCTCGACCGGGTGCTGGCGCGCGAACTCAACACCCCGGACATGGTGCGCGCCTGGAAAGAACTGGCCGGTGCCTACGGCATGCGGGTGTTCGACGTGCTCCCGGAACTGGACCCGGCAGCGGCACGCACGCTGACCCGGTCCATGCCAGGCGCTGAAGTGGCCGCCGTCCTCAAGACCGGACGCCACCGCAACACCACGCTGACCTGGACCAGCAACGACATGTTCGACATTGACGCGCTCACCGTGGCGGTGCCCTACTGCGACATCGTCGGAGCAGACAACGCCCAGGCCCACGCGCTGACCATCACCCACCTTGCCGACCGGATGGGGACCGTCATCATGCGCTCCGTCGCCGATCTCCCGGCCCACCTCTGACCCGGCACGGCCGGATTGCCGTCCACGGACCGTCCCGCCGGGACCCGTCACCCTCCGCCTCGCCGGCGAAGTCGGCACCATCATCCGCGACCTCCCCGACGCCTACACCCCAGAACCACGCTACGCCTTCTACATGTGAGAGGTGCCAGGATGACCGATACACCGGCGGCCCAGGAGCCCGCCGCCCTGTCCCCGAACAATCCGTGAAGTAGCGAATTCCGGGAAGACTATGTGTCAAGAAAATCTGCGGCATCTAGCCAAGCAGAGAAGAGCGACCCACCTGTTCCTGGGGGCAATTCGCAGTGTAATGCGCGACAATAACTACAAGCCCCATAGCGATAGCCCTTTGAGCATCGATGCCACTCAGACTTATCACTCCGAGATGGCCTGGTCAGGTGAGCTGCATGAGCAAAGTGATGTACAGGCGCAGATGGCGCTGCTGGCATCGATCCAGCACATGTCTCTAGCTACTGAGGACGCGGGACGCAGGCCGCCAGCGTTCCTCGTGCTCGTACGTGCGGCGCTGGAGGCGTCAGCATCCGCTCATTTTCTTTCTTCGCCCGACATAGGCTCTGTGGCCGAGCGAGCCCGGAGAGGCCTGAATGAAATGCTTTCCGCATGTTATTACCAATGGAGGGCATTGGACCAGTACGACCAGTCAGACGACGCGGCTGTTAAACTGGAGCTGATGAACGAGTGGCTGGACAGGGTCAGCTCGTATCCAGACCTTGGTCCCGTCACTAGAGCCCATGAGCGTCGTCGTCCAAATGCCCCATACGTCGGTGATCAGAAACCCACGATCAGCGCTCTAATCGACGGCTTGTTCCCGTCAGAAGACGGTCGACGATTCGGCCGGTGGCTGTATGCAGCTGTCAGTGCACCTTCTCACACAGAAGCGCACGGCTTCGCCATAGCTGGAGCGCAAGTACTGCACCCCGACGGATCGCAAACCGTAAATCAAGAGGCCCAGCTGAGCGCTGACAGAGTGGCCCGGTTCACGATAACGTGCCTGACCGCCGTATATCGCGCCATGACATCGGTGTTTATTCGTTACGGGTGGTCGTGGGATGACATCGAAACAAAGTGCAACACCGCACTAGCAGCCTGGCAAGAACTGCTTCAACCGTAACCACTGAGCGAACAAGGCCGGAAGCGGCAACGTCTGGCTTCATGGGGGTTCAACTCGGTAGCGAGGTCATACGCGCCGGTATGCCGGGCTGCAACTGCGGCGCGAGAACTGCCGGGCAGCGGCGGGAGGCCGTCGGGGTGCTTCCCTGATGAGCGAGCCCCATGATGCTTCTGCTACGGCCCGCCTCTAGCGGGCGGCTTCATCGCGGCCTGCCCCCTTCGTAGTTTCCGCAGGTAATAAGCTCGCAACGGTCAGGCGCTCATAATGCCGCTCCTGTTTCGTCGGCGAAATGCGGGCCCGGCCGGCCCTTGCCGTGTTAGCTTGGAGTGGTGATGGATCCCCTGTTTGGGGATGTACCACCACGGACGGGGTTCAAGTCTCGGACACAGGAAATCCCCATATTCGCCTGATTTCGGGCATGGCGGATCGTCACCCGCCGCGCAGGCTGCCGCCAGCGCCGGGGTGATCGGCGTTCCGAGCGTTCTCTTCCTTCCTGATCAGGGCGTTTGCAGCCCGGTTAGCGTGTTCCCACGGTGACGGTCTTGGCGGTCTTGGTGGCGCGCGCCTGCAAAGCAGCTGCGGCCGGGTCCCAGGTGAGGGTGATCTCGTGCTCTCGCAGGTACCCGATCACCTCGCCGGGGCTCACGGTGCTCCTGACGTCGGCCCCGGCCCGGGTGCGGCGCCGGGCGCGTGTCGCCGGGCCGGTCAGCAGCAGGTGCAGGGCGGGCAGGTGCGGCAGGAGCTTGTCCTCGCGCACGTAGGTGTTCTTCGCCCGGGCCGGGTCCGGTGCCATGACGCTGGTGCGGCCGTGCCGGCATCGGTACGCGGGCTTGCCGTTGGTCCAGGCTGATTCCATCCGCCGCCCGCACACACCGCAGGCGAGCAGCCCGGCCAGCAGGTACCGGCGCAGCACCGGCCCGTCCCGCGGGACCGGGCCGCGGGCGGCATTAACATCCTGCGCGGCGACGAAGTTGTCCTCGCTGACCAGCGCCGGGTGCGCGGGCCGGGCCGAGATCACCCAACCACCGGGCAGGTTCCACCGCTGGACGTTCTTGTGCCCGAGGGTGACGTTGGCGGGGTCGGCCAGTTCGGTGTCGGTGCGCTGCCGGTTCCATACCTGCCGGCCCGTGTACCGGGGGTTCTCCAGGATCGTGGTGACCGTGCCGAGCGTCCAGCCCGCCCCGGTCCGGTGCGTATTGCGGCCGGGGTCGGCTGCGGACGGGCAGGGCACCGCGGCCTCGTTCAAGGCACGCGCGATCCGCGCCACTGAATGCCCGGCCAGGCGCTGGGCAAAGATCCACCGAACCATAGGCGCGGTCGCCGGGTCGGGTTCCAGCCGGTGCGCGCGCCTACCCCACGCGGCGTGCGCTTTGTTCGGGTGCGGACCGGCATCAGCGAGCCGGTACCCGTACGGCGGACGACCGCCCAGGTACCGGCCCTGCTCCCTGGTCTGGACGGCCATCGCGGTGCGGACCCGGATACTGGTCCGGGTAATCTCCCGCTTGGACGACAGCCCCAGCACCGTCATCGTCTTCTCATCATGTTCAGACGCATAATCGACCCGGCCGCCGGTCTCGGGCATCCACAGCTGGACGCCGTAGTGCTCGAACAACGGCGCCATCGCCGCGTACTGACTGCCGTAGAACGCGCGCTCGTACTCCCCGATCACCACTGCGTCCCACCCCCGATCTGGATCCGCCAGCTGAGCGACCAGCGCAGCGGACTGCGAGCGCCGCGCCCACGCGACCGTCCGGGATTCCCCCACGTCGAACAGCTCCGCCACGATCACGCCGTGGCCGCGGACCAGTGCTTCGGCCTGCTCCCGCTGCCGCGCCCGCGACGTCACCGGATCCTGCCAGTCCTCGGTCGAGACACGCCCGTAGAACACGAACCGCACCATGCCGTGCCCGGCCGGACGCCGGTCCGGCCGGGCGGTCCGCTCCGCCCACGACACAAGGGCGCCCCCGCCTCTCCCCGGCTCGGGGTCAGGGACAAACGGCGCGGCCATCACCCATCAGCCTCCCCCGGCACCTCAAGAGTGTCCCGCAACACCAGCATCTCCTGCAAAACCCGTAAAAACCAGGCGGCACGCCGCAACCGCAACCAAACCAGCCAGACCACGCAGAGAAAGCATGAGCTGACATCAGGCGCGGAACGGAAACCACGGCCCGCAGTCGCGCTCATCGCAGAAGAGCATGTCCTGGCATCAGCTGGCGGGCCCTCACCAGCCGAGTTCGCTGAGCCGGTCGTCGTCGATGCCGAAATGGTGCGCGACCTCATGAATGACGGTACGGCGGACCTGGCCGGCGACCTCCTGCTCGGTCCAGCAGATCGCCTGGCGGTAGATGGTGATCCGGTCGGGGAGCACCCCGGCGTAATCCGAGGTCCGGCTGGTCAGCGGGATGCCCTCGTACAGCCCGAGCAGGCCAGGCGGCCGTGGCCCGTGCTCGACGGTCACTGCGACGTTGCGCATCAGCCGCCCGAGGTCCTCAGGCAGGCCGTCCAGCGCCGTGATGACCATTTCCTCAAACCGTCGGCACCGGCAAGACCCACACCGTCCGCTACCTGCTGGGCCAGATGCCAGGCGTCACGGTGGTCGTGCTGACCGGCGCGGCGCTTGGTCACATCGCCGCGGCCTGCTCGGTCGCGCGGGCGCTGCAGCCCTCGGTGGTGGTGGTCGAGGACGTGGACCTGATCGCCGAGCAGCGGGACAGCCGGGCCGGCCAGCACCCGCTGCTGTTCCAGCTGCTCAACGAGATGGACGGGCTCGGCGAGGACGCCGATGTCACGTTCGTGCTCACCACCAACCGCGCCGACCTGCTCGAGGCCGCCCTGGCCCAGCGCCCGGGCCGGGTCGATCACGCCGCCGAGCTGCCCCTCCCCGATGCGGACGCGCGGCGCCGGCTGATCCGGCTCTACCAGCATGACCTCGTCCTCGACCTGGCCACCCCCGCGACCGTGATCACCCGGACCGAAGGAGTCACCGCGTCCTTCCTCAAGGAGCTGCTGCGCCGGGCCGCCATGTACGCCGCCGAAGATGCCGCTGGCCACGGCCCCGGCGCCACGGCAGACCGCGGCGATGCCGAGGGCGGGCCGCTGACGGTCAGGGACGAACACATGAACGCCGCCCTCGACGAGCTACTCGACTCCCGGAATCAGCTCACCCAGATCCTGCTCGGCGGACACCCAGCCCAGCACCCGCCGCACCCCCCAAGCCGACCGCGCCCTGACGCGGAAGCAGGAGACCCGGCCGGCCGAAGCCGCCACAGACCGAGACCCGTGCCATCACAAAACGCAGACGATTCGCGGCCTTGCATAATCCGGATCGCGGCAGATGAGCATGTTCGGTCTGAGATGCCGTCCCGCCAGCCGGACCCCAGGCAAGGGCGCACCACCGCGGCATGAGAGGACGTTGTTCCGGGGCTTCAGCATGCCCGGCAACGCAATCCTGCTGGAAGCGGGCTGTACCGACAGCCGAGTGGCCGCGTGAGCATCGGTCAGAGCTTTGGCTGGCAAGAACGGCTTCCGGCTGGGGTCAGGACGAGCGCCCGGCTCGCCACCGGAAGGCGGCAGCGCAGCGTCGCGCCGCCCGGCTTAGCCTCCCGCCGCGGAGAACCTCCGGCTCGGACGCGCCGCCGTTAGCCACCGGTGATCCGTCAAGAGGGAGACGCCCGTACGGGTACTGATGCGGGTCGCTCCACGGGTTATCGTCCAGCTTGCTCTGGGTGTGGTTTGCAAGGTCGTCGTCCGGGTTGTTGTCAACCTCTGATGCACGAGCGAGGGCACGGGCGTCGCGCGAACGCGCCCACTCGATCCCTGCTTCGGTCATAGGTCGACGCCAGTCGATCATGTTCCTAGTGATGAAGTAGTGCGACCGGCATGCGAGCACACCGTTGCTCACCGACGGCTCGAGGCTGACGGTCTCTCCGTCGAACACCAGCCGCCAGCGGTGCGGTGCCAACGGCGTGACGACCTCGTGGCCGCAGCCGCAGGCACACAGATGCAGGACGGTCTTGTGCCGGATCGAGACGTACATGACGCCCGGTTCGAGAATCCCCGGTGCACTGTCGACGAAGCGCGGCTCGACGGCTACCGTGCGGCCTTTCACGCGGCATCGCCCGTCATCGTGTTAGTCGAAGTGCCAAACGTCCACTGCGTTTCGCCTCGCAGGTCGACATAGAAGCGCAGGTGCTGCTTGAAGCGCATCACGGCCATGCAGGCGTTCATCGCGTTGAGCTCGGCGACCTGGATGTTCGAGGCGTACACGTCGTCGCCCGGCTCATCGTCACCGAAGCTGAGATAGCCCATCGCGGCGTCGGCGCGTTCGGCTGTTACTAGCGTCGCCCGGACCGTGCCGAAGATCGCGTGCTGGTCATGGTTGACGAGCATGCCGAGGCCGCAGTCGACGAACGGGATGGCCCGAGCGAGGAGATGCTCGACGATGACGCGTCGTGCGGCACCGGAGTCGATGCAGACGAAGACGAACGTGCAGCCGTTGAGCAGCTGCAGGTTGTCGTCGGTGACGTAGCAGTCGAAGGCTCGGATTCCGGTGCGGGTGGCGTCGTATCGGCTGCAGAAGAAGCTCGCCTTGTAGGGGCGGCCATCAAGCTCGTCGAGCGTGATGCTGCCCGGTGCCCTGAATGCGTTGTGGGTCAGCAGCCGGTCACCGTCGAACACGTCGATATGTGCGACGCTGGTCTTGGCGAGCAGGTCGAGCAAGTACGTGCCGGTGCCTCCAGCACCGATGATCGCGACATGCTGGTTCTCAAGCTTCGCCGAGATCGCCGAGATGCCAGCCCGGGCTGATGCTGTGTCGGGGTACCGAAATACGCTCGTGTCACTATCGTCTCGTAGGACTCGACCCGTCCTGGCAGTGACAGTCGGGTCGATCTCGACGGCCTGGGCACTCAGGAGCGCCTCGTAGTGCAGAAGCTTCCGCTCGTAGTCGACGAACGGGGTTGCCGACTTGTTCGAGAAGCTCCGGTCGATGCGCAACCCTGGGGCCAGTTCGTTCGATCCCGAGTGGTTCAGGGCTGTCATCGGGCTCCCCTGCCAGGTGCAGGGCGCGGCGCCGATGAAGTAGGCGATGTGGTCGCTCGGCGCGGTCGTGATGTTCCCGGCCAGGGTCAGGGGCGTCACGAGCGTGCCACGACGGACTTGCCGGGACTCGTCGACGTAGGGGACGTCGTGCATCAGCAGGTGATTCTGCCGGATCTCGATGCTGTAGCCGGCGGTGACGAGGCGTTGGATGTCTGCGCTACGACCGGTTGGAGTGGACGACATCAACGCTCATCCCCTTCTTAACCCTGGCGCTCGCGCCGCCTTCGACGAGCGAACCGCTCGGGTTGTCGCCCTTGGCCCCGGTGAACGTGACCGAGAACGTCACATCCGGGCCCTTGGGGATGTTGGGGAAGGCGATGTCGACCGCCTGCGTGTAGTCGATCGTGTCGTTGTCGTATTCGACCGGCCGCGTGTTCACGAAGATTTCCACGCTGTGCGGCTCGTGGCCGGGACCCGGGTGGCCCTTCGAGTTGTGCGCCGTGTCGTTCATCGCTTGTTCCTCCAGATCCCTGGCTGTTCGTTGCCGTCGTCCAGGAGGGACGCGGGACCTGCGCCAGATCGTTCACGCCCGGCGGCGAGCGAACGTGTCTGCTGCTGGGCTCAGCCCGCGCAGGAGCGGCAGATCGCCGAGCTGCCGTCGAACGCCGCCGGGGGCAGGACCGTGAAGCAGCCGCCCTGACACATCCGCTCACCTCGGGCCGGGCGCGTCTCGCAGGCGCAGCCGCCGCAGGCGTCGTGCCGTGGCTCGCCGCAGCCGCTGCAGCGCTGCCAGCTCGTGAAGTCGACTCCGCAGCCCGGACAGAACCCGTCGATCCCACCGGCAGCGCGCTTAGGCGCTACGGGTGTCTGCAGCTGAGGCCAGTCCGGGTCGCTCTCGCAAGCGACGACGAGCACCAGCCCGTCGTGTGTACACGCGTCGAGGTAGAGCTCGTGAGTGCTCGCGCCCGAGGCGTACTGCAAGGTGCCTCGGTCACGAAGCGGCGCAGCGGCGCCGATGACGGCGCGCAAGTCGCTTGCGGTCTGGTCGGTGCCGCGTCGGATCGGGAGCGTGTCGCCCGATCGGGCGGCGAAGCGGGTGCGTCCGTCACCGTCGACGACGACGGCGTAGCCGGGTGAGGCGAGTCGCTGGGCGACGGCGACCGCACAAGCCTCCGTCGACGCTCGACCTGTGGTGATGAGGTCAGCGAGGCCGCGTGCGGTCAGCCCGTGGCGGGTAAGGGTCTCGTCGACGTGGACATCGGGGAGCAGGAGCATCGCGGCGAAGGCATCACACGCGTCCTCCTCGATTTGTCGGTCGGACGTCTTGGCGTGCGCGTACAAGGCGTCTTGGAAGGCGTCGTCGTCGTGGCCGAGGAGATGTCCGGCTTCGTGCAAAGCGGTGAAACGCATCCGGCCTCGGCTGGCACGCATGATGCTGACCGTCTGCGTGCGATGGTCGCTGCTGCCGGCGACAGAGCAGCCCGGCGCGGGGTTCTCAATGACACGGACCTTCATGCCGAGTACTTCCAGCAGTGGCGCAACGTCACCGCCGACCGTGCCGGTCAGCGACTCGAGAACACCCGCATCCCGCCTTCTGAATACTGCCAGCAGGAGCTCGGCGTGCTGGCGGGTCCTGCGGTTGTATGCGGAGATGTCCACCGGTGGCCTCAAGACTCACGGAGACTGGCCGCGACCTCGAGGTCGTGAAGGCGGTTCTCTACGAGCTGGACGATGTCGTGCCAGCTTCCCTCGTTCTTCCGCGCAGCCTGCAGATGCGGGGAAGCGGCCTCCACGCTGCGCAGCGTCCAGGGTTCCTCACTGCGTGCGGTAGCCACGGCCTCGAACCGCTGCCGCCGGACCGGGTCGGCGACAACCCTGACCCACCGCCAGTCGACCACGGGGTGGGCGCCGGAGACGGCAAGGCCGAGGGCGTCACCGACCCGGTCGAGCTGCTCAGCTGTTAGTTGCTGCCGTCGGTCCATTACGGCACGGGCCTCACCCGCCGTCAGATCACCGGTCGTGGCTTTGAGGCGCGCCGGAGTCCACTCCGCAGCCAGCATCGCCTCGACGACATCCACGGTTCGGGGGGGGTCGACGCCGCCTGTGCCGGTGCCCCCCGCATCGTCGTCGCCCGCTCCACTGTCGTCCGGCACCAGTCGCGCGTCCTGCAGCTGGGCAAACTCGACATGCAGGTCGGCACGGTAGGCGGCAAGCTCCTCGTCGATCTGCCGGCCGAGTCGGAGGCCGTCGGGTGGTGCCTGCCCGTTGCGCTGCGCCCGCAGCAGATCAGTGATCGGCGCGACGGTCGTCCAGCCAACTAGCACGTCAAGGACCTCGAACCCGACCGGGGTCGCCACCGACGTCCAGCAGGCCATCTCGAGCTTCGTGTCGGACACGGGCAGCTGCACCGTCCACAGGTCTGTCGCTTCCTGCGGGTCCGGGGTGACCGGCACGACCAGGACACTGTTCTCGTCAACCCTGGCAATCGCAGCAAGAGCGCTGACTTCACCACCGTCGTACGCAGGTCCACGCAGCCGCCATAGCTGACCCGCGCCGACGGAACCGGCCAGTCCCGCATCGAGGGCCTCCCTCAGCACCTGCGGCAGAGCCGGGCCGGTCACGGAACTGAGGGCTGCCGCGTTTGTTCGGCGTGTGGCGCCCGATGGGACATCCGTCGCGGCGCCTGCGTGCAGCTCCGAGCAGAGCGTGCACGTCTCAAGGTGGAGACGGACGTCCTTGGCCCTGTCGTCGGCGAGGACGCCGTCAATGTAGTCGGCCAGCTCGGTCTCCCGGAGGTGGCTGACGTGCGGGTCGGTCTCGAGTGCCACGGTCACCTCTCCTGTGTGGTTGCGGGGAACCTGGGCTGTTGGTTCAGACGCGGAACCTGCAGCCGTTCGTTCACCGCCGGTGGGAGTGTCACGGCAGGTTCCATCGTGCCCTGACGATGTCGACGGCCTTCCCGAGGGTCGAGGCCGCGTCCGGGTCGCCGGCCAAGAGGTCTTCGAGGCGCCACTTGGCCATGCTCATCGCCTTGTGCGCGGTCGTCCTTCCGAGTCGGCTGAGCTGGGCAGCGACAGTGACGGACTCCTCAAGGTAGGGCAGCACCTGCTGCTCGCGAACCGTCATCGCGTCCAGTAGACGTACTGCAGCGTCAGCGGCCGCAGTCTCGGCCAAAGGGTCGTCGGCGGCGACCGGCGCGAGGCGCTCCCAGCCGTCGTCGTCGCGGTACACCGGCGCGTCGTGCACCCCGAGGCGGCTGGCCAGGACCGCCGTGAGCACACCTGGAGTAAGGGCCGTTCCTGCAGTCTCAAGGACGACGGTCACCATCTTCTCTAGACAGAAACGGTCGGCGATCGGAGCGTCCCGCTCACTCAGCGGGTCCCAGGCCGGGACCACCACTGGGACGGAGGCCGCGGCAGCCACAAGCTCGTCGAACCTGGCCGTGTCCACCCGCTCGGGACCACCCGGGAGGCGCAGGAGGCCGTCGGCACACTGGACTCCGAACATGCCGGCGGTGACGTCCTTGAGGCGCTCGTGGAGCTTGCCACGAGCGGTGCGCCGGTTCATCGACGCTAGGTCGTTCACGACCATCCGCCAGAGCTTCTGACGGAAACCGTCCTCGTCGCTCGTGCCGGCAGCGAGGGACAGCAGCCGCTCGGCGCCCTTCCGGTGCAGGTAGACGTCGTGCGCGGCTTCGAGCAGCATGTCCGGCGACCACTTGTCGGCGCCTTCAGGCGGGGGCAGGTGGCGGACGCGCACAACCTGCTCGACGGTGCGGTACAGCAGGGCGACGCCCTCGGGGCCGAGGCTGCCGGTGCTCAGCAGCTCCTCACGGGGGCCGGTCACGCGTCCCACCTTGCCTTCAGCAGCTCGAAGTACTCCAGCTCCAGCTGGCCCCGGTATCGCGCCGACCTCGGGTCTCGAAGGTGCCGCGCTGCGACGCGTTTGAGGTTCAGCTCAGAGAACCACCCGTCGCGGTCCAGACGCAGGACGGGGCTCTTCGGGTGATGGATGCCAGGCACCGGCTCGGACGTGCGCGTCCAGACCCAGACTTCGTCGAGGCCGACGATCGGCTCGCACATCACGACGACGGGACGGCGAGGCTTTTTGTCTCCGAAAGGGAAGACGTGACGCTGCACCACATAGACGCCGCCGACTCTTGGGTGCTGAGCACGTCGATGTGCATCCGAGGCCGCCCTCGGCGGCTCAGGCGGCTTCGACATCACACCCACTTCCGAGCACAAGCTGGTCCGTCGGCCTTGACGTGTCGGCGGCCGCACGTTCGGTAGACGCGGAACGTGTCGCGCAGCGTTCGCTGGCGCGTGCGCGTCTCGCACCGCCGCCCGAGGCATCACCGTTCGCCGAGTCCCCGCCGATCATGCCCAACGTCTCGTACCAACGCTTGTCTGCCGTCGTCCAGGCACATCTCAGCAGAAGACTAGGACAATGCCGGACCGGACCTGCGCCACTCCCGCATACAGCGTCGGCTGACAGCATGGTTGTCACGCTGCCTCGGCCAGGTCTGCAGGACGCAGTTGAGCGACAGGAGCGCGGACCGCCCCACCTCCGTACCTTTCGACGCCTCCTTTGACGTCGACCTTCGACGGTGGGGATCCTCCTCAACTTCGCGCGACAAGGCGTCCGCTCGTAGGCATGAGCGGGAGTGGCAGTCGCGCCGATCGACCTATTCTGTGCCGAGGGGGCCATCTCGCCGGCCGAGCGGGATCGGCGCCAGAACGAAAGCGCTACGCGCGCAAGCTCGGTCCGGTGCGGTCGCGGAGCGTCAGGGCACGGCGGATCGCGGGCGGCGTGGCAGCACCGCCTTTGCCAACTGCCACGCCTGCCGGACTCTGGCCCGAGCCCGGAAGGCCCGCCTGATCTGTTTCGGCGCGGCCAGCTGGGGACTGTCCCGGTTAACGAGATAGTCCCGCCAGCTGCCTCAACTGCCTTATGGGGGTTCAACTCGGGTTCATGGGGGTTCAACTCGGTGGCAAGGGTCATCTGGGCTGGTTCGCGGGGGTTGCGGGTGCGGTACGGGAACGTCCGGCAGCAGCGGGTGGCTGTCACCGTGCCTGCCAGATGACGGAGCGCCACGGCGCGGATGCCGGCGCCCGGTCCTAGCCAGGAGCCCGATTCCGGCCGACCGTGGTCATCGTTTCTGCAGGTCAGGTGCTCGGACTGGTCATGCGGTCGGGCGGCGCCGCCGTTACCCGGGTGCGGGATGCCGACCCGGGCGGCCCTTGTCGTGTTACCTTGGGCTGGTGATAGATCACCGTTTCGGTGATGTACCACGTCCGAGGGAGATCGAG
>CAVWDG010000013.1:0-137181 GCA_963753695.1 uncultured Actinomycetes bacterium
GTTATGTGTACGCTTGACCCGACGTATTGCTCTGCTCGCGGCCACCGCGGAGACCACGTGGGGGCAGGCCATCATCACCGAGGTCTACGGGCTGAACGCGGCCCTGGTCGCGCTGCTCCTGCTGCTCACGCTCGTCTGGACGCGCGCCGCGACGCCGCGCGGACGCCGCCGCCTGTTCTACGCCATCTGCTTCGTGTTGGGCCTGGGGCTCACCGCGCACGACACCTTCGTCGTGCTGCTGCCGGCGACGGCTCTGTTTGCCGTTGCCTTCGAGCGCTGGTTGCGGCCGTCGTGGCGCCAGCTTGCCGCCGGCATCGGCCTGTTCGTGGTCGGCCTGCTGCCCTACCTCTACCTGCCCCTGGCGGCCTCGCGGCGGCCGCTCATGAACTGGGGCAACGCCACCACCTGGACGAACTTCTACCGGGTCGTGACGAGGCGCCAGTACCTGACGAGCGGGCACTCGGGCGTGGGCACCACGCTGGCCGAGTTCGGCACCTCGGCCTCGCTGCTCGTGCATCAGTGGTTGCCGGCCGTCCTGGCGCTCGCCCTGGTCGGCCTCGTCGTGCTCTTCGTCCGGCGGCGGCCGCTCTTCTGGCTCTCGGCGACCCTGCTGGTCGCCACCTGGCCCGTCATCACCCTCATCGCCGACTTTCCGAGCAACACGGCCGACGCCCTGGCGAACGCCGACGAGAAGGCGCTGGCCTCGGTGTTCTACATCCCCTCGTACCTGGTGCTCGGCCTGCTCATGGGACTGGGCGCCTGGTGGCTGGGCAGCGCCGCCCTGGCGCGGCTCGCCGGCCAACGACGCGGCGCGGAGGGCGCCGGGAGCGGCGGCCGGCGGGCGACGGCGGCCGTGGCCGTCGTCGTAGCCGCGGTGGTGGCGATGCCGCTCGTGCTTGCGGCGGGAAGGGAGCCCGCCCTCACCATGCACCGCTACCGCTTCGCCGACGCCTACATCGCCAACGTGCTCGGCGGCGCCTCGCCCCACGCGCTGATCATGGTCGACCGCGACCAGTTCGGGTTTCCGCTCGCCTACGCCCAGGACGTCGAGCACAAGCGGCCCGACGTGGTCGTGCTCGACCAGGAGCTGCTGCGGCGCAGCTGGTACCTGCAGGATCTCGCGCAGCGCTATCCGCGGCTGATCGCCGGCTCGCGCGCCCAGGTCGACGCCTTTCTCGCCGCCGTCAAACCCTTTGAGGATGGCACGACTTACCACGCCGCGACCATCGACGCCGCCTACTACGCCATGATCGCCTCGTTCGTCTCGCGCTACGAGCAGGCCGGCCGCGACGTCTATTTCACGTATGCTCCCGACCCGCGCATAGTGAAGGGCTACACCGCCGAATCGGTGGTGGCCGCGCTCAAGACGCGGCGCACCGTGCCCGCCGCGTCGCACGAGGCCGTGGCTGACTGGCTGACCCCGCTCGACGAGTCGCGCTTCGATTTTGCCCATCTGACCGACGGCACGGTGCCGCTCGACCGCAATGTGCTCATGATCCGCACCTGGTACGGCGACCTGCTGGCCGCTCGCGCGCAGCTCCTCGCGCAGGCCGGCGAGAAGGCCCAGGCCGCGCCGCTGGCGGCGCTCTCAAAGCGCTTTCTGGCCGGCTCCGGTCAGTAGGGCGCGGCGCCGTCACGTCGGGTCAGCAAGGCGCGGCGCCGTCGCGCGCAAGCTCGGCGTCGATGCAGGCGAACAGCTCTTCGACCAGGCGCCCCTCGGGCACCGTGGCGACCTTGACGCCGTGAGCGAAGACGATGCCCTCTCCCCTGCCGCCGGCGATGCCGAAGTCGGCGTGGCGCGCCTCTTCGGGGCCGTTCACGCGGCAACCCATGACCGCCACGCTGATGGGCGCGCGGTACGAGCGCAGGCGCCCTTCGACCGTCTCGGCGAGGCCGACGATGTCGATCTCGGTGCGGCCGCAGGTCGGGCACGAGATCAGGTTGGGACCGCGGCGGCGCAGCTCGAGAGCCTCGAGGATGGCCCAGGCGACGCGCACCTCTTCGATGGGGTCGGCGGTCAGCGAGACGCGGATCGTGTCGCCGATGCCCTCGGCCAGCAGGGCGCCGATGCCGACCGCGCTCTTCACCGTGCCCGACCAGGCGGTGCCGGCCTCGGTGACCCCCACGTGCAGCGGCGCGGCGGTGCGCAGCGAGAGCGCCCGGTAGGCGGCGATCGTGTCGGGCACGCTCGAACTCTTCACGGAGAGCTTGTAGTCGGCGAAGCCCCACTCGTCGAAGCACGCGGCATGGCGCAGCGCCGCCTCGACCAGGGCGGCGGTGGGGTCGGTCTGGGCCAGGGCGCGCAGGTCGCGCGGCAGCGAACCGGAGTTCACGCCTATGCGGATGGCGGCGCCGTGCTGGCCGGCGGCCTCGACGACGGCGCGCACGTGGGCGTCGTTGCCGATGGTGCCGGGATTGATGCGCACGGCCGCGGCGCCGGCTTCGAGGGCCGCGCGCGCCAGGCGCCAGTCGAAGTGGATGTCGGCGACGATGGGGACGGGCGCGTGGCGCACGACCTCGGCGAAGGCGTCGACGTCGGCGGCGGCCGGCAGCGTGACGCGCACCAGCTCGCTGCCGGCCGCCGCCAGCGCGCCTACCTGCTCGAGGGTCGCCGCGGCGTCGGCGGTGGGCGTGTTGGTCATGGACTGCACGACGACCGGGGCGCCGCCGCCCACCGCCACGGCGCCGACGTGGATCTGTCGCACGCTGCTCATGGGGTTGAGGATACTACAGGGTCGCGACGGCCGTTGTGCGGTGGTCAGGCGGACCCTGCGTGGTCGTCGTCGCCGGGGACGCCCCTGGCGGCCAGGGGGGCGCCGAGCGCCCGGAGCGCGGCCGGCACGTCGGTCAGGCGCGCGACGACCCTGTTCGCGCCGCCTCCGTCAGTGCCGTCGGGAGCGATCAGGACGGAGCGGCAGCCGGCGGCTCGCGCCATGGCGACGTCGCTGCTCACGCTGTCGCCCACCACGACGATCTCGCCGGCGGCGAGACCGAGGTCGCGCTCGACGCACTCGAGCATGAACGTGCCCGGCTTGCCGGCGCAGAAGTCGTAGGGACGCCCCAGGCGGGCGGCCACCTTGTCGATGGTCTCGCGCGCCGCCGGCAGTCGCCGCCCGCCGTCGCCGGGGTAGTCGGCATCCAGGTTGGCCGCCACGAACTCGCAGTCGGGGCCGAAGGTGTCGGGCAGCGTGGCCGCGTCGAAGCCGGGCGCGAAACCCACCACGAGCGCCTGCGCCGCGCAGGCCTGCTCGGTCAGCCGCAGGCCGTGGGCGACGAGCTCGTCGCGCAGCCCCGGCAGCCCCACCGCGTAGACCACCTCGTGACCGCGCTCGGCCACATACCGCGCCGCGACCGAGGCCGACGAGTAGATCTCGCTCGGTCGCGCCGTGATGGCTAGCCCGGCGAGGCGCTCGGCGAGGCGTCGCGGGTCGACCGACGACGTGTTGGTCAGGAAGAGGACATCGAGGCCGCTGTCGCGCACCTGGGCGACTACGCGGGGCGCCCCGGGCACGGCCTGCCTGCCGACGTACAGGGTGCCGTCGAGGTCGAAGGCGACCGCTCGCACGGGGCGTGCGCCCGTCTCACGACGCGCGCCTCGCTCCTCACGTTGCGCCTGCCCGCTCCCCACTGGCGCCTGCCCCTTGCCCGTCGGCTCAGCCGTAGACACCGCCCGCCGCCTCGATCAAGGCGTCGTACCGGTTCTGCAGCATCTCGAGGCGCACGCAGTCCTCGATCGAGATCGCGTTGTAGAAGTCGCGCTTGTTCTTGAGCCACATGAGCTCGAAGCCGACGGCCTTGAGAATGCCCGCGTCGGCGCCGTTCTCGAGGGCTGCGGGACACTCGAAGATCACCTTGCGGGTCTCGAAGCGGTCGAGGCAGCCGGCCGGCAGCTCGCGCATGAACGGCAGCGAGGCTGCTGAGACGCCGCCGCCCATGCCGCAGGCAAGGCCGGCGCCTTTGGCGCGGGTGAACAGGTCGGAGGCCATGGTGAAGATGGCCGGTTCGTTGATGTCCTCGCGGCTCATGCCCAGCGAGCCGGTCATGTCGACGCGGCCCAAGACGACGCCGTCGAGCTCGCCGATCTCGGGCAGGGCGAGCATCTCGTCGAACTTCTCGTACCCGGTGACGGTCTCGATGTTCACGCAGAACTCGACGTCTTCGCGCTCGTCGGCCGGGAACGCCAGGCGCACCGCGGCCAGGTACTTGCGCAGGGCGTGCGGCGACTCGACCATCGGTCCCACGACGCGCTGCACGCCGATCACGCGCGCCTCGTACATGTCGCGCACGGCCTCGCAGCCGCCGATCTTGATGGTCAGCTCCAGGCCGGCCTTCGAGACGACCTCTTTTAAGCGCAGTGCCTCTTCGAGGCGCGTGCCCTCGGCTTCGAACTCGGCTTTGACGCCGCTCACGTGGTGGTTCTCGCCAAGGTCGGCGAGCGCCTCGACCATGCGACGCTCGAGTGCGTTCATGCCCTCGACCCCTCTCTTCCCTTGTCTCTGTCCGGCGTGCGCGGCCGTGTCGGCCGCCACTGCGGTACCAGCATGTTCTCGGCAAACTCGGCGCGCTCCATGAACGGCCACATGTCTTCGAGCGGCTTTGACACGATGCTACCGTCGGGCAGCTTCTCGGCGGCGACCTTGGGCGCGAACTGCAGCTCCGGCGTCATGACGACGTCGCACAGCGCCGGCCCGTCGCCCGCCAGGGCGGCGTCGATGGCGGCTCCCAGGGAGGCGTGAGAGTCGACGCGCGCAGCCGGTATGCCGTACGCCCGAGCAAGGGCGACCATGTCCGGCAGCGAGACGCCGCTGGCGGCGCCCTCGCCGACCCGCCGGCCGTCGAAGAGGTTGTCCTGCATCTGACGGATCGACAGGTAGCCCGCGTTGTCGAAGACGAAGACCTTGACCGGCAGGCGGTGATGGACGATGGTCTGGAGCTCCTGCAGGTTCATCTGGATGCTGCCGTCGCCCGCCAGGCAGACCACGCGCCGCGCGCCGGCGCCGAAGCAGGCGCCGACCGCCGCCGGCAGGTCGTAGCCCATGCCGGCCGTGCCCGAGTTGGCGATCAGCCGCTGGCCGCGGCGCACGCGCAGCGCCTGGAACCCCACGACGCAGGCGGAACCGTTGGCGCACACCACGATGTCGTCGTCGTCGAGACGCTTTGAGAGCTCGTCGACGAAGACGTAAGGGTTCACCGGAGACACGGCGTCGCGATACCGGAGCAGGACCGTCGGGTAGCGTGCGCGGCGGGCCCGACACCATGCCAGCCAGTCGTCCCAGCGCGGCCCGTCGCCGGCGTGGGGCCAGCGCTCGCGCAGCGCGCGGTCGAGCTCGTCTAAGAAGAAGCGGGCGTCGCTGTGGACGGCCAGGTCGGGCGTGACCGTGGGCTTGCGCAGCTCGAGGGCGTCGATGTCGACGACCACCTTCCAGGCGTCGCGGGCGAAGGCGGCGAACTCGTAGCCGATCTGGCGGACGTTCAAGCGGCACCCCACACTGATCAGCAGGTCGGCGTTCTGCACGGCGAAGTTGCCGGCCCGATCGCCGACTGTGCCGGGACGCCCCGCGTAGAGCGGGTGCTCCTCCCAGAGCAGGTCGTGCGCGTTCCAGGCGGTGGTCACGGGGGCGCCCAGGGCCGCGGAGGCGGCAAGCAACGCGTCGGCGGCGCCGGCAGAGCGCACGCCGCTGCCGGCGAGCACGACAGGTCGACGGGCGCGGCCCAGGCGGTCGACCAGCGCCGCGACCTGCCGCCGCACGAGCTCGCGGTCGAAGTCGGCGTTCATGTCGTGCGCCGTCGAGGCGGCAGCGCGTTGACGTTCGATCTCGCCCTCGTCGACGTCGGCGCCCTGCACGTCGACCGGTACGTCGAGCCAGACCGGCCCGGGACGACCGCCCGTCATAGCGGCCACCGCCGCGTCGAGATGGCGGCCGATGCTTGCCGGTTCGGTCACGAGCGCCGCGTACTTGGTGATGGGTCGCACGATGTCGACGATCGGCGCTTCCTGGTCGCCCAGCTGCCGCAGCGCCAGGCCGCTCAGGGCGACCGTCGTGTCGCTGCGCACCTGGCCCGACACGTAGAGCGCCGGCACGGAGTCGTGCCACTGACCGAGGACCCCCGTCACGGCGTTCGTGCCTCCCGGCCCGCTGGTGACGCACACCACGCCCGGCAGGCCGGTGACGCGCGCGTACCCTTCGGCGGCGATGGCGCAGGCCTGCTCGTGGTGGCAGAACACGAGGGTGAGGTCGGTCCGCCGGCCGAGCGAATCGTCCAGGTGCATGGCGCCGCCGCCGGTGATCATGAACACGTGGCTCACGCCGAGCTCGGCGATGCGCTGCGCGATGTAATCGGAGACCTTGATCACCGTGTGCTCCCTGACCCTTGGAGTCTGTCTGGCCGGCGGTTCATCGGTCGACCAGCAAAGCCGTGCGGTCGATCGACTCCACGCGGTGCGCGTACCACTCGTAGAGATCGGCGACGGCCTCGTCGAGCGGTGTGGACGTGAGGTCGGGCAGCTCGGCGCGCAGGCGGGCGCCGTCGCCGCTGTACTCGACACCCATGCCCTCTTTCGCGACCACCACCGGCACGTCCTCTACACCGAGGCCGACGACCAGCCGGGCGAGCTCCGACAGACGGCGCGGCTCGGGGGCCGAGACGTTGTAGGCGCCGTGCCGAGGATCGTGGGTGAAGAAGCGCTCGATCACGGCCACGAGGTCGCCGATCGGCGTGTAGTCGAAGAGCCGGTCCTGGCGCAACGTGACCGGCAAGCCGAGCAGCGACTTGCAGATGGCGTTCGAGATGAACCTGATGGCGTAGTCCTCGTAGCGGCCGAACACGCCGAAGGGGCGCAGCTCGATGATGTCGGGGCGGGTGGCGGCATACGCGGCGCACAGGTACTTGGAGAAGCCGTGCTCGTCGGCCGGCACGTGCTCGCCGCAGGCGGTCTCGGGCAGCCGCGGCCGGTAGTACCGCGCGTCGTAGACCGCCCCCGAGCTCACGAAGATCAGGCGCCGGTAGCGCCCCCGGCAGCGCGCCAGGTTGGTGAACATGCGCAGGTTGCGTTCGAGCTGGCCGCTCGGATCGGCTGAGTTGCGGTGCCCGGGGCGCACGGCGCAGTGCACCACGACATCGACGTCGTGCGCGGCGAGGTAGTCGGCGACCCGTTCGTCGTCGAGCAGTTCGAGCTCGGCGTGCGCCGGCGCCAGCACGTCCCAGCGCGCCGCGAGGTCTTCGACCAGGTTGCGACCGACAAAGCCGGAGCCGCCCGTGATCAGGATGGTGCGGCTCACGACGACCTCGCCTCGGCGGCCGCCGGCAGACTCGTACCGCGCGTGGCGGCGCCAGGGGCTCCACGGCGCGTACCGCGCGCGGCGGCAGCCGGAGGCGCGGGCGCGCCCACACGGCGAAACACGGCGTACTGCGAGCGCACGAGCACGAGCCGGTACGAAAGCTCGCCGGAAGCGTAGCCGAGACCCGCCGAGTAGCGGGCCAGCAGCTGGGCCGGCGAGAGGCCCCGCGTGTTGATGACGCGCAGGACGACGTCGGGCCGGACGCCGCGCCGGGCGTAGTAGGCCGTGGTGGCGGGCGGCAACGGCCCCGGGTCGTCGTTGACGTCGAGACCCTTGGGGCTCGAGATCCACACCGAGTTGGTGGCCACCCGATGCGGCCAGAACAGGTAGAAGGCCGGCACCTGGTAGAAGATGAGCAGCCGGTCCGACGCGGCCGCCACGCGGGGCAGGTCGGCACGCAGCTGGTCGAGGTAGGCGGCCCGCTGCGGCGTCGCCCGGATGCCCGCGTACGGACCTCCGTGCATCGTCACTGTCAGTTGAGAGTACGGCACGGCTCGCGGCAGGAACCGATAGTCGCAGACGAGCGAGACCGCCAGCACGCCGGAGAGGCAGGCGACGCCAAGGGCCGGCAGTGCGGCGCGCAGCGCGGCCGGCTCGCCGTCGCGCGGCGCCAGGCTGAGCGCCAGAAAGACCCCAGAGAGCACCATGGCGGGCAGCAGGCCGACATCCATCTGCAGCCAGCCGGCCGCGCTCGAGTAGCCGGTGAGCAGGCCTGCGGCAAGGGCCGGGAGGTAGCCCCAGATGAACAGCGTCGTCGCCGGACCGCGGCGCGCGGCGGGGACGAACAGGTAGAAGTAGGCGGCCGCCAGGCCGTAGATCACGGCAAAGCCGTCGGTGCCCGACACGAGCTGCTGCCCAAACGGCAGCAGGGCGAGCGGCGCCGCTATGAGCGCGAGGCGCGCCAGCGGGTAGCGCCGGTAGGCGAGCCACACGGCCAGCGCCGCCACGACGATCAGCGGATAGAGGCCGAGGTGTGTGACCACGCCGTCGATCACGGCCCACAGCTTGGCCGGCCCCGAACCGTCGTTCAGGCGTTGCCAGTCGGAGAGCTGGTAGTGCACGCAGCGCAGCACGTTGCCCACGCCGAAGCTCGCCAGCAGGAGCGCCTCGGCGACGAACGTGGCGGCGGCGCCCACGGCGAAGGCCACGACGGCCCGGCGACGGCGGCCCGTGGCCGCGGCGAACAGGCACGCGGCGGCCACCGGCAGGAGGAGCACGAGGGTCGGGTAGGCCAGCGCCGCCAGGGCCTGCGCGGCGCCGGCGGCCGCCAGGCTGCGGTCGCCGCCGTCGCCCACCAGCGCCCGGGCGCCCAGGCCCATGGCGATCACGAGAAACCCCGCGCCCAGGGTGTTGTAGCTCAGGTCGCCGATACGGGCGATGACGAGCGTCGTGCACAGGAGCGAGGCGAGCAGCGCGTGCTCCCAGCGCACGACCCGTCGCAGGCCCGCGAAGGCGACCACGGCGACGAGCAGGCTCCACAACAGGTAGAGATGGCGCATGAACAGCACGATCCCGGTCGCTCCGCGCAGCCAGACGTAGACCTTGACGAAGGGGTAGCTGAAGAACGCGGCCGTCTGCAGGATGTTCATCTCATCGACGAAGGGGCGCGCGCCCAGGGCGAACCGGTAGGGCACTGCGACCGTGAAACCCTCGTCGGTCAGGTCGACGCCCAGGAACAGACGCCGCCAGGCCAGCGCGAGCGCGACCACCGCCAGCGCGACCACGGCCGCGGCCAGCAGGGGCGGCGGCGCGAAGCGCCGCCGCTCACCCGGGGAGCGAGCTGCGCCGGCCTCAGTCGAAATTGATGCGCTCCTTCTCGACGACCAGCGGACGATGGTAGACCTGCGTGTGGATGGCGCCGATGTACTCGCCCACGATGCCGATGAACAGCAGCTGGACGGCGCCGAAGAAGTAGATGCCGATGAGCACGGGAGCCAGGCCGAAGTCGAAGGTGTGCCAGAAGATGAGCTTCATGATGAGGTAGATGATCGATACTCCCATGGCCAGGCTGGCCAGCAGAAAGCCGGCCATGGTGGCCAGGCGCAGGGGCACCTTTGAGTGATTGGTGACGCCCAGCATGGCGAGGTCGTAGAGCGTGTAGCTGTTGTTCTTGGTGAGTCCGTGCTGGCGCGCCGGCTGGTAGTAGCTGATCTCGGCGCGCTTGTAGCCCAGGTCGCAGATCATGCCGCGGAAGTACGGGTAGGGGTCGTCGATCTCGCGCACCTTGGCCATGACCTCGCGGTCGTAGAGGCCGAAGCCGGTGAAGTTGCGCACGAGCGGCACCTCGGAGAGGCGCTCGATGACCGCGTAGTAGGCGTTGCGCACCCAGCGCATGGGGGGGCGTTCAGCGCTCGCCGAGCGCACCCCGACGACGACCTTGTAGCCCTCCTGCCACTTGACGAGAAAGTCGCCGATCAGCTCGGGAGGGTCCTGGAGGTCGGCGACGATATAGATGACGGCCTCGCCGCGCGCCTGCAGCATGGCGTGGTGTGGGGAGCGCAGGTGACCGAAGTTGCGCGTGTTCACGATCACGCGCACGCGCTCGTCGGCGGCCGCGAGCTCGCGCAGGATGGCGACGGTGCCGTCGGTCGAGGCGTTATCGATGAAGAGGTGTTCGTAGGTGTAGTCGGGCAGCGCCTCGATCACGGCGCGCACGCGCTCGTAAAGCTCGCGCATGTTGCCCTCTTCGTTGTAACAGCCTGTGACCACGCTGATGAACGGCATCGCCTGTGTGAGTCCCTTCGTCGCTTGCGGTCTGTCGGTCGCCGGGCGCCTCGCGACGACGCTGTCGCCGCGGCGCCTCGGCAGCCCTTCTGTTGCCTTATCGGCTTACACCGCTCGTTTTGTTAGGACGGCGCGCCGTCACGAGGGCAGGCCTCGGGGCGAAGCTGAAATACTTGTTGGCGACGTAGGTCACGGCCACGACGGCGGCCGTGTAGACGGCTTGCACCGCGTAGGCGCTGAAGGGCAGCGTGCGCAGCGCCAGCGGCAGCACGACGAGGTTGATGGCGAGCGCTACCGCGTAGACCACGAGAAAGCGGGGCAGCTCGCTGCGCACCGCGCCGTGGCTGCGAAAGACGATCGTGCGGTAGAGCACGTAGTTGTTGGCGACGCCGATCACCGTGGCCACGACGAGCGCCACCACCGAGGCCGGCACCTTGGAGACGTGGGCCATATCGTGCAGCGCGAAGAAGAGCGCGGCGAAGGTGGCGTACCCGAAGATCGTGTTCCAGAGTCCGACCACGAGGTAGAGGACCTGTTCGCGACGGCGTACGACGCGCGCTCGCGCAGCGCTCCACACGGTCATCGCGGTGCGGCCGGGGCCGGTGCGATCGGGGCCGGTGCGGCCGTCTGCGCGACCACGGCCGGCGCGTTCGCGGCCGGCACGACCGTCGGTACGGCCGTCTGGTCGTCGGCCACCACGGCCAACAGGAGCAGCGCCTGCAGCACGACGAGGAGCGTGTACTTGCTGCCCTGCAGCGAGGGCGCCACGAGCATCGTCGAGCGGGCGAGGAAGATCATGAGCCACGCGAGCACGCCGAACAGGGTCGCCCAGACGAGCGCCGGCCGGCGCTTCATGCCCGAGAGCAGGACCGCCAGCACGGCCAGCGGGAACACGCAGAGCACGAGCTTGTAGTCGTTGCTCACCGCGGGCACGATCGCCATGGGCGGCACGCAGGCGGCCGCGGCCAGCACCGCGCCGCGCTCGCTCCAGCCGCGGCGCAGCAGCACGACCATGGTGGCCGCCCACAGCGCGAGCGGCACGACGATGAGCGGGTAGCCGACCCACGACGGCGCCCAGCCGGCGTGGGCGTGCAGCACGTGGGTCATCGCGGTGGCCGAGGTCTGCCCCCACCACTCGGCGTGCACGTTGCCCTGAAGGGCGTCGAGCGAGGTCACTGAGGAGCGCAGGTTCGCGGGCCCGGCGGCCAGCAGCGCGGCGGCCGTCGTGACGATCGCCGGCAGCAGCGCGCGGCGGCCATAGCGCCACAGCAGGACGACCAGCAGGATGGCGGGGTACAGCTTCAGACCGACGGCGCCCGCCAGCAGGAGGGCCGGCAGCCAGGGCGAGCGCGAGCGCAGCATGGCCCAGACGGCGAGCAGCGAGGGGAGCAGCGCGTAGAGGTCGATGTTGCCGCGCTCCACCTCGTACATGAACCCGTACGAGGTGAACAGCCACAGCCCCATGACCAGTGCCAGCAGCGGCGCGTCGAGGGCGCGCTCGCGCACAGCGCCGGGCAGCCGCGCACCGGCGCCGCCCTCGAGGCGCGGCGCGTCGGCCACCTTCATGGCCAGTTTAGCGCTCAGCACGGTGGCGGCCAGAGCGCAGGCGACGAGGATGACAGCCTGGATCGCGTAGCCGGTCGAGAGGCTCACCGCCGTGAAGGGCTTGCCCAGCAGAAGGGTGAGCGGCGGCCAGCCGCTGTGCGCGGTCGAGAAGATCGCCGCGGGACGGTAGAGGCCGTCGCGAAAGTCGACGCCGACCGGGTGGATGCGCGGGATCAGCACGCTCCACACGGCGTTGTGAAACTTGAACGAATAGGTCAGCACGTTCCAGGCAAGGCCGCCCAGAGCGATCACGCCGAGCCACGCCACGGCGTTCATGGCGGTGCGACCGACCCGGGCCGTGGCGAGCGCGCAGACGACGCCGACGATGGCCAGCGGCACGACGAGGGCCAGGCGTGGCACGACGACGTAGTAGCCGCCGCCGCGCGCCAGCACGATGGCGGTCATGAGCAGGCCGAGCGCACCGATCGTGGCGCCGAGCCAGGCCCCGTGGTCGCCGGGGCGCCGTCCCGCGAGGGGCGCCTCGCCCCTGGCCGCCGGGTCGAGCGTCATGCCGGGTCTCCCTCGAAGCAGGCCGCGATCTGGGCGGCGATGTAGTCGATCATCTCGCCGGTCAGGCCGGGATAGACCCCGACCCAGAAGGCGTCGTTCATGAGGCGGTCGGTGGCAGTCAGGGCAGAGGCGACCCGGTAGCCGCTGCCGGCGGCGCGCAGCGAGTCGAAGCACGGCTGGCGCACGATGTTGCCGGCAAAGAGCATGCGCGTCTGGATGCGCGCGGCTTCGAGGCGGCGCACGACGGCGTCGCGCGACACCCCTCTTCCCCGCGCCTCGTCGCGTAGCGTCAGCAGGAACCCGAACCAGCTCGGTTCGCTGTCCGGGGTCGCTCGCGGCAGCACGAGCAGGTCGCCGAGCGGCGCCAGGGCGGCGTACAAACGGGCGTGGTTGGCACGCCGGCTTGCGGTGAACGAAGCGAGGCGCTGGAGCTGCGCGCAGCCCACCGCGGCCTGCAGGTCGGTGGCGTGCAGGTTGTAGCCGAACTGCGAGTAGACGTACTTGTGGTCGTAGCCGTGAGGCAGCTCGCCTGAGTCGCGTGAGAAGCGCCGGCCACAGCGGTCGTCGACCCCCGAGGGGCAGGTGCAGTCGCGGCCCCAGTCGCGCAGCGAGGCGGCGATCTCGGCGAGCTCGTCGTTGTTCGTGTATACCGCGCCGCCCTCGCCCATGGTGAGGTGGTGCGGCGGGTAGAAGCTGCTGGTCGCCATGTCGCCGAAGGCGCCGGTCGGGCGGCCGTCGAAGCGCGAGCCCAGGGCGTCGCAGTTGTCCTCGATGAGCCATAGGTCGTGGGCCCGGCAGAACGAAAGCACGGCGCGCACATCGAAGGGATTGCCAAGGGTGTGTGCCAGGAACACGGCTTTGGTGCGCGGTCCCAGGGCGCCGGCCAGGAGCTCGGTGGCGACGTTGGCGGTGTCGAGCTCGACGTCGACGAACACCGGCACGGCGCCGTACTGCACGATGGGCGCCACGGTCGTGGGGAACCCCGCCGCCACGGTGATGACCTCGTCGCCCGGTGCTACGCGCCGCGCGCCGAGGCGCTCGCTGGTGAGCGCCATGAATGCCAGAAGGTTGGCCGACGAACCGGAGTTCGTGAGCAGGCAGTGACGCACGCCGAGCAGCTCGCCGAACTCGCGTTCGAAGCGCGCCGCGTAACGCCCATGGGTGAGCCAGAACTCGAGAGAGGCGTCGACCAGGTTGCGCAGCTCGTCGGCGCCAAAGACGCGGCCGCCGTAGGGCACGCGCGACGCTCCGGGCTCGAAAGCCAGCGGTTCGGTGCCGGGAGCGGCGACGGCGCCTGGGCCGAACGCTTCGTGATAGTAGCGCTCGACCAGGGTCAGGATCTCGGCGCGCAGCTCGTCGGCCGCGCTCACGACGCACCGGCCGGCGTGACCGCGAGGGCGGTCGCCCAGGGCTGTCCCAGGGCCCGCGCTGAGCCCACATACCGGGTGATGTCGGCATCGACCAGGGCGCGCGGGTCGGCGGCGGCGCCGGCCCACGCCCGGTACCAGGCCGCGGTCCGGGCGATCGCCGTGCGTACGTCCCAGACACCTCTCAGGCCGAGCTCGTCGCGCGCCTGGGCGCTGTCGAGCAGGAGCAGCGCGGCTTCGTACGGCTCAGGTGCCGTGCCGTCGGCGGCGCGCCACGAACCGCCGCCCCACGACATGAGAAAGGCGGCCACGACGTCGGCGACCGGCAGGCTCGCCGCGCCGTCAGGGCCGAAGTTCCAGGCGCCGTCGCGCGTGTGACCGTCGCCGAGCAGCCTGGCGCCCAGCCACAGATAGCCGGCGAGCGATTCGAGCACATGCTGCCAGGGCCGCACGGCGCCGGGGTGGCGCACGACCACTTGGTCGCCGCGGCGCAGCGCCCTGACGCAGTCGGGCACCAGGCGATCGCTCGCCCAGTCTCCCCCACCGATCACGTTGCCGGCCCGGGCGCTGGCCACGCACACCGGCGAACCGGGGCCGAAAAAGCTGCGCCGATAGGCCGCTGTGACGAGCTCGGAACACCCCTTGCTCGCGCTGTACGGGTCGCGGCCGCCGAGCGGCGCGGTCTCGGCGAAGGCAGCTGCCTTCGCCGCCTCGTCGTTCTCGTAACACTTGTCGCTTGTGACGTTCACCACGGCGCGCACCGAGGGGCATGCGCGCACCGCCTCGAACAGATTCACGACGCCCATCACGTTGCTCTCGAACGTGCCGCGGGGGTCGGCATACGAGAGCCGCACGAGCGGCTGCGCCGCCAGGTGAAAGACGACCTCGGGAGCAAAGGCGCCGGCGGCCGCGGCCAGGGCGGCGGCGTCGCGCACGTCGCCGGTGACGTGATCGACAGCGTGGCGCAAGCCGAGGAGCTCGAACAGGCTGGGGTCGGTCGGCGGCTCCAGGGCGTAGCCGCCGACGACGGCCCCGAGGCGTTCGAGCCAGGCGCACAGCCACGAGCCCTTGAACCCGGTGTCGCCAGTCACCAGCACGCGCCGGCCGGCGTAGGCCCCGTCGAACGCCGTTGCGAGCGAGGCGGAGTCGGCGCTGACGCCGTCGTGCGGCGTCGCGAGCGAGTCGCGGTCGCGCCTGCGGGCGTCGCTCACCAGACCCTCCACGGCGCCTTGCCCGACTGCCAGAGCTCCTCGAGGTGGTTCTTGTCGCGCAACACGTCCATGGGCTGCCAGAAGCCGCGGTGGCAGTAGGCGCGCAGCTCGCCGTCGCGGGCGAGGCGCTCGAGCGGCTCGCGCTCGAAGTAGGTGTCGTCGCCGGCGATGTAGTCGAGCGCGCCCGGTTCGAGCACGAAGAAGCCGCCGTTCACCCAGGCGCCGTCGCCGGCCGGCTTTTCGGTGAACGAGGTGACGCGCTCCCCGCCGTCGAGCTCGAGCGCGCCGAAGCGCCCGAGCGGCTGGACCGCAGTGACGGTGGCCAGGCGACCGTGCTTGCGGTGGCAGGCGAGCAGGGCCCTGATGTCGACATCGGCCACGCCGTCGCCGTAGGTCAGCAGAAAGGTCTCGTCGCCGAGGTGCTCGGCAACGCGTTTGATGCGGCCGCCCGTCTGCGTGTCGGCGCCTGTGTCGATGAGCGTCACGCGCCAGGGCTCGACCTCGCCGTCGTGGACCTCCATCGACCGTCCGCGCAGGTCGAACGTGACGTTCGCGTTATGCAGGAAGTAGTTGGCGAAGTACTCTTTGACGACATAGCCCTTGTAGCCCAGGCACACGACAAAGTCGGTCAGCCCGTAGTGGCCGTAGATCTTCATGATGTGCCACAGCAGTGGGCGACCGCCGACCTCGGCCATGGGTTTGGGCCTGACGTGCGTCTCTTCGGAGAGGCGCGTGCCCAATCCGCCCGCCAGGATCACGACCTTCACGTTCAGCCTCCAGAGTGCGTCGACAGACCACTGCTTGCGTTCGCCACGCTGGGCTGCGGCCCCTCTCCCTGGGCCGCGCGCCCGTCGGCGCCACCGTTGTCTGCTCTGGTTACGGCGACGGCGTGACGAACCCTCTCATCATCGGCGCAAAGGCGGGCTTGCCTGAGGGGTCTGCGGGGACTTCTTGCGTGGAGTGGGGCGCCGCAGGCCGGGCGGACCTTGCGTCGCCCGTCGACGCGGCGTGAGTGGCGGCCTCGAGAGCCGGTCGAGCGGCGTATCGAGCGGCGCGCGGTGGCGCGCGGGGCGGGCCCCGCGCAGCCCGTCAACCGGAGTGGAAGAGGCGGACCACGTCGTTGTAGGTCACGAAGATGGCGAGCGTGATGAGGACGACCACCCCGATGGCGATGGCGCGGGTGAGCACGCGGGACGAGACACGCCGGCCGCGCACACTCTCGACGACGTTGAAGAAGATGTGGCCGCCGTCGAAAGGCAGGAAGGGCAGGAGGTTGATGATGCCCAGGTTGACCGACACCAGGGCAAGCAGGATCGAGTAGTAGCCTTGGCGCTCCGCCGTCTGCGACAGCGAGATGATGCCGACCGGGCCGGCGGCGCCGTTGGGTCCGACGGGATTGACCTTGCCGCTTACGAGCATGCCGAAGCCCTTGAAGGTCGTGGTCACGATGCCCCACGTCTGCGAGGCGGCCAGACCGGCCGCGCGCCACGGCGTCGGGTAGGTCGCGGTCGAGCGCGACCCCACTCCCAAGAACCCCTGGTTGGGGGCATCGGTGCGGGTCGTGAGCGTGACGTCCGCCGTGCGCCGTTGGCCGCCAGGCGTGGCGTAGACGATGGTCACGGCTTTGTGGGGGTGGGACTCGAAGAACGAGGTCGTCTGGTCCCAGGTGCGGAAGGCGATGCCGTCACCCGAGATCAGGCGGTCGCCGGCTCGCAGGCCGGCGGCGGCCGCGGGCGTGCCCTTGACCACCGTCCCGACGGTGAGGGTGGGATGCTGAACGCCGCCCACCTGAATGAGCAAGAACATGATCACCAGCGCGGCCGCGAAGTTCATGAACGGACCGGCGAAGATCGTGATGTTGCGCTGCCAGACCGGCTTGCTGCTGTAGGCGCGCGGCACGACGGCGTCGGGCAGTTCTTCGTCAGGCGTCATGCCCGAGATCTTGCAGAAGCCGCCGAGCGGGATAGAGCCTATGCCGTATTCCGTCTCGCCCCAGGTACGTTTGAACACGGCCGGCGGAAAGCCGATGTAGAAGCGCTCGACGCGCATGTGGAACGCCTTGGCGGCCAGGAAGTGGCCCAGCTCGTGCACGAAGATCAGCGCGGCCAGCCCAAGAACGGCGACCACCAGCGTCCAGTGGCCGGTGACCACCAGCACGACGATAACGGCGAGCATCAGGGCGCCCCAGGGCGACGGCCCGCGCCGCTCTACCTTGGGGGCGTCGGGCAGCCCTCGTGGGGTGGTCACACTCATGATGGACTCGCGCTCATGACTGGCTCATGACTGACTCGTTTGCACGTTGGCGGCACGACCTTCGCAGCGCTTTTTCGGCACACACTCCCTGTCACCGTACCCCGACACCCTGAGAAGATGCTGAGAGACATCCCTCCCACTCAGGGCCACGCCATCAGGGACCGCACCCCACCTATCGGCAGGCGGTCGCGATCGCTGTCGCTTTGCAAGGCAAGCCTTCCCCGAGCCGAGGCGATCGACGCAAAGCGAGGCACGCGCGGCGCCCTGCATCGCGGCCGTCGCGGCGCGCACGCGGCGCCGGCTAGCGCGCCGCGCGGACGGCTTCGCCGGCCGCGCGGCGCGCCCCGGCGTCGCAGTCGAAGACCGCTCCGAGATCGGCGATCGGCGCGTCGGCGCAGCGCTCGAGCACGCGTTCGACCACGTCGGCGATCGCCAGAAATCCGATGCGCCCGTCGAGGAAGGCCTGCACGGCGACCTCGCCGGCGGCGTTCAGGGCGATGGGCGCGGCGGCGCCCGCGCCGCCGCCGCCCGTCGCCGGCGTGCGCCCTGCCCAGGCGCGCGCGGCGGCTTCGCCGGCGGCGCGCGCCAGCGCAAGGCAGCGGAAGGTGGCGGTGTCGGGTTCGGCGAAGGCAAGGTCGCGGGCGAAGAGGTCGAGCGGCGGCACCATGGGCAGGGGCGCGCGGTCCGGCCAGCTCAGGGCGTAGCCGATCGGCGTGCGCATGTCGGGCACGCCCAGGTGGGCGAGCACGGCGCCGTCGGAGAAGCGTACGAGCGAGTGCACGATCGACTGCGGGTGCACGACCACGCGCACCGCGTCGTAGGGCACGCCGAAGAGCTCGTGGGCCTCGATCACCTCGAGACCCTTGTTCATGAGAGTGGCCGAGTCGATCGTCACCTTGGGCCCCATGACCCAGTTGGGGTGCTTGAGGGCCTGCTCGGCGGTCACCGTGGCAAGTTCCGCGGCCGTGCGGCCCCGGAACGGTCCTCCGGAGCCGGTGAGGAGGATCTCTTCGGCGTGCAGCAACGGGTCGTGGGCCGGCCGGTCGGCGGCGGCCGCCGCCTGGGCGGCCGGTGTGCCGGCGAGGGCCTGAGCGCCCTCGACACCCATCCTCCCCGCTCCCCAGCGGCCGCCTTCGAGGCACTGGAAGATGGCGCTGTGCTCGCTGTCGACCGGGATGATGCGCGCGCCAGCGGCGCGCGCCGCCGCCAGCACGAAGGGCCCGCCGGCCACCATGCTCTCCTTGTTGGCGAGGGCCAGCGTCGCGCCCGCGGCCAGGGTGGCGAGGCTGGCGCGCAGGCCGGCCGCGCCGACGATGCCGTTCAGCACGATGAGCCCGGCGCCCGCCTGCGAGGCGTTGTGCGCGACGGCGGCGATGAGCTCGGCGATGCCCTCGTCGCCGGCCAGGACGGGCCGTGCCACGCGTGCCGCCGCGCCGGCGGCCGCCGCAGCGTCGTGCAGGGCGAGCGCCGGGGCGCCGGCGGTCGCTCGGGGGCCGGTCGCCGCCAGGTCGGCGACCGCGCCGGCCGCCGCCAGCAGGCCGTCGGCGTCGCGCCCCGCGACCAGTCCGACGACCGCGATGTCGGGCAGCGCGCGCAGGACGTCGATCGCCTGACGGCCGATCGACCCGGTCGCGCCGAGGATGACGAGGTGCCGGGGCGCAGTGGTGCCCGACTCGAGTGCGCTCACGCGATCCTCCTAGTCCGTCGATCGACTTCGTCGTCGCCGCTCAGGCATGCGTGACTTCGCCGCGCGCCTAGTCCGTCGAAAGGAATTCGTCGTCGCCGCTCAGGCATGCGTGACTTCGCCTCGCGCCTAGTGCAGGACGAGGATGAGGTAGTAGCTCGCCACGGCGGCGAACAGCAGTCCGTCGAAGCGGTCGAGCAGACCGCCGTGCCCGGGAAAGAAGCGGCCGGCGTCTTTGATCTCGACGTCGCGCTTGAGCAGCGACTCGAAGAGGTCGCCGAGCGGAGCGATGACGCCGATCGTCACGCCCAGCAGCAGCGAGTGCAGCTCGCCGATGGCGTGGTAGTAGAGGCCGATGAAGACCACCATGAGCACCGTGCCGATGAAGCCGCCGACGAAGCCCTCCCAGGTCTTCTTGGGCGAGAGGCGCGGGGCCAGCGGCGTCGAGCCGAAGAAGCGCCCGGTGAAGTAGGCGACGGTGTCGCCGGCCCAGGCGCCGAAGACGACCATGAGGGCGTAGCCCTGGCCCTCGGGCAGCCGGCGGATGAGCTCGAGGTGCCCTACGCCGAAGCCGACGTAGATGAGACCCAGCATGGTGATGGCGATGCGCACGCTGACCCCGGGGCGCGGCCCGGGCAGGGCGGCCAGACCGAACGAGGCCAGCAAGGTGAGGGCGACGATGCCCATGAGGGTCTGGGGCGAGTGCGTCCAGCCGAAGTAGGCCATGAGCACGACGCCCACGAAGCCCGCCAGCACGAGGGGCCGGTAGGGCCGCATCATGCGGTAGAACTCGTTGACGCCGACCACCGCCACGCCGAGCGCGACGATGAAGAAGAAGAGGCCGCCGTGGATGGTGACCACGAGCGCCAGGAGCGCAAGCACCACGCCGACGATGACGCGCGTGCCTAGCATGGGCCGCCGCCGGTGAGGCGCGGCCGGGGCCGCCGTGTCGAGGCCGCCATCATCGGCCGCCGAAGCGTCGGGCGCGCGTGGCGTAGACCGCGAGCGCCTCGTCTAGGTCGCCGGGACCGAAGTCGGGCCACAGCTTGGCCGTGAAGTAGAGCTCGGTGTAGGCGAGTTGCCAGAGCAGGAAGTTGGAGATGCGCTCCTCGCCGCTCGTGCGGATGAGGAGCTCGGGGTCGTGCATCTCGGGCGCGTACAGGCACTCTTTGAAGGCGTCTTCGCTGATGAGCTCGTCGAGACCGGGGCCCGACTCGCCGTCGGGGCGCGCGGCAGATCCGCCCGGCCGCCCTGGCCGCCAGGGCGCGGGCGGCGTCGACGATCTCGTCGCGGGCGCCGTAGTTGAAGGCGATGTACATGGTCATCGCGGGGGTGGCGGGATTGGCCGCCTCGGCGGCGTCGATGCGCTGCAACAGCTCAGGGGGGACGCCCTCTTTGCGGCCCAGGAAGCGCACGCGCACGCCCTGGCTTTGCACCTCGGGCACCTCAGCTTCGATCTGCTCGATGAACAGCTCCATGAGGGCCGCGACCTCGTCGGGCGGCCGCCGCCAGTTCTCGCTCGAGAACGAGTACACGGTGACCTCGCCGAGGCCGTGGTCGAGGGCTCGCTCGATGAGGCGCCGCAGGGCCTTCGCGCCGGCTCTGTGGCCGGCGGCCACCGGCAGGTGGCGGCGCTTGGCCCAGCGGCCGTTGCCGTCCATGATGACCGCGAGGTAGCGGCACTGGGCGCCGCCGGCCGCCGGGTCGGACTTACCGCCCCGGGCCAGGCGTCGGGCCGTGCCCGCTTTGCGCAGCAGCGACGGCGCCGTTCGTTTCGGCTTGGGCTCGGGCGATGCCATGAGGCGTGAGGACCGTGGACCTTTCCGGGCGGGAAGGGCCGCTAGACCTCGAGGATCTCGGCTTCTTTGTGCTTGAGGAGCTCGTCGATCTCGTGGGTGCGCTTGTCGGTCAGGTGCTGCAGTTGCTCTTCGGCGCGCCGCTCGGCATCTTCGCCGATCAGTCCGTCGTTCTTGAGCTCCTTCAAGTCCTTCATGGCGTCGCGGCGGATGTTGCGCACCGCCACGCGGCCGTCTTCGGCGAGCCTGTGGATGAGCTTGACGAGGTCGCGGCGGCGCTCTTCGGTGAGCGCCGGGATCGGCAGCCGTATGACGGCCCCGTCGTTGCTCGGGTTGAGTCCGAGATCGGACTCCATGATGGCCTTCTCGATGGCCTTCATCGAAGTGCGGTCATAGGGGGTGACGGTGATGATGCGGGCCTCGGGGGCGGCCACGGTCGCCATCTGCTTGAGCGGCGTGGAGACGCCGTAGAAGTCGATGTGGATGCGGTCGAGCAGCGCCGTCGAGGCGCGCCCGCTGCGTACGGTGTTGAATTCGGTCCGGGTGGCCGCAACGGCCTTGGCCATGCGGTCGGTCGCGTCGTCGAGCAGCTCTTTCTCCACGTCACATCCTCCTTGCTAGCCCGTCACCGGGGTGCTCACGATGGTGCCGACCCGTTCGCCGGCCAGCACCCGCTCGATGTTCTCGCCGGTCATCTTGAAGACGATGATCGGCACACGGTTGTCCATGCACAACGAGAGCGCGGTCGTGTCCATGACCTTGAGGCCGCGCTCGATCGCCTGCAGATGGGTGATCTCGGGGATGAAGCGCGCCTCGGGGACCTTCTCGGGGTCGGCGTCGTAGACGCCGTCGTACTCGCGCTTGGCCATGAGGATGGCTTCGGCTCCGAGCTCGAGGGCTCGCAGGGCGGCGGCCGAATCGGTCGAGAAGTACGGGTTGCCGATGCCGGCGGCGCAGATCACGACGCGGCCCTTTTCGATGTGGCGCAAGGCGCGCCGCCTGATGTAGGGCTCGCAGACCGCCTTGATCTCGATCGCGCTCATGACCCGTGTGTCGACGCTCTCGTCTTCGAGGGCGTCCTGCAGGGCGAGCGCGTTCTGCACCGTGGCGATCATGCCGATGTAGTCGGCCGTGGCGCGGTCGAAGCCCTTGGCCGCCGCCGCGACGCCGCGGAAGATGTTGCCGCCGCCCACCACGATGGCGAGCTCGACGCCACGTTCGCGCACCCGCCTTACGTAGTGGGCGATCTCGAGGGTGCGAGCCGGGTCGATGGAGTGACCGTCGCCGGCCAGGGCCTGACCGCTCAGCTTGAGCAGGACGCGCCGAAAGGCGGCGTGTCCGCCGGTACTCTCCGCCTCGCCCGACCCGCCCTCGAGCACGACGTCAGTCCTCAGCCGTCTCGCCGAGCTGGAAGCGCACGAAGCGCCGCACATCGACGTTCTCGCCGATCACGCCGACCAGGTCGGTGCGCAGCTGCTCGATGGTGCGGTCGGGATCTTTGACGAAGACCTGCTCCATGAGACAGACCTCCTGGAAGAACTTGTTGAGCTTGCCGTCGAGCATCTTCTCGATCACGTTGTCGGGCTTGCCCTTGGCCTGCTCGCGGTAGATCGCCTTCTCGCGCTCGATGACGTCGGCGGGCACCTCTTCGCGACGCACCCACAGCGGGTTCGACGCGGCGACCTGCATGGCGAGGTCGTGGGTGAACTCGCGGAAGGGCTCGCTGCGCGCCACGAAGTCGGTCTCGACGCCGACCTCGACCAGCACGCCGATCTTGCCGCCGGCGTGGACGTAGGAGTCGATCGAGCCTTCGCGGGCCGCGCGCCCGGACTTCTTCTGGGCGGCGGCGAGGCCCTTCTTGCGCAACTCGTCGACGGCCTTCTCGATGTCGCCGCCGGTGGCCGCGAGGGCCTTTTTGCAGTCCATCATGCCCGCGCCGCTTTTGTCGCGGAGCGCTTTGACCATGGTCGCGGTGATGTCAGCCACTACGCCTCACTCTCGTCTTTCTTGTCGCTCGCGCCGGCGTCGTGCACGGGCGCGGCCGGCGCGTCGCTGTCGGCCTTAGCCGATTTGCGGGCGGCGGGCTTGCGTGTCTTTTTGGCCTCTTCGGCGACGGTCTCCTCGGCGACGATGGCATCGACGGCCGCGACCTCGGCCTGCACCTCCGTCTCGGCGGCTGCGTCGATCGCCTTGTCGGCGGCGGCTTCGGCGGCGATGGCGTTCTCGACGGCCTCGGCGGCCCGCTTTTGGGCGGCGAGGGCCTCGGCCACGGCGGCCTTGGCGGCGGCCTTGGACCTGGCGGCTTCGGCGGCCACGTCGCTCGCGGGCTTAGCGGGCGCGGGCTTGGCCGGTGCGGCTTCTGCCTTGGCGGGAGCCGCAGCCGTCTTTGACGGAGCGGCCTCGGGCTTGGGCGGAACAGCCTCGGCCTTGGCCGGAGCGGGCTCTTCCTTGACGGGCTCGGCTTCGACCTTGACCGGAGCCGCCTTGACCGGGGCGGGCTCGGGCTTGGGCGGGTTGAGCTTGGCGGCCGCCCGCTCGAGGGCTGCGGCATCGCTTGCGGCCCTGCTGGCGGCGGCGTCGGCCTTGGCCTTGGCGGCCTCGGCATCGGCGACGGCGGCTTCGGTGCCGGACTCGACGGCGGCGGCGGCGGCGGCCTTGGCCAGCGCGGCTTCGGCTTGTGCGGTCACCTTGGCCGCGGCGGCACGCTCTTCGGCGGCCTTGAACTCGGCGGCGGTGACCTGCGCGCGGCCGTCGGCGACGGCGCGAGCCATGGCCTTGACGATCACGGAGCAGGAACGGATGGCGTCGTCGTTGCCCGGGATGACGTAGTCGACCTCGTCGGGGTCGCAGTTGGTGTCGACGAGCGCGACCAGCGGGATGCCGAGCTTGCGCGCTTCTTTGACGACGATGGCTTCTTTGCGGGGGTCGACGACGAAGACGGCGCTCGGCAGGCTCTCCATGCCGGCGACGCCGCCGAGGTTGGTCTCGAGCTTGGCGAGCTCGCCGCGCAGCTTCATCTGGTCGCGCGTGGGCAGCACGTCGATAGAGCCCTCGGCGACGAGCTGACGGAGCTCGTGCAGGCGCTTGATGCGCTTGGACAGGGTGACGTAGTTGGTCAGCAGACCACCGAGCCAGCGACTGGCGACGTAGGGCTGCCCGGCCGCTTCGGCCTCCTCTTTGATGGAGTCCTGGCACTGCTTCTTGGTGCCCACGAAAAGCACGCTGCCGCCGCGCGAGGCGACGTTGCGCAAGAAGTTGTAGGCCTCGTCGATCAGGACCGTGGTCTTCTGGAGATCGATGATGTAGATGCCGCCGCGCTCGGTGAAGATGTAGCTGCGCATCTTGGGGTTCCAGCGGCGGGTCTGATGGCCGAAGTGGACGCCGCTTTGCAGCAGGTCCTTCATGCTGACCGTAGGCACGGGTGCCTCCTTGGAGGGGTCGGTTTTCTGTAGAGCTGTCTGCCGACGGAAAGAGCGAGTGGAACCTCGGGTGTACTCGAGGCACCGCCACTCGCCCGGGACCCGTCGGGTCGGGGTTGGCAGGACACAAACTAGCGCTCCATGGTACCACAAAGGAGCCTATGGCATGCGCCGCGTCGAGGTGAGGCGCGGACCGTGGCGGTCCCGGCGGCGCTCGCTACCCTACGGCGGCGGGCTCGATCTCGTCGCGCAGCCTGCCCTTGAGGCGCAGGATCGCTTTGGTGTGGAGCTGAGAGACGCGAGATTCGGTGACGCCCAGCACCTCGCCGATCTCGCGAAGGGTGAGGTTCTCGTAGTAGTAGAGCGCGATCACGATCTTCTCGCGCGGCGGCAGGGCGTCGATGGCCGCCGCGAGGCGGCTCTTCATCTCGGAGAGATCGAGCATGCGCGAGGGGTCGTGGCTCTTGGGGTCTTCGATCGTGTCGATCAGCGAGGCGGTGTCGCCGTCGGAGCCCGAGATCGCCCAGAGCTCGTCGAGGGCGACGAGCGAGGTGTTGGCGATCTGCGAGAGCGAGTGGTGGAACTCGGGCAGCGTGACGCCGAGCTCGCCGGCGATCTCGTCGTCGGAGGGCGCGCGCTGCAGGCGGTTCTCGAGGCGGGCGCAGACGCGCTCGATCTCGCGCGCCTTGCTGCGCACCGAGCGCGGCACCCAGTCGAGGGAGCGCAGCTCGTCGATGATCGACCCCTTGATGCGCGAGATGGCGTAGGTCTCGAACTTGATCTCGCGGCCGAGATCGAAGCGCTCGAGCGCGCCGATCAGGCCGAGCAGGCCGTAGCTGATGAGGTCGGACTCTTCGATGTGGGCGGGCAGGCCGCTGCCCATGCGGCCCGCGACGTATTTGACGAGCGGCGCGTAGGCCAGGATCAGGCGGTCGCGTGCTTGCTGGTCGCCGTCATTCTTGAACCGGCGCCAGAGATCGTTGATCCTGCTCTCGTCGAGACGAGCCATTGACGCGACCTTACCCACCGTCGTCACCACGTCATAACCATCTGCGCCGCCGGCGGCGACGCCATGTCCATGCTACCACCACTGCGTGCCGGGCCATATGCCTGAGGCGCAGGCCGGGCCGCGTTGTGCCCGCCGTCGACGCTCACGACACTCACGAGCGCGGGTGATGCCGGAGATGGACGGCCTTGAGGTGGGCGCCGCTCACGTGCGTGTAGATCTGGGTCGTGGAGACCGAGCTGTGGCCGAGGAGCTCCTGGATGGCGCGCAGGTCGGCGCCGTGCTCGAGCATGTGCGTGGCGTAGGCGTGGCGGAACATGTGCGGCGAGGCGGTGACCCCGGCCGCCGCGGCGTACTTGGCGACGATGCGCCGCACGTCTGAGGTCTGCAGGGCGCGCCCGCCGCGGGTGAGCAGGAGGGTGTCGAGCGGCGCGGCGGCTGCGCCGCCGCGCCGCTCGAGCACGCCGCGCCCGGCCGTGAGGTAGCGTTCGAGGGCCGCCGCGGCTTCGTCGCCCAACGGCACCATGCGCATCTTGCCGCCCTTGCCGCGCACGAGCAGCTCGCCGTAGGGCGCATGGACGTCGGCGCAGGCGAGGTCGACCAGTTCCTGGCTGCGCAGCCCGCAGCCGTACAGCAGCTCGAAGATGAGCCGGTCGCGCAGGGCGAAGGCGTCGGCGCCGACGACCGCGTCGCACACCGCGTCGACTTCGGCGGGCCGCAGGGCGTGCGGCAGCCGCCGGCGACGGCGCGGCCCGGGGAGGTACTGCGCGGGGTCGACGGCGAGCACGCCGCGCGCGGTGAGAAAGCGGCAGAACGAGCGCATGGTCGAGAGCTTGCGGGCGAGCGTGGCGGGGGCGTAGCCGCGGCGCCCGAGGTCGGCGGCGTAGGCGCGCACCGCACTGCGGTCGAGCGCGTCGAGCGCAAGGCCGTTAACATTCAGCCACTCGCCGAGCTGCGCGAGGTCGGAGCCGTAGGAGCGGCGCGTCGCCGGCGATGCGCCGCGCACCTCGAGGCCGCGCAGGAACTGGGCGACCAGGTCGCCGGGGCCGGCTGTAGGCTTTGACTGCGTGGCCATCGCGTGTGCCGTGAGTGCTTCTTTCGGGAGGCGCCGCGACGTCGCCGCGCGGTCGCGACGACATCGTTCCATCTGAGTGGCAAGTTCGCCGCCATGACCTGCGCCTCCTGCCCGGTCTCGTGCAGGCGCATGGCTGGCCGCACGCCGTACGGCCGCCGCGCCGGTGGAGGCGGCTGCCGTACGGCCCGCCGGCGCGACAAGCGCCCCGCGCGTCATGGGCCGGCCGCCGGCCGCGGTCGGCGGCGCAGGCGGTAGCGTCCGCCGGGCAGCACGTCGAGGAGGCCGTCGATCTCGAGCATGGCCAGCGCGGCGGCCACTTGCTGGGGCGCCAACCCAAGGCCGCGTTCGAGCTGGTCGGCGGTGTGCTGGCCACGCCGCAGGGCGGCCAGCACACGACCTTGGGGGCCGGTGGGCGCGGCGCCCTCAGGGCCTGGTGCGGCGGCGCCTGATGCCTGAGACCCCGGCGCCGGCGTCGTGCCCGGCAGAAGGGCGATCACGTCGCCGGGCGACTCACAGAGGTGGGCGCCGTCGCGCAACAGGCGATGCGGCCCGGCCGACAGTGGCCGCCCCAGGCCTCGCCGGGCACGGCCAAGACGTCGCGCCCCAGGTCGAGCGCGAAGGCCGCGGTGTGCAGGGCGCCGCTCGTCGCGCGGCCTTCGACGATGACGACCGCGTCGGCCAGAGCGGCGATCAGGCGGTTGCGCGCGGGAAACCGCGGGCGTCGGCGGCAGCAGCCAGCCGTACTCGGAAAGCAGCACGCCGCGGCGTGCGACGTCGGCGAACAGGCGGTCGTTGGTGCGCGGCACGCTGAGCCGCGCCCCCGAGCCGAGAACGCCTGCGAGCGCCACGGGCAGGCCCCCAGGTGCGGCGTCGGTCTGATCGGGGCAGGCCCGATCGGGCGGTGTGACGCCGGTCTGGTCGCGGCGGGCCGGACCGGGCAACGCGACGTCGGCGGGGAGGCGGCCGAGCCCGTCGAGCGCGCCCACGTGGGCCTGGGCGTCGATGCCCAGCGCCATGCCGCTCACGACGTTGACCCCGGCCCGGGCCAGCCCCGAGCCCAGCAGCCAGGCCATCTCGAGGCCGTAGGGCGAGGGGTGGCGAGCGCCCACGATGGCGACGGTGGGGCGCTTGCGCAGGGCGCGCAGCATAGCCTGCCAGTGACGGCCGCGCACGAACAGGGCGGGCGGCGGGTCGAAAAGCTCGCGCAGTCCGGGGGGATAGTCGGCGTCGACCCAGGTCACCACGGCTTCGTCGCCCTGCGCTCGCCCTGGCGCGGGCTCAGGATCCAGCCCAGCGGGCAACGACGGGTCGTCGGCGCCTGCCTGCTTGCGCACCGCGAGGGCCAGCGTCCAGCGCGGCAGGGCCATGACCTGGGCGAAGCTGCCGTGTGTCCTAACGAGGCGCCCGACAAGGCCGCGGTCGTTGGCCGCCTGCGCGGCCAGCCAGAGGCAGAGCTCGCGGGCCGCGCTGGGGGCCGGCGCGCCGCCCGCCTCTTCCCCGCCGTTCGGCTCGGGCGGCGCCGCCTCGCGCCGCTCCCCCGCCGCTGATCCGGAAGGCTCGTTCACGACGGTCTCCAGGCGTGCTCACGGTACGACAGGCTCTCGGCGATGTGGCGTTCCCCTATGGAGTCGGCGCCCTCGAGGTCGGCGATGGTCTGGGCGACCTTGGTCACGCGATCGCAGGCGCGGGCGCTCAGGCGTAGGCGCTCGTAGGCGTCGTCTAAGGCCCGTACGGCCGCGGGCTCGAGCGTGCAGAGTTCTCGTAACCCGCGCGCCGTGAGGTGGGCGTTGGCGGTGAGGCCGGCGCCGGCCAGCCGCTGGCGCTGACGCTCGCGAGCCCTGGTGACCCGCGCGCGCACGACCCGCGAGGTCTCGCCGGCGACGCAGTCGCGGCGGTCGCGCGGCAGGAGCCGGGGCACGTCGACGTGCAGGTCGATGCGGTCGAGCAGCGGCCCGCTCAGGCGCTGGCGGTACTGCGCGAGGCGATGTTCGGGGCAGCGACAGGCGTGGCCGGAGTCGCCCCGATAACCGCAGGGACAGGGATTCATGGCGGCCACCAGCATGATGCGCGCCGGGAAGGTGAGCGACGAGAGAGAGCGCGAGATCGTGACCTCGCCGTCTTCGAGCGGCTGGCGCAGGCCTTCGAGGGCCGAGACGCGAAACTCGGGGAACTCGTCGAGGAACAGGACGCCGAGGTGCGCCAGGCTGACCTCGCCGGGGCGCGGCGTAGCGCCGCCGCCCACGAGACCGACGGCCGAGATGGTGTGGTGCGGCGCCCGGAACGGGCGCCGCACCACGAGCGCAACGCCGGGGGGCAGCACCCCGGCCACGCTGTGGACCCGCGTGACATCGATGGACTCGTCGACCGAGAGCGGCGGCATGATGGAGGGCACGCGACGCGCCAGCATGGTCTTGCCGGCTCCCGGCGGACCCGTCATGAGCAGGTTGTGCGCGCCGGCCACGGCCACTTCGAGGACGCGTTTGACGCGGCCCTGGCCGAGCACGTCGGAGAGGTCGGTGCCGGTGGCTTCGTCGCGGCCCAGCAGGGTGGCGGCGTCGGGGCCGGCGCCGACGGGAGCCGGCGCGCCCGCGAGCAGCGCCGCGGCTTCGCGCAGCGTGGCGGCTGGCAACACCCGCAGGCCGGTGACCAGGGCGGCTTCGTCTGAGTTGGCGGCGGGCACGAGCAGGGCCTGCAGACCGCGCCGGCGGGCGCTCTGCGCCACTGCCAGCACGCCGGCGACCGGGCGCACCGCGCCGTCGAGGCCGAGCTCGCCGATGGCGGCCGCGCCGTCGAGGACGCAACGGCTCTGGCCAGTGGCGCAGAGCAGCGCCAGGGCGATCGGCAGGTCAAACGAAGGACCCTCTTTGCGCACGTCGGCCGGCGCCAGATTGACGGTGATGCGCCGCGAGGGGAACTCGTAGTGAGAGTTTACGATGGCGGTGCGCACGCGCTCGCGACTCTCTTGCACGGCCGCGTCGGGCAAGCCGACGATGGTGAAGGCCGGCGCCGCCGGCACGACGTCGGCCTCGACGGTGATCGCATGGCTGTCGAGGCCTGCCAGGGCCTCGCTCGGTACCCGGGCGAGCACGGGTCGTCAGACCCCGCCGTCGAAGGCGGCCTGCAGGTGGCGCACGCGCGGCGGCCGTTGCTGGGCGTCGATGGCGATGATGTCGAAGCGCACGTCGGAGACGCCGGCGAGGGCGCGCGGATGGCTGCCCAGCCAGAGCGCGGCCAGGCGCGCGACCTGACGGCACTTGCGCGGCGTGACGGCGTCTTCGGGAGCGCCGCAGGTGCGCGTGCGGCGCGCCTTGACCTCGATGAAGGCCAGCACGGCCCCGCGCCGCGCGATGATGTCGATCTCGCCGCGGCCGACGCGCTGGTTGACCGCGACGATGCGGTAGGCCTGCTCCTGCAGGAAGCGGACCGCGAGGCGTTCGGCGGCGCGGCCGAACTCGTGGGCGTCTGGCTGCACGCGGGACCTCCGATACTCAGAGAGGACGTGTCGTACCCCCAGGACCTGGGAGTGACGACGACGCTATCGCGCGCGGTCGAAGCGATGAAGGCGGGTTGGACTGGAGGAGCGGTGACGTTGGCTTTACGTCTACCGTGGCGAGGGCCGTCGGCCCTCAAGTGTGCAGCGCCGCCGCGGCCTCGCCGCAAGCCTACAGGGTAAGGTCGAGCTGCTCGTAGGCGACGCTGGCGAACGAGAGGCGGTGGAGCGCGCTGACGCCGTGGTCGGCGATCGCCTGCCGGTGATCGGGGCACGAGTACCCGACGTGGCGGTCGAAACCGTACTCGGGGTAGTGCTCGTGGAGGGCGATCATGAGGCGGTCGCGGGTGACCTTGGCCACGATGGAGGCGGCCGCCACGGCCGCCGAGCGGCCGTCGCCGCCGACCAGGGCTTCGTGCGCCACGACGCTGTCGCGCAGCGCGAAGCCGTCGACGAACACCGGGCCGGCGACCGGTCCGAGGAGCTCGAGGGCGCGGTCGAGGGCGTACAGGTTGCAGCGCTGCAGTCCGCGTCCGTCGATGGAGGCCGCCGAGCAGCTCACGACGGCGAGCCGGTCGGCGCGCGCGACGACGCAACCGAAGACCTGTTCGCGGCGTGCCCGCGTGAGCTTCTTGGAGTCGTTCAAGTCGGCGAGCGCGACGTAGTCGGCGTCGGTCCAGGAGGCGTAGTCGAAGGCCACGGCGGCCGCCACGATGGGCCCGGCAAGGCAGCCCCGCCCGGCTTCGTCGGCGCCGGCCACCGGCCCGCCGCCGCCACGCTCGAGGTCGTGCGTGAGGCGCGGGTTCGTGGCGCCCTTCACCGTAGCTCCCCGGAGACGCGCGCGGCTCAGGGCACGCCGATGCGATCGAGCGGCCAGTAGATCAGGAAGGCCTTGCCGATCAGGTCGCGCGCGGGCACCGGCCCCCAGACACGGCTGTCGTCGCTGTCGATGCGGTTGTCGCCCATCATGAAGTAGGTGTGGGGCGGCACAGTGTAGGGCCGGTTGAGCGACCACGGTTCGCTCATAGTGGAACCGTCGACCGGCGTCGCGGGCAACGTCGGCGCGGTCTCATCGCCGACCTTGACGACGTACGGCTCGTGCAATTCGACCCCGTTGCGGTACACGTGGCCATCGCGCAGCGACAGCGTGTCGCCGGGCAGCCCGATGAGGCGTTTGATGAACACCACGCGCGTGTCGAGCGGGTACTTGAAGACCACGATGTCGCCGTGCGCCGGCGAGGTGAACCGGTAGAGGAAGCGCGCCACCAAGACCCGGTCGTGGGGGTCGAAGGTCGGCACCATCGACGACGACGGTATGCGATAGGGCTTGACGACGAACGCCTGCAGCAAAAAGGCGACCGCCAGCGCGACGATGAGGATGACGCCGTACTCGGCGAACATCCGGCGCGGCGACGAGCGCGCCCTCTCTTTGGGCGGGGCGACCTCGGTCTCGGTCACGACCGCGGGGCCTAATCCCTCAAGGGGACTAGGTCGTCGAGGCTCAGACAGGTGTGACTACGCGCCACGCCTAGTGCTGCTTCTCGCGCACCCTCGCCTGCTTGCCGATCTTCTTGCGCAGGTAGTAGAGCTTGGCCCGTCGCACGTCGCCGACCATGGTCGAGCTCGATCTTCTCGATCTTGGGCGAGTGGAGCGGGAAGGTGCGCTCGACGCCGACACCGAACGACTGCTTGCGCACGGTGAAGGTCTCGCGAGCGCCGCCGCCCTGACGTTTGAGGACGGTGCCCTGGTAGACCTGGGTGCGCTGCCGGGTGCCTTCGATGACCTTGAAATGGACTTTGACCGTATCGCCGGCCTTGAACTGCGGGATGTCGTCGCGCAGCTGCTTGCGTTCCATGTTTTCGATGATCGTCACGGGAGCCTCTTTCGGAAAGAAATGCGCGCGAAACTCTAGCAGATGAGCCCGTCGCACGCAAAGGCGGCGGCGGCAGGCCCTCTATCTTAGCGTGCGACTTTCCCCGCCGACCAGCCTCTCACGCCGCCACTCGTCGACGGCGCCGTGGTCGCCGGAGAGCAGCACGGCCGGCACCGACCAGCCGTGGAACTCGGCGGGACGAGTGTACTGGGGGTATTCGAGCGCGCCGCCGAGGCCGGGCGCGAACGAATCGCCGGCCACGCTCTCGGGATTGGAGACGGCGCCGTCGATCTTGCGCACGACTGCGTCGAGCAGCACCTGCGCGGCGATCTCGCCCCCGGAGAGCACGTAGGGACCGACCGAGACCCGGTCGGTGACAAGGTGCGAGACGCGCTCGTCGATGCCCTCGTAGCGGCCGCAGAGCACGCAGAGGTCGCCGCCGGCGAGCTCGCTGGCGAGGGCGTCGTCGAGCTGCCGTCCGCGGGGGGTGAGCTCGACCACCCGGCGCGTGTCGGCGAGGCCCGCGGGATCGTGCCCGAAGGCGGCTTCGAGGGCCGCCCACACGACGTCGATGCGCAGCACCATGCCGGCGCCGCCGCCGTAGGGGGTGTCGTCGACCTGGCCGTGCTTCAGCGGGGTGGTGGCGCGGTAGTCCCAGAGGTTGAGCTCGACCCCGAGCGCGCGCGCTCGATTGACGTGCACCTGCTGGGCGAACCAGGCGAAGGCCTCGGGAAACAGCGTGAAGACGTCGAGGCGCACCTAGAGCAGCCCGTCGCGCACGGTGAGCAGGCGGTGCTCGCGGTCGACCTCGACGAGCTCGGCCACGAACGGCACGAGCGTGCGCTTGCCGTCGGGCGCGTCGATCTGGAGGATGTCGTGGGCGGGGTTCATGAGCACCTCAGTGACGATGCCCAGCTCGCGGTCGCCCGTGACGACGCGCGCACCGAGCAGGTCGGAGACCGGGTAGTGGTCGATGCCCTCGTCGAGACCCGTACCCGACGCCAGGATGACGGCACCGTGCAGGGCCGTGGCGGCCTCGCGCGAGTCGACCCCGGCGAGCGTGACGAGGGGGCGGCGATCGGTGCCGCCGGCCCGCGCGAGCTCTACGGCCTCAGGCTCGTCGGCGCCGGGCCGCTCGATGAAGAAACGCTCGCCAAAGGCGAGGCCGTCGAGGCCGTGGGGCAGCAGATCGAGGTAGAACTCACCGTGTAGCCCGTGCGCCCGGCCCACGGTGCCGCAGGCCCACAGGCCGAGAGCCACGACGGGGGCCCTCAGTCGACGATCTCGACGATGGCCCGCTTGCCGTCGCGCACCGCGCTTGCCTTGATGATGGTGCGCAGCGCGCGGGCGATGCGGCCCTGCTTGCCGATCACCTTGCCGACGTCGTCTTTGGCGACGGACAGTTCGAGCACCACGGTGGTCTCGGTCTCGGTAGCCTGCACGTGGACCTCGTCGGGGCTGTCGACCGAGCGATCTTCGCCAGGTACTCGAGCAGCTCCTGAAGGACCAGGCCCTCTGTCTCGTCGACGGCAGCCATGCTCAGACGGCGATGCCTTTGATGGCCAGCAGCCTCTTCACGGTATTGGAGGGCTGCGCGCCCTTGGAGAGCCAGGCCGTCGCCTTGTCTTCGTCGATGACGATCAGCGAGGGCGTCTGCCGCGGGTTGTACTGACCGATGGTCTCGATGGAGCGGCCATCGCGCGGCGCCCGGGCGTCGGCTACCACGATACGATAAATGGGGTTCTTGGCGCTCCCGACCCTGCTCAGCCTGATACGGACGGCCAACTCATCACCTCTTCCCACACACGAATGAGAGGCGCTCGACCGCGCCCCGAAGGACGTTCATGATACCACAGCGCGCCGAGCCGTCGGCGCGCGCAAGGCAGAGCCCGCCGTCGGCGTCGTCGCGGCGCGCGTCACGGACCGCCCATGCCCGGCAGCCTGCCCATCAGGCCGCCCTTGGGGCCGACCATCTGCTTGAGCATCTTCTTCATCTCGCGGAACTGCTTGAGCAGGCGGTTGACGTCGGCGACCTGCGTGCCGCTGCCCCGCGCGATGCGCTGCCGCCGGCTCCCGTCGATGATGTCGGGGTGGCGGCGCTCTTCGGGGGTCATCGAGAAGACGATGGCTTCGATGCGGTCCATCTGGCTCTCGTCGACCTGGGCGTTCTTCAACTCTTTCATGCCGGGCACGCCCGGCAGCATGCCGATGATGCTCGACAGCGAGCCCATCTTGCGAACCTGCTTGAGCTGGTCGAGGAAGTCTTCGAAGGTGAAGTCGGCGCGCCGCAGGCGCTCCTCCATGCGGCGGCATCGTCGTTCGGAGATCTCGCCCTGCGCCTTTTCGATGAGGGTCAGCACGTCGCCCATGCCCAGGATGCGCGAGGCCATGCGGTCGGGGTGAAAGGCGTCGAAGTCGTCGAGCTTCTCGCCCGTGCTGACGAACTTGATGGGCTTGCCGGTGACCGCGCGCACCGACAGGGCGGCGCCGCCGCGCGCGTCGCCGTCTAACTTGGTGAGCACCACGCCGTCGATGTCGACGCGCTGCTTGAACTGCTCGGCGGCGTTCACGGCGTCCTGGCCGGTCATGGCGTCGACCACGAGCAGGATGTTCGTGCGGCTTGATCGTCTTTGCGGATGCGCACGAGCTCTTCCATGAGCTCGTCGTCGATGTGCAGGCGGCCGGCGGTGTCGATGATGGCGACGTCGCCCTTCTCGCGGGCGAAGGCGACGCCGTCGCGGGCGATGTCGACCGGGTCGACGTGCGCGCCCGGCGCGTAGACCGGCACGCCCACGCGCTCGGCCAGCGTGACGAGCTGGTCGATGGCCGCCGGACGGTAGACGTCGGCGGCGATCAGCACGGGCTTCTTGCCGTCCTTCTTCAGCAGCTGGGCCAGCTTGGCGCAGGTGGTGGTCTTGCCCGAGCCCTGCAGGCCGGCCAGCAGGATGACGGTCGGCGGCCGTCCGCTGAAGGCCAGGCGCGAGTCGCCGGCGCCCATGAGCGCGACGAGCTCCTCGTTGACGATCTTGACCACCTGCTGGGCCGGGGGTCAGGCTCTCCATGACCTCGGCGCCCAGAGCGCGCTCTTTGACGTGATCGACGAACTCGCGCACGACCTTGAAGTTGACGTCGGCCTCGAGCAGCGCAAGGCGGATCTCGCGCATGGCCTTGTCGACGTCGGCTTCGCTCAGCTTGCCGTGACCGCGCAACTCGCCGAAGACGCCTTGCAGGCGCTCGGAGAGGGAGTCGAACATGAAGGAACGTCCTCTTTCGTCGTGGACAGTGGGACAGATACCCACGGGCAGGGCGATTCTACCGCCCGGGGCGCGGCGGCGAACAGCCCGCCGCGTCGCGCCGTCGCTTTAGAGATGGGGCAGCGAAAGGCGCCGCCGGCGCCGGGCGGCGAACTCGATCACCCACATGTTGTGCGGCAGGCCCGCCCACAGGATCTCGCGGCGGGGGCTCATGCCGAGCCGCCTGGCGACCGCTTCGGAGCGCGGGTTCTCGGTGTAGATGAGGCTCACGATGCGGCGCAGACCGAGGCTGCGCGCCTGCTCGAGGCAGGCGCCGGCGGCCTCGGTCGCGTAGCCCTGGCCCCAGTAGTCGTGGTGCAGGTGGTAGCCGAGCTCGACCTCGCGGCCGCTCTCGAGGTCGCGCCACACCAGGCCGGCGCCGCCGATGACCTTGCCTGAGTCCCTGAGCACGACCGCCCGCCGGCCGGTGCCGTCGCGCGCCGCGAAACTCATCTCCTCGTCGAGCCAGAGACGCGCCTTTTCGCGGGTGAACGGCTCCTTGACCCACCAGAACACCGCCGGGTCGGCGAGGATCTCGGCGACGTCGTCGAGGTCGTTCTCGGAGTAGTCGCGCACGATCAGGCGCGGCGTGTCGAGGCGGGCTCTCACGGAGCCGCGGCGCCGTCGTCCAAGAACAGGGCGCGGGCGAACTCGTCGGGGTCGAAGGGCCGCAGGTCTTCGAGCCTCTCCCCCACGCCGATCAGCTTGATGGGGATGCCGAGCTCTTCGCGGATGGCGATGACGATGCCGCCTTTCGCGCTGCCGTCGAGCTTGGTGAGCACCACGCCGCTCACCTCGACGGCCTCGGCGAACACCTGGGCCTGGCGCAGGCCGTTCTGGCCGGTGGTGGCGTCGATCACGAGCAGGGTCTCGTGCGGCGCCCCGGGGATCTGCTTCTCGATCACGCGGCGCACCTTGGCGAGCTCGTTCATGAGGTTCACCTGCGTGTGCAGCCGGCCCGCGGTGTCGACGATCACCACATCGGCGCCGCGCGACCGGGCGGCCGCGATGCCGTCGTAGACGACCGCCGCCGGGTCGCTGCCGGGGGCCTGGCGCACGATCTCGCAGCCGACCCGCGAGGCCCACTCCGCGAGTTGCTCGACCGCCGCCGCGCGGAACGTGTCGGCGGCCACCATGAGCGGCGTCTTGCCGAGCTCGGCCAGACGGTAGCCGAGCTTGCCGATGGTGGTCGTCTTGCCGGTCCCGTTGACGCCCACCATGAGGATCACGGTGGGCTGCCCGCTGACGTCGATCAGGTGCTTGTCGGAGTCGGCGGGACGCAGCATCGCCGCGACGATCGCGGCGAGCCGTTCGAGGAGCTCCTCACGGGTCGTCAGCTGCTGCCCGGCGGCGTCGGCCTCGAGCTGCTCGACGATGCGCACCGTGGCGGCCACGCCCACGTCGGCGAAGATCAGCGCCTCTTCGATCTGCTCCCAGAGCTCGTCGGTGATGGCGTCGAACATGATGGCGCGAAAGTGCTCGCGCAGCGCCCCGCTGGCCTTGCCGATGTTGTCGCGCAGGCGCCCGAACAGGCCGCGCCGCTCCTCGTCTTCGTGTTCGACCGCGGCCTCGGGCAGCCGCTCCGACAGTCCCTTGAACGCTTCATGCCAGTCCACGTCAGTCCGCTCCCGCTTCGTGGTCGATCTCTTGCTCGGCCATGCGGGCGCTCACGACCTGCGATGTGCCGTCTGTGCCCATCGTCACGCCGTAGAGCAGGTCGGCCGCCTCCATCGTGCGTTTCTGGTGGGTGATGATCAGGAACTGCGTGCGTGCCCGGTACTCGCGCACCAGCGACACGAAGAGCCCGATGTTCAGGTCGTCGAGCGCCGCCTCGACCTCGTCGAGGATATAGAAGGGGCACGTCCGCGACAGCAGCAGCGCGAGCAGGAAGGCGAGCGCTACGAGCGAGCGTTCGCCGCCCGACAGCAGCGCCAGCTTGCGACCGAGCTTGCGCGCCGGCTTGACTTCGATGGCGATGCCCGACGGCTCGCCGGCCTCGCCGGCCACCGTCGCCAGGCGCCCCACGCCGCCGGGGAACAGGATGCCCACCATGTGGACGAAGTTGCCCTGTACCACGGCGAAGGTCTCGTCGAAATCGGCTTCGATGCGCTGAGTGAGCTCGACGATCAGCTTCTCGGTCTCGTCGAGCGAGCGTTCGAGGTCGCGGCGCTGCTCGCGCAGGAACTCGACGTGCTCCGAGAGGCGGGCGCACTCGGCCTCGGCGAGCGGGTTGACCGGCCCCACGCCGTCGCGCCGTCGCTCGAGGCGCTCGAGGCGGTCGCGCAGCGTCGCCGCCTCGTCGTCATCGCGCGGCGAGTGGAAGACGCTCACCTCGAGAGCCGACGAGATCTCGTCGAAGCGCGCGGCGACTTCGACGCGGCGCTCCTCGAGCCGGGCGACCGCGACCTGCGCCGCCCCACGGCCCTCGCCGATGGTGTCGATCTCGCGGCGCAAGTCCACTTCGTCTTCGGCCAGGCGGCGCGCGGCGACTCTGTCGTGCACCCGGCCTTCGGCCTCGCGCGCCTCGTCGCCCAGCCGCGCGATGAGCGGCTCGATGCCGGTCTGCAGCGCGGCCAGCGCGGCCACCACGTCGGCGCACGCGGCGGCGGCGGTGGGCACGCTGGCCAGCCGCTTGTCGACCAGGGCGAGGCGGGCGCGGGCGCTGTCGGCCCGGCGTCGCGCGCGGTCGCGCTCGTCGGCGGCGCGCTGCCGCCGGGCGCGGCGCTCGTCGAGCTCGATGCGCGCCGCGGTGAGCGCCGCCAGCGTCTCGTGATGGCGTCCTTCGGCCGCCGCGGCGGCCTGCTCGGCGGCGGCCACCGCGGCGCGCGCCGTCGTCGTATCGGCCTGCAGCTCAACTCCCCGGGCGCCGAGCCCGGCGATGTCGGCGTCGAGCCGTTCGGCTTCGGCCGCGGCGGCCGCGAACGCCTCGGCAAGGCGCTCCGTGCGCTCGGTCCCGGCGCGGTGCTCGGCGGCCACGGTCACCTCGCGGCGGCGCGCCTGGTCGAGCGCTACGGCCGCCGACTCGAGCGCCGCCGCGGCCGTGGCGCGGGCGGCGGCGAGCGCTTCGGCGCTCGCCTTGGCCCGCGCCACCGCGGCGGCCTCGCGCGCTTCGGCCTGCTGCAGCGCCTCGCCGCGAGCGGCAAGCGCTTCGACGCGCGCGCGCCGCTCGACGACCAGTGCCGCCGGCACGCCGGCGGCGAGTCCGAGCTGACCGCTCGACGGGCGGTAATAGGAGCCGTCGCGCATGACGGCGAGGCCTTCGAACGATTCGGGCACAGAGGTCAGGTCGTCGACCACGACGACGTCGGCCAGCACCTCGGCCAGATGGTCGCCGGCGGCGAACGTCACCTTCTCGGCGAGGGGCAGCGCTCCGGCGAAGACGCCCGGCGTTGCGCCGCGGGCCCGCGACGGCACGAGCAGCCGCACCATGCGCACGCCGGCCGCGCGCAAGGCCTGCAGGAGCGGCCACTGGTCGGCGCCGCTCGCCACCGCCAGCGTGCCGGGGTGCTGCGCCAGCGCGGCGCCCAGCGCCAGCTCGAAGCCGCGCTCGCAGCGCACTGCCGAGGAGAGCTCGACCACGCCCGGATACCCCTCGGCGATGCGCAGCACTTCGGCGTCGACCTCGCGCAGCTCGGCAAGCGATGCCCCGGCATGGTCGAGGTCGGCCTCGACGCCGGCGCGCTCGGCGGCGATCTGCCGCCAGGCCGACGTCGCGTCGGACAGCGCGAGCGCGGCGCCCGAGGCCTCGTCGGCGGCGGCGTCGGCCGCCGCTTCCGCGGCGGCGAGCGCCGCCGCCGCCACGCCGACGGCCTCGTGCGCGGTCGCTTCGTCGGCGGCCAGGGACGCCTGCGCGGCCTCGACGGCCGCGGCGTCGGTCGCGAGGCGCTCACGCTCGGCACCGACGGCGAGCAGTCGGTGCTGCGCACGTTCGCGCCGCGACGCCGTGGTCTCGAGCTCGAGCTCGAGGGCGCCGGCGGCGGCGCGCGTCGCGCTGAGCGCCGCCCGCGCCGTGGCAAGGTCGGATGCGCACACGGACTGAGCGGCCTGGGCGTCGGCTAGCGTCGCCTCGAAGGCGGCGAGGTCGGCGGCGCCGTCGCCGTCGGCCGGCGTTGCGACGCCTGCGAGTTCGCTCGTCAGGTTGGCGCGCTCGCCTTCGGCGGCGCGCCGGACTTCGTCGAGGAGCGCGCCGCGCTGCTCGATCAGGCTGCGGCAGCCGGTCAGCCGGTCGCTTAGGTAGCGCGCCCGTAAGGCGCGCCCGGCGCGGCGCTCGCGTTCGCGCGCGTCGCGCGCCAGTGACTCCTCTTCGGCCTGACGCGCCTTCTCGGTCTGCGCGAGGCGCTCGTCGATGGCTGCGCGGCGCTCCACCATGGCGGCCACGGCGCCGCGCTCTTCGTCCAGGCGCGCGTCGAGGGCCTCGAGCTCGCCGGCGAGCAGGCGGCCGCGCGTCTCGGCCATCTCGTGCTCGATGTGGCGCAGGGTCTCGGCGGCGTTGGCCTGCCGCCGCAGGGGCGTGAGTTGCAGGCTCGCCTCGCGTTCGAGGTCGCGGGCCCGCTCGAGATTGCGCCTGACCTCGCGCAGCTTGACTTCGGAACGTTCGCGGCGGCGCTTGTAGCGGCCCAGGCCGGCCGCTTCTTCGACCAGCGCGCGGCGCTCCTGGGGCTTTGCCGCGAGGAGTGTCTCGACCTTGCCCTGGCCGATGATCGAGTGCATCTCACGGCCCAGGCCGAGCTCGGCGGTGAGCTCGATCACGTCGGTCAGCCGACAGGCCGCGCGATTGATGGTGTAGGTGGTGTCGCCGCCGCGCACGACACGGCGCCCTATGCTGACCTCGGGCGTGGGCACCGACAGGGCGCCGTCTGAGTTGTCGAAGGTGAGCTCGACCTCGGCGACGGCGGCCGCGCGGCGGCCGTCGCTGCCGGCGAAGATGACGTCCTGCATGGACGTGCCGCGGATGCTCGTCGGGCTTTGCTCGCCCAGCACCCACATGACGGCGTCGGCGATGTTGCTCTTGCCGCTGCCGTTCGGTCCGATCACGACGGCGACGCCGGGTTCGAAGACGAGCTCGGTCTGCCGCGAGAACGACTTGAAGCCCTTCATGCGCAGCGAGCGCAGATACACCCTCGGTTACACCCCGCCGTCTGCTTGGGGGGGCGCACCCTGATCGGCGGCCGGGTCGACGCCGTCGGCGTCGCCTGAGTCGTGGGCATCGCCCGGCTCGCCGGCGTCGGTGGGCTCGCCGGGACCTGCCGGCTCGACGCCCTCGTCCGCCGGCCCGGGGGCCGGGGCGGCGGGCGCAGCGACGTCGGTGTCGTCGCTCACCTCGACACTGTAGCTGCGCAGGACGGTGTGCCCGCGCGTGGCCGCGCCCATGTCGAACACGACGCGCGGCGCCGGCTCGGCGGCGAGCGGCGGCTCGACGGGCGGCTCGGCGTCGGTCCGGGCCGGCGGGGTCTCGGCGAACGCAGGCTCGACTCGCGGCTCGACGCCGGCACCGGCGTCGGCGCTCGCTCCGCTTTCTGGCAGTGGAGCCGGAACGTCAGGTTCGACGGCTGGTGTGTCAGAGACGGGAGCCGGAATGTCAGGTTCGACGGCTGCTGCACTCTCGGGCATTGGAGCCGGGGGCTCGTGTCCGGCCACCGGCGCCCCCCAGGGCACTTGTCCCGAGACATCGGCGTCGCCGACAGGAGCGGCATCGAGCGCGGGAGCCGGTACGTCGGGCGCGGCCACGGGAGCGACGTCGGCTGCGGGAGCTGGTACCTCGGGCGCGGCCACGGGAGCGACGCCGGCTGCGGGAGCCGGCGCGTCGGGCTCGACCTGAGCAGCGCTCTCGGGCGCGGGCGGCATAACGGCGAAGCCGGCGACCGGCGCTTCTTCGGGCTCGGGCGGCGCGGCGTCGAAGCCGGCGACCGGCGCGCTCTCGGGCTCGGGGCTCGGCGGCACATCGGCGGCCACCGCGGATAGCACGACCGCGTCGTGTGAGTCGGCGTCGGCCGGCGGCTCGGGGGCTTCGGGCGCGACGGGCTCGGGCTCGATGTACGAGACGGCCTCGTCGCCCGTCGCGTCGCCCTCGCCCAGCAGGTCGGCCGCATCGAGCGCCGCGTCGTCGCCGATCTGCGCGTCGGCGTCGGCGCCCGCGCCGCGACGGCGGCCACGCGCGCGGCGCCGCTTGGGCCGCTCGGCGCCGCTCAACTCGCGCAAGGCCTCGGCGGCGGCGTCCTGCTCGGCACGCTTCTTGCTGGCGCCCACCCCGCGCCCCAGGGGGACGCCGTCGACCACCGCTTCGAGCACGAACTCGCGAGAGTGCGGCGGACCGACCGTCTCGACCAGCTGGTAGACCACGGAGCGGCCGTTCTTGGCGAGCTGCTCCTGGAGCTCGGTCTTGAAGTCGACGTAGCTGCGCTCGGCGAACGAGATGTGCTCGGTGAAGGCCTCGATGACGGCCGGGCGCACGACGTCGAGGCCGTACGTGAGGTAGACGGCGCCGATCAGCGACTCGGTCATGTCGGCGAGGATGTTCTCGTTGGACACGAGCTGGTCGAGCTCGACCGTCTCGTGGCCGGCGCCGAACCGGCGCACGAACTCGGGCAGCCCGAGTCGGGTGGCGACCTTGGCGCAGGTGGCGCGGCTCACGATGTAGGCACGCAGCCGCGCGAGGCTCCCCTCGGAGTGATCGGGGAAGCGGCGGTACAGTTCGGTGGTCACGGCGAGGCTCAGGACGCTGTCGCCGAGGAATTCGAGACGCTCGTACGAGCGGCCGCGTTCGGCCACCCATGACGAGTGCGTGAAGACCTGGCGCAACAGCCCGTCGTCGAGCTGCTCCGCCAGAGCCAGCAGACGCCAAATCATCTGTCGTTCTCCCCTATGGAAGAGGGGCCGACTCCGAGATTTCGACGGAAGACGGCGGCCCCCATGCCACGGCGCGAGCGGCCGTGGCTTGCGGTCGTGGAACTAGCCCAGGCGCCCCATGACGAAGTCGACGGCGTTGCCGACGGTCTTGATGCCGGCTGCCTCTTCGTCTGAGATCTTGATGCCGAACTTGTCTTCCATGGTCATGACAAGCTCCACGAGGTCGAGCGAATCGGTCTCGAGATCCTCCTGGAAGCGGGCCTCAGGCTTGACCTTGTCTTCGTCGACGCTAAGCGTCTCAACGAGGATCGATTTGACCTGCTCGAAGACTTCTTCCCTCGTCATGCATTGACCTCCGGCTGCTGAATTTCAGGCTGCTACTCTACCAGAACGCCAAGGCGGTGCAATACACCGCGGGCGAGACTGTGGGTCGGCCGCGCGCGCTCGACGGCGTCGCGTCACCCGCCGCCCCCCAGGCGCCGGGCGATGGTCGGCAGAAGCTCGCTCGTGACGCCGCGCGACGCCGTGCGGATGCCGTTGGCTACACCGGCCGCCCGCGAGCTGCCGTGACCGACGATCATGGGGTGCCGCAGGCCGAGCAGGTACGCCCCGCCGTACTGTTCGGGGTCGAGCGCCTGGGCGATGTGTCGCAGGTCGGGCGCCATGATGGCGGCGCCGATCTTGGCGCGCAGCGAACCCAGGACGGCGCTGCGGATCTCGCCCACGATGGTGCGCGCCGTACCTTCGAAGACCTTGAGGGCGACGTTGCCGGTAAAGCCGTCGGTGACGACGACGTCGACGGTATGGCGCGAGAGGTCGCGACCCTCGACGTTGCCGAAGAAGTTGATCTGGGGGTCGGCGGCCATGAGCTTGTGCGCCTCGATCACCACCTGGGTGCCCTTGGTCGGCTCTTCGCCGATCGACAGCAGGCCGACGGTGGGGCGCTCGAGGCCCAGCATCTCCTGGGCGAAGACCGAGCCCAGCACGGCGAATTGGCGCAGCGCTTCGGGGCGCACTTCGGCGTTGGCCCCGGCGTCGAGGAAGACGACCGGCAACGGGATGGCCGGCAGCAGCGTGCACAGCGCCGGGCGCAGGACGCCCTTGATGCGGTGCACGTGCAACAGGCCGGCGGCCAGCGCGGCGCCGGTGTTGCCCATGGACACGAAGGCGTCGGCTTTGCCGTCGGCGACCAGGCGGGCCGCCACCACGAGCGACGAATCGGGCCGGCCGCGCACCGCCTCTACGGGTTCGTCGCCCGAACCGATCTTCTCGGTGGCCGGCACGATCTCGATGTGCGGGTGGCCGCCGGCCGGCAGGAGCGCGTACAACCGTTCCTCGGGCGCCGACCAGCATCACGCGCAGCAACTCGCTCGCCGCCTGCAGGGCGCCTTCGACCACGGCCTCGGGGGCGTTGTCGCCGCCCAGCGCGTCGACCGCGACGCGCACGACGACGCCCGCCTTCTGGGCGGTCATGGCGGCCTGGATGTCGTGCGGGGTAAGGAATTTCGGCAAGGCGTGCTACCGGCTCAGGTCGTCGACCAGGCGATCGAGGTCGATGTTGGTGGCGATCTCGTCGGCGATGAGCTCGATCTTGCGCTTGTCGTGCACGCCGAGACGGCCGAAGAGGCGGCGGATGCCGTCGGTCGCCGTGACGGTGTCGGTCGCGACCGAGACGATGGGCACGCCGAGCTCTTCGGCACGCGAAAGCACGGCGGGGCTGGGCACGTAGCTGCCCGTCGAGCACGATGGCCACGGTGGGCGTCTCGAGCGCCGCGAGGATGATCTCGGAGCGGTCGCCGCCGACCACGACCACCTTGTGGGCCGCGTTCTGGAAGTAGCGCAGGGCGTGCTCGGGGCTCATGGCGCCGATCAGGTAGGTCTCGGCCGACGCGTCGCTGTGCTCCTCGCCGCAGATGTAGGTGGCGCCCAGCGCGGCGACGATCTCGGCCACGGTGACCGCGGCGAGCCGCTGGCTGGCCGGCAACACGCCGTAGGTGGTGATGTCCTGTTCGGCCAGGAAGCGGGCGTACTCGCCGCGTACCAGGGCGAGGCGCGATTCGGGCACCATGTTGAACACGGCGCCGAGCAGGGCCTGCTTGAGGCCGTCCTTGACGTAGCAGATGTCGTCGAGCAGCCGGGCGCCGGCAAAGCGCGCCACGAGGATCGCGCCCAGGTCGAGGCGGGCGACGACGTCGGCGCCGCTGGCCTTGAGAAAACGTCCCTGCCAGATCTCGCCGAGACCCTCGCAGACCACGAGGTCGTGACCCTCGCGGACGCGCTCGAAGGCGCTCGCCACACGCGCGAGGGTGTCGACGTCGGAGCCAGCCAGCACCTCGTGCAGCGCGCCTTCGTCTAAGACGACCGGACAGAGGTCGGAGAGCGGCAGGTCGAGGCCGAGCACGTCGGCCACGAAGCGGGCGTCGTCGTCGACGAGCTCGCCCGTGGCCCCCTGCGGCATGATGCCGACGGGCTTGAAGTAGGCGACGTCGAGGCCGCGGGCTCGCAGGGCCAGGCACAGGCCCACCGAGACGGTGGTCTTGCCGCCGCTGCCCTCGGTCGACGCGATGTAGAGGGATCTCATCTCGATGCTCCCCGACTAGAGGTCTGCGCTACGCAACGAGCGAGCCGCCGTGGCGTCGCTACTTCTTCTTCTTCTCTACGTCGAGGGGGATGACCTCGCGGCCCTTGTACGTGCCGCACTTGGGGCAGGCGCGATGGGGCAGCTTGGGGCTCTTGCACTGCGGGCAGAAGCTCGCCGTCTCGACGCTGAGCTTCTGCTGAGAGCGGCGCGAGTCGCGCTTGCTCTTTGACGTCTTTCGTTTCGGAACTGGCACTTGGTTCTCGTTTCTCGATTCGCGGAACGTCCTACTCTACCGTTGCTGCGCCCATCTGTCCAAACGTGTCGCCGCCGCGCTGCGCGAGCGGCCCTTAGTCGTCGATCGACTTCGTCGTCGCCGCTCAGGCAGGCGTGACTTCTTCGCGCGCCTAGTGCCGTCGATCGACTTCGTCGTCGCCGCTCAGGCAGGCGTGACTTCGTCGCGCGCCTAGTGGCCGTGATCGTCGGCAGCTTCGTTCAAGTCGGCGCCGCACACCACGCACAACCCGCGGCAGTCGTCGCGGCACAGGATCTGCGCCGGCAGGGCCTCGGCGATGGCGTCGCGCACCCAGCGTTCGAGGTCGAGCACGTAGCCTGCGACGTACGGTTCGTCGTCGTCGACCACGGAGTCGCTGCCGGCCACGTAGTCGACGCAGTCGATCGGTACCTCGAGCGCGGCGTCGCCCAGGCACCGCTGGCAGGGTCCTATGAGCGTCGCCGTGCCCGTGGCCCGCAGCGTCACCCGGCGGCCGACGCGCGTCGCCACGAGGTGCAACTCGACCCCGCCGCCTGTCACCTCGTACTCGATGCCGGAAAGCGAGAACGGAGCGACGTCACAGAAGAGCCGTCGCTCGACCTCGTTGCGCTCTCCGAGCGAGAGCGTGCGCATGTTGAAACGGCGCATATCAGCTAGCACCTGCCGTCGGCAAGACGGCCGGCGGCGTTGCCCTTAGTCCTGCTGCGACTCGGGGCCGATGGTGGGCGTCTGGAGACGCTCGCGACCACGACGCACCGCGGCCAGGAACTTGTCGAGGTTCACCTCGAGGTTTCCCAGCACTTCGTCGGCGTAGTCTTCGGCGCCCAGCCGGATCTCGCGCTCGCGCTCGCGGGCGTCGTCGACGATCTCGTGGGCCTGCCGTTCGGCGACCCGCACGACCTCTTCCTGGGCGGCGAGCTGCTCGGCCTTCTGGCTCGCCTCGGCCACGATGCGCTCCGACTCCTGTTTGGCTTCGGTCAGCATCTCCTGGCGCTCTTTGACGATCCAGCGCGCCTGCTTGACCTCTTCGGGGATCGTGGAGCGCATCTGGTCGAGCAGGTCGTAGATCTCCTCACGATCGATCATGACGCTGTCGGTCAGCGGGACCGAGCGCGCGTTGTGAATGAGGTCGTCCAACTTGTCGATCAGAACCAGCACATCCATGCGGGGACCTACCTCTCCTTGAGGCGCTTACGCCTTTCGCGGGAACAGTTCGCCGATGCGTCGGGCCACTGCCGGTGGCACCAGATCGTCGACCGACCCGCCGAACGTGGCGATCTCTTTTACGCCGCTCGAACTCAGGAAGCTGTGCTCGGGCGAAGCCATCATCGAAGACAGTTTCGATGTCGGGGGCCAGCTTCCTATTGAGCTGGGCCATGGCGAACTCGTATTCGAAGTCGGAGATGGCGCGCAGGCCCTTGAGGATGACCTTGGCGTCCCAGCGCAGCGCGAACTCGACGACGAGCTCGTTGAAGTGGTCGACGTGCACGTTGGGGTAGTCGGCCAGCGCGTCGCGCAGGAACACCAGGCGCTCGGCCGAGGTGAACAGCGTCTGCTTGCGAGTGGGGTCGTCGATCAGACCGACGATGACGCGCCCGAAGGCCCGCGCACCCCGCGTGATGATGTCGAGATGGCCCACCGTGACGGGGTCGAAGGTCCCGGGACAGATGGCGGTGACATTGCTCGGCACGCTCAGAACCTCGCTTGCAGGAAAGTGACCCGTGTGTCGCCGTACAGCTTGACCACGCGCTCGAGCAGCGGCAGATCGACCGCCTCGGTCGCGAGCCGTCTCGACGACGACGACGGCTCCGCTTGCGAGCACGTCCGGCAGCCGGCCGGCCAGCTCGAGCTCGACGGCCGGATACAGTGCGTACGGCGCGTCGATAAGGACGAGAGTATACAGTCTCGCGCGGGCAGCGTCAGCCTTGAGCGCGCGCCGGTAGTCGGTGGCGTTCACGCGTCCGACGGCCGCGTCGACCTCGAAGGTGGCCAGATTGGCGCGCAGCACGCGCACGGCGCCCGGGGCGCGTTCGACGAAGGCGCACGTCGCCGCGCCGCGCGAGAGCGCCTCGAGGCCCAGCGCGCCGCTGCCGGCGAACAGGTCGAGCACGGCGCCGGGCGCGACGGGGCCGGGTGCGTCGGGGTCGGTCTGTGCGGCCAGGGCCATGGCCCCGAGCACGTCGAAGATCGCCTCGCGCACCCGGTCCGACGTGGGCCGCGTGGCGCGGCCGGCCGGCGCGGCAAAGCGCCGGCCGCGCCACGCGCCGCCGACGATGCGCATCAGGGCGTCCCACCGGGCGCGCCGGACGGGAACACCGGGCCGCCGTGTCTGGGCCTGCTCGTCACGACCGCTCCGCCCGCTAGTCGCGGCCGAGGATGACCGGCTGGGCGGCGGGAGCTTCGTCGGCGATCGCAAAGGCGTCGTGCAGCAGCGCCGTGGCGGCGGCCCGCGACTCGCGGCGCCGCGAGTACACGCGGGCGAGGGTGTCGCCGGTGGCCACCTGCTCGCCGGGCCGGACGGCGAGCACGACGCCCGCCGCCGAGTCGACCTCGTCGTCGACACGGCCGCGCCCGGCGCCCGCCAGCTGGGCGGCGCTGCCCACGGCGCGCGCGTCGACCGCGCTCACCCACCCGTCGCGACCGGCGACGACCTGGTCGCAGGCGAGCCGGTGGAACTCGCCCGGTCGGAATCGCCCGCCCTGCACGCCGACCCAGCGCTCGAACCGCTCGGCCGCCTGCCCCGAATCGAGGGCACGTTCGGCGCGCACCCGGCCCGCGGCTTCGTCGAGCTTCAGGTCGGAGAGCGCGAGCAGCGCGGCGGCCAGCTCGAGCACGACCTCGCGCAGGTCGGTGGGACCGTCGCCGCTCAGTAGCACCCAGGCCTCTTCGACTTCGAGCCGGTTGCCCACGGCACGGCCCAGGGGCGCGTCCATGGCGGTGTACACGCAGGTCACCTTGCGGCCATAACTTTCGCCGATCAGCCGGCAGAGCGGCACCAGCGACCTGCGCCTGGGCGACCGTCTTCATGAAGGCCCCCGAACCCACGGTGAGGTCGAGGACCAGCGCGGAGCGTGCCGCTGGCGACCTTCTTGGCCATGATGCTGGCCGCGATCAGGCCCTCGTTCTCGACCGTGCCGGTGACGTCGCGCAGCGCGTAGAGGATACGGTCGGCCGGCACGAGCCGCTCGCTCTGGCTGACGACTGCGACGCCGATGCGCTCCAGCTGGCGCAGAAAGTCGCCTTGCGAGAGCTGCACGCGAAACCCGGGGATCGACTCGAGCTTGTCGAGCGTGCCGCCGGTGTGTCCCAGGCCGCGCCCGGACATCTTGCCGAACAACGCCCCGCACGAGGCCACGAGGGGGGCCAGCACGAGGGTGACCTTGTCGCCGACTCCGCCGCTCGAGTGCTTGTCGAGCACGGGACGGCCGAGCACCGCGAGGTCGAGCACCTTGCCGCTGTCGACCATGGCGCGCGCCAGCCCCAGCGTCTCGGTCGCCGAAAGCCCGCGCAGCACGATCGCCATGAGCAGCGCGCTCGCCTGGTAGGCCGGTATGGAGCCGTCGACCACGCCCGCCACGAAGGCGCGCAGACGGGCTTCGTCGAGCTCCCGACCATCGCGCTTGGGGGCGATGACCTGGGCCACCACGTCGAAGCTCACGCCGCGCTCCCCTGCCGCGCACCGTGGCCGGAGGGCCGGGCGTCGAGCGCGGCGAGAAAGGCGGCGGCAAGCGGGCCCAGGGCGGCGCCCAGCCGGGCGCCGAGGCCGGCGCCGACCGCCAGCACCTCGGCGTGGTCGAGCGAGGCCCCCGACAGGTTTGCCACCAGCGAGACGACGCAGACGGGCACGTCGCGAGCGCCGGCGGCGCGCACCTCGGTCGCCGTCGACATGCCGACCACCTCGCCGAAGCTGCGCAGCCAGACGGCCTCGGCGGGCGTCTCATAGTGAGGCCCCGCCACGGCCACGTAGCGCCCCACGGCGGCCGCGAGCGGCGCCAGGGCCGCCGCCAGGCGCAGCGCGGCCGTTCGGTCGAGCACCGGCAGGAGCGGCGCGTCGCCCGCGGGCTCGCTCTGCAGGTCGACGACGTCGCTGACGACCACTGCGCCGCCGAGGGGCAGAGAGGGGTCGAGGGCGCCGACGGCGTTGGTGATCATCAGCGCCCGCACACCCGCGCTCGCCAGGTCGTCGACCGGCCGCGCAAGCTCGGCTGCGCTCCAGCCCTCGTAGGGGTGGGGCCGGCCGCAGGCGAGCAGCACGCGCAGCTCGGCGCGCCGGCCCGGTGCCCAGCGGGCGACCAGGAGGCGGTTGGGGTGGCCGGCGACGGACGTCGCCGGCCACCCCAACCGCGCGTAGTCGATCTCGTCGATCACCTCGGCGCCGTCGGGAACCACGGCGAGGCCGGAGCCGAACACGACGGCCAGATCGCCCGGCGGCAGGGCGGCGTTCACGGGATCGCCGAGCCGGGCAGTGGGGGCTCGCGGCCCGTCAGGCGCCGCCACGCCGTCGCGCCGACGTCTTCGAAGAGGCCGTCGTAGCGGCCGCCGCTCAGGCCGAAGGCCAGCAGCGGCGAGTACTCGCGCGAATGGTCGGTGCTCGGCGTCGTGGGGTCGACGCCGTGGTCGGCGCACAGATGGCGAGATCGCCCGGACCGAGGGCGCCGAGCAGACCGGGCACCGCCGCGTCGACCTCGCGCAGCCCGCCGGCAAAGCCGGCGACGTCGTTGCGGTGTCCCCACGTCTGGTCGAAGTCGACCAGGTTGGCGAACAGCAGGCCGTGCGACATGGACTGCAAGTGGCGCCGGCAGGCGGCGAGACCAGCCGTGTTGTTGGTTGTGTGGTCGTCGACGTCGACGCCGCGGCCGGCGAAGATCTCGGCCGATCTTGCCGACGCCGATCACCGGCACCCCTGCGGTGTGCAGCAGGTCGAGGTAGGTCGTGCCGGTGGGCGCCAGCGAGAAGTCGCGCCGCCGCGGCGTGCGCTCGTAGGCCCCGGAGGGCCCGGCGAAGGGCCGTGCGATGACGCGCCCGACGGCGTGACGGCCGCTCAGGATGGCGCGCGCCGCGGCGCACCACTCGTAGAGCCGTTCGATGGGCACGACGTCTTCGTGGCAGGCGATCTGAAAGACGGAGTCGGCCGAGGTGTAGACGATGGGCTTGCCGCTGCGCACGTGTTCGTCGCCGAGCTCCGCCATGATGGCCGTCCCCGAAGCCGGTCCGGTTGCCCAGCACGCCGTGGCCGATGGCCCGCGTCGAAGGGCTCGATGACCTCGGGCGGAAAGCCGTCGGGGTAGGTGGGAAAGCCATGGTCGAGCGGGAGTCCCATCATCTCCCAGTGGCCGGTGGTGGTGTCTTTGCCGACGCCGCGCTCGAGCAGGCGGCCGTAGGTCGCGCCCGGGCGCGGCGCGCCCAGCGGCAGGCCGACGACCTCACCGAGGCCGAGAGCGGCGAGGTTGGGCAGCGCCACCTCGCTGCGCTCGAGCACGTGGCGCAGCGTCGTCGGCGCCGCTGTCGCCGTAGTCGGCGGCGTCGGGCGCCTCGCCGGCGCCCACGCCGTCGAGCACGCAGACCAGGACGCGGGTCACGGCCTCTCCCCGCTCCGGGCCCGGAGGCCGCCCCCGGTCGGGCAGCCGCGCCCGGGCCGGCCTTGCGGCGGCGCGCCCGCGGATGCGTGCTGTAGAAGACCTCGCGCAGGTGCTCGGCGGTCACGTGCGTGTAGACCTGGGTGGTGGCGATGTCGCTGTGGCCGAGCATCTCCTGCACGCTGCGCAGGTCGGCGCCGCCTTCGACCAGGTGGGTAGCGAAGCTGTGGCGGAACGTGTGGGCGCTGGCCCGGCCCTCGAGGCCCACGCGTTTGAGGGTGCGGCGCAGCACATAGTCGAGGCCCTGGCGGGTGAGGGGCGCGCCGCGGGCGTTCAGGAAGACCTCGTCGTGGCGGCGGCCGCGCGCGAGGCGACGGCGGCCGTGGGCCGTGTAGCGGCCGACGGCGGCGGCCGCGTAGGAGCCCAGCGGCACGACGCGCTCCTTGTCGCCCTTGCCGAGACAGCGCAGCAGGCCGCCCTCGAGGTCGACGTCGCTCAGGCGCAGCGTGACGATCTCGGTGGCGCGCAGGCCGCAGCCGTAGAGCAGCTCGAACAGCGCCAGGTCGCGCTCGGCCAGCGGTCCTTCGAGCGGCACGCCGGCGAGCACGGTCTCGACCTCGTCGACGCGCAGCACGTGGGGCAGCGTCTGGGCGTGCTTGGGCGTGGCGAGCTGCGCGGCGGGATCGCTCTCGAGGCCCTTCTCGCGCACCAGGTAGTGATAGAGGCCGCGCACGGCGGCCATGCGCCGCGCCACGCTGGTCGTGGCGCCGTCGCCGCCGCGCTCGCTGAAGTAGCGGTAGACGACGTCGGCGTCGGCCCCGAACACGCCGCTGCCCGCGTCGCGCAGCCAGGCGGCGAAGCGGGTGAGGTCGCGGCGATAGGCGGCCACCGTGTTGGGACTGAGCGTGCGCTCGAACTCGAGATAGGCGAGGTACTCGGCGACCAGGGGATCGACGGGCGCGGCCTCCGGGGCGGGCACGCTGGCGCGCGACGCGCCCACTTCAGGTGGTGGCCGCAGCCGCTCGCAGCAACGCGTGCAGCAGGCGATAGGCGTCGTCGAGTCGCTCGACCGGCAGGTACTCGTCGGAGGTGTGCACGCTCTCCATGCCGACGCTCAGATTGACGCTCGGCGGACCGCCCGCGTTGTAGACGTTGACGTCGGAGCCGCCGCCGCTCGCCGTGAGGCGCGGCTCGATGCCGATGTCGCGCAAGGCGGCGCAGGCGATGCGCACCGGCAGGGAGTCGTCGTCGAGCGCGAAGGCGGTGAAGGCGTCGCGCACGGTCAGCTCGACGTCGATGCCGGCCAGGCCCGCGGCGAGCTCGACGGCGTCGACAAGCTGCGCCGTCTGCGCCACGAGGGCGGCGCGATCGTGGCTGCGGACCTCGGCTTCGATGCGGCAATGTTCGGGCACCACGTTCACGGCGCTGCCGCCGCTGATCAGGCCGACGTTGGCCGTGGTCTCTGGTCGATCCGGCCGAGATTCATGCCGGCCACCGCGGCGGCCGCGGCGGCGATGGCGCTGCGCCCCTGTTCGGGGGCGATGCCGGCGTGGGCGGCGACGCCGTGAAAGTCGGCGGTCAGCATCTTCTGCGACGGCGCTCTGGTGATGACGGCGCCGACCGGGCCGGTGCTGTCGAAGACAAAGCCGGCGCGCGCCGTGAGCGCCCTCAGGTCGAGCGCCTTGGCGCCGCGCAGTCCGACCTCTTCGCACGTCGAGGAGATACTTCGAGGCCGCACCGCGGCGGCGTGGCGGCGAGGTCGGCGAGTACCGCCAGGAGCACGGCGCAGGCGGCCTTGTCGTCGCCGCCGAGGATGGTGTCGCCGGCGCTGCGCACCACGCCGTCGGCGACCACGGCCTTGATGGGGCCGCTCACCGCGACGGTGTCCATGTGGGCGGCAACCACGATGGGCGTGCCCTCGCCCGCGCCGGGTAGGCGCACGATGATGTTGCCGCTGCCGGCGCCGGTGAGCGCCGCGCTGTCGTCTTCGGCCGGCTCAAGGCCGGCGTCGCGCAGAGAGCCGAGGATGGAGTCGGCGACGGCCCGTTCGTGGCCCGACGGCGAGGGGATCTCGACGAGCGCCACGAACAGCTCGAGCAGCCGGTCTAGGACTGCGCCCACGACTCCTCCAGCTCGCCCTCGCGTTCGTTGTGGTAGCGCGCCGCCGCGCCACGAAATCGCGGAACAGCGGCGTGCGGCCGCGTGGGCCGCGACTTGAACTCGGGGTGGAACTGCGAGGCCACGAACCAGGGATGGTCGGGCAGCTCGACGATCTCGACCAGGCGGCCGTCGGGCGATGGTGCCCGACGACGACGCAGGCCGGCTCGCTCGAGCCGCGGTCGCGGAGTCGTTGTTGACCTCGAAGCGGTGGCGGTGGCGCTCGCGCACCTCGTCGGCGCCGTAGGCGTGCGTGCGCCTTGGTGCCGGGCGCGAGGCGGCACGGGCTAGGCGCCGAGCCGCATGGTGCCGCCCATGTCCTCGACGTCCTGCTGCTCGGGCAGCAGGTCGATCACCGGGTACGGCGTGTCGGGGTCGAACTCGGTCGAGTTGGCGCCGGTCAAGCCCGCAGACGTCGCGGGCGAACTCGATGACGGCGCACTGCATGCCCAGGCACACGCCCAGGTAGGGCACCTTGCGCTCGCGGGCAGTACTGCGATGGCCTCGATCTTGCCCTCGATGCCGCGCATGCCGAAGCCGCCCGGGACGAGCACGCCGTCGGCGCCGGCCAGCCGCTCGGCGACCGTCGCCGGCGTCGAGCTCCTCGGAGTCGACCCAGCGGATGCGCAGCTCGACGGCGGTGGTGCGATCGCCGCCGTGCGTCAGCGCCTCGTCAGACCGACAGGTAGGCGTCGTGCAGTTGCACGTACTTGCCGACGAGGGCGATCGTGACTCGGCTCGTGGCAGCAGTCGATGCGCTCGACGAGCGCGCGCCAGTCGGCGAGGTCGCGGCTCGGCCGCGGGCAGAGCCGAGCTTGCGCACGACGAGCGTCGTCGAGGCCCTCGTCGTCCAGGACGAGCGGCACCTCGTAGATGCGTCGAGCGTCGTTGGCCGTGATGACGGCTTCCGGGCTCGACGTCGCAGAACAGGGCGATCTTGTCGCGCGATGTCCGCGATCAGGGCTGATCGGTCGCGGCACAGAGGATGTCGGGCTGGATGCCGATCGCCGCGCAGCTCCGCGCACGCTGTGCTGCGTCGGCTTCGTCTTGAGCTCGCCGGCCGCGCCGATGAACGGCACGAGCGTGACGTGGACGTAGAGCGACGTTGTCGCGGCCGACGTCCTTGCGGAACTGGCGGATGGCCTCGAGGAACGGCAGGCTCTCGATGTCGCCGACCGTGCCGCCGACCTCGGGATGAGCACGTCGACGTCGGCTGTCTGCGCCGACGCGGTGCATGCGCGTCCTTGATCTCGTTGGTGATGTGCGGGATGACCTGGACGGTGCGCCCGAGGTAGTCGCCGCGGCGCTCCTTCTGGATGACGCTCTGTAGATCTTGCCGGTCGTCGAGTTGGAGTCGCGCTCGACGGACCTCGTCGATGAAGCGCTCGTAGTGGCCCAGGTCGAGGTCCGTCTCGGCGCCGTCGTCGGTGACGAACACCTCGCCGTGCTGGTACGGGCTCATCGTGCCGGGGTCGACGTTGATGTAGGGGTCGAACTTCTGGATGGTGACTTTGAGGCCGCGGCCCTTGAGCAGCCGCCCGATCGACGCGGCGGTGATGCCTTTGCCGAGCGCGGACACCACGCCGCCGGTCACGAAGATATATTTCGCCATGCCCCCTCGCTTGTGACCAGCGGCCACGTCGTCGTTGCCTCGCGTGTGCCGGCGACCTGCGCCGCCGGTCGAGCTGCACGTTCCCCCGGCGCGACTGCGCCGGGGGCGCTTGCGCCGTTGTGAGCCCATCGCAGGCTCGCGGCGGGCGCGCGAAGGCACGCCGCGTGGGCGAAAAGCGGGTCGAATCGGCGGGTAGTGGGCTCTGCCCGATACTTGCGGGCCGTCACGAGTGGATGTCCGGCGAGCCCTGACGTCACTTCGGGGGCAAGTATACCAAAGGGCCGGGGGGCCGACAAGGATTCGCGGGCCCCGAGGTCACGCCGGATTCTCAGGGGCGCGCGCGCCGCGCCGGCGCGTTCGAGCAGGGCCCGGGCGTGGTCGCGCGCCGTGGCGGTCGCCGCTCTCTGGGCCCGCCCAGCATGCGCACGAGCTCGTCGAGGCGCTCATCGCCGACGACCTGGGCGACGACTGTGCTCGGTGGTGTCGGCCTGGGGATCGGCGAGCTTGTGGCTGATCGCGAAATGGCGCTCGGCGAACACGGCCACCTGGGGCAGGTGGGTGATGCACAGCGATCTGGGTGGCGGCGGCCAGCGCCGCCAGGCGCTCGCCGAGCACCGTGGCGGTGACGCCGCCGATGCCGGTATCGACTTCGTCGAAGATCAGCGTACGCGACGTCGTGGCCGAGGTGCACGAGGCTCTTGATGGCCAGCATGGCCCGCGAGAGCTCGCCGCCCGAAGCGGTCTCGCGCAGCGGCCGCAGCGGCACGCCCGGGATTGGCCGAAAAGACGAACTCGGCTTCGTCGGCGCCGCGTTGACCGAGCGCCGCCGAGCCCTCGCCGCCTGGCCTGCAGCACGACCTCGAAGCGCGCGTGCGGCATGGCCAGGCCGCGCAGCTCGTCGGCCACCCGGGCGGCGAAGACGGGCGCGGCGGCGGCGCGCGCCGCCGTGAGCCGTGCGGCCGCTCGAGCGCCCGAGTCTTGAGCCGCCTTCGAGGCGCGCCGCGCAGCTCGGATTCGTCGGCGACCAGGCGCTCGAGCGCGACGAGACGCTCGCTCGCCGTGGCGGCGTAGGCGAGTGACGGCGTCGGCCGAGCCTGCCGTACTTGCGGGCCAGCGAACGGAGCTGGTCGTAGCGCAGCTCGACGGCGTCGCGATGGGCCGGGTCGACGTCTAAGTCGTCGAGGTAGTCGCGCAAGGACGGCCAGCACGTCGTCGGTCTCGGCGGCGAGGGCGGCCAGGCGCGCCGCCGCGTCGGCGAGCGCGCGGGTCGAGGCTTTCGGCTTCGGCCAGCAGGCGCTCGGCGGTCGCGCAGGGCGTCGAGGCCGCCGCCCGACGACTCGTCGGATAGCAGGGCGGCCGCGCCGCCCACGCGCTCGACGAGCCGCTCGGCGTGGCGCAGACGCTCGCGCTCGACCTTGAGCCGTTCGTCTTCGGCGGGCTCGACCGCGGCCTGTCGATCTCGTCGACCTGGAAGCGCAGCAGGTCGACTTCGTGGTCGCGGTCGCGCCCCTCGCCGCGCAGGGCGACGAGCTCGCGGGAGAGCGTCTGGAGGCCTGCCCAGGCGGTGCCGTAGTCGGTCAGTAGGGCGGCGACGTCGGAACGCTGCCCAGGCGTCGAGCAGGTCGAGCTGGCGGTCGAGCTGCAGCAGGCGCGGCGTGCTCGAGCTGCCCGTAGAAAGCGACCCGTTCGCGCAGCGCGGTCTCGACCGCGGGCAGCGACGACGCGAGGCCGTCGAGGAAGGCTCCGCGAGCGCCCCTTTCTGGTGATGCGCCGCGCCACCGAGAGCGTCTCGTCGTCGTCGTCGAAGACGGCCTGCACGAGCGCCTGGTCGGAGCCCGGGCGCACCAGGCTCTCCTCGCCCTTCTGGCCGAGCAGCAGACCTATGCCCTGTGCGAGCAGCGTCTTGCCGGCGCCGGTCTCGCCGGTGATGACGTTGAGGCCCGCCGCCAGTTCGAGCCGGGCCTCGGCGATGAGCACGAGGTCGGCGATCGTGAGTTCAGCGAGCATGGCCGCGGGCGCCGGCGCGCGAGCGCTCAGAAGACATGGCGCGCGCGGTTGAAGAGCTTCTCTTCGACGTTGTGGTAGAACGAGCCGCCCTCGCTGACCAGCAGCCGCGCGCGGGCGACGCCGGCGGCGATCTCGACGGTCTCGCCGCAGCACAGGCGGCCCACCACCGAGCCGTCGGCCAGCACCTCGGCTTCGTCGGTGGGCGAGGCGTTGCGCACCCGTATGACGTGGTCGGGGCGCAACACCAGCGGGCGAAAGCCGAGCGAATGGGGCGCGATGAAGTTGAGCACGAGGGCGTCAGCGTCCCACACGACGAGGGGCCCGGCGCACGAGAGGTTGTAGGCGGTCGAACCGGCCGGCGAAGCCACGATCATGCCGTCGCAGCAGCATCTCGCCTACCCGCGTGCCGGAGACTTCGTAGACGAGACGCACGACGCGTTGCGAGCGCACGCGCGCCAGCACGATGTCGTTGACGGCCAACTGCCGCTCGCCGTTCCAGCGCGCTTCGACGGTGAGCAGGTCGATGATCGTAGTCGCTGCCCCGGACGATGCGCTCGAGCCCGGTGTCGCCAGCCGTTCTGGCGATACCGGCCAGAAAGCCGACGTTGCCGAAGTTCACGCCGATGGTCGGTACGCCCGCTGCCCAGCATGCGCCCGAGGGCGCGCAGGATGGTGCCGTCGCCGCCGAGCACCAGGCAGAGCGTCGACGCTGCCGCAGTTCGTCCTCGTCGACGACCTGGTAGCCGTGCGAGTCGGTGAGTCGGTGCTTGGCGGCTTCGTCGGCGGGCACGACGAGCTCGAGCCCGAGCCGCCTGGCTTCGCCGCCAGCTCGTGCGAGGGCGCGGTCGGTGGCCTTGGCCTGGCGAATGCGGTGAGCACGGCGACGCGCCGCAGGGGCTCAGCCATGGACGGCCTCGACGGCCTTGAGGGCCGGCGTCGGCCGGGTCGACGCGCCGCCGCCAGCGAGCTGACGCGCGTCGCAGAAATACGACGAAGTACTCCACGTTCCCCTTTGGTCCGGGATGCCCGGAGTCGCAGACGCCGAGGACTGCGCGCGCCGTGCTGCTCGAGCCACGCGCCGATGTCGGCGAGCACCTCACGGTGGACCGCGGGGTCGCGTACGACTCCGCCCTTGCCGACCTGCTCGCGACCGGCTTCGAACTGCGGCTTGACCAGCACGAGGCCCGCGGTAGCCGGCGCGGGCGATTCTAGCACAGGCCCCAGGGCCACCGTCAGGGAGATGAACGACACGTCCGCGGTGACAAACGACGGCGCGAATGGGAGACGTTCGGCGCTCAGAGGCGCGCGTTGGTGCGCTCCAGCACCGTCACGCGCGGATCGTTTGGCGCAAGCCGTAGTCGAGCTGGCCGTAGCCCACATCGACGGCAACCACGCGCGCGGCGCCGCCCTGCAGCAGCCGGTCGACGAAGCCGCCGGTGGAGCTGCCCAGGTCGAGAACGTCTTCGCCCGCGACGGCACGCTCGAGAACGCGCAAGGCATGGTCGAGCTTGTCGCCGCCGCGCGAGACGTAGCGGGGCCGCTCGGCGACGGCGAGCGCGGCGTCGGCGTCACGGCGGTCCGCCGGGCTTGTCGACGGCGCGCGCCGTCCACGCGCACCTCGCCGGCAAGGATCGCCGCCCGGGCCTGAGTGCGGGTGGCAAACAGCCGCGCCGCACGAGCAGCGTGTCGAGCCGCTCGCGCACGGTGTCGCTAGCACCTGGGCGAGGCCCGGGCTGCCGTAGGCAACGAGCGGCGGCGGCGACGGCCTCGCGGCGTGAGGCCGATATCCGCGAGCAGGCTGGCGCGGTCGCCGTGCGGCACGAACGCGTCCGGCAGCCCGAACGCGCACCACGGGCGCTTCGGCCAGGTGCTCGAGCACGGCGCTGCCGAAGCCGCCGGCGAGGACGTTCTCCTCGATGGTCACGATGCGCTGGTGGGTGGCGGCAAATCGATCGAGGAGCGCCGTGTCGAGCGGCTTCACGAAGCGCGCGTCGACCAGCGTGGGCTGCACGCCCGCTCGGCTGCAGCAGCCCGCCGCCTCGCAGCGCGATGCCCACGCCGGTGCCGATGCCCACGAGCGCCACCTCGGCGCCCTCCTCGAGCACCTCGGCACGCCGACCGGCAGCGGCTTCAGCACGCGGGGCTCGACGAACGGCGCCGCCATGCCGCGCGGGTAGCGCACCGCGACGGGGCCGTCGATGGTCGAGCGCCGTGGCCAGCATGCGCTGCAGCTCCAGCCTGGCTGGAGGGCGCCATCACGACGAGGTTGGGGATATGCGCAGGTACGAGAGGTCGAAGACGCCGTGATGCGTGGGGCCGTCGTCGCCGACAAGGCCGGCGCGGTCGACGGCGAACACGACCGGCAGGTTCTGCAGGCCGACATCTTGCACCAGCATGTCGTAGGCGCGCTGCAGGAAGGTGGAGTAGACGGCGACCACCGGCTGCAAGCCCACCGATCGCCAGGCCGGCGGCAAAGACCGACGGCGTGCTCCTCGGCGATGCCGACGTCGTAGAAGCGCTCGGGGAAGCGCTGCTCGAAGGCCTCCAGGCCGGTGCCCTGGGTCATGCCGCCGTGATCGCCACGATGCGCTCGTCGCGCTCGCCCAGCTCGCGCACGAGCGCCTGGCCGAACGCCTGGGTGAAGGTGGTCCCCGCCGGGCGCTGCTTGCGATGCCGTTGCCGATGTGGAACGGCGCCGGTGCCGTGGAACACCGGGGTGCTGCTCGGCGGGCTCGTAGCCCTTGCCCTTGATCGTCTTGCACGTGCACGACCACGGGCCGCCGGGTGTCGATAGCCTGCCGGACGGCTCTCCCGCAGCGCGTGCATGTCGTGGCCGTCACGACGCCGATGTAGGCGAAGCCGAGCTCCTCGAAGAGAGACCCGGGCACGAGGAAGGCCTTCATGCTCTCCTTGACGTCCTTGCCCAGGCTGTAGGCCCGCGCGCCGATGGCCGGGATGCGGGCGAGCGTGCGCTCCATGTCTTCGCGCAGGCGCGTGAGGCCGGGGTCGAGACGAAGCGGTTGAGGTAGAGCTGAAAGCGCGCCGACGTTGGGCTTGATCGACATCTGGTTGTCGTTGAGCACCACGACGAGCGGCGTGCGCAGCTGGCCGGCCTGGTTCATGGCCTCGAAAGCGACGCCGCCGGTGAGCGCGCCGTCGCCGAGCACGCAGACCACGCGGCCGTCGGGCCGCCGCTCAGGCGCGCCGCCTCGACGAGGCCGAGGCCGTAGCTGATCGACGTGGAGGCGTGCCCAGTGCCGATGACGTCGTGCTCGGACTCGCGGCGACAGGGAAAGCCGGAAAGACCGCCGTACTGGCGGATGGTGTTGAAGCACTCGGCGCGGCCGGTGATGATCTTGTGCGCGTAGGCCTGATGGCCGACGTCCCAGACGATCTTGTCGCGCGGGCTTTCGAGGACGCTGTGCAACGCGACCGTGAGCTCAACGGCGCCGAGGCTCGGGGCCAGATGGCCGCCGACCTCGCTGACGCACGACAGGATCGACCTCGCGTATCTCGTCGGCGAGGGCCTGAAGCTCAGCAACGGTCAGTGAGTGCAGGTCGGAAGGGCCGCAGATACGCAGGAGCTGGTCCATTGGTCGGGAGTATACCACCGCCCTTCGCGGCCTCGGCGACGCCACGCCGTTCGGCAACGCCCGGCGCCGGCCGACCGGCCCTCAGGGCGCCGGCGGCGCGACCGGCGAGCCGCCCGTGCGCCCGCGCCCTAGGAACGCCGCGCGAAGATGTAGTCGGTCACGGCGGCGAGGCTGGTGACGTCGCCGCCCAGCGCCGCGAGGCGCGCCCGCGCCCGCTCGTGGCTCTCGGCGGCCAGCGTGCGCGCGCCGGCGAGGCCGAACCGCGAGACGTAGGTCGTCTTGTCGAGGCGGGCGTCTTTGCCGGTCGTCTTGCCCAGGTCGGCGGACTCGCCCTCGACGTCGAGGATGTCGTCGACGATCTGGAACAGCAGGCCGATCTCGCGCGCGAACTCGCGATACGACTCGAGTGCCGGCCCCGAGACGCCGCACAGCAGGGCGGCGCCGGCCACCGCGGCCTCGATCAGGCGACCGGTCTTGAGGGCGTGCAGCTGACGCAGTTCGTCGTCGCCGGTGGCCGTGGCGGCGACGTCCATGTACTGCCCGCCCACCATGCCCTGCACGCCGGTCGCGCGAGCGACCTCGGACAGCGCGCCGAGCACGCGAGCGGGCTCGCCCTGCTGGCGGTCGGTGATCAGGCGGAAGGCTTCGGCGAAGAGACCGTCGCCCGCGAGGATGGCGACGTCTTCGCCGAACTCGATGTGGCAGGTGGGCAGGCCGCGGCGCAGGCTGTCGTCGTCGATGGCCGGCAGGTCGTCGTGGATGAGTGAGTAGGTATGGATGAGCTCGAGCGCGGCGGCAAACGGCAGGATCGTCGCGAGCGGCTCGCCGAGGCGTTCGGCCACGGCCAGGCTGAGCACGGGGCGGATCCGCTTGCCGCCGGCCAGCAGCGAGTAGCGCATGGCCGTGACCAGCGGTCGGGCGGCCGGCGCCGCGCCGAAGTCGAGCCCGGCGAGATAGTCGTCGGTAAGCCGGCGCAGCTTGTCGGGGTAGCCCGGGCCGCCGGTGGCTCCGGGCAGCGCGTCGTGCGGGGCTGGTGCGCCGAACGAGCTCACGAGGCCCTGCCGGTCTCCTCGAGCAGGCGCGCGGCTTCGTCGGCGAGCTCGGCGGCGCGTTCGAAGAGGCTCATCTCGATGTCGGTCGAACCGACCTGACCGGCGCGCTCCTCGAGGTCGCGCAACTCGGCGGCGATCTCGCGCACGCGAGCGAGGGCCCGGGCGTCGCGCGCGGCGTGCGGTGCTTCGAGGCTCATGCTGTGTCCTCGGGCGAGTCATCGTCGGCGGATGTGGCGGCGGCAGGCGGCCGGCCAGTGCGCAGCGCGCCCGCGAGGATGCCGTTGACCAGGGCGGCCGCTTCGTCGGTCGAGTAGCGTTTGGCGAGGCGCACCGCTTCGTCGATGGCGACTTCGGGCGGCGTCTCGCCGCCGCGCAGCTCCCAGAGCGCCAGGCGCAGGATGCTGCGCTCGAGCGGCGCGATGCGCGACAGCGGCCAGGCGGGTGAGTTCGCCGTGAGCTCGGCGTCAAGGGCGGCAAGGCCCTCGATCACCCCGGCGACGGCGCGCAGCGTGAACTCGTCGGTCTCGTAACCCTCGGCCTGCGCCCGGTTGGCGAGGAGGGTGTCGACCCCCACGTCGGTCACCTCGCGCTGGTAGAGCACGAACACGGCGTCGCGGCGTGCCTGCTTACGGCTCGGTCTGCGAGGTGTCACGAGCGTCGGCCGGGCCGGTTACGCGGGCTCGATGGCAAACAGCGCCTGACCGTATTCGACCGCGGCGCCGTTGTCGGCGAGCACCTCGCGCACGACGCCGTCGACGTCGGAGCCGAGCTCGTTCATGAGCTTCATGGCTTCGAGGATGCAGAGCGTCTGCCCCGAGGCGACGGTGTCGCCGACCGACACGAAGGGGTCGAGTGCCGGCGAAGAGGAGCGGTAGAACGTACCGACCATGGGCGAGCGCACGACGTGATAGCCGTTGCTCTCGGGCCCGGCCGGCCGCGGCGCCGCGGCCGGCGCGCCGGACGCCTCGTGGTCGGCGCGCTCGGCGCCGGCCGCGGCGGGCAGCGTCTTGCGCACCGTGACGCGCACGTCGCCCTCTTCGAGGATCAGCTCCTGCAGGTCGCTGGCTTCGACCATGGCGATGATGTCCTTGACGCGGTCGCTGCCCGCTTCGCTCGCCGTGGTCTGCATCTGGGCGCTCAGGTAGACCGGCACCTGCGTGCCGAAGACGTCGTGCTCGGGGCCGAGGCGATGGCGCTCGAGGTACGGGCGCGCGGTCTGCGGAAAGAGCGCATACGAGAGCACGTCTTCGTCGGAGTGCGCGAGGTCGCCGATCTCGTCGCGGAGGTCGTCGAAGCTCTCGGTCACGAGCTCGGCGGGGCGCACGGTGATGGGCTTCTCGTCGCCCAGCACGCGCTCGATGATGTCGGGCGAGACGGGCCCGGGAGCGGCGCCGTAGCGGCCCCGCAGGTACGCCTTCATCTCGTCGGGCACGATGTGCCAGCGCTTGCCCGACAGGACGTTGAGCACCGCCTGGGTGCCGACGATCTGCGACATGGGCGTGACCAGCGGCGGAAAGCCGACCTCGGCGCGCACCACGGGGATCTCTTCGAGCACCTCGGGCAGGCGGTCGAGGGCGTTCTGCTCGCTCAGCTGGCCCTCGAGGTTGGAGATCATGCCGCCCGGCACCTGATGCGAGTAGACCTGCATGTGGGTGAGCGACGTGACGCCGCGGTCCCAGCCGCCTTCGAGGCGCACGCTCTCGAAGTACTTGGCGATGGCGAAGAGCTTCTCGAGGTCGAGCTCGGAGTCCCAGGGCGTGCCGATCAGGGCGGTCACGACCATCTCGGTGGCCGGCTGCGAGTTACCGAAGGCCATCGGCACGGTGGCGGTGTCGATCACGTCGACGCCCGCCTCGATGGCCTTGAGGTAGGTCATGGGCGCGAGGCCGCCGATGTAGTGGCAGTGGAGCTGGATGGGCACCGCGAGCTCGCTCTTGAGACGCGCGATGAGCTGCTCGGCGTAGTAGGGCGACAGCAGCGCCGCCATGTCCTTGATACAGATCGAGTCGGCGCCCATCTCGACGAGCCGGCGCGCGACCTCGATGTAGTGGTCGAGCGAGTGCACGGGCGAGATCGTGTACACGACGGCCGCCTGGAAGTGCTTGCCCGATTCCTTGATCGCCGCCGCCGCGGTCTCGAAGTTGCGCGTGTCGTTCAGGGCGTCGAAGACGCGGAAGATGTCGATGCCGTTCTCGGCCGCCTTGGCGACGAAGCGCCGCACGATGTCGTCGCTGTAGTGCCGGTAGCCGACCAGGTTCTGGCCGCGCAGCAGCATCTGCAGCGGCGTGCGGTGCACGTGGTTGCGGATGACGCGCAGGCGTTCCCAGGGGTCTTCGTCCAAGAAGCGCAGGCAGGCGTCGAAGGTGGCCCCGCCCCAGCATTCGAGCGACTGAAAGCCGACTTCGTCGAGCAGCTCGAGGACGGGCAGCATCTGGGCGGTGCGCATGCGCGTCGCCCACAGCGACTGGTGCGCATCGCGCAGTGTGGTGTCGGTGATGCCGATGCGCCTGGCTCGCAACCTGACCGCTCCCCGTGTCCCCGCGCGCCGCTAGACGCGCGTGATGTAGCTGCCGGTCCGCGTGTCGACCCGCACGCGCTCGCCTTCGACGATGAACAGCGGCACCTGGATCGCGACCCCGGTCTCGAGGGTGGCCAGCTTGGTGCCGCCCTGGGCGGTGTCGCCACGCAAGCCGGGCTCGGTGTGCGTGATGGCGAGCTCGACGTGGTTGGGCGCCTCTATGCTGGCCGGCTCGCCGTTCAACGACAGCAGCTGGACTTCCTGGTTCTCGACGACCCACTGCAGCGCCGCGCTGGCGGTAGCCGGGCTGACCGTGACCTGTTCGAAGGTGCCCGGGTCCATGAGCACGACCTCGTCTTCGGTCGAGTACAGGTAGGTCATGGTCTGCGACTGCGTATGGATGCGGTCGAACTTCTCGCCTGAGCGGAAGGTCCTTTCGAGCACGGCCCCAGTGGCGATGTTACGCACCTTGGTGCGCACGAAGGCGCCGCCTTTGCCCGGTTTGACGTGCTGGAACTCGACGATGGTGAAGTTCTCGCCGTCGATGGCGATCGCCATGCCGTTCTTGAACTGACTTGTGGATATCACTTCGGCCATAGATCTGTCTCTCTAGCTGCTCGGTCGGGACTGTGAAGCCGGCGCGACCACGGTGGTCGTCCCCCTCTTGAAGTCGGCACCACATGATACACGAAAGCCACCCCGGCAAGCCCCGATGCGAGTCGGTCCGCTGCGCGGCGACGCGCGCCGCAGCGGCCGCGGAGGGCGGCCGCGCCACGACACCGGGCACGGTCACGCGGTCCACCCACCCGACCGCAAGAGCGCCCTAGACGATGCGCAGCTCTTTGGGAAACAGCGTGAGCCGCTCGCAGCCGTCGGCGGTGACCACCACGGTGTCCTCGATACGCACGCCGAAGCGGCCCTCGAGGTAGATGCCCGGCTCGACGGTGACGACCATGCCGGGCGCGAGGCGCTCGCGGCTGCGCTTGCCGACCCGTGGCTTCTCGTGGATCTCGAGGCCCACCCCGTGGCCGGTGCCGTGGCCGAAGTGCTCGCCGTAGCCGGCCCGCTCGATCACGTCGCGAGCGGCGGCGTCGACCGCGCCGCAGGCGACGCCGCCGCGCACCGCCGCCAGGCCGGCGAGCTGCGCCTCGAGCACGATGTCGTAGACGGTGCGCTGCTCGCCGGCCGGGCTGCCGGCGGCGAAGGTACGCGTGATGTCGCTGTGGTAGCCGTCGAGGCGCGCGCCCATGTCGACGACCACAAGGTCGCCTTCGGCGACCACCGCGTCGCCCGGGATGGCGTGCGGCAGCGCGCCCTGCGCGCCGGTCGCGACGATCGTGGCGAAGGCGATGGCCTCGGCCCCGCGGCCGCGCACGGCCCGCTCGACGGCCCAGGCCACCTCGCGCTCGGAACGTCCCCGCAGACCCTGGGCGACGGCCTCTTCGAGGGCGGCGTCGCCGATCCCCGCCGCCGCCCTCAGAAGCCGCAGCTCGCCTGCGTCTTTGACCTGGCGCAGCGCGCTCACGCGGTCGCCGACGTTGACCAGGCGGCCGCCGAACAGGCGGCGCAGGCGGCGGTACCCGGCGTAGGCCACGACCTCGCCCTGGAACCCCAGGCGGCGCGTGCTTTCAGGGCGTCCGTCGGCCGCCGTCCAGGCCGCGAGCGCGTCGGCGAGCAGGGCCGCGCCGCCTTCGCTGCGCACCAGGGTGACGTCGCCATCGACCTCGCTCGAGATCTGGCTCCAGAAGCGCGAGTCGCTGCAGATGAAGGCGTGCTCGCGGCTCGCCAGCACGATGGCGTCGTCGCCGCGAAAGCCGGAGAGGTAGCGCACGTCGGCCGTCGCCGACAGGAGGACCGCGTCGAGGCCGCGCGCGACGAGCAGACGGCGCAGCGCGGCAAGCCGCTCGTTCACAGGCCAAGCACCTCCGCAAGTGAGTCGACCGCCTCGAGATACCCGTCGAGGCCCTTCCCCGACACGCGTACGGCGGCGAGCTCGGCGATCACCGAGTGAGAGCGCCACTCCTCGCGCGCTTCGACGTGCGAGAGGTGCACCTCGGCGACCGGGCAGGAGACCAGCTCGAGGGCGTCGTGCAACGCCCAGCTGTAGTGGGTCCAGGCGCCGGGGTTGATGAGGACCGCCGCGGCGGGCTCGTCGCCGCGGGCGATGTCGTGCAGGCGCTCGATCAGCTCGCCCTCATGATTGGTCTGGAAACAGCGCACCTCGAAGCCGCGGGCGGCGCCGTGGGCCGTGACGCGCGCGCACAGGTCGGCCAGCGTGAGCGTGCCGTAGTGCTCGGCGGCACGCCGGCCGAGCATGTCGAGATTGACACCGTGCAGGAGCCAGAGCACCTTCATCGGTCGAGCAGCCACGCGATCGCCTGTGTGCGCAGGTCGCTCGGTACGATCACTCCCGTGACCGGCCGGCCGATGTCGGAAAGCAAGACGAAGCGCGCCTCGCCGCCGGCGACCTTCTTGTCGCGCGCCACCAGGCGCGCGACGTCGTCGACGGCGGCGCCCTGCAGCCGCTCAGGCAGTCCCGCGGCCGAGAGCAGCCTCTGCCCGCGCGCGGCCGCCGCGGCGTCGAGGCCCTGCAGGCGCTCCGACAGCCAGAGCGCGGCGCGCAGCCCCAGGCCGACGGCCTCGCCGTGCGAGTAGCGCTCGAAGCCCCCGGCGACCTCGATGGCATGGCCGATCGTGTGCCCCAGGTTGAGCATGGCGCGCGCGCCGGTGGTCTCGCGCGGATCGCGACCCACCACCTCGGCTTTGAAGCGCACGTCGGCCTCGAGCAGGCGGGGCTCGGGCCGCGCGGCGCGCGCGACGCCAGCCTCGGTCAGGTCGAGCGTGGCGCCGCCGGCGAGCAAGGCATGCTTCACGATCTCCGCCCAGCCGCCGCACACCTCGCGCGCGGGCAGGGTCGCAAGGGTGTCCACGTCTTCGACCACGAGGCTCGGCTGGTAGAAGGTCCCGAGGTAGTTCTTGCCTTCGCCAAGGTCGACGGCGACCTTGCCGCCCACGGCGGCGTCGACCATGGCGAGGATGGTGGTCGGCGCCTGGATCAGGCGCATGCCCCGCAAGAAGGTGGCCGCGGCGTAGCCGGCGAGGTCGCCGATCACGCCCCCACCCAGGGCGACGACCGCGTCGCTGCGCGCGACGCCCAGACCGTAGAGACGGTCGTACAGCGTGGCGAGCACGGCCGGACTCTTGGTGTGCTCGCCGGCCGGCAGCACCGCCGTCGAGACGCGCCAGCCGGCGGCGCCAAGGGCGCCCGTAGCACGTTCCAGGTACAGCGGGGCGACGTTCGCGTCGCAGACCACCAGGGCTTGCGCGGCGGCGGGACGGCAGAGCTCGCCGAGCCTGTCGAGCAGACCGGCGCCGATCTTCACCTCGTACGCGTCGCCGCCCGCGACCACGGTCACGGTCAGCGCCTCGACCGGCAGGGCGGCGCCGGGGACGGTCATGCGGCCACCGCGGCAAGGACCTTGTCGGCCACCCAGGCGAGGCGCTCGTGACCGGCGGTGCGCACGACCTGGGTCGCGGCCTCGTCGTACAGGGGGCGGCGCGCCTCGTAGAGCGCCGCGAACAGGGCTTCGTCGCGCGCCAGCGGCCGGGCGCTCGTGCGCGTGCGCGCGAAGAGCACGCGCGGCGGTGCATCGAGCCATACGACGTGCGGCAGGCGCCGCAGCGCCGCCCGCACCTCGTCGATCGTGACGGCGCCGCCGCCGAGCGCCACGACCCGTGCGCCCCGCTCGGCAGCGTCGAGCTCGTCGAGCACGACCTCACGCTCGATGGCGCGGAAGCCCTCTTCGCCGCGCTCGGCGAACAGGTCGGCGATGGCGCCGTGGCGGGCGCTGATGACCTCGTCGGTGTCGACGAACGGCAGGCCGAGGCGCTGCGCGACCAGCCGTCCGATGCGGCTCTTGCCGGCGCCCATGAAACCCACCAGGGCCAGACTGCCCGCGCAGGACGGCGCGCGGGTCACAGGCGTCGCAGACCGGCGCGGAACGCGGCCACGGCGGCCACGAGCTCGGCGGCCGTCTCGCCCCCGAAGCGTTCGAGGGCGGCCGCCGCCAGGCAAAGGGCCACGGCGGCCTCGCCGACAACGGCGGCGGCCGGCACGGCGCACACGTCGCTGCGCTCGACGTGCGCCTCGACTACTTCGTGCGTGCCCAGCCGCACGCTGCGCAGCGGGCTCATGAGGGTGGCGATCGGCTTCATGGCGGCGCGCACCACGATGGGCAGCCCGGTCGAGATGCCGCCCTCGACGCCGCCGGCGCGGTTGCTGGCGCGTCCGTAGCCATCGTCGTCGGACCAGACGATCTCATCGTGCACCTGCGAACCGGGCAAGCCTGCCGCCGCGAAGCCCAGGCCGACCTCGACACCCTTGATGGCGGGGATGGCGAACAGCGCGGCCGCCAGGCGGGCGCCGAGGCGCCGGTCGCCCTGCGCGTAGCTGCCCACGCCGGGTGGGAACCCGTACCCCACGACCTCGAAGACGCCGCCCAGCGTGTCGCCCGCCTGCCCGGCGGCGTCGACCGCCGCGCGCATCGCGGCGCTCGCGCCGGCGTCGAGGCAGCGCAGCGGGTCGGCGTCGACCTCGGCATAGGCGGCCGCTGTGGCGGGCGTGGCGACGGCGGCCGTGACGTCGCCGATCGCCACGACGTGACTGCGCACCTGACAGCCGAGCGCCTCGAGCAACCGGCGCGCGACGGCGCCGCAGGCGACCCGCGCCGCCGTCTCGCGCGCGCTGGCGCGCTCGATGATGTCGCGCAGGTCGTCGGCGCCGTAGAGCTGAGCGCCCGGCAGGTCGGCGTGGCCGGGCCGCGGCACGCGGACCGGCTCGACCGGCGTGGCGGTGGCCTCGACGGCCATGGTGTCGAACCAGGTGGGGGCGTCGCGATTGGCGACGGCGAGGGAGATCGGCGCTCCGGTGGTGCGCCCATAGCGCACGCCGGAGCGTATGGCGACGCGATCACGCTCGATCTGTTGCCGCGCGCCGCGCCCGTAGCCGAGCTGGCGGCGGGCGAGGTCGGCATCGATGGCGGCCGCGTCGAGCGCGAGGCCCGCCGGGCAGCCCTCGATGATCGCGGTGAGCTCGCGGCCGTGCGATTCGCCGGCCGTGAGGTAGCGGAAGGTCGTCATGCCCGCTACCTTACACGCCACCGCAAACCAGAGACAATGAGGGCGGGCTGCTCGTGAGCAGCCCGCCCTCATGCGGTGCGCTGGTTTTCAGGGTCGGGGTCCGCTACTTCGCGACGGACTGCCCGACGTGGAGAGTGACCTGCACATCGGCGTGCAGGATGGTGACGGTCTGGGCCGGGGCATTGATGCCGATGACCTTGACCTGGCCCCACGACGTCGTGGTGACCTGGCCCACCGTGCGGGCCGCGAAGGTCGTGCCGTCGACCGTGATGGTCGCGCTCGGCACTCCGTTGCTGGTCTCGATGCTGAGCGCCTTGATGCTGTGGCCGGCGGTCGAGTTGGACGTGCCGCCCGATCCGGTGCTGCTCGAGGTGCCCGACGAGCTGCTGGAGCCACCCGCGGAGTCGCTGATGCTCACGACCGTGACGTAGTAGACCTTCTGGCTTGAGCCGTTCACGAGCGTGACCTGCGTGGGCGTATCGGCCTGCGCGACCGTGAAGCTCGTGGTCTTCGTGCCGGCGCCGATGGTGTACCCGTTGAGCAGCTTGAAGGTGACGCCGCTCGAGGCGATCGACTTGACGCTGAAGACCGAGCCGGCCGGCGGCAGCTTGTCGCCCACCCTCTGGTTCGTGTACGTGGCCCCGGTGGAGCCCGACTTGACGGTGATGGTGGCCGACATCGCGGACGGTGTGGGCGAAGTCGACGGCGACGGGCTGCCGGTCGCGGTAGAGCTGCTCCCCGGCGCCGCGGTCGCCTGGATGAAGGGGTTGCGGCTGGTGAACTGGTCGAGCGTGGGCTGCTGCTTGGCGGGATCGGCCACGGTGGCCGCGCTGCCCGTCGACGAGGCGACGTTCGAGGTGTCGGCGAGACCGGCGGCTGCCGGGTTGCCGGCGCCGTACGTGCCCAGGGCGGTGGCGCCGCCGTGGCCATGCACGGCCACGACCGAGGCCACGGCGATGGCGGCGACCACGACGATCGCCAGGATGGCGTTGGACTTGCTTGTCGTCATCATTGCGCACCTACCGTTGCGCCGGCGGGCGTCCACTGATACCCGTTGATCGTGACCAGGACGTCGAGGTCGGGCCAGTCTTTGCCGGCGAGCTTAGTCTTCGACAGGGTCAGGCTCACGACCGAGAACATGCGCCCCGTCACGAGGAACTGACCGTTGCGGTAAGCGACATAGTTCTCGAGCCTGTAGAGGAAGTCTTCGACGTCGAAGTAGGCGCCGTCGAAGCGCAGATTGATGGGCTGCACCGAGAAGGGCACTCCGGGAGCCGTCGCCAGCGGGGTGACGCCCAGCGGAGCCAGGCCGGAGGCCTGTGCCGTGGTGGTCAGCGCCACGATGAACGACGGGATGGCGCTGTCGGAGGGCACGATCTGATGAAGTTTGATGAGGTCGGCCTGAGCCTGCGGAGCGGCCTTCTTGAGCAGGACGAGCTGCCGGATCTGGAGCTGCGTCTGGTCAAGGGTGCTCTGCTGGGCGAGGTACTGGGTGTTGAGCGTGGCGACCTTCTTGTGCTCCGGACTGTAGAGGAAGAAGAACCACAGCACGCCCACCACTACCGCCACGACACCGACGATGATGTAGAGCTCACGCCCGCGCAGTTTCGTCATCACTGCCCACCTCCCATGGTGATCGACGGCGCCGTGGGGGCCAGCGGCGGCGTGGTCGCGAAGGGCCGGAGATTGGCCGTGATGGTGTACGACAGGTCGGTCGGGAAGCCGGGCACGGCGACGGCGGAGACCATCTTGATGTTCATGAGCTGCGGCATGAGGCCGAGTTGGGTGAGCATCGTGGCCACCTGATCGTGTGAGGCGTACAGGCTGCTGCCGTTCGAGTCGCCAGTGATGGTGAGGTCGGCGGTCGCTCCGAACGTGGTGGTCGTAGCTGCCGCGGCGGTCGTGTCGGTGGAGCCGGCGACCATGTAGGGCGGCACGTTCAGGGTGAGCTGCACGATCGACACGTTCGAGGGGATCAGCAGGCCGATCTCTTCGAGCACGTTCGAGAAGATGACCCTCGAGTTCAGGATCTGTGCGGAGGTCGTCGCCATGGCCTGACGCTGGACCTGCATGGTCTGGTATGGCCGTAACGCGGCGAGTTGCACGTTGGCCACGTCGATCTGAGACGCGACGTCACCGATCTGGGTCTGCTTGGTCTGGACCTGCTTGTACGACATGAAGTAGACCGCGCCGAGTGCGACCACCAGGATGATGAGTCCGCCGATGGCCAACAGCAGGCCCTGCTCGCGCGCGGCCCTTGATCGTTCTTCTGGTGGTAGCAGGTTGATGCGCGTCATGGCGGCCTACCCCTCGTCGTCGAGTGCCAGCCCGATGGCGATCGCCAGACGCGGCGCCATCCACTCGAGCTGCACTTCGGTCAGTTTGGTCTTGTTCTCGCCGACCTCGCGCAGAGGATTGCCGATCTCCACCGGGAGATGCAGCCCCTGCGAGAGGCAGTACGCGACGTTGCGGGTGAGAGCGCCGTCGCCCGTGACGACCAGTCTGGAGATCTCGCCCATGTGTTCCTGGGTGTGGAAGTAGTCGATCGAGCGGCGCAGTTCGTCGGAGAAGGGCTCGAAGGCCCGCTCGAAAGTCTGATGGATCTCGGCTTGGGTCTCGGGCGTGATGTCGGTGGGCTCGTCGGGTTGCTCGCCGCCCAGTCCGACCTGGATTCGCAATGCCTCGGCCTCTTCGAACGAGACCGCGCGATGCTGCATGAGCGACTGCGTGAGCGCCTCGGCGCCGACGTTGATCACCCGGGTGAACTGGGTGACGCCGCCCGCGGCCACCACCAGGTTGGTGATGCCGCCGCCCATGTTGACGAGGGCCACGACTTCGGCGCCGTTGCCGTCGGGCGCGCCCTGGTCGATAAAGCTTGGTTTGGGCGCGAGGGCCCGTACCATGGCGAACGCCTGCAGGTCGATGCCGCTGATGACGAGGCCGGCCTTCTTTGCGACGTTCACGAACTGACGGACCATCTCGCGTTGCGCTGCTACCAGCAGGATGCGCTGCTTGATGGTGCCATCGTCGGCGGCGTGCGTTGAGAGGATCTTGTAATCGAGGATGGCCTCGTCGACCGGGATGGGGATGTGCTCCTGGGCCTGGAATTCGATAGCGGCCCGCAGCTCCTTCTCGTCGATCTGAGGAAACTCCATCGTGCGTACCACGATCTTCTGGTTCGCCACACCCAATTCGACGCTCTTGCTTGCGAAACCGCCCTCTTTCCAGAGGATTTTGAGTTCGTTGGCCAAGGCGTCCTGATCGACGACCTCGCCTTCGAACACGAGTCCCTCGGGAAGTCCGCGGATCGCAGCATGCGTCAGCACGTTGTGCTGCTTACCGGGTTTGACCTGGACGGCAGCTATGGAGGACTGCTCCAGATCGAGACCCACACGCATTCCGTTCTTCGCCATGACCTACCCCGTTCGCCTCTATTCTCCAGGCAGTTTGTCGGCACGTTCCGCGCCGCGCTTTAGGTCAAAGATCGGCGCCGGCCCCAGGCCGGCACCCAGCGCGGCCCGGCGCGAGCGTCGGCGGTGCGTCCGCGGACGTGGGTGGTCTGCCTGCGGAAGTCGGCGGCGCGCCCGCGGATGTGGGTGACGCGCCCGCGGGCTTCACCAGCGCCACCACACGTCGCGCACGGTGGCGCGGCCCGGGGCGACCGTCGCGCCCGCCAGGCCGCTGGCGTCGACCGTGAGCGGGGCGCGCACGACCAGCCGCCCCGCATACAGGCCGCCCGCGACGCTGAGCGGCCCGCTGACCGTGAGAGCGCCTGTCACCACCAGAGCGCCCTCGAGCGCCGTGGCGGGGCCTGCAGGCCCGTCGCCGACGACGCAGTCGCCCAGCACGACGATCGTGACCGGGCAGGCTTGCGGCGCCGCGGGGCGATCGCCGCACAGGTGGAGTGCCGAATCGCCGCCGGCGAGCACGTAGATGTCGCCGTCGACCGGCGCCGCGGCCCCACCGGAGGCCGCCGGCGCCGTACGGTCGAGCAGCGTGAGGTCGAGGCCGGGGGGCCCCAGGGCGACGCCCGGGTCGGCGCTGTGGCAGGCGAGCGCTCCGAGGCTTGCGGCGCTCAGTGGCGCCACAAGGCCGGCCGGCGGCACGACCCCGCCGTCGGCGTCTGTGTCGGCGGCCGGGGCGCCGGCCGTGGCGTGCTCTTCGACGCCGCTCGAGAAGATGTGCCCGACGGCGTGCACGGCGTTCTGCTGGTACAGGCCACCGTACGCGAGGTCGGGGCCGGGCGACGGGGTAGCCCACTCGCGGCCGCTGACGTCGGCGCCCGCGTACAGCCCGCAGCCCTGCAGCCGCGTGGTCGCCTGCAACACGGCGTCGGCGCCTACCACGAGGCCGCGCGGAAGGGCGTCGGGGCTCGACAGGGCGGTGACGCTGACGGTGCGCCGCGCCTGCCCCCACGCGCCCGTCGCCGCGATGCGGCAGGCGGCCATGCCCGGGTCGGTGGGCGCCACGGCGCAAGCGGCGTCGAGCGGCGGTCTGGGGTCGGCCGCCGACAGTGCCTGGATCGTGACCGTATAGGAGCCGCCGGCCGAGACGACGGGCCCAAAGGATGCCGGCAGCGCCGCCGCACCCGCTCGGGCCCAGCCCCAGCGCAAGCGCTGCAGGGCGTCGGCCACGCCCGTGCGGGCGAGGTCGGCGGCGCGCGCCGACGCGACATCGTCGGCGGAGATGGACGAGCTCGACAAGGCGAGCGCGACAAGCGACGCCGTGGCGAGCAGGGCGATGGCGGTGATGAGCAGGGCGGCCAGCAGGGCAAAGCCCTGCCCGCCCGCCGCCCGGCGGGTCTTGCCCCGTGCCGCGGCCCGCCGGCCACCGGCCGGCGCTCTCGCCGGCCCCGGCTCGCCGAGCAGCCGCGGGACCCACACACCCGGGCGCCTCATGACGACCACGGCAGGCAGACCTGCCAGCTCGCCTGCCGTGTCTGCGAGGCGCAGCGCACCGTGACGCGCAGCGCGACGCGCCGCACGAGCGGCAGGTCGGCGTTGGGCAGCGCACCGCCCGGGCCCGGCGCCAGGGTGCGCCCCTGGGCGTCGAAGTAGGTGATAGAGAAGTCGTCGACGCCTTCAGCTACGTGCGAGCTCGACGCCTTACGCCAGAGCACCCGACGGGCGGCGTCGTAGGAGTAGGTGACCGTCTCGGGGCCGTCGTCGGACGGCACGATGAAGGCGATGCCGCTGGCCGAGCAGCGCACGGTCTGGTCGCCGAGGAGCTCCCGGCACTCGCCGAGTTCGGCGCTGGTGAGGCGCTGGGCGAACGACAGCGACGAGGCCGCGTCGAGCCGCTCGCTCGAAGTGGCGCACCAGCCGCTCAGAGACCAGCACCAGGCCCACCCACCGGTAAGGATGACGGCGGTGATGGCGGTGGCGACCAGCAGCTCGATGAGGCTGAAGCCACGCGACGCGCAGGGGTCGGCCCCGACACGGATGCGCAGACGCCCGCCGAGCCGCCGCCGCGCAGCGCGAGCCGGGCCGCCGGCGATCACGAGGGGCTCGCAGCCGGCGAAGCGGCGCCGGGCGCGGGTCGCGCGACGAGCACCACGGTGCGCGTGGCCTGGCCGGCGTGCGCGCCGCTGCGCCAGTCGAGCGAGACGCGCACGAGCAACGCCGCCGCGGGCGCCACGCTGGTGAGGTGGGCGTCGTAGCCGGCGAGGCGAGCGACGGCCACCGGCACGAAGCCGCCCGGCGTGCCCACGACGAAAGTGGCGGCGATGGTCTCGGGGCCGCACGTGGTCTGTTTGACGGTGAGGAAGGTGCCGGCCGGCAGACCGGCGAGCGCGGTGCCGCGGTAGGCGGCGTCTGCCGAGTTGCGCGCGGGGTCGGCATGCGGAAAGGCACACGACAGCAGGTCGGCCCCCTCTGCCCCACCGGAGCCGGCGAACGGCAGGCTGCGCAGCTGCTCGAGGGTGGCGGCCACCTGGGCTTCGGCGGCGTCGCGCGCGCCGACTCGAGCGGTGAGCTGGTCGACGGCGGCGACGGCGTTCGAGGCCGCGGCCACGACCAGCAGCACGATGGCCGTGGCGACCACGGCCTCTACCAGGGTCATGGCGCGCTGCCCTACTGCCATCGGATCCGCCCGCCCAGCTGCAGCACGACCGCCGCCTCGGCTCCGTGGCTGGCGAACGTGAAGCTGCCGGCGCGCGGCTCTCCGGAGAGACTGCACGGCCACCCCCAGGCGCGGAACTCGACCGCCTCGCCGGGGTAATTGGTGGTGCACTGGCCGTGGAACTCGCCGCGCTCGAGGATGATGGTGCCCGAGTCGGCCGTCTGCTCGCAGACGTAGCCGCGCCCGTGCTCCTCGAGACGCACGCTCACGGTGGCGCCGGACATGGCGGCGCGCGCCTGCGCGCGCCGCAAGACGAGCGCCAGCGTGCGGGCATCGGCCTTGACCGCCGTGCGACCCTCGACCCAGGCGACCCCTGGCACCGTGACGCCGGCGAGCGTGGCGGCCACGACCAGGGTGGCGAGCAGTTCGGGGATGGTGTGACCACGTTGCATGCGGGCCTCGCGCGACAGGGACGGACGAAAGCGCCGGAAGGCCGGCGGGGCGGCCGGCGTTCCGGCTCCCCGATGCTAGCGCCGCCCGGCCGTCCGTCGCGAGGCCAGGGGCGAGGGTGCGCGTTCACGTTGCCGCCGACGAGGGATGACGGTGGGTCGCGGGACGCGTGAGCGAGCGCGAGCCATGTCCGCGGGGGGCGCGACGTGCCCGGCGGGCGCCGGGGCGCTAGCGCAGGGCGACGTGCAGGTACAGCGCGATGAGCTGGTGCCCGCAGAGCAGCGCCACGAGGGCGCCGAAGGCCAGGAAGGGACCGAAGGGAATGGCCGTCTTGCCGTCTTGCCCGCGAGACAGGAGCACGACGCCGGCCACAGCGCCGGCGATGAATCCTATGAACAGCGCGGGAATGACGGCGGTGCCCAGGAAGAAGCCCATGCACAGGGCCAGCTTGACGTCGCCGAAGCCCATGCCCTGCACGCCGCGCAGCCACTCGTAGAGCTGGCCGATGCCGAACAGCAGGCCCGCCGCGCCGAGGCCCGAGGCGAGCCACACCCAGCGTGGTCCGTCGCCCGGCGCCAGGATCGTCATGCCGACCAGACCGATCAGGGCGACGGGCAGGATGACGACGTCGGGGATGATGCGCTCGGCTATGTCGATATCGCTCACCAGTACGAGCGCGGCCACGAACAGCAGTTGCAGCGGCAGCAGGGCTCCCGGTCCGGTGGCCGCCGCCACGGCGGCGAACAGCCCCGCGGTGAGCGCTTCGACCGCCGGGTAGCGCCAGCTGATCGACGTGCCGCAGGAGCGGCAGCGCCCACGCAGAATCGCCCAGGACAGCAGCGGCACGTTGTCGACGGCACGGATCTGCACGGTGCAGACCGGGCAGAAGGAGCGCCCGTAGGCGATGCTGATGCCGAGCGGCAGCCGGTACGCGCAGGCGTTGAGGAAGCTGCCGATCAGTAAGCCGAACACGCCCGAGACGACGATGATGTAGGCGTACAGCACGCTACGCCTCGCGGCCGAGCGCGGCGCGAGTCGTCACTTGTACCCCTGGAAGAGCTCGGCGACGAACTGCGCGAACAGCGCGTGCGGCACGGTGCTTTCGAGACCGGCCACGGCCTTTTCGCGGGCGACCTTGTCTTTGGGGAGAAGCCGGTCGAGGGCGGTCACGGCCTTTTGCTGGGCGTACTTGTCGCCCTGGCACCAGACCTGGGTCCAGAGGTCGATCGACGTCGCGGTCTCGTGGCCCTTGGCGGCAAGCTCGGCCGCCAGACGCGACACGAAGGCGGGCGCGCCGGGCAGGCGGGCTGCCCTCGCGTACCACTGCGCGGCGACCACATCGCTCTGGGCGCCCTTGCCGTAGGCATAGGCAAAGAAGCCGAGATAGGACGGAAAGTGCCAGTCGCCGGGATTGGCGACGTAGCCGCGCTCGAGCATGCTGTAGGCGACGTCGGGACGGTTCGCGTCGAGCATGGCGAAGGCCCCCGAGAAGTACGCCTGCCTGAAGTGCGGGCTGAGCGTGGTGACGAGCTTCACCATGGCGGGCAGCGAGTCGAGCCTGTGGTCGGACTTCACATGCTCGCCGTAATACTGGATGGCGTAGAGCCAGTAGACGTCGGCGATAGTCGTTCGGACGCTCGGCGAGAAGTTCTTGTAGAACCCGGGAGACGGCACGAAGACGACCGGGTCGGCGGTCGCCGCGGCGGGCCGGTTCGACTGATAGACGACGACCACCGCCACGCAGAGCCCAACGAGGGCGACGGCGGCGGCGCGGCGCAGGAGGCGCACGTTAGAACTCCTTGCGCCGGAAGACCCAGGTGGCCGCCATGAGCGCGATGACGAGGTAGGCGATCAGGTAGACGCACCACGCGGCGAGGCGCGGCCACGACGCCGAGCCTTCGCCCGCCACTGCGGCGCGCAGGTCGACGGCGCTCAGGTTGGGCACCAGGTAGAAGACCACGGTCGAGAGCGCGTGCCCGACGGCGGTGTGCCCCGTGCGCGACAGCGACAGCACGTTGTGGCTGAGCTGACCCGCCGCGTACACGCAGATGCCCCAGACGCTCGCCAGGATGGCCGACGTCATGGTCGAGAAGAGCATGGTCATGGCCATGACGACGAGCAACTGCAGGAAGATCAGGAGGCCGGCCAGCAGCAGCGACCCCGACGGGCTCTTGGCCACGAACCAGGCCAGGCAGAAGAGGAACACCGTCATGCCGGCGAGCACGGTGAACATGGTGCTCGCCAGGCCGAGGAACTTGCCCCAGATGAACTCGCTGCGCGAGACCGGCTTGGAGAAGATGATGAAGACCGTGCGCTTCTCGACCTCTTTGCGCACGAGACTCGCGGCCACGAAGGCCGCCACGATGAGCCCGAAGAGGCTGATCGCCACGAGTCCGAAGTCTTTGATCATGCGGTCCTCCTGGCCGAGGCTGATGCTCGCCAGCCAGAGGCCCGCGACGATCATCGCCAGGGCGAACAGGATGATGACGCCCAGGATGCGGTCGCGGATAGTCTCGCGGAAGGTGTTGACGGCGACCGCCGCGACGCGCTTCACGAGCGCACCACCTCCATGAAGAAGCTCTCGAGGTCGGCGTGCTCGCCGGCGCCCAGCGCGTCGCTCACGGCGCCCTGCCAGATCACGCGGCCGCCGCGCATGATAGCGATGCGGGTGCACAGCGCGGCCACGTCGGCCAGGATGTGCGAGTTGAAGAGCACCGTCGTGCCACGCTCGTGCAACCGCTGGATGATCTCTTTGACCTCGACTCGGCCGATCGGGTCGAGCCCGGTCATGGGCTCGTCGAGCAGCACGAAGCGCGGTTCGTTGATGAGCGCCTGGGCGATGCCGATGCGCTGCAGCATGCCTTTTGAGAACTTGCGCAGCTGCACGCCGGCGGCGCGCTCGAGGCCGACGTCGGCGAGGATGGCGGTGATGCGCGCGTCGCACTCGCGGGCGTCGAGCGAGAAGAGGCGCGCGCAGAACTGCAGGAACTCGCGGCCCGTGAGGTAATCGTAGAAATAGGGGTTCTCGGGCAGGTAGCCGAGCTCGCCCAGGCCGTCGACGCCCAGGGTGACCGAACCGCTCGTGGGACGCATGAGACCGAGGACGACCTTCAGCGTGGTGGTCTTGCCGGCCCCATTGGGGCCCAGCAGACCGAACACCTCGCCCTCGCGGACCTCGAGGTCGACGCCGTTCAGGATGGCGACCTTGCGCCGCCGGAACCCGACCACCACCGTCTTGTGGAGATCGCGCACGGCGAGCATGCAGCCGCGACTGCTCGCATGGTCGGTGAGGATCTCGCCCCGCTCTCTCGCCGTGGCCGTAGCTACGCTTGTCTCTGCTGCCCGCATGCTTTTTTCTTCGGAACGAGGCGAAAAACCTTTAGCAGTCGGTGGTCCGCTGCGGCTTCCGGCGACCACCGTGAGTGCGGCGACCGCGGGGCGGCGACCACGAGCGTGGCCGCCGTGCGGGCGGCGGCCACGGCCGGCAGGCCGCGGCGCCGCGGGGGCGGCGGCCACGGCCGGCAGGCCGCGGCGCCGCGGGGGCGAGCTCAGGGAACGGTGAACCCGCCGGTCGTCATGTGCCCCGCGAGGGTGAAACCGCTCCCGCCGCCGGTCTGGGTGTAGGTGTAGTCGCCGTTGCTCGCCGAGTTCGCCATCGGCGCGTTGGTCCAGGGGTTGGCCGGCCAGTTGTCGACGTAGGACTTGCTGGCCGAGTCGACCAGCGTGCCGTTCGAGACCTGGCCCGTCGCCGGATAGGTGTCGGCATGGTCGATGGCGTAGCTTGCGATGCCCAGCTCGATGTTGTGCACGCCGCCCTTGACCGCAGCATCCTTGGCCTTGTTGCGCTGGCTCAAGAACATCGGAATGGCGATCGCAGCCAGGATACCGATGATGATGATGACGATCAGGAGCTCGATGAGCGTGAAGCCGCGTTGACCTCGTTTCATCGTCGCCCTCCCTCTCGTTGTGACCGGCGACGTGTTCGCCGCCCCTCTGCACTACAGTCTGCCCACATCGTCGCGGCCGGGACGGAAAATCGCCGGAAGGACCGCGTTTGCCGGCTCACCCACAGGCCGTGACGCGCACGAAAAAGCGAGGGGAGCCGCCCCCACCGGGAGCTTCACCCCTCGCTTTGGCCGTCGCTGCCCCCGGCCCGTCGGGGTCAAGGCACCGTGACGTTCGTGCTCGTCATGTGGCCGACCAGACGGAACGTATTGCTCGCCGGGGTCGTGTAGTTGTACTGACCCTGCCCCGAGCCTTCGGCCATGTACGTGGCGGCAGTCGGGCCGAACGGGTTCTTGGGCCAGTTGTCGACGTAGCCGGCCAGCGTCGTGTTGCTGACTTGGGCGGCCGCCGGGTAGGTGTCGTTGTTATCGACGGCGTAGCTCTGGATACCCACCTGGATGCTGTGGATGCCCTCCTTGACCGATGCGTCCTTGGCCTTGTTACGCTGGCTCAGGAACATCGGGATGGCGATCGCCGCCAGGATACCGATGATGATGATGACGATCAGAAGCTCGATCAGCGTGAAGCCGCGTTGCCGCGCGCCCCGGCCGTCCGATGCTTGGACCGTCCTTTTCTTGAGTACGTTGCGCAATCCGAACACCTGCCTGATCTTTGACGGTTACTGTAAGCCTGTCTCGAAAGAACGAGGGGGGCGGGTCCTTCCGGAGCCACCCCCCTCGCCACTGCAGTTCGTCAGGCTATGATCAAGGAACCGTAACGTCGGTGCTGGTCATGTGACCGACGAGCTTGAAGGTGTTGCTGGCCGGGGTCGTGTAGTTGTACTGACCCTGCCCTGAGCCTTCAGCCATATACGTGGTGGCGGTCGGACCGAACGGGTTCTTGGGCCAGTTGTCGACGTAGCCCGTGAGGCTCGCCTGGCTGACCTGACCGGCGGCCGGGTACTGATCGTTGTTGTCGACGGCGTAGCTCTGGATGCCGATCTGGATGCTGTGGATGCCCTCCTTGACCGATGCGTCCTTGGCCTTGTTACGCTGGCTCAGGAACATCGGGATGGCGATGGCAGCCAGGATGCCGATGATGATGATGACGATCAGAAGCTCGATGAGCGTGAAACCCTTTTGACCTCTGGAGAAGCGTTTCATTTGGATTGTCACCTCCTTAGAAAATCGTCTTAGACCTTACAAACTTTGCATTCGAGAGAGACCACGAAAAACGACCCGTGATGCCCCTCAGGCAACCACAGGTCCGTCAGCGTCGTACTTTCGCTGCGGCGGCAACCCAGCCGACTCTTGTTGACAGGAGTCCTGTGGCTTTGCGCCCCGCCCTCACGGACGGTTTGCCTTTTCGCCTTCACGTTCAGGTTGCCCACCCGCAGAAGCTCTAGACACTTTTCTTTCGCCTGGCTGCCGATGCGTTGGTTGTATCGGCTCGGAGTCTGTATCTCTTTAGGGGTTTGCGTGTCTGCCGGCGTGGACTTCGGGCGATCGGTGCCCTCCCAAGGCGCGCCTAAAAGACGCGGCGCGTCATGACCTGCTTGAGCCGCGCCAGGGCCTTGATCGACTCGCGCGACACCTTCTTCTGCGTAAGGCCGAGGGCGGCCGCCACCTCGTGCTGGGTGAACTCGCGAAAGAAGAGCAGGTAGATCAGCTTGCGCTGAAAGGCGGTGAGCCGGTCGAGGGCATCGTAGAGGGCGATGCGGTCCTCGATCGGCAGCGAGAACGACGTGAGGTGCAGCGAATGGACCTCGCCGGCGTCGGCCAGGTGTCCGTCCGCACTGTCGGCGTAGCTTTCGGGCAACCCCTGCAGGTCGATGCGCGCGTAGACGTTGAGGACCTCGAGGATGCCGGCCTCGCTTATGTTGAGGGCCGCGGCGATCTCGCTCAGGTGCGGCGGCCGCCCCAGCTTCTTGGTGAGCACCCCGACGGCTTCTTCGATCTCGTGGTAGATCTTCTTGACCCAGCGCGGCTGGCGCAGCAGCAGCGAGTCGCGCAGATGGTGGCGCACCTCGCCCTCGACGACCGGTACGGCGTAGGTCGAGAAGCGCACGCCCTTGCCGGGATCGAAGCGCTGGACCGCCTTGATGAGCCCCAGGTTGGCGACCTGCAAGAGGTCTTCGTAGGGCTCGTCGGCGGTCGCGAAACGCTTGAGGACGTGGTGCAGCAGTCGCTGGTTGTCGCGGACGATCTGATCGAGGCTGACCGGTGAGCGGGTGACCGCGTAGTCGGCCACCAGCTGCTCGTTACTCACGGGGTGCCTCGGGGGCGCGCGTCTACTGCTTGACGATGTTCATCATGTTGAAGATCGGCAGGTACATCGAGATGACGACCACACCGACGATGGCGCCGACACCGAGCATCATGATGGGCTCGATGATCGAGGTCAGCGACTTGACCGCCGCGTTGACCTCGTCTTCGTAGAAGTCGGCGACCTTCTGCAACATGTTGTCGAGCGCGCCCGTCTCTTCGCCCACGGCGATCATCTGCACGACCATGTCGGGGAACACGTGCACGTCTTTCAGGGGCGCCGAGATGGTCGCGCCCTCTTTGACGCTCACCTGCACGGCGTTCATGGCCTGTTCGATCACGACGTTGCCGGCCGACTTGCCGGTGATGTCGATGGCTTGCAGGATGGGCACGCCGCTCGAGACCAGGGTGCCGAGCGTGCGCGAGAAGCGCGCCACGGCGATCTTGCGCACGACCTCGCCGATGCCCATGGGGACGCGCAGCTTGAAGCGGTCCCACACCATGGTGCCCTTGTCGGTGTGCTTGGCCCAGCGGATGAGTACGATGAGGCCGATGATGACGACCAGCACGATGGCGCCCTTCCAGCTTCGCATGGTGTCTGAGACGCTCACCATGATGCGCGTGAGCATGGGCAGCTTAGCGTGGCCGAGCTGGTCGTACATGGCGGCGAACACAGGGATCAGGAAGAGCACCATGCCGGTCATGACGATGAGCGCGAAGCTCGCGATCATGAGCGGATAGACCATCGCCGACTTGACCGCGCGCTTGATCTGGTCGTCTTTTTCGAGCTGCGTGGCGAGGCGGTTGAGCACCTCGTCGAGGATACCGCCGATCTCGCCTGCGCGGACCATGTTGATGTACAGGGGCGAGAACACCTTGGGGTGTTTCTCGAGCGCGTCGGACAGCGAGATGCCGGCCTCGACGTCGCCCCGCACCTGGCCCAGGATCTCGGCGAACTTCTTGTTCTCGGTCTGCTCTTCGAGCACGGTGAGCGCCCGCAGCATGGCCAGGCCGGAGTTGATCATGGTGGCGAACTGGCGCGAAAAGACGGTCAGGTCTTTCGCCTTGACGCGCTGCATCGAGGCAAAGATGTCGGTCTTGGCGAGGCTCGTCTTGACCTCGTTGATGTCGACGATCGTGAGGCCTCGGTTGCGTAAGCCGGCCGCTACGGCCGCCTTGTTGTCGCCGTCGACCTGACCCGACGCCGTAGCGCCCCTGCCGTCGAGAGCCTTGTATGTGAACGTGGCCATGAGTCCTCCGTCACTCCCCGCCGGCGCGGGCAGCACAGCTGCTATCGCCCGTACTGCCTGCGACGCTTGTCGAGACTGTTCTCGTCATGCTCCGGCAAATCTTTAGTTGACGCGGACGGCCGTGTTCGCCGCGGAGCCCAGCAGGCGATCGAGCTGGTCGGGCGCGCTCGAACGCCGCTGCGCGAGCTCGCGCGAGATCACGCCGCGGCGCACCAGGTCGGCGAGCGCGGCGTCCATCGTGACCATGCCGAACTGGTTGCCCATCTGCATGGCCGAGTAGATCTGGTGGGTCTTGCCTTCGCGGATCAGGTTGCGCACCGCGGGCGTGGGGATAAGGAGCTCGGCGGCCACGACCCGGTCGCGCCCGTCGCGCGTGGGCAGGAGCTGCTGCGTGCAGACTCCGACCAGCGTGGTGGAGAGCTGCACGCGGATCTGTTCCTGCTGGTGAGGCGGGAAGACGTCGATGATGCGGTCGATGGTCTGCGGGGCGTCCTGGGTGTGCAGGGTGGCCAGCACGAGATGCCCCGTCTCGGCCGCGGTGAGGGCGGTCGCCATGGTCTCGGTGTCGCGCATCTCGCCGACGAGGATGACGTCGGGGTCCTGACGGAGCACCGACTTGAGCGCCCGGTTGAACGACTTGGTGTCGGCGCCGACCTCGCGCTGGTTGATCATGCACTTCTTGTGGCGGTGCAGGAACTCGATCGGGTCTTCGATCGTCATGATGTGCTCTTCGCGGACCTCGTTGATCTCGTCGATCATGGCGGCCAGCGTGGTCGACTTGCCGCAGCCGGTCGGGCCGGTGACGACCACGAAGCCGCGCGGCTTCTTGGTGAGCTCGTGCAGCGCGCGCGGCAGCCCCAGGTCTTCGAGCTTCTTGATCTGCACGGGGATCAGGCGGAAGGCCGCCCCCAGGCTGTTGCGCTGGAAGTAGGCGTTGACGCGGAAGCGCGCGCGCCCGGGCACCGAGTACGAGAAGTCCATCTCCCAGTCGTTCTCGAGGCGCTGGCGCTGGTCCTGCGAGAGGATGCTGTAGATGAGCTCGCGCGTGTCGTTGGCGCCGAGGCGCGGGTAGTCGAGGCGCTCGAGCACGCCGTTGACGCGCACGATCGGCGGTGCGCCGACCGACAGGTGAAGGTCGCTGGCGTCGCGCTCCAGGACCTCAAGCAGAATATCGACAAGATCCATTGGTTTCGTCCCCTCGCAAACCGATTGTCAGATGATGACCCTGGCGATCTCTTCGATCGACGTAAGCCCCTGAAGCACCTTATCGATGCCGTCCTCGCGCAGGTTCTTCATGCCTTCGGCCTGCGCCACGCGGCTGATCTCGTCGGCGCTCTTGCGCTCGACGGTCAGCCTGCGGATGGCTTCGCTCACGATCATGACTTCGTAGATGCCGAGTCGGCCTTTGTAGCCCGTGTTGTTGCACCGTGAGCACCCCTTCGGGCGGTACAACGTCACCTTGTCCATGTCGAAGACTTCGGGTGGGAAGTCGCTTTTCTTGAGCATCTCTTCGGACGGCTCGTACGGCTCCTTGCATTCCTTGCAGAGGCGACGCGCCAGGCGCTGAGCGAGAACGCAGTCCACGGCCGACGAGGTGAGGAACGGTTCGATGCCCATCTCGGTGAGGCGAGACAGCGCGCCTGGCGCGTCGTTGGTGTGGAGCGTGGTGAGCACGAGGTGGCCGGTGAGAGCCGATTCGATGGCGATGTTCGCCGTCTCGCGGTCGCGGACTTCGCCGACCATCACGATGTCGGGGTCGCAACGCAAGATGGAGCGCAGGGCCGCCGGGAAGGTCATGCCGGCCTTGGGGTTCACCTGGACCTGGTTGATGCCGGAGAGGCGATACTCGACCGGGTCCTCGACGGTGATCACGTTCTTCTCGGGGGAGTTGATGATGTTCAGGGTCGCATACAGGGTCGTCGACTTGCCGGAGCCTGTCGGGCCGGTGACGAGGATGGCGCCGTACGGCCGGGTGAACGAGCGCTGGTAGCGCTTGAGCGCCTTGGGCGCGAACCCCAGGTCGGAAAGATCGAGCATGACGTTGCTCTTGTCGAGCAGGCGCATGACGATCTTTTCGCCGTACACGGTGGGCAGGGTGGCGACGCGCATGTCGATGGGCTTGCCGCCGACCACGAGGCCGATGCGGCCGTCCTGCGGCACGCGGCGCTCGGCGATGTCGAGCTCGGCCATGACCTTGAGCCGGCTGATCACCCCACTCTGCATGCGACGCGGCACCGACATGACCTCGTGCAGCACGCCGTCGAGGCGAAAGCGGATCACGAGCTCCTTGGCCTGCGGCTCGAAGTGGATGTCGCTGGCGGCGTCGTCGACGGACTGCGCGATCACCGAGTTCACGAGCTTGACGATCGGTGGTTCCTCGGTCATCTCGCGGATGTCGGTGATCTCGTCGTCGCCGACCATGTCCGAATCGGCCGCGGTGACCTGGTCGTCGAGCCGGTTCAGTTTGCCGATGGCGCCCACGATGTCTTCTTCGCTGGCGATGGCCGGCACGATCGTGTAGCCGGTCATGATGCGCAGGTCGTCGGCGATCAGGACGTTGGCGGGATCGATCATGGCGACCTGCAGGGTGCTGTCGTCGAGGAACCGCACCGGGATCGCCGAGTAGCGCCGGCACAGCCGTTCGGACAGCAGGCCGGCGGCCGACATGTCGATCTGCAGCTTGGTGAGGTCGAGGTATTCGATGCCGAACTTGGTGGCCAGCGCCTTGGTGAGGTCGAGCTCGGAGACGAGCTTGTCTTCGAGGAGCTGCTCGCCGAGGCGCTTGTGCGTCTCTTTCTGGCGCGACAGGCTCTCGTCGATCTGCTCCTCGGTGACGAGCTCCATATCGACGAGGATCTCGCCGAGGCGCTTCTTGCTGGCGCGCAGCGGCGCCGGCTGACCGGTAGCGGCGGCGGCGTCGGCAGCCTGCAGCCGTTCGAGGACTTCGTTGACGCCGCCCAGCCTGGGCTCGTCGGGAGTGACGGCGGCGATCGCCGACTCGAGGTCGGCGGCGGGGTCGATCTCGATGACCTTGCCGGTCTCGACCTCGTCGTCGAACTCGATCGGCTCGATGGTGTCGAGCAGGTCGGCCTCGGCTAAGCCGGAGAGCGAATCGAAGCCCTCGTCGGGGTAGAAGATCTGATCGTGGCCTGTGCTCACGAAACCGTCGGTCCCCTTGTCGGTGTTGGCTGCGTAGTCGCTCCAGTCGTCGATGTCGTCGGGCGCGCGGCCGTCGGTTGAGACCACCTCGATCGCCGGCAGCTCGCCTTTGCGAGCCGCCACGCGACCCGCGACCCGACTCTTATCGTCGTGCGGCACTCCGCATCACTTCCAGTGGCGCGGCCCGGCCCGTCCACAGTTCGAACGAGAGCGCGGCCTGCCAAACGAGCATCGTCAAGCCGTCGATCGCCCGTGCTCCGGTTGCTCGGGCACGTTCGAGTGGCATCGTCGGCCGCTGTCCGTAGACCACGTCGTACACGATGTGGTCACGCTGGATGTTATCGACCAAAACGCGCGGCACTTTAAGCGGGCCGGCCATGCCCAGCGCGGTCGCGTTGACCACGATGTCCGCGTCACGGACCTGGGCGGCGGTGAGCTCGTCGAGCGCCACGAGCTCGAAACGCGCGGCCTCGTCGACGGGCCGCAGCAGGTGCACGAGCTCTTCGGCATGGCTCATCGTACGGTTGGCCACGGTGCAGCGGCGCACCCCGACCCGCAGCAGGCCGAGCACGGCGGCGCGCGCGGCGCCGCCCGCGCCGAGCACGAGCGCCGAGGCGCCCGCCAGCGGCTCGGGGACCGTCTCCTGGAGGGCCGCGACGAACCCCCCGACGTCGGTGTTGTAGCCGGTGAGCGCGCCATTGTCGACGACGATCGTGTTCACGGCCGCGATCACCCGGGCGTCGTCGGCAACGCGGTCGAGGAAGGGCGCGACGGCCGCCTTGTGCGGCATGGTGACGTTGGCTCCCCGAAATCCGAGGCTGCGCAGCCCCCTCACGGCCGCCTCGACGTCGCCGGCGGCGACCGGCAGCGGCACGTAGGCCATGTCGAGGCCCAGGGCGGCGAAGGCGGCGTTGTGCATGGCCGGCGAGAGCGAGTGCGTCACGGGCCAGCCGATGATGCCGGCAAGGACGGTGGTTCCTGCGATCGTCGTCATGTGCTCGCCCCCAGCGTGGAACTGACCTGAAGTCGCGCGGACCCGGCGAGGCGCCGTCCGCCGCACGTCAAGCTTGCACGCCGACGCCCGACATCCTTCTCGCCGGGGGCGGTCAGCCCTGAGTCGAGCTCAGGTAGTCCTCGAGGATCTGCGCGGCGGCGCGCGCGTCGAGCGCGCCCTTGCCGCCGCGCTGCTGAGCGATCGCGGTGGTGAAGCGCTCGTCGTAGAGCACCACGGGAACGTCGATCGTGCGCTTGAGGCGCGCCACGAAGGAGCGCACCTCGCGCGCCTGGCCGTGCTCGGCGCCGTCGAGCGAGACCGGCAGGCCGACGACGACCAGCGCCACGCCTTCGGCGGCCACGAGCTCTTTGACGGTCTCGAGGCCGGCCGCCGTGCCGGCGCGCGCCACGACCATCAGCGGACGGGCGATGCTGCCGGTCTCGTCGGAGATCGCCACGCCGGTGCGCGCGACGCCGTAGTCGAGCGCCAGGAGCCGCACCTCTACGCTCCGAGGAGCTCCCTGACCTTGGCGATGCCCGCCTCGAGGGCGGCGCCCATGCCGCTCGCGTCGGTGCCGCCCCCGCGGGCGAGGGTCGGTTTGCCGCCGCCGCGGCCGCCCACGGCCGGCATCATGGCGGCCAGCACGTCGCCGGCGCGCAGCCCGCGGCCGACGAGGGCGTCGGGCGAGGTCACCAGGACGGCGACGCGCCCGTCGAGGTCGGCCAGCAGGGCCACGGCCGCGTCGGGCAGCGCCGCGCGCACCTCGTCGGCCAGGGTCAGCAGGTCGTCGGGCTTGCCCACCTCGACCTGGCTCGCCACCACGGTGGCGCCGGCCACGTCGAGCGCCGCGCCCACCAGCTCGTCGACGCGTCCGTGGCGCTCGCCGCTCTGGGCTGCGCGCACGGCGTCCCTGAGCTCGCCGAGCTCCTCGAGGCGTCGGCGGACGGCGTCGACGACGCGATCGGGGGCCACGCCGAGCTCGGCGGCGACGGCCGTCTCACGCGCCTCGACCGCGCGGTAGTGCTCGATCGCCGCGGCCGAGGTGATCGCCTCGATGCGCCGTGTGTTGGCGCCCACCGAGCTGCTGGCGGTGATCTTGCAGAGGCCGATCTGCGAGGTCGACGAGACGTGCGTGCCGCCGCAGAGCTCGCGGCTGAAGTCGTCGATCTCGAGGACGCGCACGAACTCGCCGTACTTCTCTTCGAAGAACGCCAGGGCGCCGATCTCGGCGGCGTACTCGCGCGTGGTGACGAAGGGCCGAACCGGGTGGTTCTCGACGATGCGGCGGTTGGCCAGGTCTTCGATCTGGCGCAGCTCGGCCGCGGTGGGCGCGCGCCGCGTCTTGTAGTCGAAGCGCAGCTTGTCGGGAGTGACCAGCGAGCCGGCCTGGCGGACGTCGTCGCCCAGCACGATGCGCAGCGCGTTGTGCAGCAGGTGCGTGGCGGTGTGGTTGCAGGCGGTCTGGTGGCGGCGCACGGCGTTGACCATGGCCTTGGCGCGCTCGCCTTCGACCACGCTGCCTTCGGTGAGGCGGCCGACGATGACCTGGTCGGACTGGAAGCGCACCACGTCGACGACGTCGAGCTTGCCGGAGTCGGTGTGGATCCAGCCGGCGTCGGCGACCTGGCCGCCGCCCTCGGCGTAGAACGGCGACTCTTCGAGCTTGAGCGCCACGCGCCCGTCGGCCAGGACGCGGGCGGCGCGCACCATGGAGTAGACCTCGAGGCGTTCGTAGCCCACGAAAGTGGTCTCGAGCGCCGCGGTGTCGCGTTGGAAGGCCTCGAGCTCGCCGGGACCGGTCTCCCCCGCCTTCTGCGCCGCGCGGGCGCGCTCGCGCTGCTCGGCCATGAGCCGCTCGAACCCTTCTTCGTCGACGCTCATGCCCTTGTCCTGCACGATCTCGCGGGTGAGGTCGAACGGGAACCCGTAGGTGTCGTGCAGCTCGAAGGCCACGGCCGGCGGCAGCTCGGCGCCGGAATCGCGCGCGCGCCGCAGGGCCTCGTCCAAGATGCCCATGCCTTGGGCCAGGGTGCGCGTGAAGCGCGCCTCTTCTTCAGCGACGATCTCGAGGATCGCCTCGCGCGCGCCAAGCAACGGCGGATACGCCTCGGCCATGAGGTCGATCACGCGGTCGCACAGGCGCGCGAGGAAGGGCTCGTCGAGGCCGATCGAGACGCCCTGCTGCACGGCGCGGCGGATGATGCGCCGCAGCACGTAGTCGCGCCCCTCGTTGCCGGGCAGCACGCCGTCCATGATGAGAAAGGCGATGCCGCGGGCGTGCTCGGCCATGGTGCGCAGGGCACGGGTCACAGGTTCGCTCGACCCGTAGGTCTGGCCCGACAGCTCTTCGCCAAGGGCGATCATGGGGCGGAAGGCGTCGGTCTCGTAGACCGTCGTGACCCCCTGGTGGATGGCGGTGACGCGCTCAAGCCCCATGCCGGTGTCGATGCTCTGCGCGGCCAGGGTGGAGAGGCCGCCGTGCTCGTCCATCTCGTACTGCACGAACACGAGGTTCCAGTACTCCATCCAGCGGTCGCACTCGCACCCGGGGCCGCAGTCGGGGCGGCCGCAGCCGTACTCCTCGCCCATGTCGTAGTAGAGCTCGGTGCAGGGGCCGCAGGGCCCCGTGGCGCCGGCCGGTCCCCAGAAGTTGTCGCCGCGCCCGAGGTGGACGATGTCCGCGTCGGTGAAGCCGTGGCCCTTCCAGATGGCGATGGCCTCGGCGTCGACGGGCACCTGCTCGTCGCCGCCGAAGACGCTGACCTTGACGCGCGAGCGAGGGATCCCCAGCTGGTCTGAGAACTCGAGCGCCCAGGCGATCGCCTCGGTCTTGAAGTAGTCGCCGATCGAGAAGTTGCCCAGCATCTCGAAGAAGGTCAGGTGGCGCGCCGTACGCCCCACGTTCTCGATGTCCGACGTGCGAAAACAGCGCTGGCAGGTCGTGAGGCGGCGCGCCGGAGGCGTGTCGACGCCCAGGTAGTAGGGCTTGAACTGCTGCATGCCGGCGGTCGTGAACAGCACGCTGGGATCGCCGGCCGGCACAAGCGAGGCGGGCGCCGGCGAGAGATGGCCGTGTGCCTCGAAGAACTCGCCGAAGGCCCGCCGGATTCTGCGCCGATGACAGCGTCGGTCGGTCTGGTCGCTGGTCGGTCATGGGCACCTCGTGGGGAAGGTCTGGAAGGTTAGGGTCGGGGCCTCACAACGCCCCCTCGCCGATGTTCGCCCGCAGCTTCTCGAGCGCCCGGCGGATGAGTCGCGAGACGTGCATCTGGGAGATCCCCACGCGCGCCGCGATCTGTGACTGCGTGAGCCCCTCGAAGAAGCGCAGGTGCAGGATGTAGCGCTCGCGGGCGTCGAGCTTGGCGAAGCCCGGGGCGAGCATCGTGCGGTCTTCCATGGTGTCGTAGGCTTCTTCTTCGGTGCCCATGTAGTCGATCAGGCCGGTCTCGTCGTCGCCCGACTCGCCGTTGGGCGCCGCCTGCAGCGACACCGAGTTGTAGGCCTGGCTTGTCTCGAGCGCCTCGAGGACCTCTTCGGGGGTGGCCCCGGCGGCCTCGGCGATCTCGTTGATGGTCGGCGAGCGCTGCAGCTTGGGCACGAGCTCGTCGATCACCTTGTTCAGGCGGATGTTGAGCTCCTGCAGGCCGCGCGGCACGCGCACCGACCAGCCCTTGTCGCGGAAGTAGCGCTTGATCTCGCCGATGATGTTGGGCGTGGCGTAGGTCGTGAGCTCGACGCCGCGGGTGAGGTCGAAGCGGTCGATCGCCTTGATGAGGCCGATCGAGCCGACCTGCACGAGGTCGTCGAAGTGCTCGCCGCGCGACGAGTAGCGCCGCGCGAGCGAACGCACGAGCGGCAGGTACATGGTGATGAGCTGCGTCGCGGGCGTGGCGGTCGCCGTGCAGGTGGTAGCGGCGCAGGAGGAACTGGTCGAGCTTCTCGGACTCGTCTTTGCCGCGCCCGGTCGGAGGCACGACGCGCTCGATCAGGTCTTCGTCGTCGATCTCGTTGTCGTCGATCTCGTCGGCCGCCTCGGGCTCGTCGCCGGCCGCCTCGGGCTGGTCGTCGGCGTCGTGCGACGCCGCCCCGGCCTGGAGCTCGTCGTCGGGGTCGTCGGCGGGGCGCTCGCCGCGCCCCGCGGCCGGCTCGCCCGCGCCGCGCGCGGAGCGCTCGTCGCGGTCGAACGGGTCGCCAAGAGGTTCCTTGCTGTGAGCTTCGACCATACGATCCCTCAGGAGGCGCCGCGGCGCTTGGCGAACACGACGCAGTAGCAGTCGTCGGGAGCCGCGCAGACGTCGACCGACTCGACGACGCCGCGCATGACCGTCTCGAGGTCGAACCCGCCGTCGCTGCGACCGCTCAGCCGGGCGCGCAGGCCCGCGGAGCGGAACGGTCCGGCGTTGATGCTCACGCCGTCGTCGACGACTTCGATGGCAAGCTCATGGAGCGGCGCCTCGCCGGAGTCGGTCGCGGCGGTGAGCAGCTCTTCGACGGCGACGTAGAGGTCGTCGATCTCGTCGAGCGAGAGGTCGACGCGCGCCGCCACACCGCCGAGCACCATGCGCACGACCGAGAAGGCGGCGGGAGTCGCCGAGACCTGCAGGTGGATCATGTCTGCCACGCGATGCTCCGCTTCAGGCCGACAGGCCGGGGTCGCGCGGGGCGGCGGCCTGCAGGGCGTTGTCGACCTGGCCTTCGCGCTTGCGAGCGGCGCGCAGGCCGTCGTCGATGGCGAGCTGTGCCCGGCGGCGGGCCGCGCCGTAACCGCGCACCGCGTCGGAGGGGAGCTGGCGCAGCACGTCGGCGTAGCTCTGCCCCGTCGCCTGTTTGCGGTCGCGCACGTAGTACGCCAGACCGGCTCCGGCGAGCGCGGTGCCAAAGACAAGGGTGCCCAGGAGCCTCATCCGCCGCTCCCTTCGCCGGTGGCGCCGGGAGCCGGCGGCGGCGGCGGCGGAGCGTCGGTGGCGGCGGTCTCGGGTGGATCGGCCGTGGCGGCCGGGGCGTCGGCGACGGGTGCGGCAGCGTCGGCGGCGGCGGAGGCGAAGCCCGGCGCCGTGGTCGCGGCGTCGGGGGCGCCCGTCGGGCGCCACGCGCCGGTGGCGGCTTCGCCGGCCGGCGCGGCGGCGTCGGCCCCGGCTTCGTCTGAGTCGGCGCCGCGGCTGAAGAAGGTCGAGACGGCCTGCGAGACGCCCGCGCCGAACGCGGCGGCCTTTTTGGCGGGCACGCTGATCGCCGATTCGACGGCGCGCGTGGTGTGGTCGACCTTCTCGGTGGCGTCGACGACGCTCGTCATGACCACGCCGATCTTGTCGAGCTCGGTGTTGACGCCGTCGAGGGTCTCGGTGGCCTGCTTGAGCAGCGGCACGACCTCGGTGTCGACGTCGGTGAGCAGCTTCTCGGCCGAGCCGAGCGTGCTGCCAAGGCGGACGAGGGCGTAGATGAGCCCGATGCCCACGACGACGAGGAAGAACGCCGCCGCGTAGCGCAGCGCCATGGAGGGCGTGCTTGTCGCCACGCTCCACAGTGAGTCAGTCATCGACGTCGCCTCCATCGAAGCTCAGGTACGGGCTCGGTTTGCGGGCACACCCTATCACACCGCGCGAGGCTCATGTACGTCGGCCGCCGTCGAGGTGATGATGCCCCCGCCGACCACGATGTCATTCCTGTAGAAGACCGCCGACTGCCCCGGCGCGGGGCCGTCGAACGGCGCGGCCAGCGAGACGACGGCGCGCCCGCCCGGCAGCCGCCGCACGGCTGCGACCCCGATGGCGGCCGATCGGTAGCGCAGCTGCACCTCAAGCCCGGCGCCGTCGTCCAGGCCGCGGTCGACGAGGGCGCGCAGGGCGACCCTCGTGGTCGCAAGCGCCGCCGCCGGCCCGATGACCACGCGTCGCGACGGCGCATCGATGGCCAGCACGTAGAGGGGCGTCGCGGCGCTCACGCCCAAGCCGCGGCGCTGACCCACGGTAAAGCGCCAGCAGCCGCCGTGATGGCCGAGCACGTTGCCGTCGACGTCGACGATCTCGCCGCCCTCACCCGGCGCGCCGTGGGCGGCGAGAAAGGCGCGATGGTCGCCGGGCGCAAAGCAGACTTCCTGGCTGTCGGGCTCGTCGGCCGGAGGCAGGCTCGCCCGCCGGGCGCGCTCGCGCACGAGCGGCTTGGTGAGCTCGCCGAGGGGCAGCAGCAAGCGCTCGAGGGTCTCGGGCGGCACGCGCCACAGCATGTACGACTGGTCCTTCGCGCGGTCGAGGCCGCGCGCCACGTGGGCGCCGTCGGCGGCCCTCACGATGCGCGCGTAGTGGCCGGTCGCGACCCAGGCGGCCCCGAAATGGTCGGCCAGCGCCAGCAGGCGCTCGAAGCGTCCCGGGTTGCACTCAATGCAGGGGTTGGGCGTCTCGCCGGCCAGGTAGCCGTCGACGAACGGCGCGACGACGTCGGCCGCAAAGCGCGGCTCGTCGTTCACGCAGTAGTGCGGCGCCCCGATGGCGTGCGCGCTATCGCGCGCCCGCGCCACCGCCGGCGCCGAGCAGCAGCTCCGCTCGTCGTCGCCCGGCCAAAGTTTCACGGTGGCGGCGCGCACGTCGTAGCCATCCTCGCGCAGGGCGAGGGCGGCCACGGCGCTGTCGACGCCGCCGCTCAGGCCTACGACGACGCTTTTTTTCCGAGCACCTTCGCGACGTCGCCGCTGCGACCGGCCTTGGTGAGGTAGTCCTCGATGGCCAGGTGCAGTGCGTCGGCGGCGAGGTTCGAACAGTGCATCTTCTGGGCGGGCAGACCGCCGAGCGCCTCGGCGACGGCCCTGTTGGAGATCTCGGCGGCCTCGTCGAGCGTCTTGCCCATGACCATCTCGGTCACCATGCTCGAGGTCGCTACCGCCGCCCCGCAGCCGAACGTCTTGAACTTGACGTCGGTGATGCGGTCGTCGTCGACCTTGATCGTCATACGCATGACGTCGCCGCAGACCGGGTTGCCGATCTGGCCGGCGCCGTCGGGGTCCTCGACCTCACCTACGTTGCGGGGGTTCGAGAAATGGTCCATCACGAGATCGGTGTACATGCGCTTACCTCTTCACGTAGAGCGGACTCATCTCGCGCAGCCGCGCGACGATGGGCGGGAAGACTTCGAGGAAGTAGTCGGCCTCGTCCTGGGTGTTCTCGCGGCCGAGAGTCAGGCGGACGCTGCCGTGGGCCTCTTCGGCACGGTAGCCCATGCCGAGGATCACGTGCGACGGTTCGAGCGAGCCCGACGCGCAGGCCGAGCCGCTCGACACGGCGATGCCCTTGCCGTCGAGCTTCAGGACCATGGATTCGCCCTCGATGTAGGCCACCGAGACGCAGACGTTGCCCGGCAGCCGCTCGGTGGGATGGCCGAGGGCGATGGTGTCGTCGATGGCCGCGATCAGGCCGGCGGTCAGCCGGTCGCGCAGCGCCACGAGGCGCGGTCCCTCGACGGGCAGGTCGGCGACCGCGATGCTGAGCGCCGCGCCCAGCCCGACGATGCCGGGTACGTTCTCGGTGCCGGAGCGCAGCCGGCGCTCGTGGCCGCCGCCGTGCAGGATGGGACCGACCCGGGTGCCGCGCTTGATGAACAGCGCCCCGATGCCCTTGGGGCCGTAGAGCTTGTGGCCCGACAGCGAGAGCAGGTCGACGCCCAGCTCGGCGACGTCGATAGGCATGGCGCCGACCGCCTGGACGGCGTCGGTGTGGAAGGCCGCGCCGTGCTCGTGGGCGATGCGGGCGAGCTCCTTGATGGGCTGCACGGTGCCGACCACGTTGTTGGCGAACATGACCGAGGCCAGGCGGGTGTCGGGGCGAAACGCGGCTTCGTAGGCGTCGAGGTCGACGACCCCGTTGTGGTCGACGCTCGCGAAGCTGGCCTCCCAGCCCTGGCGCATGAGAAAGCGCGCCGTCTCCATGACGGCGGGGTGCTCGATGGCGCTCACGATCAGGTGCCCGGGCTCGAAGCGCTGCAGGTACCCGCTGAGGGCGAGGTTGTCGGCCTCGGTGCCGCCGCTCGTGAAGACGATCTCCTTGTCGACCGCGCCGAGGGCCGCGGCGACCTGCGCGCGCCCCTTATCGACGGCTTCGCGGCCCTCGCGGCCCAGCCGGTGGATCTCGGACGGGTTGCCGTAGCGCTCCACGAAGTAGGGCTCCATCTCGGCGAAGACGCGCGGGTCGACGGCCGTCGTCGCCGCGTGGTCGAAATAGATGGTCTTCATGTTGTGATCGCCTCCACGGAGAGTTCATCGAGACTGATATCGCCCAGCGCCCTGCTGATCGCGTCGTCGAGCCGGCGCCAGACGCGTTGTGAGGCACAACTGCCCGCTCGCGCACAGCCGCCTTCGTCGGGCAGGCAGCCGACGAGCGACAGGGGACCTTCGATCGCGGTCACGATATCGGCGACCGAGATGGCCGCGGCGGCGCGCGACAGGCGGTAGCCGCCGCTCGCGCCCCTGGTGCTGGCCACGAGCCCGCCGTCGCGCAGGCGGGCGAGGATGCGTTCGAGAAACGCGGTGGGCATGTCTTCACGATGTGCGATCTCGGTGATGGGCACAGGGTCGTCGCCCTCGGCCCGCGCAAGGTAGATCATGGCCCGCAGGCCATACTCGCAGCGAGAGGAGATGCGCACGCCGGGCCCTCCGTGACGTCCGTGGATCTAATACCAACAGAAAAGGTCGGGATTATCGTACCACGCAGGAGGCGCCGGTCAAACAGGGGAATCGGCCTCGGCCGCGCAGCCGGGACCGGACGCGACGACGCCGCCCCTGGGGGCGGCGTCGGGATGTTCGCGGGGATGTGGGTGGGCTCTTACTGGGCGAGGGCGTTGGCGACGACCTGCGACATGACCTTCTCGCTGATCCAGCCGGTGTACTCCTGGTAGACCTTGCCGTCGGGTGAGATGACGGCGAGAGCCGGCGGCTGGGTGATCTTGAGCTGGGCGAGGACGCTGCCGAGCTCGTCGGCATGCGCCGACTCGAAGGAGAAGAACGAGCCCTGAGCGGCGTACTTGGCCTTGACCGCGTTGAAGGAGGTCAGCATCTGCTGGTCTTCGGTGGGCCCGGCGCAGTACACGAGGAGGATGATACCGCGCTTCTCTGCGAGCGGGTTGCTGATAAAGCTCGGCACGTTCCTGGCCGACATGTCGACCGCGAGCGTCGGGTAGCCGGTGATGCCGTAGCTGCCGGCCGTGTTGTAGCTGCCGCTCACCGGTACGGCGGTCACGGTAGTCGGGGCGTTGGTCGCGAGGACGATGCCTCCGGTAACGACGACCATGATCGCTGCCCCCATCACGACGATCAGGGCCGCTTTGACGAAAAACGACCGGTACCAGGGCTTGCCGCTCATCTGCGCCTCCATGTAAAAGGCTCCACCTTGCCGTGTTCGCTTTCTTATTGAACCTGCAATTGCAGGTGGGTGCCCTCCCGGGGGTCCACAGACCCACCGGAGCCGGGCTCCCGGCGCGTGAGTGTTGGCTCGAATAACGCCGCAAATCACGCACAAGGTAGAGCAGTCGGCATGGTAGCAGACTCTATGCTCGTCCCACAAACTAAGTCGGCACCTGCGCGAAATGCTTGAGTAATGAGCGTACCAGCGGCCGGCAACAGAAAGGACCGCCGGCCCCCCTCGCGGCCCAGACGACGCGGCCGCGAGCCTCACACGCGGCCGTAGACGGTGCGGCCGCGAGCTCAGGCGGGGGTCGTTCAGGCGGGCCGCATGCGCAGGTCGCGCAACTGGGTCTGGTCGACAGGCGCCGGGGCGCCCGTCATGGGGTCGGAGCCCGATGAGGTCTTGGGAAAGGCGATGACGTCGCGGATAGACGTCTCGCCGGCGAGCAGCATGACGATGCGATCGAAGCCCAGGCCGATGCCGCCGTGCGGCGGCGCGCCGAAGCCCAGCGCCTCGAGGAACCAGCCGAACGACTCGTCGATGCGCTCCTCACTCAGGCCGAGCGTGCGCAGGATGCTGCGCTGCAGCGCGGCGTCGGGAATGCGCAGCGAGCCTGAGCCCAGCTCGACGCCGTTCAGGACGAGGTCGTACTGGGCGCCGCGCACGCGCAGGGGGTCGCTCTCGAGGTACGGCAGGGTGGCGTCGGTCGGCAGGCTGAAGGGGTTGTGGCCGTAGGTCGAGCGTGCCTGATTCTTCGTCGATCTCGAACAGCGGGAACTCGACGACCCACAACAGCGACCAGCGCCGCGACGGCGCGGGCGCCAGCAACTCGATCAGGGCGTTGCGCAGGACGCCCAACACGACCGCGGCCGGCAAGGCCTGGTCGGCGGCGAACACCACGAGGTCGCCGGGTCCGGCCCCGGTGCGCTCGAGCAGGGCTTCCTGCTCAACGGCGGACAGGAACTTGACGATCGGCCCGCGCAGCGCGCGGCCCTCTTCGACGATCACATAGGCCATGCCGCGCGCGCCGCGCACCTTGGCGACCTCGGTGAGGCCGTCGAGCTGGGCGCGCGACAGCCGGCCGCCGCCCGGCGCGCGGATGGCGCGCACCACGCCGCCGCCGGCGACGGCTTCGCGGAACACGCGGAAACTCGCCGACCCCGAGAACGTCGGACAGTTCGACGATCTCGAAGCCGTAGCGCAGGTCGGGCTTGTCGGAGCCGTAGCGCAGCATGGCGTCGTCGTAGGTGAGCGTGGGCAGCGGCAGCTCGAGCGGCCCTCCCCCACGCCCTCGACGATGGCCGCCATGAGGCCCTCGAGCAGCTCGCGGATCTCGGGGGCCGACATGAACGACATCTCGATGTCGATCTGGGTGTGTTCGGGCTGGCGGTCCGCGCGCAGGTCTTCGTCGCGGAAGCAGCGGACGAGCTGGTAGTAGCGGTCGACGCCGCCCACCATGAGGATCTGCTTGAACATCTGGGGGGACTGCGGCAGCGCGTAGAAGCTGTGCGGGCTGCAGCCGCGAGGGCACGAGGAAGTCGCGCGCGCCCTCGGGCGAGGAGCGCGTCAGCATGGGCGTCTCGATCTCGAGGAAGCGCCGCGCGTTCAGGTACTCGCGGGCCGCCGTGGCGGCGCGGTGACGCAGCTCGAGGCGGGCCAGCATGGGGGCCCGCCGGATGTCTAGGTAGCGGTACTTCAGGCGCAGGGTCTCGTCGACCTCGTGGCCTTCGCCCGACTCGATCTCGAACGGCGGCGTGCGCGCCGCCGAGAGCAGCTCGGCGCTCGCCACGCGGACCTCGATCTCGCCCGTCGGCAAGCCGGGGTTCACGGTCTCGGGAGAGCGCGCCACGATCGTGCCGGCGGCCGCCACGACGTACTCGGCGCGCAGCCCCTCGGCGAAGTGCGTGGGCTGCGGGCGCCACCCGGCGGGTCGAAGACGAGCTGCACGAGGCCGGAGCGGTCGCGCAGGTCGACGAAGATGAGGTTGCCGTGGTCGCGACGGCGCGCCACCCATCCGGCGAGGCGCACCTCGCGGCCCACGTCGGCGGTGCGCAGCTCGCCGGGCAGCGCGCTGCGCATCATGACTGCTCCTCGCCGCCGTCGGGCAGCGGGCGACCGTTGCCGTTGCCGTTGCCGTGGTGGTGGCCGTGGCCGTCGAGGTCGTCGTCGCCGAGCCAGTCGTCGAACCAGTCGGCGAGCTCGTCGATCGGCACGTCTTCTTCGTCGCCGCTTTCGAGGTCGCGCAGCCGCACCTCGCCTTCGGCTAAGTCGTCGAGCCCGAGCAGCAGGGCGAGCTCGGCGCCGCTGCGTCCGGCGTGCTTGAGCTGGGCCTTGGGACTGCGGTCGGAGAGGTCGCACTCGGCGTCGATCAGCAGGTCGCGGCGGAGGTGCTGCGTGAGGGCGAAGGCGTCGGCGCGGCTCGTCTGCAGGAACGAGACCACGTAAGCGAGCGGGCCTTCGTCTTCTTGCTCTTCGAGGCCGCTGACCAGCGTGACGCGCTCGAGCCCGCTGCCAAAGCCGAAACCCGGCGTGGGCGGCCCGCCGATCAGCTCGACCAGGCCGTCGTAGCGCCCGCCGCCGCCGATCGTGCTCTGCGCGAAGCCCAGGGCGTTGGACTGATACTCGAAGGTGGTGCGCGTGTAGTAGTCGAGGCCGCGCACCAGGCGGAAGTCGAGCACGGGTCGAGGCCGACGCGGCGCAGCAGGTCGAGCACCGTGTCGAAGTGCTCGCGACAGGCTCGGCAGAGGTGGTCGACCAGGCGCGGCGCGTCGTTCGATGACGGCGCGGCAGCCTTCGACCTTGCAGTCGAAGGTGCGCAGCGGGTTGGTGGCGGTGCGCTCGCGACACTCGCCGCAGAGCTCGTCGGCGTGGCCCGTGAGGAACTCGCGCAGCAGCTCGACGTAGGCCGGCCGGCACTGTGGCGTCGCCCATGCTGTTGATGGCCAGCGTGAGGTCGCCGAGCTCGAGCTCGTCGTAGACCTGGCCGAGCATGGCGATGACCTCGGCGTCGACCATGGGGTCGTCGGAGCCGAGGGCCTCGGCGCCGAACTGGTAGTGCTCGCGGTAGCGCCCGGCCTGGGGCCGTTCGTAGCGGAACATGGGGCAGTAGTACCAGAGCTTGACCGGCTGTGGTGAGCTTGAACATGCCGTGCTCGACGTAGGCGCGGCACACCGGCGCCGTGCCCTCGGGACGAAGCGTGAGCGCGCGTCCGCTGCGGTCGGGGAACGAGTACATCTCCTTGCGCACGATGTCGGTGGCGTCGCCCACGCCCCGCGCGAAGCAGGGCCGTCTCTTCGAACTCGGGCGTGACGATCTGGCGGAAGCCGTACGAGGTGAAGATGTCGGCGGCGATGGCCACGATGTCGGCGCGCCGTTCGGCGCCGTCGGGCAGCAGATCGTAGGTGCCCTTGGGGGCTTTCGGGGCGCTCACCAGTGGTGCTCCGGGTCGTAGCGCAGTGGCGACAGGAACGGGTTGAGCGCCAGCTCGCGACCAAGCGAGGTGTCGGGCCCGTGGCCGCAGTGCACGACCGTGTCGGGCGCGAAGCGGCGGATGAGCCCGGCGATCGAGTTGAGCAGGCGTCGGACGAGCCGCCGGGAAGGTCGGTGCGGCCGATGCTGCCCTGAAAGAGCACGTCGCCGCTGAACAGGTGGCCCTCGACGTAGAAGGAGAACGAGCCCTCGCGAGTGACCCGGCGTGGGCACGGCGGTCACCGGCAGGGCGAGGTCGAGCTCGGTCTCTGCATCGAGCAGCACCGGGTCGACCGTGACGGGCTGCACGGCAAAGCCGGCCATGGCGCCCATGTCGGGCCGGCGCAGCAGCTCCGGCGTCGGCCTCGCCGACATAGACGGGCACGGCGAACTGCCTGGCCAGGGCGTCGACCCCTCCGATGTGATCGAAGTGGCCGTGCGTTACCAGGATGGCCTGCGGCACGGCGGCGATCTCGTCGCAGGCGGCGGCCACCACGTCGGCCTCGTCGCCCGGGTCGATGATCAGAGCCTTGCCGCCGCTCGCCAGCAAAAAGCAGTTCGCGCCAAGCGCACCGAGGGTCAGCATGAAGACATCGAAGTGATCGGCCATCTGGCGGTTTCCTTCACTTGCACGGAGTGGAACGACTTACGGTATCAGCCCCGGCCGTGCGTCGTCGAGCGGGCGTCGGCCCCGGCGCGGCGTCGGCGCCGCTAGCTCGAGACCACCCGGTAGGCGTCGTAGACGGTGCCGATGGCCTTGATGTTGGCGATCGATGTTGGCGACCTGGTGCACGTCGCCGACCTCGAAGACGAAACGGTCGCTGACGATGCCGTCGGGCAGCGTCTGGACGCTGCGCCGACGATGTTCACGCCCGAGTCGGACAGGGTGCGGGCGACGTCTTCGAGCAGGTGGTTGCGGTCGAGCGCCTCGATCTGCAGCTCGACCCGGAAGGCCTGCACGCCCAGTCCCTCCCAGGTGACGGTGGTGAAGCGCTCGCGGTTCTTGGCGAGCAGCGCCTTGGCGTTCTTGCACTCGGCGCGATGGATGGTGACGCCCTTGCCCAGTGAGATGTAGCCCACGATCTCGTCGCCGGGGATGGGCTTGCAGCATTTGGCCATGCGCACGACGATGTCGCTCATGCCCTCGACGGCGATGCCGAACTCGCTCGACGAGGCGCTCGCCAGGGCCCCGGCGTTGGGCTCGGTGGGCAGCATGGCGACCTCGGGGACCGCCGCCTGTTCGCTGCCGCTGTGCTGCATGACGCGGTTGACCACGGCGCGCACGGGGATGCGGCCCGAACCGAGCGCCACGTACAGGTCGTCGGCTTTCTGGTAGCCGAGCTCCTTGACGATGTGCGAAAAGACATCGGACGAGAGCAGCTTCTGCGCCGGCAGGCCCTGACGGCGCAGGGTCTCCTGCAGCAGGTCGCGGCCCGAGTGCTCGGAGTCCTCGCGCTGTTCGCGGCGGAAGTGCTGGCGGATCTTCTGGCGCGCGCGCGGCGTGGTGGCGATGCCCAGCCAGTCGCGCGACGGGCCGCGGCTCGAGCGCGAGGTGATGACCTCGACGATGTCGCCCGAGTTCAGCTTGGTGTGCAGCGGCACGATGCGGCCGTTGATCTTGGCGCCCACGCAGTGCGCTGCCCACGTCGGTGTGCACCGCGTAGGCGAAGTCGATCGGCGTGGAGCCGGCGGCGAGGCTCTTCACGTCGCCCTTGGGCGTGAACACGAAGACCTCGTCCTCGAAGAGGTCGATGCGCAGCGTGTCCATGAACTCGCGCGGGTCGCCGGCGTCTCGTGACTGCCACTCCATCATCTGCCGCAGCCAGGCGAGCTTGTCGGCCGGCGGTCGCGCGTCGCCCTTGGCCTTGTAGAGCCAGTGCGCGGCCACGCCGAACTCGGCGGTCTGGTGCATGTCGAAGGTGCGGATCTGGATCTCGAGCGGCTTGCCGCCGCGGGCCGATCACCGTGGTGTGCAGCGACTGGTACAGGTTGAACTTGGGCATCGCGATGTAGTCCTTGAAGCGCCCGGGGATGGGCTTCCAGACGGCGTGGATGCACGCCCGATGGCGCCGTAGCAGTCCTTGACCGTGTCGACCAGCACGCGCAGCGCGGTCAGGTCGAAGATCTCGTTGAACTCCTTGCCGCGGCGGCTCATCTTCTGCGTAGATCGAGTAGAAGTGCTTGGCGCGGCCGGTGATCTCGGCGCGATCGCCGACCTTCTAGAGCTCATCTTCGAGGAAGTGTGCGGCGTCCACGATGTAGTCTTCGCGATCGGCGCGGCGCTGCGGCACCATGCGTCTCGATCTCGGCGTACTTGCGCGGGTGCAGGTGGCGAAGGCCAGGTCCTCGAGCTGCCACTTGAGGCTGTTGATGCCCAGGCGATGGGCCAGCGGCGCATAGATCTCGAGGGTCTCCTTGGACTTCTGGATCTGCTTCTGCTTGCCCAGGTAGCCCAGGGTGCGCATGTTGTGTAGGCGGTCGGCGAGCTTGATCAGGATGACGCGGATGTCCTCTGCCATGGCCACGATCATCTTGCGGTAGTTCTCGGCCTGCTCTTCTTCGGTCGAGTTGAAGTCGATCTTGGTCAGCTTGGTGACGCCGTCGACCAGCATGGCGATCTCGTCGCCGAACTGCTCGCGGATGTACTCGATCGGGGTATCGGTGTCTTCGACCACGTCGTGCAGCAGCGCGGCGGCGATGGTGGGGTCGTCTAAGCGCAGCTCGGCGCACAGCAGCGCGGTGCCGACGGGGTGGTTGATGAAGTCCTCGCCGCTCTTGCGGATCTGCCCACCGTGCTTGACGGCGGCCAGCGCAAAGGCCCGCGTGATGAGCTCTTCGTCGACGTCGGGGTTGTAGACCGCAACGGCGGCGAGCACCTGCTCGAGCAGCCCACGCTGCTGCTCGGCTTCGGGGGCGAGCAGCCCTAGAGCCGGATGGTCAGGCACTGCCTGAGGAATGTCGTCGTGTGGAATCGTTCGTGCCATCGGCGATACGTGGCGGAAGTGAGGAGGTCGATCTTGCCCTCCGCCTTGTTGACTCCCTTCTTGCCTTCGTGGTCGGCCAGCAAACCGGCCTCGGAGAGCGTGTTCCAGGCGGCAGCCACCACGGGAAGGCCGGCCAGGCGCTCGTGGGCTAGCAGGCGGGCGAGCAGGTCGCCTGAGTCGCCCCCCGCCGCGAGCGCCCTGTAGACCACGCGACAGGCCGCTTCGAGGTCGTAGGTGTCGGCCACGACGGCCTTCGTGAAGTCTACCTCACTCTCGCCCCACAGGATGGAAACGCAGGCCGTCGGAGCCAGCCCGGCGAGGATCGCGCCGAACAGCCCGCCGTCGAACGGCGGATCGACGAAGGCGACGTGATCGAACGCGCCGACCAGCTCGGGGTTGGCGGCGGCCACGACGGCGTCGGCCATCACGACATCGGGCTCGTCTCCCCCACCGTCGCCGCACACAGCGAGTCCCAGGCGCGACGGCACGCAGGCGCCGTGCAGGTACAGGTACGAGCGCCCGAGCTGCGACAGGCAGGCGTCGCGGCTGAGCAGCGGCCGGCGGCGCCCGACGTCGGCCACCAGCACGAGCAGCCTGCCCCCGGCCGCGACGAGCGACGTGAGGGTGGCGCCGAGGGGGCGACGGCGGCGATCGAAGAGGCGGTGCTCGCGCCGCAGGACGGCGATCGCCGCCGCCGCCCCGTCGGCGCCGTCGCCGCCGGGCAGCTCGCTGTCGGCGAGGGCCTCGAGGAGATCGTCGCCCGTGACCCACTCGGGACAGGCCGGGCCGCACTCGGTCTCGCAGAGGTCGTCGGCGGGGCGCAGCAGCTCGAAGGCGCCCTTGACCTGCGCCTGCGGCCTGACCATGCCGTTGAACGAGTTCTTGGTGTAGGCCACCGGCACGTCGTAGCGCGCTCCCGGCTTGATCTCGGAGAGCGCCGAGAAGCCAAAGCGCACGCCGGGCGCCGAGACGCCGTCGAGGCGCACGTCGCACTGCAGGTGACGCCCGTTGCGGGTGAGCCGGCACGAGCCGATCTGGGCGCCGTGGAGCAGCAGCAGGGGCCGCGGGTTGCCCAGCCCGTGCGGCGCGAAGAGGTCGAGGTCGTCGGTGAGCCCGAGGGTGAGCTCGTCGCCGGCGGCCACGGCTTCGACCTTGGTGACGCTGCGAAAGTCGTCGTCGGTGAGGCGCTCGCCGGCATAGCCGGCGAGCGCCTCGGCGAAGCCCGCGACGTCGTCGGCGCACAGGCTGAGGCCGCAGGCGGCGCGATGCCCGCCGTAGCCCAGCAGCCGCTCCGAGCAGGCCGCCACGCCGGCCAGCAGGTCGAAGGCCGGGATGCTGCGTCCCGACCCCTTGGCCACGCCCTCGGTCTCGCTCAGCAGGATGGTGGGCCGGCCGGTCTGCTCGACGACGCGCGAAGCGACGATGCCGATCACGCCGGCGTGCCAGTCGGGCGACGACATGACGACCGCCGCCGGCAGCCGGTCGGGCAGGCGGTCGAGGGCCTCGCGCAAGATGACCGCCTCGATCTCCTGGCGCTCGGCGTTCAGCGCGCCGAGGCGCTGCGCCAGCGGCAGGGCCGCGGCGCGGTCGGGCGCGCCCAACAGCTCGACGACCTGCGAGGCGTCTTCGAGGCGCCCGGCGGCGTTCAGGCGGGGCGCCAGGCGAAAGCCGATGGTCGAGGCGTCGACGTCGTCGGCGCGCGTCTCGCTGACTTCGAGCAGGGCGGCCAGACCGGGCCGCGGCGCGCTGCGCAGCCGGCCGATGCCCATGGCCGCCAGGCTGCGGTTCTCGTCGAGCAGCGGCACGACGTCGGCCACGGTGCCGACCGCGACTACGTCGAGGTAGGGCCGCAGCGCCAGGGGCAGCTCGACGCGGTCGTCGCGCCGGTCTTCGAGCAGCGCGTGGGCCAGCTTGAGCGCTACACCCACGCCGGCCAGGTGGGGAAACGGGTAGCGCCCCAGCTTGGGGTTGATGACGATGCAGTCGGGGAGCTGCCCGATGGGCTCGTGGTGATCGGTGACGATCACGTCGAGGCCCAGCGTGCGGGCGTGTTCGACCTCGGCGTGCGCGCCGATGCCGCAGTCGACCGTGATGACCAGAGCGGCGCCGGCGGCGGCCAGCTCCATCGAGGGCATCGGCAGCGATGCCGTAGCCCTCGGTGAAGCGGTTGGGCAGGCGCCAGATCACCTCGGCGCCCATCTGGGCGCGCAGGAACTCGGCGAGCAGGAACGTGGCGGTGATGCCGTCGGCGTCGTAGTCACCGTAGACGGCGATGGTCTCGCCGCTGCCCAGGGCGCGATCGATGCGCTTGCGCGCCTCGGCCATGCCGTCGAGCAGGTAGGGGCTGTGCACGCGAAAGTCGGGGTGCAGGAACTCGCGGGCGAGGCCTGGGTCGGTGAAGCCGCGCCGCGCGAGGATCTCGGCGGCAAGCCGGCCGATGGGCAGCTCGTCGGCCAGCACGGCCGCGACCCGCAGGTCGACCGGCGCGATCTTCCAGGTCTGTTCTCTCGCCATAGCCGCAGTCTACAGGCGACGCTGACTGAAAGGAGAGAGCGGCCGCGCGCTTATGAGCGCTCGTCGGCCGGCGCGTCGCCGGCCGGCGCGGGCACGGCGAGCGCGGCGGCCGTCGGCGCCTGCGCCGCGGCTTCGGCGGCGCGCAGCCGCACGTAGGTGCGCTGCAGCTCGTCTTCGAGGGTCTTGCGGATGCGCGCGCAGTGCAGGTCGGCAGCGAGCGCCGCGAACAGGCCGATCGCCAGCACCAGCGCCGCCACGATGGCGGCCACCGCCAGCAGCGAGGCGTCGTGCCAGGTGCCGGCCAGGTAGCTCACATCGGCGTGCGCGGCGTGGCTGGCGGCGCCCACGATGACCACGGCCACGACGACGACCAGCAGGACGGTGAGGATGTTCTTCATGGCGCGGCTCCGGGAGCGACGCTACTATCGGTCGCCCGCAGTATAGCGCGGGCGGGTCTCAGCGGCTCCGAGACTTACGACCCGATCTGCACGTGCGCGGCGGCGCGCGCCTTGACGAGCCAGGCCTCGAGCAGCGCCGCACGGCGCTGCGAGCTCAGCTGCGCGACGATGGCGGGCCGCGCGGACGAGAGCGGCTGCACAGACGCGGCGCGGCGGCCGAGAAGCTTGAGCACGTGCCAGCCGCCGGCCGCCTGAACGGGGCCGACGATGACCCCCTTGCGGGCCTTGGCGAGCGCGTGGGAGAGGGTCGGCGGCAGCGACGAGGTGGTCACCCAGCCGATCACGCCACCCGAATCGGACTCGGGGTTCATGGAGTAGGCGCGCGCGACCTCGGCGAACGGGTAACCCTTGTGCAGGCGGTTGACGACGGCCTGGCCCAGCCCCTGCGTCTTGACGACGATCTCGGCGAGCTTGACCGCGGCCGGCGTCGTGAGCTCCCCGAGGTGGGCCCTGTAGAAGGCGAGGATCTGCGCGCTGCTCGGTACGGCCCCCGGGAACTTGCGCGCGCCCAGCTGTTCGGAGATGAGGCCGTCGTGCAGTTCGAGGCGGTAGTCGGCGAGCGTTAGGCCTACGGCCAGAAGCGACTGCTGCAGGGCGGCCGTGCCTCCCAGGCTCGCGGCTACCTGACTGAGGCGGGCCTCGACCTGCGAGGCGGCGACGGTCACGCCCAGGCGCGCCGCCTCTGCGCGCAGAAGGTGGGTGCGCACGGTGGCCTCGAGCGCCTGCTTGTAGGTGAGCGCCTTCGACGACAGCCGCGAGAAGCCGAGCGTGCGTTCGACCTCGGCGCGGTACACGGCTTCGCCGTCGACGCGCGCCGCCACCTCACCCGCGGCGGGGCTTGCGGAGACGGCTCCCGTGCTGCCGCCCTGCCCGGCGCTCGGCGAGGCTGTGGGCTGAGCGCGGCCGCCGCAGCCCGCCGCGACCAGCACGACCAGCAACGCCGCGGCCGCGACGAGCGCGGCCAGGAGCGCCGGCCGTACGCGTCGCGGCCGCGCGTGCACGGCGAAACGCCGGGCCCGGGCGGCCACGGACGGAGCAAACGAGGTGCGGGTGTCGCGGGTCATGTGGGGCGCGTGAGGGTCGTCAGACGCTCGCCGGCGCGGCGCCGGCGGCGTCGTACAGCGTGGGGAAATAGCAGGCGACCTCGTGCTCGTCGCCGGCGCTGCCCACCACGTTGAGGGGCGGCATCGCCTTGGTGCAGGGATCGGTCTGCATGCGCGGACAGCGCGGGTGGAACACGCAGCCCGACGGCGGGTTGGCGGGGCTCGGCACGTCGCCTTCGAGGATAAGGCGGTGGCGCTCGCGCTCGGTGCGCGGATCGGGGATCGGCACGGCTGAGAGCAGCGCTTCGGTGTACGGGTGCTGCGGTTTGACGTAGAGCGTGGTGCTGTCGGCGACCTCGACGATCTTGCCGAGGTACATGACCGCCACCCGGGTCGAGATGTGCTTCACGACCGACAGGTCATGGGCGATGAACAGGTAGGTGAGCTTGAGCTCCTTCTGGAGGTCTTCGAGGAGGTTGATCATTTGCGCCTGGATGGAGACATCGAGGGCGCTCACCGGCTCGTCGCAGATGATGAGGCGTGGGTTGAGCGCGAGGGCGCGCGCCACGCCGATGCGCTGGCGCTGGCCGCCCGAGAACTCGTGCGGGTACCGCTCGGCGTGCTCGGCGGTCAGACCGACGGTCTCGAGCAGCTCGAACACGCGGCGCTTGCGCTCGGCTTCGGTGCCGATGTCGTGGATGCGCAGCGGCTCGGCGATGATGTTCTTGACCGTGCGCCGCGGGTTGAGGCAGGCGTACGGGTCTTGAAAGACGATCTGCATGTCGCGGCGCAGGCGCTGGAGCGCGCTGCGCGACGCGGCCATGACGTCGAGCCCGTCGAAGGAGACCTGGCCGGCGGTAGCCGGCAGCAGGCGCAGCAGCACGCGCCCCGTGGTCGACTTGCCGCAGCCGCTTTCGCCCACCAAGCCGAGCGTCTCGCCTTCGTCGATCGAGAACGACACGCCGTCGACCGCGTAGACCTGGCCGGTGGTGCGCTTGAGCACCCCCGACTTGATGGGGAAGTGCTTCTTCAAGTCGCGGACTTCGAGCAGGCTCATGAGGCCGCCTTGTCGCGAAAGCGCGGCAGGCCGGCGCGGATCTTGTAGCGCTCGGCGATGGGGATCCAGCAGTGCACGCCGTGACCGGGCCCGACCATCTCGAGCGGCGGGAACTCGCCGGCGCAAACGGGCAGCTCGTAGGGGCAGCGCCCTGAGAACGGACAGCCGTCGGGCAGCAGCAGCAGGTTCGGCGGCTGGCCTTCGATCGGCGTGAGCCGCTGCTTTTGGGTCTCGTCGAGGCGCGGCAGCGAGCCCAGCAGGCCCCAGGTATAGGGCTGGTGCGGATTGTAGTAGACCTCGTCGACCGGCCCGTCTTCGAGGGTGCGGCCGCCGTACATGACCATCACCTTGTCGGCCATCTGAGCGACCACGCCGAGATCGTGGGTGATCGATGACGACGCCGGTATGGTAGGCCTGCTGCATCTCGCGGATGACGTCCATGATCTGCGCCTGGATGGTGACGTCGAGCGCCGTGGTGGGCTCGTCGGCCACGAGGATGTCGGGGTTGCAGGAGATCGCCATGGCGATCATGCCGCGCTGGCGCATGCCGCCGGAGAACTCGAAGGGGTACTGGTCGGCGCGCTTGCTAGGATCGGGGATGCCGACCTTGGCGAGCAGCTCGATGGCCATCTTCCACGACTCGCGCTTGGACTTGCCCTGGTGGCGGCGGATGACCTCGGCGATCTGGTCGCCGACCTTGAACACCGGGTTCAGGCTGGTCATGGGGTCCTGGAAGATCATCGCGATGTCGTTGCCGCGGATGTCGGTCATCTCTTCTTTGGAGACGGCCAGCAGGTCGCGCCCCTTGTGCACGATGGAGCCGCCCACGATGCGCCCCGGCGGGTCGGGGATGAGCCGCATGAGCGACATGGCGGTGACTGTCTTGCCCGAGCCCGACTCGCCGACGATGCCGAGGGTCTCGTCGCGGTCGAGCGTGAAGCTCACGCCGTTCACCGCTTTGACGACGCCGGCGTACGTGAAGAAGTGCGTGGAGAGGTCGGTGACTTCGAGGAGTCGCTCGGTCATGCTATTCCTTGAGCTTGGGGTCGGTCGCGTCGCGCAGGCCGTTGCCGAACGAGATGAAGCCAAAGACCGTGATCACGAGGGCGAGGCAGGGGAACAGCTCCATCCACCACTGCCCCGCCTGCAGGTAGTTGAGGTAGTCGGAGATCATGTTGCCCCAGCTCGCGGTCGGCGGCTGCACGCCCAGGCCCAGGAACGAAAGCGCCGCCTCGGTGACGATGGCGCCGCCGATGCCCATGGCGATCGAGACGTACACCGGCGCCATGCTGTTGGGCAGCACGTGGCCGAAGATGATGCGCAGGTCGCTCGCGCCGGCCGCCTTGGCGGCCTCGATGTACTCCATGGTCTTCACCGACAGCACGGTGCCGCGCACGATGCGCGCGTACGACGCCCACGAGAGCAGGCCGATGGCGATGAACACATTCCTGAAGCCCGGCCCCAGGACGACGACCAGCAGCAGTACGAAGAGGATGTAGGGAAAGGCGAAGAAGACGTCGGCGACGCGCATGATCACCGAGTCGATGGCGCCGCCGTAGTAACCCGACAGGGGCCCGAGCGCCAGGCCCAGGGCCAGCGCGATGCTGACGGCGATCACGCCCACCAGCAGCGAGATGCGGGTGGCCACGATGGTCCGCGAAAAGACGTCGCGCCCGATGTAGTCGGTGCCGAACGGGTGCGACAGCGAGGGCGCCTGCTTGGCGATGCTGTAGTCGACGGCGTTGGGGTTGTAGGGCGCCAGGTAGCCGCCGTGGATGCCGGTCACGCCGGCGAAGATCTGGGCGACGCCGACGAAGATGAACACGGTGATGATGCACAGGCCCACTAGGGCCAGCTTGTTGCGCCGCAGGCGCCGCCAGGTATCGCCCCACAGGCCCAGCGGTTGGGCTGAGACGGGTCTGTTCTCGGAGCCGACGGGCAGCGGCGAGTCGAGCTGCGGCTCGGCGAAGGAGGCGGCGGATTCGGTGTCGGTCATGCCGGGCTACTCATAGCGGATGCGCGGGTCGACGTAGGCGTAGGCGATGTCGACCACCAGGTTGGCGATGACGTAGACGAAGGTGGCGAACAGCACGCCGCCCACCACCACCGGCAGGTCGCGGGCGTTGATGGCGTTGTAGACCATGAGCCCCACGCCATAACGTGCGAACACGGTCTCGGTGAGAATGGCGCCGCCCAGCAGAGCGCCCAAGTCGATGCCGGCGATCGTCATGACGGGGATGAGCGCGTTCTTGAGACTGTGCTTGAGGATGACGGAGCGCTCGGGCAGCCCCTTGGCGCGCGCCGTCCGCACGTAGTCGGAGCGGATGACTTCGAGCATGGAGGCGCGCTGCATGTACGAGATGTAGGCGACCTCGATGATGCCGAGCGTGACCGCCGGCAGGATGAGGTGCGAAAAGTTGTTCCAGTCGGCGGGGATCACCTTGAGGAAGGTGCTGCCGCCGTTGCCGTAGAACGGCAGGATGCCCAGATAGACGCCGAAGAACCATTGCATGAACACGGCGAGCACGAACACCGGGATGCCCCAGATGATCAGCGCCGTAGTCGTCATCGCGCTGTCCCAGACCGTGTACTGGCGCAGCGCCGAGTAGACCCCTAAGGGTATCCCCAGCAATTCGATGAGCACCGCCGCGATGGCGAGCTGCGCGGTGTTGGGAATGGCGCCCTGCAGCATCTGGCGCACGGGCCGCTCGAACTGGTAGGACTCGCCCAGGTTGCCGTGCGCGATGCGGTCGACGAAGCGGCCGTATTGCACGTAGATGGGCTTGTTCAAGCCTAGTTGCACGCGGATCTCGGCGACGCGCGCCGGCGAGGCGTTCTTGCCGGCGAGCAGGTAAGCGGGATCGCCCGGGATCAGGAACATGATCAGGAACGTGATGATGCTGACACCGATCAACACGAACACGAGCTGCACGAGGCGTCTTGCGATGTAGCCGAACACGTCCTATCGGCCTTCCTGTCGCTTACCTTCGGATCGGCCGCCGCCGCGGCGGCGGCGCCGTGTGCGACCTGTGAGGGCGGCGTGCCGGCGCCTGAAGCGCCGGCACGCCGCTCTCTCGCAGTGTACGCGGTCAGTGTACCGCGAACAAGCTGCATCTGGCGTGAATCAGATGGTCACTGAGCGACCCACACCAGGTTCATGTCGGCGCTGCCCATCGGGTCGTGCTGCTGCCCGAGGACGCGCTTGTTCATGATGCGATAGTCCCGATAGAAGTACAGCGGGATGACAGGCGCGTCGGCCAGGATCTGCTTTTCGGCCTGAGCGTAGATCTGCAGACGCTGTGTCGAGTCGACCGTGCCACGCGCGGTGGCGAGCAGCTTGTCGACCGTCGGGTTGGAGTAGAAGGTGAACGTGTTCGCGCCAGAGACGCTGCTCTGGAACAGCGGGTACAGGAAGTCGTCCATCGACGGATAGTCGGCGAGCCAGCCGAGCCGATAGATCTGGTCCTGCGTGCCCTGCGAGCACTTCGTGAGGTAGGTGCCCCACTCGTAGCCGGTCAGGGTCACGTGGAGGCCGATGGCCTGCCAGCCTGCCTGCACCGGAGCGAGGATCTTGTCGTGGTTGGCGCCGGTGTTGTACCACAGCTTGAGCGTGGGCACTGTGCCGAGCGACTGCACGATCTGCTTGGCTTTGGCGGTGTCGTACGGGTATGGCAGTGTAGAGAGGTTGCTGCCCGGGATGCCGATCGGCACGACGCCGTTGGGCACGAGGGGCACACCCTCCATCACGGTGTTGATGACCGCGTTGCGGTCGACCGAATACGACAGGGCCTGACGCAGCGGCAGGTTCTTGGCGCCGCCGAGGACCGGGTCCTTCTGGTTGATGCCCAGGAAGTAGATGCCCAGGTCGGGCCACTTCTTGGCGATCCAGCCCTTCTGGTTGGCGATATTCGTCGAGGACTGCACCTGGCCGACCGGCACCGAGGTGAAGTCGATGTTGCCTGCCTGGAAGGCGAGCCACTCGGTCGAGGGATCGGTGAACTCGGGCATGTGTATGGTGTCGACGAACGGACCGTTGGTCGCGCTCTTGTTCCACCAGTTCGGGTTCTTGGAGAGGTCGATCTCCTGGTTGTGCACCCACTTGGAGAGGACGTAGGGGCCAGTGCCGACGGGCTGCTGCTCGAAGGTCTTGAGGCCTTCCTTCATGGCGTAGGCGACGGGCCACACGGCCAGGATCGGATGGCCGAGGCTCGCCGGGAACTCGGCGAACGGGTACTTGAGGGTGACCTGGAGGGTCCACTTGTCGAGCGCCTTGACGCCGGTCAGGCCGTGCTTGGCGGCGCCGGTCGCGTCGGTGCCGACGATGGGCTCGAGGATGTAGGCCGGCGTGCCGGTGACCCAGTTCTTCGGGTTGGCCACGGCGTTCCAGCTGGCCACGAAGTCGGCTGCGGTGACTTCGGTGTTCACCGGCGGCTGGAAGTAGACGCCCTGGCGGATGGTGAAGGTGAAAGTCTTTGCGTCGGCGCTGACCTTCGGGGGACCGGTGATGAGGTCGGGCACGGTGTTCATGGTGGTGCCGTCGGCCGCGACCTGGTACTTCATGAGACCCTCGAACACCTGGCGCACGACGTTGTAGCCGATGCTCTCCTGGTAGGTGTTGGGAGCGATGCCGACCGGCTCGCCGTCGAGGGGATAGTTGTAGGTGCCGCCCGGCTTGGGCGTGGCGTTCGTCGTGGTGCTGCTTCCCTGGTTGTTACTGCTACTGCCGCAGGCAGCCAGGACGAGGGCGAGCGCTATCAGCAACAAGCCTGCGATGAGCGCCCCCCGTGACCTCATCCTGAGGTTCTTCAAGGTGACCTCCTTTGATTACACGGAAAAAACGGGACGACCCTGTACGGGCTCCCTAGTGCGGACCGTGTGCGACCCCGTCGCCCGGTGGCCCGCTCCCGCACGTTCGCCGATAGACCCCGACCCCCTTTCCAAGACGGGACAGCGTGCGATGGCTTTCAGTACTTCGTCGCCACCTTACCACGTCCCTGCCGGCGCGCCCAGTGGGCCCCGAAAAGTGGCGGCTTTCCGGCGCTTTTACAGACGCCAGATGAGTATGAAGGTGTTGATGAACAGGACGACCGCGGCGATGATCGTGTAGCGCGTGAGGTTGCGCTCCATGACGCTCGCCTGGGCGGCGAACGAGAAACCGGTCACGCTGCTCATGCCGGCGTCCTTGCCGGAATGCAGCAGGACAAGGACGATCAGCAAGAGGCAGATGACGAGCTGCAAAGCGATGAGGAACGCGTTCAGCACCAGAGGGACTCCTTCTAAAGTTCACCGGCCGTAAGCCGTGCTGCTACTGACTCCACAATAATAATCCTGAAACGTCTATGCAACACGTCGGACTTTGCAAACGCCCGCGGCCGCCCCTGCGGGCCGGGCCGGGATCGCTCTTCTTCAGCCTTCGCGTTGGAGCAGGTCGCGACCGGTCATCTCGGGCGGCGCCGGCACGCCCAGCAGGTCGAGGATCGTAGGGGCGATGTCGGCGAGCACGCCGCCGGCGCGCACCGTCGCGCCGGCCACCGTGGCCAGGAACGGCACTGGGTTCGTGCTGTGCGCCGTGTTGGGCGCGCCGTCGGGCTCGACCATGTGGTCGGAGTTGCCGTGGTCGGCCGTGATCAGGCAGGCGCCGCCCCGGGCAAGCACCGCCGGCACGAGGCGCGCGAGGCAGGCGTCGACGGTCTCCACCGCGCGGATGGCCGCCTCGAGCACGCCCGAGTGGCCCACCATGTCGGCGTTCGCATAGTTGAGCACGACGAAGTCGAGGTCGCCGGTCTCGAGCTCGACGAGCAGCTTGTCGGTGACCTCGGCCGCGCTCATCTGCGGTTTCTTGTCGTAGGTGGGCACATCGCGCGGACTGGGCACCAGGATGCGGCGCTCGCCGGCCACGGCGCGCTCTACCCCGCCGTTGAAGAAGAAGGTCACGTGGGCGTACTTCTCGGTCTCGGCGATGTGCAGCTGACGCAGGCCGTGCTCGGCGAGGACCTCGGCGAGCACGTGAGTCACGGCCGCGGGCTCGAAGGCCACCGGCAGGGGGAACTCCTTCTTGTACCGGGTCATCGTCGTGAACGCGACGTGCGGGGGGTGCGGGCCGCGGTCGAACTCGGCGAACGTCTCGTCGAAGAAGGCACGCGTGAGCTCGCGGCCGCGGTCGGGCCGGAAGTTGAAGAACAGGCAGACGTCGCCGTCGCGCACGCGGTGTGCGGCCGGGTCGCCGATCACCGTGGGCTGCACGAACTCGTCGGTCTCGCCGCGCGCCGCCGCGGCGGCCACGGCGCTCTGGGCGTCGGGCGCGGTGAGGCCGGCGCCGTAGACGAGCGCCTCGTAGGCGCGCGCCACGCGGTCCCAGCGGTTGTCGCGGTCCATGGCGTAGTAGCGTCCGCAAACGGTGCCATAGCGGCCCACGCCGGTCGCCCGCATGTGATCCTCGATGTCGGCGAGAAAGCGCGGCGACGAGTCGGGCGGCGTGTCGCGGCCGTCGAGGAAGGCGTGCACGACCACGTCGCTCACGCCCTCGCGGTCGGCCATGTCGAGGCAGGCCTTGAGGTGGCCCAGATCGGAGTGCACCCCGCCGTTGGAGACCAAGCCCATGAGGTGGAACGTGGAGTGGCGCTCGCGGGCCGTGGCGAAGGCCTGCTTGAGCACCGGATTGCTGAAGAAGTCGCCGTCGTCGACCGCTTTGGTGATGCGCGTGAGGTCCTGGTAGACGACCCGGCCGGCGCCCATGTTGAGGTGCCCGACCTCGGAGTTGCCCATCTGGCCGGGCGGCAGGCCGACGGCCAGGCCGGATGCTTCGAGGGTGCCGTGGGCGTAGCCCGCCCAGAGGTGGTCGAAGGTGGGTGTGTCGGCGAGGTCGACAGCGTTGCCCGAGCCGGGCGCCGCCACCCCCCAGCCGTCGAGGATGGCCAGGACGACCGGGCGATAGGTGCGGCCCGTCGGCGAGAGCGAGGCGTCGGGCGCGAACGCCGTCGCGCCCGCCTCGCGGCCGTCGGCGGTGATGTCGCTCAACGCGTCTCGAAGCGCGCGATGCGCGCGAACTCGACCGGGTCGAGGCTGGCCCCGCCGACGAGCACGCCGTCGATGTCGGGCTGCGCCATGAGCTCGTCGATGTTGGCCGCCTTGACGCTGCCGCCGTACAGCACACGTACCTGGTCGGCTGCCGCCCCGAGGTTCTCGCGGACACGCGAGCGCACGAAGGCCACGGTCTCCTGGGCGATGTCGGCGGTCGCCGTCTTGCCGGTGCCGATCGCCCAGATGGGCTCATAGGCGATCGCCAGGGCGGCGAGCTCCTCGGGCTTGACGGCGGCGAGGTCGCGGTCGATCTGGCCGCCGATCTTGTCTTGTGTGCGGCCGGCGACGCGCTCGTCGTCGGTCTCGCCGCAGCAGAGCACCGCCAGCAGGCCGTGGTCGAGGGCCACGCGCACCTTCTGGGCGAGCTCGGTGTCGTTCTCGTTGAAGTACTGGCGCCGCTCGGAATGACCAAGAATCACGGCGTCGACGCCCGCCGAGACGAGCATCTGCGCCGAGATCTCGCCGGTGTAGGCGCCTTCGGGCGCGTAGTGCATGGTCTGCGCCCCGACCTTGACGTCAGTGCCGGCGGTCGCGCCGACAAGCACGGCGAGGTCGGTGAAGGGCGCGCAGAGCAGGATGTCGCGGTCGTCGACGCCGGCGACCAGCGGGGCGAAGGCGCGCCCGTAGGCGGCCGCCTCGGCCTGCGTCTTGTACATCTTCCAGTTACCGGCCAGCAGCGGCCTGCGCGCGAACTCCATGATCAGTCCAGTCTCCTTTGGGCGCCTTTCGGACGAGGCGCCGGTCGATGGCCGCGTGTTAGGCGTCGAGCAGCGCCTCGACTCCGGGCAGAGCCTTGCCTTCGAGGAACTCCATGGAGGCGCCCCCGCCGGTCGAGACGTGGGTGATGCGGTCTTCGAGGCCGAAGGTGCGCACGGCGCTCACCGTGTCGCCGCCGCCCACCACGCTGACGCCGGCGCAACCGGCCACCGCCTCGCCGACGACGCGCGTGCCGTCGGCAAAGTCGGCCACCTCGAACAGACCCATGGGGCCGTTCCAGAACACGGTGCCGGCCGTCCGCAGGCGGTCGGCGAAGGCGGCCGCCGTGGCCGGGCCGATGTCGAGTCCCATCTCGTCGGCCGGGATGGCGTCGGCGGCCACGACGCGGCGAGATACGGCGCTGCCCGGGTCGGGAGCGACGACGATGTCGGACGGCAGCACGAACTCGCAGGCCGCGCCGGCCGCCGCCGCGAGCACGCGCGCGGCGATGTCGGCGGTGCCCTCTTCCATCTTGGAGCGGCCGACTTCGGCGCCGCCCGCCGCGAGCAGCGGGAAGCACATGGCGCCGCCCACGAGGAGCGCGTCGGCCACGGTCAGCATCTTCTCGATGACGCCGATCTTGTCGGACACCTTGGCGCCGCCGAGCAGCACGACGAAGGGCCGCGCGGGATCGGCGAGCAGCCGGCCCAGGATCTCGAGCTCGCGCGCCATGAGCAGGCCGGCGACGCCGGGCAGCACGAGCGGCACGCCCACCGTGGAGGCGTGCGCGCGATGGGCCGTGCCGAAGGCGTCGTTCACGTAGACGTCGGCGAGCGCCGCGAGTTCGCCGGCGAAGGCCTGGTCGTTGGCGGTCTCTTCGGCGTGGAACCGCAGGTTCTCGAGGAGCAGCACCGAGCCGGGCGCCAAGGCCGCCGCCGCTGCGGCGACCTTGGGACCGACACAGTCGTCGGCCTTTTCGACCGGACGACCGAGCAGCTCGGAGAGCCGTGCGGCGATCGGGTCCATGCGCAGTTCGGGCACGACCTTGCCCTTCGGGCGGCCAAGGTGCGAGGCCAGCACCACCCGGCAGTCGTGGTCGATCAGGTAGTTGATGGTCGGCAACGCCGCGCGGATGCGCGTGTCGTCGGCCACCGCGCCGTCGCTCAGCGGCACGTTGAAATCGACCCGTACGAAGACGCGTCGTCCGTCGACCGGGTAGTCGGTCAGAGCACGCTTGGCCATGGGACCCTCCTCGAGATCTAGCCGGAACCTACAGGACGCGTTCGGTCAGATCGACGAGGCGGCACGTGTAGCCCCACTCGTTGTCGTACCATGACACGGTCTTGACCATGTTGCCGTTGGCCAGCGTGAGGGCCGAGTCGATGATCGACGACGCCGTGGTGCCGATGATGTCGTGGGAGACGATGGGGTCTTCGCAGTACTCGAGGATGCCCTTGAGCTCGCCCTCGGCCGCGGCCTTGAAGGCGGCGTTGACCTCGGCGGCGGTGACGTCGCGCTTGAGCTCGACCGTGAGGTCGGTGCAGGAACCGTCGGCCGTGGGCACGCGCAGCGAGAAGCCGTCGAGCTTGCCCTTGAGGTGCGGCAGCACGATGCCCACGGCGCGGGCGGCGCCGGTCGTGGTGGGAATGATCGACTGGGCGGCGGAACGGGCGCGACGCAGGTCCTTGTGCGGGAAGTCGAGCACCTTCTGGTCGTTGGTGTAGGCGTGGATGGTGCTCATGAAGCCCTTCTCGACGCCGAAGGCGTCGTCGAGCACCTTGACCATGGGCGCGAGGCAGTTGGTCGTGCAGCTCGCGTTGGAGATGACGTCGTGCTTGGCCTTGTCGTACATGGCGTCGTTGACGCCGATCACGATCATGACGTCGGCGTCGCCGGCGGGAGCGGAGATGATGACCTTCTTGGCGCCGGCGGTGAGGTGTGCGGCGGCGGCGTCGCGCTTGGTGAAGCGGCCGGTCGACTCGATGACGACGTCGACGCCGAGGTCTCTCCAGGGCAGCTTGGCCGGGTCGGTCTCGCTGAAGACCTTGACGCTCTTGCCGTCGATCACGAGGGCGTCGCCGGCGAAGGTGACCTCGCCCGGGAACGTGCCGTGCGTCGAGTCGTACTTGAACAAGTGGCGCATGGTGGCGCCATCCATAAGGTCGTTGACGGCCACGATCTCGAGATCGGGGTGCTGCTTGAGGGCCGCGCGCACATACAGACGACCGATGCGGCCGAACCCGTTGATGCCTACCTTCACTGCCATGCTGTCCTCCACGTCGGTTACTTGAGAGAAGTCTACCAGAGCAGGCTGGGACGGGCGTCCGTCGCGCAACTACGCGAGGCGACGGGAACGCGAGCCGCGCTCGGCGGGGCGCCCCTGCACGCCGTGTTCGGCGGCCAACGCTTCGAGACGTCGCAGCCGGTGGTTCAGGGCCGACTTGGTGAGCGGCGGTCGAGCCTTGGCGGCCAGGTCGGGAAGGCTGAGATACGGATGTTTGAGGCGCAGCGCGGCCACGCTGCGCAGCGCGGCCGGCACGGCCGCCCAGGCCTCGCTCGCCATCAGGGCGCGCACGATCTCGGCCTGACGCAAGGCGGCGCGAGCCGCGCGGCCGGCGTTGGCCTGATCGCAGTTGGCCAGGCGGTTGGCGCGCCCGCGCACCTCGCCGAAGACGAGGTGCTCCTCCCAGCTCAGACGGGCCACATGAGCGCCCAGCACGGCCAGAAGGTCGGCCGCGGTCTCGCCGCGCTTGGTGTAGCAGGCGGCGTTGCGCTCGCGCACCGCGACCCGAAAGTCGAGGCCCAGGCGGCCCAGCATGCGCCGGCAGTCCTCGGCGAGCTCCTCTGATTCGAAGGTGAACTCGGCGTGCACGGCGGAGCCCGGCGGCGAGATCGAGCCGCAGCCCAAAAAGGCGCCGCGCGCGAAGGCGACCCGGCAGCAGCGCCGAGCCACGATGCGGCCGGGCACGCCGATCTGCACCTGGAACGAGTCCGACAGCACGCCGGCCTCGTTCAAGACCTGCAGATGACGCGGGTCGTCGCCGAGCACCACCTCGTACCGCAGCCCGGCCGGCGGCGTGTCAGTGGTGCGCAGCTCGGCGTGCGCCCCCATGGGCCGCAGCAGGGAGAGCACCGAGCGCGCCACGGCGGGCAGGCGCGAGCTCACCCGCACGGTGTACTGGCCGCCCGAGGCGATCTCGAACGTGCCCGCCGCGAAGAGCAGCCCGGCGAGCTGGGCGCGGCCGCAGTGCGATTCGGAGGGCACGATGGCGGCGAGCTCGCGCTTGACGTCCTGGGTGAAGCTCATTGCGCCCTGGCCAGGCCGAGCACGACCTCGGCCAGCTTCGCCGAGTCGTGCCTGAAGAAGTCGCCCTCGCGCGCCAGGCGGGCGTGCTCGACCCGCACGCCGAGGGCGACGAGCCGGGCGTCGTCGACCAGGACCGGCGCCGCGCCGCCCGCGCGGTAGACCGCGGCGAGCTCGTCGGAGACCGCCGTGTCGTTGACCAGCACGTCGTCGACGATGCCGGTGGCGCCGTGCCGGTACAGCACGCTCAGGTGATCGGCCGCGGTGTGGTCTTCGGTCTCGCCGGGCTGGGTCATGACGTTGCAGACGTAGACGACCCGCGCCGCGGTGCCCTGCAGGGCCTCGCGCACGTCGGGGATGAGCAGATTGGGCAGGATGCTCGTGTAGAGGCTGCCGGGCCCCAGCACGACGAGGTCGGCCGCGGCGATGGCCTCGAGCGCCTGGGGTATCGCCCGCGGTCGCTCCGGGGCCAGCCAGACGCGCAGCGGCAGGCGCTTGCTGGCGGTGATCGACGACTCGCCGTCGACACGCTCGCCGCCCTGCAGCTCGGCGTGCAGGGTGACGCTCTCGAGGGTCGCGGGCAGCACCCGGCCGCGTACGTTCAGCACCGTGGTCGACTCCTGCACCGCGCGCTCGAAGTCGCCGGTGACGTCGGCCAGGGCGGCCACGAAGAGGTTGCCGAAGCTGTGGCCCTGCAGGCCGCCGTCCTGGGGAAAGCGGTACTGGAAGAGGCGGCTCATGAGCGACTCGTCGTCGGCCAGGGCGACGAGGCAGCTGCGGATATCGCCCGGCGGCAGCATGCCGAGGCCATCGCGCAGCAGGCCCGAGCTGCCGCCGTCGTCGGCGACCGTGACCACCGCGGTCAGGTTGCTCGAGTGCTCCTTGAGGCCCGAGAGCAGCACCGACAGGCCCGTGCCGCCGCCGATCGCCACGATCTTCGGGCCGCGGGCGAGGCGCGCGCCGCTGCGCAGGGCGAGCACGCCCTGCTCGCCGGCCGACCGTGCGAAGCGATACAGGCTGCGCGTGCCGGTCACGACGACCGCGAGGCCAGCCACGAGGCAGCCGGCGATCAGCGCCGCCACCAGCCAGACGTGACCCGTGATCCACGTGCCGCCCACGTCGTGCCGGCGGCCGCTCGATACGACGATGCCCAGCGCCAGCCAGCCCGACAGCCCCACAAGCGCGCCGCCGGCACAGACGGCCAGCACGCGGCGTTTCATGCCAAGGCCCGGGTAGAGCCACTCCAGCTGAGACCGGCGCGGCGCCACGGCGCGGCCCGTCAGCCCTTGTTCATGTCGCGGTGGCGCACCGTCGTCTGCAGGCCTTCGGCCGCGTAGTGGTCGGCCAGCCAGGCGGCGATGGTCACCGAGCGGTGACGGCCCCCGGTGCAGCCGATGCCTATTGTCAGATGGGCCTTGCCCTCGGCCACGTAGCGCGGGAACAGGTAGTCGAGCAGGGGCAGGAACACGGCGAAGAACTCGGCGCCGTCGACCGAGGAGAGCACGTAGTCGCGCACCTCCTGGTCGAGGCCGGTGAGCGGCCGCAGCGCAAGGTCGTAGAAGGGGTTCGGCAGAAAGCGCACGTCGAACAGCAGATCGGCGTCGATCGGGATGCCGTACTTGTAGCCGAACGAGACGAAGCTGAACGTGATGCTCTGCCGGCGCCCCCGGTGGATGATCTCCTCGTTCAGCCAGAGCTTGAGCTCCTGGATGGTGATGCCGCTGGTGTCGATGATGTGGTTGGCGCGCTCGCGCAGCGCGTTCAACTGCTCGCGCTCGCGTTTGATGCCGTCGAGCACGCTGTCTTTGGCGGCCAGCGGATGGCGCCGGCGGGTCTCCTTGAAGCGCGCCACCAGCACGTCGTCAGAGGCTTCGAGGAAGACGAGCGAGTACTCGACGCCGGCGGCGCCCAGCTCGTCGAGCACGCGGTCGATCTCGGCGAAGTACTCGCCGCCGCGCACGTCGCACACCACGGCCACGCGCTGCACCTTGCTGCCCTCGATGCGGAACAGGTCGACGAGCGGCGACAGCAGCTGCGGCGGCAGGTTGTCGACGCAGAAGTAGCCGGCGTCTTCGAAGGCGTCGATGGCCTGGGTCTTCCCCGCTCCCGACAGGCCGGAGAGGATGACGAACGGCATGGGATTGGTCATGGGCGCTCTCCGCCGTCGAGGGCGCCCTCGAGCTCGAGCAGACGACGCTTCCAGGACGGGTCGTCGCCGTAGTTGCCGAGCTGGCCGTCGCTGCGCGTCACGCGGTGGCAGGGCAGGATGACGGGCAGCTCGTTGCGCGCCATCACCGAGCCCGTCGCCCGATACGCGTTCGGGTAGCCGGCGTCGCAGGCGAGGTCGCGATAGCTCACCCTGCGTCCGTAGGGCACGCGGGCAAGGGCACGCAGCACGTCGGCCTCGAAGGCAGTGCAGCCCAACTGCTCGACGTACGCTTCGATGTCGAGGGGAAAGTCGACCCGCTCGCCGCTGAAGTAGCGCGAGAGCAGGGCGCCCCAGGGCCCGTCGTCGAGCGCCGTTTCCGCCGCCGGCCGCCGGGCCGGATCGGGCAGCTCGAGGCCGACGGGCCGGCCGTCGCGCAGCACGAGCACGCCCACGCCGAACGGCGTGCCGTACAGGGCCGTCGTGGTCATCTGCGCCCCTCTCGCTCGCGGCCCGCCAGACGCGGGCCTCGTGTCTGCCTCGCGGCGCCGGGACATGCCGCCGCTCGCCTCCGCCTAGCCGGCCTTGTGCAGCTGGCCGTAGATCTCGCGCGCCACTCGGCGCGGCAGCCCGGGCACCTGTTCGAGCTCGTCGCGCGAGGCGGCGATGAACCGCTCGGGGCTGCCAAAATGCTCGAGGATGGCCCGCCGCCGCACCGGACCTACCTTGGGCAGCTCATCGAAGATGGAGGCGCGGCGCAGGTCGGTGCCGCGGCGCTGCCGATGGAAGGTTACTGCAAAGCGATGCGCCTCGTCGCGTATGCGTTGCAGCAGCAGCGAGGCCGGATCGTCGGCCGGCAGGGCGAGCGGCGCCGCGCGCCCCGGCACGAAGACCTCCTCGCGCTGCTTGGCGAGACCGATGACGGGCACGTCGAGGCCGTGCTCGGACAGCGCGTCGAGGGCCGCCGAGAGCTGCCCCTTGCCGCCGTCGACGACGATCAGGCCGGGCCGGGCGGCGAAGCTCTCGTCGTAGCGCCCGTCGTCGGCGACGGCGAGCTCGCCTGCCGGGGCGCCGGTCGCCGCCAGGCGGCGCAGGCGGCGCCCGACGACTTCGCGCATCATGGCGAAGTCGTCCTGGCCGGCGACGGTGCGGATGGTGAACTTGCGATAGTGCGCCTTGCGTGGCCGACCGTCGGTGAAGACCACCATCGAGCCGACGGCGTGGCGCTCGCCCAGGTTCGAGATGTCGTAGCACTCGATGCGCAATGGCAGGTCGGTCAGGCCGAGGGCGTCGCGCAGGCGCACGAGCGCCTCTTCGCGCGCCTCGCGGGTGCGCGACAGGCGCGCCTCCTCGTCGGCGGCCGCCTGGGCGGCGTTGTGTTCGGCCATCTCTAGCAGCTTGCGCTTGGGTCCGCGCAGCGCCCGGCGCACAGAGACCCGCGAGCCGCGCCGCCCCGACAGCACGGCGGCGAGCTCGGGGGCGCCCTCGCCGATGGGCGCGATCACCTGGCCCGGTATGTTCACGCCGTCGCCGTAGTAGCTCAGCGCGAACTCCTCGACCAGGTCGCGCGGCTCGCGGCCCGCCGTATTCTCGACGAAGAAGGTCTCGCGCGCGACGAGCGCGCCTTCGCGCACGCGGAAGACCTGGACGTTGCCGCCGGGATCGCCCTGAAAGAGCCCCAGCACGTCGAACGACCCAGAGCCCTCGCTCTCGACCGACTGCCGTTCCTGGACGTGGCGGACCGCCTCGAGCCGGTCGCGCAGCAGGGCGGCCTTTTCGAACTCGCGCCCCGCCGACGCCGCGCGCATGTCCTGCTCGATACTGCGCCCGACGTTCGATAGGCGGCCGCGCAGGAACTCGATGACCTGGTCGATCACCTCGAGGTACTCGTCGCGCGAGACGCGGTCGTCGCAAGGCCCCAGCGAGCGGTCGATGAAGTACTGCAGGCAGGGCGAGCCGCTGGGCCGCCCCGGCTTGTCGGTTCGGCACTTGCGGTAGGGGAAGATGCGGCCGATGAGCTCGAGCGTCTCGCGCACCTTGCGGGCGCTCGAGTAGGGCCCGAAGTAGAGGTTGCCCGGCGCGTGGCGGCCGCGAAAGAAGCGCACGCGCGGCCACTCGTCGCTCAGCGTGATCTCGATGAACGGGTAGCTCTTGTCGTCGCGCAGGCGCAGGTTGAACGGCGGCCGCGCCTCTTTGATGAAATTGTCCTCGAGCAGCAGAGCCTCGGTCTCGGACGACGTGACGACGTACTCGACCGAGCGCGCCCGCGCGACCATCTCGGCGGAGCGCCCGCCCGGGGCGTCACCTCGGAAGTACGACGCCAGGCGCTTGCGCAGGTCTTTGGCCTTACCCACGTAGAGCACGTGGCCGTCGGCGTCGAGCCAGCGGTAGACGCCGGGCGCGTTCGGCGCCCGGCGGGCCGATTCGTGCAGCGCGACGAGCGCCTGATCGTCAGCCTGTTCAGTCATCTCACCTGCGATTATCGCACCGCGGGGGCCGCCGCGGTGCGCGGCGCCTTACGGCTCGCGTTGCGCGCCGCCCCAGTGTTGCGTCTGCGCAGCTCAGTGTGGCGTCGGCGCGGCCGGCTGGCCGCCGTCAGAGCCCGGCCGTCTTTGGGTCGGCGCGGCGACGGGCGGCCGCGGGGCGCTTGTCCGACGGCTGCCGGCCGCCGCCGCGAGCCTTGCGCGCCGCTGCTACGGGCGCTTGCCGCTCGCTGCCCAGCACGTGACGTAGGTACTGGCCCGTGTACGAGCGGTCGGCGGCCTCGAGGAGGTCTTCGGGGGTGCCCTCGACGATCACCTCTCCCCCCTCGTCCCCGCCCTCGGGGCCCAGGTCGACGACCCAGTCGGCCGACTTGATGACGTCGAGGTTGTGCTCGATCACGACGACCGTGTTGCCCTGGTCGACCAGACGTTGGAGCACGTCGAGAAGGTGTTCGATGTCGGCGAAGTGCAGGCCGGTCGTGGGCTCGTCCAGGATGTAGAGGGTGCGTCCGGTGGCGACCTTGGCGAGCTCGGTGGCAAGCTTGACGCGTTGCGCCTCGCCGCCGGAGAGGGTGGTCGCCGGCTGGCCCAGCTTGATGTAGCCCAGACCCACGTCGTTCAGCGTGGTGAGCCGGCGCGCGATGCGCGGCAGGTTGGCGAAGAAGGCGCAGCCCTCGTCGACACTCATGTCGAGCACCTCGGCGATGTTCTTGCCCTTGTAGTAGACCTCGAGCGTGTCGCGGTTGTAGCGCTGCCCCTTGCAGGCGTCGCAGGGCACGTAGACGTCGGGCAGGAAGTGCATCTCGATCTTGATCTGGCCGTCGCCCTTGCAGACCTCGCAGCGGCCGCCCTTGACGTTGAAGCTGAAGCGCCCCGGCTTGTAGCCCCGCACTTTTGACTCGGGCGTCGAGGCGAAGAGCTGGCGGATGTGGTCGAACACCCCCGTGTAGGTCGCGGGATTGGAGCGCGGCGTGCGGCCGATCGGCGACTGGTCGATGTCGATCACCTTGTCGAGCAGTTCGAGCCCGTCGATGCCGGCGTGCGCCCCGGGGCGCGCCCTGGAGCCGCGCATGACGCGCGCCGCCGTGCCTTTGTAGAGGATCTCGTTGACGAGCGTCGACTTGCCCGAACCCGACACGCCGGCGACCACAGTGAACGCCCCCACGGGGAAGGCGACGTCGATGTGCTTGAGGTTGTGCATGGAGCGCGTCGCGCACAGTGAGCCACTGCACCGGCAGACGGCGCTGCCCGGGCACCTCGATGCGGCGCTTGCCCGACAGGTACTGGCCGGTGAGCGAGGCCGGCTCGGCCGCGATGAACGAGGGCGGACCCTGGGCGACCACCCAGCCACCGTGCTCGCCGGCGCCGGGCCCCATGTCGACCAGGTGGTCGGCCGAGCGCATGGTCTCCTCGTCGTGCTCGACGACGATGACGGTGTTGCCCAGGTCGCGCAGGTGCAGCAGCGTGTCGATCAGCCGCCGGTTGTCGCGCTGGTGCAGGCCTATGCTGGGCTCGTCGAGGATGTAGAGCACACCCACCAGCGCCGAGCCGATCTGCGTGGCCAGGCGGATACGCTGCGCCTCGCCGCCCGACAGCGACGCCGCGGCGCGGCCCAGGGTGAGGTACGACACGCCCACGTCGGCCAGGAACTTGAGGCGCTCGCGGATCTCCTTGATCACACGCCCCCCGATGAGGCGTTCGGTCTCGGTCATGGCGACCGTGTCGAGAAAGGCGAGCGCCTCGCCGACGCTCATCAGCGTGAACTGGTAGATGTTGCGCTCGCCGACCGTCACCGCGAGGCTCGTGGGCTTGAGGCGCGCGCCGTGACACTCCTCGCACGGGCGCTCGCTCATGTACTCTTCGATCTTCTGCCGGATGAGGTCGGATTCGGTCTCGGCGTAGCGGCGCTTCAAGTTGGCGAGGATGCCGTGGAACTGCGCCTTGTAGTGCCGCCAGCGGCCCTCGTAGTTGCGGTAGCGCATGTCGATGCGGTCGGGCGTGCCCTTGAGGAAGAGGTCGCGCTGCTCGGCGGGCAGGTCGTGCCAGGGCGTGTCGGGGTTCACATGGTAGCGCTCGATCACGGCCTGGAAGGTGTCGTCCATCCAGCCGGCCGCCAGGCCGAAGGGCAGCATGGCGCCCTGGCTGATCGAGAGCGAGTGGTCGGGCACGACCAGGTCGGGGTCGATCTCCTGCGTGGAGCCCAGGCCGTGGCAGGCCGGGCAGGCGCCGTGCGGGTTGTTGAACGAGAAGATGCGGGGCTGGATCTCGGGCATGGAGATGCCGCACGCGAGGCAGGCGAACTTCTCGGAGAAGGTGAGCCTGGGGCCGTCGGCCAGCTCGACCTCGATGAGGCCGTCGGACAGGCGGGCCGCCGTCTCGATGGAGTCGGTCAGGCGGCGGCGCAGACCGTCTTTCATGACGAGGCGGTCGACGACCACCGAGATGTCGTGCTTGTACTTCTTGTCGAGCACGATGTCGTCGTCTAAGGTGCGCATCTCGCTGTCGACCTCGACCCGCGTGAAGCCGTCGTCGCGCAGCTCGCGGAAGAGCTGGCCGTACTCGCCCTTGCGGCCGCGCACGACCGGCGCGTTCACGCTGAACCGGGCGCCGGTCTCGAGCTCGAGCACCTGGTCGATGATCTGCTCGAGCGACTGCCCCTCGATGGGCCGGCCGCAGTTGGGGCAGTGCGGGTGGCCGATACGCGCGTAGAGCAGGCGCAGGTAGTCGTAGATCTCGGTAGCGGTGCCCACCGTGGAGCGCGGGTTGCGCGACGTCGTCTTCTGGTCGATGGAGATGGCCGGCGAGAGGCCCTCGATGCTGTCGATGTCGGGCTTGTCCATCTGTCCGAGGAACTGGCGGGCGTAGGCTGACAGCGACTCGACGTAGCGTCGCTGTCCCTCGGCGTAGATGGTGTCGAAGGCGAGCGACGACTTGCCCGAGCCCGACAGGCCGGTGATCACGATGAAACGGTCGCGCGGCAGCGACAGCGAGATGTCCTTGAGATTGTGCTCGCGGGCGCCGGTGATGACGATGGCGTCGCTCAAGCGGTTCCTTTCGGTGGTCGGGTGGCCGACGGCCGGCCGGTCGTGACCGTCGGCCCAGCGGCCGCGCGTGCCGACGGCGTCACGCGACGGTCGCCTGACGGCGTCCGAGCTCGCGCGAGAGCTCCTTGATCTCGTCGCGCAGCTTGGCCGCGTATTCGAACTTGAGCTGCTCGGCCGCGGCGAACATCTCGGCCTCGAGGTTGGCGATCAGCTTCTCGAGGTCGGCGACCGGCATGACCCCGCGCTCCTCGATGACCCGCAGGCCCTGACGGCGGCCCTTGCCCGGCACGCCGGCCTGCTGCGAGCTCATCTGGGCGATGTCGGTGACCGCCTTGACGATGCTGCGCGGCGTGATGCCGTGCTCCTCATTGTAGGCCACCTGGCGGCGGCGACGGCGATCGGTCTCGTCGAGGGCTATGCGCATGGCGGCGGTCTCGCGGTCGGCGTACATGATGACCGTGCCGTTGACGTTGCGCGCGGCGCGGCCAATGGTCTGGATGAGGCTCGTCTGGCCGCGCAGGAAGCCCTCTTTGTCGGCGTCGAGGATGGCGACCAGCGTGACCTCGGGCATGTCGAGCCCCTCGCGCAGCAGATTGATGCCGACCAGTATGTCGAACTCGCCCAGGCGCAGCTCACGCACGATCTCGAGGCGCTGCAGCGTGTCGATCTCGCTGTGCAGGTAGCGCACCCGAAAGCCGTTCTCGACGAGGAAGTCGGTGAGGTCTTCAGACATGCGCTTGGTGAGCGTGGTGATAAGCACGCGCTCGTCGCGCTCAATGCGGCGGCGCGCCTCGTTCATGAGGTCGTCGATCTGGCCGGCCGTGGGACGCACCTCGACGACCGGGTCGATCAGCCCCGTCGGGCGGATGATCTGCTCGGCGATGTTGACGCTCTCGCGCAGCTCGAACTGGCCGGGGGTGGCGCTCACGAAGACGATCTGCGGCACCTTGGCGATGAACTCGTCGAAGCGCAGCGGGCGGTTGTCGAGCGCACTCGGCAGGCGGAAGCCGTAGTCGACGAGCGTCTGCTTGCGCGAGCGGTCGCCTTCGTACATGCCGTGGATCTGGGGCACCGTCATGTGCGACTCGTCGATGAACACGAGGTAGTCGTCGGGAAAGAAGTCGAGCAGGCAGTTGGGCGTGGCCCCGGGCTGCTTGCCCAGCAGGATGCGCGAGTAGTTCTCGATGCCGTTGCAGAAGCCCATCTCGCGCAGCATCTCCATGTCGTAGTGCGTGCGCTGGCGGAGGCGGTGCGACTCGAGCACCTTGTCGTGCTCGTCGAACCAGGCGCAACGCTCGTCGAGCTCGCGCTGGATCTCGGTCAGCGCCCGCTCGACCGCCGGACCGCTCGTGACGAAGTGGGTGGCCGGGTAGATGGCGACGTACTGCGGCTTGTCGATGACCTCGCCGCTCACCGGGTCGTAGCGGGTGATCGCTTCGATCTCCTCGCCCCAGAGCTCGACGCGCAGCAGCGTGTCCTGGTCGGCCGGCCAGACCTCGAACGAGTCGCCCCGCACGCGGAACTTGCCGCGCGTCGGTTCGTAGTCGTTGCGTTGGTACTGGATGTCGACCAGCTTGCGCAGCACGGCGTCGCGGTCGACGTGGTCGCCGGTGCGCAGCAGCACGACGCTCTGCAGGTAGTCTTCGGGCGAACCCAGGCCGAAGATGCAGCTCACGCTGGCCACGATGACGGTGTCGCGCCGCATGAGCAGGGCGTTGGTGGCGGCGTGGCGCAGGCGGTCGATCTCGTCGTTGATCGACGAGTCCTTCTCGATGTAGAGGTCGGCCTGCGGCACGTAGGCCTCGGGCTGGTAATAGTCGTAGTAGCTCACGAAGTACTCGACGGCGCTCCCCGGCAGGAACTCGCGGAACTCGTTGCAGAGCTGCGCCGCGAGCGTCTTGTTGTGGGCGACCACGAGGGTCGGCTTGCGCGTGCGGGCGATGACGTTGGCCATGCTGAACGTCTTGCCCGAGCCCGTGACGCCGAGCAACGTCTGGTAGCGGTCGCCACGGGCCACGCCGGTGGCCAGGCTCTCGACCGCCTGAGGCTGGTCGCCCGTGAGCACGTAGTCGGCTTCGACCTGAAAGGTGTCTGTCATCAGTCGTGGATGGTAGCAGAGCGAACGTACGTTCGCAATTGTCAACTGGCGGGCGCGGCTCCGAGCTGCGCGCCGTACGCCCGGCGATAGAGCTTCTGCAGGGCCAGCACGCGCGTCACGTACTCGCGCGTCTCGCTGAACGGGATGACCTGCGGGGTTAGCTTGCCCCCGCTCGTCGAGAGCCACGCATCGACGTTGCTCTCGCCGGCGTTGTAGGCGGCGATGGCCGCCGTCTTGGAGCCGTGGTAGTGGTCGAGGAGCTGGCGCAGGTAGTAACAGCCGTAGAGGATGTTCACGCGAGCGACGGTCAGGTCGCTCTCCACGAAGCCGGTGCCCCCGGTCGTGCGAGCGATGTCGCGAGCGGTCGAAGGCAGGACCTGCATGAGCCCGACGGCGCCCTGGTGCGAGCTGACGTGATCGCGAAAGCGGCTCTCCTGGTAGATGACGGCGGCCACGAGCGCGGGGTCGAGGTCGTTCTTGCGGGCCGCGGCGCGGATGGCGGTGACGTGCGACAGCGGGTACACGCCGCGCAGGAACCAGGCCGGCTTGGTGAACGAGAGCGCGCCCCAGGCGAGCGCCAGCGCGACCACCACGAGGCCCCCGATCAGCAGGCCGCGCCGCATGTTCCTAGCGGTCCGGCGGCGAGGCGTCGGGCCGCTCGCCCTCGGCGAGGATGGTCGCGTAGACCTCGCCGACGTAGCGCTTGAGGTGTTCGCGGCCGCCCACGTTCTCGGCGACAAAGTCGCTGCGCGTCGCCTTTTCGGCTTCGGGCTGCTGGCGGGCGGCGCGCCGCGTGAACTCGTCGGCCGTCACCTTCGACGACAGCCGCTTGCGCCGCGCCGCCTCGGGCGCGGTGACGAGCAGGACGTAGTCGAAGATGTCGGTCATGTCGCTCTCGAAGAGCAGCGGCACCTCGGCGACCAGCAGAGGCGGCCGCGGCCGCCGCGACTCCTGGTCGCGCGCCCAGTCGCCGATCAGGCGCTTCACGTGGGGGTGCAGCAGGCTCTCAAGCCAGACCAGCTCGCCGGCGTCGTTGAAGACCACGTTGGCCAGCGCCGGCCGCACGATCTGTTCGTCTTCGAGGACGGCGCCGCCGAAGTGGCGCTCGACCCGGCTGATGATGGCCTGCTCTTCGAGGAGGTGGTGGACCAGCTCATCGGCCGAGACCACGGCCGCGCCGAGCTCGGCCAGAAAGGCCGTGGCTGTGGATTTGCCCGAACCGATGCCGCCGGTCACGCCCAGGCGAGGGATGCGATGTGTGGTCAATCGTCCTACCGTCGGTCGCGGGAGCGGCGGGCGCGCCGGTAGTCCGGCACGCCCGCCGCTCCCACAGGGGTCGGCGGCGCTACCCTCAGGCCTCTGAGGGTGCGTCGTCGGCCTTGGTCTCATCGGTCGCGGGCTCATCGGCCTTGGCTTCGTCGGCCTTGGCTTCGTCGGCCTTGGCTTCGTCGGCCTTGGCTTCATCGGCCTTGGCTTCATCGGCCTTGGCTTCATCGCTCGCCCGCTCGCCGGCCGGGAAGACCTCGTCGGAGAGGCCAAGGGTCGGCGTGTCGGCGTCGGCCTCGGTTGCGTCGTCGCCGGACTCGTCGGCGGCCTTTTCGTCGGCCTTCTCATCGGTCTCGGCGGCGGCTTTGTCGCCCTCGACCGCTTCGCCGGCGTCGGTGTCGGTGATCTCGGTCGCCTCGGCGTCGACGACTTCGGCGTCTGCATCGGCAGAGGCGTCGTCGCCTTCATCGTCGTCGGAGACGGGCTTGTACAGCGGCTCGACCGTCTGACCTTCGACGCGCTTGATAGAGAGGCTCAGGCGGCGGCGGTCGGAGTCGATCTCGATGACCTTGACCTGCACCTGCTGGCTGACGGAGACGACCTCGTCGGGACGCTCGACGTGACGGTTGGCGAGCTCCGAGATGTGCACGAGGCCTTCGATGCCCTCGTAGATCTCGACGAAGGCGCCGAACGCCACGATCTTGGTGACGCGGCCCTGCACCACGTCGCCGATGCGGTGTTCGGCGACGATCTTCTGCCACGGGTCTTCCTGGGTCTGCTTGAGGCCCAGGCTGATGCGCTGGCGGTCGCGGTCGATGTCGAGGACCTTGACCTTGACCTCCTGGTTGACCTGCAGCACCTCGGAGGGGTGGTTGATGTGGGTCCACGAGAGCTCTGAGATGTGGATCAGGCCGTCGATGCCGTCGAGGTCGACGAAGGCGCCGAAGTCGACGATGTTCGAGATGGTGCCGGTGACGATGTCGCCGACGTTCAGCTCGTCGATGATCTGCTGACGGACCTCTTTGCGCTCCTCTTCGAGCACCGCGCGGCGCGACAGCACGACGTTGTTGCGGTTGCGGTTCATCTCGATGACGCGGCAGGAGAGCTCCTGGCCGACATACTCGGAAAGATCTTGCACGCGGCGGATGTCGACCAGCGAGGCGGGCAAGAAGCCGCGCACGCCGAGGTCGAGGATCAGGCCGCCCTTGACGACTTCGATGACCGTACCCTGCACCGGCACGCCGCTCTCGTGCGCCTCTTCGATGCGCTTCCAGGCCTTCTCGAACCGGGCCCGTTTCTTGGAGAGGATCAGACGCCCGTCGGCGTCTTCTTTCTGCATGACGAGCGCGTCGATCTCTTCGCCGAGCTGCACCTCTTCGGAGGTGTTCACCGACTTGCGGATAGAGAGCTCGCTGACGGGGATGACGCCTTCGGACTTGTAGCCGATGTCGACCAGGACTTCGTCCTTGTCGATGCGCACCACCGTACCGGTGACGATGTCGCCCTCACCGAAGATGTTGATGGTCAGATCGTAGTTGGGGACGATCTGCCCGTCGACCTCGGTGAGGTAGCCCTCGCTCTCGGCGATGATCTGGGCGTTCTCTGGGGAGATGTGGACGGGGGCGGCTTCTTGGGTGTTTTCGGTCATATCGGTCGCTTGCCTTCCTTTCCGGCGTGCAGCGGTCCGTCGCTTACGGAGATGAGCCTGTGACCCTGCAGGACCGCAAGTGAGGGTCGCAAACCTAGGGATTGTACCACCTGCGCCGATCTTGAGGCGAGGGACGCCGAGGCGCTGCCGGGCCGGCGGCGGCGAGGCGCCGCGGCGCTATTTGGCCGACAGCCAGGTGTCGCCGACGCCGATAGAAACGTCGAGCGGCGGCTCCATGGCGAAGGCGCCGCACATCGCCTCGCGCACCAGCGGCACGACCGCGGCGAGCTCGTCGTCGGGGCTCTCGAAGACGAGCTCGTCGTGGATCTGCAGCACGAGACGGCTGCGCAGCCCCTGGGCGGAGAAGGCCGCCGTGACGCGCAGCATGGCGACCTTGATGATGTCGGCCGCGCTGCCCTGCAGCACGCTGTTGACCGCCAGGCGTTCGCCCAGCGAGCGCTCGCGAAAGACGTTGCTGCGCAGCTCGGGCACGGCGCGGCGCCGCCCGAAGACGGTCGTCACGTAGCCCTCCTGCAGGGCGTCGGCGATGACCTTCTCGCGAAAGACGCTGACCCGCGGGTACTTCGCGAAGTAGGCGTCGATGAAGGCGCGCGCCTCTTCCAAGGGCATGTCGACCTGCTCGGACAGGCCGAACGCCGAGAGGCCGTACATGATGCCGAAGTTGGTCGCCTTGGCGCGCTCGCGCTGGGTCTTGGAGACCTGCTCGACCGGGATGCCGGCGACCGCGGCGGCCGTGACGCGGTGCACGTCTTCGCCACGCCGGTAGGCGTCGATCAGGGCCGGCTCCTGGGCGAGGAACGCCATGAGGCGCAGCTCGATCTGCGAGTAGTCGGCGACCACCAGGCGCATGCCTTCGGCGGCGATGAAGCAGTCGCGGATCTGGCTGCCGAGCTCGGTGCGGATGGGGATGTTCTGCAGGTTCGGGTTGGAGCTCGACAGGCGTCCCGTCGCCGCGACGGTCTGGTTGAACGTGGTGTGCAGGCGGCCGCTGTGCGGGTCGATGGCCGCCGGCAGGGGCTCGAGGTAGGTGTTGACGAGCTTGGTCAGCTCGCGCCACTCCTCGATCAGCGGCACGATGGCGTGCTGGTCGCGCAGCGTCTTGAGCACGCGGGCATCGGTCGAGTAGCCCGTCTTGCCCTTGCGCACCGGTTGCAGGCCGAGCGTCGTGAACAGGACTTCGGCGAGCTGCTGCGGCGAGCCGATCGTGAAATCGGCGCCGGCCAGCGCGACGATGCCGTCGCGGACCTCGTCGATGCGGTCGCGCAGGCGCGCGGTGATCTCGCCGAGGCGGTGCACGTCGATGGCCACGCCCACGGCCTCCATACCGGCCAGCACGCGCACCAGCGGCAGCTCGACGGTGCGGTAGAGCGTCTCGACGCCGAGCTCGGTGAGGCGCAGGCGCTGCTCGACCGCAAGGCGCCAGGTGAGCACCGCCCGGGTGGCGGCCAGCGCCTCGTGGCGCGGGCCCTCGGCGACGGACTCGTGATCGACGCGCGCCAGCTTGAAGAGGTCGTCCTCGGGGCGCTCGGGAGCCAGCAGGTAGCCGGCGATGTCGGTGTCGAAGGCCGGGTCGGCCGCCGCGGCGGCGAAGCCCGGCAGCGCTTTGGCGTCGTGCGCCACGACGTGGGCGGCGTGGCGCCAGAGGCGCGCCCAGTCGTCGTCGCTGGCGACCGGGGCGGCGACGGCCGCGTCGCCGCCGTCGTAGACGGCGGCGATCCAGCCGTCGCCCTCGCCCGCCGCGACCACGCCGAGCGCCGCGTCGCCGCGCTCGAGCACCGCTGCGAGGGCGTCGGGGCCGTCGGCCAGGCGCACCTCGGGAAAGACCGTGGCGAGCGCCGCGCCGGCGGGCTCAGGGGCCGCGGCGGCCGGACGCGCCATGTCGCGCACGCGGCGCACGAGGCTCGTGAACTCGAAGCGCTTGAAGAACTCCTCGACCTCGCGGGCGGGCAGCGTGTAGCCGGTGTGCGCGACCATCTTCACGATGTCCTCGTCGAGCGGCACGTCGAGCACCATGCAGGCGAGCCTCTTGGACAGGCGAGCAGCCGCTTCGTGCTCGGCCAGCAGGGCGCGGCGCTTGTCGGAGCCCACCTCGGCCAGGTGCTCGTAGAGGTTCTCGACCGTGCCGAACTGCTGCACCAGGGCGGCCGCCGTCTTCTCGCCCACGCCGGGGATGCCCGGGATGTTGTCGGAGGTGTCGCCCTTGAGGCCGATGTAGTCGGGGATCTGCGCCGGCGTGACGCCGAAGCGCTCGACCACGCCGGCCGGCGTGTAGATCTTCACGTCGGTCACCCGCGCCCGGTGGTCACCACCCAGATGTCGTCGTCGACGATCTGCATCGCGTCGCGGTCGCCGGTGACCACGAGCGAACCCCGGCCCTGGCGCTTGGCCTCTTCGGCCAGCGTGCCGAGGATGTCGTCGGCCTCGTAGCCCGGCTTGACCAGGTTGGGGATGCCGAAGGCGTCATGAGGCCCGGCAGGTGCGGCCACTGTCGCGAGAGCGGGTCGGGCATGGGCGGGCGCTGCGCCTTGTAGCCGTCGAACTCGTCGTGGCGAAAGGTCTTCTCGCGGGCGTCCCAGGCGACGGCGATCGCCGCCGGCTCGAACTCGCTGACCAGCTTGAGGAGCATCTGGGCGAGACCGTAGATCGCGTTGGTCGGAAAGCCGTCGCGCGTGGCGATGCCTTCGGGCAGGGCGAAGTACGCCCGGTAGGCCAGGCTGGAGCCGTCGATGAGGATGAGGCGGTCTTTGACCGCGGCGTCGTTCATGACGCTGATTCTACAGCGAACGACGGCGCCGCCGGGCGGCTAGCCCTGGCGTCAGGCGAGCAGCGTGCGGCGGCGCAGCAGCGGCCCGCACTCGTGCGCGCTGTGAGGCCGGGCGAACAGGTAGCCCTGCATCTCGTCGCAGCCGTGCTCGCGCAGCACGGCGAACTGCTCGCGCGTCTCCACGCCTTCGGCCACCACGTTCAGGCCGAGGCGGTGGCCGAGGGCGATGACCGAGGTCGCGATCGTCATGTCGCGGTCATGGCGCAGCATGCCGGCCACGAACGACCTGTCGATCTTCACGGTGTTGATGGGCAGCGAGCTCAGCAGGGAGAGCGACGAGTACCCCGTGCCGAAGTCGTCGATGGCAATGTGCACGCCGAGCCCCTTCAGCTCGCGCCGCGCGAGGAGGTCGTCGGCTTGCCCAGGCATCGGCCATGACGGCCGCTCTCCGTGAGCTCGAGCTCGAGGCCGCTCGGCCGCGAGGCGCGCTCTCCTCGAGCGCCCGCCGGACATGGTCCTCTCGAGCTGGTCGTCGCCCAGCTGGAGCCTGGAGACGTTGACCGAGAGCCGCAGCTCAGGGCGATGCCGGCGTCAATCCAGGCTTTGACCTGGCGACAGGCTGGCTGCGAGCACCCACGCGCCCATGGGCGGACGAGCGAGCCCATCTTCTCCGCCACGGGGATGAACTGGGCCGGGCCGACAGAAGCCCGCGGCGCGGGTGGCGCCAGCGCACCAGCGCCTCGAGGCCGACCACCTTCGCTCGGGAGCCGCGGACCAGCGCCTGATAGTGGACTTCGAGCTCGCCGTCGTCGAGCGCGCGGTGCAGCTCGCTCTCCAGCACGAGACGTTCCGAGAGCCGCGCGTCCATGGCGACGTCGTAGAGCCGCCACACGCCGCCGCCGTCGCGCTTGGCGCGGCGCATGGCCAGGGCGGCGTTGCGCAGCAGCACGTCGGGCTCGTCGGCGTCGTCGGGACAGATCGCGACACCCACGTGAACTGCACGTAGATCGGCTCGCCGTCGACGTTGACGGCGTTGCGAAAGCCCGCCACGACGCGCTCGCTCACGGCCACGATGTCGTCGGGTCCGGCGACGTTGGGCAGCAGCACGAGGAACTCGTCGCCGCCGCCCCTGGCGACGGTGCCGCTCGTGTCGACCAGCCTGTCCAGGGCGGGCCCCGACGGCGCTCAGCAGGCGGTCCGAGGCGCGCCCGCCGATCGTGTCGTAGATATGCCTGAAACGGTCGATGTTGAGCACCAGGAGCGCGACTTTGTGACAGTCCATGTTGGACAGCGTGATGGCCTCTTGCAGGCGGCAGTCGAACGCCGCGCGGTTGGGCAGGCCCGTGACCAGGTCGGTGAAGGCGAGGCGGTCGATGCGGTCGAGAAAGCGATGGCGCTCGGTGACGTCGGCGACCACGCCCATGCCGCCGCTCACGGCGCCGTCGGCCGAGCGCAGCGGCGAGGCGTGCAGGGTGACCATCAGCGAGGCGCCCTCGCCGGCGACGTGGAACGCGCCTTCGTAGCTCGTCGGTTCGCCGGCCATGGCGGCTTCGAGCGCCGCCACGACCTCGACGCCGGCGACGGCTCGCAGGTCGTCGCCGACCAGGCGCGCCGCCGGCACGCGCATCATGCGGGCAAGCTCCGCGTTGCGTTCGGTGATTCGCAGACCACTGTCGTACACGAAGACGCCCACCGGAGCCTGCTCGAACAACGCTTTGTGGCGCTGCGCCGACTCGCGCAGGGCTTCGATGGCGAGGTTGCGCTCGTGCACGTTCACGCTGGTGCCCACGTACTCGACCAGGCGCCCCTGGTCGTCGAGCACCGGTGAGCCGTGCACCGAGAACCACTCGTACGCCCCGTCGCTGCGCCGCAGCCGGTATTCGTACTTCACGTCCGCGGAGCGGCTCACGGCCCTGTCCCAGAGAGCCGTCGGTGACTCGCGGATCCTCCGGGTGGACGGCCTCGAGCCAGCCCGGACCGGCCGCGGCCGCGGCGGTCATCCCGGTGGAGTCGAGAAAGCTGTGAGGGGCTCGAGCGGGCACCATCGAGCGCCCCGGTCCAGACCCACGACGATGCCGTGCGCGAGAGCGTGCGGTACTCGTTCGTCGCTGCGCTGCAAGGCCTCGACGGCGCGCTGCCGCTCGGTCACGTCGACCAGGATGCAGTGCGTCTGACGGAACCCCCCCGGCAACATCGCGGGCGACGCGGCCGTCGAAGGCCACCGAAATGGTCGCGCCGTCGGCGCGCACCATCTCGAACTGGGCGCGCAGGTGACCGCGCGCCTTGAGGCGCTCGAGCGCGCTCTCCGCCCGCGGCCCAGAGGCGGACGCCAGGAGCTCGGAGAAGGCCCGGCCAGCACGTCGGCGCGACGGTAGCCGAAGGTCGCAAGCCAGGCGTCGTTCACGGCGACGAGCGCGCCGTCTTCGTCGAGTGACTGGTACGGCAGCGGGGCCGCGTCGAACAGCAGGCGGAACCGCGCCTCGCTCTCGCGCAGGGCATCTTCGGCGCGGCGGCGCTCGGTGACGTCGATGCCGACGCCGACGGCGTGGTCGAACTCGCCGCTGTCGGTGGACACGGGGGCCGCACGCCATTCGACCGTGAGCTGCCGGCCGTCGGCGGCCTGCATGTGCAACTCGCGGGTGACGTTGACCTTCTCCCTCAGCGCGCGCCAGATCTCGGCGGAGGTACCGTCACGGTCTCCGTCGGCGACGAGGAGCTCGCCTCGAGGCGCCGCAGGCCGCAGTCGACCACCACGGCGTCGCAGGCGCCTTCGCGAAGAGTCTCGGTCAGGCCCCGCCGCGTGGCGACGCGCAGGCAGCTCGCGGCGTGCCCGGCCCTCGCGAAGGCCGCGACGACGGCGTCAGCGTCGGCGGGAGAATCGCTCAGTAGTAAGATACGCGGCGTCACCGACGCGCGCGGATGCCACGCGGTCATGCGGTCCTCTCCCGAGCCGTTGCGTGGATGTGACGGGACGCGCCGAACGCACTTGTTCGGCCGAGCGGTCCAGCGCATGAAGGTCCCATGTCCCACACGGTAGTGGCTGTCGTGAGAAATGATGCCTACGAGAAGCCCGCTGAGGCGATACGTAGTCCACCACACGAGAGGAGCAGCACATGAGCGGCATGGAGTTCGCGCACGGAAGAGCCATCGTAGCCCGCCTGACGCACGGGGCCGACCTGCTCGACGAGATCGTCGCCCTGGGCGAGCTGCACGGTGTAGAGACGGCCGCGCTGCAGGGCCTCGGCGCCCTGCGCCGCGCCCGGCTCGCCTACTACGACCAGGAGGGCAAGAGCTACCACGAATTCGACCTGAGCGGGCCGCTCAAGATCACGGCCCTGACCGGCAACCTCTCGCGGCGCGACGGCGCGCCGGCCGCCCACGTGCACCTGACGCTCGCCGACGACCAGGGCCGCGCCTTCGGCGGCCACGCGGCTCCGGGTTGCGTCGTGTTCGCCTGCGAGCTCGTCGTCAACGAGCTCCGCGGACCGTCGCTCGAACGCGCCTACGATGCCGAGACGGGGCTCCCCCTCTGGCGCGGCCTGTAGCCGGGCTCAGCCCGCGGCCGACGGCGGCGGAGCACCGTCGAGCGTATCGGGGGC
>CAVWDG010000014.1:0-74604 GCA_963753695.1 uncultured Actinomycetes bacterium
GCTCGGGCACCCGGCCGACGGCCTCGATGACCACGTTGCGGGGCAGCCTGGCGACCTCGCTCGAGCGGTCGACCGTGCAGCCGTTGCGCTCGAGGATGTCGAGCGCCCTGGCCGACGGAAAACGGATGCCGACGTTCTCGAGGATGTCGAGCGTCGCTTCGTGGATGCGCTCGAGGTCGCTGCTCGAAAGCACGTCCCAGTGAAGGCGGGGGGCGATGGGGTTGATCCGTGAAGCCAAGGGCAGCAACCTCGCAGGTTCAGAAACTAAGTGGACGGTCGGATGCGAGTATCGGCCGCCGCGGGGCGCGCGGCGGCGGGCCGGATTAGAGTCCGGCGGCCCTGCAGATCGTGCTGATGGAGGCGGCTACCACAGTCGGAGTGTATCAAACGGCGTCCGCCCGGCAAGCCGCCGCCGGGGGCACGCACGGCAGAAACACCCCGCTGCGCCTGACCATTCCGGCCAGTCACTACAGCTCCGCGTCGGCGCGCGCCACGATGGCGCAAAGCTCGGCCGCGAGGTCGGGGGCAAGCGGGGCGGGGTGGTGGTCGGCAAGGATGCCGGCGGCGATCGCGGCGGCCGTCTCGCGCGCGCCGGGGCGCCCGGCCGCGTCCCAGGCGTCGTAGGGCGAGCGGTCCCACACGGTCGGCCGGAAGAGCTCGCCGGCGTGGCGGCGCGTGTGGTCGTCGGCCAGGTAGGTGCCGCCGTGGCCGACGCTGGCTATGACGTCGACGGCGAGCGTCTCGTCGTCGACGACGATGCCCCCGGCCATGCGCCGCACCATGCGGTAGACCTCGAGCTCCATGACGAGGTGCTCATACGACAGCGTGCGCGAGCCGTCGAGCAGGCCGCAGCCGCTCAGCATGTCGGCGCCGGCGAGCGTCGCCGTGGCCGTCGAGAGGGCGTCGTCGACCGCCGCCTGCCAGCCGGGCTCGCGGGCGCCGGTGGCCATGGCGCCCATGTTGACGGGCAGGCCGAACGAGTGGCCGAGCTGCGTGGCGGCGGCGGCCAGGACGTCGTCTTCGGGGCCGCCGCCCGTGTAGCCGCCGGTGCGCAGGTCCATGACGCTGGGCGCGCCGGCAAAGAAGACCGGCGCGCCGGGGCTCGCCAGCTGCAGCAGCACGAGGTCGGCGAGCACGGTGGCGGCGTTGACCACGAGGTTGCCGGCCAGCGAGGCGGGCGCCGTGCCGCAGCCCAGGGTGAGCGACAAAAAGCCGCAGGGCACCCCGGCCGCGGCGCAGACGAGGCCGGCCTCGAGGCTCACCGCGTCGTTGCCGAGCGGGTCGACCGGGCAGGCGATCAGGCTGAGGAGGGGCCGGCGGCGCAGCTCTGCGGCGCCGCCGCAGAGGGCCGCGGCCATCTCGACGAGCAGGCGCGTGGGGCGCTCGCCGACGCAGGTGACGGCCTGGAAGTGCTTGGTGGTGTTGGCAAAGACGGCGGCGGCTTCGTGCAGGGGGCGCGAGCCGGGCGGCGCGTCGCCGGCGGCGACGATCGGCCCCCAGGCGAAGGCGACCTCGGGCAGGGCGTCGCAAAAGCGCGCCGAGGCGGCCACGTCGGCCAGGGTCGACGCGCGGCGCTGCCCGCTCGCCGGGTCGATCACAAAGACGCCGCTGGCGTCGTTCGACAGATAGCTGTGGCGCCCGTCCAGGGGCAGGTCGCAGGCCGGGTCGCGCCCGCAGAGGGCGAAGGTGGACGGCGCCGCCGCCAGGGCGGTCTCGACCAGGGCTCGCGGCAGGCGGGCGATCTCGCGCGGCCGGTCGACGGCGGCGCCGTGGGCCGCCAGGATGTCGAGCGCCGCGGGCAAGGGGAACCGCACGCCGGTCTCGGCGAGCACGGTAAAGACGGCTTCGCGCAGGCGATCGAGCTCGCCGGGCGCCAGCACGTCCCAGCGACGGAGCAGACTGATGGGGTCGATCCTCGTCGTCAAGGCTCGCCCGGGGCGCTTACTGCGCCGGGTAGGTGCCGGCCTTCAGCATGGCGAGCGCGGCGCTGAAGGACGGCACCGCGGCGGCCGGCGCCGCGCTCACGTTCAGGCCGTCGTACCACTTGCGCGACAGGGCGGCGAGCGAACCGTTGACGCGCATCGCCTTGACGGCGGCGTTCAGCACGGTGACCAGGTCGCTCTCGCCCTGGCGGGTGGCGAAGGCCTGAGGCTGGTAGAAGAAGCCGGTGCTCGAGACCGCGATGTGGGCGCCGCCCGCCTGCTCGCTCTTGATCGTCGTGTCGGCTGTGAGGTCGCCGGCAAGGCGGCCGCTGCCGACGTCGGTCAGCGCGTCGGCGTCGCTGCCGTAGAGCGCGACGCTCACGCCGCTCGCCGCTTCGAGGAAGCGCTGGAAGGTGGTCGAGGCGCTGGCGCCGATCGTCTTGCCGCTGAGCTGGGAGAGCGACGTGATGGTGGGCCCGCCGGCGGGCACCGCGACCTGGGCGATCGAGTAGGCGTAGGGCCTGGCGAAGGCGAGCTTGTGCGACGGCTTCGGGTCGGTCGTCATGGAACTGATGGCCACGTCGTAGCTGTCGGCCTTGAGGGCCGCCGGCACGCGCGCCCAGTCGAGCTCGTGGATCTCGACCACTTTGAGGCCCAGGACCGAGGCGACCTCGCGCGCCACGTCGACGTCGAAACCGCTCCACGTGCCGGCGCTGTCGACCGTGCTCTGGGGCGCGAACTCGGGGTCTTCGCCGACCACCAGCGTGCCGCGAGCGGCGATCGTGGCGGCCAGGCCGGTAGGCCGGTGGCCGAGGATGGCGGTGAAGCGCTGGACCGGGGTCTGGTTCGACGTGGCGCTCTTGTGACCGCAGGCGGCGAGCAGGCCCGCTGCGGCCAGCAGGACTACGAGCGCCGCGACCGCGGCGGCGGCGCGGCGTGGCCGGTACCCGGCCATCTCAGCCGGCCACCAGGCGTCGCAGCTCGGCGTCGAGGTCGGGGGCGAGCGTGGGCGGCACGTGGTGCGCGAGCGTATCGCGCGCCGCCTGGCGCGCCGCCTGGCGCGCGTCGTTCGCGGCGCCGTCGGCGCCGCAGAGCCGCTCGGCGACGCGGCGCGCCGCGTCGCCGGGGCCGGCGCCGGCGCCGGTCGTGGCCCCCGCGCGGGCGGCCGCCCGCGCGGCGGCCGTCACCTCGGTCCCCAGCATGAGCTCTTCGAACGAGAAGATGCGCCCGCCGGCCACCATCCCCACGCCAGTGATCATGTCGACGCCGGCGAGCATGGACAGGTAGGTCGTGGTGACGTCGTCGATCACCGCCTGCCAGTCCGACTGCTTGGCCGCAGAGGCGTTGACGCCGCACTGCGTTGGCAGCCCGTAGAAGGCCCCGACGTTGCCTACGGCCGCGCCCATGAGGGTGTCTTCGGGGGCGCCCCCCGAGAAGTCGCCGGTGCGCAGGTCCATGACGCTCGGGATGAAGCAGATGAACACGGGGGCGCCGGGGATCGCGGCCTGAATGGCGCAGACGCCCGAAAGCGCCTCGGCGATGCCCACGGTCAGGGAGCCGGCCATGGTGAGCGGCGTGGTCGAGCCGCCCTGCGGCATGGTCACGAAGCCGATGGGCACGCCGGCCTCGGCAAAGGCCAGGCCGGCGTCGAGGGTGCCCTCGTCGTGGCCCAGCGGCGTGATCGTGCCCAGCAGCGCCGAGATCGGCGGAGCGCGCCGCACGGCTGAGTCGCCGCCGGCGATGGCGCGCGCCATCTCGACGGCCACGCGGGCCTGCGTCTTGTCGACGATCGTCACTGTCTGCACGTGCTTGCCGGTGTTGGCCAGCACGTCGTAGATCTCATAGAGGCCGCGGCGCTCGACGGGCCGGTCCTGCGCACTCACGGTCGTCCAGCAGAAGTCGACCTCGTCGAGGGCGTCGACGATGCGCGTGATGGCGACCACGTCGGCCGCCATCGTAGGCCGCTTCTGGCCACTGTCGAGGTCGTAGATGTCGGTGGGGCAGCCGTCGGTCGTGAGCAGCGAGCCGTCGCCGGTGACGAGCGTGCGGTTGGCGCGCGCGCCCAGCGTCAGGCGCTCTGACGCAAGGGAGACGAGGTGGCGCACCACGTCGGCGGGGATGCGCACGACCTGGCCGTCAGCGTGCGCGCCGGCGGCGATCAGCGCCGCCCGGGCGGCGAGTGAAGGCACGGCGATGCCGATGGTCGCCAGTACCTGCAGGGCCGCTTCGTCTAGGCGTTCGAGGTCGCTGGCGGAAAGGACTTCGAGACGTCCCGTCGCCTGGGGGTCCGGCTGTCGCACTCGCGTACCTCTCTCGGTCGTCTTTTGCTGGTGCCGGTGTCGGCCTGCCGCCGCCTGCAGCGGCGTGGCGGCCGGACGCTGGCCGGCGCGCGAGGATCGCCCCATTGTCGCTTTCAGACGGCGATGGCTGCAACCCTGGCGCCGAGCACGGCGAGCAGGTCGGCGCTACGGATCTTGAGCATGGTGGCCGTCGTGCCGCCCCCGCAGTAGACCACGGGCAGCTCGAGAATGCGCGGATCGGCCACGATCGGCAGGTCGGCCGCCAGGCCGCACGGCGGCAGGGCCCCGGGGCGGTATCCGGTGAGCGCCACCACCTGGGCCGCCGCGGCCGGGGTCGCGTGGTGGCAACCGAACGCGGCGGTCAAACGGGCGCGATCGACGTGGGCATCGCCCGGCACAAGGCACACCACCGGACCGCCGTCGGTCTCGAACAGTTGGGACTTGACGACCTCGCGCCGCGAGACGCCAAGCAGCCCGGCGGCACGGCGCGCGGTGCCCGACAGGGCGGGCAGATGGACTATCTCGTGCGCCACGCCCTGCTCGAGGAGATAGTTGTGGACGTCGCTGCAAGACCTCATGCGTCCCCCCTCGGGCGGCTCGCCCACCTTACCACAGCGGCTGGGGCCGACTGTTGCCGCGGGGGCCCCACCTGCCTACGATGAAGGCATGCACGAGCGCTCGAAACGGCAGCGTCTGGGCCGGCGCGCGGCCAACCTGCTGCTGATCGTCGGCGGGCTCACGATCGCCTTCCCCTTCTGGTCGGCCGCCTACACGCACTACCAGCAGCGCTCCTTGAGCGCCGACTACCGGCGCGCCAGCGCGGCGTTCGCGGCGGGCGCGCAGCGCCGCTCGACCCTGGCGAACCTGCTCACGCCGGCCATGAAGGCGCGCCGCCTCGCCGCCCTGTTCGCGCGCGGCCTCAAGCCCGGCGAGCCGATCGGCCACCTCGTCATCCCGCGCCTCAAGTTCAATCGCATCGTGGTGCAGGGCAGCACCGGCGCGCGCAGCCTCTGGCCCGCCAGTGACGCGTCGTACCTGCGCGGCGGTCCGGTGCACTACGGCATCACGCCCCTGCCCGGCGCCGGCGAGCCCTTCGCCGTCGCCGGCCACCGGACCACCTACAGCGCCCCGTTCTACGGCCTGAACGTGCTGCGCCGCGGCGACCGCATCGTGGTCGACACGCCCTACGGTCGCTTCAGGTACGTGGTCGCCAAGATCACGACGGTGCTGCCCTCGGACGTGGGCGTGCTCTACGACCGCGGCTACGGCCTGGTGCTGACCACCTGCACGCCGCCCTACAGCGCCAGCCACCGGCTGGTCGTCTGGGCGACCGCCGCCGGCTTCACGCTCAACTAGCGGGCGCCTACGAGGGAAACGGCGGCCGCTCCGGCCGCGAGCCCTCGAGCACCATGACGAGGTAGGGGTCGCCGACCCGGCCGCCGGCGTGGGCCGAGGGCACGAAGACCAGGCCGTCGGCCTGCACCATCGAGCGCAGGATCCCGAGCCCTGCGGCCCGGTGGTCGTGAAGCGCCAGGCGCCGGCCTCGTCGCGAGCCAGCAGACAGCGCCGCACCTCGACCCGGTCCCTGGTGGCCTTCACGGGTTCGGCGGCGGCGACCGTGAGCCACGGCCTCCAGATGTCGCGGCGGCCTTGCAGGGCAAGCAGCGCCGGACGGATGTAGAGCTCGAAGGTGACCATGGCGGCTACCGGGTTGCCCGGCGCGCCGAAGACGAGGCGTCCCTCGCGCACGCCGAAGGCGGCCGGCTTGCCCGGTTTGATGGCGACGCCCCAGAAGCGGCTCTCGACGCCGAGCTCGGCTTCGACCTGCTTGACGAAGTCGTAGTCGCCGACCGAGACCCCGCCCGAGGTGATGACGACGTCTTCGTCTAAGGCCCGCGAGATCAGCCGGCGGGTCTCGGCGGGATCGTCGGCGGCGATGCCGAGCAGCACCGGCTCGCCGCCCGCCGCGAGGACCTGGCCCCAGGCGGCGAACGAGTTGGAGTTGCGGATCTGCCCGGGTCCGAGCGGCCGGCCGAGCGGTACGAGCTCGCTGCCGGTCGCCAGCACGGCGACGCGGGGGCGGCGCGCGACCGTGAGCTCTTCGACGCCGATCGAGGCAAGCAGTCCGAGCTCGGCGGGTCCGAGCGGCGCCCCCCGGGACAGTACGACGTCGCCGACGCGCACGTCTTCGCCGGCGTAGCGCACGTTGCGGCCCACAGCCGGCGCTTTGCGCACGAAGACCCTGCCCTCGCGCTCCTCGACGTGCTCGACCTGGACGACCGTGTCGGCGCCGTCCGGCAACGGCGCTCCGGTCATGATGCGGGCCGCTTCGCCGGCCCGGAGCGGCACGCCGGCCACGCTGCCCGCGGGGATCTCGGCGACGATGGCCAGACCCGCGCCCTGGGCCGCGTCCAGGTCGGCGCCGCGCACGGCGAAGCCGTCCATGGCCGAGTTGTCGAAGGATGGCACCGCTTCCGGCGAGACGATGTCGGCGGCGACGGCGCGTCCCAGCGCCTCGAGCAGCGGCACGCGCTCGACGGGCAGCGGCCGCACGGCGGCGAGCACCAGGTCGACTGCTTCGCTTAAAGTGATCACCGCGTGCGCCTCCTCGGTACGAGTAGTGGTCGTGCTCTCTGGTCTCACGAACGCTCGGCGCGTGCGTCGCACCCGCCTGCGGCGGCGCGGCCGCGCAGCCGCCAGACTACCGCACAGGCACAGGCGGCGCCGAGCACGTCGACCGCGAAGTCGCGCGGATCGCACGAGCGATAGGGGATGGGCCACTGCAGCAGTTCGATCGCGGCGCCGTAGGCGACGGCCGCCGCGCCGCCGGCCAGCAGGGCGGCCCTCAGGCCGCCCGCGCGCTCGCGCGACAGGGCGACCAGCGCGGCGAACAGGCCGAACTCGAAGAAGTGACCGAGCTCGCCCCACAGCGACCACGTGGCGCGCGGCGTCGCGCCGAACACCCAGGCCACCGGCACGACCGACACGATGAAGATCACCGGCGCCCACACGAGCCAGCCGCGGCGCACGATGAAGCTCGTGATGGCGGCCGTGCGGGCCGCCGCGACAGCGTCCGGCCCTGCGTCGCGGTCGGCGATGCCGGGCTCGGCGACCGGCGTCACGCGCCGTCGTCGCTCGGAGTCGGTCCTTCATCTGTGGGCTGCCCGGCGGCGAACGGCCTGGTGGCGAACGTCTCGGCGCCGTCGGTGACGAGCGCCAGCAGCTGACCGCTCACGAGCGCTATACGCGCGCCGGGCGCGGCCACCCGGTTGCTCAGGCCGCGGCAGACACTCGCCGGCAGCGGCTCGCCGGTGAGCTCGTACTCGAGGCCGCGCAGGGTGAGCACGACGTCGGACGAGAGGGCGACGAGCGAGACCCGGGCCCCCACCGGAGCGCCAAGGCGCGCCGTGATGGGCCCCTGCAGCACGGTGGCCGACAGGCCCGGCGCAGCGATGCGCGCGGCCCGGCCGCGGCTGGCCGCGCCGCGCAAGATGGCGAGGTGCCCGAGCACGTGGTCGAGGGCGCCGCCGAGGGCGCCGAGCAGCACGACGTCGCCGGCGAACCGCGCCTCGGCCTGGGCGACGGCGAGCTCGGCGTCGGTCTCGTCTTTGTGCGTGGGGTGAGTCACGACCTCGACCCCCGCGACGCGCGCCTCGGTCACGAGGCGCGCGTCGAGCGAGTCGAAATCGCCGATCAGCAGCGCCGGCCAGCGGCCGTGGCGGCGCAGGAACGCGTGGCCGCCGTCGGCGGCCACGACCGCCTGCGCCGCGTCGACCTGGCGCAGGTACCAGACCTCGTCTTCGTACTGGCCGTTGAGACAGATGACGGTGGTCACGGCAGGCTGCGACCCCCGCGGGCGGCGCCGGCCTCGTCGTACGCGACGACGAGGAACGACAGCAGGACGACCGTGATGACCGCCTCGGGCACCAGGTAGAGCAGGTTGTAGGTCAGCGAGTACACCCAGACGGCCTGACCGGCGGGCGCGTATTGGCCGAAGAAGATGATGCCCGACAGGAAATGGCAGACGAAGCGCGCGCTCACGCCCAGAGCGACCGCGCCGCTGAGCGCGACCACGAAGGGCACGACCCGCCCCGGAGCGCGGCGGACCTCGGTCCAGGCAAGGCGCACGGGCGAAGCCGGCACCGGCACGAGGCCGGCGAGGCCGAGCGCGGCGAAAGCCAGCGGATAGTCGAGCAGCACCTGGACGGGCTGCACCAGGAACGCGCCCGGCAGCAGCAGCTGCAGGCAGCCGTAGACGACGCCCACGGTGAGGGCGGGCACGAGGCCGCGGCGCACCGCGATGAAGAGGATCGGCAGCATCTCGAGGCTCACCGACCCGCCCTGCGGCATGACGAAGAGCTTGACCAGGCCGAGCGCGGCGGCCAGCGCTACGGCGATGGCCATCTCGGCGATAGCGGCCGTGCTCCAGTGGGCCGGGTTGGCGTTGGCGCGGTGCGCGAGCGTGGCGCCGGCGGCGCCCTGCGCGCCACGCCCGTCGCCGGCCTGGGAACGACGTGGTGGGGTCTGTGCATGTCTCGACACGAGTGCTCTCCCTTCGCTGGCATTACCCAGCAGCGTCTTATCTGGACGCCGCCACCCTCGGTGGGTGGTCAGGTTCTGCGCGTCGGCGCTAGGAAGCGCCCTCTCAGCCCCTCGTCCAGGAGCTCCGCAGGACTCGTTCACTATACCCCGGTGGGGGCCCCGGTGACGTCGCCGGGGCCCCACAATGAGGCCGTCACGCGTTTCAACGCCCCGGGCCGCCCCTGAGAGCGCCCTGTGGAACATGTGGATAACTTCCTTTTGTCGCGCTCACAGGCTCGAACGAGGGTGCACAAGCCCTTGGCGGCGACGAGTTCCCTTGACAACCGGCGGGGCAGCTACTCGACTGCCAAAATGGTCGTTGTGCTGGGATTCTTCGTGTAGTCGCCGTTGGCAACGGGGAGTGGGGAACGACGGGTCGACCGACCACGAGGGTGACGGAGTACGGGCCAGCGACAAGCGTCCCTGAAAGCACCTTTTCCACAAATGCCCGAATTTGCGCTCGCCGGGGGCGCTGCCGCCGCAGACATTCCACAGTTGTCGAAAACCCTGTGGACAAAGGCCGTCTCTTGGCTGCAAATACGCTTTTCAGGGCGGCCCGCCGGGGTGGGGCTCTCTGGTATACTCGCTCCCCCCATGGAGTCATTCCTCGACAGGCTGCTCGCTCACGATCCGCCGCCTTCGGGCGCCGCGCCGGCCGTGGCCGAAACAGTGCCCGCCGAGGCGGTCCGGCCAGGCCCGAGCGCGCCGCCGGCAAGCGCAGCGCCGAGCGCCCCCGCGGCAACCGCGGCGCTCCCCGGCGCGCCGCCACCGGCCGCGATGCCGCCCGGCGCGCCGCCGGCAAGCGCGCCCTGGGACCGGGCGCCCCGCGGATCGCCATCTACGACACCCTCACGAGCCCGCCGCGCGTCGTGAGCGTCGAGGAGCGCGACGTCCCCGGGCTGATCGCCGCGCTCGCCGAAAAGACCTACCACTCCTGCCGCGAGCAGGGCGGCAACGTGCCGTTCACGGTGATCAACGAGCTCATCGAGAACCTCATCCACGCTTACTTCCGCGACGTCGTCATCACCATCCTCGACGGAGGCCGGGTCGTGCGCATCTCCGACCACGGCCCCGGCGTCGACGACAAGGAGCGCGCCTTCCTGCCCGGCTTCACGACGGCGACCACCGAGCAGCGGCGCTTCATCCGCGGCGTCGGGTCGGGCCTGCCGATCGCCCGCGAGTCGCTCGGCTTCCTGCGCGGCGCCATCACCGTCGAGGACAACCTGGGCGGCGGCGCGGTCGTCACCATCAACATGCCGCAGCAGCCCACCCTTGAGGTCGCGACGACGCCCGCGGCGCCGGCGGCGCCCAAGCTCACCACGCGCCAGAAGAAGATCCTCGTGCTGCTCATGGAGCTCAATGTGGCCGGGCCCAGCGTCCTGGCCAAAGAGCTTGGCGTGGCCCCCGCGACCGCCTATCGGGAGCTCCATTTACTGGAAGAGATGGGCTTGGTACACTCGCGCGGCGACGGCAAGCGCTCTCTCACCGTGGAGGGCATGGGCCTCCTCGAATCGCTCTTCTGACCTCCGGCTGCCCGTAGCTCGAGAGGAGTCGTCGCATTCCTCCCACGGGGCGCGGCGCGGGGGCGTGCGGCGCCAGACGGCGTAAGGCGTGAGGCGGCATCGACGAACAACTGACACTCATCTGGAACGAAGCCCGCGACCAGATCCGCGGGCGCGTCAACGACGCCACGTTCCGCCTGTGGTTCGAGCGCACAGTGCCGGTGGGCCTCGACGACGGCACCTTCGTCGTGGGCCTGCCCAACGAGTTCGCCCGCGACTGGGTCGAGTCGCGCTTCGGCGATCTGCTGCGCGAGGCGCTGCGCGCCGTCATGGCGGCCGACATCGAGGTGCGCCTGGTGGTCGATGAGCGCGCCGCCGGCCTGGCGACGGGCGGCAACGAGCGCGAGGGCGCCGGCGACGCAGCGGCGGTCACCGAAGCGACGGCAGGCGCAGGCGCTGCGGGCGCGAGCCCGGCAGGCGCGAGCCCAGCGGGCGACCCCGACAGCGCCACGGCCGATGCCGTTGGCCTCAACCCGCGCTACGAGTTCGAGCAGTGGGTCGTGGGGCCGCACAACGAATACGCCACGGCGGTCGCGCGCAGCGTCGCCGAAGCGCCCGGGTCGGCCTACAACCCCGTCTTCATCTACGCCGACACCGGCTTGGGCAAGACCCACCTCATCCAGGCGATCGCCCACCAGGTGCTGGTCACCGACCCCGGGCGGCGCGTGAAATACGTCACCTGCGAGCGCTTCATCGACGACTTCATCAGCGGGGTCAGCGAGAAGGGCCGCATCGAGGGGTTCAAGCAGCAGTACCGCACCAACGACGTCCTGCTCATCGACGACGTGCAGTTCCTGGCCGGCAAGCAAGGCACGCAGGTCGAGTTCTTCCACACGTTCAACGCCCTCTACGAAGCCGACCGCCAGATCGTGCTGACCTCCGACCGGCAGCCGCGCGAGCTCGAAGAGCTCGACGACCGCCTGCGCTCGCGCTTTGGCCAGGGCGTCGTCGTCGACATCGGCCGGCCCGACGTCGAGACGCGCATCGCCATCCTGCGCCGCCAGGTCAAGGTCGACGCCTTCAAGATCGGCGAGCCCGAGGTGCTCGACTACATCGCGAGCCGCGTGTCGACCAACATCCGCGAGCTGGTCGGCGCCCTGCGGCGGGTCGTGAGCTACGCCTCGATCACGCGCAGCGAGGTCACCGTCGAAGTCGCCCGCGAGGCGCTCAAAGACATCTTGCCGCCGAGCTACTCCCAGCCCATCACCATCGAGGCGGTGCAGAGCGAGGTCGCCCGCCAGTTCGGCTGCCACGTGAGCGACCTGCGCGGCGACAAGCGCACCGCCGACGTCGCCTACCCACGGCACATCGCGATGTACCTCTGCCGCGAGCTCACCGAGGCCTCGCTGCCGCTGATCGGCACGCGTTTCGGCGGCCGCGACCACAGCACGGTCGTCTACGCCGTCAACAAGATCGACCGCCTCATGCAGGATGGCCACGACCGCCAATTGCACGACCTGATCCAGGTCATCACCACGCGCCTGCAGAGCCGCTGACCCGCCTGTTTGCGGCGGTTTGACGGCGCCGCGCGCGACCCTCGCTGAAAGACTGTTGACGAACGGTCCGTGAAGCCGGTGGAGAATGTCGCGAATCATAGGCAAACCCGGTATGCTTGCCGCCTGCGGAGCGGCCTGTGGTGACAACGGAGACCTTATCCACACGCTCTCCACGCCGTCGCCACAAGCCCCGCTTCACCGCAGGTGCAGGTAGACAGTCGGTTTCCCACACTGTCCACACCACTTATGACGAACACGAAGGTATCTCTTAACTAAAGAGAGACAGTAAGGAGCCGGAATGAGATTCGCCTGTGATCGCACGACGCTCGTCGAGAAACTCAGCATCCTGGCTCGCGGCGTGTCCACGCGCAGCGCGCTGCCGGTGCTCTCGGGCATCCTGCTGCAGGCCCGCGACGGCCGGCTCGAGCTGTACTCCACCGATATGGAGCTCTCGATCAAGGCGAGCATCGCCACCAACGTCGAGACCGAGGGCGAGGCCGTGGTGCCCGCCCGCCTGTTCACCGACGTGGTCAAGAACATGGCCGCCGGCGAGGTGCGCGTCGAAGCCGGCGACGGGGTGGTCAAGAACTTCGCCGGCAAGGCGACCTTCAGTCTCAACTCCTGGGTGGCGAGCGACTTCCCGCCGACCTCGTCGTTCGACATGAGCGAAGCGTTCACTATCGGCATCGCGCCGTTCGTCGAGACGCTCGACAAGGTCGGCCGCGCCGCGTCTCGCGACGAGACGCGGCCCATGCCTGACCGGCGTGCTCGTGCACGATCTGCGCCGGCAAGCTCAAGATGGTGGCCACCGACAGCTACCGGCTGAGCGTCAAAGAGACGCCGCTCGAAGGCGGCCCCACCGACGATATCAAGCCATCGTGCCGGTCAAGGCGCTCTCCGAGGTGCAGCGTCTGGCGTCGACCATCGACGGCGGCGAGCTGCGCCTCGTCGTCACCGAGAAACCAGGCGCTCTTCGCGGTCGGCGACGTGTGGATCGCAACGCGCCTGATCGACGGTCAGTTCCCCAACTATCGCCAATTACTGCCCGACAGCTTCGACCACGCCATCGAGCTCGATCGTGTCGCGCTGCTCGCGGTCACCAGGCGCGTCAGCCTGCTGGCCCAGAAGAACACGCCGCTGCGCCTGCAGTTCAGCGAGGGCAAGCTCACCATCCGGGCCGTCACGCAAGACGTCGGCCAGGCCGAAGAAGAGCTCGACGCGCCGTTCAGCGGCGAGGCCTTCGAGATCGGCTTCAACCCGCTGTTCCTCATCGACGGCCTCGAGGGCGTCGGTGGCGACACGGCCACGCTCAAGTTCATCAATCCGCTGCGGCCTGGGCTGGTGACGGGCGCCGACGAATCGTTCGTCTACCTCATCATGCCTATCCGCCTGAGCAGCTGATCGACATTCCCGTCAAAGGGCCCCTGCCGCTGGGGGCGTTCCTCAAGCTGGCCGGCGCGGTGTCGACCGGCGGCGAGGCCAAGCTGTTCATCCAAAACGGTGAAGTGCGCGTGAATGGGGACGTCGAGCTCCGCCGCGGGCACAACGTCGCGCCGCCCGACGTCGTCGCGATAGGCGAATCGGAGTATCGCGTGTGTTCGTCGCCCGCCTGAGGCTCGTCAACTTCCGCAGCTACCACGACGCCGCGGTCGAGTTCGCCCCTGGGCTTAACATCATCGTAGGGCGCAACGCGAGCGGCAAGACGAACCTCCTCGAAGGCGCCTACTTCGCGTTGCGCGCGAGCTCGCCGCGCACCACCAAAGACGACAAGGCGGTGCGCTGGGGCGCGGGTTTCGCGCGCGCCGAGGCCACGGTCCACCGCCGGGCCGGCGCCGAGGCCCACAGCTTCACCGTCGCTTACGCGCCCGGCCAGGCCAAGCAGGTGCGTGTCGACGGAGTCGAAGCCACGTCGCTCGACGACCTGCGCCGCCAGGGCTCGGTCTTCATCTTCGTGCCCGAGAGCCTCTTGCTGGTCAAAGGCAGCCCGGCGCGGCGCCGGGCGCACCTCGACGCCTTCGCGGCCGCCATCGATCCCGCCTATGAGGCGGGGCTGCGCGACCTGAACGTCGTGCTCAAGCAGCGCAACGCCCACCTGTGGCGGGTACGCGAAGGCGCTCCCGGCGACTCGCTCGACGCCTGGGACCGTCAGCTCGCCAGGGTGGCGCTCGGCTTCGAGGAACGCCGCCGCGCCGTCGTCGCCCGCCTGTCGGCGAGCTACCGTGACTTCGCCGCCGCGCTGGCGCCCGACGGCGGCCTGTTCTCACTCAACCTCGTCTCGCAGCTCGACGAGCTCGCCGGCCCCGGCCCGACCGCCGCCAGTCCGGCCGTGAGCGCCGTCGATCCCGTGGTGAGCGCCGACCCCAGCGGGGCCCGCGGGCCTGAGGCGGCAAGCGGCCCGGCCGCCGCCGTCGCATCGCCCGTCGACCCCCTCGAAGGAGCCTTCATGGCCGCCTTGCGAGCGCGCCGCCCGGGCGAGATCTCGCGGGCGGTCTCCGGCTTTGGTCCCCATCGCGACGACCTGCGGTTCGCCGAAGACGCGGTAACAACGTCCGGCGAAGGCGTCTCCGGCGGCGCGCCCCGCGACCTGCGGCTCTTCGGCTCGCAGGGCGAGCAGCGCGCCGCGGTGCTCGCCCTGCTGCTGGCCGAGCGCGCCGTGGCCGCCGACGTGACCGGCGACCTTGGCGCCCTGCTGCTCGACGATGTCATGAGCGAGCTCGACGACGCCCGGCGCCGGCTGCTCGTCTCCACCCTCACGGCGGGCGGCCAGGCGATCATCACGACGACCAACCGCCTCTACTTCGCCGCCGACGAGCTCGCCCGCGCCCGGGTGATCGACATCGGCCCCGAAGGACCCGCCCTCGATGAGACCACCTCCGGCGGCGCGGACGACGATGCCGGCAACAACGCTCCGGCCGACAACGCCGACGCCGACGACGCGGCCGCCCCGAGCGCTGCCGACGCCGGCGACGAGCGACGCGATGGCTGAGTTCTCCCGCCTGGGCGACATCCTGAACGCCGCGCTCAGCCGCGTGGCCGGCAGCGATGAGGGCCGCGCCTACCAGGGGTGGGCGCGGGCGGCCGGCGCCGACGTGGTGGCCGTCACCCGGCCGCGGCGCCTGGCGCGCGGCCTGCTCACCGTGGAGTGCGAGTCTTCGACCTGGGCCAACGAGCTCACCTACCTCACACCGGTCATCCTCGAGCGGCTGCGCGCCGACGATCCCACCACGCCGGTGCAGAGCCTGCGCTTCGTCGTCGGGCGCCCGCACCGCGACCCTGAGCCCGACGACGAGTGACGCCCTCCGCCGACGCCCGCCGGGGTGCTCAGGCGACAGGAGTCTGGGCCCCGGCGGCGAAGGAGTGGAGCGTGGTCGGCGCGCCCGCGGGCGCGCCGCAAGCGCGTCCCAAGGAGGCTCGCATACGTCCGATCGCGGTCCAGAGCGCCACCGCCCACACCTCTTCGCGGGCGGTCGCGGCGACGGCCTCCGGTTTGTCACCGTCGGTGCTCGCAAAAAAGCGCAATTTGCGGCAATTAACTGGGCCTTTTAGCTTCACGTCGAGGTCGATGGATGGTATAATTCGTGGTGTCCCGACCCCCGGCCTTCTCACCCTGAGTAGTGTCGCCGGTTTACCCTGCCTCAGGTGAGGTGTAGTGAGTAGCAAGCAGCGCTACGACGCGCAAGACATCACAGTCCTCGAGGGCCTCGAGCCCGGTCCGCAAGCGTCCCGGCATGTACATCGGCTCCACCGGGCCGCGGGGCCTCCACCACCTGGTCTACGAGGTCGTCGACAACTCGGTCGACGAGGCGCTCGCCGGCTACTGCCACCAGCATCAACGTCACGATCCACCCCGACAACTCGGTGACCGTGCTCGACAACGGCCGCGGCATCCCGGTGGGCATCATGCCGCAGTACAACAAGTCGGCCGCCGAGGTCGTGCTGACCGTGCTGCACGCCGGCGGCAAGTTCGGCGGCAAGGGCTACAAGGTCTCCGGCGGCCTGCACGGCGTCGGCGTCTCGGTGGTCAACGCGCTGTCCGAGTGGCTCGAGGTCGAGGTCTACCGCGAGGGCTACCACTGGACATCAGCGCTTCGAGCGCGGCGAGCCCATGGCGCCGCTCGATAAGGCGCGAGAAGCTCGCCAAAGACGCTCCCACCGGCACCAAGGTGTCGTTCAAGCCCGACCCGGAGATCTTCGAAGAGGGCGTCGTCTACGACTTCCGCGTGCTGGCCCAGCGCCTGCGCGAGACCGCCTTCCTCAACAAGGGCCTGCGCATCGAGCTCGATCGACGAGCGCGCCGAGGGCGAGAGGCACCGTCTTCCACTACGAGGGCGGCATCGTCGAATTCGTCGACGTACATCAACCGCGAACAAGGACGCCGTCCACCGCACCGTCATCTACTTCGAGAACGAGACGGACGACGGCCAGGTCGAGGTCGCGCTGCAGTAGAACCGACGTACAACGAGACCATCTTCACCTTCGCCAACAACATCAACACCACGAGGGCGGCACGCACCTCTCCGGCTTCCGCGCGGCGCTGACGCGCACCATCAACGACTACGCCCGGCAGAACGACCTCCTCAAGGAGAAAGACGAGAACCTCACCGGCGACGACGTGCGCGAGGGCCTGACGGCGATCGTCTCGGTCAAGCTCACGAACCCGCAGTTCGAGGGCCAGACCAAGACCAAGCTCGGCAACTCCGAGGTCCGCAGGCTCTCGTCGAGACCACGGTCAACGAGAAGCTCGCCGAGTTCCTCGAGGAGCACTCCGCCGACGGCGCGCCGCATCGTCGACAAGGCGGTCAACGCGGCGCGCGCCCGCGAGGCGGCGCGCAAGGCGCGCGACCTCACGCGGCGCAAGGGCGCCCTCGACGGCGCAGCCTGCCCGGCAAGCTCGCCGACTGCTCGACGCGCGACCCGCAGCTCTCCGAGCTCTACCTCGTCGAGGGCGACTCGGCCGGCGGCTCGGCCAAGCAGGGCCGCGACCGCAGCTTCCAGGCGATCCTGCCGCTGCGCGGCAAGATCATCAACGTCGAAAAGGCGCGCATCGACAAGATGCTCGCCAAACGACGAGATCCGCACCATGATCACGCGCCATCGGCACCGGCATCGGCGACGAGTTCGACCTCAACCAAGGCGCGCTACCACAAGATCATCATCATGACCGACGCCGACGTCGACGGCTCGCACATCCGCACGCTGCTCCTCACGTTCCTCTTCCGCCAGATGCGCAGCTCGTCGACGCCGGCTACATCTACATCGCGCAGCCGCCGCTCTACCGGCTCAAGCAGGGCAAGCAGGAGACCTACATCGACAAGGAGAGCCAGCTCGAAGACATCCTGCTGCGCGGCCGGCTCGAGCAGATCGGGGTCGACGAACACCGACAGCCGGCTTCAACTTCTCCGACGCCCGCTACCAGCGCTTCCTCAAGGCCGTTCAGCGAGTACGAAGGCTGGGTCAAGAAGCTCAAGAGCCAGTTCGGCGGCGAGCTCGTCGACTGGCTCAAGAACGGCCCGCACGATCGAGGCCGACGTCCCCACCTTCGCCGCGCTGGTCGAAGCCCTGCGAGTCCGACATCGACAAGCGCTACGTGATCAGCGTGCTCGCCATCGACGACGAGCGACGCAGATCGCCGACACGCGCCTGGTCGAACGGCGAGAGCGGCCTGGCCGCCAACCTGCGGCATACCCGTTCGCCGCCATCGTCAGCGGCGCGAGTTCCACAGCCTGCAAGCGACGTGCACGAACGCGTGCGCGAGATGGTCGGCACGGCCGCCCTTCACGCTGCGCCTCGGCAATCGCAAGTCCGAAGCGCGCAGAGCTACGAGGACGCTGCGCGTGCAGATCGTCGAACTGGCCAAGGAGGGCATCCAGTGCAGCGCTTCAAGGGCCTCGGCGAAATGAACCCCGATCAGCTCTGGGAGACCACCATGGACCCCATGAGCGCGCACGCTGCAGCTGGTGTCCATGGAAGACGCCCAGGCGGCCGACGAGTCTTCACCATGCTCATGGGCGACAAGGTCGAGCCGCGCCGCGCAGTTCATCGAGAAGAACGCCAAAGAAGTGCGGTTCCTCGATGTCTGAGCGAACATGCAGACACTCGAGGGCAAGATCGAGCCCATCGCAGCTCGAAGACGAGATGCGCTCGTCGTACATCGACTACGCGATGAGCGTGATCATCGACCGCGCGCTGCCCGACGTCCGCGACGGCCTGAAGCCCGTCGCAGCGCCGCATCCTTGTGGCCATGAACGACCTCGGCCTGGCGCCCAACAAGCAGCACCGCAAGTGCGCCAAGATCGCCGGCGACACCTCGGGTAACTACCACCCCCACGGCGAGTCGGTCATCTACCCCACCCTGGTGCGCATGGCCCAGGACTTCAACATGCGCTACACGCTGGTCGACGGCCAGGGCAACTTCGGCTCGGTCGACGGCGACCCTCCGGCCGCCATGCGATACACCGAGGCCGCTTCAGCCGCATCGCCGAGGAGATGCTGCGCGACATCGACGCCAACACCGTCGACTTCACGCCCAACTACGACGAGACGCCGGCGCGAGCCCACCGTGCTGCCGAGCCGCTGCCCAACCTCTGGTCAACGGCTCCAGCGGCATCGCCGTCGGCATGGCGACCAACATCCCGCCGCACAACCTCGGCGAGGTCGTCGACGCCATCGTCCACCCTCATCGACAACCCCGAAGCCACGGCCGACGACCTCATGAACCACATCAAGGGCCCCGACTTTCCGACGGGCGGCATCATCCTCGGCACGGCCGGCATCAAAGAGGCCTACCGCACCGGCCGCGGCCGCATCCGCGTGCGCGCCAAGGCCCACACCGAGCAGATCAAGGGCAACCGCACCGCGATCGTCGTCACCGAGATTCCGTACCAGGTCAACCGGGCCGCCCTCATCGAGAACATCGTCGACCTCGTGCAAGGCCAAGAAGATCTCCGAGATCTCCGACCTGCGCGACGAGTCCGACCGCTACTGGCATGCGCATGGTCATCGAGCTCAAGCGCGACGCCAACGCCAAGGTGGTGCTCAACAAGCTCTACAAGCACACCCAGATGCAGACCACCTTCGGCGTCATCAACATCGCCCTGGTCGGCGGCGTGCCGCGCACGCTCACACTGCCCGAGATGCTCAAGGCCTACATCGCCTTCCAAAAAGAGGTCGTGATCCGGCGCACCAAGTTCGAGCTCGACAAGGCCGAGACTCGCGCCCACATCCTCGAAGGCCTGCTGGTCGCCCTCGATAACCTCGACCAGGTCATCGCCATCATCCGCCACGCGGCCGACGTCGAGACCGCCCGCGCCGCCCTCATGGACACCTTCGAGCTCACGCAGGCCCAGGCCCAGGCCATCCTCGACCTGCGCCTGCAAAAACTCACCAGCCTCGAGCGCGACAAGGTCAAAGAAGAGCACCGCGGCCTGCTGGCGCGCATCAAAGAGCTGCGCGAGCTGCTCGGCGACGAAGACGCCATCTACGGCGTCATCAAGACCGAGCTGGGCGAGCTCAAGCGCCTCTACAACGACGACCGCCGCACCGAGATCGTGCCCGACGAAGGCGACCTCGACATCGAAGACCTGATCGCCGAGCAACAGATGGTCGATCACGGTCACCAAGACCGGTTACGTCAAGCGCCTGCCGACCGCCACCTACCGCCAGCAAAAGCGCGGCGGCGTGGGCATCGCCGGCATGGACCTCAAAGAAGAAGACGAGGTCGAGCACCTCTTCATCACGAGCACCCATCACTTCCTGCTGTTCTTCACGAGCGTCGGCAAGGTCTACCGGCTCAAGGTCCACGAGCTCCCCGAGGCCGGCCGCAACGCCCGCGGCAAGCACCTCTCCAACCTGCTGCCGCTGCGCCAGGACGAGCGCGTCTGCGCCGTCATCAACACGCGCAACTTCGACGTCGCCGAAGGCAAGTTCCTCATGTTCTGCACGCGCAAGGGCATCGTCAAGAAGACCCTGTTCGGTTCGTACAACACGCCGCTCAAGTCCGACGGCATCATCGCCATCGACATCCGCGACGACGACGAGCTCATCGCCGTGCGCAACACCACGGGCGACGACGACCTGCTCATGGTGAGCCGTCTCGGCCAGGGCATCCGCTTCCACGAAAGCGACGTGCGCCCCACCGGTCGCAACACCTCGGGTGTGCGCGGCATGCGGCTGCGCAAGGGCGACGAGCTCATCAGCATGGACATCGCTCGCGACGACTCCGACCTCTTCCTGGTCACCGACAACGGCTACGGCAAGCGCACGCCCATCATGGACTGGCGCGTGCAGGGCCGCGGCGGGCAGGGCGTGATCGCCATCAAGCTCACCGACCGCAAGGGCTATCTGGTCGGCGTGCGCATGGTGCGCGACAACCACGAGCTCATGCTGCAAAGCCGCGAGGGCGTCATGATTCGCATGGCCGCCGCCGACGTCAGCCGCCAGGGGCGCACCGCCACCGGCGTGCGCGTCATGAACATGCGCGAAGGCGACGTGGTCAGCGCGATCGCTCGCATGGTGGTCTCCGAATCGGGCGCTACCGACGAAGAGATCGACGCCGAGTAGGCGCAGGCGCCCCACTGCGCCCGCCTAGCGCCGACCACAGCGCGTACCCGAGCAGCACGCCGGTCACGTTCAAGATCACGTCGTCGACCTCGGTCACGCGGTACGAGTACCCCACGAGCACCGACATGGCGAGCTGGCCCAGCTCTATCGTCACGCTCAGACACAGCCCCGCGAGGAACATACGCCGCCAGGTAGCCAGCGCTCGCCACGCCGCGGGCACGGCCAGCCCGAAGGGCGCGAACACCAGCACGTTGCCTGCCAGAAGGCGGACGGCCGGCCAACGCCAGCCCAAGCCGAGTAGGTGGCCGATCGAGCGCAGCGGCACCAGGTCGGCGTGCCAGCCGCCGCCAGGGGCAGCCGCCGCGCCGGCCTGCCGGGCCGCCGCGGTCACCGGCAGCGCGAAGAACGTCTCTCCGGCAAGCCAGCCCAGGTAGAGCACGAGCGCGACCCTGGCCGCGAGCGCATCGCGCGGGGTGGCGCCCGCCACCCCGCGCCGCCACACCAGTACGGCCCCAAGCGCGGCCCAGGGCCAGATCACCCAGCCGGGCAGCACTTAGGCCGTGCCGCTGCGCGGCAGCCGGAGCGGTGCGTCTTCACCGCCGGCCGGGGGAGCGGATTGCCGCCTGCCCTCCAGCCGCCTGCCCTCCAGCCGCCCGCCGCTCTGCGGCCCGGCGAGCAGCGCCTCGAGCAGCGGCAGCAGCCGCTGGACCCGGCCGTGGCGTATGGCGAGGTCCCAGAGCGGCTCCATCTTCTTCCAGCCGGCAGTGTAGGCGAGGTGGCGCAGGCGCGCGCCGTTCGCCTCTTCGGCCCAGGCCGAGCGCACGATCGCCGGCCACCCGTAGAACTCGCGGTAGGCACGCTGGTAGCCTGCCTCGAGCTGCGCCGTCGTCATGCGTGCGGGGCGAAAGACGGCGTGGCGCGTGTCGTACAGGTCCCACTGGTCGTGCAGTATGCGACCCTCGACGCTCAGCCGGCGGTGCAGCGCAGTGCCGGGGTAAGGCGTCAGAATGTGGAACGTGGCCGTGTGGATGCCTTGCCGCACCGCCCAGTCAGCGGTGCGCGAGAAGACCGACGAGTCGTCATCGTCCATGCCGAAGACGAAGCTCGCGTTGACCATGACGCCCAGCTCGCGCAGGCGGCGGATCGCGGCTTCGTAGAGCGCTCGCGAGCTGCCGCCCGCGGCGGCGCGATCGAGGTTTTGCAGCTTGCGCTGGGAGCGCAGGTTGTCGTCGCTCAGCGTCTCAAAGCCGATGAAGAGGCTGCGGCAACCGGCCGCCACGGCCTGCTCGAGCAGGCCCGGCTGCAGCACGGTTTGCACGGTGGCCGCCGCCTGCCACACGCGCTTCATGCCGCGCATGGCGGCAAAGAGCGCGGCGGCGTACTGCGGACTGCCGAAGAGGTTGTCGTCGAGGAAGTAGAGGTGGCGGCCGGGTAGTCCCTCGATCTGGGCGAGCGCATCGTCGAGCGGCTGCAGGTAGAACGAACGCCCGCCGGCAAAGAACGACTCCTTGTAGCAGAAGTCGCACAGGTGGGGACAGCCGCGCGATACGACGAGCGAGTTGGGTACCAGGTAGAGCTGCCGCTTGACGAGGTCGCGTCGCGGCGCCGGCACGCCCTCGAGGGTGCGCTCGTGCGACCGGTAGATGCGTCCCGGCCGGCCGGCGCGGAAGTCGGCCAGAAAGCGCGGCCAGGTGTCTTCGCCGGGGCCCAGGAACACGGTGTCGGCGTACTGCACGGCTTCGTAGGGCGAGGTCGTCGGGTGCAGTCCGCCGAGGCACACGTGCACGCCCCGGTCACGGTAGCGGCCGGCGATGTCGTAGGCGCGCGCCGCCGAGGTGATGTACGCCTCGATCACCACGAGGTCGGGTTCGTCGTCGAAGCTCACCTCTTCGACGTGCTCGTCGCAGATCTCGACGTCGTCGCCGGCGTCGAGGTAACCGGCGAGCTGGGCGAGGCCGAGGGGCGGGAACAGCGAGTACTTGATCGGCCGCCAGAAGGGGCTGTCGCTCGCTGTCTTGCGCGGCAGGATCATCTTGACCTTCACGGCATCTCCTTGGTCGGGGCGGAGGGGCGGGCGGGGGCCGGGCGGCACAGCCGCCCGGCCCCCGCCCGCCGTCACTCCGCGGCGAGCTCGCGCGCGAAGCGCTCGAGCAGGACGTCGAGCCCGGCTTCGAACTCGCCGGGGCGGTCCCAGTCGGTCAGGCGCAGCCCGACCCGCATGAGGTTGGGGTAGTCGGCCCAGTGGCCCACGAGCTGGCCGACGATGGCGCCGGCCGGCACATCGAGGGCCAGCAGGCCGGCGTAGCCCAGGCCGAGGGTGTAGGCGCCAACGGCGTGGTAGACGGCGGCCGCGCCCTCGGGCGTAAAGCCGGCCTCAAGCAGGGCGCGCATCAGGGCCTCCATCCAGCGCCTGCCGCTGGGCGTGCGGATCACGCCCGTCGAGATGAGCGGCAGCGCCCGGGGGTGCGCCTGGACCAGGTGGTGTAGCCCGGTGAACAGAAAGCGGACCTTGGTCCGCCAGTCGGCTTCGCTGGGCGGCAGGCCCACCGCCACCGCCGCGATCGCCTCGGCCACGCCGTCGAGGATCGCCTCCTTGCTGGGGAAGTGGTGGTAGAGGCTCATCGGCTTCACGCCGGCGTCGGCGGCCAGGCGGCGCATGTTGAGGGCGCCCAGCCCCTCGCGGTCGATGATCGCCAGGGCGAGCTCGACGACGCGCTCGCGGGTGAGGGCGCGGCGTTCCGCGGTCGGGGCGGCCTCGTCGGCGCCCGCCGGGGCGCCGGTCTCGGGAACGCTGTGCGGATCGTCCGACACGTCGAACCTTTCGCTCACAGTACAAAGTAAGGCGTACAAAGTACGGTAAGCGCTTGCCGGCGGCGCTGTCAAGCGGCGAGCACGGGTGCGTGAAGCCGCCCCCACGTTGCGTGCTAGAATCCAGCACCATGGCGACCGACTCAGACACGCACAGCGCCGCACCGCAGGCGGGCCCCGGCCCGGCGGCCGGCGCCGCGCCCCAGTCAGGGTCTGAAGCCGCCGCGCCGGCACGCCGGCCGCGCGTCTTCAGCGGCATCCAGCCGACCGGCGCGCTGCACCTGGGCAACTACCTGGGGGCCATCCGCAACTTCGTCGCCATGCAGGAGACGCACGACTGCGTCTACTGCGCCGTCGACCTGCACGCCATCACCATGCGCCAGGCCAAGGCCGACCTCAAGCGCAACACCATCGACACGATCAACATGTTCCTGGCGGCCGGCGTCGATCCGCACAGGTCAATCGTCATCGTGCAGTCGCACGTGCCGCAGCACTCCGAGCTCGCCTGGATCCTCAACACGCTGGCCTACGTGGGCGAGCTCAACCGCATGACCCAGTTCAAAGACAAGACCCGCGGCGGCGAAGCCGAAAGCATCGGCGTCGGCATCTTCGACTACCCCGTGCTCATGGCGGCCGACATCCTGCTTTACCGCGCCGACGCCGTGCCGGTCGGCGAAGACCAGAAGCAGCACGTCGAGCTCACCCGCGACTTAGCCGAGCGCTTCAACAACGCCTTCGGCAAGACCTTCGTCGTTCCCGAACCGATCATCCGTACCGAGGGCGCGCGCGTCATGGGCCTCGACGACCCCGCCAAGAAGATGAGCAAGAGCGCCGACTCGGCCTACAATTTCATCGCCCTGACCGACTCGCCCGACGACATCCGCCGCAAGATCAAGCGCTCCGTCACCGACTCGGGCGCCGAAGTGCGCCCGGGGCCCGACAAGCCGGCGCTCACCAACCTGCTGACCATCTACAGCATGCTGGCCGGCGAGACCGTCGACGCTGTCGTGGCCCGCTACGACGGCCAGGGCTACGCCCAGTTCAAGAAAGACCTGGCCGAGGTCGTGGTCGACGCCCTGACACCCTTCCAGCGGCGCATGAAAGAGCTCAGCGCCGACAAGGGCTTCACCCTCGACGTGCTGCGCGACGGCGCCGAGCGCGCCACGGCTATCGCCGAGCGCACCATGCATAAGGTGCGCGACCGCATGGGGTTCGTTCCCCGCCCCTGAGCCCTCGGACCTGGGCGCCGTCGGGCGCTCACGCGTGCGTTGCGACCGACGCGCTCGCAAGCTACCGCCTTGCGACTCTCGCCGTCTGCCGCCTCGCGACTCTCGCCGTCTGCCGCCTCGCCATCGACACCGCCGCCGCCTTCACTGCCCGAGGGCCCCGGGCCCTCAGAGCGCGGGAGAGACGCTGCTCGCGGCCGCCGCGGCGCTCCAGCGGGCAAAGCGCCACGGCGTGTAGAGCTCGTAGAGCAGGCGGCCCGGGTGGGGCGGCCGCGTGTAGTCGTGGGCGGGAAGGGGGCGGGCCGGTTCGGCCCGCCCCCTTCCCGCCAGTCGCGCCACGCTGAGCAGGGGCAGCAACGAGGGCGCGAGCTGGCTTGCGTTGGCGCGCGCGAGCAGGCTGCGCAGGGCCAGGTCACCTTCGTCTAAGGGCAGCGTTGACAGGGGCTCGCGCGCGGTGGCCGCCGGCGGCAGGGGCGACGCCACGGTCAAGCCGAACGGCCCGCGCCGATACAGCGGGAACTCGACCACGCGCAGACCGGGCCGCGACGCCGCCGCGCGCGCCGCGGCGAGATTGACCGCGTCGTGGTCGGGGTGGCCGCCTTCGTAGGCCGGCACGTAGACGGTCGTCGATGCGGCTTGCGCACCCTCGCCGGTCGCCCCGGCGGCTTGCGCATCCTCGCCGGTCGGCCTGGCGGCGCCCACCTCGTCACGGGCCGCGTCGCTCGCGGACGCATCGGGCGGCGATGCGCCGTCGACGATCAGCGCCACGGCGGCCGCGATGGCGGCGACGTGCTCTACGGCGTGCTGGTCGGCAAGGTGAAGGTCGCTGCCCGCGTGGCCGGGCAGGCCGAGCGTCTCGAGCACGCGGACTCCTTCGGCCACGCGGCGCCGGGCGGGCGCCAGGCCGCCGGCGGTCGCCCAGAGCAGGTGCACGCGGCCGCCGCCGGCGAGCGCCCAGCGCAGGTGGCCGGCGCAGAACACCTCGTCGTCGTGGTGGGCGAGCAGAAAGAGGTCGAGCCGGCTCGCTGCTTGAGGACTCGCCACTGGCGTCGACCGCCGCCCGCGGGCCTTAAACGGTCGGCATGGCGCGATAGACCTCGCGCATGTGCGCGAAGGTCGCCGGCCAGCTGCGCTGCAGGGCCCGCTCGCGGGCGGCGACGCCCATGGTATGGCGCAGCGCTTCGTCGTCGAGCAGGCGGGTGAGGCCGGCGACGAAGCCGCCGGCGTCGCCGGGGGGCACGACCAGGGCGGTCACGTCGGCCGCCACGTTCTCGTCGACGCCGATGCCCGCGGTCACGACCGCCGGCAGTCCCGACGCCGCCGCTTCGAGGAGCACCTGGCCGAACGTCTCGGCGCGCCCCGGAAACACGAAGACGTCAGCCGAGGCGTAGATCGTGGCGAGCTCGTCGCCGGTGCGATACCCCAGGAACGAGGCGCCGGGCAGCAGGCCGGCGAGCTGCTCGCGGTACGGCCCGTCGCCCACCAGCACGAGCTGCACGTCGTCGCGCTCGCGACGCAGCCGGTTGTAGGCGAGCGCCAGAAAGTCGAGCCCCTTCTCGGGCGACATGCGTCCCACCCAGAGGATCACCTTCTTGCCGCCGCCGAGCACGCGGCGCACCTCGTCGTTGCGCCGCCCCGGGGTGAAGCGCGTGCTGTCGATGGCCTGGTCTAAGTTCTCGAAGCGCACTCGCACGCCGTGCTGGGTGAGGTCGTCCTGCACCGCGCGCGAGGGGCAGAACACGATCTCGGCCTGGTTGTAGAAGCCGCGCACGTAGGTCCACAGGGCCTCGCGCACGATGTGGTCGGAGGTCAGGAAATAGCCCAGACGCGGCAGGTCGGTGTGGTACGAGGCGACCAGCGGCAGGCCGAGGGTGCGCGCCAGCAGCGCCGCGACCATGCCCAGAGGACCGGGGGTGGCGGCGTGGATGACGTCGACGTTGTTGTCTTCGCACCAGTGCAGGAGCTCCAGCACGGGCGGCACGAACAGGGGGAACTCCTCGTAGACGTCGAATCGGAAGCGGTCGAGCGCCGGGAAGACCTCGTGGGTGGGCTTGCTGACGCGCTCGTCGCCGCACGAGATCATGGTGAACGGCCAGCCTTCGTTGGCGGCGAAGGCGACCAGCGGCTGGAGCACGGCCGCGACCCCGTTGATCTCTTCGATCGTGTCGGTGAACATGGCCACGTGAGGCTCGGGCGGCATGGGCCAGGGGTCGAGCAGCCCAGCCTCGGACAGCTCGTGGTGCACGTCGCGGGCGTGGATGCGCTGCCGCGCCAGCGAGGTCGCAGCGAGCATGTACGGGGCGATCAGCGTCTGGGCCTGGCCGAGCGTCTTCCACGCTTCGAGCGAGTCCTTGCCGAAGCCCTTGCCGCGCAGCTCTTTGAAGCAGTCGCGCACGGTGCGCTCCCAGGTGGTCTCGGCGATCGCGGCGAGGCGTTCGTGGTGCAAGCCGCCGCCCACGAGGGCGCCGCTGCGAATGACTTCGGCGGCGCCGCTGGCGGCTGCTTTGCGCAGCGCTCCCTCGCGACGCCAGGGAGGGTCGATCGCCAGGCTCACGAAGCGCCCGGCCAGCTGCCGGCTGCGCTGCCCCTCGAGCACGGTCCAGGGAATGCTCGAGCGCATGCCGCGGCGCAGCAGCGTGCGCGACAGCCAGTTGCGCGAGTCGCTGTCGCCGCCGCGGAACAGGAGGCTGATGGCGGTGTGGGCGGTCTTGGCGGTCGAGCCCTGGGTGCCGCGCAAGGCCGCCTTGCGGCGCAGCAGCGCGGCGAACGGGTCGGTCTCGCCTGCGTTCAGAGTGACCTGGGTGAAAGTGCCGCCCACGTCGAGGCCGCCGTGGTCGTCGGAACCCGCGACCGGACGGATGGCCGCGGCCACCGGCTCGCGGCCGTACTTTTCGGCGAGCCGCGGGATGAGGGCGGCCGAGGCGGCGACGAGCTCGGCGCTCATCTGGTTCTCGATCTTGGTCGAGCTGCCGTTGCGCGTTTCCCACAGGGCGAACAGCAGCAGGAGTTGCTCGTAATGCTCGACCCGCAGCTCGGAGACGACCGACATGGGGTGGGCGAGCGCGTGGGCCAGGCCCTCGCCGCGCAGGTAGTCGGCGAGCTCGAAGATGTTGAAGCGCAGCTCGGCGATCTCGCGGTGGTGGGTCTCGTTCAGGCCCCAGACCAGGACGTGCACGTGGAGGGCTTCGGTCGGGAAGAAGGCGCTGATCTCTTCGCCGATCGTGAAGTCGGGGTAGTCGGCAAGCTGCAAGGCGCCGGTGATGGTGTCGTGGTCGGTGAGCGTGACGTGGGTCATGCCGCGGGCCTTGGCCTCGCGGTACACAAGATGCGGGTCGGTGAAACACTCGCGCACGCCGAACGTGCGGGCCAGGTAGAGCTCTGAGCGGGCGGAGAAGCGCGAGTGACAGTGCAGGTCGACGCGAGCGACGGCGGGTGTGCCGGGCTCTGCGTTCAGCTGTTCGCTCATTAGCCTCGGTTGTCGGTCGCCATGGGGCAACTGTACTATGCCCGACGAAGCGGACGATACGGCGGGCGCCGCAGCGGTTCAGGGTACCATATAACGAGCACCGCCCGAGACGAACCATACGACCAGCATGCCATGATCCTCGACAAGGCGACCAGCGAGTACCTGCGCACCCTGCGCCGACCGGCCGACCCCTTGCTCGCCGAGATGGAGGCCTACGCGGCGGCGAACGGCGTCCCCATCGCCCCGCCCGAGACGGCCGCCCTGCTCGCCATGCTGGCCCGCGCGTCCGGCGCCAGGTTCGTTCTCGAGATCGGTCTGGCCATCGGGTACTCGGCCCTGCATGTGGCCCGCGCGCTGCCCGACTACGGCAAGGTGGTCTCGCTCGAGCGCGACATGCAGATGGCCGCGCTGGCCCGCCTGTACCTGGCGCGCGACCCCGCCGGCGCCAAGGTCGAAGTCTTGCTGGGCGACGCCCACGACACGTTGCCCGGCCTGCGCGAGATCTTCGACGTGGTCTTCATCGACGCCGACAAGGCCGGCTACCCCGGCTACTTCGACCTCGCGCTCGAGCGGCTGCGCAAGACCGGGCTGATCGTCATCGACAATCTGCTCATGAACGGCCGCGTGGCCAGCGGCGGCGCCGACGATCACTGGCCGCAATCTTCGGTCGAGGCGGCCCTGGCGCTCAACCGGCGGCTCGCCTCCGACCCGGCGCTCGACTACGTGCTGCTGCCGCTGGGCGACGGCGTGGGGCTCGTGCAGCGCCGCCTCGCGTAGGCGCGGGGCGCGCGGGCGCACCAGCGCTCGTCAACCGGTACACTAGGCGTTGAACGCGCCGTGCGGCGCCGGCGGCCACGGGAGGACCCCATGATCTCAGCCGAAACCATGAAGGCGCGCCTGCAAGAGGGCAAGGTCGTCGTGTTCGACTTGATCTTCTGGAAGGGCACCGGCCGCGTGGTGAACGCCGGCGACACGCTCAGCCTGCAGGTGCGCGGCAAGCGCGCCGACTACACCTGGGACCGCGTGCGCGACACGTGGCTGCGGCTGCACGCCAATCAGGCGCTGACCGTCGACGAGCTCGGCGGCGGTCACGACGCGGTGGGCCTCGTCTCGCTGTTCGCCGCCCTCGGCCAGGACGAGATCGACGTGGCGCCGGTCGAAGGCGTGCTCAGCCTGCCCAAGGCGACCGGCCGGCCCGTACGGCCCCACCCCGGCGCCCTTCAGCCGCCCTCTTGGGCTCCGTTGCAACGCAAGATCGACGGCGACTGAAGGCAAGACGTCTTCGCGCCGCGTCGTCGCGAGCAGCCGATAGAGAAAAGGCGGGCGGGACAGCTGCAAGCTGTCCCGCCCGCCTTTTGGCGCCGGCGTCCTTGCGGGAGACGCCGGGTGTGCTGGGCGAACGGCTGCGGCGCTTGCGAGGCGCCGGCGCACGCTTGTGGTGGGCGGACCGCTAGTTGATCCGCGTGTCGACGCAGTGGGTGACCGGCATCTCGCGACGGCCGAGCTCGGCGATGAAGAAGTCGCGCGCCGGACGGTCGAGCAGCTCGGGCGCGATGACGCCGGGCTGGTCGATCTTGCCTTCGACGATCATCTCGGCATAGATGGCGGCCGGCGTGGAAGTGCCGTACGACACGCAGGTGGCGCCGGGGATGAGCTCGTTGACGCGCTTGATGTCGGGGCCGACGACCGTGTAGTTGATGGTCATCGGCTGGCCGGCCTTCTCGCCGATGCAGTCGACGACCTGGACGCCGATGTCGAGGATCTTGCCGGCGAGGGCGAGTTTGGCGAGCTCGTCGGCGGGCGGGTTGGGGGCGAGCGTCGCGACGTAGACGTCGATCGGCCGCACCTTGGTGCCGTCCTTGAGCGTGACCGGGTCTTTGCTCGTCATGCCGGTGCCCACGAAGGCGGCGTCGCCGTCGATGGCGGCCTCTTCGGTGCCCATCTTGAAGTCGACGTAGCGCAGGCCCTTATCGCCGAACTTCTTGGGCAGCAGGCGGGGCAGCGTGGTGACCTCTTCGTGGTCGTGGCAGATACAGGGCCCCAGGCCGAAGGGCTCGGGGAACTGGTAGAACTCCTTGCGGCCGAAGATCTCGACGCGCTTGAACTCGCCGTCTTCGTAGAGCAGCGGCGGCTGGGCGCAGTCGGTGTAGTAGGTCTCCTGAGACCACACCTGCAGCGGCACGGGCGAGTCGAACAGGGCATAGTCCTTGATGCGGATCTCGAAGCACTTGTCGAGGTCTTCGTAGCCGTTGGCGGCGAAGGTGTTGGTGACGCCCGGGTCCATGCCGCAGCTCTGCAGCGCCGTAAGGCCGGCGGCCTTGAACTCGCCGTCGAGCGCCGACTGCTCGAGCCAGGCTTCGTCGATGGTCTGCGTGGGGGTCTGCCCCGAGGCCATGTCGAGGTAACCCGCGCCGGCCTTGAGGCAGGCCCGCAGAATGGCCATGTTGAAGGTCGGCACGACGGCGTTGATGACGAGCTTGGCGCCCTCGGCGGCCTTGGCCACGGCGTCGACGTCGGAAGCGTCGATGAACATGGCCTTGGCCTTGCCGTTGCCCACCTGCGTCGCGACAAAACGAGCACGCGCCTCGTCGAAGTCGGAAACGACGATCTCGGTGACGGCCGGATTGCGGCCCAGGTTCCAGGTAAGGACCTGGCCCTGCATGCCCGCTCCCACGATGAGAACCTTCATGCCCTCTCCCTCCTCTCGGCCCCAAGCTTCGCCGGCGGAAAGCGGGCGGCTTTCAGCGGGACCGGATCTCCTGTGCAGACCGCCTCTTCAGGGAAGAGACGGCGCGTCGCGGCGGCGACGTTCCGGCGATTGTGTCAGACGGACGGCGCCGTCGCCAACGGCGCGCCGTCCAACGAATCGTGCTCGGGCGGGCCGAGTCGTCCAACGCCGCCTCATGAGAGGGGCGGAGCGTGAGGCGCTTCAGTCGGTGCCGGACGGGGCGCTCAAAGCGGTTGCGCTCGGGGCGGCGGCGCTCGAGTCGGTGGCGTGGCTCGGGGCGGCGGCGCCCGGGTCGGACGCGGCCACCAGGAAGTACGAGCGCTGGGGCTCGAAGCCCAAGGCGGCTTCGGCGCGCGCGAGGGGGCGGGCGGCGGCCGTCAAGGCCGCAAAGGCGGCCTTGCCGGCCGCCGCCCGCCCCGGCTCACGGCGCGCCAGCAGGTTGAGGCGCTGCTTCTGCAGGCCGGGGAACAGCGAGGCCGTCCAGAACGCGGGACTGTGCCTGCGCGAGTACGGTTCGCTGGCGACCACCCGCAGCCCCGCGCGCCGCGCGGTGGTGGCGAAGGTACGCGGCTCGAAGTGGTAGAGGTGGCGCGGCAGGTCGAGCCCCATCCAGTCCGGGCCGAAGAGGCGCGCCTGGGGCGAGTCGAAGCGCGGCAGGAACAGCACTGCCAGCAGGCCACCCGGCGCGAGCAGCGCCCCGGCGCGCGTCAGCGCCGCCAGCGGGTCGTGCAGGTGCTCGAGGGCGGCCGCGAAGACGACCGCCTCGTAGGAGCCCGGCGCCAGGACAGCGTCGTCGAAGGCGGCGGTCTGCACGTCGAGCCCGCGCTGCCGGCGGGCGGCCTCGGCGCCGCGTTCCGAGGGTTCGACGCCGCTCACTGCCCAGCCGTCGGCGCGCAGCGCTTCGAGCAGCTCTCCGGCGCCGCAGCCCACGTCGAGCAGGCGGCCGCGCGAGGGGCGCAGACCTGCGAACCAGCCCACGACCTCGGCGAACTGGCGTCGCCGCCAGGCGTTCTCGAGGCGCTGCACGGCCCCGCCGGCGCCGCGCGCGGTGTGGTAGTCGTCGGGGTAGTAGGCGCCGATCTCGGCGGGCGTGGGCCGCGGGTTCAGATAGGCGAGGCCGCAGCCGGGGCAACGCACCACGGTGAAGGTCGCAGGCTCGCCGTCGCCGGCCTCGCGTGAGCCGGTGGGCGCCCCGGCCCCACGTGGGCCGCCTGGCGCAGGCGCTTCGGCATCGCGCCCTGAGGCGCTCCGCGCGCCCGCCAGGCGGTCGGGCGAGAAGAGCACGGGGCGCGCGTCGCTGCGGCCGCACAGCAGGCAGGCTACGGTCTCCACGGTCGCGCCGCTCCTCTCGCTCGCATCAACGCGGCAAGGATAACATCGCGGCCGCGCGGCGTCGGCCGCGCGGCGGGCCCCAGATCAGAGCGCGAACGACGCCTCGCCGGCGACCGTCTTGAGAAGCTCCTGAGCCGCCGCCTCTTGCTCGGGGCTGCCCGAGACCGCGATCCAGACGCTGCCCTCGGCTCCGCAGACGCCGCCCCCGGCGACCAGCCTGGCGGTGGCCCCGGTCAGCAGGGTGAGCGCTTCGAGCTCGGTGACGACTTCGCCGGGGAGGGGGAACAGCCGCGGCCCGTGTGCGCCGGGAGCGTTCATGAGCGCGGCCAGCTTGTCCAGGTCGTCGGCGACGCGCTTCTCGAGCCCGACCGGCACGATCAGGCGCACGCGCCGGCCGATGACCGCCTGCAGCGCCATCGCGGCCGTGCCGCCCTTGGGGTCGCCGATGAGGACGGCCGCGCGCCGCGCCGACAGCTCGACGGCGTTGGCGCCCTTGAGGACGACGTCGCCCTCCCTCAGGTCGCCGGCGACGTCGAAGATGGTCGCGCCCTGCCGCCACTCGCCGTTCACGAGCACGACGTCGCCGGGAAAGCCGCTCGTGTCGGGGAGGCGGCCTGTCTCTGCGGCGGGGCGCCCGGGCGGCAGTGTGATGCCGCGAAAGAACCGGCCGCGATCGACAGCAGCGGGCTGACCCAGCTCTTTGAGGAGCTCTTCGGCCACGTAGCCGTTGGTCGTGCCGGCGACGATCACCACCGTGCCTGAGCGCACGGCGGCCCGCACTGCCGGGTGGGCGGCCATCGCCAGGGCGATCAGACGTTTGCCGGCTGCCGGCGTGACGACGGACTGGTTCATGGCTCCCCTTACTCTCGCCGGTGGTCGTGGAGGTCCCTCGAGTGGACGCCCGTGCGAGCGAGTCTACGCCGTGGCGGTCGCTGCGGTGTCGACCGGCGTCGTCGCCGAGTCGCTGCTGCCGAGTGGAAGCCCGATCCTTCGGCGAAGCCCGCGCAAGCGGGAACGGACTACAGTCATCGCCGAAGACGTCGCTCCAGCCGACCCGGCTGCGCCGTGTTCCGCCGGGTCGGCTGGGCCGCGTGAACGCCAGCCAGTCCGATGGGCTGAGCGAGCGCCGGGCGAGGGCAAAGGGCGGGAATGCTAGAGCGAGCCGTTCGCGTTTCGGCCCGACGCTTTGCCCCGAGAAGGGCGCGCCGGTGGCAAGGTGGTGGAGCATAGCGGAATCGAACCGCTGACCTCCTGGGTGCGATCCAGGCGCTCTCCCAGCTGAGCTAATGCCCCACGTAAGGCGGCAAGCGCGCCGCCGTGGGCGGCGCGCGAGACTCGTTTGTACCCGATTCCGGCCATTCCGGCAAGCCTCGCGGTCCGCAGTGCCCTCGACGCCGTGCGCGCCGGCCGGGCGAGCGCGCACCCAGCGCCGAGCCACCGCCGCGCCCGCGCCGCGATGGCATAGACTAGGCGCGCGACGCAGTCACGCCTGCCTGAGCGGCGACGACGAAGTGTATCGACGGCACTAGGCGCGCGACGTTAGTCACGCACGCCTGAGCGGCGACGACGAAGTGTATCGACGGCACTAGGCTCGCGGACGACACCGGCCGGCAAGGAGGGTGGACGATGGATCCGATGAAGGTGCGAGAGGCGTTCCAGCGCGGCGCCTCGCAGGCCTCGCCTGAGGCCCGCCCCGAGCGCGTCACGGCGCCCCTCCTGCACGACGACGTGCCCACCTTCGCCGAAGCGTCCGCCGTGAGCTCTCCCCAAGGGCTCGAGGGCGCCGGTGCCGGCCGTCCTGGGCATACCCTTCGAGGGTGTCAGGCTGCTCGACCCGGCGACCTACGCGCCGGCCGGCGCGGCGCCGGCCCCCGAGGGCGCGGTCTACGGCCGCAGCGGCGCCGACGCGGCTCCCCAGGCCATCCGTCGCCACTCGGTGTTCTACTCGCTGCGCCACGGGCGCGGCTACCTGCCCGAGATCGATCCCGACCTGGTCATCGACGACCACCTGCACCTGGTCGACTACGGCGACGTCGCCGTGGCCCCGGGCGACGTCGAAGAGACCTTCCTGCGCGCCCACGAGAAGCTCGCCGACATCCTGGCCGCCGGCGCCGTGCCGATCGTGCTCGGCGGCGACCACTCCATTCCCATCCCGGTGCTCCAGGTGCTGTCGGGCAAGCTGAACGGCAAGCTCGGCATCGTCGTCTTCGACTCGCAGTTCGACATGAGCTACGAGCCCAAGTACTGGGCCGGCTCGCAGTGGGCGCGCGCCCTCGACCTGGGCGTGGTCGAGCCCGAGAACTTCGTGCAGATCGGTTTGCACGGCGGGCGCGAGTGCCTGGCCGACAAAGCCGTCGCCGAGGAGCTGGGCTACCGCTACTACACCATGGCCGACGTCGACGAGCTCGGCATCGCCACGGTCGCCCAGGAAGCCCTCGAGACGGCCACGGCAGGCACCGAGGCGCTCTACGTCTCGCTCGACGTCAGCGTGGTCGACCCGGCCTACGGCGGCCAGGCCCACCCCGACCCGGGCGGCCTCTCGGCGCGCGAGTTGCTGCGCGCCCTGCGGGTGCTGTCGCGCGGCCCGGTGGCCGGCTTCGACGTCTGCGGCCTCGCGCCGCGCTACGACCTGCAGGGCCACCTGAGCCAGCTCGCGGCGCGGGCCGCGCTGGAAGTGATCGCCGGCATCGCCCTGCAACGGCCCTGATGCCCTCCGGCGCGCAGCGGCCTTTCACCGCGCCCGCCACGCCACCGCTCGCCTGATGCCGCTCATTTCGTAGCCTCGCGAGGCGACGTCGAAAGGGCTCCGTGTCGCCTTGGGCGGCGACGGTTTCGCCTGTCCGCCCGGCCCTTCGCGAAACGCGGTTCAGGCTCAAAACACGCCCTCCGTCCGACCCCGCCGCGTTGCCAGTCTGGCGACATAGACGGTCGTCCTATCTCACCCGGGTGCGGCGGTGGCGATGTCAAAGCCAGAGGGATCGAAAGAAGGGGCTTCGCAATGCGGACGTTGGTTTCTGAGGGGAGGACGACAATGACTCGAAAAGAGAAGGCAGACGTCGTCGACCACATGCTTAGCCGCTACGATCACCTTGGAGCGCTGGTGGTGGACGACAACGAGAGCCTGTGCCGCTTGCTCACGACACTCGAGATCGGCGCCGAGGACCACGACATCGGCGACTACCTGACGTCGTTTCTCACCGTTTAGACTGTTTAGACTACTCAAGCGTGAGGCGCGGGGCCGGTCCGGGGGGACCCTCACCGCGCCTCGCCAGTTCCGGGGTCGGGCGTCCGCTGGTCCTGGACGGCGCCCGGCGGTCCTAGGGCCGAGCGCCCGCCGGTTCGCCGACGCCGAAGCGCACGACGCGGTCGCGCCCCCGGCTCTTGGCCAGGCTCAAGGCGCGCGCGGCCCTGTCGATCAGCTCCTCCTTGAGGGCGGCATCGTCCGGGTACGAGGCCAGACCGATGCTGATCGTGAGGGGCGCCTCGCCGGCCCCCGGCGGCTGGGCCGCCGCCACCTCACTGCGCAGGCGCTCGGCCACGTCGGCGGCCGCCTCGGCGTCGCTGCCCGGCAGCACGACCGCGAACTCCTCGCCTCCGTAGCGCGCCGCGAGGTCGACGTGCCTGATGGCGCTCTCGATCACGCGGGCGACACCGCGCAGCGCGTCGTCGCCCGCGCTGTGGCCGTGGCGCTTGTTGAAGGCGGTGAAGTGGTCGAGGCCGCAGACGAGGAGGGTCAGGGGGTGGCCGTCGGTCTCGGCGCGCGTCAGCTCCTCGGCCAGGCGCTCGTGCAGGTAGCGATGGTTGCACAGGCCGGTGAGGCCGTCGGTGACGGCGTCGAAGTCGGTGTGGTCGAGCCGCGACGAAGCTGACTGGAACATCGCGGCGAAGGCCTGCGCCACATCGCTGCGCAGGCCCTGCATCTCGGCGCCGCTCACGCCACCCGGCGCGACGTCGGCCGACACGACGGCGACGATCTCGCCGCTCGCGTCGCGCACCACGGCGAGGCCGCTGATCCAGACGCCCCACTCGTCGACGTAGAGCACGTTCACGTCGGGCGTCGCTCCGGAGAACACCTCGAGCAGCTCGTCGTCGGCGAAGACCTCGCTGCCGAGCGGCGAGTGCTGGTCGGGCGCCTCTTCGGGGTCGACGACTATGGAGCACGTGGCGTCGTCGCTGCGCTCCACGGTCGTCAGAAAGCGCACCTCGGGATGCTCGTCGCGTACGGCGCGCAGCGCAGCAGCTACGCGGCGGTACTCAGGCCCGTGATCGTCGCCCGCGGCCCGCGCGGCGGCGTGCTCGACCGGGTCGACGACGGCGGCCGCGAGTACGGCGACCTCGCGCGCTCGGCGGCGCTGCTCCTGCAGGCGTTCGAGCACGCGCTTGAAGGCGACCACGATCTGCGGATCGAACTGCGTGCCGGCGCAGCGGTCGAGCTCGGCCAGCGCGTCGCCGTAGGACAGGGCCTTGCGGTACGGGCGCCGGAACGACATGGCGTCGTAGGAGTCGGCGATGCACATGGCCCGCGCCACCAGCGGGATAGCCTCGCCGGCCAGGCCGTCGGGGTATCCGGCGCCGTCCCAGTGCTCGTGGTGATGGCGCACGCCGAGCACGAGGTCGTCGGCGAACAGCGGCCGCAGGATGTCGGCCGAGAAGATCGGGTGCTGGCGCATGAGCTCCCACTCGCGCGAGTTCAGCCCGCTGGGCTTGAGCAGGACGCGGTCTGAGACGCCGATCTTGCCGATGTCGTGAAGGTAGGCGGCCTCTTCGACCTGCCGGGTCTGCTCCTCGGACCAGCCCAGCTCGTGGCCGAGCAGGACGACGTACGCGCCGACCCGCGCGGCGTGGCCCAGGGTGTAGTAGTCCTTGGCGTTCAGCGCCGAGCTCAAGGCTTTGAGATTGCCCAGGTGCATGCGCTTGATCTCGTCGTAGAGCCGCGCGTTGTTGATGGCCAGCGAAAGGTGCGTGCCGACGCGTTCGAGGAGGTGGCGGTCGACCGCGGCGAACGCCTGGGGCGCGCTGGCGGAGAGCTCGAACACGCCGACCAGCTTGTCGTCGCGCGTCAGGGCGATGCTGGCTCCGGCCTCGTGCTGGGGGGCGCCCGGCTGGCCGTCGAACGACGGCGCCGCGCCCGCGTCCCAGATCACGACCCGGTCGCGGCCGATCGTCTCGAGGGCGGCGCGTTGCTGCGCGGTGGAGTCGTGCGGTCCGTCGGGACCGGCCTGTGTCGCGGAGGTGTAGATGGTCTCGAGCTGTCCGGCTTCGGTGGCGAGGATCAGGTCGGCGCGCTCGAAAGCGATCATCTGACGCAGTTCGTCGGTCGTCGCGCCGGCGATCTCGTCGAGCTGCAGGCTCGACGACGTGCGCCGGGCGATGTCGTTCAGCAGTTCGGTCTCGCGGCGGCGCAGCTGCACCGCCTCGTAGAGGTTGGCGTTGTCGATGGCGAAGGCCGCGGCGTGGCAGACCGCTTCGACCGTGGCCACCGTGTCGGGCGAGAAGCGCCGGCGTCCTTCGTCGAGCAGGTCGGCGACGCCTATGACGCGGCCCTTGGCGACCAGCGGCACGATGAGCTCGGACTCGTAGCCCCAGCGGCGCAGCACGGCGACGCCCGCGGCGCTGCGTCGCGGATCGTCGAGCGACGAGAGCTGTACCGTCGCCGGCCCCGACGCCGCGAGACCGATCGCGGGCCACTCGGCGAGCGGCGTGATGCTGCCCGTCCACTCGCCGGCGGTCGCGTCTGCCCGTGCGCTGGCCGCGCACAGCAGGTCGGCGTCCGAGAGCAGGTAGATGTCGCACGCGGCGGCGGCGCCGACCTCGCGCAGGCGGTCGGCGGTCGACGACATGATGTCGGGCAGTTCGAGTGTCGAGGCGAGCTGCAGGCTGGCGTCGCCCACGAGCGCGAGTCGCCGGCTGCCTTCGTCGAGCCGGCGATAGAGTGTGGCGTTGGCCATGGCCTGCGCGGCGATCTGGGCGAGGCCCTGCAGGAGCTGGACGCCCGGAAACTCTCGGGGATGGTCGTCGAACAGCGCCACCAGGCCGACCACCTCGCCGCGCACCACCAGAGGCAGATGGATGCTCGCGCGGTGACCGGCGGCGACGTGGCGGGCGCGCTCGGCCGGACTCAGGTCGGGGTCGAGCGCGATGTCGTAGACGGAGACCGGCTGATGGATGGCGATGGCGCGCGCGGCCACGGCGCTGGCGCCCACCGGCCGGCGCGCGCCGGCCTTGGGGTCGCGCCGCGCATCGCGCGCCACGCAGATGCGCACCACGAGCTCGGCGCCTTCGAGTCCGACGATCTCACACTCGCCGGCGTCGGCCAGGGTACGCATGCGCGCGGCCACCGAGTGCAGCACCTGGTCGAGCTCGAGCGACGAGCCAAACTCGAGGCCGGAATCGACCAGCTCGCGCAGCTCGTGGTTGCTCTGCTCGAGAGCGTCGAGCAGACGCGCCTTGCCGAGCGCCCCCGCGAGCAGCTGGCTCACCGTCTTCAGAAAGTCGACATACGGGGTGAAGTCGCGGGGCTTGTCGTCGTAGACGTCGATCAGGCCGTTGACGACACCGTCGACAACGAGCGGGAACGAGATGCAGCTCTGAAAGCCGTACTCGGCGAAGATGCGGCGGTCTTCGGCGTCGACGAGGGGGTCGTCGGGCGAGGCGATGACGCGGATCTCCTGAGACTTGATCGAGGCCTTGACGCTGGGGTGGGCGTCGACGCGCAGCGTGCCGCCGACGGAGTCGTCGTCGTAGCCGTTGCGGTCGTAGCTGACGCGAGCCAGCAGGCAGTCGCCCTCGAGGGTGAACACGTCGCAGTCGGCGGCGTCGAGGGTGTCGACCAGGCGTTTGGCTGCGCTGCGCAGCAGCTCGGCGACGTCTTCGGCGCGGGTGACCGCCGCGCCGAACTCGACGAGCTCGTGGAGGATGTCGTTGCGGCGCCGGATCTCCTCGAACAGGCTGGCGTTGTCGATGGCGCGCGCCGCCACCTGGGAGAGGCCTTCGACCAGCGCCAGGTGCTCGGCGTAGTCGCGCGGCACGTGGTCGGAGAGCTCGAGGATGCCGATCACCTCGTCGCGCACCACAAGCGGCGCCGAGAGCTGCGACTGGTAGCCCCACTTCTCGAGCGAGCGGCGGCCGATCGGGGTGAGCACGGGGTCATCGAGGCTCACGGCGTACGAGACGCGGCGCTTCGAGATGGCGACGGCGCTGCAGGGGTACTCACGCAGGGTGCACGTGGTGCCCTCCCAGGTGGGGTCGAAGGCGCCGTGGTCGTAGCTCACCAGCGCGCGCAGGTGGTCGCCTTCGACCGCGTAGATGTCGGTGACCGGCGTGTGGGTGAGGCGCGACAGGCGGCGCGCGACGCTTTCGAGGACGTCGCGCGTGGACAGCCGCGAGACGTCTTCGCCGGCCTCGACCAGCATCTGTAGGTCGCGGTTGCGCGCTTCGAGGGCGGCGATCGTGGCCGCGTACGACTCAGGGGCCGCCGCACGCGGAGCGCGACGGCGCGCGCTCCCGTCCGCACCATCGCGCAGGAGGGCTTCGACGTCGGCTCGCCGGTAGCGCCGGTGACCCCCGGCGCTGCGGTAGCAGACGAGCTTTCCGGCGTCGCTCCAGCGGCGCAGCGTGTTCTCGCTGACGCCGAGCAGCTCGGCGGCCGAGCCGAGCCGCAGCCAGCTGCGGTCGTTGCCCGGCGACGAAGGACTCCCCATGGCACCCCTGCTGGTCGTCTGTGCCTGAAAACTTGACCAATTCTACACGCTTATGCAAGGGCGCCGCCGGGCGCCGCGCCAAGGTGGCAGCGCCGCCTCGCGCCTGCGGCCGCCGCGCCCTGCCGTGAGCCCTCGCCTGCTTCGTGCCGCGCCGCCCGGGATCAGGCCGGGACGGCCGCCGCCAGTCCTTCGATCTGGCGGGCGATGTCGGCAAACACCGCGCCCACGTCGCTCTGGGGGTCGAGCGCCGGGGGGGTGCCGGCGTCGCCGGCGCTGCGCGTCGCCTCAGCGAGCGGGATGCGGCCCAGGAGGGTTGTGCCGGCGGCCCGCGCGATCTCGAAGGCCCCACCGTGGCCGAAGATGAAGTGCTTGTCGCCGCAGGAAGGGCACACGAAGTACGACATGTTTTCGACGACGCCGATGATGCGGTGCTTGGTGAGCACCGCCATCTTGGCCGCCTTGGCGGCGATCTTGGCGGCGGCCTCCTGGGGTGTGGTCACCACGATGATCTCGGCCGACGGCAGCATCTGCGCGATCGTCAGGGCGATGTCGCCGGTTCCGGGCGGCAGGTCGATCAGCAGATAGTCAGGGCTGCCCCACAGCACGTCGCCGAGGAACTGCTCCATGGCGCGGCCCAGCATGGGCCCGCGCCAGATCACCGGTTCGTCGTCTTCAAGGAAGAAGCCCATCGAGACGACCTTCACGCCGTGCGCTTCGGGCGGCACGAGCTTGCCCTCGTGCGAGGGCGGCGCCACGGCCGCCATGCCGAACATGAGGGGGATGGTGGGCCCGTAGACGTCGGCGTCGATCAGGCCGACGGCGTGGCCGCGCCGCGCCAGCGCCACAGCCAGATTGGCGGTGACGGTCGACTTGCCGACGCCGCCCTTGCCGCTCGCCACGGCGATCACGCGGGTGGCAGAGCCGGGTCCGAAGGGCGTGGCGGGCGCCTTGGGGTCTGCCTTGACCTCAGCCGCCAGCCGGGCGCACTCGTCGGGCGACATGGCGTCCATGACGACGTCGACACGGCGGCCGCCGGCGATCGCCGTGAGGGCCTGGATGGTCTCGCTCTCGATGCGTCCTTTGAGGGGACAGGCGGCCGTGGTGAGCACGAGCCGCACCGCCAGACGGTCGTCTTGGATCTCTATGTCGCGGACCATGCCGAGCTCGACGACGCTGCGGCGCAACTCGGGGTCCTGCACCGACGAGAGGGCGGCCAGGACATCTTCATCGTTCATTCAGGCTCCCGGTGAGACGAGGGTGCGAAGGGCTCTGGTGCCGTGTCGCCCGAGTCTAGGGCCGCGCGTGCCGGCCCAGCAAGCGACGGTCGCGTCCACCTTTCCACGCTTGCGAGGGGGTCAAGCGTCACATGAGGCGCCGGGTGCGCCGTAGGAGAGGACGAGCGCGTTGCGACGTTCCGTCGACGGCCATCCCACATGTGAAGCGCGACGTCGCGCGGGAACGACCGCGTTTCACGTGAAACCCAACGTCGCGCGGGAACGACTGGGTTTCACGTGAAACCCAACGTCACGCAGGCCCGACTGGGTGTCACGTGAACCACGGCATCGCCGGCAGGGCCACGTTTCACGTGAGGCCGGCATCGCGGCCGCGGCCACGACCATGTTTCACGTGAAACTCGACGACGCACAGGCCGCATCTCGCCCGGGGCAGGCAGGGCGCCGCGGACTGCGTCTTGCGTGAACCGACGCGGCTCTGCGTGCGTCCGTTCGGTCGCGTCGGGACCGAGCGGATGTCCGCGGGCCCGGTGCACCCACAACGTAAAACGAGGGGCCGGCCGCTTCCGCGGCCGGCCCCTCGGTGTGTGCCGTTCTGCTACGAGCGCGGCAGGGCCGCGCTCGCCTGCTCAGGCGTCAGCTCAAATGTCGCTGGCCTTGATGCCCACGGGCTCGGGATTGCCGGAGCCGGTGGAGTAGGTGTTCTTGAAGATCTCCATCAGCATGGGGCTCTCGCGCACCACCTCGAGCGAGATGACGGCGTGGTCCTTGGTGTAGCCGTTGCCGATGATCATGGTGGTGTCGGCGCCGATGCCCTCGGCCCCGAGGGCCGCCGACGTGAAGCTCGTCGCCATCGAGAAGAAGTAGACGACGCCGTCGTTCTTGGTGGCGAGGATCGAGGCCATCTCGGTGTTGGGAATGTCGACGCAGTTGATGGTGAGGTCGGCCATCTCACCGTTCGTGGCCTTGCTGACCTCTTCCCACACGAAGAGCTGGTCGGTCGCTGAACCTTGGATGATGACGTCGGCGAAGCCCGACTTCTCGAGGCGCTTGCGGCCGGCGTCGCCGTGTACCAGGCAGATGACCTTGCCGGTCGGCTTGACGCGCTTCCTGGCCTCGTAGGCGCAGAGCAGGCCGCTCTTGCCGCCGGCGCCGATGATGAACACGATCTGGCCGGGCTTGCTCAGCTTGGCGGCCTGCGCGGGGGCGCCGGCCACGTCGAGGATGGCAAGCGCGAGGGCCTCGTCCATGTCGGCCGGGATCTTCGAGTAGATGCCGGTCTCAAACAGGATGGCCTGGCCCTTGACCTTGACCTGGCAGGTGTCGCGGTTGATCGAGATGATCTCGTCGACCTTGAGCGGGGTGAGCGATAGTGAGACCAGGGTCGCGATGCGGTCGCCGACTTTGAGGTCGCGGTCCTTGAGCTTGGGGCCGATCTCCTTGACGGTGCCCAGCAGCATGCCGCCCGAGCCGGTGTCGGGGTTGTGGTGCTTGCCGCGCTTGGCGATGATGCCCAGGCTGTGGCGCGCCATCTTCTTGACGTCGCCGCCCTCTGCCTCTTCGATCTGGGTGAAGCTGGCTGCGTCGACGTTGAGCGTGTCGACCTCGATCAGGATCTCGTTGTCGGCGCACTCCATGGTGTTGTCGATCTTCCATGCCGGCTGCGGCAGAACGCCTTTCGGCTCGATGACCCGATGCGCCCCGAACTTGTTGCCTTCTTTCACTTCCTGCCTCGCTTTCGTCGTTGCTGCCCTGGTTGACTGCCGTCCGCCGGCGGTGGCCCGGCAGCCTCTCAGTTCGGCTGCCGGGCCACGCTGCTCCGGGCCTGATCTGTGCTTACCTTTCGCGGTGTCTCCGCCGACTTAGGCTTCGACTCTGATGACGCTGCCCGCGCCCTGGCCGCCACCCACGCAGGCGCCGGTGAGGCCGATCTCCTGGCCGCGCTTCTGGAGCTCGTGGATGAGGGTCACGAGCATGCGGGTGCCGGTGCTGCCCAGCGGGTGGCCGAGCGCCACGGCGCCGCCGTTGACGTTGACGATGTCTATGTCGAGGCCGATCTCGCGCGTGGCGAGGGCGGTGACGCAGGCGAAGGCCTCGTTCAACTCGGCGAGCTGTACGTCGGCGGCCTTGAGGCCGGCCTTGTCGAGCGCCTTCTGGGCGGCGACCGTCTCGCCGTAGCCCATGATGTCGGCGGCGACGGCCGCCGTGGCGTAGCTCACGAGCTGGGCGATCGGCTTGGCGCCGAGCTCAGCGGCCTTCTTGCGTGAGGTCACGACCAGCGCGTTGGCGCCGTCGGCGATGGCCGAGGCGTTACCGGCGGTGACGACGCCTCCGTCCCTCTTGAACACCGGCTTGAGGGCGGCCAGTGCGTCGAGCGTGGTCTCGCGCGGGCACTCGTCGGCCGACACGACCTTGGGGTCGCCCTTGCGCTGCGGGATGCTCACCGGCACGATCTCGTCGGTGAAGCGCCCGTCGCGCACGGCCGCGCTGGCGTTCAACTGGCTGCGATAGGCGACGTCGTCCTGGGCTTCCTTGCTCACGCCGAACTGCTCGCAGAGCTTCTCGGCGGTAAGGCCCATGTGGTAGTCGCCGATCGCGCACCACAGGCCGTCGACGACCATGGCGTCGAACATCTGGGCGCCCGGCATGCCCATGCGGTAGCCGGTACGGCCGTTCTGCAGCAGCCACGGCGCGCGCGACATGTTCTCGGTGCCGCCCACGAGGTAGACCTCGCCCTCGCCGGCCTTGATGTTGGTGGCCGCCCAGGCCAGGGCCGCGGCGCTCGAGACGCACACGCGGTTGACGGTGATCGCCGGCACGGTCTCGGGGATGCCGGCCTTGAGCTCGGCCTGCCGAGCCGTGTTCTGGCCGAGGCCCGCCTGGATGACGTTGCCGAAGATGACCTCGTCGAGCTGCTCGCCGGTGAGTCCGGCGCGCACCAGCGCCTCCTTCATGACGGCGGCGGCAAGGTCGGTCGCCGACGTGCCGCCGAAACCGCCCTGGAACTTGCCCTGGGCGGTGCGTACCGCGGAAAGGATGACGATATCGTTGTCTGCCACTGTGGCCTCCTAAAGAGCCAGTCGCGGCCCGTGCGGGTTCTCTCGCGTGTCCTACGCGCCCTTGGGTCGCCTTATTGAACTATGTACAAACTATCACGCCTGCACTGAAGTGCTTTTGGCCCTTCTGGCCACTTCCTGGGCCAGGAAGGCTGCCACTTCGACGGGCGTCGTGCGCAGCCCGAAGCCGGCGTCGTAGCCGAGCTCCTTGGCGAAGGCGTTGTTGATGCGCGGCCCACCCACGATGAGCACGAAGCGTTCGCGTACGCCCTCGGCCTCGAGCAGCTCGATCATCTTGGTCAGGTTCTGCACGTGGATGTTCTTCTGGGTGACGATCTGCGAGACGAGGATGGCGTCGGCGTGGCGGTCGAGGGCGGTGCGCAGGAGCTGTTCGCAGGGGATCTGCGAGCCCATGTTGACGATCTCCATCTCGGGGTAGCGCTCGAAGCCGTAGTTGCCGGCGAAGCCCTTCATGTTGAGGATGGCGTCGATGCCGACGGTGTGAGCGTCGCTTTCGATGGCCGCCCCGACCACGGAGAGCTTGCGGCCAAGGTGTTCCTTGATGAAAGCATTGATGGCGTAGTAGTCCATCGCCTCGACCTCGAGGTAGTCGCCCTTGACCTCGTCGGGGTCGATGCCGGTCTCGGTGCGCCCGTAGGCGACGTAGAAGGTGAAGCTGGGGTCGATGGCCTTGCACTCGGCCACGCCGACGTCGCGAAAGCCGAGGCGTTCGACGAACTGCTTGCCGACGTCGGCGGCCTTCACCGAGTAGGCGATCGGCAGGGTGAACGAGAACTGCATCATGCCGTCGTCACGAGTATCACCGTACGGCCTGACTATCATGACGCCACCTCCTCACTCGCGCGCACGGACTCGCCCGGCGCGGGGCCGGTCGGCGGTCCGCTCAGGCGACCCTCGCGCAGCGCCGCGAAGAAGGGGTTGAAGTAGTCGTCGCTGGTCTTGAAGACACCCTCGAAGCCGCGCCCGCCGCGCGGGTCGCGTTTCACGTCGGCGAACTCGCCGTCTTGGAGCGCCTTGAAGAGGCCGATGCGCTGCACGTGCTCGAGCTGCTCCGCGGCCCGGGTGAGCACGTCGTCGGCGCGCTTCTCGATGATGCCGCCGGAGCGGAACTCGACCTCGTCGGCCAGGTGGCGGCATGACTCGAAGACGTACTTGGCGTTCTTGATGCGAGACGTAGCGGTCCTGGAGCAGCGGCGTGTGCATGGCTTCGGTGAGCATGCCGAGCAGCATGGATCTCCTGGCCGGTGAACGATGCCGGCGAAGTTGAACATGCGCGTCCATGATGTGGCCCTGGAAGATGTCGCCCGGCATGTACTTGGTCGGCGGCATGTACTTGAGCGGGTGACTCGGGGAAGAGCTGCGCGGATGAGCTGCGCGTGCGGCGATCTCGTAGACAAGCCGTTCGGGGCTCGCCGGGTTGATCTCGAAGGCGTGGCCGAGGCCGATCTGCCAGGGCTCGAGGCTGGCGCGTGGGGCGAAGGCCTCGTTGATGAAGCTGGGAGGCCAGGACCGTGTGCGCCTTCTCGAAGGCGTCGGCCGTGGTGAGGTAGTTGTCCTCGCCGGTGTTGATGATGATGCCGGCGCGCGGCGTTGATCAGGCGGCGAGAAGTACTGGTCGACGAAGGTGCGCTGCATGTTGATGTCGCGGAAGAGGATGCCGTACATGGAGTCGTTGAGCATCATGTCCAGGCGCTCCAGCGCGCCCATGGCGGCGATCTCCGGCATGCACAGGCCGCGAGCAGTAGTTGCACGAGGCGGATGTAGCGGCCCAGCTCTCCGCCACCTCGTCGAGCGCGGCGCGCATGATGCGGAAGTTCTCCTGGGTGGCGTAGGTGCCGCCGAAGCCCTCGGTGGTGGCGCCGTAGGGCACGTAGTCGAGCAGGCTCTGGGCGGTGGTGCGGATCACGGCGATGACGTCGGCGCCTGCCGGCGCCGCCGCCTGGGCCTGCTCACGTCCTCGTAGATGTTGCCGGTGGCCACGATCACGTAGACGTAGGGCTTGAGCGGGCTCGCCGACCTGGGCGACGAGCTCTTCGCGGCGCCGGCGCACGGCGTCGATGCGGGCGACGCCCTCGGACGGCGAGCTCGGCGCCGCGCAGCTCGGCGGCGGCGCGCCGCTCGGCGGGCACGGCTTCGAGCGGCAGCTCGCCGGCGGCGACGCCTTCGGCGACCGTCTGGGCGTCGTGCCCCGTGCTCAACATGAGGTCGACGAAGGGCAGCACGATGCCGCCTGGCAGGAGCTCGCGCGCCTGCTCGATCACGACGTTCACCAGGGGCACGTCGATGTCGTTGACGCCCGCCACGCCCATGAGGCGCAGGGTGGCGCGCTCGGTCGAGTCGGTGGTGTGCTCATCGATGTGGCGTTGGATGTCGTCGGCGATGTCGTCGGCCGCCGCGCGGGCCCTGGTCACGAGCGTGCGGTTCAGCTCTGATCGCGTCGTGCACTGTCACACCGTCCTTGGCTTGATGGGGAGCGACGTCGTCGCCCGGCCGGCAGTGCCGCCGGCCGGGCCGGCCGCGAGGCCGTGCACGACGTCGAACACGGGCGCGCGGTCGCCGACTGCGTCGGCGACCGCGCCGAAAAAGAGTCTGTGGTTGTAGGGCTGCGGAAGGCGGTACGGGTTGGCGGTCACGGCCAGCACGCGCAGCGGCGTGAGCACGCGCAGGTCTACGCCGCGGCGGCGAAGGCGGGCCACGGTCGTGGGGCTGAGAATGAGGACGGTGGCGTCGCGCACGACGAGCGTGACGGCGCGGCGCGGGGGCAGGGTGCGCAGAAAGTCGTCGGCAAACTCCTGCGTGAGGGCGCCGCCCACGAACAGGGTCGTGAGCGCGCGGCGCTCGACCTCGCGGGCCACGCGCTTGCCCTCGCCCACGACCGTCTCGAGGTCGAGGCTCGACACGGCGCCGCGCTCGTCGACGGCGACGGCACGCGCGCCGGCCGGGGTCGCCGTGGCGATCAGGTCGCGCGTCGCCGGGTCGACCGCGGGCAGGGTCAGCATCTCGAGGGTCGCCGCCGTGATCGCGATAGTCTCGTCGAGGGAGTCGGCGACCAGACCGCCGGTGGCCATGATGACGGCGTCGCTGACGCGCGGTGAGGCGCTGCCCAGGCGGTTGATGGCGCCGTCGACCAACACGAGCCCGGCGCCGTGAGCGTGCAGGCGGGCGGCCGTCGCGGCGACCTCGGCGAGCGTCGTGGGGCCGCTGACTCGACGCGCGCATCACCGACGGCGCGCCCTATGACGACGCTGCCCAGCGAGGTGTGAAAGGGCAGGCGTTCGAGGTGCTCCATGGTGTACTGCGAACGGTCGAGCGAGCCGATGGTGGTGGCGATGAGCGTGCCGCGGGGCGGCACGATGCGCGGCTTGTCGAACCCCGTGAGGTGGTCGGTGCGCTCGCCGTCGAGGCCCAGCGACGTAAGGCCGAAGCGCAGCGGCACGTTGGCCATGAGGGCGTTGACCACGGTCGTCTTACCGGCGTTCTTGACGAGGCCGATCACGGCAATGGTGGCGGCGCCGCTGTCGCGCACGACGTCGAACAGCGTGGGGGTGCCGTCGGGCGCCCGGAGCGGCGCGGCCGTGCCGGCGCCGGCCGTCGCGGCGGGCGCCGTGGGCGGCGTGGGAGTCGCGCCGCCGGTCATCGGTCGCCCTGGGCGGGGCCGTGGTCGCGTGCGGGCGCCCTGTCGGCCGCAGCGCCGCCATCGGCGCCGGCCGGACCGGCCTGACGGCGGATCTCTTTGAGGTAGCTGAAGACCGTGAAGCGCGAGAGGTCGAGCGCCTCGGCGACCTGTTCGGCGGAGCGCTTCACAAGAAAGGCGCCGCGTTCTTCGAGGCGCGCCACGACTTCCATCTTCTCGTCGCGCGTCATGGTCGCCGGCGTCTTGCGCATGTCGGTCAGGGTAGCGGCGATCATGCCGTCGAGCACGTCGCGGATGTCGCCGTCGAAGAGCTCCCTGGTGAGCGGCTCGTCGCCGGGCCCGGGGCCCGTGACCGTGGCGAACGCGGCGAGCGTGCGCTGCGCGTTGACGATGTCGGAGACGTCGAGGTTGACGCCCAGCACGCCGATCGGCCGGCCTTCGTCGTCGCGCAGGGTCACCGCCAGCGACTTGAGCACCTTGCCGTCGGTCGAGGTGACGTACAGGCGCACGTCGGGCGTGTCGTCGGCGTTGCGCAGCGAGCGCAGCATCTGGTCGGTCGGGGCATCGCCGGCGCGCCGTCCGGTGACGTGGCCGTTCTCGATGGCCACGATGGAGTGGGGCATCTGCGAGAGATCGTGCAGCACCACTTCGCAGCCGGAGCCGAGCATCTCGGCGATGCCTTCGGCCACGGCGTAGTAGGAACGCAGGTGCGGATTGCCCGTGCGATTCAGGCCCACGCGGATTCTCCACGTCTCACAAGGGTGGGGTCCAGGCGCGACCCCGGGAGCGTGATTCCTTTCACAGAACCTGTGATTAATCTAACGGTAGCTGTCGAAAAAAGTCAACCTGATACCCGAATCGGTTGCAGCGCGAGGAGAATCGCCCGCCGCCGTGGCCGATTCAGACAGCTCTGGGCGCAACGCGTCGCCGTTTCGGCAACGGTGCCGTCGGCCCGCCGGGCCCCGCCGGGCCCCTACAGGTTGGCCGGCCGCGTCGCGAGCTTGACCTTCACCGTCGTCTTGGCGCCCTGCTTGTCGACCGTGGTGAGCGTGATGGTGTCGCCCGGCTTGAAGGCGCCCACTGCCTGCACCAGGTCGGCGGCCGAGGCTACGGGCTTGCCGTTGACGGCCGTGATCACGACGCCCCCGATGGTGAACTTCTGGCCCTGGACGGTCACGGTCGAGGTGCCGGCCTTGATGCCGGCCCTGGCCGCGGGACTGCCCGCCTTGACCGCGCTCACGAGGGCGCCCTCGCTGACCTTGTAGTGGAAGGTCTTGGCCAGGTCGGGGGTCAGGGTCTGGAGCGTGACGCCCATCCACGGGTAGGCGACGTGGCCGGTTCGCACGATCTGGCCGAGCGAGTTCTTGGCCGTGTCGATGGGCACGGCGAAGCCGAGCCCCTGGTTGCCGCCGGTGGTCGACTCGATGCTCTCGTTGATGCCGATGACGTTGCCGCTCGCGTCGATCAGCGGGCCCCCGGAGTTGCCCGGGTTGATGGCGGCGTCGGTCTGGATGCCGTTGAAGATGTTCGTGCCGCTCTGCGGGCTCAAGTCGCGGTGGATGGCCGAGACGATGCCCGAGGTGAGCGTGAACTCGAGTTGCAGCGGGTTGCCGATGGCGACCACCGGCTCGCCCACCTGCACCGCGCCCGAGTCGCCCATGGGCAGGGGGTTCAGGGTCAGGCCCTGGGTCGCGACCTTGATCACGGCCACGTCGGACTGCGTGTCGACCCCCACGATGGCGCCGCTTACCGTGCGCGTCTGCGAGCCGGTGCCCTTGAACATGACGGTCAGCTTGGTCGCGCGGTGTCCCGAGTCGAAGACCACGTGGGCGTTGGTCAGGATGTAGCCCTGCCGCGAGACGACGAAGCCCGACCCCACGGCCACGCCGCCGCCGACGGACTGGCCGAAGACGTCGGTGCCCGCCGTGGGGAAGGTGCTGGTGATCTCGACGACGCCGGTCGCCTCTCTGTCGTAGATCTGCGTGGGCGTGAGGGTCGCGCCCGGCGAGGCGGCGCCCGGCGAGGCCTCGAGCGTGGGGACCGCCTCGGGCGAGGCGCCGGGGCCGGCGACCGCGACCGGCGTGGGGGTGACCGTGACCGTCTTGGTGACGTCGGTCACGCCCAGCACGACCAGGACGAGGATGAGCAGGGCCGCGCCGACGACCCCGCCGATGGCGCCCGCCACGAAGCTTCGCGATGTGTTCACAAGTGCTCCTTTCCTGGGCAGCGGCGGCGCGGGCGCATGCTCAGCCCTGCACGCGCGGCATGCGGACCGTGAAGGTCGACCCCTCGCCGCGACTCGAGTCTACCGTGAGCGTGCCGCCCATCAACTCGACCATGTCCTTGGCGATCGAAAGTCCCAGGCCGGTGCCCAGCTTGTGGGCCCCGCTGTTGCCTCGGAAGAACCGCTCGAAGACGCGTTCGAGCTCGTCGTGGGGAATGCCCGGCCCCTGGTCCGCGACCGTGATCACGACGTCGCCGTCTCCGTCGCCGTCGGCGTCGGGCTGCGCGGCGAGGCCGACGACGACGGTGCCGTCCTGGGGCGAGAACTTGACGGCGTTGTCGAGCAGGGCCCGAAGGACCTGGGTCACGCGGCGCTCGTCACAGACGGTCGAGAGCTCGGCCGGCGCCGCGACCTCGATGCCGATGCCGCGGCTCTCGGCGCCCGGGCGGAACTCGGCGGCGATGGCACGGGCCACGACGGTGATGTCGATGTCGCCGGCCTCGAGACGCACGGCGCCCGAGTCGACCTGCGAGAGGTCGAGCAGGCTCAGCGACAGGTCGGTCAGCCGGTCGACCTGCTGGCGCATGAGCGACAGGAACTCCTTTTCGGTCTCGGGGTCGAGACCGCCCTCGTCGATCAGCTCCATGAACCCCGACAGCGAGAACAGCGGCGTCTTCAGCTCGTGCGAGGCGGTGGCGATGAAGTCGCGCCGGGCCGCGTCGAGCTTGGCCTGTTCCGTGATGTCGCGCAGCACGACGATGTCGTGCACCTCGGACTCGCGCCCGACGCGGAACACGGAGGCCTCGATCGACATGCCGGCGTAGTCGACGACGACGATGCGGTCCTCGCCGTCGCTCTGCGTCTCGGCGAGCGCCTGGGCGACGTCGGGCGGCAGCAGCTCGGCCAGCCGCGCGCCCGTGGGCAGCGCCCGGCGCAGCAGCGTCGCGGCCGCCGGGTTGGCGATGGCCAGCTCACCTTCGGCGGTCACGCCGATCACGCCTTCGGAGAGGTCATAGAGCAGGACCTCGACGTTCTCTTTTTCGCGCTCGATCTGCGAGAAGGCTTCGCGCAGACGGCCGCCCATCATGTTGAAGGTCACCGCGAGCTGGCCGATCTCGTCGGGCGGCCCGGGGCGCACCGGGCGCGAGAGGTCGCCCGAGGCGATCGAGAGCGCGCCGCGCTCGATGCGTTTGAGGCGCCGGGCGATGAAGTACGAGGCCAGATAGCCGGCCAGCAGGGTGGCGATGAGCGCCAGGCCGCCGGCCAGCAGGATCTGGTGCTGGACCGACCGCACCGCGCGCTCCAGGTCGGTGAGCGGCGTCGAGACCAGGACGATGCCGCGAAAGCCCGTCCCGCCGTTCACCACCGGCACCGCGGCGGTCGCATAGCCGGTGCCGTTGATCGTGACCTCGCCGATCGTGACCTGGTCTGTGTGCTTGGCGGCGGCGACCACCGGATAGTTGGCGATGCTCAGCGGCAGACCCCCTCGCGAGTCGGCGAGCACCGCTCCGTCGGTCAGGTCGACCACCACGATGCGCGCGTTGATCTGGGTGTCGGCGAGGATCGCGGCGTTCTGGAGGTGGAGGCTGTCCGATTCCACGTTGGAGAAGTTCGTGGCGACGAGCTGCGACTTGCCCGCCAGGTCGGTCAGCTTCTGGTTGACGAGGCGGTTCTGCAGGCTGGGCACCACGTAGATGTAGGCGAGCCCGATGTCGAGCAGCACCACGCCCAAAAAGAGCACGGTGAGCCAGTTCTTGACGGAACCCGGCACGGGGCTGAAACACCAGGCGAGCGCGTCGCCCACCGCACGCAGCGACGAGCCGACGAACGACCGGACCCGGTGCATGAAAGAACGCTGCACGGCGACCTCGGCGCTGGAGTGGGACCTAGAACTCGCGGAACTTGTAGCCGATGTTGCGCACGGTGAAGACGAACTCGGGATTGCGGGCGTCGCGCTCGATCTTCTCGCGCAGGTGGCGGATGTGCACGTCGACCGTGCGCGCGTCGCGGAACTCGGCGTCGCCCCACACGAGCTGCAGCAGGATCTGCCGCGAGTACACCCGGCCCGGGTGGCTGATCAGCGTCTTCAGGAGCTCGAACTCGATATAGGTGAGGTCGACGCGGCGGCCGCGCACGTCGACGTTGCGCTTGGGCAGGTCGACCTCGAGGCCGTCGACCGCCACCAGGTCCTGGCGGGCGGCGCCCGCCTGGCGGGCCATCTCGGCGCGGCGCAACTGCGCCCGCACCCGGCTGCGGAACTCGCGCAGGCTGAAGCGGTCTTTGGTGATGTAGTCGTCGGCCCCGATCTCGAGGCCGAGCACCTTGTCGAACTCGTCGGCCTTGGCGGTGAGCATGATGATGGGCACCGTGCTCATCGCGCGCAAGCGGCGGCAGACTTCGGTGCCGTCGATGCGCGGCATCATGACGTCGAGGATCACAAGGTCGAACGGCTCGCGGGCGAAGGCGTCGAGCGCCTCCTGGCCGTCGCGCGCCTGGACGACCTGATATCCCTCTTTTTCGAGCGGGAACCGCAACAGCTTCTGGATGGCTTCCTCGTCGTCGACGAGAAGGATCTTGGAGCCTGGGTCGGTCATCTCTTGTCCCATCGTATCATCGCGGCGCCCTCACTCGGCGGGCGGCGGCACGTAGGGCCGCAGGCGAAACGACGCGCCGAGGGCGTCGGCGATGGCGCGGCAGCCGTCGGCGTCGGCCTCGGGCACGTCGACCGCGGTGAGGGTGGTGGGGATGCCCGCCTTGACGCACGCCTCGGCGAAATGGATGACCTCGCGAAACGACTTGGAGAAGGTCGGGCGGCAGAGCAGGTCGTAGGTCTCGGGGTCGGCGGCGTTCAAGCTCACGGTCACGGCGCCCAGGCCCACGCGCGCAAGCTCGCCGACGACATCGGCGTCGGGGTTGAGCAGCCGACCGTGGCCGTTGGTGACAAGGCGCGAACGCAGCCGCCGGGTGGTGAGCCACTCGGTGACGGCGAGCACGAGGTCGAGGCGCATGGTGGGCTCACCCATGCCCACGAAGGCCACCTCGTCGGCGGGCCCGTCGAGGTAGGCCAGCTCGATCTCGTGGGTGAGCTGCTCGGCGGTGGGCTCTTGCGACAACACGAGGTCGCTGCCGAACACGCCGTCGGTGAACGAGCGAAAGCAGAAGTCGCAGTCGCAGGAGCAGCGGTTCGTGATGTTGAGGTAGAGGTTGCCCTTGCCGCGATAGACGATCGTGTCGGTCATCAGAGTCCCTCGCCCCGGTCGTTCAAGGTGGGCCCGCCGCGCGCCGCTCGTGCCCGACGACTGCTGAAAGTATAGCGCCGCCGCGGCGCAGGCTCGGCAAGCGCCGCGGGCCGGCCGCGCGCCGCAGCCTCGGAAGCGGAGCCTGCCAGCCGCGCTACAATGATTCGAGATGACCGCGACTGGGGGGACATGAGCGACGACACCTTGCACGAAGCCATCCTGTACGAGCGCCGCGACGGCAACGTCGTGCAGTGCCACGTCTGTCCGCGACTCTGCGTCATAGGCCCGGGCAAGCGCGGCACCTGCCGGGCGCGCGAGAACCGCGGTGGGCGGCTGTACAGCCTGGTCTACGACCGCGTCTGCAGCGTGGCCGCCGACCCCATCGAGAAGAAGCCGTTGTTCCACTTCTTCCCCGGCACCACGGTCCTGTCGGTGGGTACGCTGGGCTGCAACTTCACCTGCGCCCACTGCCAGAACTGGCAGATCGCCCACGCCGACGTGGTGGGCGGCCTCGGCGACCTGCGCGCGCTGCCCGTCGAGAAGCTGCCGGTGCTCGCCGCCAACAACGACTGCGCCGGCGTGGCCTGGACCTACAACGAGCCCACGATCTGGCTCGAATACGTGATCGACGGCGCCAAGGTCGCCCACGACCACGGGCTCTACACCGTGATGGTGACCAACGGCTACATCACCGCCGCGGGCTTGGACGCGGTCGCGCCCCACCTCGACGCCTACCGGGTCGACGTCAAAGGCTTCGACGACGAGCTCTACCGCCGCCTCTGCCGGGTACCCGACCACGAGCCCGTGCTGGCCGCGGCCGAGCGGGCCCTCCACGAGCACGGCTGCCACGTCGAGATCGTCACCAACGTCATCCCCACCATGAACGACGACGAGGCCACCCTGCGCGGCATCGCCGCGTGGATGGTCGAGCGCCTCGGTCCGGCCACGCCGTGGCACGTCACCCGCTTTCACCCCGAGCTCGAGCTCTCACACCTGCCGGCGACGCCGATCCGTACCCTCGAGCGCGCGGTCGCCATAGGGCACGACGCCGGCTTGCGTTTCGTGTACGTGGGCAACGTGCCCGGCCACGAGGGCGAGAACACGATCTGCCCGCACTGCCACAGGCTCGTCGTGCGCCGCACGGGGGCCGCCGTCGAGGACGTCGCGCTGCGCGGTGGGCGCTGCGATATGTGCGGCGAGGATTTGAACGTGCGTCAGACGGTGAAACTCGGTCCGGAAGACGAAAGCGCTTGACGGGCGCGGCTTGGCCCGGGGGGGCGGCTACGATACGATTGAAAGCAGTACCGTGAACGAACTCGTCACACTCGAGATCCCGGCCAAGGCCGAGTACGTCGTGCTCGGGCGCCTTGCGCTCGCCGGCCTTGTGCGTGAGCGACGCTTCTCGGCCGACGCCGTGGCCGATCTCAAGCTGGCGCTCACCGAGGCCTGCTCAAACTCCATTCGGCACGCCTACGACCACGACAACGGCCAGGTCCACCTCTCCTTCGAGGCCAGCTCCGACCGCGTCGTGCTCATCGTGCGCGACCAGGGCGGCGGCTTCCACGAAGACGACGCCGACTGTCCCGAGTGCACCGCGGTCGGGGTAGAGCTCTCCGAGGGCGGCATGGGGGATCTCGATCATCCGCGCCGTGGTCGACGAGTTCCGCCTCGATCACCCCGAGGCGGGCGGCACCATCCTCACGCTCACCAAGCTCTGCGACGCCTGACCGCCGCGCGGCGGCCTTCGGCGACGACTTCCCCTGCGATCTGACCCGCCTGTGCCCGGCTCACCCCTGCAGTCGTACGCCGACCTGCTGGCCGGCTACGCTCGCGCCAACGTCACCGGCGCGCGCGGCTCGGCCGCCGGCGTCGCCGACCTGATCGGCGACGCCCTGGCGCTGCTCGACGTCGACGAGCTGCAGGTCGCCGCGCACACCGTCGACGGAGGGCCCTGGGCCGACCTGGGCAGCGGCGGCGGCGTGCCCGGCATCCCCCTGGCGCTGGCGCTGCCCGACGCGCGCCTCACGCTGATCGAGGCTGTCGGCAAGAAGTGCGCCTTTCTGCGCGAGGCCGTGGCCCTGCTCGGGCTGGGCGAGCGGGTCGAGGTGGCCTGCGCCCGCAGCGAAGAGCTGACGGCGGTCGGCGCGCCGGCGCGCGAGAGCTTCGGCGTGGTGCTCGCCAAGGCGGTCGGACCACTCGCCGTGGTCGTCGAGCTGGCCGCTCCGGCGCTGCGCCCCGGAGGCCTGCTGCTGGTCAGCAAGACCGCCGCCGCGGCCGACGGCGAAGCGGCCGCGGGCGCGGCCGCCGCCGCGGCTTGCGGCCTCGTCCGCGGCCGCACGGTCGCCTTGACGCGCTCACCGTTGCCCGGCTCGGTCTGCGTCGTGTTCGAAAAGACCGCCCCCACTGCGCCGCGCTTTCCGCGGCGCCCGGGCATGGCCGCCAAGCGGCCGCTGGCCTAGACCGTCGATCGACTTCGTCGTCGTCGCTGTAGCGGCGCCGCGGGGCGGTCGGTAAGATGACGACCGAGATGATCGCCGCCCCCTCAACGCTGCGTGCTGTTCGTGCCCCTGCCGGCCGGCGGGAGGCTTCGTGACACGCATCGTCGCCGTCGCCAACCAGAAGGGCGGCGTGGGCAAGACCACCACCGCGATCAACGTCGCCGCCTGCCTCGCCGAGGCGGGCTTCGCCACGCTCCTCATCGACCTCGACCCACAAAGCAACGCAAGCAGCGGTCTCGGCCTGGCGGCCGCGTCGCCGGAGCGTTCGATCTACGGGGTGCTTGCCGGACAGGTCTCGCTCGCCGAGGCCACGCGGGCGAGCGCCGTCGAGGCGCTGTCGGTCGTGCCGGCGTGCCCCGACCTGGCGGGCGCCGAGGTCGAGCTGGCCGGCGCCGACAACCGCGAGTTCGTGCTGCGCGCGGCGCTCGACGGCGCCCTCGACGCTTACGAGTTCGTGTTCATCGACTGTCCGCCGTCGCTCGGCGTGCTCACCGTGAACGGCCTGGCGGCCGCAAACGAGGCCCTGGTGCCGGTGCAGGCCGAGTACTACGCGCTCGAGGGGCTCACCCAGCTGCTGGGCACCATCGACCTGGTGCGCGAGCGCATCAATCCGGGCCTGCGCCTGCTGGGTATCGTCATCACCATGCTCGACGGGCGCACGAGACTGGGCAGAGAGGTCGCCGCCGAGCTGCGCGCGCACCTCGGCGGCGACGTGTTCGCCACGCAGGTGCCGCGCAACGTGCGGCTCGGCGAGGCGCCCAGCCACGGCCTGCCGATCTCGCGCTACGACGCCACGTGTGCCGGTTCCGACGCGTATTTCGACCTGGCCAAAGAGATCGTCACGCGCAGCCCCGGCCAGGCCGCCGGGAGCGCAGAGAGAGTGGACCATGGCCAAGACGCCTGACGCCGGCGCCGCCGGCAAGCGGCCCACGCGCGCCCGCGGGGTGGCGCCCAAGCGCGCCGGCGACGATGCCGGCAAGACCGTTCGCGACACCGCTTCGAACAAGGCGGTCCGCCCTGCCGCATCAGACAAGGCGGTCGGCTCTGCCGCCTCACAGCCCTCAGGCGACGCCCTGCGCAAGCCCGCCGGGGGCGGCGCGACGCCGCCCGCGGCGGCCTCGAAGCGGCGCCTGGGACGCGGTCTTTCGGCGCTGATCGCCGAGCGCGGAGCGACGGGCGCGGCGCCCGGCGCGCCGGGTTCGGCGCCCGCCGCCGGCGAAGCACGCCTGCGCGACCTGCCCGTGGGTGACGTGGGCGCCTCCACAAGGCAGCCGCGGCGCAGTTTCGACTCAGCCGAGCTGGCCGAGCTCGCGTCGTCGATCAAGAGCCTGGGCGTGGTGCAGCCGATCGTGGTGCGACCGGCGCCCGACGGCGCGCCGGCCCCGTGGGAGCTGATCGCCGGCGAGCGCCGCCTGCGCGCCGCCCGCCTGGCGGGCATCGCCACCATCCCGGCGCTGGTGCGGCCGGCCGACGAGGCGGCCTCGCTCGAGATCGCGCTGGCCGAGAACGTCGCGCGCGAAGACCTGAACGCGATCGAAGAGGCGCTCGCCTATGCGGCGCTCGCCGACGAGTTCGGCCTTACCCACGACCGTATCGGCGAGCTCGTCGGCAAGAGCCGCGTGGCGGTCACGAACGTGCTGCGCCTGCTCGACCTGCCCGACGAGGTCCGCGAGGCGATCGAGCGCGGCGAGCTCTCTGAGGGGCACGGGAGGGCGCTCTTGGGCCTGGCCGACCACCTCGAGCGGCGCCGCGTGGCGCGCCTGGTGATGGCGTGCGGCCTGACCGTGCGCCAGACCGAAGCGCTGGTCCGCGCCGCACACGAAGCCACCGGCGCCCCCAAGGTAGCCGGCCGTCCGGCCGTCGACGTCTGGGACGACCTGGTCGAGGAGCTCTACGGGGTGCTCGAGGTGCCGGTGCGCATCCGCTCGGGCAAGCGCGGCGGCAGTCTCGAGCTGCGCTTTCGCGACCGCGACGAGCTCGAACGGCTCGTGGAGCTCCTGCGCTCGCTCAAGTAGGCCGCTCGCGTCGCGCCGACCCTGCCCGCCGGCGAGTCGTCGCGCGGCGCTACTGACCCGTCGTGCCGCTCGGCAGGACCGTCGGCGTGATCGTCGCGCCGGGGGCGCCGCCGGGCAGCGGGCTGGCGCTCGGCGTGATCACCACGCCCGGGGGCGTGGGCGTGACCGTGGCGCCCGGTGTGGTGGCGCTCGGCGTCTGGGCCGCCGCGCCGCTCGAGGGTACGTAGATGGTGGTCCCGTCGGGCAGCCGGTAGAACTGGCCGATGAGCGTGCCCGCGCCCGAGGCCTGCTGTCCGGGCTTGACGTCGAGCTTCGTGGTCTTGGTGCCATGCTTGACGATGACCTGCATGTTGGCCTGGCCCGGGTTGGTGACGATCGTCAGGTCCCGGGCGGAGAGAGCGCCCGACAAGCCGATCCCGGTGAGCGCGGCCAGCAGGAAGGCGACCGCCAGCACGATGGCCACGTCGAAGAGGTTGACGACGCCGTCGAGCGGATCGCCGTTGCGGTCGCTGCGGTCGATGCGGCGCCTGCCCATGTAGCGCAGGCTGCGGCCGCTGCCGGGCTCGTGGTCGGGGGGACCCTGCGAATGCGGGGGTCTTTCGATGGTGGTGCTCATGGGCTGGCCGCGCCGCTCAGGCGGGGTCGACGTCGTGGCCGGCCGCGCCGCCCGACGACAGCGGGCGCCACGAGAAGATCTCGGTGGGTCCGTCGGCGACGTCGGGCAGCACCGACTCGACATCGGGTGTCGCGGCCGACGGCGCGAAGGGCAGCGTCGCCGGAGTGAACGGCGGCGCTGCGGGGTCGGCCGACGCCGTCGCGGCAGCGACGCTCGCCGGAGTGGCTGCCCGGTCATCCGCCGCGGCCACCGCCGCGCCCGACGCCGCGCCGTCGCCGTTGGGGGCGACGATCGTGAGGTCGGGCAGGTCGTCGTCGGCGTCGTCGAAGTCGGTGGCGTGGCGTCGCGGCGGACCGAGGCGCAGCCGGCCGCCGCCGCCCTCGAGCAGTTCGAGCATGTACTCGAGGTCAGAGATGTCCTGCTGGTAGAAGCGGTCGCGCACGATGCTGACGATGAAGCCGAGGCCGCCGATCAGCAGGCCGATCACGGTGACCGAGAACGCGATGCGCAGGTTGTCGGTGAGCATCTTGGTGTTGCCTTCGGCAAGGCCGGTCAGCGCCGGGGCGAGCGGGATCAACGTGCCCATCAGGCCGAGCATGGGCCCCACGCGCACCAGGATGCGCGTCTTCTCGAGGCGCTTGACCGTGTAGAACTCGTACTCCTGCAGCAGCTTCAGCGGCTTTTCGGCGATGCGTTCGGTCTGATAGTTGCGGATGAGGTCGAACAGGAAGCGAGCCACGACCGTGGAGTAGCAGTTTTCCTGCAGGTACTTGTAGGCGCGCCGCGGCTGGCCCTTGGCGAACGCGTCGCGCGCCTTGAGGGCGCGGATCTCGAGGGCTTCGAGGTCGCGATAGCGCAGGCGCAGGTAGAGCTCATACAGAAACCAGCCGACCTCGACGATCGCCCAGCACAGGCAGAACAGCGCCGCGATGAGCACGGGGTACAGGAGCAGCTTCGAGATGTCGTAGATCGTCTGCTCGATGCCGTGAGCCAGTGTTGTCGCCACCACTATGTGCACGCTTGTCACTCCCTGCCGCCGGCCGGCGGTCGACCGCCGGAAGGTTTCCAGAACCGCTGCCAGACAGATGCGTCGCGCGGCAGGATCTCACCCCTGGTGGCGCCGTCCATGACGCCTACGAGGCGCCGGCGCACCAGCCACGAGCCAAAGAAGCCGAGCGGCACGAGCGCCGCCAGGGTCGTGCCTACGACGGCCGCCGAGTTCATGCCGCCGCCGCCCGAGCCGTTCGAGCCGGTCACCTGTCCGCTGACCGAGGCGCTTGGCGACGGCGAGGCCAGGCTCGGCAGGGAGGTCGACGGCGTGGGCGTGAGCGTGGCGCCGGGCAGCACGCCCTGGCTTGGCGAGATCGTCGCCGCCGGGGTAGGCGTAGCCGTGTGGGTCACGGTCCCTGTGCCGCTGGAGCCGCTGCTGCTCGAGCCGCCCTTTGTGGTGGTCGAACCGCTGGTCGAGCTGCCCGAGTGCGTGCCGCCGCCGGTGCTGGTGCCACCGGTGGGCACGGCGATCGTGAAGCTGCGCTCCAGGCGCACGGCGTTGCCGGCGTGGTCGCGCACGACGATGACGAAGGTGTGAGTGCCGTCGGCGAGCTTGGTGAGGTAGAGGTGCAGGCCCGACGCCGTGACGTGGGCCGCCGCCGTCCTGGACTTGCCGTCGACGGTCAGGCGCACGGCCGTGGCCTGGACGCCGGTGCCGTTCTTGTTGTCGTGGTAGGCCGCCCGCACGAGCACGGTACGGGTGGGGTAGCGGGCGCCGCCCTTGGGCAGGACCGTGCCGGTGAACGACGGGGCGAAGCGCGTGAGCGCGTTGGCGCCGTGGTGCACGGGCAGGGTCTTGCCGCTCAGCGCGATGGTCGCCTGCAAGGTCGCGTTCATAACGTCGCCCATGTCGGTGGTGAACTCGTCGTAGGCGCCGGTCACCCGGTGCAGCTTGGCAAGGAACGTGTAGGGGGTGTGGCCGTTGACGACGAGGTTGGTCGACTGTCCGGCGGCGCGCAGGCCTTCGATCGCCCACGCGGTCGAGGGCGTGTTGGGGTCGCCGTTGGTCGTGTCGTGAAAGCCGCCGCCCGACGTCTGCATGCTGGCGATGAAGTGCGCGGCGCCCTTCACCACGGCGTCGCTTGCGCCGACCTTGCCGGCGATGAGCGCCTGCACGACGAGCGAGGTGATCGTAGTGCTCGACTGCGTGGTGGGCTGCGAGCCGAAGCCGCCGTCGGCGTTAGGGCCGCCGCCGCTGCCGTCGCTCTTGGCCGGGGCCTGCAGCCAGGCTATGGCGTCGCTTACCGGGGGAGAGCCGCTCCGGTGAGCGGCGACGAGGCCGAGTACGGCCCAGGCGGTCGTCTCGGTGGATGCCGCCGTGTTGCCGAGCGTCGGCGAGAAGTAGCCGCTGGTCAGCGACTGGTAGGACTCGAGCTTGGCGACCAGGTCGATCTGCCCACTGCCGGCGTTCGACAGCAGATCGGTGCGGTCGGCGGCCACATAGGCGAGGATTGCGAGCCCGTAGTACTCGGGCGCGTTGCCGCTGTTGGTGGCGGCCGTCACGAGGTTGACAGCCTGCAGGAAGCTCACCGGGCTGTGCTTGCGGACCTGCCAGCGAGCCGGGTTGTTGGCGCCGGCGGCGATGGCCAGCATGGCCCAGGGGGTGTCGGAGGCGCTGCCGCTTGAGCTGCTGTACGAAAAGCCGCCGTCGACGCGCTGGCGCGTACGCAGGTAGTCGAGGGCTTTGGTGACACTGGCGGGCACCGAGGCGGACGCCACGGCGGGCACGAGCAGCATGCCGAGCACGGCGGACAGCAGCAGCAGGACCCCCCGGTATGTCTTGGTCACGGTGCCTCCCAGACCCGCCGGCTAGAAAGGGCGCGGGTCGGGTCGCCAAGCCGAAGCCATTGTATCAGTCTCCCGTCGCGCCAAGGGGACGGCAGTGAGCTCCTCCCCCTTTGCCGGGAGACGCCCGGAGCAGCCTCTTTGGTTCGTGCGCGCCAAAAGGCGCACGGGCTTCGGAGCCCATTCGTCTATCGGGCCGCTCCGTTCTTCAGTCGCGCGCGGGGTGCATCCGATACTTACCAGCGAGACGCTCGGCAAACGGCGACACGGTGCGACATGACAAGCGACGGAGGAGTCGAGTTCTTCGGTGCCCACATCAAGGTGAAGAGTCCCAGGCTGGCGGCCCTGCTGAACAGCGCGGTCACCGACGACGTCGTGGTGGTCGGCAAGCGGGCGCGCGACCTCGTGTCGGCCGACGAGCGCGACGACGAGATGAACCACATGCTCGGCGGCATCGTGGCGCCGCGCGCCCACGCGCGCAAGCGACCGCTCGACGACCCCTGAGATAGGCCGACCGGCGCACGCCGGGAAGATGTATCCTTTGTAGCGCCATGTCCTCGCTGCTATCGATCGTCGTGCCCGTCTTTAACGAGGCCGGCAGTCTCGAACCCCTGTACGAGGAGATTGCCGTCGCGCTCGGTCCGCTGGGCGCGTTCGAGGTCGTGTTCGTCGATGACGGCTCGACCGACGGCTCGATCTCCGTCATGGAGCGGCTCGCGGCCGGCCACGATAACGTGCGCATAGTCAGGTTGCGGCGCAACTTCGGTAAAGCCGCGGCGCTGACGCACGGCTTCGCCGAGGCGCGCGGCGACGTGATCGTGACCATGGACGGCGACCGCCAGGACGACCCCGCCGAGGTCCCCAAGCTGCTGGCTAAGCTAGACGAAGGCTACGACCTGGTGTCGGGCTGGAAGCAGAGCCGGCAGGACCCGATCAGCAAGACGGTGCCCTCGAAGCTCTTCAACTGGACGGTGCGCAAGTCGACGGGCGTCTCGCTGCACGACTTCAACTGCGGCCTCAAGGCCTATCGCAGCGCCGTGACCGAGCACGTCAAGGTCTACGGCGAGCTGCACCGCTACATGCCGGTGCTGGCGAGCGACCTGGGCTTTCGCGTCGCCGAGGTCAAGGTCTCGCACCGGCGTCGCACCAGCGGCGCCTCAAAGTACGGCTGGCGGCGCTACGCGCGTGGCTACCTCGACCTGCTCACCGTCCTGTTCCTGGGTCGCTACCGGCAACGCCCGCAGCACCTGTTCGGCGGCATCGGCACGTTCATGGTCGTGGTCGGCGTGCTCGTCGACCTCTACCTCACCATCGACAAGTTCTTCGGCCACCCCATCGGCCAGCGGCCGCTGCTGCTGCTCGGCACGCTGCTCATCATCGTGGGCATCCAGCTGCTGTCGCTCGGCCTCATCGCCGAGCTCATCACCCAGGCGCGGGCGCGCGACACCCGCGACGACTACGAGGTGCAGCGCGTGATCGACGGCGCGGGCGCGCGGGCGGCGCTCGCCGAGTCGAGCGCCGCCCGCGCGCCCGCGCCCGTCGGCCGCCCGTCGGCTGCCGAGCAGGCGGCGCGCCAGACGCCGGCGCGGCCTTCGTCGTGAGGGCCGTCTCGCCCGGCGCAGGCCCTCGACCGGCTCACCCCCTGCCCCGCTCCTGCCGCGCTCCTGCGGCGCCGAAGACCACGTGACCCTGCGCATCGCCTATGTGGGCACCTACGACCCGGGCTACTCGCGCAACCGGGTGCTCATCGACGGGCTGCGCGCGGCGGGCGCCGAGGTGTTCGAGTACGCCGCGCCGCTCGACGCTTCGCTCACGGCCGCCCAGATGACCACCGCAGCGGGCGCGGGCAAGCTCGCGGGCGAGCTTGCCCGCGCCCACCTTTCGCTGCTGCTGCGCCATCGCGCCGGGGTCTCCTACGACGTCGTCGTGGTCGGGTATCCCGGCCACCTGCTCGTGCCGTTCGCCTGGGCGGTCGCGCGCTACCACAGCGCGGCGCTCGTCTTCGACCCGCTCGTCTCGCTGTTCGACACCTTCGCCGGCGACCGCGAGCTGCTGGCCGGCGGCAGCACGGCCGGGCATCTGGTCAACCTCGTCGACCGCGTCTCGTTCTCCCTGCCCGACGTCGTGCTGGCCGACACGCAGGCGCACGCCGACTACTACGCCGGCGTGCTCGGCGTGCCGCGGGCGAAGCTCGCCGTTGTTCCCGTCGGCGCCCTGCCCCTGCCCGGCGCGACGGGGGCCGCCCGCGAGACCACCACCGAGGCGCCGCTGCGCGTCGTGCAGTACGGGCGCTGGAGCCCGCTGCACGGCCTGCCCGCCGTGCTCGACGCCGCCGACGAGCTGCGCGACGAGCCCTGCGTCTTCGATCTGATCGGCGACGGCCAGCTCGCGTCGTGGCTCGCCGACGAGGTCCGCGGGCGGCGTCTCCACGCGGTCGAGCTGACCGACGCCCTGCCGGTCTGGCGCCTGCGTTCGCGGGTGATCGCCGCCGACGTCTGCCTGGGGGTGTTCGGCACCTCGGGCAAGGCCGCCCGGGTCGTGCCCAACAAGGTCTACGACGCGCTGGCGGCCGGCCGTCCCTTAGTCACCGAGGACTCCCCCGCCGCTCGCGAGCTGCTCACAGACGGTCACGACGCGCTGCTCGTGCCGGCCGGCGACGGCGCCGCGCTGGCGGCCGCCCTGCGCCGTCTGGCCGACCGCGACGAGCGCGCCCGCCTGGGCGCTGCCGCGCTCGACCTGTACCGCCGGCGCTGCACGCCCGAAGCCGTGGCCGCCACCTTGCTGGCGGCGCTCGAAGCATGCCTGTGACCGCACAGCCGCCGCCCGCCAGGCGGGGCTCGTCGCCGCTCTTTCGCGTGGTCCAGTTCGTGTTCGTGGCGGCTGTCGCCGTGTTCATCGGACGGTACCTGCGGCGTGCCTGGCCGGCGGTGCACGCCTACGACTGGCAGCTGCGGCCCGCCCTGCTCGTCGCCTCTGCTGCGCTCGTGCTCGTCTATTACCTGCTGAGCGCCCTGGTGTGGTGGCTGATCCTGCGGCAGTCAGGCCTGAGCGCGGCGCCGACCCGTACGGTGGCCACCTGGGCCAAGTCCATCCTGGGGCGCTACGTCCCGGGCAACGTCTTCATGTTCGTGAGCCGCGGCTGGATGAGCCATCGCCAGGGCCTCGACATCGACCGCGTGAGCGCCGGCATGGTCTACGAGCAGGTGCTGAACGTGGCCGGCGCGCTGCTGGTGACGGCCGCGCTGTTTCCGTTCTGGCACTACGAACGCGAGATCACGGCCTGGTCCTTGCTGGCCATCCCCGTGATCGTGATCGGCGTGCACCCGCGCGTGTTCGCGCCGCTCATGACTCGGGTGCTGCGGCTGCTGCACCGCCCGCCGCTCACCCAGGTGCTGCCGTTTCGCGCGGTGCTCGGCCTGCTGGCCGCGTTCGCCGGCCTGTGGCTGGTGGCCGGTCTCGCCCTGTGGATGCTGGCGGCGGCGGTCACGGACGTGACCGCCGCCGCCTACCCCCAGATCACCGCCGGTTTCGCCGTCGCTTTCGTGGCGGGCATGGTGGTGTTCTTCGTGCCGAGCGGCCTCGGCGTGCGCGAGGGCGTGCTGGCGGCCGCGACGGCGAGCGTCTTCGCCGGCGGCGGCGTGGCGCTCGCCTGGGCGCTGCTCGCCAGACTGTGGCAGACTGCGCTGGAGCTGGCCTTCGTGGCCGTCGCCGCGCTCACCGACCGCCTGCAACGGCGCGCCGCCGAGCGCGCCGCACAGCTCGGAGCGGAGCAGCCACCAGGCGTGCGAGCGCCGCGGCGAGACGGAGACGACGCATGACCCCTCGACGGGCCAGACCATGAGCGCACGACGCACGGCGACCAGAAAGCGGCGCCCGCGGGCGTCGACGCGGCCCACGCCGGTCGCGTCGCCGGCGCCCGACGCGGCCGCCCTCGCCCGGCGCTACTTCATCTACGTCGTGATCGCCATGGTCGTGGCGGCGGCGGTCCTTTGCATCCTCGCCATCCAGCGCTACCGCGACTACTACGGCGGGCGCTTCGACCTGGGCAACATGACGCAGGCCGTCTACAACACGACGCACGGCCACTTCTTGCGCACGACCGCGGTCGACGGCAGGCAGATCTCGCGCCTGGGCGCGCACGTCGACCCGATCCTCGCCGCCTTCGCTATACCCTGGTTCGTGTGGCCCAGCCCCCTGATGCTGCTCGTCGGGCAGGCGATCATCGTGGCGCTGGCGGCCTGGCCCGCCTATCGCCTTGGGCTGCGCATCCTGGGCGACGCCCGGGCGGCCTTCTTCTGCGCGGTCGCCCTGCTGATCTACCCGCCGCTGCAGTACGCGGTGCTGAACGAGTTCCACCCCGTGACCCTGGCCATCACGTTCCTGCTGTTCGCCTTCGTCTTCATCGACGAAGGGCACTGGTGGCGGGCGGCGCCGTTCGTCGTGCTCGCCGCGCTGTGCAAAGAGGAGATCCCGCTGGTCATCGCCGTCATGGGCGCCTACTTCGCGCTGCGCAAGCGCAGCCTGCGTCCCCTGCTGCTCACGGCCGCCGCCGCCGTCTACTTCGTGATCGCGGTCAAGGTCGTGCTGCCCCACTACAGCCCCGGCGGCAGCCCCTTCCTGAACCGCTACGCCGACCTGGGCTCGAGCGTCGGGGGCGTGGGCGCGAACGTCTTCCTCAAACCGGGCGTCACGCTCCGACACGTCTTTGCCGGGTCGGACCTGCGCTACCTGTTGTCGCTGCTGTGGCCGTTCGGCTTCAGCTCGCTGCTGAGTCCGCTGACGACCCTGATCGCGGCGCCCGAGTTCGCCCTGAACGCGCTGGCCGGCAACGGCTTTCAGCGCTCCTATCAGTTCCATTACGTAGCCGGCGAGGTGCCGTTCCTGTTCGCCGGCGCGGTGCTGGGCATCGCCCGGGCGCGCGACTACTTCGCCCGGCACGGTCGTCGCACCAGGAGCGCGCCGGCGCCGGTCGCGCGCGTGTCGGTCGGCGCCCTGGCCGCGGTGGTGCTGAGCGCGGCGGTGCTCGGCAACTTCGTCCTGGGCCCCTTGCCGTTCTCGCTGCCCGGCGCGCACTACGCGGGCAAGAACTACGCCGTGAGCGGCCACGCGCGCGTCCTCGATCTGGCCCTCAAGATGATCCCCAGCGGCGCGAGCGTGAGCGCCGAGAACGACGTCGGTTCGCACCTCTCGGCGCGACCCGTCATCTACACCTTCCCGCTCATCGATAACGCCCAGTGGGTCGTGGTCGACGATCAGAACCCCTACGTCTACGACCGCGCCGATCCTGTCGGCCACTCGCAGGCGCTGGGCGCCCTGGTGCTGAATCAGAGCTACCGCTCGGTCTTCGCCCGCGACGGCGTGTATGTGTTCAAGCGCATCGGCCCCGCTCCCAAGGCTGCGGGCGGCTCCGCGCCGAGCGCCACGCCGCGCCCCACGGCGAGCGCCGCTGCGCCCGCCGGTGCGGCGTCGGCGACGCCCTAGGCGACGGCGTCGGTGGCCGAGATGAGCGGACCGAGCGGCGACCAGGGCACGACGGACTCACCGAGCGGCGAGCCGGGCACGGCGAACGTACCGTCGAGGCGCGCGCCCACCGGGTCGTGGCGCGCCGACCCGGCGCTCGTGGCGCTGGCCGTCGCCCCGGTGGTCGCCGCCGCCGCCCTGCTTGCGTTCCTGCACGTGGTGGGGCTGACCGGCGTCGACACGGCGGCCCACGTGTACAAGACGAGCCTCGTGGCCCACGGCCAGTCGCTCGTTTGGGACGACTTCTGGTACGGGGGCTCGTATGGCGTCGTGAGCTACGGCGTCGTCTACTACCTGGTGGCGCGGGTCGTGGGCGCGCAGGCGGTCGTGGTGCTCTCCGCCGGCCTGCTGCCGCTGCTCTTTCACTTCTACGTGCGCCGCGCCTGGCAGGTGACGAGCCTGCTGCCGGCGAGCGTCCTCGCCGTCGTCAGCGTGCTCTACCTGACGAACGGCCAGGATCCGTTCCTGCTGGCCATGGCGCTCACCATGGCGGGCCTGGCCTTGCTGGCCGCCGAGCACCCGCTCTGGGCGGCCGTGCCGGTGGGTGTGGCGGCCTTCACCAACCCCGTCGCGGTCGTGGCCGGCGCGGTGTTCGTGGTGGCCGACGCGTTCGCTCACCCGGCGGCGCGCCGCCGCACGGTGTTGTTGGCCGCGGCGCTCGCGCCCTTCGCCGCGCTGTGGGTCGCGGTGCTGCTCGCCTTTCGCGGTCACGTCTCGTACCTGGCGCAGCCGGCCGTGCTGCTGCTCTGGACTGCCGTGGCCGCCGTGGGGTTCGTGCTCGCGCGCTGGTCGCGCGACCCCGACAGGCGCGGCCGGCAGACCCTGTTCGCCGTAGCGGGGGCGCTCTGCGTGGCGGCGCTCGCAGTGCCGAACGAGCTCGGCAACAACGCCTGCCGCTTCGTGGTCCTGTTCGGCCTGCCGACGCTGCTCATGATCCGCCGCGTGCGGTTGCCGCGGGCGCTCACCGCCTTGCTGCTCGCCGTCGTGGCCGCGGTGACGCTGGCCGCACCCGTCGGCGACCTGCTGCGCACGCGCGACGCCGCTCAGACGAAGCGCTCGTTCTTTGCGCCGGCGCTGGCGCTCGCGCGGCGCGACTACGACCCCGACTACCGCTACCACGTCGTGGCCCTGCGACTGCACTGGGAGGCCGACTACTTCCCGCAGGCCGGCCTGCCCATCACGCGGGGCTGGTTTCGCCAGAGCGACTGGCAGCACAGCGCGCTGCTCTACCGGGCGCCGACGCCGGACGAGTACGTCGCCTGGCTGCGCGACATGGGCGTGCGCGACGTCTTCGTGCCGCACGCCGCGCTCGATTTCAGCAGCACCGGCGAGGCCGGCCTGATCGCGCGCTCGGGGGCGTTCGTGCGCGTCGCCGTCGCGCCGGGCTGGACGGTGTACCGCCTGCGCCGGGCGTCGCCGCTCGTGGTCGCGGCGGCCGCGCCTGCGGCCGCGCCTGCGTCGGCCGCCGCGGTGGGCGCCGCAGTCGCGGCGGTCGCGCACTCCACGGTCGTCGTGAGCGTGCAGCGCCCGGGCCGCTACCTCGTGAAGTTCACCTGGACGCCCTACTGGCGCCTCGCCGGGCCGCCCGGCGTGTCGGGCGGCCCGGCGTCGCTGGCGGCGGCGCCGGGCGACTGGACGGAGCTGCTGGCCCCGCGCCCGGGGCGCTACGTGCTGCGCGTGCGGCCCAGCCTGCACGCGATGCTCGCCCGCATCTTCTAGTGCCGCCGAACGACTTCGTCGTCGTCGCTCAGGCGTGCGTGACTTCGTGTCGCGCCTAGTGCCTCAGGCGACCCAGCTGAACATGGCGAACTTCGCCGTGAGCGCGATGAGGAAGACGATCGACACGGCGCAGAAGACGGTGTGGGCGCGCGGATGGTCGTCGCTGAAGAGCGCCATGCTCATGAAGACGGGGAAGGCCGCCAGCACGAAGCGCGGCATCGACATGAGCGGCATCGAGCTGGCCGGGAACAGCAGCGGGTAGCCGATCGTGACGATGGCGTAGGCCGACAGGGCGAGCGGCAGGCGGCGCAGGCCGTACCACACGGCGAGGCCGGCGACCGCGAGCGACGCCAGGTTGGTGATGTTGGCCACGGCGAGCGGCACTGCCGCGCCCGGTTGCGCCGCCGGCCAGTAGAGGTGACTCGTCTGGCCCGAGATGAGCTGCCGGGCGCCTTCGAAGGCCGCCTGCAGCGACTTCCACAAGGCGAACGTGGGGACCGCCAGGTGGCGCCGCCACTGGTCCTGCACCTGGGCGAACAGCAGCGGCTTGCCGAAGTGCAGGCTGAGGTAGGCCATCCAGACCATGAGCCCTTCGGGGATCATGAGCAGCGAGGCCGCCGACGAGTCGGTGCGGCGCAGCTTCCAGCCGCGCTGCTCGTAGTAACACAGGGCCATGGGCACGATCAGCAAGAAACCGGCGCTGCGCGTGAGCGCCGCGGCGAGGCCGGCGCAGCCGGCAAGCTTCCAGCGACGTTCGGTCGACCACAGCACACAGGCCGCGGAGAGCATGAGGAACATGGACTCGCTGTAGACCGCCTGCCAGTAGAAGGCCGTCGGGAAGATCGAGAGATACAGGCAGGTGCGGTAGGCCACGCGCGCCCCGAAGCGCGCCGCGACCAGGCGGTACAGGAAGTAGATCGCGGCGAAGTAGCAGGCGAGCGACACCACGACGCCCGCGACCACGAGGTTGTTGTCGAAGACGATCCCCACCCAGCGCACCATCAGGGGGTAGAGCGGGAAGAAGGCGACGCTGCCGTCGTTGCTGGCGTAGCCATCGGCGGCGATCTTGACGAACCACACGCCGTCCCACACGGCCCAGGGGTTGCCGACGTGGGCGAGGAAGCCGTGGAACGGCTCGGCCAGGCGCGGCAGACGCTGCGCCCAGGGGGCCGGCTTGACGCCGATCAGCCAGGTCGCCAGCGTGGCGGTCACGCCGATCAGCAGCCGCGAGACGACGGCCATGACCATGGTGCGCCGCAGCAGGCTCGGCGCCGGCGCTACGGCGACGTCGCCTGCGATGCTCGTGGCTCCTGGGGCCGGCTCGAGGATCTCCTCGAGATGGGTGTGCGGGGACGAGTCCGTGCGCTCTCCCGTGGGGCAGGCGTCGATAAAGCCGGACGCCGCCTAGTATCTCATGGGGCGGCCGGCGGCGTGTCGCTCGCCGGTCCGAGGCCCGCCGCGGTGAGTCGTTCCTCGAGCGCGAAGCGCAGCCCGGCCGCGGCGCGGTCGGCCTCGCGCTTTGACGCCTGCCAGACGGTCAGCCGCAGGTGGACCGAATCGGCGCCGAGCTCGGTGACGGCCAGGGCCGGCTGGCGCTCGGCGGAGTCGCCGCGGCTGAAGGCCGCGGCCGCTTCGAGCGCCTCGCGGCGTACCTCGCCCAGGTCGCTGGCGGCCGGCACGACGAAGTCGACGGCCGCCGCGCTGGTCTCGTCGACGATCGTGAAGTTGCGCACCACCCGGCTGCCGAGCTGCTCGTTGGGAATGACGATGCGGCTGTTGTCGTCGGCGCGGATGTAGGAGTAGGTCAGGCGCACCTCTTCGACCGTGCCCTGCCACTCGTCGATGGCCACGTAGTCGCCTATGCGCACCGGCTGGGCCAGGGCGACGATGATGCCCGAGACGAGGTTGGCCAGCACGGAGCGCGCCGCAAAGCCGACGATCAGCGCCGTGATGCCGGCCGAGGCGAGCAGGCCGCGGGCCAGGGTGCCTACTTCGGGAAGCTGCACCAGCGCCGCCATGGTCCCTATGAAGAGGATGGCGGCGACGATCAGCCGGCGCGCCATGCGCAGGCGGGTCTCGTCGGCGGCGGGCAGCTTGCGCGAGATGGCCTGGGTGAGCCCGCCGCCGTGGTCCTCCAGCACGCGGTTGACGACGGCGGCCACGACGAAGGTCAGGACCAGGTAGACGAGGGCGCGGATGACGTCGCCCGTGGTGGCGCTGGCGGCAAACAGCGGCACGGCTGTCGCTTACGGGGTCGCGCCGGGTGAGGGCGCGGTCGAGGTGCTGGGCGAGGGCGAGGTCGAGTCGGTCGGCTCGCTTGTGCCGGTGCTTTGCGGCAGGTCGTGGCGCACGTCGTACAGCGCCTTGGCGCTCTTGTAGTCGAACAGGGCCACCACGGTATCGGGGCCGTTAAGGGTGTCGATGTGGCCCGTGACCTGCCAGACAAAGCGGTAAGGCGGCGTGATCGTGGTGGTCACGGTGCGGCTGCCGAGCTGGTGCGTGAAGGTGTACGGGCGCCCTTCGGGCAGGAATAGCAGGCGCGCCTGGTGGGGGTCGATGGCCGACCCCTTGAACCGGGAGTCGGCGGCGCGCAGGGCGTTGCCCGACGTCTTCAGGCGCGAGTCGCCGGGCACGGTGAGCGCGGTGGCCATGAACGACCAGCTCCGCCAGGGGTGGCTGAGAAAGCTGGTGTTCTGGGGCGCGGCCGTGTAGCGGAAGGCGACCAGCGAAGGCAGGTAGAACACGACCAGCACGACCGCCGCGATGAGCACGATCCAGAAGCGCTTGTTGCGGTTGCGGAAGATGGGCGGGCGCACGACCTGGGGGGTCTCGGGCTGCCCCGCGGGGGGTACTGGGCGGCCGGCCGGGGCGCTGGGCCCGGCCTCAGCCTCTGAACGCACGCTCGTGGAGGTCGGGGTAGATGGCGCTGGCCGCGAAGAGCTCGCGCGCCGAGGCCTGCATCTGCTCGTAGTAGGCGTCGTCGCGCAGCGGGTTCAGGTGCATGAGGATGAGCTCGTCGACACCGGCCTGCGACGCCAGGGTGGCCGCCTGGCGGGCCGAGCTGTGGGCGCGGTAGGCGGTACGCACGACCTCTTGGGCGCCGGGGTCGTCTTCTTCGACGCCGTCGATCCAGGCCTCGTGCAGCAGCACCTCGGCGCCGCGCGCGAAGACCGCCGTCTCGGGGTCGGCCGTCGTGTCGGTGGCCAGCACGAAGTGGTCGTCGAGCCGGTACGCGACGGTGGTGTCGGGGTGGTTCTGGGCGCGCAGCCGCAGCTCGTGGCCGGCGACCTCGTTCACGCCTTCGTGCAGCGTGGTGAGCACGACGCCGGGCAGGTCGCCCCAGGCGCTCGGGTTGTAGGGCTTGCGGATGAGGTCGGGCACGCCGCGCTGCGGATCGACGCCGTTCAGGGCGGCGTCGGGTACGTGCACCATGAGCGTGCGGCCGCCGAAGACGGCGGGCAGGTAGGCCAGGCCGCAGACGTGGTCGAGGTGGTAGTGCGTGAGGAACAGGTGGATCTCGCGGGCGCCCGCGATCAGGTCGGACGCCGGCGGACGCAGCAGCCGGCCCAGGCCGGTGCCGGCGTCGAAGATGAACAGGAGGGGGCCGTCGTCGAAGGCGAGACAGGTGGTCTCGCGCGCCGGCGTGGGGATCCAGCCCTGGGTGCCGAGCAGGGTCAGGCGCATGTCGGCCGGCCGTGTGTTCTGGTCGTAGCTCCGTTCATCGGTTATATGCTACCCCCTACCGGCACTCCTTGGAGAGTGGGCGTTCATGCAATCCGTACTGATGGCAGCCGCTCAGGCGGTCACGCTCGACAGTCCGTACGACTCCGTGTTCGTGCCGCTCCTCGACGACCTGGTCGACGCGCTCGCCGGCGACGATCCCGACACCTTCTTCACGGCCGTCGAAGGCCGCGCCCGCCTGCTCGCCGGCGAACGCTCGCTGCGCATGGCCGACGTCTTCCTGGGCCTGCAGCTCGGCCTCGGCGCGTTCCGCCGCGCGCTGGGCGGCGGCCAGCCCGGCGCGGCCTCCGCCGAGGCGCTCGCCACGCGGCGCCTCGAGCGCCTCGAGGGCGAGACCCTCCTGCGCGCCGGGGTCGGGTTCGCCGAGGGCCTCGAAGAAGCGGCCGAGCAGCTGCGCCGGGCGGTCGTCGCGCTGGCCGCCACCGACCCCGCGACCGGCCTCACCAACGCCGCCGAGGTCGGGCGCCGGCTGGCCGTCGAGCTCGAACGCTGCCGGCGCACCGAAGTCGGTCTCGGCGCGTGCCTCGTGGCCATCGTGAACGACGCCGGCGAACATCGCGGCTCGCCGGCCGATCTCAGCGACCTGGCCGGCAGCGCCGCGCGCTCGCTGTCCGCCGGCCTGCGGCGCTACGACGTGGTCGGCAGTCTGAGCGACTACGAGTTCGTGGCGGTGCTGCCCGACGTGAGCCGGCGCGGCTTGCAGGCCGTGCTCGAGCGCCTGCGCCGCAGCCTCGCGGGCGAGTGTTCGCCGCGCCACCGACTCGTGTTTCGCTTTGTGGCGACTTACCTCGACGTGGTCGACGTGGGCGCGGCCGACCTCATGGCGCTGCTCGGCAAAGGTATGGACGAGGCGCGCCGCGGCGCCGAGACGGTCGTCTGGGTCTAGAGCTGCGGCGCGGGCCGGGCGTCGGACTCGGTGAGCAGCGCGACCGCCTTGCGCACTACCTGGCGTTCGTTGGGGTAGGTCATGCGATCGAGGGCGCGCTCGACGTCGAACCAGGCCGCCTCGGCGACCTCGTGGTCGTGTCGCGACGTGTCGCCCGACACGAAGCGCACCAGGAAGAAATGGACGACCTTATGGATGCGCACCTGGTCTTCGCGCGACAGGAACCAGTACTCGATGCTCTCGAGGTCGCTGTCGATCACGCCCTCGATGCCGGTCTCTTCGCGGATCTCGCGCAGGGCCGCCGCTTCGTGGGTCTCGCCGGGCTCGACCCAGCCCTTAGGCAGGGCCCAGACGTTGCGCCCGGTCGGGCGGATCAGGCAAAGCTCGAGCACGGCGCCCGGACGCGCCACCACGCCGCCCGCCGACAACTGCTGCCTGACTTCCATGCGCTCCCCCCCTCGAGGCTCGCGGCGCGGCGGCAACGGCCGCCCGCCTGCGGCTAGTATATCCTTGGGCGCCTGACTCGAGGTCGTGCTCGAAAGCGACGGAGGTGAGCGTTGTTCGCGGCGATCGGCAGGTTCTCGTACCGTTTCCGGTGGCCGATCATCGCGCTCTGGCTCGTGGCCTTCGCACTCGGCCTGGCGGCCGTTCCCCGGCTGCATCACGAGCTCAAGGGCGGAGGCTTCTCCAACCCCGGCGCGCCCGCCCAGCGGGCGCTCGACCTCATGCAGCGCCGCCTGCACACCGGCCTCGCCGAGATCACCATCGTCTTCACCAGCCCCACGCTCGACGCCCGCGATCCGCGCTTTCAGCAAGCCGAAGCGCGGGCGCTCGCCGGCGTCACGCCGGCCACCGTGCCCGGCCTGCAGGCGGTGCGCACCTACGCCTCGAGCGGCGATACGACGCTGCTCTCGACCGACGGCAAGGCGTCGCTCTCGGCCCTCATCTTCAGCAGCCAGATCGAGCAGGCCCAGCAGCAGGTCGACCGCATCCAGGCGAAGCTGCGGCCCGGCCCCCTGCACGCCTACATCACGGGCGACCCGGCCGTCTTTCAGGCGCTCGAGACTGTCTCGGCGAGCGACCTGCGCACGGCCGAGACCTACGCCCTGCCGTTCGCCCTGATCGTGCTCGTCCTCGTGTTCGGCAGCGTCGTGGCGGCGGCCCTGCCGGTGATCGGCGGCGGCCTGGCGGTGACCGTCACACTGGGCGTGCTCTACCTGCTGGCGCAGCGCTTCAGCCTGTCGATCTTCACCATGAACGTGGCCTCGCTGCTCGGCCTGGCGGTGGGCATCGACTACTCACTGTTCATCGTCGGACGCTTTCGCGAGGAGCTCGCCCGCGGCGCCGACGTGGCCCGGGCGATCGAGACGACCGTGGCGCACGCCGGGCGCGCCATCTTCTTCAGCGGCATCGCCGTGATGGTCGGCCTGTCGGGCCTGCTCATGTTCTCCTACATGTCGCTGCGCTCGATCGGCGTGGGCGGCGCTCTCGTCGTGGCCTTCTCGGTCCTGTCCGCCCTGACCCTGCTGCCGGCCGTGCTGGGCGTGCTGGGGCCGCGGGTCGACGCCTTGCGCCTCTTCGGGCGCCGCGGCGCCGAGAGCCCCTTCTGGCGGGCCTGGTCGAACTGGGTCATGGACCACCCCGTCGTCGTGCTCGTCGGCACCATCGTGGTGATCGCCGTGTTCGCC
>CAVWDG010000015.1:0-126927 GCA_963753695.1 uncultured Actinomycetes bacterium
CCACACCGTGGTAGCTCTTCGACAGCGCCAGCCAGATCCGCCGTAGCGGGCGGTAGCCGTCGCTGCCCAGCTCGTCGTTGATCATCGCATAGGCGCACTCGCAGGCCCGCGCCGTGCTCTCGGCCCAGGGCTTGAGGTCGGGCGCGTCGGCGGTATCGACGACGAACTCGACCGGGTAGCGGAAGGTTGCGACCGGCGGGTCGGAGTCGATCGTCAGCTCGCGGATGGCGATCGGTCCGGCGGCGGGTCCGGGCTTGATCCGGATCGCCCGGACGATGCCGTCGGCGGGTCCGCCGCGGGCCGTGCCGCCGTTGAACCGGGCGAGCTCGCGGAACGTGGTGCCGTCGGCGGAGACCTCGAGCGTGCCGGCCCGGACCGCGTCGCCGCCGTCGGCCCGGCCGGTGGTCGCGGCGATCGACCGGAGGCGGACCGGCCGGTCGAGGATGAGCGTGAAATGATCGTCGGCGCCGGGCGGGTCGTGGGATTCGAAGAAGGAGGCGTCATCGCCGTCGAAGGCGAGCTGGCGGATCTGAGCGTCGCGGGTGGTCAGGGTGGTCTCGATCGTCGCCGCGACGGGCTGGGCTCGCGGCGGCGAGGCGCCGGCCGTTGACGTGATGAACAGCAGGATGAGCCGGACATAAGGGCGTAGCGATCGTCTTGCGCGGCTCATCGGCAGAGGTTTCCTGACGATCTTGTCGATCCTCTCCTCACGGCCCCGGCCTGGCGGCCCGCCCGCTCGCCGACGGCCGGGAGGGTGCTGTCGGTCGGGTTGCGGCCGGCGGCCAGGGCTCACCGGACCGGTCGGGCGGGTCGGAGGGGCCAGTCCGAAGGGGTGTCGGACAACCGTCGATTCGGTTCCTGAGCCGAATGGCACTCGGAATTCACGTAACCGATGAGGCCAGAGGTGGATAGGCAGAAGTCGGCCCCGTATGGGACAAGGATTGGGTGCAAACAAGATCCAAGCCCATCCCCCACGGAGGCCGACGATGAGCCAGGCTACCCCGACGACCCTCGCAGCGAAAGTGGAATCCCTCGGCGAGGCCGATCTGCTCCCCTTCCACGAGTTGCTCGACGCGGCCATGGTCAACGAGGCGCTCAAGGCGGAGAAGGTCCGGTTCAACGACTGCATCTACGCCCCGATCGTGACCCTCTGCCTGTTCCTCTCGCAGGTGATCGACCCCGATCATTCGTGCCGCGCTCGGTGGCCCGGCTGATCGCCTGGCGCGTGTTCCGGGGGCTCCCTCCGTGTGGCGAGGAGACCGGCACCTACTGCGACGCCCGCAAGCGCCTACCCACGGCCGTCGTCCGCCGGCTGGTCCACGAGACGGCCCGCCGGGGCGAGGCCGAGGCGGCCGAATCCTGGCTCTGGAACGGTCGGCGAGTCTACCTCGTCAACGGCACGACGGTCTCGATGCCGGACACGGCGGCGAACCAGGCGGCCTTCCCTCAGCCGCGGGCGCAGAAGCGAGGCCTGGGGTTCCCGATCGCCCGCCTGGCGGTCTTGATCTCGCTCTGGACGGGCCTGGTTCGCGATCTGGCCATGGGCCCCTACAAGGGGAAGGAGACCGGCGAGATGGCCCTGTTCCGGAAGATGCTCGACGCCCTGAAGGCGGGGGACGTGGTGGTCGGGGACCGCTGTTTCGGCTCGTATTTCCTGCTGGCGGAGCTATCGCGACGAAGCGTCGATGGGGCGTTCCGGATGCACCAGAGGAGGAAGTGCGACTTCCGTCGCGGGCGGATCCTGGGGCGGGGCGACCACATCGTGGAATGGACCAAGCCGGCGCGGCCGTCTTGGATGAGCGAGACGGAATACGCGAGATATCCGGACATGATGAGAATTCGTGAATTGAGATACAAGGTTTCTGTGCCGGGCTATCGTGCGAGCGACCTGACGGTGACGACGACGCTGCTCGATGCCGAGGCCTACCCGGCGGCCGAGCTGGCGACCCTGTACGGCGGGCACTGGCGCATAGAAACAGATCTTCGTTCGATCAAGTGCGACATGAAGATGGACGTGCTGAGGTGCAAGACGCCGGAGATGGTGGAGAAGGAGGTGTGGATTCATCTACTCGGTTATAATCTGATCCGCCGGACGATGGTGCGGGCCGCGGCGGAGGCCGGGCTGGCGCCGCGGGAGGTGAGCTTCAAGGGTGCGTTGCAGACGATGACGGCGTTCCAGGACGCGCTGCGATGGACGGAGAAGGAGGAGCGTCAGCGGCTCTGGGAGGCGCTCCTGGCGGCGATCGGCGGGCACCGCGTCGGCAACCGCCCCGGCCGCGTCGAGCCCCGCGCAATCAAGCGCCGGCCCAAGCCCCACAAGATCCTGACCGTCCCCCGGCGCAAAGCGCGCAAGCGATTGCAGCAAGCGGCCTAAGGACAAATCCGAGTGCCATTCGTTCCTGACCCTTTATCCACCTTCTGACCCTTAATCCGCCTCGCCCCCTGACCCTTTATACGCCCCCCTTTATCCGCCCCCGAGCCGGGGTGGTCGGGGCGTGGGAATGGAGCGGATCGTGTGGCCGGTCGTCCCCCCAGTTCCCGCTTATCGAGCCCTCTCCAGTTCGTCAGATAGTGCATGCCACGCCGAATCCAGATCTTCACCTCGTAAGCACCGCTCGATTAGATCGTGCTGCTTGGCGATCTCCTCAGTAATCTTAACATAGCATAACAAATCAATCTCGCCATTCTCGGGAACTGCGTGCCTGCGGAAAGCAAGGAGAAAGAACTGGGTCAGGAAGAACTGGGTCAACCGCCGAGTGGTCATGTCCTCGATGCTGTCAGCATACGCCTTTGCGAGTTCGTAATTCCAATTCTCCATGATAGGTCTCCGTGGTGCAAGTTGGTTCAGCGGTGGTACGGTTTGCTAGGGGGTCGGCCTCCTGGTGACCGTAACAAGGGCTGTTTTCAATTCCAGGGTGACATCAACGGTCTTGCCGATGATTCCAAGCGAGCCATCCGGGAAGATCACCAATCCGTGGACACCGAAGGAGCCACCGGAGAAGACAAATTCTCCGTTTACGCCCTTCATCGGCACGGAGACCCAGGCAGGAGAATGAACGGCCTCGATCTGCTTGGCCAGCGCTTCCCAAAAGGCCGCCTTATCAGCGGCAGACCAACCCTGCGTTGTCTTGGCAAAAACCTGCCCTGCCTCCCTCGCCATGGCGGCTGCGTCCTTGGAGACAGTCAGTGTCGGAACCTGCACCCCGTTGATCATTGCTCCTGCCTTTGGAGCATTCCCTCCAGCGCTCCCCACTGACATCTGCACGGTCCGGCCAATGGTGCCCACGCCCAAGCCACCGACCGCAGCGGCCGTCGCCGGGGTGAGCTGCCCCGGCGTCCGCCACCGCCAGCCGACCCTCGGCCTGCACAACGATTGTACCGGTCTGCGATGCTGCCGCACCAGCGCCGAGCCCGGCCGTCGCCAGCGTCAGCACTCCGGTGCCTCCCACTAACTTGCTCTTCTCGTGCGTCCAGTCGCTCTCGGTCACGGCGAAATCCCGCGACCAATCGGCTGAGGGGACATATGGAACGTGGTTCCCCTCGAGCTTATTGATCGCTAGCGGGATCAGGTTGACGGTCCCGACCAGGGCGTCCTGCGCACCATTGATCGAATTGGCACCGCCTTCGATGATCCCCGCGGCCACGGCACTCCCCATTCCTGACGAGTCCTCGAGCGCCGCCATCCGGCTCTGTTGGAGGGTCCCGTAAGGGTCGTAGTTGACCGTGTTGACGCCGGGCCTGAACACCATCGAGGTGGATGGACCGCCCGCTTCGCCGCCCCCGGCCCCCACACGACCGGCCTGAGCGATAACGGTAGCTCGCCTTCCACGCAGGGGACCGCGGGCGGTTGGTGATGGCTACCGGGCTCGTCGCCCGAACCGCCCCCTCCCAATTGGCCCCCGCTATCGGCGTGCACCATGCCGCTCGGCCCGGCCGCGGCAACCGCCGTACCGGACGAACGGGCGACGGCGTCATTGTCCTCGACTCCGCCAGCGCCCGCCCCGCCGGTGACGGTCAGGGCGCCCTGGCTCACCAGAACGCCCGAGCCGGCCACGGCGCCCTGGCCGGCGAGCCGAGCCAGGTCGCTGTACCCGCCGCTGCTCGAACCCGAGCCCGAGCCCGATCCGGACCCGCTGCCCGAGCCGTCCGACGCCCGGCCGCCGGCGGTCGGGAGGGTGATGTCGGTCGCGAGGAAAAATGAACTGACACCAATTTCCGGACACCAATTTCCGTGACACGCGAGGAAAAAATGAACTGACACCAATTTCCCCAGACACCAATTTCCCCTCGCGAGGAAAAAATGAACTGACACCAATTTCCCCACGCGAGGAAAAAATGAACTGACACCAATTTCCCCACGCGAGGAAAAAATGAACTGACACCAATTTCCCCAGACACCAATTTCCCCACGCGAGGAAAAAATGAACTGACACCAATTTCCCGACACCAATTTCCTCGAGGCAGGCTGGCTTGTTGTAAGGCGCGGAACGAGCGGAGGACCGGATTGAGGAGGAAGAGGAGGATCAGGGCGCAATAATGGTCGAAGTGGAGTTTGCGGTTGCCGGCTTTGTCACGCTGACAGCCGACGTCATGCAGTCGGTCAAAGAGTGGCAGTAACTTGTCGAGGTACTTGAGCCCCTGGAGTTTAGGTCCAGGGATCGGGTTGTCGGATGGCTCCACCATGAGATTTCTCCGCCAGAATGGCCGTCACTTTGTCTGGCAGAGTCGAATCGCGCAAATCTTGTGCCGAACACACGTGAACTGACACCAATTTCCCCCTCCAATTTCCCCCTGACACCAATTTCCCCCCAATTTCCCAATGACACCAATTTCCCCAGCTTCTCGAGCGCGGGCGGAGAGTCGCCTGACAGCCGGCAAGAAGGCCGTCGAATCGGCGGCGAAGGCATGCGCGCTGTCGGGATGGAAAGCCCCGAGCCACATCGACAGCCTCGCCGCGGCGCACGCCGGGGCCGGAGACCTCGACGCGGCCGTGAAGTGGCAATCGCGGGCGATCGAGCTCGCCGGTGATCCGATGGAGAAGGACGACGGCCGCACCCGCCTCGAGCCCTACCGCGCGAGGACGCTCTACCGCGGGGCCGGCCGGTCGGGTCGGTCGGGGTCAGTCCCGGGCCGGTCGGGGTTCGGCCCGCCGCGGCCGGGTCCCGGAAAAAAGTCCGGAGCCTGGTCTGACCCCGACCAGTCCGGATCGCTCCGACGGAGTTCAGCAGAGGCGACGCCGTAAAAGTGAGCCAATTCATCACCTGTGGCACTGGAGGCGGCGCTGCCCCGATCATGGCCGGATGATCGCCTCCAGAGCCGCCACCCTCTTGGTGATGAAGCCAGCATCCTTCAGGTTGTCGAGCGGCCCGGTGAATTTCCTAATCAGTTCGATCAGTTCGTGGACCGCCGGGGAGGAACGTCCTCTGCTCCAGCAAGCCGAGCAGCTCGATGAATTTCTTCCTGGGGACGATGAACTGGAGCTTGCTCGCAATCCTCGGGTCGCGGAAGGACAACACGCCGACCAAGGCCTGGGTAGAGTCAAACTGCTGGATGAGGGCCTTATAGATCTCGTCGCCCGTCCAGCACACGCCGTTGCCGTTGGTGAGGAACACGTCGATGACGCTGAGGACATACTTCTCGCGGATCTGGGCCGGCACGTCCACTGTGCCCACAAGACGCTGCAACTGCCTGGCGAACGGCGGCTCGTTCGCGAAGTTGCTCCAGCTATTGTGGGCCGCTAGGAGGTTGTCGATCGCCATATCGAGTTCGGCCGCTCTGAGGTCATCGGGGATGTAAGATTGCCCGCTCACGACCTCGTGGAACTGCTTGGCGTATCCCTTCTGGTCTTGGTCGCCGTTGGCCACGTACCGACCGTATCGGACCCCGAACTGATTCCTCGCCTGCTCGTTGACGCGTGGCCACAACAGGGGGAGGATCTGGTGGATGTTCGTGCGGGTCTGGGGCGTCGTATCCACCCGCGTGTAGATCCCGAACAGGCCGCTCGCCAGCGTATTGACCTGCTCTTGGTTGAGGTTGCCGAAGAAGGCCGCGATCTCCTTCGCGTCGGCGGAGGAGATGACCTTCTCCCGGATGTTGATCAGGATCTTCTTGATGTCCGCAGCAACCCTAGACATCGGAGACGAGATCACCTCTTTGATGCACGTCTGCAGCCATGTGATGAGCTGGAGTCCGGTGAGGTCGTTCTGGTTGGGGTGGGCGGCGCTGGCTCAATTCCGCATGTACCGGATGAGGTCGAGGTGCCTGAAGCCGACGTCGGAGATCAGCTCGATCTTTCGCGACCCGTCGATCAACTCGTAATCGTCGATCTTGTCGAGGTCATCGACGCCGGAGAGCTTCTTGTCGCCGATCCGACGCGGTACCGACCGCGTTGTCGTAGAAGTAGGAGATGTCGTACTGGGCGACACGCTTTCGGAATTGCGCGATCGTCTCGTCCCAGAGGTAGTTGAGCGCGGCATCGAAGAGCCCGGCCGCCACTGCCGCGAGGAACTTTGAGACGTAGACGGAATTGATCCGTAGCTGGGAGTCGATCTCTTGGATGACTGTCGGGGCGTTCGAGAAGACGACTTCCCTCTCGTTGATGGGCACGAGGATCTTGTCCCACGGCAGCCCATAGCCCTTGATGGTCTGGAGGAGCCCGTCCTCGAACACCTGGATCTCGTTGCCGGGTGTGTTGGTCCCGGCGGGCACAGGCAGTATCTGTTCGTCCATCGATGTCGCCTCGCGGTTACGACTACTGGGTCTGCATCATATCACTGGATGTTTTCAGCGCCGAGCCGCCCACGCCTCGCTTTCCTGTGGTCCGAGTCGCGCCGAGTGACCTTCCTCGCTCACATAAGCCGAATCAACGGGTTCAGGAGACGATTCCGGTTCTTGAGCCGAATCAACGGGTTCAGCCGAATCAACGGGTTCAGGAGACGATTCCCGTTCTTGGCTCCTAACCCCGTTCCTTCCCCCTGACCCCGTTCCTTCCCTCTGAGTCGTCAGCCATAGCATCATATCTCCCTCAGATCCGGTGTTGTCCCATGACCTTAGACACGCCCCGATCGTCCGGCGTTCGGCTCACCATCCCCGATTCGTCCGCAGCCATCATTCCACCAACCCGGGGTGCCGCCAGGGCCCAAAACCATTCCCGCACGGCCCGCATTCCGGCTAAATGGCTGGAGCACAGACTGACGTTTCCGGAGTATACCACCCACGCCAACATCCGAGTATCCATGCGTTGCTTCCGCTCACAAAAAAATGGGTAGGGGAAAAGGCGGGGCACAGCGCCTTAACCTGGGCATATTGCACCGCCTGTAGCGGTCGCATTAGTAGAGCTGCCAGCTCAGAAATTATCCATACTTCTCAAACTACCCAAGTTAAGGCGACGCGTACCCCGTGCGCCCGTCGTACTCCGCGCCTAAGCACTACGCCGGCCAGCCTAGCGATCGGGCGCCTCACCGGAGGGCGGTTGGCCAACCGCTCATTGCCGCTGACGGTCAAATATGCCGGCAGCCGAGGTCGGCGCCCGCGAAAACTCCACCTGCAGCCCGAGCCTACCGATATTACGACGAGACGGTTGGTCTCGACCCATAGTGTACACAACGATAGAATAAGACGCGGGACGGCTGAGAGTTCGGGCCGTTAGTCAGGCGCTGATCGTCGCTCATGCGCCACGCCCACCTGCTGCCCTCGTCAAACCAATGGACTCCGCGATCGTGGTGGCCGCGGTCGGCCTTTCCGCGACGAGCCGAAGCGTTCCGGCGTAGAAACGAAGGTGGCGATCGAATGATGTTCCCGTCCGCCGATTCAGATGCGATGGTTACGGCATTGGCGGTCAGGCCGTTCCTGGAACGATGCGGCTATACGGGTTCGCTGCTGCACCGAGACTTTTCGCTCGGGGACGGGCAGACAGTACCGCTCGTTGCTTTCGCCCATCCGCCAGCAGACGCCAGAACTTCGTGCATCGCGGTGCTTGAGGCCAGTTTCGGAAGCGAGGAGTTGGTCGTAGCCTGCCGTCCACTCGCCGCTCCGCTCGTTTTTGTTTGCGGCAACCATGGTCTTGAATGGTGGCGGCAAACCAGCGCGACACCCGTGCGCCAGGGCTCCCCCATACCGCCAGATCGATTGGCGAGCTTTTTCAACACGCATCAAGGTGAATTTGCGCCGGCTGCAATCTACCGAGCAAAGACTTGGGGACGGTTCGACGCGCAGTACCAACGAAGCTTCGTTGACGTCGGCCTGATGCCATTGGTTGAAGAGAGAATTGGCGGGGAGCTGACCACGCTGGTCAGCCGCAACGTCCAAAATCTCAAATCACTCCTGGGGTGGCAAACACTAAGCGAGAAACAGGGGCAGTGGCTACTCAAATCAGTCTTCTGGATTGTTTCTGCTAAGATCCTCCGCGACAAAGGAGTCGGTCGTTTCGCCAAACTTAACCCGCTAGACATCGAGACGCTCCTCGCTGCAATCGCCGAGCATTACGATGCGGAGAGGATTTCCCTCACCAGCGATCGTCAGCGCAGGGCCTTGACTGAAATTGCGGCTGACGTCACGCACTTTAGCGATCTCAGGCTTGCTACGACGGAGTCCCTGGCGTACGTGTACGAAAACACTCTGATCTCAAAAGCCACCAGACAGGCGCTTGGGACGCACAGCACACCTTCATACCTGGTTGATTATGTCATCGGAAGGCTCACTCCATGGATCGCCGAGATCCCCGTGAACACAAGAAACGCGTTCGAGCCCGCTTGCGGGCACGCAGCCTTCTTGGTCTCGGCGATGCGGGTGCTGACGGAACTACTGCCCGAAGAGAGGTCGGCGCCGTTGCGCCGTCGCAGCTACTTGCGAAGCCGCATCCATGGCTGCGATATTGACGACTTTGCCTTGGAAATCTGCGCGGCTTTCGCTTAGCCTCACGGACATACCGAATCCCGACGGTTGGGATTTGGCCGTCGGCGACATGTTCCAAGGAGACATGTTGGAGAGGCGGTCGCAATGCGACCATCTTCCTCGCCAATCCGCCGTTCGAAAACTTCAAGGCTGAATCGTGCGCCTGGTATGAGAAGCGGGGCACCGAATGACGCCGGGCACGGGATCGGTCAGGTACTCGGCGACACGGTCGCGGTCGGCGGCCTTCCAGGCGTCGGCGCCGCTCACCAGGAGCAGGCGGGTGCCGAACGTGAAGGTCGCCGTGTCGGCGGCCTGCAGCACGTCGGCGACGGTGCGCACGTGCGCGTCGAACAGCGTGACGTTCAAGTCGCTCGCCGTCTGGTCGAAGACGCGCTTGCGCAGACGCGCGGCGCCGCGGCGCACCTTGGGCTGGTCGGTGCCGCAGATCAGATAGGCGGCTTTGAGGTCGGGAAGTTCGTCCATGGGAGTCTTGATAGGATAGCACCACCGTCGGCGCGACGGCCCGGGCGCAAGCCCGCGGCCCCGGCGCCGCACCGTGTCCGGCCACACGCGGGGGAGGGTCCGATCAGGGCGTTTCTTGGCATCGCCGCAGCCCCGCCACTGCTCCACGCTCTGACGGGTTCCCAGGAGATCCGGCTCAGCCCGGGCTTGCTGGTCGTGTTCGTGGTGCTGGCACTGGCCAACCTCGCTCTCATGGTCGGCGCTCTTGTGAGCGTCGTCTCGCGACCCGACGCCGGCGTGCGCTTTGGCCGCAAGTGGCTCTGGATCGTGCTGATCGTGCTCGTCAACTGGATCGGGCCGCTCGCCTGGTTCGCCCTGGGGCGCATCGACGTACCTCTGCCCCACGACCCCAGCGCCGACGACGCGCCCGCCGTCGAGCGCGCCGCCCGCGCCGTCGAACTGCTCTACGGCCCGCGGGAGCAGCGCTGAACGCCGGCGGCCAGCCCGGCCTTCCCTGGGCGGTCGACCCGCCACCGTCGCCCGCCGCGCGGCCGCCCGGAGCGCCCCCGGCCCATGGCGCGCCCCCTCCGCCCGGCGCGCCCCCGGCGGCCGCGCCCGCCGTCGAGCTGCACGGCCTGACCAAGCTCTACGGCCGCACGGCCGCCCTCGACGGCGTCGAGCTCACCGTGCCGGCCGGCTCGGTCTTCGGCTTTCTGGGGCCCAACGGCGCCGGCAAGACGACCACGCTGCGCATCCTCGGCGGCCTCGCCCGGCCGACCGCGGGCAGCGCCGCCGTGCTCGGCCACGACGTGGCGAGCGCGGGCAACGCGGTTCGCACGCAGATCGGCTTTCTGCCCGACGTGCCGGGCTTCTACAAATGGATGACAGCCGCCGAGTTCCTGCGCTTCGCCGGCGGCCTGTTCAGCCTCGACGACGCGACTCTGCGCGCCCGCGTGGCGGCCTTGCTCGACCTCGCCGGCCTCGCCTCGGTCGAAGCCCGCATCGGCACCTTCTCGCGCGGCATGAAGCAGCGTCTGGGCGTCGCCCAGGCGCTGATCGAACGCGCCCCGATTGTTGCTGCTCGACGAACCCACCAGCGCGCTCGACCCCATCGGCCGCAAAGAGGTCCTCGACATGATCGCCGCCCTGGCCGGGCGCACGACCGTGTTCTTCTCGACCCACATCTTGGCCGATGTCGAGCGCGTCTGCGACACGGTCGCCGTGCTCGACCGCGGCCGCGTCGTGGCCCACGACTCGATGGACGGCCTGAAGCGCCGACACGGCCGCGGCCAGCGCCTGCTGGTCGAGGTCGACGACCCCGCGCGGCTCGCCGAGGCCGTCGCCGGCCTGCCCTGGGTGCGCCTGGTCGAACGCAGCGGCGTCAGCGTGCGGCTGACCGTGAGCGACCTGGCCACCGCCGAGCGCGCGCTGCCCGCCGTGATCGCTGCCGCGGGCCTGGCGCTGCGCCGCCTCGAGGCCGACGAAGTGAGCCTCGAAGAGGTCTTTGTCGAGCTCGTCGGGGAGCGGCGCCGGTGAGCGCCTTTTCGACCTTCGTCGACAAGGAGCGGCGCGAGACGCTGCGCACCTGGCGCCTGTGGGTGCTGCCCGGCATCCTGCTGTTCCTGGCGCTCGTCGACGCCCGTGCTCACCAGGCTGACGCCCGAGCTTCTGCGGGCCACCGCCAGCTCGTCGCCGGGCGTCGTGATCCACGTGCCGCCGCCCACCGCGCGCGACTCGTACGTGCAGTTCATCGGCAACCTCGGCCAGCTTGTCGATCCTCGCCGTCATCATCACGGGCGCGGCCACCATCTCGTCGGAGAGTCGCGCCGGCACCGCGGTGCTGGTGCTGACCAAGCCGATCTCGCGGGCCGGCTTTGTGATCGCTAAGGCGCTCTCGCAGCTCGTCGTGCTGGTCGGCGCCACGGTCGTCGGCGTGGCGCTGTGCATCGGCACGACGATCGCCCTGTTCGGCGCCGGACCGGTCGTGCCGTTCGTCGAGGCGGCCACGCTGTGGCTCGTCTTCGCGGCCATGATCATGCATGCTGATGGTGCTGCTCTCGGCCGCCATGAAGAGCCAGGCGCCGGCCGCCGGCACGGGCATAGGCCTGTGGATCGGGCTGCTCTTCTTCACCGGGTTGCCGCTCATTCGCGACCACAGCCCCGCTGGCCTCATGGCCGCCAACGACGCCGCCCTGCGGGGCCGCGACGTCGCGCTGCTGTGGCCGCTCGCACCACTGTCCTGGCGGCCGCCGTCTTTCTGGCCGCGGCCGTCTGGTTCTTCGCGCGCCGCCGAGCTGTAGCGGCGGCCGCCCCCCTGCCCTCTCTTCACGGCGAGCGCGCGGCCGCCGGCACGCGCCCCGGGTGAGCCGCCGCCACGAGCAGCCCGTTCGGGCCGGCGGTCAGGGTGATGTCGCCGCTGCGGTCGGTGCGCAGCAGCGGCACGCGGTGCTCGGCCATGAGCGAAAGCGACGGCGCCGTGGGGTGGCCGAACTTGTCGGGTCCCGACCGAGACGACCGCCAGGCGCGGCCGGTACTCGGCCAGCAGGCGGTCGTCGAGCCCGCCGGTCGAGCCGTGGTGGGGCAGCTCGACGATCGCGATGGGGCCCAGGTCGAGTGGCTCGAGGGCCTCGGCCTCGGCGTCGCCGGGCAGCAACACGCTCTCGCCGTCGAGCGTGACGACGACGACCAGCGCGCAGTCGTTCTCATCCTGGTTGTCGGCGCCGCCCGGCGTGCCGGTGGGCACCACGGCCAGGCGGCCGCCGCCGATGGCCAGCGACAGGCGCGCGGTGCAGGCACGCACCGGCACGCGCGCCGCGCACAGCTCCGCCACGACGCGGTCGAGGGCGGCCGACGCCACCGCCGGCTGCGGCACCAGGGCCTGGCCGACGGGGATCTGGCCGAGCACGTCGGAGAGGCCGGCGGTGTGGTCGGCGTGGCCGTGCGAGAGCACGAGCAGGTCGATGCGGCGCACGCCGTGGCGGCGCAGGCAGGCGGCCAGCGGCGTGGGCCCGGCGTCGATCAGTACGGTGGGACCGCCCGGTTCTTGCAGCAGCGCGGCGGCGCCCTCGCCCACGCTGAGCACCGTGAGCGTGGGCCGCCCCGGCGCCGCCGGGCGCGCCGGGGCCATGGCAAGGGCGAGCGCCACGAGCACCACGGCGGCCACGGCCATGCGGTGGCCGCGCCGCGGGGGGCGCGCGTACTCGCGCAGCGACACACCGGCGCGATGGGCCAGCAGCGCGACGATCACCAGGCCGCCCCCAAGCAGCGCGGCGACCAGAAAGCCCAGCGTGAGACCCTGCCAGCGGTAAACGGCGAACGAGGGGTGACCGAACCAGCCCGCGACCGTCAGCAGAAAGCCGGTGAACAGCCCAGCCACGACGTTGAGCGGCGCCGACAGCCCGGGCCAGGCGAAGCCCACGAAAACGCTCAGCATGCCGAGGAACATGATGGGCCCCAGCACGAAGCCGCCGACGATGTTCGCCGGAACGGCCACGAGCGACGCCTGGCCGAAGGTCGCCATGGAGACCGGCGCCGTGGAGAGGCTCGCGGCCGTCGTGATGGCCGCCGGCTCGCCCAGGAAGCGCGGCGCGAAGGCCAGCGCGTGCGTGAGGGGGCGACCCAGCAGCAGCAGGCCGGCGACCGCCGCGAACGAGAGCTGAAAGCTCACGTCGAACACCACCGCGGGGCTGCGCGTGAGCATGAACGCCCCCGGCACGAGCCACAGAAACCAGCCGTCGGTAGGCCGCGAGGTGAGGTTGGCCAGCAGGGCGACCACGCCCGAGACCCCGGCGCGCACGATCGAGGGCGTGGCTCCGGTGACCACCACGTAGAGCACGACCGAGGGGATGAGGATCAGCGAGCGCACGTCGCGCCGCACGCCCGCCAGGGTGAGCACGAACGAGCCCATGGTGCACAGCAGCACGACGTTCTCACCCGAGACCGCGAGGATGTGGAGCAGCCCGCTGCGCCGCATGTCGTTGACGGGGCCGTCAAGCACCGCCTGCTGGTCACCGAGCACCATCGCTTCGAGCACCTCGCGCACCGGCGAGCGCAGGCCGCGGCGGATGTGGCTGCGAGCCGCGAGGCGCAGGCGGTCGACAAGGCCGCCCAGGCCGTCGCGGCGGCCCGCCAGGCGCAGCGTGGCGAGCGGCGCGGCGAGCACGACGTGCTCGCCGCGCCGCTCGAGGTAGCGCCCGTAGTCGAACTCTCCGGGCTTGGCTTGCGGCAGCGCTTCGACCTGCGCCGCGGCCAGGCGCAGGCACGTGCCTTCGACGAGCGGCCCGAGCGAGCTGAACGCCGGCGCCGGCCCGCCGCCCAGGTCGAGCGTGAGCGGCGCGCGCTCGGCGACGACCGTGCCGTCGACGGCGGTGACCTTGACGTCGAGCGAGACGCGCTCGTCGCCGATCTTGGGCAGCGTGAGCGCCGTCGCCTGGAGCGCCACCGTGTGGCCGACGAAGCGGGTGAGCTCGCTGTGGGCCTGCGCGTCGAGCCGCGCCGCGCCCACCGTGAGCCCGGCGACGACGACGAGTGGCGCCAGGGCGACGGCGGCGGAGGCCCGCAGGCGGTCGCGCCAGACCGAAGCGAGCAGGCCGGGCCAGGGCGGATCTGGCGGCCGGTCCGCGGCCCCTGCCGGCGTGTGCCGCGCGTCGGGCTCGGTCGACGCAGTCAGCCGCAGGACCGCCCACGCGGTACCCACACCCAGCAGCGCGACCGTAGCCGCCGGCGACGGACGCCAGGCGAGAGCGCCGAGCAGGCCCGCAACGTAGGCGACGAGCAGTGAATAGACGGTGGGCGGCGCCCGCACGGCGACGGCCGCGCCTACACCGTGACGAGCGGCTGCAGCGTGGCGAACTTGGCGTCGCCGATGCCCGACACGTTCTTCAGGTCGTCGACGCTCTTGAAGCCGCCGTTGGCCGTGCGGTAGTCGATGATCTTTTGCGCGGTGGCAGGCCCGACGCCGGGCAGCGCGTCGAGCTCGGCGGCGGTGGCCGTGTTTAAGTTGACCGGCGCGGCCGTGCCGGCGGAGCCCGAGGCGCCCGAGGCCGTCGTGGTGTTCGTGCCGCCCGCGCCTGTCGACCCGCCGGCCGCCGCGACGGCGGTGGCGCCGCGCACGGGCACCACGACCTGCTGGCCGTCGACGAGCTTGGCGGCCAGGTTGACCGCCTGCAGCTCGGCCTTGGCCGCGGCGCCGCCCGCGGCGCTGAGCAGGTCGGCGATGCGCGCGCCGGGGGCGAGGTGGTACACGCCCGGGCGGTGGACCGCGCCGCACACGTAGACGACGAGCTCCTGGGGGGTCGGCGAAGCGTACGGAGTCGGCGAGGCCGCGGCGCTCGGGGCGTACGAGGCGAGACCAGCCACGGCCTGCCCGCCCGCGGGCATCGCCCCGTGCGACGAGAACAGGTAGCGGGCGCCGAGCGCCGCGACCAGGAGAGCCAGTCCCACGTAGATGTAGGCCTGGCGTCGGGAGATGTCCATGAAGCCCCTCCGGCAGCACGAAGACCAGATGACCTGTAGCGCCGCTACAGGCTAGGGCCTCATCGCGCGCAGCGCAGCAGGCCGCGGACGCCGTGCGGTTCGCGATGGGCCGCGCCGCGCGTGGACGATGGCGGCGGGGTGGGCCGAGCCGCGACGCGCGGCGGCCGCGAGACAGCGCGGCGCGGAGGAGCGGCGGCGCCGAAGTGGTCTAGCGCACCACGAAGTTCACGAGCTTGCCGGGCACGTAGACCTCTTTGACGACCTGCTTGCCCTCGAGGAAGCGCACGGTGTTGTGCGCGGCGCGCGCCAGCGCGAGCACGTCGTCGCGGGCGGCGTCGACGGGCACCTCGAGGCGGTCGCGCAGCTTGCCGTTCACCTGCACGACGACGGTCACGACCTCGTCGGCCGCCAGCGCTTCGTCCCAGCCCGGCCAGGCCTGGTCGAGCACCGACTCCTCGTGGCCCAGGCGTTGCCAGAGCTCCTCGGCGATGTGCGGCGTCATGGGGGCGAGCACCAGGGTGAAGGTCTCGGCGATCTCGCGCCACTGGGCGGCGTCGAGGCTCTGTGGCCGGTCGGCCCACACCTCGAGCACCTCGTTCTGGGCCTCCATCAGGGCGGCCACGGCAGTGTTGAAGCGGAAGTCCTGCAGGTCGCCGGTCACCTTGCGCACCGTCTTGTGCAGCGTGCGTGCAAGCTCTCGCGCGTCGTCGCGGCCGGCGCCGTCGCCGTCGGCGGCAGCGCCGCCGGGCGCCGCAGCGCCTTCGGCGCCCGCGGCGGCAGCGCCCGACGCCGCCGCGCCCGAGCCGCCGGCCACCGACCCGCCGTGCGCGTCGAGGCCGGCGACGCCCAGCGCGAACGTCCAGAACCTCGTGAGGAAGCGCAGGCAGCCCTGCACGCCGTGGTCGTTCCAGGCCACGGCCTGCTCGAAGGGCGCGATGAACAGCTCGTAGAGCCGCAGGGCGTCGGCCCCGTAGCGCTCGATCACGCTGTCGGGGGTCACGACGTTGCCCTTGGACTTGCTCATCTTCTGGCCGTCCTCGGCCAGGATGAAGCCCTGGTTGCGCAGCTTGGCGTACGGCTCGCCGAAGTCGATGTAGCCGGCGTCGTTCAACACCTTGCAGAAGAAGCGCGAGTAGAGCAGGTGCATGACGGCGTGCTCGGCGCCGCCCACGTACAGGTCGACGGGCAGCCAGTAGCGCACCGCGTCGGGGTCGAAGGCGGCCGTGTCCAAGTGCGGCGAGGGGTAGCGGAACTGATACCACGACGAGCACACGAAGGTGTCCATGGTGTCGGTCTCGCGGCGCGCCGGGCCGCCGCAGCGCGGGCAGGTGGTGGCCACGAAGTCGGGGTCGCGAGCCAGCGGCGAGCTGACCGTCGTCGGTGGGCTGCGTAGTCTTCGAGCTCGGGCAGCACGACGGGCAGCTGGTCGACCGGCACCGGCACGATGCCGCAGGCATCGCAGTAGACGATCGGGATGGGCACGCCCCAGTAGCGCTGGCGGCTGAAGCAGCCAGTCGCGCAGCTTGAAGTTGATCGTAGGGCGGTGCCTCGTCGCGCTCGGCCAGGCGGCGACGATCGCCTCGAAGGCCGCGCCGGGCGCCTCGGAGCCGTCGAACTCGCCCGAGTTCACGAGCACGCCGTCGCCGGTGTAGGCCTCGGCGAGCGTGCCCTGAGGGCCGCTCGGCGGCGCGATCACCTCGATGATGGGCAGGCCGAACTTGGTGGCGAACTCGAAGTCGCGCTCGTCGTGGGCGGGCACGGCCATGATGGCGCCGGTGCCGTAGCCCATGAGCACGTAGTCGGCGATCCAGATCGGGATCTGCTCGCCGTTGACCGGGTTCACCGCGTAGGCGCCGGTGAACACGCCGGTCTTCTCCTTGTCGGTCGAGAGGCGCTCGATGTCGCTCTGGCGGCGCAGCTTCGTCCTGGTAGGCCGCCACGGCGTCGCTGCTGCGCAGCGGTGGTGAGCTCGCCGACCAGCGGGTGCTCGGGGGCCAGCACCATGTAGGTGGCGCCGTAGAGCGTGTCGGGCCGCGTGGTGAAGACCGTGAGGCTCGTCGTCGCGCCCCGCCAGGGCGAACTCGACCTCGGCGCCCTCGCTGCGCCCTATCCAGTTGGCCTGCATGCAGCTTTATCTTCTCGGGCCAGTCGATGGTGGCCAGGTCGTCGAGCAGGCGTTCGGCGTAGGCGGTGATGCGGAAGTACCACTGCTCGAGGTCGACTTTGGTGACCTCGCTGCCGCAGCGCCAGCAGCGGCCCTGCTCGACCTGCTCGTTGGCGAGGATCGTCTTGTCGGTGGGACACCACCACTGCTGGCCGGTGCTGCGGTAGGCCAGCCCACGCTCGTAGAGGAGCAGGAAGAACCACTGGGTCCAGCGGTAGTAGTCGGGCAGGCAGCTCGTGATCTCGCGCGACCAGTCGAACGACAGGCCGATCAGGTCCATCTGGCGGTGGTAGTTGGCGATGTTGCGCCCGGTGGTGACCTGCGGGCTCACGCCCATCTTGATGGCGTAGTTCTCGGCGGGCAGGCCGAAGGCGTCCCAGCCCATGGGGTGCAGCACGTTGAAGCCGCGCATGCGCTGCAGGCGCGCGATCATGTCGGTGGGCACGTAGTTGCGGCAGTGGCCGACCGAGAGGCCGTCGCCCGAGGGATACGGGAAGAAATCGAGCGCGTAGAACTTGGGGCGGTCGGAGGTGTCGGGCGTGCGGTAGGCGTCGCGCTCGCGCCAGATACGCTGCCAGCGCGCTTCGATCTCTTGTGGCGTGTAGCGGTCGTCCACCTTGGGTTCCGTTCCTTGCTTGCTCGTGACTTACTCGGCCGTGACGGGGAACACTCGCGAAGAAGCTTGCCGGCGCCGGAGTCCGGGTAGCCCAGAGGTTCCCCGCGCCGCAGCCTAGTATACCGGGCGCCCGACTGCCGCGGCGCGAGTGACGGGCTCAGGCGATGAGCAACGGGCTCAGGCGACGACCGCCCGAGTTGCGAGCCCAAAGCCCGATGGTATACTCAACAACCGCCGGCCAAGGCCGGCGCACCCCGGTGGGGGTATAGCTCAGCTGGGAGAGCGTCTGGCTGGCAGCCAGAAGGTCAGCGGTTCGAGCCCGCTTACCTCCACCAATCCACTGCTTTCGACGTAGCGGCCGCCCCTTCGGAGCGGCCGCTTTTTGGTCGCATCATCACGCCGGCCTCGCGCCGGCAAGCGGGCCCGCCCGGTCAGCGGTGCCGCCGGTACTGCAGCTCGACGACCCCGTTGCTCAGGGCGGTGCTGGAGATCAGGTCGAGCCGGTAGGACTTGGGGACGTCGTCGAACAACAGGGTGCCCCTGTCGGTGATGTAGGGGTACAGGGACACCTGGAACTCGTCGATCAGGTCGAGCTTCATGAGCGACCGCCACAAGGTGACGCCGCCCCAGACCACGAGGTAGCCGTCGCCGCCCTGCCTGAGCTCGTCGATCTCCTGCGCCGTGCCGCCATCGGCGATGGTGGTGTTGGCCCACTCGGCCGTCTTCAGGGTCCGGGAGAAGACGACCTTGCGCCCGGCGTTCAGGACGCCGGCCCACGGGTGGCCGGAGTCCACCGGGAGGTTGGCGGCCATGGACTCGTAGGCGGTGCGGCCCATGACATGGGCGTGCGCGTTCTGCAGAAAGTCGCGTGCCTGCTCGTCGCCCTCCAGGCCGCCGCGCTGATCGAGCAGTTCGAAGCAGAGCTTCCAGAACTCGGTGCCTTCGTCGGCCAGAAGGCCGTTGAGCGAGTAGTTGAACACCGTCGCTATCAGCTTCCGCATCAGGACTCCTTGGGCTCGGGTAGCGCCGGTACCTGTACCCAGGGGAGCGGGGAGGTGCCGGGCTGCGACCGTTGCGGCCTTCTACTCCCTGCCGGGCGGCTTTGGCCGGTCTTCGCGACCGGCGAACCAGCCCTCGCTTGCGTCGGGGAAGCAGTCGAAGCGCCCGATGTACGGCTTGATGTCGAGCAGCGGCGTGCCGTCGAGCATGTCGACCCCGCCGACGGTCAGGGCGGCGCCTTCGCGGCTCAGCAGGGTGACGACCGTCAGCCCGATGCCGTTGGGCCTTGCCGGGTGTCGGCAGGCGAAGATTCCGTGCGGCTCGTCGCTCAGGAACGTGGGGCGTGCCAACTCCACCGGGGCGGCCCGGTCGAACTGGTAGAGCAGGATCAAGTGCGAGAAGCCGTCGATGTCGGACAGGCCCTCGGCGAGCTCGGGAACGACCTCGACCACGCCGGTGTTCTCGGGGTGAAAGGCGCCCTGGATGGGAGCGTCTTCTTTGGTCGCGAACGGCGTGTGGATGACGCCTATGGGGTGCAACTGCGTGTGCATGTGCTTCCTCAGGGCCGATACCCGGGACGCGGCCAAGGGTATGTCGTCGACCGGCCTCCCGCCAAGCCAAATGGCACCGCAAGCGCTGCCGTCGCCTGAGTCACGCTGCAGTGAGCGACCTACGACCGTGTCACAAGAACCCGCGCAGCCGCTTGGCTGCCGCGTTGGCAAGGTTGAGCTCGACCGGGTGGCGGAAGTAGCGGTGGCTCCACCGGTAGCGCGCCGCGCGGCTCATGACGCCGTAGCCTGCGCGGAACGCGGGGCCGTGCTCGTCTATGCGCGAGCGCGGATAGAAGGCGTAGCGGGTGACCGCCGAGATCGCCCGCAGCCGCTCAACGTACGCGGGCGTGTGCCAGGGCGGCTCGAAGTGGAAGACCTCGATCGACCCCCAGGCCTCGAGCGACGCCGGCGGGCGAAACGAGGCGGGCAGCGAGTCGAGCAGCGGGCTCGGGAACGGCGTGTACAAGAAGATGCCGTAGTGCTGCGTGCGCGGGTTGACGCGCCCCATGGCGTCCATCAGGTCGAAGGTCTGCTCCATGTCGGCGTAGGTCTCGCCGGGCAGTCCCGACAGCCACGACACGAACGGGTCGATCGAGGGCGCGAACTCGGCCAGCTTGGCCGCCGACTGCAGGATCTGCTCGGCGCTCACGTCTTTGCAGACCAGGCTCTGCATGCGCTCCGAGCCGCTCTCGCCGCCGAAGTCGATCTCCATGCAGCCGGCCTGCTCGATCAGCTTCACGAACGCCCCGTCGTACTTGGCCAGGTAGTCGAACCGGCAGTTCGCCCGCCAGGCGACGTGCACGTCGCCGTCGAGCAGGCCGGTGCAGATCGCCTCGGCGCGCCGGCGGTCGACGAAGAAGTTGTCGTCGACCGGGTCGATGATCTTCACGTGCGGAAAGCGGCGCAGCAGGCTCTGCATCTCGGCCACCGCGCGTTCTGGACTCTTGCCGCGCCAGCGGCGTTTGTTGAAGCCTGTGTTGTAGCAGAAGCCGCAGCGGCTGGGGCAGCCGCGGCTGGTCTGCAGGTGCACGCGACCCGCCTGCAGGGTGGGATAGCCGGTGAGCTCAAGCAGTTCGTAGGGCAGCTCGACCGGGATGCTGTCTAAGTCGACAGGCTCGGCGTCGGGGGTGCTCACCACGGCGCCGTCGAGCTCGTAGGTGAGGCCGTCCACGTCGGCCAGGGGCGCGCCCGCTGCCAGCCGGTCGGCCAGGGGGCCGACGACCGTCTCGGCCTCGCCGCGCACCACCACGTCGACCGCCGGGCTGGCGGCGGTCTGCTCGGGCAGCAGCGTGGGGTGCACGCCGCCCCACACGATGGGCACGCGCGGGTGCTCGGCGCGCACCTTCGCGGCGAACTCGAGGGCGTAGCGGATCTGGGGGCCGCTCATGCAGGTCAGCCCGACGAACACCGGCTCGCCGATCTGAAGCGTGCGGTAGTCGACGAGACGCATGTCGAAGATGCGCGGCCGGTAGCCGGCGCGCTGCAGGGCGCCGGCGACGTGCAGCAGCTGGAGCGGCACCTGCGGGTCTGGCGCCTTGAACCTGCCCGGAAAGACGAGCAGCACCTCGTTCTTTTGGCCTGTCATCTGCGCTTGGACCCCCGTCGTTGGCGTTGCGGTACAGTCTATGGCACCACATCAAACTGGCGCCCGTTGGCAGCGAGGGCGCCGGGTCCGAGCCGCGGTCGACGGCTCGCCGGACCGTGGCGCGGAGCTTGCGCCGGTCGGGCCGTGGGTATGAACGCCCCGAGGTCCGGGGTCGTCAGCAGCAAAGGAGCCGCATGGGCAGGGTCGCGCTCGTCTTTCCGTACGTTCGCACGAGGTCGGCCAACGAGATGCTGTTCCCGCCGCTCGGCATCGCCACGCTGGCCGCCCAGCTGCGCGCTCGCGGCATCGAGACCAGGGTCTTCGACTGCACGTTCAGCGACTTCGCCGCGCTGCGCGCCGAGATCGAGTCGTACCGGCCCGACATCGTGGGCATCTCCTCGATGGTCAGTCTGTCGCGCAACACCTTCGCCGTGGCGGCCATGGTGCGCGAGGTCGCGCCCCACGCCCTGCTGGTGGCCGGCGGCGCGCTGCCTACCGTCTTTCCCAGGCGCTTCGCCAAGCACTTCGACGTCGTCTTTCGGGGCGAAGCCGACCTCAGCTTCCCGCGCTTCTGCGCCGACGTCTTCGCCCGGCGCGTCTCGGCCGCGACCATGGGCCGCCTGCCACTGGCCACCTACGACGGCCTGTTCATCCCCAACCACGGCCTGTGCACCGACAACCCCAGCACGCACCACGACGAGACCGCCCTCGAGTCGTTCCCGCGGCCCGACCGCAGCGACTTCGACCACGCCGCCTACCAGGATGTCTGGCGGCGTACCGGCGGCGGCGCGATCACCTCGCTCATGGTCACGCTGGGCTGCCCGTTTGCCTGCGACTTCTGCTCAAAACCGGTCTTCGGCAACGTCGTGCGGCGCCGCAGCCTCGACTGGGTCTTCGCCGAGGTCGACGAGATCGCCGCCCTGGGCTACGACGGCCTCTGGATCGCCGACGACACCTTCACGCTCGACGTGCCCTACCTCGAGGAGTTCTGCCGGCGCATGGCGGGGCGTGGCCTCACCTGGTCGTGCCTGTCGCGGGCCCGGGGCATCAAGCGCGCCACCGTGCGCCTCATGAAGGAGGCCGGCTGCCGGCGCGTCTACCTGGGCCTCGAGTCGGGCAGCCAGGCGACGCTCGCCCTCATGAACAAGCAGGTCACGGTCGGCGACGGCATCCGCGCCGTGAGCCTCTACCGCGAGGCCGGCATCGAGGTGGCCGGCTTCTTCATCGTGGGGTACCCGGGCGAGACCGCCGCCTCGGTCGAGCAGACCTTCGCGCTGGCCCTGACGCTGCCGCTCGACGAGATCTCGTTCAACGTGCCCTTCCCGCTGCCGGGCTCCATGCTCTTTCGGCGCCTCGGCGGGCCCGACGACGGCCTCGACTGGAACGAAGAGAACGAGACGACCTTCGTCTACCCCTCGCAGTTCGACGCCGACTGGCTGCGCCGGCGCATCGCCGAGACCACCGCGGCGTTTGCCGACAACAGGCGCAGGCGCCGCCGCGAAGACGCCGTCGACTCCGACCCGGCGCTCACCGCAGCCGTCGCAGGAGCGCGTCGGTAGGAGCCCCGAAGGCGCGCAGCGCCGGCGCCCCCAGCCTCTCCCCCAGCCGCCGCTTCAGCGCGAACTCCACGCGCCCTTTGAGGATGGCGACGCGCATCTTGGTGGCCGAGACGTCGGCGTCGAAGGTGAGCGCGTGGCCGGTCAGCAGGCCGCCGCGCTGGCGCCACTCGCGCCGCGCGCGGCCCGCGAGCCGCTCGGTCAGCGCCGTGCCGGGCAGCGGGTAGGGCATCGTCAGACCCAGGTAGTCGAGCGGCAGCGAACCGGCGAAGCGTAGCGTGTCGAGCACCGTGTCGTCGCTCTCGCCGGGGTAGTAGACGATGAAGAAGGCGCCGACGCGCAGGCCGGCGTTGTGTGCGGCCTCCACGGCGGCGCGCGCCTGGGCGGTCGTGATCTGCTTGTCCATGAGCCGCAGCACGGCGTCGTTGCCCGACTCGATGCCGAAGAAGATGGTGTCGCAGCCCGCCTGCCGCATGCGCCGCGCGGTCTCGTAGTCGAGCGTGTCGACACGCCCCAGGCACTCCCACGAGAAGCGCAGGCCGCGCCGCGCGATCTCGTCGCACACGGCGGCCACCCGGCGGCGATCGAGCGTGAAGACGTCGTCAGCGAACGAGATGCGGTCGTAGCCCAGGGCGAGCGCCTCTTCGATCTCGTCGACCACGTTGCCCGGCGAGCGCTCGCGGTAGGACCGGCCGAACACCACGTTGCTGCAGAACTCGCAGGCAAACGGACAGCCCCGCGTGCTCATCACCGTGGTGACGGCCCGGCCGTCCTTCTTGCGCCCGTGGGCGATGTAGGCCTCGTTGGGCAGCAGGTCACGCGCCGGAAAGGCGAGCGCGTCGAGGTCGGTGGCGAAGGGCCGGGACGGCGCCAGGACGGCCCCGCGGGCGACGACGCCGGCGACCGCGCCGATGTCGACGCCCGCCTCGAAGGCGGCCACGAGCTCGCACATGGCCTGCTCTCCCTCGCCGCGCACGACCGCGTCGAAGCGCTCGAGGAACTCCTGGGGTTCGCAGGTCGGCAGGGGACCGCCCGCCACCAGCAGGTCGCAGCGGTCGCGCAGGCGCTCGGCGAACCAGCGGCACTCGGCCCCCAGCGTGGCCATGGCGTAGATGCCCACGACCCGCGCCCCCGAGGCCTGCGCCCGGCCGAGCGCCTCGTCGCGGGCGAGAAAGGTGCAGTCGAGCAGGTCGACGTCGTGGCCGGCGCGGCGCAGCGCGGCGGCCACGTACGCCGGCCCGAGCGGCGGAAAGCGAAAGCGCGAGCGATCGCGGCGCCCCAGGAAGAACGGGTAGATGAGCAGCACCGTCGTCACGAGGTCCGCGCGATCGCCAGCTCGTAGGCGAAGCCGCCCAGCGTGGGCGGCACCGAGTAGCCGAAACCCGACCAGGCCAGGCGCGTGCCGATCAGCTCGCGGCCCCGATGCAGCGTGGCGCCGGCGACCTGCCCGAGCGAGAAGGCCACCTGGTGCGAGTCGCAGACAAACGACCCCCGGTCGGCGGTGACCAGGTCCCACGTGCCGACGGCCGGCCCGCGCAGGTCGGCGCCGCTGCCATCGACGTACCGGTCGAAGCGCCGCGCGCCCAGCTCGTTCATGAGCACCACCTCACTGATGTCGTCGGGCAGGCCGGAGAGGTCGACCGCGACCCCCACGCGCACGCCCTCGCGACCCTCAAGGATCGTAAAGGTCGCCTTGAGGGTCATGGTCGAGGCTTCGGCCGCGAAGATCGTCTGCCAGCCCATCGAGCGGCGCACGGCGTTCGACGCCGCAGTCAGCGGGCCGCGCAGCGCCGGAGCGCGGCGGTGGAGCGCCGCCAGCGAGTTCTTGGCGGCGTACAGCGCCTTCGAGCCGACGGCGGCGCCCTCGGCCGTGGCCAGCCGCTCGACCAGGTCCATGGCAAAGACGGCCGTCACCTCGCGGCCGCCGGCGACCGGCCGCTCGGCCAGGGCGACGCCGCCCGGAAAGACGGTAGTGATGCCGCGCTTGAGGATGGGCACGCCGAACCCCACGCCCTCTTCGGCCAGGTCCGTGCCGTCGACGCTGAGCAGCAGCCCCTTCTGCAAGCGATGCGTCGGGTAGGCGGGGCCGGCGGCGCGCGCGGCGGGCGCGCGATCGGCGAGCGCGCGGCCGGCGGGCGCGGCGGTGGCGCGATCCGTGGGCGAGGCGACAGGCGCATCCGCGGCGCCATCGGCGATGGTGAGAGCAAGCCCGTCTTGCAGCGCGAGCTCGACCTTCACGACCGCACCTCAGCGACCGGCCGTTCGCCGGACCGCGTCGCGCGCCGGGCCGCGCCCACGGCGCGCCCGCGCAGGCAGGCGACCACGATCCACCAGCCCGCGATCTGCCAAGCGACGACCAGGGCGGCGCGCGCCAGCAGGGTCGCCTGGCTGTAGCGACCGACGTCGACCAGCAGCCGCGTCATGAGCCCCGGCGCCGAGACCCACAGCAGCTGCAGCGGCGAGGCGTTGAAGACGGTGAAGGCCAGGGGCAGCGCCCAGACCGCCGTCAGGGCGCGGCGGTCGAGGGCGCCCGTAGCGGTCAGCAGGGCGACCAGGGGGACGATCAGCGCGACGTTCGGTTCGGCCACCCAGGTGCGTGTCAGAAAGACGAGCAGGGTGAGCCCCGTGGCCATCTTCAGCAGATCGTCGAAGTCGTCGTCGTCCGACGCCGGCGCGGCGGCGCCGTCGCGACGCAGCGGCGGCCCGACCGGCAGCGCACCGTCCGCCGGCCGCGCCGCCGAGTCGCCGCGTCGCGCCCACAGCACGGCGACGCCCAGCGCCAGCGCCGGCGCCCATAGCAGGCCCAGCAGCCACCACCTGCCCTGCATCAGCAGGGGGTCGCGAAAGAGCCTGACGACCGTCATGAGCGAGAGCGCCCCCTGGTGCACGAAGTGGGCGTTCAGGCGCTGGGTGAACGGCGTCCGGTCCCAGCCCAGGGCAAAGAACGGCGCGACGTAGAACAGCAGCGCGGCGCCCAGCCACACGCCGGCGTAGCGCAGCGCCCTGGGCAGCGAGCGCGACGCCAGGTAGAGCAGGGCGGCGGGCAGCAGCGGGAGCGCGATGGGCTTCACGCAGAAGGCGAGAGCCAGCAGCACGGCCGACAGGTCGCCGCGGCGCCGGTAGAGCAGCCACAGGGCCGCCAGGGCGAGCAGGGCGACGATCGGGTCGATCTCGCCCCAGGCGGCCCCGACGTACATGAGGAAGGGGTTCAGGAGCACGACCGTCCAGGCGCGCCGGGCTACCGCCGGCGAGGCGCCGCGCTCGCGCAGGATGGCCCCGACCAGGTGGGCAAGCCCGACGTTGGCGGCGATCACCGGCAGCTTGAGGGCCAGGTTGTAGAGCAGCAGGTCGTGGGTCGGCGCGTAGCTGACGCGGTAGAGCAGGCCGGCGAGCAGCGGCCAGGGGGGCGGGTAGCCCACCGAGGTGATGCGGCTGAACCCGACGTGGTGGAACACGCGCACCAGGTTGAGCGCCACGTACGGGTCGCGGCCGGTGCCCGCGAGAAACCCGGTCGCCATGAACAGGCGCGTGTCGTAGGAGTGGCCGAGCGCCAGACCCAGCGCCAGCTGCAGGGCGACGCTGAGCGCCAGCAGGCGCCGGTCGTGACCGCGCCCTGCGACGAGATCCTCCATCGCCCGGCCGCTGATAGCCGCGGCTAGCCCAAGCCGGCGTAGGCCACGGCATACAGCAGCACGCCGGTGAGCGCACCGAGCAGGTAGAGCGCGTACGAGCTGCGCATGAAGGGCTTGAAGTGCGTGAAGCGCAGCCGCGACGGCAAGAGCTCAAGAGCGGCGAGCACGACGTAGAGGCCGAACACGAGGGCGACCACGCCCACGACGGCATGCACGGTGGCCACCGCGTAGGCGCGCTGGTTGAGCCTGGCCGGGATCTGGGGGGCGATGTAGAGCACGAACGACCTGATCATCCAGGCGGCGATGACGGCGGTGCTGAGCGCGACCCCCGCGATCTGCACGCGGCGATGCGCGGTGTAGCGACGGGCGACGGCGAGGCGCCAGCCGACCGTGAAGATGACGGCGGCCACCACGCTGAGCGCCAGCGCCAGCACCGCTCCGGCGGGCGCCTTGGTGGTGAGCGCCGACACGATCGCTGCAGGACCCACGTATCTCCCCCGATCCGGCGTTGTGGCTGTGCGGCAGACGCCTCGCGCACGAGGGCGCCGTCCGGCCACTCTAGCCCGCCCGCTCGCGGCGGGCAACGCAGGCTCCGTTTAGGTGCGCGCCACGCGTCCGGACGGCCCTCCGCACGGACCGCTCGGACGCTCGCGGACGCGGATTCCCTCGTCCATTCTTGCGTATGGGCGTTTAGGAGGGAAATCCGGTGGCCATAACCCTCACATCAGCGGGTGTGCCGGGCAGCGCCCGGCGGGGAGCCAGCCCGCCGAGGCAGACACACCGGGGGCGAAAAGGGGAGTGAATGGACGACAGGCCACAATTCGGCGTCGAACTGGTACGCATTGGCGATGACGTAGCCGTGGTCGCACTTCAGGGCGAAGTCGACATCTACTCGGCGCCCCAGTTCAAAGAGGTCATGATCCAGAGCATCGACGAAGGCGCCAAGCACATCGTCGTCGACTTGGCCGGCGTCACGTTCATCGACTCCACCGCGCTCGGCGTACTGGTAAGCGGCGCCAAGCGCGTGCGTCCGCAGAACGGCACCCTCGACATCGTCTGCCACGACGAAAACATCACGCGAATCTTCGAGATCACCGGACTCGACCGGATCTTCGGCATCTATCCCACCCGGGAAAAGGCCCTCGAAAGCGCGACTGTCTAGTAAGCCGGCGCCGGCGGTCAGGCCGGCTCGAGACAAGGGGTGTTCGGCCATGGAGTATCGCACTAGCAGAGGCCTCAGGGGACGCCGACTTTCCGTGCAGGTCGACGACATGAGCAAGAGCAAACAATACGGCGGCGGGCGTGTCTGCTCCGTGTCTGGCTGCGAGACACGCCTGTCTACCTACAATCCGTCCAACATCTGTGCCCTGCACAGCGGTGGCTGGAAAGACGAGCTCAAGCGGCCCAGCCGCAAGCAGCGTCCGCGCGAAGAGATGACGCGGTACTGCAGCTTCGAGCCGTGCAGCCGCGAGTTCGTCACGAGCAACCCCGCCAAAAAGTACTGCAGCGACGCCTGTCGCATGAAGGCCTTTCAGGCCCGGGCGGTGGCGGCTCGTCAGACCGAGCTCAGCGAAACGCTGGCCCGCAGGGCAAGCTAAGGACGCATCCCGCGCAGGGTCGCGCGACGCCGGGGCCTGACTGCCCCAAAGTCGTGCTGCGCTACGTGCGCGCGGTCGCCCGCCGCGAACGTATGACCGGTGGGCTCGGCGCCAGGTCGAAGGCCGGCGGTATGAGCGGTGTGCCCACAGCGATCGCCCCTATGCCGGCGTCGAGCGTCTCGTAGACGGGCACCACGTTGGGTAGGCCGACGAGCGCGATGGTGCGCCGCACGTAGCCCGCCGGACGGGTGATGACCAGCTCCCTGCGGTGCTCGTGTAGCCGCACGACGAGCGACACCACGAGCCCCACAAACGCCGAGTCGACCATCTCGACCAGGGCCAGGTCGAGCACCAGGTCGCGGGTCTTGAAGAAGAAGGGCCCCAGGCGGCGCCGCAGATAGCGTTCGATCTCGGGAACGTTGTCCAGGTCGAACTCGCCGCTCAGGGCCAGGACCGGCACCTCGCCGGGGCCTACGAAACTCAAGTGCAGCCCTCCCCCGGCCCCCTTGAGCGTGACCGCACGGCCGGCCGTGTCGGCGCGGTCTTTGGTTCGAGCGCTCACGTAGTCCCCCCTGCAGTCACTGTCCGGCCGCCACGCCCGACGGCTCGGGTACGGCGAAGACTGGAATCTCGGTGCGTTGACAGTGCGGCGATCGCCCGCTACCGGCAAGTCAGGCGACCGCCGGTCGATCACGTCGTTGGCACCGAGCGTATGGTGGCCGGCAGGCGTTGTAAAGGCGCGGATTGCCGTTCCCGACACTCATGGCCTCATTCTCTGCACGAGGCTGAAACGACGCCCTCACAGGCTCGACCTCGACGGTGGGCGAAGGCTGAGGCGACTTGAGGCTCGGGGCCGTCGGGCAGGCGTCGCGCACCCCGGGGACGGACGCGCAGAGAGGCCGGCTACTCGCCGGGACGGGCGCTGCAGAGGTGCCCCGGCCGCTCGCCGGGACGGGCGCTGCAAAGGCGCCCCGGCCCCGGTCGCGGAACGCCGTCAGGTGATCTCGCCGGCCTTGAGTGCGAGCTTGCGGTACAGGGGCTCGCGCTCTTTGAGCAGCGTGAGCACGGGGCTGGCCACGAAGATCGACGAGTAGGCGCCCGAGGCCACGCCGACGAGCAACGCGAAGGCGAAGTCTTTAAGGGTGGAGCCGCCGAACAGCAGCAGGCAGACCACCGGGATCAGGGTCATCAGGGTCGTGTTGATCGACCTGGTGATGGTCTCCCAGATGGAGCGGTTGACCATGTCGCCGTACGGCACGCGCGTCATCTTGGGCGCGTTCTCGCGCACGCGGTCGAAGACGATGACCGTGTCGTAGAGCGAATAGCCGAGGATGGTGAGCACCGCGGCGATGGTGTCGGTGGTCACCACCCGCCCGGTGAGCGAGTAGATGCCGATCACGACCAGCAGGTCGTGGAACTCGGCGGCGATGGCGCCCACGGCGAACTTCCACGAGAAGCGGATGGAGATGTAGATCAGGATGAGGACGAGCGCTATGCCGATGGCCTTGTACGACGAGGTGATGACCTCGCGGCTGAACGAGGCGCCCACCGTGTTGATGTTCCAGTCGGTGCCCCCGTTGGCGGTGGGGGCGATGGTGAAACTCTTGTCGAGCGCGCTCTTGAGGGCGAGCTGCTGGTCGGCCGACAGCGTGGTCGTCGAGATCTGGAAGCTCGAGCCGCCGTTGTTTGACTTGACCTGCTGGATGACCGCGTCGGTGTAGCCCTTGGCGTCGACGATGCCGCGCACCTGCGCGGTGGTCGCCGGCTTGACGAAGGTCACCGCGATACGCGTGCCCGACTTGAACTCGAGCCCGTAGTTGAAGCCCTTGACGGGGTTGCCGCCGCCGCGGATGAACATGCTGAGCAGGCCGATGGCGATGACCGTGCCCGAAAGCGCGAACCACAGGTACTTGTGACCCATGTAGTCGAACGAATAGATCTTGCGAAACCAGGTCATGGCTATTTCTTCTTCTTTCGGGCGGTCGACGGGCGGCGCTTGGCGGGAGCGCGGGTCGGCGAGTCGCCGCCGCGCGTGATGCCGGCGGCGTCGCCGGCGCGCAGCACGGCGCCGGTACGGCCGTCACTCGCGGCCGCACGCTGCCGCGAGGCGCGCCCACCGCCGCCGTTGTCGACGGCGGCCTCGATGTCGGAGGCGTGAACGCCCATGAACTCGGCGCGGTTGAAGAAGGCGAAGTCGGACAGCAGACCCAGCATGGCGCGTGTGGCGACCACGGCGGTGAACATGCTGACCAGCACGCCGAGCATCAGCGTGAAGGCAAAGCCTTTGGGCTGCGCCGTGGCGAACTCGAAGATCACGGCCGCGGTGAGCAGCGTCAGGACGTTGGCGTCGAGGATGGTGCGAAAGCCGCGGGCGTATCCCGAGTTGACCGCCGAACGTACCGTGCGCCCGTGGCGCACCTCTTCTTTGATGCGCTCGAAGATGACCACGTTGGCGTCGGCGGCCACGCCGATCGTGAGGATCATGCCGGCGATGCCCGGCAGGGTGAGCGTGACGTGCACGGCGTTGAACAGGCCGAGCAGCAGGATGCCGTAGATGACGAGCGCGATGTCGGCGACCAGGCCCAGGAAGCGATAGTAGAACAGCATGTAGAGCAGGATGAGCGCGAGGCCGACGATGCCGGCGATGAGCGCTTCGTGCAGCGAGTCCTTGCCCAGGGTGGCCGAGACTTGCTGGCTCTCGATCTGGTTGAGCGTGACCGGCAGGGCGCCGGTGTTGATCACGAGGGCGAGGTCTTTGGCCTGGGACACGGTGAAGCTGCCGGTGATCTCGGCGCTCGTGCCCTGGATGCCGCCGGGGTTCTCTTTGTAATCGACGATGGGGTCGGACTCCATCTGGTTGTCGAGCACGATGGCGAAACTCTGGTTGACGCCCGTGATCTGGCCGGTAGTGGCCAGCTCTCGCGTGACGTTGCCGAACTGCTTACCGCCCGCTCCGGTGAAATTGATGTTCACGTCGGGGCGGTTGCGCTGGTCGTAGCTCTGGAACGACTTGGCGATCGCGCTGCCGGTCATGGCCGGCGGCAGGCTGTAGATGAAGTAGAGCGGCGTCGTGTTGTTGCCGTACATGCCCTTCTGCGCGACCACCGCCAGGTACTTGGTGGAGGTCTGGCCCGCGGCGAGCTTGGCGAGCTCGGCGTTGGCGCCCTTGGGCTGCGCCACCAGCGGCGAGGTCTGGGCGGTCTTGACGGCCGCGGCCAGAGTGTCGGCGGGGCCCGCTACGCGCTGCTTGCCGTCGTTGAAGAACAGCAGCTGAGCGGTCTGGCCGACGGTGCGCACCGCCTGATCGACGTTCTTGATGCCGGGCAGCGCCACGGAGATCTGGTCGGACCCCTGGATCTGTACCGCGGCTTCGCTCACGCCGAGGCCGTTGACGCGGCGGTTGATGATGTTGATCGTCTGGTCGAGCTGGGCGCGCGAGGGCGGGGTGCCGTTGGGCAGCGCGGCCTTATAGACGATCTCGAGGCCGCCCTGGAGGTCGAGCCCGAGGTGGGTCTTCTTGCCGAACGGAAAGATGTAGAAGCCCGACACCACGACCAGGGCCGCGACGACGAGCAGGATAAGAATATTTCGTTGCTTGCGATTCTTCATGGGATCCGATCGATCGGGCCCGAGGCGAGCCCGTCAAGCGCTACAGCATAGAGAAAGGGATTGGTCATTGCAATCGCGCCCGCAGCAGAGCATATCGGCAGTTTACCTGCAAACTATAGCTTTTGCCGCGAACTGCGGGAACTGCTGCCGGCCGCGACCGCGGCGCGCACGCGTCAGTGGTCCTTGAGGAAGCTGGGGATGTCGAGCACGTCGTCGCTGATCTCGAACGACGGCCGCGGCTCGGCTCCGAACACGCCCGGCGCGGGCGCCGGCGCCTGCGTCTGCGTCTTCTGCACAGGCCGCGACTCGGCGCTGCGCGGACCGTCGAAGCCGGTGGCGATGACCGTCACGCGCACCTCGTCGCCGAGAGCGGGATCGACCACGGCGCCGAAGATGATGTTGCAGTCGGCGTCGGCCGCGCTCGAGATGATCTCGGCGGCCTCGTTGACCTCGAACAGGCCGAGGTCGGCGCCGCCGGTGATGTTGAGCAGGATGCCCATGGCGCCTTCGACGCTGGCTTCGAGCAGCGGCGAGCTGATGGCGGCCTTGGCGGCTTCGACGGCGCGGTTCTCGCCGCCGGCCACGCCGATGCCCATGAGGGCCGAACCGGCGTCCTTCATGACCGTACGCACGTCGGCGAAGTCCAGGTTGATGAGGCCGGGTACCGTGATCAGGTCGGTGATGCCCTGCACGCCCTGGCGCAGCACGTCGTCGGCGACCTTGAAGGCGTCGATGATCGAGGTCCGGCGCTCGACCACCTGCAGAAGGCGGTCGTTGGGGATGACGATCAGGGTGTCGACCTTCTCGCGCAGCTCGCGGATGCCGTCTTCGGCCTGCCGGGCGCGCCGCTTGCCCTCGAACACGAAGGGTCTCGTGACCACGCCGACCGTGAGCGCGCCGAGCTCTTTGGCGAGCTCGGAGATGACCGGCGCCGCACCGGTGCCGGTGCCGCCGCCCTTGCCCGCGGTGACGAAGACCATGTCGGCGCCCTTGATGGCGTCGCGCAGCTCGTCTTTGCTCTCGATGGCCGCCTGATAGCCGATGTCGGGGTTGGCGCCGGCCCCCAGGCCCCTCGTGATCTTGCTGCCGATGTGGATCTTGACGTCGGCATCGCACATCTGCAGGGCCTGGGCGTCGGTGTTCACGGCGATGAACTCGACCCCGCGCAGACCCGCGTCGACCATGCGATTGACCGCGTTCGTGCCTCCGCCGCCCACGCCGACGACTTTGATGACCGCGAGGTAGTTGCCTGAAGACTCGATCATTTGGCCCTAACCCTCCTGTTGAAGTCGAGGCTTATGTCTTGCCGGCGACCACCATGGAGCGGCCCCTGAGGCTTGTTGAAAACTTGTGGAGCGTGGCTCAAGAAACGCATCGTTTGCTGGGATTTTGCTTGCTCACAAACCCTGAACGCCAAACTGAGACCGAGCCACCTTCGTAGCATATGGGCCGCTTGCGCGGAGTGTCAAACACTTCGGAGCCTCTCAGGGCGTGCTGGTCGGACTGCCCGACGCCGCAGGCGTCGGCGAGGTCGACGTCGCGCCGGGCGAGGCGCCCGGCGTGGGCGTCGTGCCGCCCACCACGGACTGCGAGGCGCCGCTCGACAGCAGGGGCGCGGCCAGCGGCCGGTCGGGCACCGAGACATCGACGAACGTGCAGGTCACGCCACGCGCGTGGTAGCGGCCGAGCACGGCCTTGAGGGCGATCACTTTGGCCGTGAGTCGCGCGGCGCCGCCGAACTCGACCGTGAGGCCGCCGGCCGTGTAGATGCGGATGCTGGTGTCGGTCGCGCCCGCTCCCAGGACATCGCGCCGCAGGGCCGTCGGCAGGGCGCCGAGCACGGTGAGTGCGGCGCGCACGTGCGGGTCGCTCACCGTGGCGCCCACGGTGAGCGGTGTCGCGGACACGATCGCCGGCAGGCGCCGCGTGCCGCGGGGCAGCTTCACGTCGGCCGTCGGGCGCGGGATGGCGGTCGACGAGGGCGAGGGCGATGGGCTGGTATTCGGGGTCGCGGCGCCGGGCGAGGCGCTCGTCGAGGGCGAGACGCCGTCCGTGGGCTGCGTGCTCGTGGACGTCGCGGGCGAGGTGCTCGTCGACGTCGTGGGCTGCGTGCCCGTGGACGCCGTGGGCGAGGTGCCCGTGCTGGGCGAAGCGCCGGTGCCGGGCGAGGCCGTGCCCTTGGGCTGCTTGACGACGGCCACGGCCAGCACCCTGCCCTCTTTGGAGACCACATACCAGCGCCCGCCGCTCGACAGCAGGGCGGCCGGCACGTACTCGCTCATGTGCACCCGCAGCGTGCCGGGGAAGTCGCGATTCACCGATACCCGGGCCACGAACGGAAAGCCGGAGAGCGCCGCCCGCACGCGGCCCGTGGTGACCAGAAAGAGGTTGGAGCCCAGAAAGCGCCGTCGCAGGGTCCCGTTGAGGGCCTTGTCGTGCGCCGGGCGGGCGCCGGAGAGGACGATGTGGCGCACGCGAAACGTGCCCGACGTGCGCCCCCAGGCAAAGACGCCCAGCGGCACGGCGACGATGAGCACGACCAGCACGGCGGTCAGGATGGGGTGCCGCCGACGTGTGCCGCCGTCGCTCATCGGCCGGCGCCGGCGTCTCCGGGCGGCGCGCCGGCGAGGTTCGCCAGCAGCCGCTCGCCGACGTGCACCACGTCGCCGGCGCCGATAGTGAGGACCAGGTCGCCGGGACGCACCCGGGCCTGGAGATGGCGTACCGCGTCGGAGAGGCGCGGCAGGTAGAAGACCGGCCCGCCGGGACGCTCCATGAGGTAGGCGTCGACGACGAGCTTGCCCGTCACGCCGGGCTCGGGCTCTTCGCGCGCCGGGAAGATGTCGGTGACGATGGCTTCGTCGGCCATGGTCAGCGCCCGGCCGAACTCGCGCTGCAGGTAGCGCGTGCGTGAGAACAGGTGGGGCTGAAAGACGGCGATGACCCGCCGGTACGAGCCGCTGCGCGCCGCCTTGAGCGTGGCGGCGACCTCGGTGGGGTGATGCGCGTAGTCGTCGATCACCACGATGCCGTCGCGGCGCCCGACCTCCTGGAAGCGGCGCGCCGCGCCGCTGAAGGTGGCGAGCTGCGGCGCCGCCTCGTCGAAGCTCACGCCGACGTGGGCGAGCGCCCCGAGGGCGCCCAGGGCGTTCATCACGTTGTGCTCCCCGGGCACGCGCAGCTCGACGCGGCCCAGGCGCTCGCCGCCCTCGCGCACCTCGAACACGCTGCCGCGGTCGTCGACCCGCTCGATAAGCGCGGTGAGATCGGGGCCATCGCCCTCGCGGTCCACCCTCGGGCGCACGCCGGCCAGGCGGCCGGCGCCGGGCGCGCGAGCGGACGGCGCCTCGCCGGCCTCGCCGGCCAGGCTGTAGCGCACCACCTGGGCTTCGGTCTCGCCCTCGAGGAACGCGGTGCTCGCGTCGCGCGCCACGACCAGGCGGCCGCTGGGCGGCAGCAGGGCGACGAAGCGCCGGAACACGTCGCGCACATCGGCCAGGCAGCGGTAGTTGGCGTGGTGGTCGAGCTCGACGTTGGTGACCACGCCGACCTCGGGGCGCAGGAACAGCAGGCTGCCGTCGCTCTCGTCGGCCTCGGCCACGAGCCACTCGCCGTCGCCCACATCGGCGTTGGAGCCGACGTCGTTCAAGTCGCCGCCGACGAGGAACGTGGGCTTGCGGCCGCAGCGCAGCATGGCGTGGGTGATCATCGACGAGGTCGTCGTCTTACCGTGGGTGCCGGCCACCGCCACGCCGCGGCGCGTGGCCATGATGCGGGCCAGCATCTCGGCGCGCTGCAACACGGGCAGGCCGCGGCGGCGCGCTTCTTGCAGCTCGGGATTGCCCGGCGGGATGGCCGACGAGATCACGACGAGCGCCGCGTCGCCGACCTGGGCGGCGTTGTGGCCTATGCAGATGGGCACGCCGGCCTCGGCCAGGTGGCGCGTGTAGCGCGAGACTTTCAGATCGGAGCCGGTGACGGCGACCCCGAGCTTGGAGAGCACCACGGCGATGCCGCTCATGCCGGCCCCTCCGACACCGATCAGATGGACCGGCTGGGGAATGCCTGTCTCGTGCTTCACGCTCGACTCCTCGCTTGTTCGCGGCCGGCCAGCAGCGCCTCGACCTGGTCGGCGACGCGCTGCGTGGCGTCGGGCCGCCCGGCCGCCCGGCTGGCGGCCGCCATGCGCGCGAGGCGCGTGGGGTCGCCCAGCAGCTCGCCGACCAGGCTGCCCAGCAGCGCTCCGGTCAGGTCGGCGTCGGCGACCACGACGGCGGCCCCCGCGGCGGCCATGAAGGCCGCATTCTTGCTCTGATGATCGGCGGTGGCGAAAGGATAGGGGACCAAAACGGCCGGCCGGCCCAGGGCCGCGATCTCGGCGACCGAGCCGCCCGCACGACCGACCACCAGAACGGCCGCCGCCATGGCGTGCGCCAGGTCGTCAGTGTAGGGCAGCAACCGGTAGCGCTCAACGTCGGCGCCGCGCGCGGCGAGCGCCGCCGTCATCTCGTCGAAGTGTCGCGGCCCGCAGACGTGCAGCACCTGCAGCGCGAGCGGTCCCGTGCCGAAGGCCTCGAGGCAGGCGCGGTTCAGGCTCTGCGCGCCCTGGCTGCCGCCGAAGACGAGCAGCACCGGCAGCGCAGGGCGAAGGCCGAAGGCGGCGCGGCCCGTGGCGGCGTCGGCGTCTAACTGCGCCGCCGACAAGGGGCGCCCGGTGAGCACGAACCGGGGCGGCTCGCGACCCTCGATCGGAAAGCTCAGGCAGACGCGCGACACGAGCGTCGAGAGAAGCCGGTTCGTGACGCCCAGGTGGGCGTCGCTCTCGATGGCCAGGGCCGGCACGCGGCGCAGGGCCGCCGCCGCGATCACGGGCCCGCTCAGGTAGCCGCCGCCGCCCACCGCGACCTGGGGGCGCGCCGCCGAGACGATGCCCCACGAACGCGGCGCGGCGGCCGCCAGGCGCCACAGCGTCACGGCGTTCTCGCGGGCCAGCAGGCGGCGCTCGAAGCCGCGCATCTCGAGTGCGTAGGCGGGAAACCGCTCGGCGACGCGTTCGAGCTGCGACGGAGTGGTGACGAAGGTGACGAGAGCGCCCCGCGCGGTGAGCTCGTCAGCGACCGCGAGAGCCGGGGTGAGATGCCCCCCCGTCCCTCCCGCCGCCACGAGGACGCGAATGTCGTTCAGTGCTGGCAACGATGTAACTCCTGCGGTTGCTTGCGATGTTGGCCACGATGCCGACCCCGGCCAGGACGACGACGAGACTGGTGCCGCCGAACGAAACGAGCGGCAAGGGCACGCCGGTGAGCGGCAGCACGCCGAGCGCGGCGCCGATATTGACGGCGGCCTGCACGCCGATGGCGCTGCCGATGCCGGCGGCGAGCAGCTTGCCGTAGGGCTCCTTGCTGCGCAGCGCTATGCGGAAGATCGTCCACACGAGCGTCACGTAGAGGGCGATCAGCACGAGCAGCCCGATCAGGCCGAGCTCCTCACCGATGATACCTGTGATCGAGTCGGTGGTCTGTTCGGGCAGAAAGCCGAACTTCTGGATGGAGTTGCCCAGGCCCACGCCGAACAGGTGGCCCGAGGCGATCGAGATGAGCGACTGCACGGTCTGCATGCCGGCGCCGCGCGGGTCCTTCCAGGGGTTCACGAACGAGGTCAGGCGCGCCATGCGGTACGGCTCGACCACGATGGCCAGGGCGATCGCGGCCACCGCCAGCGAGCCGGCCGTGACCAGGTGGCGCACGCGAGCTCCGGCCGCCACGACGACCGCGACCACGGCCAGCACCAGGATGATGGTCGTACCCATGTCGGGTTCGGCCATGATGAGCACCGCCGCCGGCCCTATGCCGAGGGCGAGGGTGCGCACGAAGCCGCCGGCGGTGAGCACCTCGCCCGGGCGCTTGATGACGAGACCGGCGACGAGCATGACGCTGGCGAGCTTGGCGAGCTCGCTCGGCGAGTACGAGAAGCCCGCCACGATGATCCAGCGTCGCGCCCCGTTGACCGAGGTGCCGATGCCCGGCACCAGCACGACGAGCAGGCTGAGCAGGGCGAAGACCCACAGCGGCGTGGCGACGCGCCGCCAGACCGCGTAGTCGACGCGCGCGAGCACGACCATGACGATCACGCCGACGACGGCGAAGAACACCTGGCGTTCGATCAGGTACCAGCTCGAACCGTACGCGAAGAAGGCCTTGGCGGTCGAGGCGCTATAGGCCATGACGAGGCCATAGAGCAGCAGCAGGCAGGTCGTGGTGAGCAGCACGGCGCGGTCGGTGATGCCCGGAGCGGCGGCGCGGCGGCGAGCTGCGCTGCGCCGCTCGGCGGCGGCGACGGTGCTCCCCGGATCGGCCGGCTCGCGCGCCGGGCGCGAGCGCTCCCCGGGTGCGGCGGCGCGGCGCTGCCCGGCGCGACGCTCGGCCGCGCGGCGCTGGGCGGCCGTCTCGGCCGGGGCGCTGCGGCGCTCGGCGGCACGGCGTTCGGGAGCGGGGTCGGTCGCGGCGCGACGCTCGGAGGGCGGCGCGGCGCGGCGCTCAGACGACCCGGCGGCGCGGCGGCGCTCGGGCGCCGGCTCGAGCCAGTGCGGGCTCTGGGGCTCTTTGCTTGTCCCGGGCACGCGGCCGGTCATGTGGCCGAGCGCTCCCGGAGGGCCTCGACGAGCGCCGTGAAGTGCTCGCCGCGGTGCTCGAAGTTGCGGTAGTGGTCGAAGCTCGCGCAGGCCGGGCTGAGCAGCACGACGTCGCCCGGCGCAGAGGCGGCGGCGGCGTGGTCCACGGCGGCCGCGAGGTCGGGCAGCACCACGAAGGGCGTCGCCCTCTCCCCCACCGCGGCGCGGCGGCGCTCGAAGGCTTCGCGCAGCGGAGTGGCTGCGGCGCCGATCAGGATGGCTTCTTTGACGCGCCCCTCGGTGGCCACGGCCAGCGGGTCGAACGAGGCGCCCTTGAGCGATCCCCCCAGGATCATGTGGACGGGGCCGAAGTAGGCGGTGAGCGCCTTGACGGCGGCGTCGACGTTGGTCGCCTTGGAGTCGTTCACCCAGGTGACGCCGCCGACCTCGCCCACGACCTGCAGGCGGTGGGCGACGCCGGGAAAGGTCTGCAGCGTGGCGGCGATGCCGGCGGCGGGCACGCCGAGCGCCGCCGCGGCGGCGGCGGCCGCCAGCGAGTTGGCCACGTTGTGGACGCCCTTCAGGGCCAGGGCGGCGACCGGGCAGAGCTCGGTACGCCCCTCGGCGGTCTGCAGCCACAGCGTGCCGTCCGTCACGCCGGCGAGCTCGGCGAAAGCCGTGTGGCTCGCGCCGCCGTCGGGAGCCACCGGCACGACCGGTGTGCCCAGCGAGAAGCCGCCGCGCCTGCCGTTCCCGGGCAGGCGCGCGGCGATGCCGGCGGTGTCGGGGTCGTCGAGGTTCACCAGGGCGAGGTCGGCGGGCGTCTGGTTTTCGAAGACGCGCAGCTTGGCGTCGATGTAGCCGGCGTAGCTGCCGTGGCGGTCGATGTGGTCCTCGGTCAGGTTGAGCAACACGGCGACGTCGGGCCGGAAGCGCTCGATGTGCTCGAGCTGAAAGCTCGAGAGCTCGGCCACCACGACCGCGTCGGGAGCGACCATGCCGGGCAGGCCGGCGAGGGCGCGGCCCACGTTGCCGGCCACCTCGACGGGTCGCCCCGCGTCGCGCAGGATCTGGCCGGTGAGCTCGGTCGTCGTGGTCTTGCCGTTGGTGCCGGTGATGGCGATCCAGCGGTTGGTAAGAAAGCGCGCCGCGAACTCGACCTCGCTCCAGATGGGCACTCCGCGGCCGAGCGCGGCGGCCACCACCGGTGAGCTCGTGGGCACGCCGGGGCTCTTGACGAGCAGCTCGACCCCGGCGGGCAGCGCGGCCTCGTCGCCGAGCAGCAGGTCGACCCCGGCGGCGCGCAGCTCCGCCGGCGCCGACCCCAGGTCGGTTTCGGCCTTGGCGTCGATCGCCACGACGGCGGCGCTGGGCAGCACGCGCCGCGCAAGCAGCGCCGCCGCGCGGCCGGAACGGCCCAGGCCGACGACGGCCAGCGAGCGCAGATCGGCGATGGCTACGGTCACGTTCCTTCCTTCCTGCAGCGGCTCGTGCCGTCGCACTGCCCGGGCGGCCGAGGCCCGACTGCGCCTGAGCTGGCGACGGCCTGTGGCTGCCCTGCACCTCGGCCGGGGATGGTCCTGCGGCCACGCCTGCGCCCGCCGCACGTCGCGGCCTTGATAGAGGGGGGTTCAGGCGCGCGACGCCGAACCCTGCACCGTTGGGTCTCGACCTCTCCTTGAGCCACCCTCGACTACTCCTTGAGGGTCTCCCTGAAGCGCCACTCGAACCCCGTCTCAGCAGGCTGCGTCCCAGCGCCGTGTGCAGGACAAAGGGCCGCTCCGCGCCTACGTTCGAGGCGAAGGTGAGGGTCGCTAGAAGGTCGCGTAGTAGATCGCGAAGCCGAGGCCCGCGAAGATCGCCGCCACGATCCAGAAGCGCACGATCACCTTGGTCTCAGACCAGTTGAGCAGCTCGAAATGGTGGTGCAGCGGGGCCATCAGGAAGATGCGCTTGCCGGTCAGCTTGAACGACGCCACCTGCAGGATGACCGACAGCCCCTCCAGCACGAACAGCCCGGCGATCACGATGAGCAGCAGCTCGGTGCGCGTGAGGATGGCCATGCCGGCGATGGCGCCGCCCAGGCCCAGCGAGCCGGTGTCGCCCATCATCACGTCGGCGGGGAACGTGTTGAACCACAGAAAGCCGAGGCAGGCGCCGACGATGCAGGTGGAGAGCACCGAGAGGTCGAGCAGCCCGGGGTCGGGCAGGTGGCGGCCGATGATGAAGGCGATGCCGGCGTAGGCCACGAGCACGATGGCGACGCTGCCCGCGGCGAGGCCGTCGAGCCCGTCGGTCAGGTTGACGGTGTTGCTGGCCGCGGAGATCACGAGAAAGACCAGGATGTAGAAGCCGATGGTGCCCACGTGCCACTGGGAGTGCGAGAAGGGGATCGAGACGCTCGTCGTCAGGCCGGCGAAGTGCAGGGCGATGAAGCCGGCGAGCAGCCCCAGGAGGAGTTGCAGGAGCATCTTCCAGCGCGCCGAGAGCCCCAGCGAGCGGCCCTTGATGATCTTCATCCAGTCGTCGGCGAAGCCGATCAAGGCGCAGCCGAGGGCGATCACCAGTACCGAGAACGAGGCCACCGAGAGCTGGCTGAAGATGAAGAACGGCACCAGCACGGCCAGCCAGATGAGAACGCCGCCCATGGTCGGCGTGCCGGCCTTGGTCTTGTGGCCCTCGGGGCCCTCTTCGCGGATCGTCTGGCCGAACTCGTTGCGGCGCAGCCACTCGATGAACCAGGGGCCGACGATAAGGATGACCACCATCGAGGTGATGCCGGCGGCAAGGGCGGTGAACATCAGCGCGCGTCGTCGTCGGTGGGGGTGGCGCCGCCGGGAGCCGGCGGCGTCGGGGAGTCCGCGGTCGCTGCGGCCGAGCCGCTTGGGGCCGACGGCGTCGAGGCGTCGGCAGTCGGTACGGCCGAGCCGCTCGGGGCCGGCGGCGTCAGGATGGCTTCGGCTACGCGCTCGAGGCGCATGGCGCGCGACGCCTTGACGAGGACCGCACTGCCGGGGGCGATCGCCCCCGGCAGTGCTTCGAGACACTCCTCGACCGTCGGGTACCACGTGCCGCCCGGAGCGGTGAGGTAGTCGCGTGAGAGCACGCCGACCGCCAGCACGCGCACGCCCTTGGCGTCGGCGTAGCGGCCCACCTCGCGATGGAACCCCGATGCGCCCGAGCCGAGCTCGAACATGTCGCCGAGCACGGCCACGCGAGGGCGCTCGCCGGCCACGGTGCAGAGGTGATCGATGGCGGCCTTCATGGAGAGCGGGTTGGCGTTGTAGGCGTCGTTCAACAGCAGGCCGCCGCGGGGCAGCTCTTCGAGCTTGCCGCGCAGGGCCGAGAAGACCACCGAGGCGGCGCCGGGCTTGGCCTCTTCGAGGGTGTAGCCCAGGGCGATGAAGGCGGCGATGGCTGCCAGGGCGTCCTGCAGGTAGTGGCCGCCGCTGAAGGGAAAGTCGAAGGCCGCGCGCCGGCCGAAGGCGTCGATCAGCGCGTGGGTACCGAAGCCGCGCGGCTGGGCTTCGGCGACGCAGACGTTGGCGCCCTCGCCGCCGAAGGTCACGAGGCGACCGGTGTGATAGCGCAGGTGGGGCTCGAGCAGCGCTTCGTTGGCGGGCACCACGAGGGCGCCCTTGCCCACCTCGGCGATGATCTCGGCCTTGGCCGCGGCGACCCCCTCGATGCTGCCCACGTGCTCAAGGTGCACCGGGGCGATGTTGGTGATGACGCCCACGTCGGGTCGCACGATGGCGGCAAGCTGGGCGATCTGGCCGGGGCCGCGCATGGCCAGCTCGCAGACGAGCACCTCGGTGCTCGGCTCGAGCTCGAACACGGTGAGCGGCACGCCGATCTCGTTGTTGAAATTGCCGCTGGTCGCCACCACGCGCGCCACCGGCGCGAGCAGGGCGGCGAGCACGTCTTTGGTCGAGGTCTTACCGACGCTGCCGGTGATCGCCACGACCGCGGCGCCGGAACGGCGCCGCACCGCCGCGGCCAGGTCGCCGAGCGCCCGTTGACCGTCGTCGACCACGATGCGCGGCGCGCCGGCGCGCAGGGTCGCCGCCGTGCGCGCGGTGACCACCACGGCGACCGCGCCGGCGCCGAGCGCCTCGGTGGCGAATTCGCCGCCATCGAAGGCCTCGCCGTGCAGCGCCACGAACAGGTCGCCGGGCTTGACCAGCCGGCTGTCGATCGCCACGCCGGTGGCCAGCGCCTGCGAGTCGCCGGCTTCGAGCACGCCGCGGCAGGCGGCCGTGACGGCTTCGAGGGTAAGGGGGATCACGAGGCTTCGCCCTCGTCGTCGGCGAGCGCGGGGCCGGCGAAGCCGAGCCGCGCGAGCTCGTCGGCGGCGACCTCGCGGTCGTCGAAGTGGATCGTCTCGGAGCCCAGGATCTGGTAGGGCTCGTGGCCCTTGCCGGCGATCACCAGGCCGTCGCCGGGGCGCGCCGCGTGCAGCGCCAGGCGGATGGCGGCGCGCCGGTCGGGTTCGACCACGACGTGGTCGCGCTGCTCGGGCGGGATGCCGGCGACCACCTCGGCGATGATCGCCAGGGGGTCTTCGCTGCGTGGGTTGTCGGAGGTGAGCACGGCGAAGTCGGCCAGCTCGGCGGCGACCGCCCCCATGAGCGGGCGTTTGCCGCGATCGCGGTCGCCGCCGCAGCCGAACACCGTGAGCAGGCGCCCGCCGGTGACCGCGCGCACCGCGCGCAGCACGTTGGCCAGCGAGTCGGGCGTGTGCGAGTAGTCGACCAGAACGCTGAAGGGCTGACCGCCGCGCACCGGCTCGACGCGCCCCGGCACGCCGGCCGAGCCGGCCAGGCCGGCGCGCACGGCCGCGATCGGCACGCCCATGGCCAGCGCAGCCGTCGCCGCGGCCGTGGCGTTGGCTACGTTGAAGCGTGCCGGGATGCCTATGCCGAGCCGCTCGCGCAGGCCGAGGCGCGGCGAGACCAGCGTGAAGTCGGAGCGCTCGGCCGAGAGCTCAAGGTCGGCAGCCAGGCAGTCGACCTCGCCGGCGCCTTCGAGCTCGTCGCCTGCCAGCGCGAAGGTCCACAGGTCGGCGCCGTAGGGCGCGCGGCAGTCGTCGATCAGCAGGCGGCCGTGCCCGTCGCCTGCGTTGACGACCGCGGTCGCTCCGGGGCGGCGGCGTTCGTCGGGCAGAAAGAGCGAACGCTTGGCGGCGAAGTAGTGGTCGAGCGTGGGATGAAAGTCGAGGTGGTCGCGCGAAAGGTTGGTGAAGGTCACCGAGTCGAACTCGATGCCGGCGGTGCGTTCGAGGGCGAGGGCGTGCGACGAGGCCTCCATGACGCACGACAGGTCGCCGCCGTCGACCATCTCGCGAAACAGGCGCTGCAGCTCCATCGAGTCGGGCGTGGTGAGCTTGGTGGGACGCTCGACGCCGGCGATGCGATTGACCACCGTACCCAGCAGCGCCGGCCGCAGGCCGGCGGCGGCGAGGATGGCGGCCAACAGGTGGGCGGTCGTCGTCTTGCCGTTGGTGCCGGTCACCGCGGCGACCCGCAGCTCGCGCGTGGGCTCGCCGTAGAAGCGCGCCGACAGCAGGGCCATGGCGCGCCGCGCGCCGGGCACGAGGAGCTGGGTGACGGGCAGCGGCAGGGAGCGCTCGCACACGAGGGCCGCGGCGCCGGCCGCGACCGCCTCGGGGGCGAAGTCGTGGCCGTCGGCCTTCAGTCCGGGGATGCAGAAAAAGAGGGAGCCGGCGACGACGTCGCGGGTGTTGCATGCGAGCGATCCGATCTCGACGTCGGGATCGCCGTCGATGCGACCTGTGCTAAGGCCGAAGGCGAGAGCGGCTAGGTTCATGCGGGCCGATGATACCAGAAACCACGGCGCCCTCACGGAGCGATCTCGAGACGCTGCAGGGCGTAGCCCGCGATCTGCGAGAAGGCGGGCGCGGCCACCGTCCCGCCCCAGTAGGGGTGCGGCTGATCCACCACCACCGCGACCACGAGCTGCGGGTCGCGGGCCGGCACCATACCGATGAACGAGGCGACGTAGTTGGTCTTGGAGTAGCCGCCGCCGTTGGGCAGCGGCTTCTGCGCGGTGCCGGTCTTGCCGGCGACCGTGTAGCCGGGGATCTGGGCCAGCTGGCCGGTGCCGTCGGCGACCACATCGGACAGCATGTTGCGCACTTCCCGGCGACCGCGGCGATCACGATGCGCCGGACCGGTGTAGCTTGAGGTGTCGCCCACCTTCGCGATCAGGACGCGGCATCATGGCGCTGCCGTTGGCGTTGGCCCCGTAGGCGGCCACCATCTGCAGCGGCGTCACCGAGATGCCCTCGCCCATGGGCACGTTGCCGATCGTCGTGACCACCATTTGTCGCCGGGCAGCACGAGCCCTGCGCCTCGCCGGGAAAGTCGATGCCGGTGAGCTTGCCGAAGCCGAAACGCCCGATCCAGTCGAGCAGGCGCTGCTTGCCCAGCTTCTCGCCGATCGTCACCGCGCCGATGTTGCTCGACTTGGCGAGGATCTCGGCCACGGTCATGCGCTCGGTGCCGCGCACCTCGGCGTCGTGGATGACGCGGTCGCCGACCTGCAGAGCGGGCGGCAGCACAAACGAGGAGCTCTGCTCGACGACACCGTCGGAGAGCGCGCCGGCGACCGTGACCATCTTGAAGGTCGAGCCGGGTTCGTAGCTGTAGATGACGGCCTTGTTGCCCTGCTGCGCCGGAGAGGCCCCAAAGCGGTTGGCGTTCACCAGCGGCACGTTTGAGATCGAGTAGATCTCGCCGGTCTTGGGGTTCTCGACGACCGCCGTGCCGCCCTTGGCGTGGAACTCTTTCACCGTGGCGGCCAGCACGTGGTCGGCCATGAGCTGGATGGCGTTGTCGAGGGTGAGGCGCACGGTGTGGCCGGCCTTGGGCTGCACCGACTGCATGACCTGCAGAGCCTGGCCCTCGGGGTCTTGCACGATGACCTGGTGGCCGGCCGTGCCGGCCAGAGCGGCGTTGTCGCGATACTCGATGCCGGCCAGTCCCTGCCCTCGGTGCCGGCTAGCCCACGACCTGGGCGGCGGCGGTGCCGAGCGGGTAGCGCGCTTCTCTTCGGAGTAGTCGGCGACACCCGGCAGGCCGAGCGCCACGGCCTTGTCGGCGAGCACCGGCGAGGCCTGGCGGGCGACGTAGGCAAAGCCGCTCTTGTGGTCAGAGGCGCGATACACGCCGCGCCACTTGATGTGGAGCGTCGCGGCGAGTCGCTTGGCAGCCGTGACCGGGTCGCTCAGCATGTAGGGGGTGGCGTAGACGGTCTTGGCGTCCTGGGCGACCGCAAAGGCCACGCCGTTGCGGTCGAGGATGGCGCCGCGGCGGGCGGGCAGCACCACGGTGCGCACCTGCTGCTCGCGGGCGAGGCGGCCAGGTGACCCTGGCCGGCGGCGAAGGCGACCGCCTTGCCGCCGATGGCGACGAAGGCGACGACAAAGACGACGCGCAGCAGGCGCATGCGCCCGTCGAAGCGTGCGGCGCACCTGGCCGCGGCCGGTGCGAGGCCGGCGGGACGGCCGGCAAGCCGAGCCGCCGCGGGGTCCGCGCGTGCCCGAGCCACCCCCCTGTGGAGCGCCGGAGGACGCCAGGGGCTGCCACGGCTTGCCGGGCGGGGGCGGCGCGCACGTACGGACGTACGTCGGCTCGAGACGATCAGGTGGTAGCGGTGGGCCACGTTACGGATGCGGCGCTGACGAAGGCTGGCCGCGGTCTCACCGAGCTGCTGGTTCTGGGCGGCCACGGCGTGGTACCTGGTGGCCACGGCGTCGGTCTGCAGGGTCTTCTGCACGACGGCGAAGCTCAGCGCCACGCGCCCCACCGACAGCATGGCGAGCAGCACGCCGAACACGACGAGCTGCCGCATGAGGGGTCGCCGGTTGGAGCGCGGCCGACGGGCTGGGCCCGGACGGCGTTGCGGGGCGGCGACAGGCGGCGCTGGGGCTCGCGTTCAGGCGCCGGGAGTGCTCGTGCCGGCGCGCCGGCGGCGGCCATTCCTCAGACCCCCAGCTTGACCGCCGCGCGCAGCTTGGCCGCTTTCGCGCCGCGGATTTCTGTCGATCTCCCGCGTGCGCGGGGATCACCGGTTTCCTGGTGAGGACGCGCATCGTGGGCTCGTGGCCGCAGACGCAGATGGGCAGGCCGGGCGGGCAGATGCAGCCGGCGGCGTGGCCCTTAAAGAACTCCTTGACGGTGCGGTCTTCGAGCGAGTGGAACGAGATCGCCGCCATGCGACCGCCGGGCCGCAGCACGCGATACGCCTCTTCTAAGCCGCGGGCCAGCGACTCAAGCTCGTTGTTGACCTTGATGCGCAGCGCCTGAAAGACGCGGCGCGCCGGGTTGCCGGCGGCAAAGCGCGCCGGCGTGGGGATGGCGCACTTGATCACGTCGACCAGCTGCCCGGTGGTCTCGAAGGGCTGCTTGGCGCGCTGGCGTTCGATGCGGCGCGCGATGTCGTGGGCGTAGCGCTCTTCGCCGTAGCGGCGGAAGATGTCGGTAAGCTCGTCGACCGTCAGCGTGTTCACGAGGTCGGCGGCGGTCTCACCCTGCGAGGGGTCCATGCGCATGTCGAGGGGCGCGTCCCAGGCGTACGAGAAGCCGCGTTCGCGGCGGTCGAGCTGCATCGACGAGACGCCGAGGTCCATGTAGACGATGTCGACCGAGGCGTCGGCCCGCTCGGCCAGCACCTCGGCGAAGTTGCCGTGGAAGAGTTCGGTGCGGCAGGGCGCCTCGCGCGCCAGGTCGCGGAAGTACTCGGCGACGCTGGGGTCGCGGTCGCAGGCGATCAGCAGGCCGTCGGCGCCCAGGCGCTCGGCGACGGCGGCGGCGTGGCCGCCCGCGCCGAACGTGGCGTCGAACGCGGTCTCGCCGGGAGCCGGCTTGAGCAGGTCTACCAGCTCATCGAGCAGGACCGGGGTGTGAGCCAGGGCCATCTCATACTCACTGACGTGAAAGTTGGTCTGCGGCAGCATCGGCCCCCTCCTCCATCTGCTTGCGATACTTCGCCCACGCCCCACGGTCCCAGATCTCGATGTGGTCACCGGCGCCGATGATGGTGACGTCTTTCGAGACTGCGGCGAACGAAAGCAGGTTCGCCGGGACGGTGATGCGCCCCTGACGGTCGAGCACGTCGCTGGTGCCCGCGGCGAAGATGAAGCGCCTGACCTCTCTGCCCTTCTCGCTCATCGCCGGCAGGTCTTGGGTCTGCTCGGCGACGAAGGCGTCCCACTGTTCGGGCGGATAGGCGGCGAGGCAGCGATTCGAAGCCCCGAGTGAGGTAGACGCCTTCGGCAAAGGCGGCCCGCAGGCGTGCGGGTATCGCGACGCGATTCTTGGCGTCGAGCGTGAAATCGAATTCCCCCAAAAGCACCGAGCGCTGCATGGTCGCCACTCTACCCCACTATTCCCCACCATGCAACACTTTTCTGATAATCCTCCCCACCTCGCAACATTTGTTCTCCACGGCCCGTCACCGCGCTGCAAAGCGCGGCCGGCGGCCGTCAGGCGGGGGTGCGAGGAGCGGGTCGATCTCGAGGGGACGATGGTGGGCGCGGGGCGTCGGGCGCGGCAGAGTAGGGTGCACGGCGCTGCGAGCCGCGCCGCGCTCGCCGGTCGGGCAGGCGGCTGCGCCGCGGGAGGCCGTGCGCTTGGGGCGGCGCGAGTGCGCCAGGGTGAGCCGCCCCGCGTGGGCCTTACTTGAGCCTCGGCACCTTCAGCTTCTGGCCGATCGCGAGCGTGCTCGTGCTGGCTTTGGGGTTGAGGGCCAGCAGCGCGCCGAGGGTGAGGTTGTACTTGGCGGCGATCGTCGACATGGTATCGCCCTTCTTGACGTGGTAGTAGACGTACTTCGACTTGCCCTTGATGGGCGACGTCGAGGTGACCGGATGGCTGGCCGCCGGCGCTGGCTTGTTGCCCAGCAGGCCCGAGTGCACGCCGAGCGTGACCACGGCGATGATCGCCGCCAGCAGCACCACCGGGGCGGCGATGCGCGGCCACGACAGGCCGGTGCGCCGCGGGCGCGGCCGCCCGGCGCGCACGCGCGGCGGCGCGGGGGCCGCCGGCATCGGTGCGTCGAGCCAGTCGCGGGCGCCGTCTGGGGCGACCCTGGTGGGGTCGGCGCCCTGGCGACGGCCCGGCCCGCTCTGCTGCAGCACGACCGTCGAGTCGAGGTCGGGCGCGCCGCCGTGACGGTCGGCGTCTGAGCCGGCCGGGCCGCGCCGGCCCGGCTGGGCGCCGCGCGTGCGGGCGAGCTCGTCGTCTGCGCCGAGCGGGTCGTCGTCGATGGGCGGCCAGAGCGGGCCGGTCGCCCCGGGGTCGCCGCCGGGCAGGCTGCGCCGAGTCTTGTCGTCGTCCATCAGAAGCCCCCGATCGCGTCGCGCATCTCGGCAGCCGCGGCGGCAGCGGCGCTCCGGTAGTCGCCGCCGCGTTCCCGCCAGGCGTAGATGATGGATCGTGATGCGTTGACCACGTAGCCCCGCGCGTCGCCCGAGGCGAGGCCGGCAAGGGCCTCGGGGCCGGCACCCTGGGCGCCGAAGCCCGGCACCAGCAGGAAGGCGCGCGGCAGGGCGGCGCGCACGGCGGCAAGCGACGTGGGAGCGGTGGCGCCGGCCACCGCTCCCACGTCGCTGTACCCGTGCGAGCCCACGTGCGCCGCGCCGAGGCGGGCGATCATGTCGGTCACGTGCAGGTAGAGGGGTCGTCCGTCGCTGTCGCGCTCCTGCAGGCTCGCCGCGCCCGGGTTGCTGGTGCGGGCCAGCACGAACACGCCCTTGCCCTCGTCGCAGCGCTCGAGGAACGGCGCGAGGGCGTCGTCGCCGAGGTAGGGATTTACGGTGACCGCGTCGGCCGCGAGGCCGGGCAGCGGCGCGCCGGTAAGGCCGGGCGCGCCGCCGAACACGGCGGCGGCGTAGGCGGCCGAGGTCGATCCTATGTCACCGCGCTTGGCGTCGAGGATGACCGGCAGGTCGTGTTCGTGGGCGCAGGCCACAACGCGCCGCAGCGCGTCCCAGCCGGGGGCGCCGTACTGCTCGAAGAAGGCTGCCTGGGGCTTGATGACGGCGGCGACGTCGGCGACCGCGTCGATCAGGCCGCTCGCGAACTCGGCGAAGCAGGCCGCCACCGCACCGGCGTCGCCCAGCTCGCCGACGCGCGCGGCATACGAGGCGCGCAGGTCGTCGGGCAGCCGCGTGAGGTCGGGGTCGATGCCCACGCACACCACGCTGCGCCTGCTCAAGATGCTGTCGGCGAGTCTGTCTGAGAAGTTCGTCATCTCACCTGACTGATTGCCCGGCCGGCGGCGAAGTCCTGCTCGCCGGCGCTCCCCCCGATCGCGACGACGCCTTCAGGCGAACGGCGAGTCGTCGGACAAGTCGTCGAGCGCGCTCAGGCCGTCGTCGTCGGTCTCGTCGGCTGCCTTGGGCGTTTCGGGCGCCTCGGACGCCGCCGCCGCCTGTTGTTGGGCCTGGAAGGCGCGCACGTTCTTGCGGATGGTGTTCAGCCGCGCGCGGATGTAGTCGCGCGACGAATCGGCGGTGCGGGCCGGCTCCTCGCGCTCCTCGAGCTTCTCGGATTCGGCCTGCATCTGGCGCAGGACGTCCATGAGCTGGGAGTCGTCCATGGCGGTGAGCGTGTTCAGGTCGTACTTCATGACCTTGCTCGAGGCGTCGTGCACGGCCGTGAGCTTGGAGCGCACCACCGGGTTGAACACCGCGCTGGGGTCGACCTGCGCGGTGATCGCATCGACGTCCCTGATCCAATCCTCTTCGCTGGCCCCCGCCTTGGGCGTGATCTTGATCTGGCCGTCGTCGGTCTCTTCGATGCGGTCGATCGACAGGTAGGCGCGCAGGAAGCCCTCGGTGAAGGCGACCGGTACGGTGGCCGCGTAGACGATGACCTGGAGGATCTCGGCGGCGAACTGCGTGAAGCTGCCGGTGTGCAGGTAGCTGTCTTCGATCAGGCCGAGCAACATCGACTTGAGATACGGGTCGGCGCCCTGGGCGGGCAGGTTGCGCTTTGCCCGCGCGTCGTCTGCCTGCCGGCCGCCCGGCGCTGCCTGTTTGTTGGCGTCGGACTCCGATGTGTCTGCCATCTCACTCCCCCGAGCACTCGCCGTCGACTCGGCAACCTTACTCCAAGGCCGAAAGGCATGACAATCTTGGGCCCGGCCGTGCGGCGGCGAGGCTGCCGCGAGCGCCGGCGTTTCGGGTAGGCTGACGACGCTATGGACGAACCCGAGCTGATCCTGCGCGGCGCCGACACCCTGGCCGCCGCGCTGCGCGCCGTGGCGGCCGCGCCGCGGGCCACCGCGCTGTTCTGCGACATCGACGGCACCGTCTCGCCGATCGTCTCCGACCCTTACAAGGCCGTGGTCGCCGAGCCGTTTCGCGCGGCGCTCGCCGCGCTCGCGCCGCGCCTGGGGCTACTGGCCTTCGTCACCGGCCGCGACGTGCGTCAAGCCGCCGCCATAGTCGGCCTCAAGGGCGTGGCGTACGTCGGCCTGCACGGCTTCGACCGCATGGCGCCCGACGGCGCCGTCACGCGCGACCCCACCGCCCAGCCGTACGTCGAGGCGGTGCAGCGCATGGCGCGCCGCGTGCGCGGCCTCGACGCGGCGCGACTCGGCCTGGTGGTCGAGAACAAAGGCCCCATGCTCGATATGCACTACCGCCAGGCGGCCGACCCCGACGCCACCCTGGCCGAGCTCGAGACCGAGGTGCTGCGGCCGGCGCGCGACCTCGGCCTGGCGGTCGCGACCGGCCACTTTCTGGTCGAACTGCGACCGCCCGTGGCGATCGACAAGGGCACGGCGGTGCTGAGTCTCCTGCGCTCAGGCGCCGGCGACGGCGCCGCGCCGCTGCGCACGGCGATCTTTCTGGGCGACGACCTCACCGACTGCACCGGATTTGCCGCCGTCCACGACTGGGCGCGGGAGGGCGAGGGCGAGGCGGCGGGCGGCGCGTCAAGCGGCAGCGGCGCGACAGACGGCAGCGCGGGCGGGCGCGGCGTAAACCCGGCGCAGCGCACCGCGCTCGCCGTCGCCGCCCTCACCGACGAGACGCCGCAACAGGTCAAAGACGGCGCCGACGTCTGGGTGACAGCCACGCCTGGCATCTTCCAGGTGCTCACCGAGTTGCTCGAGGCGACCCGGGCCTAACGCCCGGGCGGTTCCACGAGACACCCGCAACCCTTGGCGCGCAGCAGCTCGCGCTGGCGCTCGGGCGCGTCGACGTAGACGTCTTGCACGGCAGCGCCGCTCGCCAGCGCCGGGTCGAGCCGCGAGGCGTGCCGGTAGCCGCGCCGGGTCATCTCGGCGACGAGCGCGTCGTGGCGCCCGTACAGCGCCGCCAGCTTGCCCTCCCAGCGCCTGGTCTCGGGGTGCGCGCGGTAGCCGCGCTTGTCCTGGGTAAGGATGCTCCACACGGCGTGCAGTTCGCGGTGCTCGCCGAGCAGATGGGCGCGGCACAGGCAGGCCGGATCGAGATCCCAGATGCGCATGACACCCTCTTCCCCGCCGCCCGGCGCCCGACGAACCGACTTGCGCGCGCCGTGGGCCGGGTGCCGGGCGCCGGGCGAACGGCTCCCCGGCGGCGGAGCCGCCACCCGGCGAGCGACGGTCCGGCGAGCGACCACGCGGCGCGCGACCTTCCGGCGAGCGACCACGCGGCGCGCGACCTTCCGGCGTTACTTGCCTTCGTACCCCCGCGGCTTGCGCTTCTCGAGGAAGGCGTCTGTGCCCTCGATGCGATCGGCGGTGGCGAAGGTCAGCGCGAACAGGTCGCGCTCGATCTCGTGACCGGCCTCGATGTCGACGTTCAGCGCGTGGTGGATCTGCGCCTTTACGTAGCGCACCGCGATCGGCGGTTTGGCGGCGATCTCGGCGGCGAGCTTGAGGGCCTCGGCCATGAGCTCCCCGGCCGGGAAGACCGCCTGCACAAGGCCGATGGCGGCGGCCTGGGTGGCGTCGATCATGCGGCCGCTCAGGCAGAGGTAGCTCGCCCAGCCGTTGCCGACCTCGCGCGGCAGACGCTGGGTGCCGCCGAAGCCCGGCGTGATGCCCAGATTGACCTCGGGCTGGCCAAAGCGCGCCGTGTCGGCGGCGAAGCGGATGTCGCAGCCCAGAGCGAGCTCGCAGCCGCCGCCCAGGGCGAAGCCGTTGATGGCGGCGATCCAGGGCTGCGGGGCGCCCTCGATGGCGGCCACGACCCTGCGGCCCAGCCACGACTGCTGGCGCGCCTGCTCGGGGGTCATGTCGCGAAACTCGGCGATGTCGGCGCCGGCCACAAAGGCCTTGTCGCCGGCCCCGGTCAGCACGACCGCGCGTACCGTGTCGTCGCTCGAGAGCTGGTGGGCGACGCCCAGCAGCTCTTCGTTGGTCGCCTTGTTCAGGGCGTTCAGCACGTCGGGACGGCTGATCGTCACGACGGCGACGGCGCCGTCGCGTTTGACCTCTACAGCCATGAGCGGACCCTCCTTATGGACGTCGGTGGGCCGCGCCGGCCCAGGGGGCAACTCTACCGCAGGCGCGCCGCTCGCGGGCGTGAGAGCAAAGCTGCCGCCACCGGGGACGCGGCGGGCAAAGGGGGTGCTGAATCGAAACGAGGGCCGGGGCGGACGGCAGATGGGCTGCCTCCGGCCCCGACCCTCGCTTACATCCGCGGCCCGAGGGGGGCTCGGCTCGTCCGGGGGGAGGGCGAGTCTTGCCGCGGACTCTTCAAGGTCGGCGTACGCTGTTCGTTGTCGTCGCGACCGTCGCCGGTCGAGGTTCGTGGGGCGGCGGACGCGTCAGCTTCCTGCTCGCACAGCCGGCGAACCTTCCGCATCGCACGAGTACATCCCACTCGCGTCCGCTCCCCGCACACTCGAGCGCCCGTCAGACTGCGACGGGCGCGGCGCCAAGCGTGCTGAACGAGACCCATTGTAGACCTGCGCGAATGTGTGGTCAATCGTGCGTTTCTTTTCGTTTCGACCGAGGTAGCTCCCACTTCCGCGACCCATCGTCCTATCCCTTACACAATCGCACAGCTCCGCCCGGATGCGTACGGCCTGCCGCCGGCGACATCGTAGACCGACGGCGGCAGGCTCGAGCGCCGTGCGGCGGCGTTCGAACGTCACCCTTTACAAGCCGATGGGTGAGTGATGAGGTTGGGTCGCTTGCTCGCCCACGCCAGGAGGAAGCACGTGAGCCACCACAGTCAGCTCGCCACAGCCTTGCTCGGCTGCGTCGCCATCGCCGCATTGGGCGGCGGCTGCGCCGCCGCCTCGGTCTCCTCACCCGCCGGCAGCCCGTCGTCCACGCCCGCCGCGCCCGCGCCCGGCAGCGCCTCGCCGGCCGCCGGCAGCGCCTCGCCGGCCGCCGGCAGCGCCTCGCCGAGGCCCGCCGCCGCCATCACCGCCGGCGCCGTGCCGGCGGCCGCGGCCCGGGCCGCGGTCCGGTACTGGCGGCTGATCGACGCGCGCCGCTACCACGCGCTGCTCGGCGTCGTCACCGCCGACTCGTCAGCCGCGGCCGCGGTGCGCGCCGGCCAGACCAACGTGTTCTGGGGCATCAGGCGAGTCAGGGTCGTGTCGACCAGCGCCACGGCTGATCCGGCGCCGCCGGCGGGCGCCACCATCGAGTTCGAGATGACGATCGACGTCGCGCCCAGCGCCTCGTCGCCCTGGAGCGCCGGGCGCACCTTGGTGTTCATGACCCTGCGCCGCGTCGGCGACAGGTGGCTCGTCTACGAGAGCGGCACGGGGCCCTGAAGCCTACGGTGGCGGGCTCTGCGCCGCCTGCCGCGTCGAGCGCGCGCGGGCCCGGGTCTGCCTGTGCCCCGAGAGCGCTACGCCCTGAGCTTGCGCAGCGGCGCGATCGTCGCCATCAGGCGCCGCTCCGAGCCGTCGTTCTCAAAGTGCACCACGATGATGCCGCTCTGCTCGGCGGCCGTCACCGTGCCTTCGCCGAGGGTGGCGTGCAGCACGCGGTCGCCGGGGGCGAAGAACAACTCGACCATGCCCTCGTCGTCCTTCTTCTCGAGGCCGGTGTAGCGCCGCCCTGAACCGAGCGGCACGTCGTCGTCGCGCTCGCGCCAGTTCGAGCGGTCGTCCCAGTCGCGCCGGCCGCCGCGCCCGCCCTGACCGCCCTGGCCACCGCCGCCGCCCTGCCAGCTGTTGCCCCCATACGAGGGCCCCGCGACCCGGGTGACCTCGACCAGGTCGGCCGGGATCTCAGTCAAGAACCGTGAGGGCAGCCCGTACAGGCTGCCGCCCCACAGGTTGCGCTGGCGGGCGTGGAGCAGGTACAGGCGGTCCATGGCGCGCGTGATGCCCACGTAGGCCAGGCGGCGCTCCTCTTCTAAGTTCTGGTCGTCGAGCGAACGCTGGTGGGGGAACACGCCCTCCTCGAGACCGGTGATGAAGACGACCGGAAACTCGAGGCCCTTGGCGTTGTGCAGCGTCATGAAGGTGATGAGCTCGCTCGTGTCGGCCATGGTGTCGATGTCCGAGTAGAGCGAGATCTCCTGCAGAAAGCCGTCGAGGGTCGGGTTCTCGGCGCGCTGGTCGTACTCGGCGGCCACGCCGACGAGCTCCTCGAGGTTCTCTATGCGGCCCTCGGCCTCGAGGGTGTCTTGAGCCCCCAGCATGGCTGAGTAGCCGCTCTCGTCGAGCACGCGGCGCACGAGCGCGGCCACCGACGTCATGGTCGGCGCCTCGGCCCGCCAGGTGTCGACCACCGCGGCGAAGCGGGTCAGCGACGACGACGCTGCCGCCGTCAGGCCGGGCAGGTCGGCGGCGCGCTCGATCACACTCCACAGCGAGTCACCCAGGCTCTGCGCTTCGGTCTGCAGGCGCCCGATCGCGGTGGGCCCCAGGCCGCGGCGCGGCGTGTTCACGATGCGCAGCAGGCGCTGTTCGTCGGCCGGGTTGTTGATGATGGCCAGGTAGGCGAGCGCGTCTTTGACCTCGGCGCGCTCGTAGAAGCGCGTGCCGCCCACCACCTGGTAGGCGATGGCGTAGCGCCCGAACTCCTCTTCGAGCACGCGCGACTGGGCGTTGGTGCGGTAGAGCACGGCGATGTCGTGCGGCGCGAGCGGGCCGTCTTGCGCCGAGCCCTCGCTCACCACACCCTCGTCCAGCAGCTTGCGTACCTGGCTGGCGATGTAGTGCGCCTCGGCGTGCTCGTCGGCGACCTCGACGACGTGCGCCGGCCGACCCGTGCCCCGCGCCGTCCAGAGGTTCTTGCCCTTGCGCCGCCGGTTGTTCGTGACCACAGCGTTGGCGGCGTCGAGGATGCGCGTGGTGGAGCGGTAGTTCTGCTCCAGGCGGATGACCTTGGCGTCGGGGTAGTCGCGCTCGAACTCGAGGATGTTGCGAATGTCGGCGCCGCGCCACGAGTAGATCGACTGGTCGTCGTCGCCCACCACGGCGAGGTTGCCGAGGCGCCGGCCAGCAGGTTGGCGATGCGGTACTGGGCGTGGTTGGTGTCCTGGTATTCGTCGACCATGACGAAGCGGAAGGTGCGCTGGTAGTGCTGCAGGCGGTCAGGATAGCTCTCGAGCAGGTTGACCGTCTTCATGAGCAGGTCGTCGAAGTCCATGGCGCTCATCTCCATGAGCTTCTTCTCGTAGAGCTCGTACACGTCGGCGGCGGCGCGCTGGAAGAAGCCGCCCGTGATCTCGCGAAACGCGACCGGGTCTTGCAGGCGGTTCTTGGCGTCGGAGATGGCGCGCGCCAGCGCGTCGGGGGTGAAGCGCTTGTCGTCTAGGTCGAGCTCGGCGAGGCAGCGCTTGACGAGGCGCTTGGCGTCGTCGGCGTCGTAGATCGAGAAGGTCGACTTGTAGCCCAGGCGCTCGGCCTCGCGGCGCAGTATGCGGGCGCACATCGAGTGGAAGGTCGAGATCCACATGACGCGCGCCATGGGGCCGACCAGCGCGCCGATGCGGCCGCGCATCTCGGCGGCGGCCTTGTTGGTGAAGGTGATGGCCAGCACCTCGTCGGGGCGAACGCGGCAGACGCGGATGAGGTAGGCCACGCGGTGGGCCAGCACGCGCGTCTTGCCCGAGCCGGCGCCGGCTAGGATGAGCAGCGGCCCTTCGACGTGGGTCACGGCCTCGCGCTGCGGCTCGTTTAAGCCGCTGAGCAGCATCTCGGCGGCGGCTGAACGGGGCTCGCCGGCGGCCGATGCGGCGCCCGCGGTGTCGTCGGCGGCCGGCAGGCGGCTCTGGCGATCGTCACCGCTCACGAGGGCCGCCTCATCGCAGGCCCCAGTCGAGCAGCGCGCTCAGGGCCAGGCACAGCACGCCGGCCACGGCCAGCTTCATGCCCGACCAGATCAGGCGCTGGCGCGACACACGCCCCAAAAAGAGACCCAACGCGAAGAGCTCGACGAAGGCGACGATCACGCCGACCACGTAGGCGGCGTTCAGGCTGATGGCAGAGCCGAAGAAGAAGGGCAGCAGCACCAGCGCTGCGGCGACGAACGGCGAGACGCCGTCGACGCAGGCGATGACGATGGTGGCGTAGGTCGAGGCGGCCGCGATGTCGGAGTCTTCGAGGCTCGAGAGGGTCACGTCTTCGAGCTCGCGCAGCGAGCGGTCGCGCTCGGCGCGCTCGATCAGGTAGGAGCCGTAGAAACCCGAGATGCCCATGGCGACGGCGGCGCCCAACCCGACGGCGATGACCTGGTGGGCCGAGTGCACGCGGCCGATGTAGCTGCCCACGAGCACGCCCAGCGTCGTGAGCACGCCGTCGAAGGCGTTCATGGCGAAGTAGCGCCGCGCAATCTCGCCGACCTCGGCGACCCGGTGGTAGTGGCGCAGGGTCGCGATCTTGTCGCGCAGCCAGCCCGAGGCGCCGGGCGCGGTCACCGGGCTCATGTGCTAGGCCAGTGGCTGACGGTCACCGCATCCAGCGGGCGCTGGCATCTTGCGGGGTCTCGGCTTCGTCGATGAGCTGGCGGCCGGTCGACACCTTGTCGATGGAGTGGATGCTGCCCCCGGAGTCCTGGATGACCTCGGCGACTTCCTGGTAGTCGATGTCGTTGCCTTCGAGGGTGATCTTGATGTTCTCGACCTTGTTGTCGATCTCGAACAGGGTGATGTCGACGCCGGCGATGCCTTCGAGGTCGCCGAGCTTGTCGGCCAGGTTGAGCATGGTCGGCATGTGCGGTTTGAGAACGTCAAGAACGAGACGTCGGACGTGACTCACGGCTGCAGATCACTCTCCCTGTGTGCTGATTGACGGCCGATAGTAGCATACCCGCAAACCAGGGCAGACCGGCCTAGTCCGTCGATCGACTGCGTCGTCGCCGCTCAGGCAGGCGTGACTTCGTCGCGCGCCTAGTCTGTCGATCGACTGCGTCGTCGCCGCTCAGGCAGGCGTGACTTCGTCGCGCGCCTAGTGCCGTCGATCGACTGCGTCGTCGCCGCTCAGGCAGGCGTGGCTTCGTCGCGCGCCTGGTCGCTCAGATGCCGCCCCCCTCGCTGAAGTGCAGCAGGCGGTCGAGCTTCTCCTGGTTGCGCACGATGCGGTCGCGGCGCTGCGCCTTGCGCTCGGGGTTGATCTCGTCGAGCTCCTGCTCGAGGGCGATGATGCGGTCGACCACGCACTTGAGGGCCTCGGCCACGGGGTCGGGCAGGTGCGTGTAGTCGATGTCGGGAATGCCCACGCGCTGGCCGTCGACGATCACCGGGTGCCCCGGGTTGCCGACCACCGTGGCGTTGGCCGGCACGTCGTGCACCACGACGCTGCCCGAACCCACCTTGGCGTTGTCGCCGATGTGGATCGAGCCGAGCACGCTGGCGCCCGAGCCCACCACGATGTTGTCGCCCAGGGTCGGGTGGCGCTTGCCGTGCTCCTTGCCGGTGCCGCCCAGGGTCACGCCCTGGTAGATCGTGACGTTGTCGCCGATCTCGGCCGTCTCGCCGATCACCACACCCGAGCCGTGGTCGACGAAGAAGCCCTCGCCGATGGTCGCCCCGGGGTGGATCTCGATGCCGGTGACGAAGCGGTTGAACTGGCTGATCCAGCGCGGCACGACCGGCATGCCGCAGCGGTACAGCGGGTGGGCCACGCGGTGCAGCCACAGGGCGTGCAGGCCCGAGTACGAGGTGACGATCTCGAAGGTGCTGGTGGCGGCCGGGTCGCGGTCCTTGACGGCCTGCACGTCGCGGCGCATGCGCTCGACGAAATGTCGCGGCCGGGCCTTGCGTGCGGCGCACCAGGCGCCTTCGGCGAGATCGGCGGCGGTGCCCATGGTGCGGTTCACTTAGGCGGCTCCTTTCGGAATCGCGGGTGCTTCGTTCATGCTTCCGGAGCGAAAACCCTGCAGGTCGAGCGTGACGAACGTGAAGCCCAGGGCGCGCAGGCGGCGCACGATGGCGTCGCGCACGGTGGGCTCGGCGGCGCGCGACAAGGCGTCGGCCGCAAGCTCGATGCGGGCGACGTCGCCGTGGTGGCGCACGCGCAGCACGGGGCCCAGGCCGATCTCGCGCAGCACGTCTTCGGCGGCGGCCACCTGGCGCAGCTTGTCGGCCGTGACCGGCTCGTCGTAGGCGATGCGCGACGCCAGGCAGGCCTCGGCGGGCTTGCTCCACACCGGCAGGTCGAGCGCCCGCGCGAGCGTGCGCACGTCGGCCTTGCCCAGGCCCGCGTCGATCAACGGGTGGCCTATGCCGCGCTCGGCCGAGGCGCGCATGCCGGGGCGCTCGTCGCCCAGGTCGTCGCGGTTGGCGCCGTCGATGAGGGCAGTCACGCCGGCTTCGGCGGCGACGCTGACCATGGCCTCGATCAGCGTCGCCTTGCAGTAGTAGCAGCGATCGCGGCTGTTGGCCACGAAGCGCTGGTCGTCGAGCTCGCGCGTCTGCCACGTGAGGTGACGCACGCCGAGCCCCGCGGCCAGGGCGCGCGCGGCGGTCAGCTCGTCGTCACGATAGGTCTCGGAGACCGCCGTGAAGGCCAGCACCTGAGCGGCCCCAAGCACGCGCGCGGCGACCGCCAGCACGACGCTCGAATCGACCCCGCCCGAGAACGCCACGCAGACGCGCTCGAGCGGCTTGAGCTGCGCCGCGAGCGCGTCGAGCAACGGACCGACGGCGGCGAGAGGCGCCGCGCCGGCGGCGCCGTCGTGTGCGACGTCGGCCATCAGCCGCCCGTCATGGCCGGCGCGCCCTGGTCGGCGAACAGCGGCGTCGAGAGGTAGCGCTCGCCGGTGTCGCAGAGCACCGTGACGATCAGCTTGCCGCGGTTCTCGGGCCGCGCGCCGATCTCGGCGGCGGCATACGCGTTGGCGCCGGCCGAGATGCCCACCAGGATGCCCTCGCCCGAGGCCAGGGCGCGGGCCGTCTCCATGGCCTTGTCGCCCGGCACCTTGACGATCTCGTCGTAGACGTTGACGTCGAGGACCGCGGGCACAAAGCCGGCGCCGATGCCCTGGATGCGGTGCGGCCCGGGCTGACCGCCCGACAGCACCGGCGACTCGGCCGGCTCGACCGCGTAGACCTTGACCGCGGGCTTGCGCTCCTTGAGCACCTGGCCCACGCCGGTGACCGTGCCGCCAGTGCCCACGCCGGCGACGAACACATCGACTGCGCCGTCGGTGTCGCTCCAGATCTCTTCGGCGGTGGTGGCGCGGTGGATGGCCGGGTTGGCCGGGTTCTCGAACTGCTGCGGCATGAAGCCGTCGTCGGCGGCGGCCACGAGCTCGCCGGCGCGGGCGATGGCGCCGCGCATGCCGTCGGCCCCGGGCGTGAGCACGAGCTCGGCGCCAAAGGCGCGCAGCAGGTTGCGCCGCTCGATGCTAAACGTGTCGGGCATGGTGAGGATCAGCCGGTAGCCGCGCGCCGCGGCCATCATGGCCAGGGCGATGCCGGTGTTGCCGCTGGTCGGCTCGACGATCGTCGTGCGTCCCGGGGCGATCGCGCCGGCCTGCTCGGCGGCGTCGACCATGGCCAGGCCTATGCGGTCCTTGACGCTACCGCCGGGGTTGAACGACTCGAGCTTGCCCACGATGTTCGCGCCGCTGCGCTCCGAGAGCGCTCGCAGGCGCACGAGGGGGGTGCCGCCGATCAGGGTGGTGATGTCGTCTGCGATGTTCACGCGGTCCTCCGGCTAGATGTAGTACATGGCCTCGTGCGGCACGCGCAGGCGCTCGCGCTCGACGAGATCGGCGATCGTGGTCTGGCGCAGCACCTGCTCGAGGGCCTCTTTGGCTTCGAGCCACACGGCCGCGGGGCCGCACTCTTCGATGCGCTGACATTCGCCCTGAGTACAGACGGCGGGCGACACCAGGCCGTCGAGCACCTCGACCACCTCGAGGACGGTGATCTCGGCCGGCGGCCGGGCGAGCAGGAACCCGCCGCTGGCGCCGCGCCGACTGTTGACTATCCCCGCGCGGCGCAGGGCCGCGAAGAGCTGTTCGAGGAACTGCAGCGGGATGCCGCGGGCGCTGGCCACGTCGGTCAGCCGCACGAGGTGCTCGGGCTGTGTCTGGGTGCGTTCGGCGAGCTCGACGAGGGCGCGCACGGCGTACTTGCTTTTGGCGGAGATATTCATCGACGGTCGATTCGTACAGGAACTCGATAAGTCTTGTCAACAATACCCGCGCGGCGCGCGACTCGAACGTCGCGACTCGCGGTGGGAACGCCGCGACCGCCGACTCAGACGTCGCGGCCCATGGGCGCGGACTCTCGGCAGCGGAGACGATAAGACGCGGCGCCCGGCACGAACGTCAGGGCTCCCTGCGCGAACGTTACGGCTCCCGGCGCGAACGTCACCGCGGAGAGCCGGTCGTCATCCTTGTCGCCTTCTGTGCCCGGGCGCAGCATCGACGGCATGGATCTGCGCTCCTCTCGCCCGCTCGTCGCCGCCGCCCGCTGGCTCGTCGCCGGCGCCGCGGTGCTCGTGGTCGTGGGAGCCTGGGCGACCTGCGGGCGGACGGCACTCGGCCCCTCGACGCCTGCAGACCGCACCGTCGTTGCGGCGAGCCCGAGGCCTGCGGCCTCGGGCTCGCCGCTCTACGGCACACAGGCGCAGGCCACACCGGCCGTCGTCACGCAAGCGAGCGCAACGCCCGCCCGCAGCGCACCGGCGACGGGCGTGCCGACCGCAGGCTCGCTGGCGAGCGGCACACAGCCGAGTGGCACGCAGCCGAGCGAGACGCCGGCGAGCGAGACGGCCGGCGCGAGGGGCCTCGAAGCCGCCTGCACCGTCGCCCGGTTCAGCCGCTTCGTCAACCAGCGCCGCCTCGCCGCGGCCCGCCGGCTGCTCGCCGGCAGGCACGTCTGGCCGCGCCGCGGCCGGCATGCCATCCGTCGCATCGACTTCATCTCGGCGCGGGTCTGGGGAGACTCTCGCGCCGACGTCGTCACTCTCGCCGCGACCGTGCGCCTCGCGGTGCGGCGGGGCTGTCCGCTACCGGACGGCCTCACGACGCTGTACTTCACCCTGGGGAGAGACGGGAGCGCGGGAGACTGGCTGATCAAGGCAGTCCGCACAAGCCCGTAAACCGACCCGAAAGGGGGTCGCCATGCTTCACCTCCCGCACCCGCGAACGGCGCTGCTCGCGCTGCTCGTCATCCCACTCGCCGTGGTGCCGCCGCTTGCCGGCGCCCGCCGCGCCCCGGTCGCGGCGGCGCCCCACGGCACGCGCACTGCCGCGGCGCGCAGCGCCGCCGGGCCCGCGGCCGCCGCCGCCGCTTACCTGCAAGCGCGCGCCCACGCCGTGCTCGGCCCCGCCCAGGCCCGCCGCCTGACCGCGCGATGCGCCCCCGGCGCGCCGCTCGCGCGCCGCGAGGCCACCTTGGCCGTCGGCGCGCGCCGCCTCGCCGCCGCACTCGGCCACACCACCACGGCCGTCGTCTGCCACGTCACGGTGCGCGCCCTGCGCATCTCGCCCACGACCGGCGCCGCCACGGTCAGCGCCCGCGCCGTCACGCTCGACACCTGGGTCAGCCGCGCCGGGCACACCGACTCAGACGGCGAGGGCCTCGATCACGTGCTCACCCTCGTGCACCGTCACGGCCGCTGGCTGGTCACCGCCGACAGCTACTCATCCGACCTCACGCCCCGCCTGCTCGAAGCCGCGGGCGCGCCGGCAAAGGCCGTCGCGGCGGCGGCGAGCCGCCTCGAACGCCGCGTGCGCAGCCTGCCCGCGACCGCCGCACCGGCGCCCGCGGCGGGCGGCACGGCCCCCGACTACGTGGCGCAGCTCAGCTACGACCGCGCCGCCGCCAAGGCCTACGCCGACCGCTACGCCCTGTCGTACAACCCCACCTGCACGAGATTCAGCGCCGACTGCGCCGACTTCGGTTCGCAGGTCATGTTCGCGGGGGGCTATCCCCAGTTCGGCAGCACCTACGCCTCGGGCTGGTGGTACGACAAGAACGGCACCAGCGCACCCGGCAACGACACCTACAGCCACGCCTGGATCGCGGTCGCCAACCAGCAGGGCGCCTGGAACGTCAAGTACACCGACTTCGTGTCGTCTATCAGCGGCGTCACGACGGGCGACTTTATCTACTACGACTGGACCGGCGACGGCACCTGGGACCATGTGGCCGAACTCGTCGGTACCAACAGCGCCGGGCAGAAGGTCGTCGACGCCCACACCACCGACCACTACCACGTCTACTGGAAGCTGGGCAGCTCCTCCTGCCGCTACCGCTTCGCCCACACGCGCGCCATGGTCGTCATCTGATAGCTCGCCCCGCGACCTTCACCTGACCGTCCGCGCCGCGACCACCGCCCCACTCGTGGTCGCGGCGCGGCGGGTGGGCGGCCCTGCGGCCCGCCGCCAAACGCCTTGTTTCCAGCGAGAACGGGTACGGAGTCACTGCGGCGTCACGAGGCAGCGACAGATGAGGGGCAGGCAGGTGGAATCGAGCGACGACAAGGTGGTCAGGTTCCCGCGTGAGCGCACCATGGCCGGCGACAGCGAGCGCGAAAGCGCCGACCTTACGGCGGGCGCCCTCAAGTCCGGCTGGCTCACCCAGGGAGCAGCGGCGGTGCGCCTGCAAAAGGCCGCCGAGGCCTACCTCGAGCGGCGCGTCGTGCCGGTCGCCGGAGGTTCGGCCGCCCTGCATCTCGCCTTGCTGGCGATCGACGTAGGCGACGGCGGCGAGGTCATCATGCCGGCCGTCTCGTCGTCGGCGATCGCCAACCTCGTCATCCTCGCCGGCGGCCGCCCGATCTTCGCCGACATCGAGGCTCCCCACCGGCCGTTCCTCGAAGCCGCCGACGCCAACCGTCTTGTCGGGCCGCGCACGCGGGCGTTGCTCGCCATCCACGAGGCCGGGTACCCCTCCCCCACCGAAGGTCTGCGCCGCGTCGCCGACGACCGCGGCATCGCCCTCATCGAAGACTGCCGCGCGGCGCTGGGCGCCACGGCCGAAGGCCACCCGGTCGGCTCGACCGGCAAGCTCGCGACCTTCGCTTTCGGCGGATCGCCGTCGGCGGGCGGCCTCATCTCGACCGCCGCCGAGAGCCTCGAACGTCACCTGATCGCGCTGCGCTCGACCGTCATCGCCACCGACGACGAATGTTTCTCGCACGACTGTGCCGACGGCATGGTCAACGGCTACCGCATCGACGAGGCCGCGGCGTCGGCCGGAGCGCGCGTGCTCGCCGGCCTGGCCGAGGCCCTCGCTCGTCGCCGCGAGCTCGCCGCGACCGTGAGCCGGCGGCTGCACGCCGCCGGCCTCGCCGTGCTCGACGTAGGCGAAAGCGCCCGGCCCAGCTGGGAATGGCTGATCGCCCTCGCGCCGTCGCGCGAGCGCCGCGACGAGGTCGTGTCGGCCTGCCGGGCCGCCGGCCTCGAGGTGGTCATGCCCGTGGCCGCGTTCGCGCAGCCCGCCCAGTTGCACCGCCGCGCGCTGCCCAACACGCGCGCCTTCTGCGACCTGGCCCTCAAGTTCGCCATAGTGCCAAGCCTCGACGCGCAGCTCGCCGCGGCCCTCTAGCCGGCTGTTGCGAGCCGCCGGCGCGCACGGGTCGGCGCGTGTCGCGGCCCCGCGCTGGGGGCTAGTCGCAGTCCTCTACCTTACCGCGCGCTAGTCGCAGTCGTCGGCCTTGCCGCGGGCTAGCCGCAGTCGTCGGCCTTGCCGCGCTAGTCGCCGTCGTCGGCCTTGCTGTCGCGTGCCGCGGGCGCCGCCGCGGGAGCGCCCTGGCGATCCGTCCCCTCGCGGGGAGCGACGTCGGCCGAGACCAGTCCCTCGAGGCCTTCGGCAAGGCGGATCGGGCGGGCCTCGCCGCGCTCCGCGGCGTAGGCGGCGGCCGTGGGACGGGCGTTGTACGGGCTCATGAGCTCGAGCGTGTAGGCGCCGGCATCGAAGAACGCGACAACGTCGCCCGGGGCGGTAGCCGCCGGAAAGCGACGATAGGGCGTGTCGTCGTCGCCGGCGAACACGTCGCCGCCGTCGCACAGCGGGCCCGCCAGGCGAAACGGCGTGTCGGCGGCTTCGTCGGCGCGGCTGGCCACCACGGCGCGGTAGTACCAGTGGTAGTTGGTGTGCTCGAGCAGGGTGTTGAACCCGGCGTCGACCGTGAGCCAGCGCTCGTCTCCGAGCCGGCGCCCCGCGGCGTCGTGCAGCCCCTTGACCTTGGTGTTCTCGATGGTGGTCACGAGCAGCGCCGTGTTGCCGGCTATAAAGCGGCCCGGCTCGAGCAGCAGCTTGAGCTGGGGCGCGCGCCGTTCGAGCGGCTCGCAGATGGCCTCGGCGTAGTCGTCGATCGTGAGCGGCGCACAGAAGTAGTCGACCGGCTCGCAGGCGGCCTGGTCGCGATACGGGATGGCGAACCCGCCGCCCGCGTTCAGGCGCTCGAGGTGGATGCCGCCGGCCGCCAGCTCGTCGATCAGGTCGAGCGCCTTGCCGAGGGCCGCCCGGTAGGGCTCGGCGCCGGTGATCTGCGAACCCACGTGCACGTGCAGGCCGCGCGGGTCGAGCGACTTGTGCGCGGCGGCGTAGGCAAAGGCGGCCGGCGCGTCGTCTAAGTCGATGCCGAACTTGCCGCCGTGGGCGGTCACCAGGCCGGGGTGGGTGAGCGTCGGCACGTTCAGGTCGATGCGCAGGTCGACCGGCGCGCTGCAGTCGAGCGCGGCGGCCACCTCGCCGATGCGCTCGAGCTCGTAGAGCGAGTCGACCGTGACGCCGGCGACGCCGGCGACGAGCGCGGCGCCGATCTCGTCGCGCGTCTTGGCGACGCCGTTGAAGATGATCTGCCGCGGGGCAAAGCCGGCGCGTCGCGCCTTGAAGAGCTCGCCGCCCGAGTTGACCTCGACGTTGATGCCGGTGCGGCGCACCTCGCCCAGGAACCACAGGTTCGAGCAGGCCTTGCTGGCAAAGTAGATCTCGGTGCCGAGGTGACGGCGGGTGAAGGCGTTCACCAGGCTGCTCACGTTCCAGCGGATGCGCCGCGGCGAGAAGACGAAGAACGGCGTCGGCGCCCGACGGGCGAGCTCGACCAGGTCGACTCCGTCGAGAGTCAGGTGGCCGTCGCGCACCGTGATGTCGCCGCCGAGATCGCCCATGCCTGCCTCACCGTCCGTGTCTCAGTTGGCGGAGCCCCGCCGCCCGATTATACTGTCCCCGCCCGGCCACCGACCGAGCGTTCGACTTTTGCGTAGGGCACCCGACATCATCTCGCGAAAGCGCTGCGCCGCCACCTTGGGCGGCGCGGTTCACGACTACTAGAACCAGGTGGGTCCTCCCTGCCGTCCGGCAGGCCAACGTCGACACGACAGGTCGCCATGCAGCCCCAGCTCACCCTCGATCTCGATGCCATCGACCGCGCCACGCGCACGCTTGCCGAACGGCTGCTGCTCTCCGGCATCGAGCTCGTCGGCGTGACCAAGGCGATCGACGGCGAGCCCGCGGTCGGGCGCACCATGCTCGAGGCCGGCGCAGCCGGCCTCGCCGACTCCCGCCTGCCCGCCCTCGTGCGGCTCGCGGCCCACGCGCTGGCGCCGCTCACGCTGCTGCGCGCGCCCGAGGCACGCGACATCCCGGCGGCCGCCCAGATCGCCGACCGCGTCCTGCTCTGCGACCCGCCCACCGCCGCCGCCCTGGGCGCTCGCGCGCCCGGCCTGCCTATCGAACTGCTGCTCACGGTCGACCTCGGCGATCGCCGCGAAGGCGTGCTGCCCGGGCTTGCCGGCGAAGCGGCCCATCGCCTCGCCGGCCTGCCCGGCACCGTGCTCTCGGGCATCTCGGTCAACTTCGCCTGCCTGTCGGGCCAGCTTCCCAGCCTGGCGCTGTTCCGGCGCGCCGAACGGGTCCTCGCGGCCGTCGCCGACGCGGCCGCCATCGACACGCCCGTGCTCTCACTGGGCGGTTCGTGCTGCCTGCAGTACCTCGATGGCTTCAAGCCGCGCTTTCGCACCGAGATCCGCGCAGGCGGCGGGCCGCTGTACGGCTACGATTTCGTGTCGAACTCGCCGCTCGAGGGGCTCGATCGCGTCGACCCCATCCTCAGCGCGACCGTGCTCGAATCGGTCTTCAAGCCGCCGGCTCCGCCTGGGGCCGCCGGACTCGACGCCTTCGGCCACGTGCCCGACACGGCCCTGCCCGACGAGCCCGCCTGGCACACCCTGGTGGCGCTCGGGCGCCGCGACTGCGAGCCGCAGGGCCTGCGCCCCCTGATCGACGGCGCCTGGCTGGCCGGCATGACGAGCGACGTCGGCGTGCTCATCACGCCGCGCGAGCTACGCCCGGGCACGATCGTCGAGTTCGCCTGCGACTACGATGCGCTGGTGCGCGCTGTCACGTCGCCCTACGTCACGCAACGCTTCACGGCCGCCGGCGACTCCCAGGCGTCCGCCGCCACCGACCTTTAGGAGGCCCCGTGTCCCACGCCGATACCCGCCGCGTCGGCCTTCGCCGGCCCCTGCAGATCATCTCGCCCGACGAGGTGCGCCGTATCCACGAGACCTCGCTCGACATCCTGAGCGAGGTGGGCTGTGTCTACTACTCGCGGCACGCCCTCGACGTGCTCGCCGAAGCCGGCGCCCAGGTCGACTACGAGACGACTGTGGCCAAGCTGCCGCCCGAGCTCGTCGAGCGCGCCCTCGCCACTCTTCCCCACGGCTTCACGCTGGGCGGGCGCACGCCCGACTACGACCTGCCGCTCGACGGGCAGCACGCCTACGTCACCTCCGACGGCTGTGCCACCTTCGTGCGCGAACACGACGGCACCGTGCGCCCCTCGACCAAGGCCGACGTGAGCGCCGCCGCCAAGGTCGTGCAGGGACTCGACAACATCTCCGCCACCTCGGCGCTGGTGTCGGCCCAGGACTGCCCCGTCGAGACGCGCGTGCTGCACGAGTTCGACGCCTGCATGCGCGCCTCCGAAAAGCACGCCATCGTGGTCTCGGTCAAAGACGAGACCGAAGCGCGCGACCTCATCCGCATGGCCGAAGCCGTGGCCGGCGGCGCCGCCGAGCTCTACGAGCGCCCGACCTTCTCGGTCATCCTGTGCACCGTGAGCCCGCTCCACCAGGAGCGCTTCGGCATGGACCTCGCCTTCACGCTGGCCAAGGCCGGCATTCCCATGATGCTCTACCCCATGCCCATCCTCGGCGCCACGGCGCCGGTCACGCCGGCCGGCACGGCGGTCGTCAACAACGCCGAGATCCTCGGCGCGATCACCGCCATCCAGCTCGCGCACCCCGGCGCCCGGCTCATCCATGCAGGCGGGCCCACCGCTCTGTACATGCGCACCGGCGCCTACTTCGCCAACGTCCCCGAGGCTCTGCTGCTGCGCGCCGTGCAGGCGCAGATGGCGCGCTTCTACGGCCTGCCGGCCGGTCTGGGCTGGGGCGGCACCAAAGGCAAGGAGCCCGGCGCCCAGGCGGCCTACGAGAACACGCTCGGCATGATGCTCGAGCTGTTCGCCGGCGCCGACTTCCTGTTCGGCGCCGGTCTGCTCGACTCGGTCACCCAGATGTCGCTCGAAGAGCTCGTCGTGGCCGACGAGGTCTTCGGCATGGTGAGCCGCCTGCTGCGCGGCGTCACGGTCGACCGCGAGAACCTGGCCGTCGAGCTGATCGGCAAGCTCGGCTTCAAGGGCGACTACCTGTTCGACAACCACACCCGCGCCCGCGTGCGCGAGCTCTGGCAGGCCAAGCTCGGCGAGACGGGCACCTACGAGGGCTGGCAGGCGGCCGGCGCGCCGAGCACCGCCACGCGCGCCCAGGCCAAAGTCGACGAGCTGCTGGCCGCCGATGCGCCCGCGTTCCCGGCCGCGCTCGGCCGCGAGTTCGACGCCATCATCGCCGCGGCGGAGTGCTAGACTGGCGCTCGACGAAAGGCGGAGCGTGATGAACATCGGATTGCCCGAACTTCTGCTGATCGAGCTCGTCTTCGCCGTCCTGTGCGGCATCATCGCCCGCCGCAAGCGCCGCAATACCCTGGGATGGGCCGGGCTCGGCCTTCTGTTCGGTTTCATCCCCCTCGTCGTCGTCGCCGTGCTGCCCAAGGCGCGGCCGCGGCAGAGCTCGGGAGTGGCATGAAGCGCAACCGCCTCAAGTCTTCAGCGCGAGACCACCCGGCCGCGTAGGTCCACCTCCGCTGTCGTGATGCCGCGCGACCGCCCCGGCGAGCGCGCGTCGCATCCCCTGTTCGCGAAAGGACCCTGAGATGACCCACGCAGACGGCTGCTATGTAGGCAAGCGAGTCAAGCTCGAACTGCTCAGCGCAGACGAGATCAGGCAGGTCCACGAGTCGACTCTCGACGTCATCGAGAACGTCGGCGTCATGTTCCACTCGCAGAACGCCCTCGACGTGCTCGAACAGAACGGCGCGACGGTCGACCGCGAGACCACCGTCGCCAAGATCCCCGGCGAGGTCGTCGAGCGGGCGCTTTCGACCGTGCCCCACGCCTTCACTCTGGGCGGCCGCACCCCGGAGTACGACCTGCCGCTCGACGGCGAGCACATCTACATCTCCTCCGACGGCTGCGGCCTGTCGTACCGCGACCCGATCACGGGCGACGTACGCTCGTCGCGTAAAGAAGACCTCGAGAACTGCGCGCGGGTGGTGCAGGCGCTCGACAACGTCTCGGCCACCTCGGCCGTGGTCTCCGCCCAGGACTGCCCCGTGCAGAGCAGGGTGCTGCACGAGTTCGACGCCTGCGTGCGCAACTCAGCCAAGCACAGCATCGTGGTGTCCATCAAAGAGGACTGGGAGGCGCGCAGCCTGATCGAGATGGCCAGCGCCCTGGCCGGCGGCCGCGACGAGCTGCGCGCACGGCCGACCTTCACGGCCATCATCTGCACCGTGAGCCCGCTCCATCAGGAGCGCTTCGGTATGGACCTGGCGCTCACGCTGGCCGAGGCCGGCATACCGGTGAGCTTCTATCCCATGCCGATCCTCGGCGCCACCGGCCCGATCACCATCGCCGGTTCGGCCGTGGTCAACAACGCCGAGTTCGTGAGCGGCGCCACGCTCGTGCAGCTCGCCCACCCCGGCGCCCCGGTGATCCACGGCGGCGGCCCCACGGCCATGTACATGAACAGCGGCGCCTACGCCAGCAACTCGCCCGAGGCCATCCTCATTCGCTCAGTGCAGGGCCACATGGCCGACTTTTACGGAGTGCCCGCCTGGTACGGCGCCGGCGCCACGACGGCCAAAGAGCCCGGCATCCAGAGCGCCTACGAGAACACGATTGCCATGTTCATGGCCTACGCCAACGGCGCCGACGTGACCTTCGGCACCGGCCTGCTCGACGGCTCGCGCATCCTCTGCCTCGAGAACATGGTGGTCGACGACGAGATCCTCGGCATGGTCAAGCGCATCCTGCGCGGCGTCGAGGTGAGCGACGAGACCATCGCCCGCGACCTCATCGTGAAGATGGGCTTCAACGGCAACTACCTGTTCGACAACCACACCCGCGCCCACGTGCGCGAGCTCTGGCAGGCCAAGCTCGGCGAGACCGGCACCTACGAGGGCTGGAAGTCCGCCGGCTCCAAGAGCACCATCGACAAGGCCCAGGACAAGGTGCGCGAGATCCTCGCCACCGAGCCCATCGGCTTTCCCGACGACCTCGGCCGCGAGTTCGACGCGATCATCGCCTCAGCCGAAAAGCAGACCGTCTGAGCCGCAGGCAAGGTCGTGCGCATCGTCGTGCTGTAACGCACCGAGCGATCGGTCGGTCTGCCTTCAGTGAAGTAAGCTTCGGGGTGCACGCGGCAACGCCGCGGCGACCGATCATGACTGACAGCGGACTCACCATACGGACTGCCGATGACGCGACGCAGGAGGTCGCAGGCGACCTCCTGCGTCGCTACTTCGCCGAGGAGGGCCAGGCCGTCGCCGTCGAGCGACAGCGCGCCGGCCTGGCCGCGCTGCTCGCCGACCCGCGCGGCGCGGTGCTCGTGGCGTTTCGCGACGACGCGAGCGACACGCCTGCCGGCATCGTCACCGTGAGCTGGTCGGCGAGCGCCGAGCACCTCAGGGTGGCCGAGATCGGCGAGCTCTACGTACCGCCGACCGAGCGCCGGCGAGGTGTCGCCACGGCGCTCGTCGAGGCCGCGGCGGCCTGGGCGACGGGCCAGGGCTGCACCGCCTGCCGGGTCGCGGTCGGCCCCGACGGCGAGCTGCGCCACGGCGTGGGCGCCTTCTTCGGCGCGCATGGGTTCGACGACGAGTACCGCAAGGTCCTGGCGCGCGCGCTGCGCCCCGACGAACGCTAAGGAGGCCACGTGACGAAAGCGCCCGGACCGCCTCGCGAAGAGGGCTTCTCGAAAGACGCCGACAAGCTCATCCGCCGGCTGTCGCTCGTGGCCTTCCTGTTGTCGCGGCCGGGCCGGCCGGCCACCGCCATCGAGATCCGCGAGCGCGTCGAAGGCTACGCGCTGATGAGCGACGACGCCTTCAAGCGGCGCTTCTACGAAGACCGTGCCGAGCTCGCCAGCTTGGGCATCGGCATCGTCGGCGACGCCGAGGCCGAGGGCGAGACCGAGGTCTACGCGCTGCCGGCGTCGGCCTACTACCTGCCGGCCATCGAGTTCACGCCCGACGAGCTCTCGGCCCTGGCCGCCTGCCTGTTCGTGCTCGAACATCGCTTCGCCTACAGCGAGCCGCTACGCTTGGCCCTGCTCAGCCTGACCCACGGCCGCCCCGAGCTGCTCTCCCCCGCCGCCGCGACGCCGGTCACCGTGCTGCCCGAACGCGAGGCACGGCGCGCGGCGGCTGCGCTGCCCAAGCTGCAGCAGGCGGTCGCCGCCGGCAAGGCGGTGTCTTTTGTCTACTACTCGATCGGCCGCGACGAAGAGCTGCTGCGTACCGTCGACCCCTATGGTCTGCTTCTGGTCGGCGACGAGTGGTACCTCATCGCCTGGTGCCACCTGCGGCGCGCCATTCGCACCTTCCGCCTGTCGCGGCTGCGCTCGCGGGTGACCTTCGCCACGCGCGCCCCCCACGACTTCTCGCCGCCGGCCGACTTCACCCTCGACGACTACCTCGACCGCCCCGCCTGGCAGCTCGGCGAGCCAGTGGGCAGCGCCATCGTGCGCGTGGTCGCCGACATGGCCTGGTGGGTCGAAGCGCACTTCTCGCGGTGCGGCACGATCACGCCCGCCGACGACGGCGTGCTGTACTCGACCCCGTACAACTCGGGCCAGCAGCTCGTGGCCTGGGTGCTGTCCATGGGCGAGGCGGCCGAACTGCTCGAGCCCCCCGACCTGCGCGAGCGCCTCGGCGCCCAGCTGCGCAAGCTGGCCGACCGTCTCGACGCCCCTCCGCTCGACGCCGCGCGGGCCGTCGAACTGCTCGCCGGCGGTGAGCTCGCCGGCCCGCGCCCGGCGCCCCGACCCAGCGACCCGCGTCCCGCACACCCGCGTCGCGCGACGGCGGCGGCCGCCCGCGCGCGCCGCGCCCGCCGCGGCGACGGCCCCGGTCGGCGAGCCTCCGGGCGATCCCGACTGGCAGGTCGAGGCCGACCGCTTCACCCGACTCGCGACCCTTATGACCTACCTGCACGGCGTCTGCCAGGCAAACGGCGGCGCCGAGGAGACGCCGGTGCCGGTATCCCGGGTGTGCGCCGCGCTCGACACCCGGCGCGCCCAGTTGAAGGCCGACATCAGGCTGTTGAACCTCGTCAATTTCGGCGGCGAGGGCACGCTCGTGTGGGCCGAGATCAAGGGACCGTCGCTGATCGTGACCTGCGACGTGGCGAGCTCGGCCTTTGCCCGGCCGGCGCGACTGTCGCCGCTGCAGGTCGACACCCTGCTGCTGGCCGTCGAGATCCTCGGCGGCCAGCTCCCCACTGCGCACGGCGCGGCGCTGCACAGCGCCGCGAGCAAGCTGCGCGGAGCGCGGCGCGCGGCACCGGCGGCCGTGGCCGCCGGCGAGCGTCTGGCCACCGCCGAGCCCATCCTCGACGCGGTGAACGCCGCCATCGGTCAGCACCGCCTGCTCGACATCGAGTACTGGTCGGAGGGCAGCGGCACGACCTCGAACCGCACGGTCGAGCCTTACCTGCTGGTGCGCACCCGGGGCGAGTGGTACTACGTCGCCTGGTGTCTCAGCTCGCAGGGCACCCGAACCTTCCGCCTTGCCACGACCAAGCGCGCGCTGCTACGCGACGAGCGTTTCGTGCCGCGCGCCGACGTCGAGGTCGAGCTCTACCGGCGCGAGGGCGTGCGCAGCTCCGAGCGCTACGCGCCGCGCCGCGCCGCGGTGTGGTATGCGGCCGCGGTGGCGCGCTGGGCCGCCGAACGCGGGCCCACGTTGCCGCTGCCCGACGGCGAGTGTCTCGCCCTGCTGCCCTACTTAGACGAACGCTGGCTCATCCACGAGATGCTGCGCTTCGGCGGCGAGGCGCTGCCGCTCGACCCGCCCGCCGCGACCGCCTTGCGCGGTGTCGTCGCCCGACTCCTTGAGCGGTACGCTTAGCCGATGCACCTTCCCACGACCGTCACACAAGCCCTGTTCGCAGTACAGCTCCCGGTGTGTCTGTACGTGGGCTACCGCACGGCCCGCCGCACCGGGCGGCGCGTGGTCGACTGGCTCATCTTCGGGTTTCTCGCGGCTGTCGCCTTTCCGCCGCTGGGCGCGCTCGCCTTGCTCGTGCTCTTCTTCGTCTGCCCGCCGGCGCGCACCGGCCACCCGCCGGCCGGTGCTCGCGACGGCGCGGCGCCGGGTGGGCCCGGCGGCGGCGAGACGGCCGCATGACGGCGCCCGCGGCCAACGGGGCGCCCTCGCCGTACGTGTTCTCCGGGCGCCACCGCCTGCCCGTCGAGGCAGCCTGCAGCTTTGAGGCGCCCTCTGGCCTGCCCGCGCTCGCCGATCTGCCGGCGGCCGTCGCCGAGGCGCTCGACGCGCCGCCCGACGCGCCGCCACTTTCCGTTCTCGCCCGCGACGCCCGCAGCGTCGCCGTGGTCGTGCCCGACGCCAGCCGCGGCTGCCCGGTGGCCGCGCTCCTGCCGCCGGTGCTCGAACGCCTCGCGCGAGCCGGAGTGGGCGACGACCGGATCGCCGTGGTAGTGGGCTGCGGTCTGCACCGCACGACCACGGCCGCCGAGAAGGCGGCCCTCGTCGGGCCCGGTGTGGCCGCCCGCCTGCGCGTCGTCGACGCCCAGGGCACCAGCCAGGGGAGCGTGGCGCTCGGTGTCACGACCGGCGGCGGTGAGATCTGCATGAACGACGTCGTCGCGGGCGCCGCCCTGGTGATCGCGCTGGGCATCGTCGAGCCCCACCTGTACGCCGGCTTCTCGGGAGGTGTGAAGGCGGTGGCGATCGGCTGCGCCGGGCAGCGGACCATCGCCTGGACCCACGACCCCGCATTCCTCGACCAGCCCGCCGTGAGCCTGTGCCGGCTCGAGGGCAACCCCTTCCAGCAGGCGCTGCGCGAGATCGCGGCGACCACCACGCTGCGCTTCGCGCTGAACGTCGTGGTGAACGACGAAGGCGAGGTCGCCGCGGTGGCCGGCGGCGACCCGGCCGGCGCTCAGGCGCGGCTGGCCCGCGGCCAGGACGGCGCCTGGGTGCGGCGCCACGAACAGCCCTTCGACCTGGTCATCGCCGGCGTGCCGGCGCCCAAGGACCGCAGCCTCTACCAGGCGTCGCGGGCGGCCACCTACGTAGGCATGGCCGCCCGTCCGGCGATCGCCGACGGCGGCCTGATCGCCTGCTGCGCCGACCTCGCCCTCGGCGTGGGCGACGGCCCCGGCGAGATCAACTTCGGCGCGCTGCTGGCAGCCGAGCGCCCCCTCGACCTGGTGGCCCGTAGCCGCGTCGAGCCCCTCGGCCCTGGCGGACAGCGCGCCTACATGATGGCCAAGCTCCTGACCAGATACCGCGTCGCCCTGGTAGGCGACGGCGACCGCGCCCTCATCGAGAGCATGGGGCTGCTGGCCTTCCGCACGATCGGCGAGGCCGTCGCCGCCGCGCGCCGGGCGCGCGGCCCGGCGGCCCGCGTGCTGGCCGTGGCCGACGGCCTCGACACCATCGTCGAGCTCGCGCCGAGCTAGCCGTTCGCCCGCCGCGCCCGGGGGGAACAAACCGCCAGAGAGTCCGACGAAGGAGGAGCATGGGGTCAGGCTTCAAGGTAGTGCGGCTGTTCGGCATCGACATCTCCGTCGCGCCGAGCTGGCTCTTGATCTTCGCCCTCGTGACGTGGTCGGTGGCCACGGGCTGGTTCAATCTCAACGGCTGGTCGACGGCTACGCTCTGGGTCGTCTCGGTGGTCGCCGCGCTGCTGTTTTTTGCCTCCGTCCTCGTTCATGAGCTCGCCCACTCGTTCGTGGCCCGCGCTCAGGGCATCCCCGTGCGCGGCATCACGCTGTGGATGTTGGGCGGCGTCTCGACGATCGAATCTGAGGCGACCAGCCCGGGGCGCGAGGCCCTGCTGGCCGGCATCGGCCCCGCCTCGAGCCTCGCGCTCGGCGTTGCGTGCTGGTACGCAGGCCACGCCATCGACACCTCGAGCATCGCCCGCGCCGTGCTCATCTACCTCGGGTTCATCAACCTCGTGCTGGCCGTCTTCAACATGGTGCCGGGGTTTCCGCTCGACGGCAGCAAGGTGCTCCACGCCGCGCTGTGGGGCATCACCCATGATGTCCTCAAGGCCACGCGCTGGGCGGCCCGCGCCGGTGTCGTGATCGGCGCCCTCATGATCGCCTATGGCCTGTACTCCCTGCTCGGACGCGGCGCTCTCTTCAGCGGCTACATCGGCCCGCTCTGGTTTGCCTTCATCGGCTTCTTCGTGTTCCAGGCCTCGCAGATGGCCGGCCGGCAGAGCCGCGCGGAGAGCAGCCTCACCGGAGTCCGGGTCGGCGAGCTCATGGCGCTGCCGCCCACCTGGATCCCCGGCGACATCACGCTGCGCAAGGCGGCCAACGATTACTTCGCCCCGCTCGGCGCCCGCTGCCTGCCGGTGCAGGACGACCACGGCACGCTCGAAGGCATCGATCTGCCTGTCAGATCTGCAGCGCGTCGATCAGAGCGCCTGGGGCGTCGATCAGGTGCAGGACGCGATGACCGACGCCGCGCGCCTGCCCATGATCTCGCCCGACGAGTCGGCCGCGACGGCCCTGCACCGCCTGGCCACGACCGCGACCGAGCAGCTCGCCGTTGTCCAGGACGGTCGCTTTCTGGGATTCATCGACGGCATGAGCATCGGGCGCTACATGCAGACAGGCCAGGCTCCGCGCCGCGCCGCGCACGACGGCGTCGGCCTGTAGGGCCCGACGACCCGGTCGTCGCCGACCGCCAACGACGCTCGATTCGCGCCGATCCTTCTCCGGGCGCTATGGCAGCTTGACGACGACGACGGCCATGTCATCGTCGGCGCCGCCGCCGGCGTAGCGCGCCGCGTGGTCCATGAGAGACTCGGCGAGCCGCTGGGCGGGTTCGTCGAGGTGCTGCCCGACAGCCTCGCGCAGGCCCTCCTCGCCCAGCATGCGGCCGTCGCTGCGCGCCTCGGTCAGTCCGTCGGTGTAGAGCACGATGGTCGCGTCTTCGGGCAGCACGCAGCGGTGCGTAGGGTAGCTTTCGCCGTCGAACAAGCTGATCGGAAAGCCGCCCTCCTGGGCGATCGCGAAGCGCCCCCCGCCGGCCAGCACGATCGGCCGCTGATGGCCGGCGACCGCGTATTCGAGATAGCGGCGGCCGACGTCGAGCGAGACCAGCACCACCGTGGCGAAGGGCAGATCGGGGTCCTGGGCGAGTAGCGCCGAGTTCAGGCGCGAGAGCGCCTCGCCGGGCGAGCTTTCTTGCGCGTAGGCGCGGAGCGTGTAGCGCAGCAGCGCCGTCTCGACGGCGGCCTGCAGCCCGCGGCCGCAGACGTCGCCCACCGCGATCAGCACGCGCCCGGGGGCGACTTGCAGGATGTCGTAGAAGTCGCCGCCCACGCGCGCCGAGCGCGTCGCCGCCCGGTACTTCACGCCGATCTCGGCGCCGGCCAACAGCGGCGGCTCGACGAGCAGCGCCTGCTGGAAGGTCTCGGCGATCTCGTGCTCGCGCTGAAAGGCGCGCACGTTGCGCAGCGTGAGCGAGAGCTGCGCGGCGAGCGTGGTCGCCAGGCGGCCGTCGTCGTCGTCGAAGCCGTCGTGGAGCGTGCCCTCGCGCGAGCGCTGAAAGACGATCGCGGTGAGGGCGTCGGCTCGCCGGCGGCTGACCGGCACGATCAGCGCCCGTCCGTAGACGAAGGCGTGATCGGCCAGCGCCTGCTGGGCGACGCCGTCGCCGATCTCGGTGGCGCCGAGCGTCGGCAGCCCGCCGCGCAGCAACGCGACGACGCCTTCGGCCGCCGTGGCGTCGGGCGCCGAGAAGCCGTGGCGGTCGTGGAGGGCCTTGACCGCGACGATCTCGCCGTCGCGCACCGCGTACGCCGCGAGGTCGGCGTCGAGCAGCTCGGCGCCCGACTCGAGCACCTCACGCACCACGCTCGGCTCGTCGCGCAGGTGGGCGATCTTGAGCGAGACCTGCTGCAGCGTCGCGAGCTGCGAGGCGAGGCGCTCGAGGCGCTCCGCCGTGTCGCGCTGCGACTCGTAGAGGTTGGCGTTGTCGAGAGCGAGCGCGGCGAACTGGCAGATCGCCTCGACCAGCTCGACGTCTTCGGCCGAGTATGTCCGCGAGGGCTTGTCGTCGAAGAGCTCGACCACGCCGATCACGCGGTCGCGGACCTTGAGCGGCACCCCGAGCTGGCTGGTCTTGCCGTTGCGCAGCAGCAACTGGCGTTCGTGGTCGTTCAGCAACGGATCGTCGACCCTCATGATGGCGACCGGGCGACCGGTCTCGACGACGCGCCCGGTCGCGGGGTAGTCGGCCAGCGGCCAGAGCCGGCCGATGACGTCGCCAAAGTCGAAGCGCTCGCGGTCGTAGCTCACCACCGTGCGCACGGCGTCGGCGCCCGGCTCGAGTACATGGATGTCGCAGGCGCTCACGCCGAGCAAGGTGACCAGGCGCTCGACGACCGCCTCGATCACGGTGTGCGCCTCGAGGCTCGAGGCAAAGTCGAGGCTCGACTCGACGACCAGCGACAGATCGCGCTGGCGGGCGTCGAGCTCGGTCATCAGCCGGGCGTTCTCGACGGCGACCGCGATGTGGCCGCCCACGCTGCCGGCAAAGCGGACCTGTTCGGCGGTGAACGTCGCGGCGCCCGCCGGCCGGCTGAAGACCATGGCCCCTACGCCGAGCTCGAAGGCCCGCAGCGGCACGACGAGCACGCACTCCAGCTCGAACTCGCTCAGGTAAGCCGGCGGCGTGAGGTCGCGCTTGGCGAACCAGGCGCCCACGTCGGGGACCGCCAGCACCTCGTTGTGTTCGACCGCCTGGCGCAGTAAGACGAGCGCGTCGTAGGGGTAGCACAGCGCCTGCGGGTCGGCCCTCGAACCGAACGCAGCCTCGCCGCACCACTGCCCGTCGCGCAGCACGAAGGCGACGCCCACAGCGGCTTTGAGCTCGGCGCCGATGCGCCGCACGGCGCTGTCGACCAGCTCGCCGGGCTCGCCCCGACGGCTCGAGCGCCCCACGATGTCGGCCTCGGCCTGAGCGAGCCGCGCCCGGGCGAGCGCCCGGCTGGAGACCTGGTCGAGCTGTGCCAGCAGGCGCGAGACGATGAACAGACCGGCCGAGGAGACGATCAGCAGATAGAGATAGATCAGGTGCTGAGGGCTGTCAAAGACGTGCTGCACGGCCATCACGACGCTGGTCAAACAGACGGCGATCGCGGCGGCCGCGACCAGCACGCGTCGCCGCAGGGTAAGGGCGATCAGCGCCAAAGGGATGAGGTAGAAACCGCCCGCGACCCAATCGGCCGGTGTGAGCAGGTCGAACGTGAACACGCCGGCCATGAGGGCCGCCGCGAGGATGGTGGTGAGCAGGGAGTGACGCTGGAACCAGCGCATCACCTGCAGCAGGCGCGGGTGCCGGTGTTCGCTCGTCACCGGGGTGGCTGTCTCTTCGGGCATCGGGCTACCTGTCGCGGTGTCCTCCCTGTCGACGGCCGGACCGCCCGTCGGCTCGAGCGGCCAACGTCACCGTGAACAGCTTACGCCCCCGGTCAAGGAAGGGCGACGCGCCGCAGGCTCAGGCGCCCCGGCGGCGCAGACGCTCCTGTGTCTTGGGCGATTGCAGCTCGCGCAACGCATCGCTGGCCACCCAGCGCGCGGCGCGCGTCGCCGCGTCGCCCCCGCGCGGACCGCCGGCGCGCTCGTCGGCGGCGTCGCGCAGGCGCCGCGCGCAGGCCACCGCCTCGGCGTTCAGGTCGAGGCTGCGCTTGCCGATGTTGCGCAGCGCCCAGTTGACCGCCTTCTTGACGAAGTTGCGCTCATCGAAGGCTTCGCGCTCGACCAACCCGAGGAGCGCCACGAAGGCCTCGTGGCCGGCCGCCTTGTCGTGCACGGCGAGGCCGGCCATAAGGGCAAATCCGGCGCGTTTGACGAACTCCTCGGGCCGGCCCGCCCAGGATGCCGCCCGCGACCAGGCAAAGGGCGTGCGGTCGAAGAGGTCGGTCGTCACCTCGTCGCAGAGGTCCCAGGAATCGAAGTCGGCCGCCCAGCTCTCCATCTGCCGCTCGTCGACCTTGTCCGGCTCGTCGACGAACGCCGCCAGCAGACGGGCTTCGTGGTTGCCGGTGCGCCACAGCTCGAGGGCGAGCTCGTGGTCGTTGCCGAGATCTTTGGCCATGCGTCGCAGCACGGTGACCGAGACACCGTAGGCGTCGTCGACGTTGATGCCGTAGCGCGCCATGCCGGCGCGATCGCTCTCGCTGCCCCGCGCGGCGAGGTCGGCGAGGACCGCCGCGGCGCGGCTGCGCGCGGCTGGGATCGCCGCCGCGCGACCACGCGCCGCCGCGGGGACCGCACCGGGTGGTGACTGCCCGGTCACGCGCCGCGACTCATGGGTCGATCAGGCCGGGATCGTTGACGATCCAGCGCCGCCAGGCCTTGACGACGGCGGCGTGGCGCGTGGTGCTGTGGGGCGCCTTGAGCCAGCGGCTCAGCGCGTGGGCGTACGCGATGCCGTTGTCGAGCACGCGCGTCTGATGCGAGCTGAGGCTCGCGGAGTCGCGCCAGAGGATCAGGCGGACCCACAGCGTGTGCGCCTGCGAAGCCGCCGCGGGCCGCGCGGCGGCGATCGGATCGACCGGCGAAGAGACGATGGCGGCGAGCGTGTCGAGGCGCGTCCGCACGGCCGCGAGCTGGGCCGCGGTCGGCGCGTCGACCGTCTCCCCCTGGGTCACGATGGTCGTGCCGCTCTGGTCGGTCGGCGTCACGCCGCTGTGGAAGGCGACAAGCCCGACGGCGACGATCGCCAGCGCGGCCGCGATCGCGGCCAGGCGACGGCCGCGCGGCGCCGAGGCGCGCCGTCGCGGCGCCCACGGCGGCGGTGGCACAGCCACTGTGTCGTGCCACCACGGCGAGCCGGGCGGCGGCGGGACAGATCTGATCGGCGCCGCGACGCCGAGCGGCGCGGCGCCCGATCGGGACACCCGTGGAGGAGGCATAGCCGGTCCACGGTCGCGGGGATCGGCCCCGGAGATCGCGGAATCGACGTGAAAGTCTGAGCCCAGGACCTGGTCGAAGCCCCCCGCCGGGCCGCCGCCCGACATGGGGCGACCGGTGAGCACGCGGCGCAGCTCGCGGCCCCGCTCACGCGCTCGCGCGGCCGCCACCGTGATGGATTCGGACACCGCGGGCCCTGCAGGCGATGCCCCGACGGCCGTTTGCCGGGCGCCGGCGTTCGAGCCGGCGGCGGAGCCCTGGGCGGCGGTGCGCGACGAGGCGCCGCCGGGCGCGGCAGAGCCGCCGTGGCGCCCGGCGGCGCCCCCTCCCGGAGTGACGCCCGGGCGGCCGGGCGACGTGTCGGCGGCCGGGATACCGAGCGCCGCGGTCGTCGTGGCGCGGCGCGCGGTGCGAGTGCTGAAGCGCCCCGACCAGCGAGTCGCGAGGACGTCGACCGAGACCTGTGAGGGCGGCGCCGAGACCGCTGAGGGCGCGCTCACGCGGCGCGGGGGGCTGGGCGCCGTCGGCGCCCAGCCCCCCGCGCCGCCGTCGCCCGCGCCGTCGACCGCGCCGTCCGACGAAGAAAAGAGGGTGTTGAGCGCCGCGCCCGAAGCCGTGGCGCGAAGCGCCGTCGCGCCGCGCACCACAAAGCCGCAAGCGGGACACGATGCGGACGTCGCGGCGAGCGCGCCGCCACACGACGGGCACCTGGCTGCGTCGGACATCTGTGTCCCCCCTTGCCCCGCCCACGTGAGCGCGGACGGCGGCGGTCCCTGGCGAACGGTTCGGCGACCACACGGCGCCGCCGACCACTTCGGCCTTTCGTGGCTCAGTATGACACCAATCGCAGCGGTGTCGGGTAGGATTCTCGGGCCATGCCCCGCCCCCCGAACGACACCCCCATGCCTGAGCCTCGCCCCAGCGAGCCCGCGGCGCTCTCGGCGACACCGGCCGGCAACGGTCGGCGCGCGTCGTTCGAGGTCAACGAGACCAGCCGCGTCGAGACCTTCTCGGACAGCGTCTTCGCCATTGCCGCCACGCTGCTCGTCCTTACTCTGCACGTGCCGGCCACGCACGCAAGCGAGGCCGCGCTCTGGCATCAGCTGCTCGCCCACTGGCCGACCGACGTGGCCTTTGTGATCAGCTTTTTGTCGATCCTCATCATGTGGTCGAACCACCACGGCGTGTTCAACGTGATCGCCCGCGTCGACCACACCTTCCTGCTGCTGAACGGCCTGCTGCTGCTCGGCATCACCACGACGCCGTTCACGACGACCCTGCTGGCCGACAACCTGGGGCGGCCGAGCGAGCGCGTCGGCGCCCTCATCTACAGCGGCGCGCTGCTGTTCGTGTCGGTCGCCTTTGTCGGGCTGTGGCTCTACGCCTCGCGCGGCCGCCGCCTGCTGGCCGCCGGCATCACCGATGCGCACATCCGCGCGGTCACCAGACAGTTCGTCTTTGGCCCCGTGGCCTTCGCGCTGGCCTTTGGCCTGGCGTTCGCCAGCGCGAAGGGCAGCGTCGCCGTGCTCGTCGCGATCGAGGTCTTCTACGCCGTGCCCTCGCGCGCGACGCGCGCCATCACGCCCGACTGACGAGGTGGCGGCGGCGCGCGGCGCGCCGGCCTAGTCTTCTTCGAGCCGCGGCCGGCCGCGGCGGCGCAGCAGCACCACGGCGACGATCACGATCAGCGCGGCGGCCGCCGCAAGCGCCGCGACCAGCACCGTGGAGCTCGAGCCCTTGCCGGCCGTCGCGACCGCGGGCCGCAGGTGCAGGTACGACCCTATGAAGCCCTCGGTGTTGAAGGCCGGCCCGCTGCCGCCGAACATCTGCTGCCAGCCGGTCCACTTCGAGGTGTTGTAGGCCTCGAGGTAGTCGGGATAGGTGAGCACGATCCAGGGCGTCTGCTGGTACATGAGCTGCTGCATCTGCCAGATGGGCGTCTGGCGCGCCCGCGGGTCGATGGTCGCGGCCTGCTGTGCGTTCAGCGCGTCGTACTGGGCGTTCGACCAGTACGGCTCGTCGAGGCTGCCGATCTGCGGTGTGGTGAAGCACACGAGCGTCTGACCGGGGTCGAAGTAGCCCGTCCAGTTCCACACCACGAGGTCGAAGTCGGGAGCCCACGCCGTGCCGTGCGAGTTGTAGATGTCGGACTGCAGCGTGCCCGGATCGACCACCGACAACGTGATCTTCAGCCCGAGACTTTCGAGCCAGCCGGTGACCAGTTTGGCTTCGCTCTGCTCGGGCGAGCTGTCGGTCGAGGTGTACAGGCGCAGCTTGATGGGCTTGCCGTGCAGGTCGAGCCGCACGCCCTTCGAGTTCAGCTTGTAGCCCGCCTGGGTGAGCAGGCTGCTCGCCTTCGCGAGGTCGAACGCATACGCCTGATCTGCGGGCGGCTGCCAATGGTAGTCGGGGTTCTTCCAGACGTTCGGCGGGATGATCGTGGTCGCCGGCTGCGCGTAGCCGTCGTAGGCGAGGGTGGCCAGGCGCTGCTTGTCGACGGCGTAGTTCAGGGCGCTGCGGAACTTCCAGTCGCGCAGCACCGGGTTGCCCAGCGAGCTCGAGTTCGCATACGAGTTGAACTCGAGGTAGTTCCAGTTGTAGTAGGAGTACGGCACCGCCTTGAACGACGAGTCCGACTTGAGCGCCGAGAACTGCGCCTGGGGCAGTCCCCAAGCGGCGTCGATGTTGCCCGACTTCAGGTCGGTCACCATGGTGTCGGCATCCTGGTAGACCAGAAAGTAGACGTCGGTGATGGCCGATCTGGGGCCCCAGTAGTTGGGGTTGCGCACGAGGTGGATGTAGCTGCCCTTCTTGAACTGGACCGTGGTGAAGGGTCCGCTGCCCACGAGCGGCAGCTTGACCGCGTAGCTGCTCTGCGCGACGCTCGGTGAGACGTGCGCCCAGAGGTGCTGGGGAATGATCGGCACCCACATGCTCTCGAGGTCGGCCTTGGGGTGGGAGCAGAGGATCTGCACGGTGGTCGGGTCGAGCGCTTTGGCGCTCTTGATGCCGAAGGTCGAGTTCGTGAAGTTCGCCATCTGGTTCTTGACGACGTAGTTGAAGGTGAAGGCGACGTCGGCCGCGGTGAGCGGCTGACCGTCCTGCCACTTCACGCCCGAGCGGATCTTGATCGTCCAGGTGAGGCCGTCGGCCGAGATGCCGCCGTTGGCCCTGGTCGGGAACTGGCTCGCCAGATCGAGCGTGGGCTGGTTGCGATCGCCGTAGCCGAACAGCAGGTCGTAGTTCAGCGCCCAGATCTCGTAGGTCTCGTTCTGGTAGCCGATGAACGGGTTGAGGTTGTCGGGCTCCTCGGTCCAGCCGATCTTGAGGGTCACGTGACCGGCGCCGGGCGCCGGCGAGGAGCTCGCGGCGAAGGCCGTCGCCAGGCCCCAGACCAGGCCGGCCGCAAGCACGGCGACGACCGCAAGGACAACGGCCCGGCGTGCACCGCCAAACGGCTTCTGCTTCATGGACCCCCCCCTCTTTGTCGGGGCGCCGCCCCGCGCCCCAGTTGCGGGGCGGCGCCCTCCGCTCGCTTCCGACCTTATAGCGCGGCGCGCGGGCAGGCAATACGGCGGCGGCGCCCCCAAGGGGCGGCGTCGATACCGTGCCCGCGCTGAGCCCCGATCGTCAGCTCCCGGGCAGGAAGGCCGGCATGCTGCCTGCGCCCAGGTCGGTCTGCGAGGCAAGCGTGGCGGGGTCGACCGTCCACAGCTTGGCGGCGTCGTCGGCGGCCTGCAGGCCGCGCAGGCTGTAGGCGAGCAACGCGTCGTCGTACGACCAGGAAAGACCGGTGACCGCGACCTGCGACAGCTTGGCGGAGCTGCGCAGCGCCTTTGTCGTCGCGTCGAAGATGGCCAGCCTGGTGGTCGTCGCCGAGTCGACCGGCGGCATGCCCCAGAACGCCACCTGCCGGGTCAGCGCGCTCCACGCCGTGGCGTCGCGGCCGGCGAGGGTGGTGTTGACCGTGCGCAGCGCCTTGCCGGTCGTGGCCGAGCGCACCGTGTAGCGCACCGAGATGTCGGAACCGGTGGTCGAGGTGATCAGGTAGGCGCCGTCGTGCGACAGCCGCGGGTCGCGGAAGACGCGTATGTCGAAGCCGTCCGCGTACTTGGCCGAGGCGATCAGCCGGGGCCGAGAGGCGCCGTGGCCGAGACGATAGAGGCGCTCGACGACCCAACGCAGCGGCGAGCCTCCCGCCACGGGGCCGGCGTCGCTCAGACGCACGAAGGCGAGCGCCGCGCCGGGAGCCGCCGTGGGCTCCGTGCCGAGCAGCGAACCGAGCCGCTTCACGGCGCCGGTCACCGCGTTGAGCTCGTAGAGGCGATCGGCGAACGGGTAGAGCGCGTAGCCGCCCGTGGGCTTGCCGGCGACCACGAGCTTGGTCGACGAAAGCCAGGCGACCGAGTCGACGACCCTCACGCCGCGGGCCGCAAGCGAGCGGGCCTGCAGCACGCCGGTGCGGGTGTCGTAGACGTACACGCGGGGGCCGGCGACCATCGGCAGGTAGGCGAGCCGCACCGCGCCGGGCGAGGCCTCGACCCGCGCCGGCCTGAAGGACAGGCTCACGAGCTGCGTGGCGGCTTTGCTGACGGGGTCGACGCTCCACAGTGAATCTTGACCGGCGACGCGCCGCACCACGATGATGGTGCCCGGCACCGGCACGATCGCGCTGGGCGCGGCCGTCGCGGCGGACGACGCGCTGGGCGCGGCCGTCGCAGCGGACGACGCGCTGGACGCCGCGGCCGCCGTAGCGCCCACGGCCAGCGCAACGACCACGAGCGCCGCCACCACCACGGCCACGACGAGGCCGGTGCCGGCGGCCGGGCCGCCCCTTCTGCGACTCAAGCTTGCGTGCATGACTGCCCTCCCTGATCGCGCACCGGCGCGCCCTCGCGGCGCGCCCTGCCCAGGTTCACATCCTCAGCATACGCAGGTCGAAACGGCGCCCGAACGTGGCGCCGCGTGGCCGCAGGAAGGGATCGACGAGGTGAGCCGCGGGCCTACGGGTGGTAGACGCAGCTGCGGTTCTTGCCCAGGCGCTTGGCGAGGTAGAGCGCCTTGTCGGCGTTGGCGACGAGCTGGTCGCCGGTCGAGGCGTGGTCGGGGAACGTGGCGACGCCGACGCTCACGGTCACGCTGCCGGCGGCGCCGTCCGGCGTGTCGAAGGTCTGCGCCTGCGTCGCGGCGCGGATGGCCTCGGCCACCTCTATGCCCGGCCGGCGGCCCTCGAACAGGTCCTGCAGCCGCTCGGCGGCGACCGCGGCGTCGCCGACGCCGGTCTCGAGCAGCAGCACGACGAACTCCTCGCCGCCGTAGCGCGCCACGAAGTCGACGTTGGTGCGCGTCTGGGCGAGCAACAGGTCGGCCAGGGCCTTGAGGAGCCGGTCGCCCTGCGGGTGACCGAACGCGTCGTTGTACTCCTTGAAGTTGTCGACGTCGATCATGAGCAGCGTGAGCGGCTTATCGAAGCGCTGCGCACGAGCGACTTCGGCCGCCAGGCGTTCCTGGAAGAAGCGGTGGTTGTAGAGACCGGTCAGGCCGTCGGTGCGCGACTGCTGCTCGAGCTCCCCGTAGGCGCGCTGCAGCTCGATGTTGCTGGCCGCCTTGCTGGCGAAGACCTCGATCAGGCGCACGACGTCGTCGCTCGGGCGCTGCCGGTCGAGCGGGTCGTAGGCCTCGATGTAGCCGATCAACTGACCTTTCTGGCCGAGCATGGGCACGAACAGCGAATCGAACTGGTTCCACTCGCCCTCGGGACGCTCACCAACGAGCTCTTCACCGGGCAGGAAGTAGTTCTCTTCGTCGCTCCAGGTGTGGAGCAGGTGATCGACGAAGTGCGACTGCGAGATGGTGCGCGCCGAGCCGATCAGACCCTCCATCACGCGGGCCGGGACCGGCGTCGCGGCGTAGTGCGCGTCGATCTCGGCCGTGCCGCCGAACGCCTTGACCGCGTTGAAGAGTTGCTCGTCGGGGTCGCAGAGGTAGATCACCCACTGGTTGAAGCCGAGGGCCTCGTGCAGGACGCGGCCGAGCAGGTCGATCAAGCGCTCCTCGGAGAGCAGGCCGCGCATCTGCCCGGACAGCTCGATGAACGCCGACAGGCGGGCGTTCAGGCGCGTCAGCGCGGCGCGCTCCTGTTCGAGTCGCTCGTAGGCGCGCGCGTTCTGCAAGGCGGCCGCGGCCTGGGCGGCGATGGCGGTCGCCAGGCCGATCTCTTCCTGCAGGTAGCAGCGGTCCGGCGCGGCGTCGCAGCTCGCCAGCAGGCCGAGCACCTCGTCCTGATAGACGAGCGGCACCCACAACTGGCTGCCGGCGCCGCACAGCGCCGCCGGGTCGTCGCGGGCCTGCGTGGCGACCACGCGGCACTCGTCGATGCACCCCGCGAGCAGCGGATCGTCGCTCAGCAGGTAGATGCCGATGCGCTCAGGGGCGCCGGGCTCGTCGCTGTCGCGCGCCACGAGCTCGAGCGAGCGGCCCGCGGTGTCGTGCTGGTAGACCTCGGCGCTGGTGGAACCCAGCGCTTCGCGCAGGTGCCGGGCGATGGCCGCGAGCACGGTGCCGCGATCGACGGCCGACGTCAGGGTGGCCGCCACGCCGAGCAGCGTGGCGAGGTCGGCGTTGCGCCGCTCGGCCTCGTCGAAGGCGCGCGCGTTGCGGATGGCGAGCGCGGCCTGCGTGCCGATCGCTTCGGCCAGGCGGACCTCGTCGGCCGTGAAGCGCCGCGGGTAGCGCGACTCGGCCACGTCGAGCACGCCGAACACCTCGTTGCCGCAGACGAGCGGCACCGACAGCGTGGCCTTCTCGCCCCAGGCGGCCATTGAGGCGAAGTCCTCGAACGAGAGTCGCGAGTAATCGTAGTATTTGGCGTGCGGCCGTCGCAGGCGCACCGTGGCCAGACCCTCGGGCCACGACTTCTCGTTGAAGCGCCGACCCAGCCAGACAGAGTCGCTCGGCACGCCGGCGACCTGGTAGTAGGCGATCACCTCGAGCTCGCCGGAGGCGGCCCGATAGTCGTAGACGTCCGACCAGGCGACGCCCAGGGTCTGCACGAGCCGTTCGGCGATCGTCGACAGCGTGGCGCGCAGGTCGACGCTCGACGCGATCGCCGCGCCGGTCTCGAGCATGAGACGCTGCTCGCGGTTCTGAGAGTCGAGCCGATCGATGATGCGGGCGCTCTCGACCGCCACCCCGGCCTCGGTGGCCAGCTGGGCGGCGAGCGCCTCGTCTGCGATGGTGAAGCGTCGCGAGTGACGCCGCTCGATGGCGCACAGAAAGCCGACCACCTGGTCGCCGGCGACGATCGGCACGTACAGCACGGCGCGCTGCCCGCGGGTGACCATCGCGGCGCGTTCCTCGGCCGGCAGCGCGAGGTCGTCGTCGTGAGCCGCTGCGATGCGCCGCGACGCGGCGGCCCGCGCCCGCGCCCCGACGTCACCAAGACCGTAGGCCTGCTCGCCGGGCGCCTCGGCCTGAACGCCGTCGGCCCGATAGCGGGCGACCACCTTGACCGCCCCCGAAGACTCCATGCGGATCAGCACGTCGCAATGCTCTACCTCGAGGCCTTCGGCCAGGCGGCGGGCGATGTCGACCAGGGTGCGCTCAGCGGCGTGTGGCCCACCGGCGACGCGGCCCGCAAGGCCGCCGGCGTCGCCGTTACCCGCCGCTCCCGTGAGCGGCAGGTACCTGGCGAAGGCCTGCGAGTCGGCCACGGCCTGAGCGACGATGGCGCACACGCCCTGAGCCAGCACGAGCTCGGCGGTCGTATACCGCCGCTCGCGGTGTCCGGCGAGCAGCTCGATCATGCCGATGCTCTCGCCGCGCAGCACGAGCGGCAGCGACAGCCAGCCGCCCTCGAACGGCGCAGCGGGACCGGGAGACCGCGCGGGGTCGGGGTCGGGCGCGGCGAACAGGGGCTCGCGATTGCCGATCACGCGGGCGGCGACGGCGTCGACGGCGAGGGCGCGTGAGCCGCGGACGGCGGTGCGCACGCCGCCCACGTCGTAGCCGACCACCGCCTCGAGCATGTCGCGCCCGAAGTCGACCAGCGAGACCACGGCGGTCGTACAGTCCATCGCCCGCAGCAGGCGGGCGCAGATCAGGGGCAGTCCCCTGTCGGGGCCAAGCTCGTCGATCACCCCGGGGCGGCGTCGACCAGCGCCAGGAGCGCCTGGGCGCGCAGCTTCTCTCCGTCGACATCGACGAGGAACCGCTCGGCGGTGCGCTCGTCGCGAGGTCTACCAGCCATCCGGCCTCTTCCGCGGTGTCACGCGCGGGCAGGCGCGGCGGCGTGGGCCGCTCCGCGGCCGGTCGTCGTCGCCTCTCTCGTTTCGCGCGCGCTCTTGTCAGGTACTAGTCGACAGACAGGCCGCGAAACATGACAAACGAGACCGCGCCGGCGACCCGCCTAGAAGACGTGACAGACGAGGCAGGTGGGCCCGCCGTCGGCTTTGGTGAACTCGCCGAGATCGAGCTCGACCACCTGTTCGCCGGCGTCACGCAGCGCGGCCGCCGCCCGCGGGGTGCCGGCCGCCAGAACGACGCGTCCACCCAGCGGCAGGACGTTGGCGGCCACGACGTCGTCGTCGGCGAGCACGATGCGCTCGACCTCGCCGCGCGGGGCCGCGTCGGGGCCGCCGGCGTCGATCGACGCGAAGCCGCCGGCGGTGCCGATGAGCAGGTCGGGCCGCACGACGCTCACCCAGGTGGCGAGGTGCAGGCGGCCTTCGACCGGACAGAGAAACGCCCGGTAACCCGCGCCGCGCACGAGGGCGGCGAGCTGGTCGGCCGCGCGCCGGTCGGTGCGCTTTGACAGGCCGATCGCGACGCGGTCGCCGTAGACGATGACGTCGCCGCCCTCGAGGGTGCCGGGGCGGCGATCTCGGCGACCGGGCACGCCGCGCCGAGCAGGCCCCGTGCCGTCTCGACCACGGCGGCGACCTCGGGCCGCCGGGTGGGCGCGCCGGGCCGCGTGGCCACGGCGACGGCGGCGGGCCCGCCGGGGTCGCCGGCGCGCGGCAGGCAGATCAGCACGTCGGACACGAAGCAGGCGTCGGGCAGCTCGTCGTCGGCCGGCATCTCGACGAGCGTCACGCCGGCCGCCCGCAAGGCCGCGACAAAGGCCTCGTGCTGGCGGCCGGCCGCCGCCGGATCGATGGTCTCCCTGCCGGGATGCTCTGACAAGGCTCGGCGAAACGCCTCGCCCGGAGGTCTCACGATCACGCGCACTTGGCGCCTCCTTCGTCTGGTGAGGCGATGCTACGACACGCGCGCCGACGCGGCCAGCTTGACGAACAATTCATCACGCGTAGAATTCACGACGGGAGACAATTCACCGTGTGTTGATTTCCTGCCGGTGCGGAAGCATCAATCCAGTGCACGACGGTCGCCGAAGGCGGCGGCCCGACCCGACTGTGTCGGACCCCTCTTTGGGGCCGGCCGTCGCCGACCAAGAGGAGCCCGCTTGAGCACGACCGCAACGCCCGCACCGACCGCCGCCACTCTCGACCAGGGTCACCCGCGCAAGTGGTGGATCCTGACCGCCGTCTCGATCGGCATGTTCATGGCGCTGCTCGACGTCACCATCGTCAACATCGCCATGCCGAAGATCATCACCAGCCTGCACACGACCGTCACCAGCGCGTCGTGGGTGCTGAACTCCTACAACCTCGTGCTCGCCGTGTCGTTCCTGTCGATGGGCCGCATCGGCGACAAGTGGGGTCAGAAGCGCGTCTTCATCTTCGGCCTCGTGACCTTCACCGTGTTCTCGCTGCTCTGCGGGCTCGCCCCCAACATCGGCTGGCTGATCGCCTTCCGCGCCGGCCAGGGCCTGGGCGGCGCCGCGCTGCTCACCATCTCGCTGGCCATCGTGCTGGGCGCCTTCCCGCGCCGCCAGCAGGGCATGGCCGTCGGCCTGTGGGGCGCCCTCGGCACCGCCGCCGCCGCGGTCGGCCCGACCATGGGTGGCCTGCTCGTCACCTACGGCAGCTGGCACTGGATCTTCTTTGTCAACGTGCCGATCGGCATCGCCGCCATCGTCTTTGCCGCGCTCGTCATCCCGGTGGCCGTGAGGGGCAAGGACACGGCCGGCGGCATCGACCTGCCCGGCATCGCGATCGCCGGCGTGGGACTCTTTTTGCTCACGCTCGCCCTGGTGCAGGGCAACTCCTGGGGCTGGGGTTCGGCGCGGATCGTCGTCATGTTCGTGGCGGCCGTCGTCTGCTTTCCCCTGTTCCTCTGGTGGGAGGGTCGCACCGCCCACCCCATGTTCCCCCTGAAGCTGCTGCGCATCCGCTCGTTCACGGCGGCCAACACCGCCATCTGCTTCGTCGGCATGGCGATGGGCGGCACCTTCCTGCTGGTCGTCATCTTCATGGTCTCGGTGCTCGGCTACTCCGAGCTGCGCGCCGCCGTGGCGCTGACCGTCATGCCGATCGTAGCCCTGGTCATCGCGCCGAACGCCGGACGCCTCGTCGACCGCATCGGCCCGCGCCTGCCCGCCGTGGTCGGAGCGGTGTTCTTCACCATCGGGCTAGTGCTGCTGGCGCAACTGAACGCCTCGACGACGGTCGTGCAGATCATGTGGCGCATCGCCTTCATCGGCGTCGGCATGGGCTTCGCCATGCCGACCCTCTCGGCCGCCTCGATGGCGTCGCTGCCGCCTGAGGTGCGCGGCGTCGGGTCAGGTTCGCTCAACACCCTGCGCCAGGTGGGCTTCACCCTGGGCGTCGCGGTGCTCGTCGCCATCTTCACGCACACCGTGGCGATCAACGCCCAGACCGCCACGCGGCAGTCGGTCGCCTATATCATGGCTCAGCCGCAGATCCCGGCCGCCGAAAAGCCGCTGATCGTCGCCAAGATCACGGCGGCCGCCGCCAAGGTCGCCCAGGCGGGCGGCGGCGACGCGGCCACAGCCATGACCTCGAACCCGCTGCAGGGTCTGCCCCAGGCTCCGGCCGGCTCGGCCCAGGCCATCGGCGAGCAGCAGATGATCGATCACGTCAAGACCATCTACAAGGTCAACATCGCCAAGTCGTTCAAGTGGCCCTTCTACGCGGCGGCGCTGGCCGCGTTGCTGGCCGTCTTCCCCGGCCTCATGACCGGACGCCGCCTCGGCGAGCACGAAGGCCACGAAAAGCTGAACCGCGCCGAACGCTCCGAGGCGAGCGCCGACGCCATGGCCCTCGGCGCGGCGACCGACACCGCGACGCTGGGCGCGGCCACCGACACCGCCGAATGAACCACGCCACTCCCCACCCCGGGCCGGCCGCGGCGCCGGCCGGGCGGGCGGGCGTCGAGCCGGCCGCGGCGCCGGCCGGCCGCCGGCCGGCGCACACCGGCCGGCGACCCGGCGACAGCGGCACGCGCGACTGCATCCTGGCCGCCGCCCGGTTCGAGTTCGCCGACGGCGGCTACGACGGCGCCACCATCCGCGGCATCGCCGCACGTGCGTGCGTCGACCCCGCCCTCGTGCACCACTACTTCGGGGCCAAGGAGCAGCTCTTCGAACGGGCTCTCGAGCTGCCGATCTCGCCGGGCACCCTGTTGCCGGCGCTGCTGGCCGACGACCGCGAGCGTCTCGGCGAGCATGTGGTGATGGGCTTTCTGACCGTGTGGGAAGACCCCGCCAACCGCCCGATCTTCATGGCCATGCTGCGCTCGATCGTGTCGAACGAGCAGGCCGCCGAGCTCGTTCGGCGCCTGCTCGTGAAAGAGGTCTTCGGGCCGCTCGCCACCGCCCTGGGAGTGCCCGATGCCGAGTTGCGCGCCACGCTGGCCGGCTCGCAGTTCATCGGCCTCGCGCTCATGCGCTACGTGGGCCGGGTCGAGCCCCTGGCATCGGCCGACTTAGACACTGTGGCGGCCGCCGTGGGGCCGACCATCCAGCGCTACCTCACCGGGGCGATCGGGCACCAGGCGCGCGACGTAGTCACGCCCGCCTGAGCGACGACGACGAAGTCGTTCGGCGGCCCTAGCTCAGCCGCCTTGCTGTCCCGCCAGCGGCCGCCGCCGCGCCGCGCGGTGGGCCCTGCGGCCCCCCTTACAGGAAGCGTGCCCGCAGGCGCTTGGCAGTCTCGAGCATCTCGTCGGTCTCGGCGTCGGGCTGGCCACGATCGTCGCCGGCCGGCGCGCCCCGCAGGTCGCGCGACGCGCCCACCCGGCGCGACATCCCGGTGCGCGCCGTCCAGGCGAGCTCCGCCTGGCGCGCCGGCGGCAGAGCCAGGAACTCGTCGAGCAGGCCGAGGAGACGGTCGCGATCGGCGGGCAGCGAGCCTTCGAGGTTCGACATCAGGTTGAGCGCATGATCGGAGCGCAGATCGAAGGGCACGCCGTCGAGCCGCGCCAGCAGCTCGCGCAGCTCGGCGGCCACCTCGACGTCGTCGGGCAGCGCGAAGCGCCCGGCCTCCTCGTCGTCGGCAAGCGGCGTGCCGGGCACGACCGCCGTGGTGCGCAGGCGCACGACCAGCGGGTTCGCGGGCCCAGCGGCGGCGGCGACTTCGCGCAGCACGTCCGCGGTGCCGCGCACGTGCTCGGCGGCGAGGTCGCGCCCGCCCAGGCCGGGCATGACGTAGTAGCACAGCTCTATGCCGGCCTCGAGCACCTGACGGCCGGCGGCGACGAGCTCGGCCGCGGTGCAGCCCTTGTCGACGCGAGCCAGCACGGCGTCGGAGCCCGACTCCATGCCGACGTGCACGCGCGTGAGCCCGGCCTCGTGCAGCAGTTCGAGCTCGGCCGGGCGGCGACGCGCCAGCGTCGCCGCCCGGCCGTAGGTCGTGACCCGGGTGACGCTCGCAAAGGCGGCGCGCACGCGCTCGATCTCGGCGGCCAGCGTGGCGGGCACGACGGCGCAGGGGTCGGCGTCCTGCAAGAACACGGAGCGCGCGCCGTCGTGCAGGAACAGCGCGACCTGGTAGGCCTCGGGCGGCACCGCCTCGGCGCGCAGCGCGGCCATCGGGCCTTCGGCGAGGACCTCGGCGGCGGCCTTCATGGCGTCGACGTCGGCGAGCACCTCGGCCAAGCCGCGCGGCGAGAACCGGCAGCCCTTGTACACCGAACAGAAGCGGCAGCGGTTCCAGCCGCAGTTGCGCACCACGCGCACGAGCAGGCTGCCGGCCTCGCTCGGCGGTCTGATGGGGCCTTGTTCGAACGACGGGGTACTCACCACGAGAAGCTCTCCTTCATCGGCACTGCGCTCCAGATAGTCTCACACTGGAGCGCTGCGATGCCGCGCCGCGGAGTCCTTCTAGACGACCTCGGGCTCGAGCGCCGGTTCGAGCACCGCGTCGTCGGTCGGTCCGCCGGCCGGCGCGAGCTCGTCGCCGAAGGCCAGGGCGATGCACTCGTCGGACGCCGGGCTGGTGACGAGCGCCACGAGCGGCACGACGGCCAGCGAACCCAGCATGGCGATGCTCGAGATGACCGGCATGTAGGCGGCGTTCCAGTGGTAGTGCCAGCCGACCAGCAGAGTGAAGCCGACGCCGACGGTGAAGCCCGCCCAGGCCGAGGCCTTGCCGACCCGGCGCCAGAACAGGCCCCAGATGTAGGGGCCGAGGAAGGCCCCCGAGATCACGCCCACGAGATCGCCATCATGGTGATGATGATGGCGATCTTGGCCTGCGCGAGCAGCACGGACAGCAGGATGAACACGACCACCAGCACGCGCATGAGCGTGACCACCGACTTCTTCGACATGTCGGGCTTGAGCTCGTCGCGCACGAAGTCGACGCTCACCACCGAGGCCGAGACCATGACCAGCGAGGCCAGAGTCGACATGGAGGCCGAGAGCACGAGCAGCAGCACGATCACGACCAGCGTCGAGGGCAGCGCCACGTCGATCACGGTGGGCATGATGGCGTCGAAGTTACCCGCTGCCGCGAGCGGCGCGACCTGCGGGAACAGGTGACTGAGCGAGCCCGTGAAGTAGGCGCCGAAGGTCATGAGCAGGGCGAACAGGGTGGAGATGACGATGGCCTGGCGCACCACGCTCTCGTCTTTCATGGCGTAGAACTTGTGCACCATCTTGGGATGCGCCAGCGCGCCCAGGCTGGTGAGCAGCACGAGGCCCAGCAGCTCGACGCCCGGCGAGTTCAAGAATGCGGTGAAGCCGCTGCCCTGTATGTTCCAGGCCGGCCAGATGGCCGTGAGCTGAGGGCTGATGGCGTGCAGATGCCGCAGACCGTGGCTGAGACCGCCGACCTCGGGTGAGCGCACCACGAACCAGATCATGACGATCACGCCGACGATCATGACGACGCCCTGGATGGCGTCGTTGCGGGCCACCGCCAGGTAGCCGCCGATCACCAGGTAGACCGCCGTGAGGATCGCCATCGACCACAGCGCCGTCGTGAAGTTGATGTTGAAGACCTTCTCGAACAGGTAGGCGAGCCCCGTGTAGACCGAGGCCGAGTACGGGATGAGGAAGATGAAGATGATCAGGGCGGCGGCGATCTTGATGGCCTTCGAGCCGTAGCGCCGCGAGAGGAACTCGGGCATGGTCAGAGCGTTCAGGCGCCCCGTCATGGTGCGCGTGCGCTTGGCGAGCAGCCACCAGGCGACCATGGTGCCCAAAAAGGCGTTGCCGATCACGATCCACAGCGCCGACAGGCCAAAGCCGTAGCCGATCTTGCCGGCGTAGCCTACGAACAGCACCGCGCTGAAGTAGGTGGTGCCGTAGGCGAAGGCCGACAGCCAGGGCCCCACCGTGCGGCTGCCGATGAAGAAATCGTCGACGGTCTGCGTGCGGCGCCGCGAGTAGATGCCGATCGAGACGAGCACGGCGACGAAGATGGCAAGGATGACGTACTTGACCACGGACTCCCCCAAGGATCGACCCGACTTGAGCTGATAATGCTATCGAGCTACGCGGCGAAACGCAAAAAGAACCACTCAGATTCTTTCTAGTGGCCTCAGGGGCCGCAAACCAGTCGTCACAGTTGCGTGATTGCTGAAACTCTATGCAGTGCTGCTTCAGCCCGGCGCGGGGCGACCCGGCGCCGCGCTCGCCCGACGGCGCTCTACCGGCGTGCCGGCGGCCCGCCGACCGGGGGACCGCCCGCCGGCGGCCCGGAGACCCGTCGCCGGGGCAGCACGGCGCGCGCCACGAACACCAGGCCGAGCGCGACCAGCAGTAGCGGCCAGGCGTGCCAGGCGAGCGACCAGGGGTGGTCGAAGCCGGCCAGCACGCCGAAGCCCGCGAAGAACAGCCCGAAGACCAGCGGCCAGAGGTGCGCCCAGCCCACCTGCACGCGACGGATCACCCAGGCGAGCACCAGGCCACAGCCCAGGCCCACTGCGCTCAGGAACATGGGCGAGTCGATCGCCCTGTCGACGATCATCCCCAGGCCCCAGCCCGCGAGGGCCAGGCCGGGCAGGTAGAGCGAGTAGAACGGACGCCAGCCGATCGCCAGCGCGCAGATCAGCACACCGGGAGCGAAGATCGCCACGCCGAGCAGAGAGACGCCCGTCATGATGAGCACGAACGTCAGGGCGCCGGCGGCGATGAGGGCACCGCCGGCGACCAGCAGGTAGCGCTGATGGCGACGCTCGCGCAGCTCGAGCCAGCCGGGCGGGCGGCCGTACGACTTGGTCGCCGGCGTGGCGGCGATCAGCGCGCGCAGCTCCGCTGCGCGCGCCTCGAATCTCAGCGTCGAACGGGTCGGCCACCGGGTTCACGGTGCCGGGCTTGTCGTCGGGCTCGATCATGTGCTGAGAGTATTCCCCGAGCGCCTCACTCGTAGTGGATGGCATCGAGCACGTTGACCCGGGCCGCCCGCTGGGCAGGCAGCACGGCGGCTATCACGCCCACGACACCGGCCACGATGAGGAAGACCACGAGCTGGCCCCAGGGCACCGAGAAGGTGATGCCCTGCGAGGCCAGGCGCGTCGAGACGATGTAGGCGAACACCACGCCGAGCACGGTCCCCAGTATGCCGCCGATGATCGACGTGATGACGCTCTCGTAGCGCACGATGCGCCGCATCTGGCGGCGGGTCGTGCCGATGGCGCGCAGCATGCCGATCTCGCGCGTGCGTTCGTAGACCGACAGCACCAGCGTGTTGACGATGCCGAACACCGAGATGACCACGCTCACCGCGAGCAGCGCGTAGATCAGCGTGAGGAGCTGGTCGACCTGCTTCTTGAGCGACGCCGTGTACTCGGCCTTCGTCTGCACCTTGGTCGTGGGGAACTGCTTGAGCGCCGCGGTGACGGCGGCCTTGGTCTGCGCGGGGTCTCCGGCGCTCGACGCGATGATGTAGATGGGGTCGCGATCGGTGGTCGGGGCGAGCCGCTCGAACGTGGTCTGCGCCACCGTGTAGCCGGTCAGCAGCGTGGGGTCGCGGTACTCGCCGATCACCGTGAGACGCTCCCGCACGCCGGTCTGGCCGAGGGCCGCGAAGCTCTGCCCTTCGACAGGTGGTACTTCGTGGCGAACTGCTCCTCGACCAGGGCGGTGTTGGCGGCGAGCTTGGGAAGCAGCGCGTCGGAGCCGCCCTTGAGCCAGTGGAAGCGCCACATCGGCCCGAAGGTGACGCGGGTCGACGCCGGTCATGGCCGTCGTGCTGCCTCCGTTGATCTGGTGTTCGTCGATGCGGATGCCGGCGGCCTACGTCGACACCGGGCACGCCGCGCACGGTGGCCAGGGCCGCGTCGGGTAAGGTGCCGCCGCCGGTCCCGCTCACCACGATGGCGGCGCTGACGGAGCGGTCGATGGCGTCACGAACGAGCTTTGAACCCCTGCGCGAACACGGCGACGAACACCACGAGGCCGAGGCCGATCATGAGCGCGGCGGCGGTCGCCGCGGTGCGCGCCGGGTTGCGCGTGGCGTTCTCGCGGGCGAGCTGCCCGCTGCTGCCGGCGTAAGCGCGCCGCAGCGGCCAGCCGATGACGCTGGCCAGGGGCCGCACGACGTACTTGGCGACCATGGAGACGGCCACGAAGATGAGCACTGCGCCGAGCGCCATCTCGAGCAGGCGACTGCCGGTCGTGCCGTGCACGAACATGCCGGCGGCCAGGGCGGCCGCGCCCAGGCCCGGCGGCGACGGCGGCGATGACCGGGTTGTAGCGGCTCAGCGCCGACGGCGGCAGCGTGGCGCCCTCGTGCAGGGCGGCCACGGGCGGCACCCGTGTGGCGCGCAGCGCCGGCGCCAGGGCGGCCAGCAGCGGCACGCCGACGCCGACCACGAGCGAGATGATGATGGTGCGCGGCGCCAGGGCGATGCCCGATGTCGGTATGTCCGCGCCGACCGCCTGGAAGAGCGCGTTGATGCCCATGGCGATGCCGATGCCGGCGGCGATGCCCAGGAGCGAGCGCGATCACGCCGAGCGCGCCGGCCTCGCCGATCACGCTGGCCAGCACCTGGCGGCGCGATGGCGCCCAGCGAGCGCAACATGGCGAACTCGCGGATGCGCTGCGCCACGGTGATCGAGAAGGCGTTGAAGATGATGAAGGCGCCGACGATCACGGCGACGCCGCCGAAGGCCAGCAGGATCGTGCGCAGCAAGTTACCGATGGCGTCGCTGATGGCCTTCGTGTTGTCGGCGATCTGACTGTGCCGACGTCTTCACGTCGGCGTAGGCGGGCAGCGCCTTCTTCAGGCTCGCCGCCAGCGTGTCGGGCGTGACGCCCGGGTCGGCGGCCACCGACGATGCTCGAGTACTGACCCTCGAGGTTGTACCAGCGCTGGGCGTCGGCCACGGTGGTGGCCACCAGGGTGGCGCCGCCGATCGAGGTCGAGTCGCCAAAGTCGAAGACACCCGACGATGGTGACCGGCTGCACGCCCTGCGCGGTCGACAGGCCGATCGTGTCGCCGGGCTTCAGGTGCTTGTCGGAGGCGGTTTGGCGTTGACGCCCACGGTGCCGTCTTTGGTCGGCGAGGCGCCGGCGATGTACGTGCTGCGGCTGAAGCGCGGCGGCGACGCCGAGAAGACGAGGGTGGGCGCCCCGCCGGTGCTGACCGACTTGCCGTTGATCACGACGGCGCCGCTGCCAGCGACGGTGCCCGACGCGGCGGCCACGCCGCGCACGCCGCGCACCTGGGCGAGCAGCCCGACCGGCAGCGAGCCGCCCGACGAGAAGACGTCGCTGCCGCCGAAGGCGGCCTTACGGGTGATGGTCACATCGGTGCCGATGGCCGCCTTTTCGAAGATGTTGTGAAAGCCCGAGTTGATCTGGTCGGTGATCACGTAGGTGCCGGCGATCATGGCGACGCCGAGCACGATGGCGAGCACGTCAGGATGGTGCGCAGCTTGCGGCTGCCACAGGTCGCGCAGCGCAGAGGCGGATCATCGCACCGGTCCTGCGTCGGCGCGCACCGAGGTGGCCTCGAGCGACTTGATGGTGTCGTAGATCTCGTCGCGGCTCATGCGCCCGCAGTCGAGCTCGATGCGACCGTCCTGCAAGGAAGACGATGCGGTCGGCGACCGTGGCGGCGCGCGCGTCGTGGGTGACCATGACGATGGTCTGGCCGAACTCGTCGACCGAGCGCGCGCAGCAGGCCGCAGCACCTCGTCGCCGGTGCGTCGAGTCGAGGTTGCCGGTGGGCTCGTCGGCGAAGATGACGACCGGCTTGCTGATCAGCGCCCGGGCGATGGCCACGCGCTGCTGCTGGCCGCCCGACAGCTCCGCGGGGCGGTGCTTGAGGCGGTCGCCCGATGCCGATCGCGGTCACGACGCGTGTCGAGCCAGGCCTGGTCGAGCTTGGTCGCCGGCGATGGTCAGCGGCAGCACGATGTTCTCGTGAGCCGTCAGCGTGGGCAGCAGGTTGAACGTCTGAAAGATGAAGCCGATCTTGTCGCGACGCAAGCTGGGTGAGCTGGCGCTCCTTGAGCGCGGTGATCTCGATGTCGTCGATGCAGACGGCGCCGCCGGTGGGCTCGTCGAGGCCGGCCAGCACGTGCATGAGCGTCGACTTGCCCGAGCCGGACGGCCCCATGATGGCCGTGAAGGCGCCGCGCACGAGGTCGATCGAGACACGCCTGCGAGGGCGTCGACCGCGGCGTCGCCTTTGCCGTAGCGCTTGGTCAGGTCGCGCGCCGCCACGACGGCGTCGGCGCCGCCGCCCTGGGTCTGCGGTCTCTCACAGGCTTGCGGTACGACCTGCAGCTGCTCACGAACGTCACTCATTGGCGCGCCTCCTGGTAGCGTCGTGCGCGCTCGCCACAACGGCCCCAGCGCGCGCCGCGCCACGTATGACACGGGTCACTAGGGACCTTACCCGGAAGTCGAGCGTTGGGTCGTCACCCCCAAGTGGGAATCGCGGGTGTACCTGCGGGGGTAGGTGGAGACGCGTCGGAGGGAGCCGCCTGCAGGCAGACGGCGAGCAGCGCGAGATCGCCGCCGAGGACGCCGCCGGCAGAGTCGAGCGCCCACGGTCGCGGACTCTGCCCGCTCAATCCTCGGCGCTGCGCCGTGCCGTGACGAGCACGGCGACGGTGCTCGACCTGATGAGCCGTCCGAGCCGCTCGTACATCTCCATGTGCTCGCGCTGCAGGGCCCGCCGTCGCTCCAGCGGCAGCCGCGGAAAGAACGATGCCGTGGCCAGCAGCGCGTTCAACTCGTCGGCGGTCTGTTCGAGGAGCTGCGGCACGCAGGCCGATCCGCACGTCACGGAACAGGCGCGCGGCGTAGCCGCGCGCCACGTCGTGACTGCCGACCCACGCCCACGCCTCCGAGACGTTGCCGCGGCGCTCCTCGACTCCCGTGATGGTGGCGGCAAGATCGCGGTAGCGCGGCCAACCGGCGGCCACGTCGGGTACGTTCCGCGCCGAGACGCAAGGAGAGCCTCTTGATCGGCGGCGCTGCGCTCCTCGCAGAGTCCGCAGTACTGGATGAGAGCGAGCGTGCCCCCGGGCGCGAGCACACGGGCGGCCTTACGCCAGCTCACGTCGGGGTCGAGCCACTGAAACGCCGCGGCCGAGAACAGAGCGCGAAAACGGCCGTGCGCGAGCGGTGCGTCTTCGAAGCGCGCGTTCATGAACTCGACCCGGCCGCGACCCTCCGCGTTGCGCTGGGCGAGCGACAGCAGGTGCTGGCCGGGCTCGACGGCCACGACGTCGAGGCCGCGGGCGGCCAGGCTGCGCGTCAGCTGCCCGCTGCCGCACCCGACCTCGAGCACGCTGTCGCCTTCCCCCACCCCGGCGATCCGGCAGGCCCGTCCGACAAGCTCGTCGGGATAGGCGGGGCGGTTGCGGTCGTACTCGGCCGCCACCTCGTCGAAGACTTTGCCGTCCGTGACTCACTCCATCCACGCTGGTCTTCATAGTGGTGTCTTGCCGGCGGGACTGCCCCGCCGGCGTTGCTGCGGGTAGGCTACACCCCGAGTGCTGACAGCGGTCGGGGCGGGCACTTTCTCCTTGAGGTCGACCGAAAGGACCCCAACTCCATGAGCGCAAACATCGAAGGGAAAGTCGTCGTCATCACCGGCGCGAGCAGCGGGCTCGGCGAGGCGACCGCCCGGCTCCTCTCCGCGCAGGGCGCGAGCGTCGTGCTGGGCGCTCGGCGGTTCGACCGCATCCAGTCGCTGGCCGACGAGCTGACCGGCCGCGGCGGCAGGGCGCTCGCCGTGGCCACCGACGTCACCGACCGCGATCAGGTCAAGCGTTGGTCGATGCCGCCGTGCAGGCGTACGGGCGCATCGACGTCATGATCAACAACGCCGGGCTGATGCCGCAGTCGCCGCTCGAACGCCTCAAGGTCGACGAGTGGGACCGGATGATCGACGTGAACATCAAAGGCGTGCTCTACGGCATCGCCGCGGCGCTGCCCTACATGAGGGAGCAGAAGGCCGGCCACATCATCAACGTCTCCTCGGTGGCGGGCCACAAGGTCGGCCCGGCGGGTGCGGTCTATGCGGCGACCAAGCATGCGGTGCGGGCGCTCTCCGAGGGGCTGCGCCAGGAGGTGAAGCCCTACAACATCCGCACGACGGTGATCTCGCCGGGCGCGGTCGCCACGGAGCTGCCGGACAGCATCACCGAGCCGGACATCTCCGAGAGGATGCACGGTTTCTACGAGGAGTACGCGATCCCCGCCGACTCGTTCGCCCGCGCCGTGGTCTTCGCCATGAGCCAGCCCGACGACGTCGATATCAACGAGATCCTCTTCCGCCCCACCCGCCAGATGCTTTAGACCGCAGCGAACGCCGCAGGCGGCTCTCTCAACCGCCGGGTGACGCTCCGTCGATGAGACGCGCTACCAATCGGGCGTCGCGTCGCCTATGAGCGCGGCCTCGCGGTAGGCGCGCTTCTCGCGGCGGATGAGGTCGGGGTTCGTGCCGGCCAAGCCGACGAGGCCGAGCGTCAGGAGCTGTACCGCCACGGCGCTCTGAAGCAACGAAGCGAGGAGCGGCTCGACGGGTGAGGGCTCGAGCGCGACCCCATGGACGTCGCCCGGCAGCGTGGCGAGCAGCGCTTGCGGGGCCAGCGCGACCGTCGGTATGCCGATGGCGCGGGCGGCCTGCACCACGAGCGCGAGGCGGCGGTCACGCCGGGCGCCGGAACGCGGGTCGAGGGCGAGCAGAACGAGGCTGGTCGCATCGGCGTCACACCCCGCGAGATGGCCGTGGAGGATGGACTCGAGGTGGTAGGCCGTGGTGGCGATGCGGGCGCCCTCGGCGATCTTCAGCGCGAGCTCGCCGGCGCTCGCCTGGTCGGCGCCCAGGCCGGCGGTCACGATGCGCCCGGAGCGGTTCAGGTGCGCCGCGACCGCCTCGAGATCGGCGCGGCGAGCCAGGGTCGCCTCGATGGCGCTGGCGGCAGCGGCCGCGGCCTCGTCGCCGGCGATGCCAGAGACCCGTGCGCCGGCCAGGATGGCGCTCACGTAGGCGAGCGTGTGGCACCAGGAGTCGTCGTGGACGGGAGTGACGAAGACGAGGTCGGCGGAGGCCGCGCACGAGGGATCGGCACAGGCCGTGATCAGACCGGTCGTGGCTCCGCTTGCGCGGGCGGCCTCAAGCGCAAGCTGGGTCGCCCGAGTCCCTCCGTCGTGGGAGATCGCGATGGAGATGCCGCCGGCGCGCGGGTCGAGAGCGGCGTCGAGCGCCTGGCGCGGCTCGGCGCGAGCGGTGGTGAAGCCCGCGCGGCGAAACGAATCCGTGAGCAGCTCGGCCGCGACCAGTGCCGCGTGCTCCGACGTCCCGCAGCCGGTGACGACGACGGGCTCGCCCGCCGCGGCCGCGGCGGTCACGGCCTCGCACAGCCGCGTCGCCTCGGGACGATCGGCGCCGAGGATCGGCGCCGCCAGGCGCGGCTGCGCGACGATCATCTCCTCCATCACCCAGGGCGGGGCGTCGCGCAGCTCGGGAAAGTCGGCGGTCAGCCAGTCGCGCCCGTCGTGGGTCATCGTGCACCTCCGGACCGGGGATCGCTCCCGGGTCATTGCCCTCGCAGCCCCGGCGTGGTCACGACCATACCCACGGGGGCCGCTGCCCCACGCTTGTCCGATCAGCGCCACGCTAAGCGGCGGCGGCGTAGGAGCCCTTGCGGAGATCGTTCAGGGCTTGAGGCCGGGCGGGTCGCCAGCCGAACAGCTCACGGGCTTTCGCCGAAGAGGCTTGCCCTTCGCCTGCCGTAACTGTTGGTGCGCGTCATGCTCGGCCACCGCCATCGGATCGACAACACCGCGGAGCCCCTGGTGCGCCGGCACCTCGCTACGCAGCGCGATCCGCTGGCTTCTCGCCGTCCGGCGTGGCGCCGATCGAACCTTGGCCGGGGAGCTCTTCGCCGTCACTGAGCGGCACGGTTCCGCCCTCGGCGCGCGCGTCTTCGGTGCTCAGTTCCGCGAGATCGGCGAGGCGCTCGATCCCCCTGGCGCGCAGCAGCTCGCCCACGCCGATCTGCACGGCGCTGGCGATCGGGATGGCGAGCAGCACGCCTACCAAGCCGCCGAGGATCGCGCCGGCCAGCGACACCAGCAGTACGATGAGAGGCGACATGGCGACCGTCTTGGCGTAGATCACCGGCGCCAGGAGGTGATTCTCGGTCTGCTGATAGACGACGAAGTAGGCGATCAGCAGCACGGCGGCCAGCCAGCCCCCCGAGAGCGCCACGAGCACGCACAGCACGGCGCCCAGGGTGGCGCCGATCAGGGGGATGATGTCGAGCAGCCCGACCGCCAGGGCGAGCGGCAGGGCGTAAGGCACGCCGAGGATCGACATCGCGGCAAAGGAGCCGATGCTGGCGAGCAGGCTGATCAGCAGGTTGCCGCGCACATAGCCGCCCACGGAACGCTGCATGCGATGTCCCACGACATCGACGCGCTCGCCACGGCCTCCGAATGCACCGACCAACGCCCCCCAGCCGCGCGGCCCCTCGACGAGCAGCATGATGGTGATCGTCACGATGGTCACCGCGGCGGCCACGACGACGGCCGCCTGCGAGAAGACAGAGGCGATCGAGCGAGGGCCCGCGACCAGGTGGTACACACGGGCCGGCGTGATCGTGGTGATGCGGCGCTCGATGTGAAAGTGCTGTTCCAGGATCGCCAGCGGCCCACCGGGCTTGAACAGGTCGTGAGCCAGGCGCGGTAGGCCGCCGAGCAGCTGGCGCGACTGCCTGACGAGCGGCACCGCCACCGCCGCGTCGATGGCGATGACGACCATGACTGCGCCCAGCGTGATGAGAGTCGCTCCGAGCCAGCGCGGCACGCGGCGCCGCTCGAGCCAGGCCACCGCGGGTGCGACCGTCAGGGCGAGCATGCCCGCGATGAGCAGCCACACGAGGATCCTGCGCAGATCCCAGACCAAGATGACGAGCAGCGCGCTGCCGACGACGACCGCGACTACGACGACCGTCCGCTGTGCTATCTCCGCGAGGCCAAGACGCCCGCGTCCATCCTGATAGGGAGCCACGACAGTGAGGTACCCGGGCTGCAGGCCGGGCAAGCGGAACGGCGTTTTGGGCTTGGCAGCTCGATTTGCAAGGCTTGTGACGTAGTGGTGGACCTAAGCAGCCGACGATGCGCTTGGTGCAGGCGTCCATGACCACCGCCAGGTAGAGCCAGCCCTCCCAGGTGGGCACATAGGTGATGTCGGCAAACCACACCTGGTTGGGCTCGTCGGCCGTGAACCTGCGCCGCACGAGGTCTCCGGCCGGCGCGCTCTCGGGTCTTGCGGCCCGGCGCCTGCGGGGCTTGCCCTCGCGTCCTGAGACGCCGGCGATGCCCAGCTCGCGCATGAGGCGCGCGACGCGCTTGCGCGAGATGCGGATGCCCTCGTCGGCGAGGTCGTCGAGCAGGCGTGGCGCACCGTAGGTGCCGTGACTGGCTTCGAAGTGGCGGGCGATGCGCCCCTTGAGGCGCTCGTCCTCGAGGCGGCGAGCGCAGGGCCTGCGCTGCTTCCAGGCGTGATAGCCCGCGGCGGTCACACCGAGCACGCGGGCCAGGCGGGAGACGCTGTGGTGCGACCTCTCTTCAGCGATCAGGCGGAACTTCATTTGCGCCGATCGGTCTCCCGAGCGAAGAAAAGCGCGGCCTTACGCAGGTATCTCCTTCTCCTCTTCGAGGATGCGCACCTCGCGGCGCAGGCGCAGCAGCTCGGCGCGCTCCTCGCTGGTGAGACCCTCGCGGTGGCCCTCGTCCACCTCGGCCTGGCGGACCCAGGCACGCAGCGTACCGGGCGCGACGCCCAGTTGCTGCGCTGTGGGTCGAATGCCTCGCTGGCCTACCAGGTAGAGGCGGACGGCTTCTCGTCTGAACTCCGGCGTGTGCGCCACGTCGACTCCCTTCTGGACACTGACGTATCCACTTTCAGGGTGTCAACGGAAGCGGGTCAACTCCAAGCGGCGTCCGGACCGGCCGCGCGGTGGTTGATGCCTTGCGCGGCTGGCGCGCGGACCCCGTAGCGAACATCATCTACACGCACGGTCACCGGACCATGTCGGGGGGTCCGGTGCGTTCGCCGCCGATGCCGTCGCCCGCCACTATCCCCCACCCCAGGTGATGGCGCATCGGAGGGTCCCCGACCGATTGGCCCGCTACCGCCGCACGGAGGGGTGGAACCTCGCCATCAACGCGCGACGATTTGACTCGCTGGCCGAATCAAACGCCGATCTGAGCATAGGTGGTGACGACACGGCTGCGCAGCCGGGCTTCGTCCCGGCAGACATCATGGAGCCGGACGTCACCTACGACCGTTCCTACCGCTTGCAGGCCGGCGGCACGATCTTCGATTTGTTCCACGAACGGGGAGAGACCGATGACCAGACCTGGGTATGGCTTCCTCAGCAGCGGACGGTGCTCGCCGGAGACTTCCTGATCTGGGATTTTCCCAGCGTCGGCAACCCGCAAAAGGTGCAACGATATCCCGACCGATGGGCGACCGCCTTGCGCAGCATGATCGCGGTGGAGCCCGAGCTGCTGGTCCCTTCACATGGTCTGCCCATCGCCGGCAACGAGCGCATCACCCTCGTCCTTGGCGAGGTGGCTTCCGTGCTCGAGCGACTGGTCGCCGACGTCATCGATGCGATGAACGCGAGCGCGACCCTCGATGAGGTCATACAGTCGGTCCGCGTCGACCCTGACATGCTGGACCGGCCCTGGCTGCGGCCGCTTTACGACGAGCCCGAGTTCCTGGTCCGCAACGTCTGGCGCCTGTATGGTGGCTGGTGGGACGCCGACCTTGCGCACCTCAAGCCGCCCTGCCGCGACTCGCTCGCCGCCGAGGTCGCCGCGCTGTTCGGCGGCGCCCCGACTCTCGCGGCTCGCGCGGCGACCCTCGCCAATGGCGGCGACCTGAGGCTGGCCTGCCAGTTGATCGAGTGGGCGCACGCGGCTGCGCCGGACGACCCCGGCATCGCGGATCGCCGCCGCGCCCTTTATCGACTGCGCTCCGAACAGGAGACCTCGCTCATGGCAAAGGGCATCTTCCGCTCTGCGTGATGTCCGGCGGCGGGACGGGGCGACGTTTAACGTCGTTCGACCCGGTCGGTCCCCCATGAAGCGCTGTCCGCCAGGATGGGCTTTGCCCGTAACGTCAACCGGCTCCGCACCACCGCATGGTTGCCAGCGCAACGGACGCGCAGTGGTCGACCAGACCGTCTACAGAGACGTGCTCGTTGGCCGCGTGGGCACTATCTATGCCGTCGGGCCCGAACGACAGCGTCGGCGTCTGGCCCCAATGTGTGAAGTGAGCGGCATCGTGCCATGAGTTGAGGCCAGACGCTCGTCCAGCCCGGCCAAGGTCTGCGGCCGCGCGGAGCGCGATGTCGACGAGCGGATGGTCGCGCGGCATTTCAGCCGGCACGATGTCCTCCATCCACTGCCACTGCAGAGGATGCTCGCGCAGCCAGGGGTCGGCGTTTGCCGCGGCGTTGATCGAGTCCGTGATCTCGGCCTCCACGCCCTTGGCCGTGCCGTCTGCGTCGACGTTGGCCGGCAGATACGTGACGTCGCAGGTGACACTGCAGTGAGCCGGGTAGGTGACCCACCACTCGCCCCCCTGGATGATCGTCGGCACGATGTCGGCCGACGCCAGACACCAGTGCTGTTTGTCAGGCCGTCCAAGCCATTCGCCGCGCACGGCCTGGATCGCGTCGAGCACAAACCTGGCTTTCTCGATCGCGTTCACGGCGCCACCGTCGCGCCAGTGTGGATGGGGCATCTCGGCATGGCCCGCGCGGCCCTCGACCGTGATGATGGGCGTCATGATGCCGCGACAGCACACCCAGGCGTCAAAACCGGTCGGCTCGCCGCAGATGCCCGCGTCGGCACGCACGCCGTGCTCGACGCAGGCCAGACTGCCGGCACCCGATGACTCCTCGTCGGAATCGGAGCAGTAGACGACGTCGCCGCCCAGTCTCACGCCCGCACGATGCAGCATTTCGAGGGCAAGGAGCATCGAGGCAAGGCCGCCCTTCATATCGTTGACGCCGCGGCCCCAGAGCTGTCCGTCCTTGACCACGGCCTTGAAAGGATCGGTCGTCCAATCGGCAAGCGCCCCCGGGGTCACGGCGTCGATGTGGCCGTTGAGCAGCAGCGAGCGGCCTCCGCCGGTGCCAACCAGTCGGGCGGCAAGCTGCGGCCGTCCTTTGAAATCGAGACCGTCGGGAACGAAGCGATTGCCGCTGCCGGTCGCCTTCGGTTCCCAGAGGTCGACCTCGGCGCCAATGGCCCGCAGGCGCGCCGCCAGCGTCTGCTGCAGGCGTGTCTCGTCGCGCGGGGGATCGCCGACGCTGCGCGCGGTGGTGTCGAAGGCGACGAGCTCGGTGACCAGGTCGACGAGCTCGTCGCGCCCATCGCGCACCAGCTCGAGGACCTTTTCCTCAGAGCCGTTCAAGGGAGCTGCCATCAGGAACCTCCTGTCCAGGTCGGTGCAGCCATATTCTCCGGCCGATTGCGATCGAGGCCGTTGGGCGACCTGCCCTGTGGGTCGGCAGCCGGGGGGCCAAGGCCGACGACGTCGGCTCCTTCGTCGGTGAGTGTGGATGGTTCAGGCTGCGAAGCGCGTGTTCCTCGTCACCCCTCAGCCCGCCCCCGCGGATGATCTTGAGGGTTGGCCCGTCGTGCTCTAACGAACTATCAGAGGCGCCGGCTGGCTTTAGACCGGCACGGTCGCGGCTAGGAACACAGCGTCATACGATCGTCTCAGAGCGCGCTGGTTCGGTCGCCGCCCGAGCGCCGACACGCTCTCCTTTGGCGAGCCTGGCCTGCCGCTTGTGCTTTGCATAGAAGTAGTACACGGGAGCGACCACGACGATCGCCACCAACCACGAGAAGTCGGTGCCGTTGAACGCCTTGGCCGCCGGGCCCTCGTAGAAGGTGGTGTTGATGAAGGGAATCTCGACCGCAAATCCGATGGCGTAGATGGCAATCGTTCCCCAGTTGAAGCGACCGTAGATGCCGCCGTCCTTGCGAAACAGCGCCGGCACGTCGTAGTCGCCGTGAGCGACAAGGTAGAAGTCGATCAGGTTGATCAGCGTCCAGGGGACGAGCAGATAGAGCAGGAAGAGGATGAAGTTCAGATACGTCGTGGTGAACGAATTCACATAGACAAGCGCTGCATACAAGCAGACGCCCACGAAGATGGTCGCAAACAACGCCCTTGCCTTCGCACCGGGGAACCACTTCTCGTAAAAGTTCTGGCCGACGGTGATGGCACAGAGCACACCGCCGTAGGCGTTTAGCGAGTTGGTGTTGATGATGCCGATGCCGAAGACGAGCATCACGACCCAGCCGAAGCCCAGGGAGAGCTTGTCCAGGCCGACGACCTGGCTGGCGTCCTTTGAGGCGATGCCCACCAAGGCTCCGATCACCATCGGAACGGCGCTGCCGATGACGACGCCCCAGTAGGAGTACCAGAACACCGGCTTGACTCCCTCTTTGGGCGACATGTAGCGGGAGTAGTCGGAGACATACGGTGCGTAGGCGATCTGCCAGAGGATCCCCGTCACGACCATGGCGCTGATGAAGGCGCCCCAGCCGAAGTGACCCAGGGACAGGAAGTGCGCGGGCAGTTTGTCGATGACGAGGATGGTGGCGACGATCATGACGACCGAGAAGGCGATGGCCAGCCACCTGTTGAGGTAGTGGATCAGATCGTAGCCGAACACCACGATCAGGAGGCTGGCGGCGGCGCACATCACGATGCCCCAGTTGACGCTGACGGAAGAAGAAAGCTGGTGGATCGACTGTCCGCCGAGGACGAGGTTCGAGCCAAAGAAGCCGACGTACATGAAGACCACGATGCCGACCACGAGGATCGAACCCAGCACGCCGTACTGTGCCCGGCTTTGGATCATCTGCGGAATGCCGAGTTTCGGACCCTGCGCAGAGTGGAGCGCCATGAAAACCGCTCCGAGGAGGTTACCCACGACGAGTGCGATCACCGCCGGAATGAACGGCAGCCCGAACGCCACCGTGGCCAACGCACCGGTGACGACTGTTAGCGGCATGAGGTTGGATGTAAACCAGATCGTGAACAGGTCTCGCGGCCGCCCATGTCGCTGGTCGAGCGGTATCTGCTCAATCGTGTACTGCTCTAGTTCCGCCGCGTGCTCAGCCCCCCGCGAGCCAGCAGCGTCTGTCGGTGTATTACTCATTGCGCCCCCTTCGAAATCGAAATGTCCGAAACGGCATGAGAGTTATACAGAAAGGAGTGACGGACGAAGCCTTGCTATACATATTGATTAGGGCAACGTAGCAAAGGCTCAGGCGACCGTCAAGAGGTTCGAACAACCGTATTCGCCGCCCGGATTAAGGCCTTTCAGCGTCGCTGCGGCTCGACTCTCGGCCTGAAGGGGCAACGAGTACGATCTGACGGAACGCCGCGGTTACCCTAGTGAGAGAGCCTACCGCGCTGTCGGGCCCTCACGAGTTCAGACGGGAGTCGGCGCTCGGTAAACCCTGGTGGCGACATTGACGCTGAAGAGTCGTGGCCTTGGGACTTCGTCGCACACCCGCCGACGATGCCGACAGAGGAAGTATGGCAATCGTTCGCGAGGCAAGCTATATTTTCGTATCGTATTTCTGCCATCGTGGTGTTCGGCCGAGACAGAGGCAGCCGATACCAGCAAGGGGGGGCCTTGGCAGCAGCAATCACACGTTGGCGCAGTGGCGGCGGCAGCCCCAGAGACCAATGTTGCCCTACGTAGTGCGGTCGTCTTGACCCGTCTCGTTGGTTCCGTATTCCAAGAGTTGGCTGCGTTTCCATCGTCGCCAATCCCGTCTTGTGGGAGGGTCACCCCCTCCTGCGAGAGAAGCACGCCAGAGTGAAGGAGCCGCTTCCATGAATGACTATCTCATCGACGATGCCCATCTCACCAAGAGCCGCGAGATGTTCGCGAAATGCAAAGAGGTGGTTTCCGGCGGCGAGTCCAGCTACGCACGTCTCACCGGCACTCGCCCGATTGTCATGGAGCGCGGCGAAGGGCCGTTCTTCTTCGACGTCGACGGCAACCGCTACATCGACTGGTGCATCGGCTACGGCCCCATGATCTTCGGGCATCGGCCCAAGCCCATCGTCGACGCCGTTGTCGAGCAAATCACCAAGCACGGCATGCTCTACACGTTCCCTCACGAGCTCGACTACGAGGTCGGACGCAAGATCGTGCAGGTCGTGCCGGGTGTCGATCAGGTCCGATTCGCCAACTCGGGTAGCGAGGCCACCCAGGCGGCCATTCGTCTCGCCCGCGCGTACACGGGCAAGGACAAGATCCTCAAGTGGGAAGGCAGCTACAACGGCTTTCTCGACTGCCACGCGTTCTCGCACGTGCCGGCGCTCGAAGCCGCCGGAACCGAGCGCTTCCCACGCACGCTGCCCTCGCTCGCCGGTATCCCCAAGACGTTCGAGGATATGGTCATCGTCGGTTGCTTCAACGACCTCGACAGTGCCGAACAGCTTATCCGTCGTAATGCGGACCGCCTGGCCGCCGTGCTCGCCGAGCCGATCCTCGCGGACGCGGGTATCATCCCGCCCGATCCCGGCTTCCTCCAAGGTCTGCGCCGCATCTGCGACGAGAACGGCGTGCTCCTCATCTTCGATGAGGTGATCACCGGATTCCGCGTCTCGCTCGGCGGCGCCCAGGAACTCTACGGCGTGACCCCGGACATCACCTGCATGGCGAAGGCCGTCGGCGGCGGCACTCCCGGCGCCGCATTCTTCGGCGGTCGCAAGGACATCATGGAACTCGAAGCCGAAGGCCTCGTGCTCCATGGCGGCACCTACAGCGGTAACCCGCTGACCCTGGCCGGCATGAACGCCGCCCTCGACATCTTCATCAACGACCACGAGCGTGTGTACTCGCACCTCAACTCAATCGCCGATGCGATGGTGAGCGGCATGAAGAGCATCTTTGCCGAGCAGAACGTGCCGGCCTGGATCAACCAGGTAGGCCCCATGTGGCAGGTCTTCTTTGGCCACGAAGAGCCCGTGACGCGCTATCGTCAGGCGAGGGCGAGTGACACCGAGTTCTTCGGCGAACTGCAGGCCGAATGCCAGACGCGCGGCGTGTATTTCCACAATTTCAACTTCGAGCGCCTCTTCGCCAGCCTGGCCCACACGCAGGCCGAGGTCGACGAGAGCCTGAACGTGATGGAGACGGCTACCAAGGTCATCACCGCGCGTTTGAGCGCGACGCAGGTAAACGCCTGAGCCGCGGCCGCCCCGACGGGCACATGCCGGGCATGCTGGGTTTTGGAGTCACTTCCGAAGGGCCGTGACGGTTCTTGCGTCATGAGGCAGCCCACAGCTATCGGCATGGCCCGTGGGGGCGGGCCGTGGGAGACGCAGCGGGGGATTCCATGCCTTCTTCGATGTTCGCAAACAGAGCAATGGGAGGTCCACGTGCCTGATGTCGAGCTCAAGCAGGAAAAGGCCAAACTCAAGAAAGTGCTCCGACGCTGGGACCTCGTGTTCTTCAGCGTTTGTGCGATCATCAGCCTCGACGCCATCGCGGGGGTGGCCAAGTTCGGCCTCTGGCAAGGTGTCACGTGGTCCGTCATCTTCGTCTTCATCTTCCTCCTGCCCTACGGCCTGATCAGCGCCGAGCTGGCCTCGTCGTTCCCGATCGAAGGAGGGATCTACAGCTGGGTGCGAATGGCCTACGGCAAGCTCCCGGCCGGTATCACGGCGATCCTTTACTGGATCGCGAACCCGATCTGGATCGGCGGCACGCTGGCCGGCGTTTCCATTGCCGCCATCAACGCCTTCTATATGGAGCCCAACGGCCACGCCGACCTGGGCTGGCTGGCGTCGATGTTCATCGGCCTCGTCTTCGTCTGGGTGAACATCGGAATCTCCGTCGTCTCGCTGAAACGCGGCAAGTGGGCGGCCACCATCGGGGCCTACGTCAAGGCCATTGCGGTGATCTTCTTCAGCATCCTGGTCGTCGGCTTCCTGATCAAGAAGGGCATGCCCTCCGGGCACGCGCCCCTGAGCGGCCTTAAGCCCAGCGCAACCGGCTTCCTCGCCGTGATCGGCAGCATCGTCTTCCTGCTCGTCGGATTCGAACTCGAGTCGGGCGCCAGTGAAGAGATGATCAACCCGCAACGTGATGTGCCGATCGGCGTGCTGCGCTCCGGCGCCATCACCGCCGTGCTGTACATCATGGTCGTCGCCGGGATCCTGCTCGCACTTCCGCAGAAGACCCTGAGTGCTTCCAGCGGCTTCACCGGCGCATTCCAAGTCGTCAACCAGGGAGTGTTCGGCACAGGTACCGGCGCCAAGTTCCTGGGCTACATCTTTGCCATCATCATCATCCTTACCCTGATCAGCTCGGGCTCGGTGTGGATCCTCGGTTCGTGCCGGGTCGAGGCGATGGCCGCTCTCGATGGAGCCGCGCCGCGCATCCTGGGGCGCTTCAGCAAACAGGGCACCCCGATCGCCATGGCGATCCTTTCCGGGTTCGTCGGCTCGTTCTTCGTCATCTACATCTTCGCGGTGCTCAAGGGCTCGCTCACCAGCTTCTTCTCAGTCATGCTCAGTCTGGCGCTCTCGACTGCCGTGCTGTGCTACCTCTTCAGCCTGCCGGCCTGCATCACGCTGCGCAAGAAGTTCCCCGACGTGAAGCGGCCGTTCCGCGTACCCGGCGGGGCCGTCGGCCTGTGGATCTCCGTCATCCTTTCTGAGATCTGCGTGATCCTCACCGGCTTCACGTTGCTGTGGCCGGGGTTCATCGACAAGTACCTCCTTGGACAGTCGTACTCGATCATGGACAGCTGGGGGGTCGGACGCACGTTCTTCGAGGAGGTCACGTTCGGCTCGTTCATCGTCATCGTCCTTGTCGCTGTGGTCTTCTGGGCTTGGGGCAGAGCCGAGAGCAAGGGCACGGAGGCCACCGCTGAGGATCTCATCGTAAGCGTCGTCAAAGACGCATAACACCCAGCCCACAAACCAGCTAACGCGGTTCATGGCATAGGAAAGAGCCGGGCGCCGAGCATCGAGCTTGTCGCCCGGCTCTTTCGATGAGCCAGACCGGGCGCGATCGAGCGACTTGCCTCACCCACCTCTCGTCGCCTCGATTCCCCACTTCTCACCAACGTTGCGCCACTCGTAACCGCCCAGTATTGTCGGTGCGGCAACCCCCGCATGCCGGACCCGGGAGCAAGGGTGATTAGAACAGGCGACGAGTACCGCGAGTCCCTCCGCGACGGACGTAAGGTCTGGATTGACGGCGAGCGTGTCAGCGACGTTCCCAGCCACCCCGCTTTCAGGCCGATCGTGAACGCCAGGGCGAGGATCTACGACCTAGCGCACGAAGACGCGACCCGAGACGTCATGTCGTACGTAGACCCCACGACCGGCGAACGATGCCCTGTCGGCGCCAAACCACCCACGACGAAGGACGATTGGCACGCAAAGCGGATCGCGGTCGACACGGTCATCGACGACCTGGGTGGGATCGTGACTCGCGTCGGCGACGAGACGGTCGGCGAGATGTGGTCGCTTTACGACGGCCAAGATGTCCTCAACGAGATCAACCCGGCGTTCTCCGAACATATCCTCAACCACGTGCGACGGGCGGCAGTCGCCGACCCGTTCCACGTATCCGCCAACACCGACCCAAAAGGCGATCGCACGCGGCATCCGCAGGAGCAAGACCCCGACGTCCTCTTGCACGTCGTCAAGGAGACCGACAACGGGCTCGTCGTGCGGGGCGCGAAGTTCGAGACCGCCGCAGCATACGCCAATCAGGCATTCGTCAAGCCGACGATCGGCGACTGGGGCGACGCCGAGCTTTCGGACTACGCGATCGGCTTCGTCGCCGACATGGCGGCGCCGGGCGTCAAACACATCTGTCGATCGTCGTTCGCGGGTCGCGGATCCCCATCGGACTATCCGCTTTCGAGCCGCTTCGATGAGATCGACTCCATGATCGTCTTCGACGACGTGGAGGTTCCCTGGGAGGACGTCCTCTTCTATCAGCATACGCGGGCTGCCGCGTTCATACGTGCGACGCTGCACCGCTACAGCACCTTCCCCTTCGTCCAGCGACACCTGCGCTTCGCCGACCTCCTGATAGGAGTCGCCTACACCACTGCGACTCAGACCGGCGTCAAGATGCACCAGGGTGTTCGCGAGAAGCTCGGCGAGCTGGTCTGCTATCGCGAGGGCATCAACGCCCATCTGACGGCCTCGATCGAGCTCGCCGAAACGAGCCCCGGCGGGCTTCTCATGCCGAATCAGGCACTGCTCTACACGGGGCGTGTGTTCGCCTGCACCCAGCTTCCCGTGATGATGCACCTGGTGCGCGATCTCTGCGGCGGTCAGCTCTGCGTCACCCCGGACGCCGCATCGTACAGCGAACCCGAGACGGGGCCGCTGCTGCACAAGTACCTTGCCATCGGCGATGTTGACGCCGAGGACCGTCGACGCCTGTTCGCGTTCGCGCGCGACCTGCTGAACTCGGACTACGCCGGACACCGCCTCACCTTTCAGCTCTTCGCCCAGTCCCCGGCATTCGCGCATCTGCTTGCGGTCTACAACAACTTCGATTTCGCCGGCCCCGCTGACCTCGTCCGCCGCTTCGCGGGCCTGTCGCCCCCCCCGGTGGCGCGGCTAACGGCCACACGAGCACCCAGACGATCGCTCCGCAGCAGTGAGCGATCTCAACATCGTGCACGCCGCGCAAGTCGCCCGCATCTGCGATCGCGGCGCGCCACGTCGCGGCTCGGGACAGAGAGTCCTTGACCTTGTCGCAGACGGCGCCGTCGCCGTTCGCGACGGCAAGATAGTCGCCGTGGCCCAGACCGACGAGGTGCTCCACGACTGGCGCGACGGCGCTCCGACCCTGGACGCTTCGGGGATGACCGTCCTGCCCGGCCTGATCGAGTGCCACTCCCACCCGTTGTTTGCCGGCAGCCGCCACGCCGAGTATGCGGAGCGCCTGGCGGGCGCCTCGCTGGCCGAGGTCTCCCGCCGCGGCGGCGGCATCTGGGCCAGCGTCAAGGCGACGCGCAACGCTGCCGGTGCCGACCTGCTCCGTGCGCTGCCCCACGCGTATCGACAGATCCTCAGGGGTGGCGTCACGACCCTGGAGGTGAAGTCAGGGTACGGGTTGACGGCGGACTCGGAGCTGCGCCTGCTCGCTCTGCTCGACGAAAGCCGAGCGCTCACACCCATCAGCCTCGTCGTCACGTTCCTCGGCGCTCACATCGTGCCTCCCGACAAGGACTCCGACGGCTACACGAGTGACGTGCTCGACATGTTGCCGCTTGTGATCGAGCAGGGCATCGCATCATTCCACGACATCACCTGCGAACAGGGCCTCTTCTCGGCAGCTCAGGCGCTGCGCCTGTTCGAGCGCTCCGGGCAGCTCGGCATCCCGACAAAGGCACACGCCGACGCATGGGCTTCATCCCAGGGCTGGAGCACGGCGGTCGAGGGCGGGGCCGTCTCGGCGGAGCACCTCACCTACACTCCTCAGAAGGAGATTCGAGCAGTGGGCGCGACCGAGACGATCGCCGTTCTGCTGCCGCTGGCGGAGCTCATCTACATGACGGATCGCCGCGCCGACGCGCGCTCGTTCATCGAGCAGGACGTGCCGCTCGCGTTGGCGACCGACTACTGTTCGTCGATCCACGCGACATCACTTGCCGCCACGATCGGACTGGCGGCTCCCTGGTACCGATTGACCCCGGCAGAGGCAATCGTAGCGGCGACTGTGAACGCGGCATACGCTCTACGGCTCAACGCCGATCGGGGTTCGATCGACATCGGCAAACGCGGTGACCTGACGATCCTCTCGGTCGCTCATCCCGACGAGCTCTTCTTGGCGGTGGGCCAGGACGTCGTGTCCGATGTGATCGTCGCCGGCCAAGTCGTACATTCGACACGCACCGCGTTCTTGACACCGGCGTCCTGAGGAGAACCCCTTGTCCCACACGCGTATCCGCCCCTTCAACACAAAGAGCACCTACCCGGAGCAGAGTCTCGACAACGACCTCTGCCAGGCGGTCGTGGCAGATAACATCGTCTTCCTGCGCGGGCAGGTCGGGCAGGATCTGACGACGTCGCGGAGCGTCGGCGTCGGCGACCCCGCCGCACAGGCGGAACAGGCGATGGCCAACATCGAGACGCTCCTCGACGAAGCCGGCGCCCACCTCGGAGACATCTGCAAGATCGTTGTCTACATCACAGACGTTCGCCACCGCGAAGCAGTCTACGCCGTGATCGGGCGCTGGCTACGTGGTGTCTATCCCTGCTCCACGGGGATCATCGTAAGCGGCCTCGCCCGCCCGGAGTGGCTGGTAGAGATCGACGTGACCGCCGTCATCCCGCGCGACCGCGACGTCTCCGCGGCCATCGACTAGGGTCTCGGCATGACAGCGGCCGACGAGATCGGCACGCTCGCCGCCATCCCCGGGCCCACCGGCGCCGAAGGCGCCCGATTGAGCTGGATCGAGCAGAGGACTCTCCCACCTCCCCGGCGCGCGTACGCGGGATTCCGCCGGCAACCTCGTCTGGCGATTCACGCAAGACGAGCCCGAGCTACTGGTCATGGCCCACGTGGACACTGTGTTCGACGACACCTCGATCACGGTACGCAGAGAAGCCGACGACCTCGTTGGGCCTGGCGTGGGGGACAATGCGGCCGCTGTGGTCGACGCTCATCAGCGCGCTCGAATCGATGCCCAGCGTTCCCTTGCGCCTGGCAGTCGCGTTCACGGTCGCCGAGGAGGGACTGGGGAACCTTCGCGGCGCGCTGCACGTCTGCGCGGCACTACGACCGAACATGGCGATCGCTCTCGAGGGGCACGGCCTTGACGACGTCATCACGGAGCACGTCGGGAGCGTCCGCGCGAGAGTGACTGTCAATGGCCCCGGTGGGCACTCCTGGTGGGATCGCGATACGCCCAGCGCGACCCATGCCCTGGTCAAGCTGGCCGACCGGCTCGCCGAAGGCGGAGCGAACGTCGGAACGATCTGCGGCGGTAGCGCGGTGAATGCGATCGCCTCGTCGGCCGAGATGCTGGTCGAACAACGCTCGCTCCACTCTTCGGAACTCGAGTCGTTCACCGCACGGCTCCGCAGGCTCGCCTTGGAACTGCCGCTCACGATGGAGTGTACGGTGCTAGGACAACGCGGGGCCGGACAGACGGCCCTCGACCACCCGCTCGTGAAGGCCGCGCGTGCGGCCCGCCGCAAGCTCGGCCTCCCCGACCGACTAGGCTCAGGGTCGACCGACGCCAACGCCGCGATCGCGCTCGGTATCCCCGCGGTAGCTCTCGGCTGCACTCGCGGCTCCGGCATGCACACGACGCACGAGCGCATCGAGCTTGGATCACTGCACCTCGGACGACGCCAGCTCTGCATGATCATCGACGCACTTTTCCCCAGCGCCTCGCACGGCTTACTTGGAACGAACGCGACGGTCTCACGCTGAGCGCGAAGGCGTTTTATTCGAAGAGTCCCGCAGCAAACCCACGCACGGGATTCCAACGGCTGCCGCAAGTGGAGAGCGCCAAGCGCCCGGCCCGAGACGCAAACGAGGCTCGCGCTCCCCGACTAGGAGAGACTCTATGGCGAAGCTCATCATGTTCGATTACGACGGGGTCATCGTCGATTCGCTTCGAGTGTTCACCGACGCGTGCGCGAAGGCGTTCCACGCTGCCGGGCTTCCCCAGTTCGGCACCGTCGAAGCGGTATCCTGACCCTTCACGAGCAGAACTGGTTTGCAGCCCTCGCCGCCGCCGGAGTTCGAGAGGCCACGGTGCAAGAGATCGAAGACGCTGCGGCTCGTTCCTGCGAGCAAGCGGGTCTTCGAGCGTTTCCGGGCGTTCGCGAGGTAGTCGCGACACTGAGCAAGACGAGCACGTTGATCGTCGTCACTTCGAGCCGAGCTCGAGTCGCTGAGGCCTTCTTGGCTTCGCATCGCATTGCTGGTTTCTCGCGAGTCATGGGCTTCGACGGCGAGACGAGCAAAGTCGCGAAGATAGCTGCCGTGCGGGCCGAGTTCGGTGATGGGCGGGACTATTGGTATATAGGTGACACTGTCGGCGACATCGTCGAGGCAAAGGAGGCGGACGTTCACACGATTGCGGCAAGCTGGGGGTGGCACGGTGCCCCTCGTCTGCTTGAAGCGCGCCCTGATTACCTGGTGAATGAGCCAGCCGAGCTCCTGTCAGTCCTAGGTGTCGCGGTCGATACCGCCACCCGCGACAGATTAACCCGTCCAGACGAATTACGCACCCCAGCCGTTTGGGCTACAATGGCGCCGGACAAGCGAGCGGCGGAGGTGACCATGAGCGCACCACGCAGACGTGCGACACCGGCCGACGCGGCCCCGGCCAAAGAGGCTTCGCGGGCAGAGCGACGGCGCTACCGGCAGGGCTCGCAGCGCGCGGAGGGCGAGCTGCCCGAGGCGGCCGCCAACATCGTGCGCGCGGCCCGCACGATCGTCGTGCGCGACGGCCTGCGCGGCTTGACCTTCGACGCCATCGCCGCCGAGGCCGGCGAGTACCGCGCCGCGGTGCGCTACTACTTCGGCACTAAGCGCAACCTGGTCGCCGCCCTCGTCTCGTCGCTCACGCCGCAGGCCACGGCCGATCAGGTCGCCGGCGTCGCAGAGCGCCTGCCGGCGGGCAGCGAACGCGTGCGCGCCCAGGTGAGCGGCTGGCAGAGCCTGGTCGAGGACCGCGAGGCGGCCCAGGCGCTGTTCGAGGTGTTTCCGCTGGTCGTGCGCGACCGCGAGCTGCGCGAGCAGGTCGCCGGCCTCTACCGTCACTACCGCACGCTCGACGTGCACGTCTTCGGCGGCGGCCCGTCACCCGACGCCGACCGCCTCGCCGCGCTCGCGGCCCTGCTCGCGGCCGCTATCGACGGGCTCTCGCTGCAGTCCCTGCTGGCGCCCGACGAGATCGACGTCGACCTGTGTTTCGAGGAGCTCGCCGACATGCTGGCGGGGCGACTCGAGGCCTTGCGCGGGCGGGGCGCTTCGCGCTGACGTTCCGGGCGGCGGTCCCGCGCGGAGGGCGGCGCGGCGCGGCGGAGGCGGTCCCGCGCGGCGCGGGGCCGGCGAGCTGCGGAGCTGCGCGGGTGGGGAGCGGCTCGCTGCTCCCCACCCGCTGAGTTCTCGCCTCACCGGACGCCGTACTCGTCGGCGGCCTCGCGCAGGGCGAGCACGTTCTCGGGCTTTGATTCGTCGGGGAACCCATTGATCCCGTCGAGGATGAGGGCGCCGGTGTCGCCAAAGAGGTCGACGAGCTCCTTGACGTCGTCCTTGACCTGCTGCGGTGGTCCCGTGACGAGCAGCGAGCTGGGCACGTTGGTGGCCACGTGGGTCACGACGGGGTAGCCCAGCGCCAGCATCTGTTCAGTGTAGGCGCCGAGGGCCGCGTTGAAGGCCGCGGTGGAGTCCGCCAGGTCGAGCAGGGTCTGCAGCGCCTTGCGTAGCGGCGGCGCCCCAGCATCGAACCAGGCACCGACTGCAGGAAGTAGGTGTTGGAAAACCAGAACATGGGTGGCAGCGGCATCTGACCGAGTCCTTCGAGTCCGCCCGAGATGCCGGGTCGCGCAACGCCGACGCCGGTCGTCGAGATGATGCCGCCCGGCACCGCCAGGCCGAAGGCGTGGGTGGCGTGGTCGATGTCGCCAAGCCGGACGCCCGCAATCCACATCTTCTCAAGGGACGCTTGTGCGCTGGCGTCGCGCTCTGCCCAGTCGAACCCACAACCGAACGGCAAAGGGACGCGAGAGGGGTTCCTCGCCCTCGCGCCCCTTGCCGTTTGCAGAATGGCGCGGACCGCCGAACCATCTGAGACTCAGCCAGATGGGCGTGCTGCGGTCCGGCCATTCTGGTGACCATACGCGAGTCTCAGCTTAGACGAGGCCCTGGTCGAGCATGCTGTCGGCGACCTTGACGAAGCCGGCGATGTTGGCGCCGTTCACGTAGTTGCCGGGGGTCTCGTACTCGGCGGCGGCGTCGACGCACTGCTTGTGGATGGCCTTCATGATGCCGTGCAGGCGGGTGTCGACTTCTTCGCGGGTCCAGTTGAGGCGCAGGCTGTTCTGCGACATCTCGAGGCCCGAGGTGGCCACGCCGCCGGCGTTGGCGGCCTTACCGGGTCCGTAGAGGATACCGGCGTCGATGAACTGCTCGACGCCCGCGGGGACCGTCGGCATGTTGGCGCCTTCGGAGACCACGTTCACGCCGTTCTTGAGCAGGTTGGCGGCGTCTTTTGCGTTGATCTCGTTCTGGACCGCGCTCGGGAAGGCGGCGTCGGCCTTGATGTCCCAAAGCGGGTTGTGGTCGGCCGTCTTGTCGAGAGCGATGAACTTGGCGCCCTTGAACTTGGCGGCGTACTCGTCGATGCGGCCGCGCTTGACGTTTTTGAGGTCGAGCACGAAGGCCAGCTTCTCGCGATCGATGCCCTCGGGGTCGTAGATGACGCCCGACGAGTCGGACAGCGTGACGGCCTTGCCGCCGAGGTCGAGGATCTTCTCGACGGTGTACTGGGCGACGTTGCCTGAACCCGACACGAGGCAGGTCTTGCCGTCGAGCGAGTCGTCGCGCGTGTTGAGCATCTCTTCGGCGAAGTAGACGGCGCCGTAGCCGGTGGCCTCGGGACGGATGAGCGAGCCGCCCCAGTTGATGCCCTTGCCGGTCAGCGTGCCGACGAACTCGTTGCGCAGGCGCTTGTACTGGCCGAACAGGAAGCCGATCTCACGGCCGCCGACGCCGATGTCGCCGGCGGGGCAGTCGGTGAACTGGCCGATGTGACGGGAGAGCTCGGTCATGAAGCTCTGGCAGAAACGCATGACTTCGCCGTCGCTCTTACCCTTGGGATCGAAGTTCGAGCCGCCCTTGCCGCCGCCCATGGGCAACGTGGTGAGGGCGTTCTTGAAGACCTGCTCGAAGGCGAGGAACTTGAGCATGCCGAGGTAGACGCTCGGATGGAAGCGCAGGCCGCCCTTGTAGGGGCCGATGGCGCTGTTCATCTCGACGCGGTAACCCTTGTTGATCTGGATCTCGCCCTTGTCGTCGACCCAGGGCACACGGAACAGGATGGTGCGCTCGGGCTCGAGGATGCGCTCGAGGATCTTGAACTCACGGTACTTGGGGTGACGCGCCAGAACGGGCTCGAGCGACTCGGCCACTTCTTGTACGGCCTGATGGAACTCGACCTCGCCCTGGTTCTTGGCCACGACGTCGGCCATGAGGTTCTTGACGTAATCGGTCTTCGGTGCCGTTATCACGCTCATTCAGTGCCCTCCGGAGATGTCGTTTCTGGCGCCGCATTTCGCGGCAAGCCCCCGCCAGGATGAATCTTAATGTACTGCCTATATGTATAACAACCATCAGATCCTTGCGAATACCCGTGACCATCCCGGGTGGACCCGAAATATCGCGCTCACGGTAGTCGAAAACCGGAGAGTCGTGTAGCGCACGGCTCCTGAAACGGCAGCGGACGTGACATCCCGGCGACATGCCGCGTGCGTCGGCAAGCTGAAGCTCCGACGACTTTTCGCTGGACATCGCCAGTTCCCCGCACGCCGACTCTGTGTTAGGCTGCCACCGTGTCTAGCAGAATGGCTACACCGATTGAAGGCATGAAGTCAAGAGAGCCGACAGCGCGGGGAAAAGCGATGCGGGCTCGTCTCGTCGAGGCAACCATTGCGTCAATCGCCCACGACGGCCTCGCTGGCGCGTCCGTCGAGCACATCACGCGCCGCGCGGGCGTGTCCAGGGGCCTCGTGCGGCACTACTATGGCGCCAAGCGAAATCTCCTGGCCGAGGCCTTTCAGGAGCTCGCGAGCGACTTCCGCACGATGCTGGGCATTGGCCCTTCCGAAGAGTCCGGCACCGATGGCGCAGCGGAGAGTCGGCTTCGCGCGGCGATCCTTCCAATGTTCGACAGAATCGAGCCGGTGCCGGACAGACAGTACGCTTGGTTCGGTTTTTGGGCACTCGCACGCAGCGAACCACAGATCGAGCGGCTCAATCATGCACTCTACGAGGAGATCGTCACGTATCTCGGCGGCCTCATCGGCGACGTTGCGCGACGGCGAGGTCGCGAGATAGACACGGCGGCGGCCGGCCGCGGTCTCGCGGCAATGATGGAAGGTGCCTGGGTGCACTGCATCATCGGGGTAGAAGGGATGTCCGTGCGCGAGGCGCAGCGACTCAGCCTCGACTATGTCTCCCGCCTGCTTGACGGCGACCTCGCCGGCGAGCAGGGCTGAGACGTCCTTGAGCAGCGCCTTGCATGAGAAGGCAGCGTCAGGTCTGCCCGGCGTCTGCCTTCCTGGGAGATTGCCTTGCGCAGCCGACGAAGAGTCGCGAAGCATGACATACGCCCGGATACTCTCCGTCTCGTCAGGAGAAGGCTGCGGCTCCCGCGGATGCGCAGTCGATGTCGTCCGCTACAGCGGCGGAGCCGCTGACGCCTACACCGCCAGCCACTTCGCCATCGCGCACGAGCGGCACGCCGCCGCCGAAGATCACGAGTCGTCCGCCTGCTCCGGCATGTAACCCGAAGAGCGGCTGGCCCGGCTGCGTGAACTCTGCTAGCTCATGCGTGGCGCAGCGAACGGCGACCGCTGTATAGGCCTTGTCCTCCGCAAGGGTTGGTCCGGCGATCTCGGCGCCGTCCATGCGCAGGAAAGCTTTGAGGTTGCCGCCCTCATCGACCACGGCGACCGAGACACGCACGCCGAGCTCGTCTGCCCTCCGCGTCGCCGCCTCGACAATCGCCTGCGCTACGTCGGCCGTGATCGGCCCGGTGTGAGCGAAAGGATCCATCACGAACCCGCGCGTGCGGCGCCTGTAAGCGCGGCCTGATCCACTGCCAGTCGCCGTACAAGGCGCCCGGAGGGGTCACCGAGGGGCTCGCGGTGGTCGGCGACCACAGAGCCTCTGAGGATCGTGGTGACGGGCAAGCCGCGAACGACGGTCCCCTCGAGGGGTGTATGTTTCTGGACACTGTGCAACTCGTCGCCGCGGATGGTCCAGATCGCGGACGGGTCCACCAAGGTCAGGTCGGCATCTGCTCCCGGAGCGATGACCCCTTTTCGCGGGTACAGGCCGTACAGCCTGGCCGTGCCCTCACTGAGCGCCCAGCAGAGACGCTCGGGCGTGACGCGACCGGCGTTCATCTGGTCGAGCAGCAGAGGCACCATGGTCTCGACGGCGACCGTACCCGCCGGCGCGGTCGCGAAGTCCCTGGTCTTTGCGGCGAGGGTATGCGGCGCGTGGTCTGAGCCAAGCGAGGTGATGGTCCCGTCGGCGACGGCGGCCCACAGCGCTTCGCGATCGGCGACCTCGCGCACGGGCGGATACGCCTTCATCGCGGTGTCACGGCCAGCGCAGTCGGCGGCCACGAACGACAGATAGTACGGGCACGTCTCCGCGGTGACGGGGATGCCGTCCTGCTGCGCGAGCCGGACAAGATGGGTCGCCCGCGCGGAGCTGATGTGACACACGTGGAAGCGGCAGCCGGTAGCTCGGGAGAGCTCGATCCCGACGGCCACGGAGCTGGACTCTGCGACATCGGGACGAGCCACAGCGAGATCGGCGTACACCTGCGGAGCGTGACCGAGCTGGCGCTGAGCCACATCGAGGATGTCGCGGTCCTCACAGTGGGCCGCGAGGATCCCGCCGGCAGCCGCGATCTTCTGGCAGATCTCCATGACCTCGCCGGTACTCGCCGGCGGTATCAGATCGTCGGGCGCGCAGTCGGCGGCGTTGTAGACGAGACGCTTCGACGCCTTGTCGAGGGCGTAGCCCCAGAACAGCTTGACCGCCACCGCGCCCTCGGCGAAGAGGCCGGCAAGGTCGTTGAGGTTGGTCATGCCGAGCGAGAGTCCCCAGAGGCCGAAGTCGACATGGGCGACCGCGCCGTGCTCCTCGGCGCGACGCCGAAACGAAACCACGTCTGTCACGGGAGGCACGGCGTTGGGCATGACGAGCAGCGTGCTGACACCCCCAACGGCGGCGGCGCGGCTCGCGTGCGCGAAGTCCTCCTTGTCGGTATCGCCCGGATCCCTAGGGTGGATGTGGGGATCGATGAACCCCGGGAAGACTAGCAGGCCGGCGGCCTCGACTACCTCGTCGGCCTGGACCGTTTCGCCGAGATCAAGGACGGCGGCGATCTGTTCTCCCTCGATGAGGACGTCAGCGTCACGTCGACCGCCTGGGGATACGACGCTGCCTCCTCGCACCAGGAGTCTCATCACGCTACCTCCTCAAGTCACTGCGGGCCGACCGCAACAACGTCGTTTCTCGCTCGCGTCAAATCTACGTGGTCACATACCTACGTGGTCACATACCTACGTGGTCACATACCGGCGACAGAACTCCCCCAACTCACGAGTCCCCCGCCTGACCTGATCCTGAGACGACGCGAGGCTCAGACGCACCCTGCCCCGTCCCTGGTTCCCGAAGGCCTCTCCGGGGGCCACCGCCACGTGACGCTCGTCCAGCAGACGATCGGCGAAGGCCCAGGAGTCGTCACACCCGACGTCCAGCCAGAGGTAGAAACTGCCCGCGGACCGGGTGCAGCTGATGCCCTGCCGCTCGAGCTCTTCGACGGCGATGTCAAAGTTGTCACGATAGGCCTCGCGGAATGCAGCGACACACGACTGATCGCCGCCGAGCGCCGCCTCGACAGCCTTCTGTGAGATGGTCGGCGCGCAGGAAATGTAGGCCTCCTGCAGCTTGGCGATCATGGCGGCGGCCTCAGGCTTTGCCAGCGCCCAGCCGAGGCGCCACCCTGTCATAGAGTACGTCTTGGACACGCTGTTGGCCACGATCACGCGATCATCCTCACCGTGACCCCACGCCGACACGAACGGTCGGTCGTAGACGATCTTGGCGTAGACCTCGTCCGAGATGACGTAGAGGTCGTGTTCGCGCGCGAACTCGAGGATGTCTTCGATGGCATCACCGGGAAAGACAGCACCCGTCGGGTTTCCGGGAGTGTTGATGAGAACGGCGCGTGTACGGGGCGTACAGGCGGCTTCCAGCTGGCGCCGAGTCGGCACGAAGCCAGACCCGGCATCCAAAGCGTAGGGTCGTGGTTCCGCGCCCGACACACGGGCGAGCGACATATAGTTCGGCCACCCTGGATCGGGGACGAGGAGCTCGTCGCCGGGGTCGAGCAGCGCGCGGACCGCGCTGACCAGCGCCCCGACGGCGCCGACGGTGACGACGACGTTCTCCCAGGTTACAGGCGTCCCTGTGTCGGCAGCTGTGGCGGCGGCTGACAAGCTGATCCGCCTGCCGGGCATTTGACCAAAGGAGGCATTATGAAACGGGCTGTGCCGATTTGATCAAAATCGTCTGGCATGACGGTATTGGCATGTCACTTTACGCCAAGCGGCTGGCGCAGGGCCGCTTTCTATGGCCGTCGCCGGCCGACGGCATCGTCGCGATCAGTGCGGCGCAATTGGCCTATATGCTCGACGGGATTGACTGGCTGAAACCAGGTTCGCACCTGGCGTCCACAGGCAGCCGGCTGATCTTGCGGCCAATTAACTCACCCTATGCCCAACTTCCGCAGTTTCGTTTTGAGCGACGTTGATTATCAATGGCTTGCAGGCCATATTGAGATTTAGGCACCACAGTTTTGGGGCTGGGTCGGGGGCGGGCGGCATCTCCTGGAAGACGGGGCGGCAGGGTGATACCGAGAGCGCGGCAAATCGGATCGATCGTCGGGCCCGGCGCGGTGCGCAGGCGGTCGCGACGGCCATCCTGTTCGACCTCGATCGCGCTGAGGTCGGCGAGATCATCGATGATGCGCTGCCATTCAAGCCGGCTACGACGCGCCGTGAGACGGTCGATCAGCTCTTTCCTCGTCAAGCTGCTCGAGCATCTGGAAACCGTCTGGCAGGAACCGGATGAGGGCATCTGGGAGACCCGCGGCGGGCCGCAGCAATTCACCTATTCGAAGATGATGGCATGGGTGGCATTCGATCGCGCCGTGCTGCTGGCGCGAACGGCTCATTTACGACGCTCCGCGTCGACAAGTGGAAGACGATTCGCGAAACGATTCACAAACAGATCTGCGCGAAAGCATTCAGCCAGAAAGAAGAACAGCTTTGTGCAGGCCTACGGCTCGAATCAGCTTGATGCCGCCGCTGCTGCTGATGCCGATGGTCGGATTTCTGCCCGGTAACGATCCGCGGGTAAAGGGAACGATGGAGGCGATTGAGCGCGAATTGATGCCGGGACGGCCTGGTATTGCGTTACGACACCACAAGGTGAACGACGGCCTGCCTGCCGGGCGAGGGCAAGTTCCTGGCGTGCAGCTTCTGGATGGTGAACCTCAAGACGATCGGGCGCGAAGACGACGCGCGCCGGCTGTTCGAACGGCTGTCTCACGTTGCGAACGAACTGGGCCTGCTTTCAGAAGAGTACGAACTCAAACGCAAACGACAGGTAGGAAACTTTCCCCAGGCGTTCTCGCATATTGCCCTGATCAATGCTGCGTTCGATTTCGAAGACGGGGCGGGAGCGCGGGAGCGCTGCGAGCGGCGGCCGAACCGCTAACCCCTTCGCCGCAAATTCGAGGGCTGAATTTCATCGACAGAATCGCTATAGTGGGATATGGGGTCGTTTTTCCATCCTTCCTCCCACCCTCCGTGTCCGTCCCCGGCCGCGGGTGCCCATGGCCTCCCGGTGCGTCGACCATCGTATCTGGATGGGAGCCTGCTCGATTCCCGATTCGATTCCGATAGTTGCGGCGTGGGGTTTGTGGCGCAGCTTTCGGCCGAGCCCTCGCACGCCATCCTCAAACACGCGCTCACCGCCCTGGCGCGCCTGGCGCATCGCGGAGCGGTCGCAGCCGACGGCAAGTCGAGCGATGGCGTGGGCGTGACCACGGCCATCCCGCGTGGATGGCTACTGCGCGAAACCAGGCTCGCGCTGGCCTCCGACGATCCGCTCGGCGTGGCCGTGGTTTTTCTGCCCGAAGACAATGCGGAGTCGCGCGCGGAAATCGAATCCCCGCTCGCGGAGCAGGAACTCGATGTGCTGGCGTGGCGTCCGGTTCCGGTGCGGCCCGAGGTGCTGGGCGAGATTGCGAATTCATCGCGCCCTGAAATCTGGCATGTGCTGATCACGGCCGAGAGTTCCCGCGAATTCGACCGGCGCCTCTACCTGGCGCGCAAGCAGTTCGAGCGCTCCGAACTTCCCGGGTACGTGGCCAGCATTTCATCCGCCACCATGGTGTACAAGGCGCTCTGCGCGGGACGCCTACTGGCGGATTTCTATCCCGACCTCGCCAATCCGGAATACAAGACGCCTTTCGCGCTGTTTCACCAACGCTATGCGACCAACGTTCTGCCATCATGGAGCCGGGCACAACCCTTCCGCACCC
>CAVWDG010000016.1:0-100823 GCA_963753695.1 uncultured Actinomycetes bacterium
CGTTGGAGCGGCCGAGGAGGTCGAAGCGGCGGTAGAAGTGAGCTTGATCGTCACGCAGTAGGCCGTCTCGGTCGGGTACTTCCTGCTCGCCGCGATGGACTCGGCGCTCACGTCATTGACGGCGCTGCCCGATGTCGAGGTCGTGCCGACATCGCGGGTGATCGTCATCGCGGTCTCAGCGTCGCCCGGGCCCAGTGTGAAGTTCCCGTAATTGGCACCGGCCCAGACCGAGCCCGCCGGGTAAGCGACAGCGCAGTTCGACCTGGCGTCCTGGACGTTCCAGCCCAGTTCGATGCCGTGGGGAGAGACCTGCACCACCAGATACGAGGTGTCGTTCAGCCTGTCAAAGCGCTGCGAGCCGATCGTGGTCACGCGACCGTCGTGTACGGTCTGCAGGGCGACCACGCCGCTGGGCAGGCCGGAGGGCGTGAGGGTGATGCCGGTCACGCGATGGCTCCTGAGCGGGACCGTGAGATCGAATTTGACGGTCAGTGAGGGCGCGGAGGGCGACGAGGCGTGCTGCGTTCGACTTGCCCCGCATCCGCCGATGCAGAAGAGGAACATAATGGCGCTCAGGACGATCGCCGGCCGTCTCATGTTTTGGCCCCCTCGCACGCACCGTGCATGATCTGCGCGGGCTTCGTTCGAGCTTACTACGGAAACCGTTGGACGTCAGGTCGGTGCGCTCGGTGGTCGAGGCGCCCGGTGGCTACGGCGGCTTGCTCGACGTTCTAGCTGGTGGTCAGGTCGGCCAGGACCTCGCGCGCATCATCGGCGTCGCCGGCCCCGACCTGCAGCCTGGCGGGACCGGTGACGACGTTGAAGCCGCTGCCGATGCGGCCTACGCCGAACAGGTCCTGTACGCCTTCGCCCTGCACCAGGAACGGGATGTCGGCGGACCGCAGGAGCGACTTGGCGACGGCCATCAGGCCGGGGTCGCCGGAGGCCAGCACGGTGACGAGATCGCGGTCATCGTGGGGTGGCCCATCGGGCCGCGACGGATCGTGTGGCTTGGGCCGGTGCGCTCCCTTGGCGGGCGAAGGCAGCTCTTCCACCAGGGGCACGTCGCAATCGGAGCATCGCGTGAAGCCGGCGATGTACTCGTCGTGGCAGATGGGACAGTACAACCTGCACCTCCGTAAGGCCGGCCACGGACAACGATGTGCCGTTCAGCGCCGAGGCGCGGCCGAGCCGGCGCCTGGACTCTACGCGATGTCCCAGCGCCGCCACCGTCCGCTGCGACAGTTCTGGCTTGACGCAGGCCGGCGGCTTCTCGTAGAGTGAACACCGTTCACTAGCAATCACGCCGTTCTCCCACGAGAGCGCCGTTCACGCCCCCAAACGTTCGCGCGAGCACAGTAGCAACCACGAGACAAGGCGACGATATGAGAGCCGAAAACCATGGTGAGCGCGGGCGCCACTGCCGCACCGAGGCGCCCGAAGACACCACAGATCGCTTCGTCGCGCGCCGCGCGCGGCGTCACCGCGAGACCCGCGACGAGATCCTCGAGGCCGCTCGCGAGGTGCTGCTCGAGCGCGGCGCGGCCGACCTGTCGCTGCGCGAGATCGCGCGCCGCGCCGGCTTTTCGCCGGGCGCCCTCTACAAGTACTTCGACAGCAAGGACGACGTGGTCAAGGCGCTCGCCGACCGCGCCATGGGCGCCTTGCTCGACGCCCTGGCCGCCGTGCCCGCGGCACTGCCGCCCGACGAGCGCGCCGTCGAGATCGGCATGGCCTACCTCGAATTCGCGCGCCACAATCCGGCCGACGTGGCCATCGTCACCATGCACGAGTCGGTCGCGGTCGGGCCCCACTCGCCCGAGCACGATCAGCTCGAGGCCACGGTGCTGGGCGTCTTTCGCGACGGCGCCGCCGAGGGCCTGTTCACCATGCCCATGCCGCAGGACGCCGAGTTCATGACGTACGGCGCCTGGGCCCTGGCCCAGGGCCTCGCCACGCTGGAGCAGCGCCAGCGGCCCACGACGGCCGCTCGCCTGCGCGCCCAGCAGCGCCGCCTGCTGCGCGCCTTCGTCAACGGCCTCAAGAGCGAATGGTCGGCCCCGCAATGACGGGCGCCGCGGACACCGTCATCACGGAGGGAGCGATGACCGCCGACCTGCGACGCAGAAAACGGCTCACCCTGGCCTGCATGTGCTTCGCCCTGTTCATGGTGATGCTCGACAGCACCGTCGTGAACCTCGCCCTCAAGACCATCCAGGTCAAGATGGGCGCGAGCTTCTCCGAGGTGCAGTGGATCGTCGACGCCTTCGTGCTGGCCCTGGCCAGCCTGCTGCTCACCGGCGGCACGCTGGGCGATCTGTTCGGGCGCCGCCGCGCCTTCATCGGCGGCCTCGCGCTGTTCACCGGCGGCTCGGTGCTCTGCGCCCTGGCGCCCTCGACCTCGTTCCTGATCGGCTCGCGTGTGGTGCAGGGCATCGGCGGCGCACTCATGCTGCCCAGCACGCTGTCGATCCTCACCAACACCTTCCCCGACCCGCGCGAACGCGCCCGGGCGATCGGCATGTGGGCCGGCATCTCGGGCCTCGCCCTGGCCGTCGGTCCGCTGATCGGCGGCTTTCTGGTCGATCGCTTCGACTGGCAGAGCATCTTCTGGATCAACGTGCCGATCGGCGTGGTCGCCCTCGTCATGGCGCTGCTGTTCGTGCCCGAGTCGTCCGACCGCGCCGGACGCAACCTCGACCTCGCCGGCCAGGTCACGGCGGTGATCGGCCTGGTGGCGCTCACCTACGCCTTCATCGAGGCCAACACCTACGGCTGGACCTCGGCGCGCATCGTCTCGTGCTTCGTCATCGCGGCGCTCGCCCTCGGCCTGTTCATCGTCGTCGAGCTGCGCGGCAAGACGCCGCTGCTGCAGCTCAAGTTCTTCCGCAACGGCACCTTCGCCGGCGCCAACATCGTGGGCGTCATCGTGAGCTTCGCCTTCTTCGGGGTGATCTTCTTTCTCTCGCTGTTCATGCAGGAGGTCCAGGGCTACACGCCCACCCAGGCCGGCGCGCTGCAGCTCCCCGCCACGCTGGGCATCATGGCGGCGGCCATCCTCTCCGGGCGCATCGTGGGGCGCTTCGGGGCGCGGCCGCCGATCACCATCGGCCTTCTCATGACGGGCTCGGCGCTGCTCTTTCTGACGGGTGTGCAGCCCACCACCGGCTACGCTTCGTTCTGGTACTGGCTGCTGCTCATGGGCGTGGGCAACGGCCTGATCATGAGCCCTATGACGACGGCCATCATGGGCACGGTGCCAGCGGCGCGCGCCGGCATGGCTTCGGCGACCTCGAACACCATGCGCCAGGTCGGCAGCGTGTTCGGCATCGCCGTGCTCGGCACGCTCGTCACGCGGCGCTTTACCGACCAGATGGTGGCCGCCCTGCGCACCCTGCACCTGCCGGCGGCCGTGGGCAACGCCATCATGACGATGGCCAAAGAGGGGCGCAGCGCGGCGCCGGGCAAGCTGCCGCCCGGCCTCGACGCGGCCGCCATCCAGCGCACCGTCGGCAATGCCTTCGCCACGGGCTTCACCTCCGGCATGCACCTAGCGCTTTGGGTGAGCGGCCTCATGATGCTGGCCGGCGCGCCGATCGCCTTCCTGACGATCCGCCGCACGGCGCCGCACCACGTTGCCGCGCGCGATGTGGCGCGGCAGGTCGAGGCTGCAGAGGCCGTCGCGGCCGACGCCCGAGCGGCGGTCGAGGGCGCCGCGTCCGATGCCAGCGCTGCATCCGCGTCGCTCGAGGCGCGGTCGTGACGCCCGCCGCCGAACAGCTGGCGGGCGGCGGCGGTGTCTGCTCTGCGCAGCACGCCGGCTGGTTGTCGACGCCGCTGCGGCGGCTGTTCCACGACCCGCGGCGCGTGCTGGAGGGCCTCGTCGCCCCCGGCGACACGGCCATCGACTTCGGCTGCGGGCCGGGGTACTTCACCCTGCCGCTGGCCGAGATGGTCGGCCCCGGCGGCCGCGTCGTCGCCGTCGACCTGCAGCCCGCCATGCTCGAACGGGTGCACGAGCGGGCTCGCGCCGCCGGGCTCGCGGAGCGCATCACGTTGCAGCCCTGCGCGACCGACAGCCTTGGCGAGCTCCCGGCGGCCGACGCCGCGTTAGCCTTCTGGATGGTCCACGAGGTGCCCGACGTGGCACGCTTTCTGGGCGAGGTCGCGGCCGCGCTCAAGCCGGGCGGCCGCTTCTTGCTCGTCGAGCCGCGGGGCCACGTGTCGGCGGGCGCCTTCGCCGCGACGATCGAGCTGGCGGCGGCGGCTGGCCTGCGGCCCATGGCGACCCCGCACGTACGGTTGAGCCGAACGACGATGTTCGAGAGAGCGTAGCGCGCGGCGGGTACAACGTCGCTCATGGACGGGCTTCCGACATCGCCGGCGTGAGCGACGAGCCGCCGTCGGGCCGCGTGCTCGTGACAGGCGCGGCCGGCGCCGTGGGGCGCGAGCTCGTGACCATGCTGGTGAGCGCCGGCGCCCTGGTGCGGGCCGGCGTGCACCGCCGCGACGACCTGGTGCCCGAAGAAGACCTCGACATCGACCGCGTAGCGATCGACTTCGGCGCTCCCGAGAGCCTCACTGCGGCGCTGCAAGACGTCGAGGCACTCTACCTGCTGACCCCCCAGGTGCCGCAGATGGTCGCCCAGGTGCGAGCCGCCGTCGAGGCCGCCCGCACGTGCGGCGTGCGACGCATCGTGCGCCAGTCGTTGTGCGGGGCCGAAGGCGGACGCGACACCCTCAGCCGCTGGCACCGCGAGGCCGAAGCGCTCGTCGTCGAGTCGGGCCTGGCCTACACCCTGCTGCGGCCCAACTCGTTCATGCAGAACTTCGTGACGATCTACGCTCCCTCAATCCGCGATGACGACGCCTTTCTCCTGCCGCTGGGAACGGCGGCCATGAGCAGCGTCGACGCGCGCGACATAGCCGCCGCCGCCACGGCCGCCCTGATCGACGAAGTCGACGCCGACGTCTTCACGCTCACCGGCCCCGAGGCCCTCACCGGCGCGCAGATGGCGGCGGTGCTCACCGAGGTCACCGGCCGGCCGATCGCCTACCGTGACGAGCCCGAAGACGCCGGCCGTACGGCCGCGAGTGACGACGAGCGCGCGGTCAACGACGCGCTGCGCGAGTTCGGCGCCGAGATGCGCGCCGGCCGCCTGGCGGCCGTCACCGCCGACGTCGAGCGGCTCACCGGCCGGCCGCCGATCGGTTTCGGCCAGTTCGTGCGCGACTTTGGCTGGGCGTTCGTGCCCGCCGCCCGTTTCCGGGCATAAGCCAAGGTAAGCAAGCAAACGAACGACAAGGACAGGTGAGATGAACGACCTCTCTGCTGTCGCCGGCACCATCACCCTCGGCGGCGACCTTACCGTCACCCGCCTCGGGTTCGGCGCGATGCGCATCACCGGGCGGGGCATCATGGGCGATCCGCCGGATCGCGCCGAGGCCAAGCGCGTGCTGCGGCGCGCCGTGGCGCTCGGTATCGACTTCATCGACACGGCCGACAGCTACGGTCCGCGGGTGAGCGAGGAGCTCATCGCCGAGGCGCTGTACCCCTACCCCGAGGGCCTCGTGATCGCCACTAAAGGCGGCCTGCTGCGCACCGGCCCCGGGGAGTGGCCGCCCGACGGCCGCCCCGAGCACCTGCGCGAGGCGATCGAGGGCAGCCTGCGCACCCTGCGCCTCGAGCGCATCGACCTCTACCAACTCCATCGCCCCGACCCGCAGGTGCCCTACGAGGAGTCGGTGGGCGCCCTGGTCGAGCTCAAGGCCGAGGGCAAGATCCGTCACATCGGCGTCTCCAACGTAAACCGCGACGAACTGCGCCGCGCTCGCAAGCTCACCGAGGTCGTCGCGGTGCAGAACCGCTACAACCCCCTCGACCGGCGCTCCGACGATGTGCTCGACGTCTGCGAGCGCGAGGGCCTTGCCTTCTTACCGTGGGCTCCGATCGGCCAGGGCAAGGTCGACCACGACGTCGTCGACGACGTCGCCCGCCGCCACGGCGCGACGTCCTACCAGATCGTCATCGCCTGGCTGCTGGCCCGTTCGCCGGCAATGCTGCCCATCCCGGGCACCGGCTCCGTGTCGCACCTGGCGCAGAACGTCGCGGCGGCGCAGATCAAGCTCACGGCGCGCGAGGTCGAGCAGATCGGCGCCCTGCAGGTCAGGGTCGCCTAGCCGCGTCGGTCGCCCGGCGCCGCCAGAAGGCCAGAAGACTCGGCTGAAGGAAGGATCAGAGTGAAGATCGTGCTGGTCGGGGCTTGCGGCGTGATCGGCCGCAGCCTGGCGCCCCTGCTCGTGACCGGCGGCCACGAGGTGATCGGCACCAGCAGGTCGCCCGAACGGGCCGCGAGCCTGGGCCGCCAGGGAGTCCGGGGCATGGTGGTCGACGTCTTCGACAGCGAACGGCTGCACGAGCTGCTCGCCGCGGAGCGCCCCGAGGTCGTGATCGGCGAGCTCAGCGACCTGCCGCGGGCGCTGGCCCCGAGTGACGTGGCGCAGTTCGACGGCAACGTGCGGCTGCGCACGACCGGCGTGGCAAACCTGGTCGACGCCGCCCGGTCGGCCGGCGTGCGGCGCGTGATCGCGCAGAGCTACGCGCACGCCTATGCGCCGCGCGGCGACTGGGTCAAAGCGGAGGACCAGCCCCTCGACGTCGACCCTGAGACGCCCGAGGGTCGACGCCGCAACGCCGCCGCGATCCAGAGCCTCGAGCAGACCGTGGTGGGCGCGCCGGGCATCGAGGGGGTCGCCTTGCGGTACGGCGTCTTCTACGGCCCCGGCACCGCTTACGGGGCCGATGGTTCGCTCGCCCAGCTCGTGCGTCGCCGCCATCTGCCCATCGTGGGCGGCGGCGCCGGCATGACCTCGTTCATCTACGTCGACGACGCGGCTGCGGCCACGGCGCTCGCCTTGAGTGGGCGCGGCGGCGTCTACAACATCTGCGACGACGACCCCGTCCCCCAGTCGGAGTGGCTGCCGTTCTACGCGGCTCGCCTGGGCGCGCCGCCGCCGCGCCACGTGCCGGCGTTCGTCGTGCGCGTGCTGGGACGCGACGAGTTCATCTACCGCGCCACCGAGCGCCGCGGCGCGAGCAACGCCAGGGCAAAGGCGCACCTCGGCTTCGAGCCGTGTTTTCGCTCGTGGCGGGTGGGATTCGACACGACGCTCGCCCAGTCGACGGCGGCTTAGGCGCGTCGCGCCGGCGCGGCCGTGGCGGCGCGACGGGTGACGGCCTGCCCCGCCGGGGGCAGCACGGCGCCCACGTTCCAGAGGTGCTGCACGGCGTATGCCCGCCAGGGCCGCCAGGGTTCCGCCAGCCCGCCTATGCTCGCACGGTGGTCGGGCAGGCCGAGCAGCCGCAGCCCGCGGCGCACGCCCAGATCGCTCGCCGGGAACGCGTCGGTGTCGCCCAGGCGCATCATGATGCACTCGACGGTCCAGTCGCCCACCCCCGCCAGCAGCCGCAGCTGCGCCCGCAGCTCGTCGCGCTCGGCGGCCGCGCTCACCTCGATACGCCGCTCGGCCATCGCCTGGGCCAGAGTCAGCACCGTGCGACGGCGCGCGGTGGTCATGGGCAGCACCGCCGGGTCGGCGCCGGCCAGTGCCTCGGCGGTCGGAAAGGCGACGAGCAGCGCGCCTCGTGGCGCGGCCAACGGCCGCCCCAGCGCTGCCGCCATGCGCCCGAGCACGGCACGCGCGCCGGCCACCGACACCTGCTGGCCCACGACGGTGCGCACGGCGAGCTCGGCGCCGTCGACGGCGCCCGGCACGCGGCGACCGGGCGCGGCGCCCACGCGGGCGCCGAGCACCGGGTCGGCGCCGAGTACGGCGTCTACGGCTTCGGGGTCGGCGTCCAGGTCGTAGAGCGCGCGGCAACGACCCACGGCGGCCGCCAGGTCGCTCAGGTCGGCGAGCCACAGCCGGCACTCGACGTGGCCGGCGCGCGCCGTGAGCTCGGCGACGCCGTCGCCGTGGGGCAGCGCCAGGCTGCGCCGGTAGGTCTCGCCCTCGACCTCTTCGACACCGGGGATCGCCCGGGCCCGCAAGAAGGCGAGCAGCGCCGCGGCGTCGAACGGCGCCCGGCGCGGGAGCCGCAGCGTCAGCGCGGCGAGTCCACCGGCGGCGGCGCGCTGCGCGGCGGGCGGGGAGGCGCCGGCGTGCCGGCGCCTCCCCGCCCGCCGCCTGATCTCTGTCGGCGTCAGGGCGAAGACGGCGCGCACGGTGTCGTTGAACTGCCGCAGGCTGGCGAAGCCGGCCGCGAAGGCGACGTCGTTAAAGGGCACCGCCGTGGTCTCGATCAGCAGGCGCGCGGTCTGGGCGCGCTGCGCTCGCGCCAAGTCGAGCGGGCCCGCGCCGAGCTCCTCCAGCAGCACCCGGCGCAGGTGGCGCGGGCTGTAGGCGAGCCGCCGGGCGAGGCCTTCGACGCCCTCGCGGTCGACGACGCCGTCGGCGATCAGGCGCATGGCGCGCCCGGCGGCGTCGGCGCGCAGGTTCCACTGCGGCGAACCCGGCACCGCGTCGGGGCGGCATCGCAGGCAGGCGCGAAAGCCCGCGCTCTGGGCGGCCGCCGCCGTGGCGAAGAAGCGCACGTGCTCGCGCTGCGGGGTGCGCGCGGGGCAGCTCGGCCGGCAGTAGATGCCGGTCGTCGTGACGCCCACGAAGAACCAGCCGTCAAAGCGCGGGTCGCGACTCTGCATGGCGCGGTAGCTTGAGTCGGGATCGGGCAACATGGGGTTGACTGTACCCGCTGTGTCGGGCGTCGACTAGCGGGAATCGGCCGGCCTGCGCGCGGGGCGGCGCAGGCGGCCGAAAACCGCCAGTCTTGATCTCCTCACGGTGGCACCATCACAGTGAGCGCACAGCGAGAGCCGGCGGGGTCGACCGTCGGCCGTGCGCGACGTCGGCCACGAGCGAAAGGCGCATCATGTCTATGTACACCGAGCCGGCAGCCGGCGCTGCCGCGACGACCACCATGACCAGCCCCCTCGGCGAGATCGTGATCGCCGCACGGGCGGGCGCGGTCTGCGAGATCCGCCTGCCCGACGCGACGATCGGATTGCCGCCCGAGTCGGGCCGGCCGCGCGAGGCCGCCGACGTCCCGGTGGCCGATGGCGTGCTCGGCGAGGCGCGCCGCCAGCTCGCCGAGTACTTCGCCGGCCGGCGGCGCGAGTTCGATCTGCCCCTCGAGCTGCGGGGAAGGGGCTTTCAGGAGAGCGTCTGGCAGGCGTTGCTCGGCGTGCGTTACGGCGAGACCGTGAGCTATACGGAGCTGGCCTGCGCGGTGGGCGCGCCCACCGCGGCGCGCGCGGTGGGCGCGGCGGTGGGGCGCAACCCGTTGCCGATCGTCGTGCCCTGCCACCGGGTGATCGGCGCCGCCGGCGATCTGCGCGGTTTCGCCTCGGGACTTGCCCGCAAACGCTGGCTGCTGCAAGCCGAAACGGCTCACGGGCGGAGCTGAGGCCGGGAATAGAGACTCGCACGACGTTCCGACCGAGGAGCAGGCGATGAGCCCGACACACGAAGCGACCCGGCCGTCCTCACTGGCCGGCTATCTCGAGACGATGAGCCGCATCGTCTTTGCGAGCGGCATGAGCTGGAGGGTCGTCGAGGCCAAGTGGGACGGCATCCGCGCCGGCTTTTGCGACTTCGAGCCGGCGCGGGTCGCGGCCCTGACGCCCGCCGACGTCGACCGTCTCGCCGCCGACCCTGCCGTGATCCGCAACCGCAAGAAGATCGAGGCCACCATCCACAACGCCGCCGTCATGCTCGAGCTCGACAGCCGGCAGGGTGGTTTCGCGGGCTATCTGGCCTCGCGCGGCGGCTTCGAGAAGACGGCGGCCGAGCTGCGACGCGACTTCAGGTTCCTGGGCGAAAGCGGCGTCTACTACTTTCTGTGGGCCGTGGCCGAGCCGGTGCCCGCCTACGAAGAGTGGCGGGCCAGCCACCGGCGCCGCAGCGTCGCCTGAGCGTCGCGGCGTCGCGGCCCAAGGCGTCGCGGCGTCGCCGGATCACGACCAGGGCGTGACCGGACGTTCTTCGAGCTCGCCGTCGACGATGGTGTCGGTGCGCTCGTTCCAGAAGCACAGCAGGTCTTCGATCTTGGGGCACTCAGGGATCGGCTGCGGGTAGCTCCATACGAGGTCCGGGAAGAGCCGGCCGTTCACGCGCAGCGACCAGTACACGGCGATGCCCTTGTAGGGGCAGCGCGTGGTCTTGGCGGAGGGTTCGAGCAGCTCGAGTCGGGCATCGAGCTTGGGGATGTAGTAGCGCACCGGCAGCCCGGTCTCGAACAACAGGCACGGCCGGTTAGTCTCGGCGACCACCTGGCCCTCGACTTCGACCCGCACCCGCCGCGAGCTGCGCAGAGCGTCGACGCGATGGTAGGGGTCGCGAGGGTGGCTGAAGACCTCGTCGTCTTCTTCGAACCAGGCGTCGAGCTTGTCCCACTCGAAGGCGAGATGGTCCCTAAGGGCGGCGTGCTCGCCCTGCGGGGCAGGGTAACTCCAGGCGGCGTGCTGGGCGACGCGGTCGCCGACCCGTAGCGTCCAGCGCTCGACCGGCGGCTGCGCCGCGCGGTCGAGATCGGCGGACTGCAGCAGATCGGCGTGCACGTCTTTGCGGGGGAACCAGTAGCTGGGCGGGCGCCCTGGCTCGAAGACCAGCAGGACCCGCCGGCTGTCGACCACCGGCACGCCTCCGAAGAAGGCCCGCACGCGACGCTGGCTGGGCTCGATCGTCAGGCCGCGAACCAGCCGTGGCGTCTGGGCCGGAGTGCCGACAGAGGCTCTGAGCGGTCGCTGCATCGGTGTCGCCATGGCTCGACTCCCTTCCCGGCCGGGCGGCCCGCGCCGCCCCCTGAACTCCGACGTTCCACCAAGCCGTCGCCGCGAAACTGGCCCGCGGGCCGATCGTCGGCGCGCACGACGCATGCGCTCCACGGCGCCCGGCAACGGCGACGTGCGCGAGTCTGCGCCCCGCTATGGGAATCGTGCCTGCATGGCAACGCCGTTGCAGAGCGACCCCCCGAGCGAGCCGCCCGCAGAGGTCGCGCCCAGCGTGGCGAGCGAGGAGCTCGCTGAGGGTCGCAGGCGCGCCGCCGTCAGCGCTCTGGTCGTGCACGAGGCGATCCGCCTGGAGGGCGAGGAGGAGCTGCGGCGCCCGCTCGAGGCGGTCGCCTTCTCGGGCCTCGCCGCGGGCCTGTCGATGGGCTTCTCGTTGGTCGCCGAGGGCCTGCTGAACGCCTACCTGCCCGCCACTTCCTGGGCGCCGCTCGTCATCAAGCTCGGCTATCCGGTGGGCTTTCTGATCGTCATCCTCGGTCGTCAGCAGCTGTTCACCGAGACCACGGTGACGGTCGTGTTGCCGCTGCTCTCGCGGCGTACGGCCGCCACGCTCGCGCGCGTGCTCGAGTTCTGGGCCGTGGTGCTCGCCACCAACCTGCTGGGAGCTCTCATCTTCGCCTGGCTTCTGGGCGCGACCGACGCCTACGGGCCGCTGGTCAAAGGGCAGTTCGCGCAGCTCGGCTTTGCCGCCTTGAACCCCGACTTCTGGGGCACGGTGGTGCGCGCCGTCTTTGCCGGCTGAATCATTGCCACCGTCGTCTGGGTGCAGCCGGTCGCGGCCGGGTCGCGCGTCGTGGTGATCGTGATCCTGACCTACCTGGTCGGCCTGGCGAACCTCAGTCACATCATCGCCGGGTCGGTCGAGACGCTGTTCCTGGTGACCACCGGACGGCTCGGCTGGGTCACCTGGCTGGGCCACTTCATGGCGCCCACGCTGCTCGGCAACGCGCTCGGCGGCGTGGCCTTCGTGGCGGCCCTCAACCACGCGCAGGCGGTGGCCGGCCGGCGCCGCCGGCCAGGCGAGCTTGCCTGAATCCGGGCGACGGCGGCCGCGGACCCGAGGCCGAGCCGGCTCAGGCGTTCAGGGGGCCGATCAGCTTCCAGGCAGTCTGCCAGCTGCCGTTGTTGTGCAGCTGCAGCAGGATGTTCACGAGGGCGAGACCCTCGAGCGCGCGCGCGACTTCGAGGGAGCCGGCGTCGATCGGGTTGAAGCCGATCGAACCCACGAGCTCGAGCACCGTGGCCTTGGCCTGTTCGTCATCGCCGGCCACGAAGCCGTCGCTCTGCAGGTCGGCGACGCGTGGCTCGGCCTGGCGCGCGGCCAGCGCCGAGTTGAAGGCCTTGACGACCTTCGCGCCCTTGGCGTGGGCCTGCACCTGCTCGGCCGCCGAGGTGCCCTCGAGGGCTAGCCCCGTGTAGTCGTCGCGCAGCGGGTTGGTGGCGTCGATGACGATCTTGCCCGTGAGGGCGTCGCCGAGCTCGTCGACTACGGCGAGCAGGGCGCCGTAGGGCACGGCCAGCACGACGACGTCGGCGCCGGTCACCGCTTCGCGGTCGGTGGCGGCTGCCTGCGCGCCTGTCGCCTCGGCGGCGGCGCGGGCGTGCTCCGCGTGCGCCGCGCTCAGCGTCACGCCGTGACCCGCGCCTACGAACGAGCCAGCGAGCGCCTTGCCGACGTTCCCTGATCCGATGATGGCGATCTTCATGGTGGTTCCCTCCTTGACTTCAAACGGTCGGCTCGATGGCTGGCCCTGGCGGCCGTTCGGCCTAAAAGCCGACCGGCTGGTCGATGAGCACGATGGTGATGCGCGGCGCCTCTTCAGCGTTCACCACGAAGAGCTTGTTCATGGCGCTGTGCATGCCGTAGAGGTCGAGCATGTGCTGGTCTTCGAGCGGATAGACGTACTCGCGGATGCGGCGCAGGCCCTCGTCGATGTCGCGCACGATCTTCTGCGAGCCCGCGGCCAGCACGACGTGGCCCGCGCCGTAGGCGTAGGCGGCGAGCTGGCTCCCTGTCTTTGAGGCGAACACGAGGTGGCCGTCTTCGGTCACCGCGTGAGCGCTGCCGGTGACGTAGTCGGGGGCGGCGCCGAGCTTGCGCATCTCGCGCAGTTCGGTCTCGCGGTCCATGGCCCACAGGCGGGGACGGATCGCGTCGTAGCGGCCGGACTGTTCGATCTCGGCGGTCACGCCGAGGGTCTCCATGGTGACCGAAGCGCCTTCGTGCACTTCGGCCCCGGCGGGTATCTGGTCGAGCACGAGGCGCTTCGCCTGCTCGAGGTCGTCCGCGATGAGCGCCTCGATGCCGTTCGCGCGCAGGGCGATCGCGGCGCGTTCGAGCCGCTCGCGGTCGGCGGGTACGGCGAAGGCGCGGTCTGGTGTGAGGCTGCTGCGCGGCGGTTCGTGGGCGGGTGAGGTTGCGGCCATGGCGCTCGTTGCCTTTCCGGCGGGGCTTCTCGCCGTTTCTTGCGGTGTCTGCCGCCGCGGCTCGCGACGGTAGTTGTATGCGGTAGTATTCTGACCGGTACTGACTCGCGCGAAACGGGGTACATAAGGGGCCATGGACGATCACAGCGATCAACTCGTCGCCGACGAGCGCGCCTGCGGCAGCGCGGCCTCGAGCGCCGCTGCCGGGAGTGGCGCCGCCGGCGGCAGCGATGTTGCCACCGCCGAGCGCGAGCGGGCGGTCGTCGCCCTCTGGGGCGAGCTCAGCCGGGCGGCCGACCTGGTGCGCTCGCGGCTGGCGCGGTGCCTCGAAGCCGGCCCCGGCCTGGCGCCCGAAGAGGTCGAGCTGCTCATGGTGCTCGCCGCCGCGCCCGAGGGGCGCTTGCGCATGATCGACGTGAGCGAGTCACTACGACTCTCCAAGAGCGGCGTCACGCGGCTGGTCGACCGTCTGGCCGAACGCGGTCTCGTGCTGCGGGTGGCGTGTCCCAGCGACCGCCGGGTCGTCTATGCGGGGCTGACCGACCAGGGCACGAGCGTGCTCGACTCGGCCGCGCCGCTGTTCGTCTCGGGCCTCATGGAACAGCTCGGCGGCCGGCTCGCAGCGGACCAGATGGAGCGGCTGCGCCATGACCTGAGCGCCATAGCCGGACCGACCGTCGAGGCCGCGCCGTGACGTCCGACGACCCGGACGTGGTGGTGCGCGACAACCCCGCCGCGGCGCGCTACGAGCTGATCGTCGCGGGGGAGCTCGCGGGCTTTGCCAGCTATGTGCTTAGCGGCGAGACCATGACGATCCCCCACGCCGAGGTCAAGCCGCGCTTCGAGGGTCGCGGCCTCGGTTCGCGCCTGGCCGCGTTTGCCCTCGACGACGTGCGCAGCCGCGGCCTGTCGGTCGTGCCTCGCTGCCCCTTCATCGCCGCGTACATCAAGCGCCACCCCGACTACGCCGACCTGGTCGCCGGCTGAGCAGAAAGGCGGCCCCGCCTCGCGCGACCGCGGGCGGCGCGATGGATCTCGCCTGTTCGCTCGCCTGTTCGCCGTCGCCTGATCGGCGCCCGGCCGATCCGCTACCCGATGTCGCCTGGTCCGCCGAGCGCATAGACGCGCATGGCGGCGCGCTGGTAGGCGGCCAGGCCGGCGCGGGGCTTGTCGATGTTGTTCGTGAAGCGCGGGTCGTCGACGTAGAGGTCGCCGAGTCCCGCGTACATCACGGGCGTGGGGGTGTAGAACCAGCGCGCGAGATGCCGCCAGTGCCGGGCGACGATGGCCTGCACGGCCGGGTCGCCGGGCGAGCGGCCGGCGTCGAGCGCCGCGACGAACGCGGCGGTGATCTCGTCGGCCTCCGTCTTGATGGCCTGCCAGTCCGCTTTGCCGTAGGCGGCTGTGCGGCTGGCGCTCTCGGCGTAGGCGTCGGTGCCGCCCCAGCGGCGCTCGACCTCGTCGTCGTACCGTGAGGGCTCGAAGTCGCCGAAGACCTCGAACAGATCGTCTGCTTCCATCTCAGTGCCTTTCTCGAGTGCCTCGATGGCGTTGTCGAGCGCCCCGCGCACGGCGTCGAGGCGGCGCGCCCTGGCGGCGAGCAGCGTGCGCTGCGCCGCCAGGGCGCGCCGCCGGTCGAAGCCCGGGTCGGTCATGATGCGGCGGATCTCGCGCAGCCCAAAGCCGAGCTCGCGGAAGAACAAGATCTGCTGCAACCGCGCGAGGTCGGCCGGCGCGTAGAGCCGGTAACCGGCCTCGCTGCGGGCCGACGGCGGCAGCAGCCCGACCGCGTCGAAGTGGCGCAGCGTGCGCACGCTGACCCCGGCCAGCGCCGCGACCTCGCCGATCGTGCGTTCCTTGTTCATCCCGTCCCTCCGTCGATCCACCGGTACGCGCCCCTCCGCCGCCGCCGTTCGCCTTGCGCGGCGGTGACGCTGCGGACGCGCACTCGAGGCTAGACCCTACCGCAACGTCAGGGTCAAGCGGTGGCGTGGCGGCGAGCTGGGACGGGCCGCCGCCCAGTCACGCCGGGCTGATCGCAGCGTTCCGTCGGGCTTCTCGAGACGCGACTCTCGAAGGCCCCCGTCAGGTCACGCGACGCGGTCCACCGAGGAGTGGCGCTCGAGCAGCGCGCGGTCCCAGCCGCCCAGCTTGGCGCCGGCCCCATAGGTCGATTCGCAGAAGTCGAGCAGCGCGCGCGCCGGGTCGGGGGCGCGGCCGACGATCTCGTAGGGCACGACGAACTCACCCGCTTCGGGGCTCCACAATGCGCCCTGGGGCGCCAGGGTGGCCGACTCGATGCCGGCCGGATTGGGGTGGGTGTAGGCGAAGAAGGCCGGCGCGGGCGTGACCTCGTCGCCGGGCCAGAAGCCCACCAGTGACTGCTCCGCATCCATGGCGACCCGCTCGATCGCGTCGCGGTCGAACGGAGGGCTGGCCGCCCGGCCCGAGAATCGCGCGACCGACAGGTCGAACGTCCCCCACCACAGGTCGACCGGACTCTGCTTGCCGCGAAAGCCCGAACGGAACCGGTCGAACACGGCTCCGATGGCGGTCCAGGCCTGAAAGAGCGAGGTCACGCACGCACGCTCGTAGCTCGCGTGCGCCGTGTCGGTCGCCAGGGAGACGGGGGTCGTGGTCTCCACGCTCGTCGGGTCGATCGTCACCTCGACACCGAGCTCGTGCAGGGCGGCCATGACGAGGCCGTAGAAGTCGGCGACCGTACGCGGCTCGAGCGGCAGCGCGCGCTGCGCGCCGTCGCTCAGCTCGAAGCGCAGCTCGTGGCTCGTGAGGTCGAAGGCGATCGTCATGCTTCGTCCACCGGCCTGCAGGAGCTGGCTCGACAGGCCCCGCGCGGTCAGGCGCAGCGGCGCCTGGGCCCACTCGGCCTGCGCAGGCGAGAGGGCGAGCTGCACCTTGCCGATCAGCTGGACGTACAGGTGAAGAGTGGCGATCGTGTCGCGGCACGCTTCGGGGTCGAGAGCCGGCCAGGTCGTCTGCTGCGCCATCGGATCCTCCTCGCCTGTGAGTTCGGCAGGCCATCACTTCGGTCGTTACCGGGTAGAACCGCTTGGAGCGTTCCCGCACCAGGACCCTGGCAAGCCACCAAGGAGGCCCCATGAGCGCGCCCGACGAGGCGAACTGTACCCACATGGATCAGATCCGCGAGGTCGCGCCGTCGGGCGGGGGCTGCAAGGAGTGCCTCGAGACGGGCGACGCGTGGGTCCACCTGCGGCTCTGCCTGATCTGCGGCCATGTGGGCTGCTGCGACTCGTCGAAGAACCGGCACGCCAGCCGGCACGCCGCGGAGACCGGCCACGCCATCGCTCGTTCGTTTGAGCCGGGTGAGGACTGGCGCTGGTGCTACGTCGACGAGACCTACGTCTGACCACGAGGTGATGGAACTGATGGCACGCTACGAAAAGCCCGACGACGACGAGCTGCGCCGCCGGCTGACCCCGCTGCAATACCAGGTCACGCAGGCCGAGGGTACCGAGCCTGCGTTCAAGAACGAGTACTGGGACGAGCACCGCGACGGCATCTACGTCGACGTGGTCAGCGGTGCCCCGCTGTTCAGCTCGCGCGACAAGTACGATTCCGGCACGGGCTGGCCGAGCTTCACGCGCCCGTTGCGGCCCGACGCCGTCGAGACGCGCCGCGACTTCAAGCTCGTGCTGCCGCGCACCGAGGCGCGCAGCGTGGCCAGCGGCGCGCACCTGGGCCACGTCTTCAGCGACGGCCCGCAGCCGACCGGACAACGCTACTGCATGAACTCCGCGGCGCTGCGGTTCGTGCCCCGTGAACGCATGGCCGACGAGGGGTACGGCGACCTGCTCGGCCTGTTCGACGAGCCGGCCGGCGAAGCGGCCGCCGGCACCTGACTCAGGCCACGCGGTACCCTCGACAGGTGCAACGGCCAAGTGGCCGGTCGCTGGCGCAGGTCGTGCGAGACGACGGCGGTTGCCGCGGAACGACCCTCAAAAAGGGACGAGCCCCGCGGGGGACGGGGCTCGTCGAGGGCTTGGGGTCGCCCTTGAGGGGGGTCGAGAAAGAGTATCGCCCCCATCGTTTAAGGCTGTGTTAAGGGCGACCGAAGGTAGATTAAGCGCGCATCGGTCGGGCACTGAACGCGCCGCGATGCGGCGCGGGGCACGCCGACGCACCCTCGCGGCCGCGGCTCCGGTAGACTCCAGCCGACCAAAGGAGCCGGCGTGTCAGGACCAGAGCAAGGCGGCGTAGCAGAGCCCGATCAACGCGAGGCGCCGCTCGTCGAGGCGCTGCGCGCCTACCGCGAGCGGCGCATGGCTGCCTTTCACACGCCCGGCCACAAGCTCGGCGCCGGCGCGCCGCCCGACCTGGTCGACGCGCTCGGCGAGCGCCTGCTGTCGGCCGACATGGGCATCGCCAACGGCCTCGACGATACACAGGAGTCGGGCGGCTTGCTGGCACGCGCCGAAGCCCTCGCGGCGCGTGCCTGGGGCGCCGAGCACGCCTTCTTCGTGGCCAACGGCTCGAGCGGCGGCCTGCAGGCGCTGGTCATGGCGGTCGCCGGTCCGGGCGACGAAGTCATCGTGCCGCGCAACGCCCACAAGGCGCTGCTGGCCGGCCTGATCTTCTCGGGCGCCGTGCCGGTCTACGTCGAGCCCACGCTCGACCCCACCTGGCAGGTGGCCGTGAACGTGCCGCTCGAGCGCTTCGTCGCGGCCCTCGACGAGCATCCGCAGGCGCGCGCCGTCTTTGTCACCTCGCCGAGCTACAACGGCTTCTGCGCCGACGTGCCGGCGCTGGCCGCCGCCGCGCACGCCGCCGGCCTGCCGCTCGTCGTCGACCAGGCCTGGGGGGCCCACTTGCGCTTCTCGGGGGCGCTGCCGCCCGACGCCCTGGCGGCGGGCGCCGACGCCGCCGTGATCAGCGTCCACAAGCTGCTTGCCGGCCTGTCGCAGGCCTCGGTCGTGCTCGCCAGCGGCGCGCTCGTCGACCCCGACCGGCTGCGCGGCATGGTGGCCATGCTGCGCACCACGAGCCCCCTGGCGCCTATCTATGTGTCGACCGACGCCGCCCGGCGGCAGATGGTCGAACGCGGCGAGGCTCTCTGGGGCGAAGCCCTGAGCCTCGCCGCTCTCGCCCGCCGGCGCCTTGGCGCCATCGACGGCGTCGCTGTGCTCGACGCCGACGACGCGCGGCAGCCGGGCTCCGTCGCCTTCGACCCCGTGCGCCTCACCCTGTCGCTGGCCGCGCTCGGCCTTTCGGGCTACGAGCTCGAACGGCGGCTGCGCGCCGACCACGCCGTCGCCATCGAGGCCGCCGACCCCCACAACGTGGTCGTCAACATCACGTTCGGCGATTCGCCTGCGACGGTCGATCGGCTGGTGGACGTCGTCGCCGGGGTGGCCGCCGAGGCGGCGGCCGATGTTGACCGCACCGGCGCCGCCGGTGCGGTCAACCAGAGCGGCAAGAAAGCGGCAACTCTCGCGCCGCCGCCATTGCCGCTCTTCACGCGGCAACTCTGCAGCCCGCGCGAGGCCTTCTTCGGTCCCGCCGAGGTGCTGCCCCTGGCGGAGTGCGCCGGCCGGGTGAGCGCCGAGATGGTCGTGCCCTACCCGCCCGGCATACCCGTGCTCGGTCCGGGCGAGGAGATCTCTGACGAGACGGTGGCCTACCTGGTCGAGGTGGCGCAGCGCGGCGTGCTGATCCACGGCCCGCGCGACTTCACGCTGGCTACGCTGCGCGTGGTGGCCGGCGAGCCGCCTCGCGGCGAGCCCCCGGCGTCTGCCTAATCGTTCCCGCGGGGCAGCAGGGGCTCGTCGGGCGGCGAGATCTGCGGCACCTGGCCGCGCAGCTCGATCAGCTTGTGGCGCAGCTCGCCCTGCAGCTGGACGATCTCGCTCTCGGCCTGCAGGCGCTTCTGGCGCCCCTCGTCCTGGATGCGGATCGTCTCTTCGAGGGTGGCGATCAGGTCGGAGTTGACCTTGCGCAGCGTCTCGACGTCGACCACGCCGCGTTCGACCTCGCGGCCGACCTTGGCCTGGCCCTCGCGCAGCAGCTCGGCGTTCTTGGCCAGCAGCTCGTTGGTGGTCTTGGTGACCTGCTGCTGGAGCTCGAGCGCCTTCTGCTGGCGGTAGAGGCTGATGGCGATGACGATCTGGTTCTTCCAGAGCGGCACAGTGGTCAGGATGGAGCTCTGGATCTTCTCGACCAGGTCGTGGTCGGAGCCTTGGATGAGGCGGATCTGGGGCGCCGTCTGCACGGCGATCGTGCGCGTCAGCTTGAGGTCGTAGAGGCGCCGCTCGAAGCGGGTGACGGCCTGCTGGAAGTCGGCCAGACGCTGGGCCGCCATGGGGTCGCCCGAGGTGCGCGCCTCGACGTCGAGCTCCGGCAGCCGCTTGGTGTTGAGCTCTTCGAGCACCTGCTCGCCGGCCGCGATGTAGACGTCGAGCTGCTTCAAGTACTCGAGGTTGAGCTCGAACATCTTGTCGAGCACGGTGATGTCTTTGAGCAGCCCCATGCGCGAACGTTCGAGCGCGTCGACGATGCGGTCGATGCTGCCGGCCACCTTCTGGTACTTGCCGGCGAAGCGGTTGAAAGCGTTGCCGAAGCGCCCGACGATCGGCAGTCGCGTCTTGCCCGATGGCGAGAGGGCGTCGACGTCGAGCTCGCGGACCTTCTTGAGCAACTCGTTCAGGGCTTCGCCGCCGGCGCCGGCGTCTTTGTTGCGCACGTCGCCCAGCAGCGAGTCGGCGAAGGTCGCGATGCGGCTCTGCGCCGGCAGGCCGTACGAGATGACCGAGGTCGAGTCGGTCACGTCGACGCCGCCGACGATCTCGGCGATGTGAGCCTTGTCGGCCGCGGTCAGCGGTCCGGCGACCGGCGCCGCGGCGCTGGTCGCGCCCGCCGTGTCGCTTACGTCGGGCGGCGCGGGGACTGCCGGCACCGCCGGCAGCGGCGCCTGGGTGTCGACGGACTGGTCGTGCCCTGTCTGGTCGCGCTCGAACTCGTCGGTCATCAACGTCTCCCAGTCTGGCTGAAGCGCCCTCGGGTCTCTCTCAAGTACCCGCGGCGGCGATCGCCGAACATGCGCTGCACCTGCTCCGCGCTCCGGCCGAGTCTACACCCGGGCCCGGCGTGGGCGGCGGCCGTGGCGCGGGGCGTTCGCCCCGGTCCGGGCCCTAGGTCTCCAGCCCGCCGGTCTGGCTGTAGTAGTCGTCCATGTGGACGGTCTTTTCGAGCAGCTCGATCTCGCTTTCGAGGTCGAGCACGCGGTCTTCGAGCACACCGTCGAGCTGCCGGTCGAAGGCCGTCTGCACGCTGTCGAGCGAGGCCTCGGCGCGCGCCAGGGCGCGCGCCACGTCGGGCGAGGTGGTGGGCCGCGCCGACAGTTGCGCGTAGCCCTCGACGATGCGCTGCGCGGCGTCTAAGTAGTAGGTCAGGAAGCTGCGCGCCGCGTCGACCTTGCGCGGTTTGGTGGCCAGCTCGTCGAGGATCTGATCGGCGGTGCGGCTGAGCTGCACCACCTTGTCCTGCACGCCGCGCTTGCCGATCGTGCCGGCCGTGGCGCGAAGGGCGTCGACCTGACGGCGGGCGGCGAGGATGACCTCGCCCGCCGCGTCGTCGATCCCGCGCGGCAGCGGCGGGCGCTCGGCCGGCGGCAGCAGGCGCGGGTCTTGGGGCGGCGCCGGCAGCGAGGTGCGCGGCGCGTCGCCGAACATCAGGGCGCGGTAGTAGGGACGCAGGTACAGCGCGTGGGCCACCGAGGCGGCCGAGACGAACAGCTGCAGCACCGCGAAGCCACGAAACAGCGGCGTGCCGATCGAGGCCAGGGTGAGGATGAGCGGGATGAGGTAGGCAAAGCCGGCGATGGTCCAGGCGGCATGACGGGCCCGGATGCCGATGTAGACGAAGCCCAGCCAGTTGAAGAAGCCCAAGGTGAAGGTCCAGCCGATCCACAGCGAATGGCGCCACCAGAAGCGAAAGCGCGCCTTGCCCGGCGAGAACGGCGCGTAGTCGCCCTCGTAGGGCGCGACGCCCACCGACGTGCTCGCCTTGAGCTGCTGCACGTCGCGCACCTTGGTGGGGGGGTGGCCGTTCTCGCAGGCGCCGTAGGGCGTGAGCCACACCCAGCGGTCGCAGACCTCGCAAAAACCTCCGAGCGGCATGTCGTCTCCGTGGTTGCCGGGCGCCTGCGCCTTGCGCGCCCGCGCCCCTGACGCGCCTCGCGCGCCCGAACATCTCGTCCGCTTCTAGCATAGCCCGCGCTCCGCGGCCATACACCTTTCGCGGGGAGCCTGCCGCCTTTCGCGGGAGCCTGCCGGGTGAGCGGACGGTTCCCAGACGCGGGGAGGCGGGCATAGCTACCGCTTTGTATGCCGTTCTACAAAGGATGGGTCATGTCTCTGAGCAAACGCGCCGCCGCCGAGTTCATCGGCACCTTCTGGCTCGTGTTCGGCGGCGTCGGCGCCGCCGTACTGGCCGCCAAGTTCAGCGGCGGCCCCGGCCTCGGCAACATCGGCATCGGCTTTGTGGGGGTCGCCCTCGCCTTCGGGCTTACCGTGTTGACGATGGCCTACGCGTTCGGTCCGATCTCGGGCGCGCACCTGAACCCGGCGATCTCGATCGGTCTGTGGGCGGGCAAGCGCTTTCCGGCGAGTGACCTGATCGCGTATGTCGTGGCGCAGCTGCTTGCCGCCATCGCCGCGGCGGCCGTGCTCTATGTCATAGCCAAGGGCAGGGCCGGCTTCAGCCTGAGCGGCGGCTTCGGCTCCAACGGCTACGGAGCGCACTCGCCCGGCGGGTATTCGCTCGCGGCGGTGATCGTCACCGAGGTCGTGCTCACCTTCTTCTTCGTGCTCATCATCCACGGCGCCACCCACCCGCGCGCGCCCAAGGCGCTGGCGCCGCTGGCCATCGGTCTCACGCTGACGCTGATCCACCTGATCAGCATCCCGGTCGACAACACGTCGGTGAACCCGGCCCGCAGTCTGGGGCCGGCCCTGTTCGTGCGCGGCTGGGCGCTCAGCCAGCTCTGGGTCTTCATCGTCTTCCCGATCGTCGGCGGCGTGATCGCCGGCCTCGTCTACCGCGCCTTCTTCGAGACCGGCGAGCTGCCCGCGGACATCCCGACCGCCGGGGCGCCGCGCGAATCGGACATCTGAGGGTCGCCTGAGGCGCGGCGGCCCGCCGACGGTCACCCGCCGCCCCGGCTCGCGCGCGGCGACGTGACGGCCGCTCGCCGGTCCGGGCGATCACACCGCCGCCGCACCGGCTCCGCGCGCGGCAACGTGACGGCTGCCCCCCGGCTCGGTACGATGCGGGCATGGACGCTGATGCACAGGTCGCCCGGCAGCTCGTCGACGCGTTCGACGACGCGCTCGAACACGGCGACGACGACGCGCGGGACTATGCCGTCGAGCAACTCGACGACTTCATCGACGAGATCGACGACGACTCAGGCGACGATGTACTCGTTACGCTCCTCGACCTGCCGCCCGGCCCGACCAGCCGGCCGCTCCTCGACCAGGTCGCCCGCAAGCTTGCCCGCCGCGGACCCGGCGTCGTCGAGGCGCTGCTCACCGCGGTACTCGGCGACGCGCCGCCGGAGCTGCGCCTGAGCGACATCATCTCGGTGGCCGGCGCCGTGGGCGCGCTGCTCGAAGCGGCGACCCGCAACCCCAACGTGCCGCCGCGCGCCGGGAATGCTGCCGCGATCCTCGACGCCATGGCGTTGGGCGACCTCGTGCTGGGGCTCGTCGAGGTCCTCGAGGGCGGGGCCGACGAGCGGCTCAAGCGGGCTGCCTCGGAGACGCTGATCCACATCGGCGAGCCGGCAGTCGGGCGTCTCACGATGAGCCTGCGCGATCGCGACGCAGGCCCCTGGGTGGTCGACACCCTGGTCGCCATCAGGGACGGCCGCACGGCCGCGCACGGCGGCGGCGGCGACGACCCCGGCGACAGCGTCGGCGAAGACGAGTCGGGCGAGACCGACGTCGGCGTCGAGCACGCCGACGACCCAAGTGCCTCCGCTGCCGCGCCCGCCGCGCCGGCGACCGGCGTCGCCCCGGAGCCGCCGGCCGGCCTCCCGGCCGGCGACGATATCGATCGCGAGTTCGCCGCCTTTCTCGACAAGTTCAAGCGGGAGACGGGCCAGTCCTGACCGACTGCGGTGCGCCGTCGCGGTGCGCTCGGCGGGTCGTTCGCCGGGCGCCTGCCGCGAACGCGCGCCCGCCCGATCGGTGTGGCTCACCGCTGCCCTTGTGCCCGCGCCGATTTCAGGTCGGCGGCCGACCGTCCGATACCTCCCTACGGTATTCGTAAGCGAACTCAGGAGACGGCTGTGGCGCTTTGCGCCGTTTGTGGCACCGGATTGCGCGAAGGCGCGACGCACTGCACCACCTGCGGCACCGCCGTGGTGGTCGCGCCGCCCCCGCCGCCGCCCGTGCAGCCTGTGGTCTCGCCCCCATCGCCGTTCGAGGGCAGCGCCAACTGGTACGACCCGCCGGCCTGCAGGCCGCAGGGCGCCAGGGCCGTCCCGCCGCCCGCGGCCGGTGCGCCCGTCAGGGCGAGCGCGCCCCACTCGAGCGCCTTCAAGGCCGTCATGATCGCGGCGATCGTCGTGGTGGTGGCCGCGTTGCTCGCGGTGGTCGCGGTGCCGCGCCTGTTCCCGGCGGTCGACCCGCAGAAGTTCGTGGGCACGTGGGCGTACGCCGGCAACGCGTCAGACAAGGTGGTGATCACGCGCCAGGAGAACGCGTTCATGATCGTCTTCGCCAACAAGGTCGGCGCGTCGCGTCAGTCGCTGCCCGGCAAGGTCAGCAACGGCAAGCTCGTGATCGACTACGACGCCCTCGGGCCACAGGGTGCGATCATCAAGAAGTTGGCCGACCAGGTAGGCGCGCACCTGTCGTTTGACTACCGCAGGGGCGACGACAGCATGGTCCTGAAGGGCTCCAATCGACTCGGCTCGTTCAGCCTCGTCCTCAGGCGCTCTACGCTCATCTGACAGCACCCCCTCCGCACGCCGGTCAACGTTGACCGGCGGATAGCATGAGACCTCGTTCGGGAGCTCCCTCCGCTCGGCGCTGGCTTTCGCCGGCAAAGCGTGTCGGCTGCTCGCCAGCGAGAGGAGGGAGAGTGTCTCTAAGTGCGCTGCCCGGCGGCAGTGCGTACGCGGAGAGGCGACCGGTGCGCAGGCTCGGCCAGGGCCTTAGGCGGCGTCGCCGTCTGCGGGTAGGCCTTACTCAGCTGGGCTACGTCGTCATAGGCTGTGCGGCAGGACTGCTTGTGCCGCGGATCCCCGTGTGGTTCACGGTGTCGCGCGGTGAGACCGCCCAGATGCTGTTCGCCGTGGGGGCGGGTCTCATCCCCTTCATCGGGGTCGTCTTCTCGCTGCTGTTCCTGGTCGTGGAGTTCGGCTCGACCGCCTTCACGCCGCGGCTCAATCTCTTCCACAGCTCGCCGGTCGTCTGGCACGCGTTCGGGTTCTACCTGGGCATGATCGTCTACTGCTTCGTCGCCGCGTTCAGCCTTGGACGGCTCGACAACGTAACGGGGCTGATCCCGATCGTCACCGTCGTGCTGTTGCTCGTGGCGGTCCTCCTGTTTCGCGCCTTGCAGATGCGCGCCTTTGGCTCCATCCAGCTGGCCTCGACCCTCGCCCAGGTCGGCCAGCGCGGGCGTCGGGTCCTCGACGGCGTGTATCCGGACAGACCGCTGAACGACGACGGCAAGAAGCCAGGCGCGCGCGGTCTGCCCGCCGGCCGACACGACGTGGTCTGGAGCGACTCGCCGGGCGTGATCCAGGCCATCGACGTGCCGCGCATCATCGACGGCGCTCGCGAGGGTGACGCCGTGGTCGAGTTCGTGGTCGCCATCGGCGAGACCGTCCAGCGGCAAGCGCCCGTGGCGGTCGTTCACGGAGAGGCCGGCGCGGCGCTCGACGCAACGGTGCGGAGGGCGATCCGCACCGGCGCGGAACGCACGTTCGAGCAGGACCCCACGCTGCCGTTCCGCGTGCTTGCCGACATTGCGCTGCGCGCCTTGTCGTCGGGCATCAACGACCCGACCACGGCGGTGCAGGTCCTCGACAGCGAGGAGGGCTTGCTGCGCATGCTGGTCGCGCGCGACCTCGATGTGGGCGAGATCACTGGGCCCGCCGGCAACGCGCGGGTGCTCCTGCCCCTGCCGGCCTGGGAGGAGTACGTCGGTCTGGCCGTCGACGAGCTCATCGAGATGGGAGCGAAGTACGTCCAGGTGCGCCGCCGCCTCGAGCGCCTGCTCCGCGATCTGCTAGCCTTGGCGCCCGCAAGCCGCCGCGCGCCGCTGCAGATTCGTCTGGACGGTCTGCCGTCGGTCGAGCCCACCCCGAGGCGGAGTGACCGGCCTGGGGTATGAACGCCGCCGCCATCTGCCGACGTGAGCGGCTCGGGTGGGTGTGACTCTCCGTCTTCTTCTTCTTCGATCCCCTGTGGATCGAGCGCGTGCGGCGTAAGGTGCGCAGCCAGAAAGCCTGAGCCGTGGGCCGGGAACGATGGTTCGACGACGAGGTCGATGCCTGTCGGCCCCGCGTATCTGCAACCGTGCGTCGCTTGAACGAGCCCGGACGGGCGTCCGTTGTGCCGTTGATAGGGTAACGGCACGGTCACCCCGAGAGAGGAAGCGCACATGAGTGAACTGATGGTCCTGGGCTTCGAGAACGAAGCCGAAGCCGACGCTTTCGGCCTGAAACTGGCCGACATGCAGAAGGACATGATCGTCCAGCTGCAAGACGCCGCCGAGGTCGTGCGTGACCCTGATGGCAAGCCGCACGTCAAGCACGGTCACAACCTCGTTGGCGCGGGCGCCATGGGCGGGGCCTTCTGGGGCATGCTCTTCGGCCTGCTGTTCTTCGTGCCCTTCCTCGGCCTCGCCATCGGCGCCGCCTGGGGCGCCCTGTTCGGCAAGCTCGGCAAGACGGGCATCGACCAGCAGGTCCTGCAGCAGATGGGCGACGCCGTACCGGCCGGCAAGGCCGGCTGGTTCCTGCTCATCAGCCAGATGACCGAAGACAAGTTCATGGCCGCCGTGCAGGGCACGGGCGCCAAGCTGGTGCGCTCCAACCTCACTGCGGAGCAGGAAGAGCAGCTCAAGCACGCCTTCGGCGCCAAGAAGCACGCCAAATAGGCGACGCCTTCGTAACGTGGAACGAGGGTGCTCGCCGGCTGCAACGCAGCCGGCGAGCACCCTCGTTCGTTACCGCCGTTCAGGCGCGCCGGCGTCCCCCAGGCCCGCTGCCGACCTCGCGGCCGATCGCCTCGATGCGGCCCTGCAGGCAGCCGCGGCACATCTCGGCGGTCTCGTTCACGCAGGCCTTGTCGGGGTAGATCTCGTAGCGCACGCGGTACTCGGGCGGCGTGAGGTTGGGCATGACGATGTTGGCGCCGCGCTGCAGTCCCTGCTCGCGCCCGTCGATCTTGTTGATCGTGGCGAGCGCCGTCGTGCTCGGGATGTTCGCCTCGGGGCAGACCAGGCGCGTGAGCGCCACGACCTTGTAGACCGTGAGCTCATCGCTGGGGATCTGCTCGCCGGGCGCGATCTCGCGCGCCCACGAGAGGTCGCCGAGCGGCGTCGCGGGGTGCGAGATGTAGGGGCCGACGCCGATCATGTCGAGGTCGAGGTCGCGGAACGCGGTGATGTCGTCGGCGACGCTGTCCCAGGTCTGTCCCGGGATGCCGACCATGATGCCGCTGCCGGGCTCGTAGCCCAGGCGGCGCAGCGTGCGCAGAATGGCGAAGCGGTCGGAGGGACGCCCCGGCAGGTCGGGGTGGATGAGCTTGTAAAGGGCGTCGTCGGAGGTCTCGAAGCGCAGCAGGTAGCGGTCGGCGCCGGCGGCCCGCCAGAGCTCGAGATCGGCGTCGGGGCGCTCGCCCAGACTCAGCGTGACGGCCAGCCCGACCTCGTCTTTGATGCGGGTCACGACGTCGGCCATCCAGTCGGCGTGGATGCCGTAGTCCTCGCCCGACTGCAGCACGACCGTGCCGTAGCCGTACTCCTTGGCCTTGCCGGCGCACTCGAGGATCTCGGCGGCGCTCATGCGGTAGCGCTCGATCTCGCGGTTGGCCGCTCGCAGACCGCAGTAGCCGCAGGCGCGCACGCAGTAGTTCGACAGCTCGATCAGGCCGCGCAGGTGGACCTCGTCGCCCACGTTGCGCCGCCGGGTGTCGTCGGCCGCGCGCCAGAGCTGCTCGAGGCGCCGGGGGTCGTCTTCGCGCAACCACGCGACGATGGCCGCCTGGTCTAAGGGGGCGTCGACGCCGGGCTTGAGGGCATCGGTGCCGGGCTTGGGCAGGCCGCCAGCTTCCATGTCGATCTCCACGTTCGCACCGCTCGATGTCGTCTTGGCCGTCAGCCCCGTTCCCACGGGTGCCGCGCCGGCATCATTCCCCAAAAGCGCGGCGGGTCATCCCCGCCGCGCTTTTGGTCAGTGCTTGTCAGTGTAGCGGCCCTAGATCTTGGCCGCATCTGCGGTCTGCACCTCGGGCTCGGCGAAGAGCACGCTCGACAGGTAGCGCTCGCCGGTGTCGCACAGGACGGTGACGATCAGCTTGCCCCTGTTCTCGGGCCGCCGGCCCACTTCCCAGGCCGCCCAGGCGTTGGCTCCGGCCGAGATGCCGACGAGGATGCCCTCGTCGTGAGCCAGGCGGCGCGCCGTCTCGATGGCCTCGTCGTTGCCGACCTTGATGACTTCGTCGTAGATCTCGGTATCCAGCACCTTGGGGACGAAGCCGGCGCCGGTGCCCTGGATCTTGTGGGGCCCGGGCTGGCCACCCGACAGGACCGGCGAGGCGGCCGGCTCGGCCGCGTAGACCTTCACGTCGGGCTTGCGCTGCTTGAGCGATCTCGCCCACGCCGGTCACAGTGCCGCCGGTGCCCACGGCGGCGAGGAAGATGTCGATCTTGCCGTCGGTGTCCTTCCAGACCTCTTCAGCCGTGGTCTGGCGATGGACCTCGGGGTTGGCCGGGTTTTCGAACTGCTGCGGCATGAAGGCGCCGGGGTGCTCGGCCAGAAGCTCCTCGGCGGCGGCGATGGCGCCCGGCATGCCCTTGGCGCCCGGCGTGAGCACGAGCTCGGCGCCGTACGCCTTGAGAAGTGAGCGGCGCTCGACGGTCATCGTGTCAGGCATCGTCAGGATAAGTCGGTAGCCACGAGCCGCGGCGACCATCGCCAGGGCGATGCCGGTGTTGCCGCTGGTCGGCTCGATCAGGGTCGATCTGCCGGGGGTGATCTGACCGGCCTTCTCGGCGGCGAGGATCATCGAGAGCCCGATGCGGTCCTTGACGCTGCCGCCGGGGTTGAGCGACTCGAGCTTGCCGAGGATGGTCGCGCCCGAGTCCTTTGAGAGCGCCTGCAGCTTGACGAGCGGCGTGCCTCCGATCAGGTCTGAGATGTTCTCTGCGTAGGTCATAGTGGCCTCTCCATGTCGGTGGTCTGGTCTCCAGTCCGTAGTATAACCTCAGTAAACCTATCAACAAACACTTGTATGGCGTCGGCCGACAGTATTCCCAGGCTGAAGACGATTACATGAAGAACTGGGGGGCGGCCGGCGAGCGCCGTCCGGAGCGCAAGGAGGCCGCCAGCCGCCCGTCCCGTGCGCTGGGAGGCCGCCGGCTGCCTAGTCTTAGCGGCGCCCGGGGGCGCGGGCGGTCAGCGGGGGTGCGGCGGTCCGGTGACGCACCAGACGATGACGCCGGTGAGCAGGTCGACGCTTTGCACCATGCCGCGGTGGGTGATCGGGCGGCCGCACGAGACGCCTTGCCGCCTCCCCGTGCGTTCTAAAAAGTGAAGCGGCGAGACGTCCTGGATGCGCGCCCGAAAGACCTCGCGCTCGGCTTGTGAGACGAGGTCGCCCTTGGTCACGACGCAGACGTCGGCCAGCGAGAGGATGGGGCCGACCTTAGAGCGGCAGGTTCATGCCGCTGGTCGCCTCGAGCACGCAGATGCCGAGGCCGCCGTCGACGTAGGGCGCGCAGCGCAGGCACAGGCCGGCCGTCTCGACCAGCAGGATGTTGCAGCCCTGCTTGTCGGCCCACTCCATGGCGTCGCCCAGTACCATCACGCTGCAGTGGTCGGGGCAGAGCTCACCGGAGTAGAGCTTGCGGGTGGGGATGCCGAACTCTTTGGCGAGCAGCTCGTCCTCTTCGGCGAACTGCACGTCGATCTTGAGGAACGCCACGCGCTCCCCGTGGTCGAGCAGCTTGCGGATGGCGTGGCGCAGCACCGACGTCTTGCCGGTCGTGGCCGGTCCCGCGGCGATGGCGAGCTTCATGCCAGGACCCCCTGGAGCTCGTCGCCGGTCAGCGAAAGACCGAGGCGCAGCTTGTCGCGCAGGCTCGAGAGCACGTCGTCGAGCTTTGTGACCCGGGTCGCCAGCTCGCGCTCCGCGGCGTTGGTGCCCAGGATCTTCATGATGCGGCCCTCGCTGATGACGATGCGAAAGTCGGAGAGCAGGGCGATGCGGGGGTCGTGGGTGACGAAGATGAAGATCTTGCGCTGGCGACGCAGCAGCTCGAGACATCGAGAGCGGTCGATGCCCGCGTTCTCGACCTCATCGAGCAACACGATGGGGGTGTCGCAGATGATCGTGGCGTCGGCGATCAGCAGCGAACAGGGTCTGGCCGCCCGACAGCTCCGTCATGCGCACGTCGAGCCCGATCGCCTCGCCCGTGAGCTGGTTGGCGAAGTCGATGGTGTCGGCGATCATGCTTTCGGCGTGCTTGCCGCCCTCTGAGCGCACCCGGGCGTGGATCTCGAGGAACTCGCCCACGGGAAGGTCGGACAGGAACGTGCGTGTGCTGGGTGGCGAAGCGCGCGCGCTGGTGCTTTTCGTTGTAGCGCTGGTGGTAGTCCTCGGCGCGGTAGAAGGTGGTCGCCGGCACGATCTCGGTGACGATCGGTCGCCGGCGCTCGGGGTCGGCCTGCAGATCGGCGAGCACGGCGCGCGCCGTCTGATCCTGCTCGGGCGACTCGGTGAAGATCGCAGAGCGGTACTGCTTGCCGACGTCGGGCCCCTGGCGGTCGCGGGTGGTGGGGTCGTGCATGGCGAAAAAGGCCGTCACCAGCTGCTCGTACGAGATCACCTCGGGATCGAAGGTGACGCGTACGGCCTCGGCATGACCGGTCTTGTCGGTGCAGACGTCGTGGTAGGTCGGGTCGGGCTTCGAGCCGCCGGTGTAGCCGGCTTCGGCGTCTTCGACCCCGGGCAGCTTGCGAAAGCGCTCCTCGACCCCCCAAAAGCACCCCGCTGCGAACGTGGCTTTCTCTGACATAGGACCTGGGACCTCGTTTTCTGATCTCGTCGATTCGATCTCGTCGGCCGGGCCGACGGCTTGCGGCAGGTGGTCCGCTTGCCGGCGCCGTCGTGGCGATGGTTCCCCGGGGACGCTGAGTCCACGCTCGCGCGTTGCGGGCATGAGGCGTTCCAAACACCGGGGCCGCGGGGTAGAACCCCGACCGACCGATCGGCTCACAAGCGCGGCGCGGTCGCAGGCCCGTCATGCTCCGCCGGCCCCGCACCGGCGTTCTACCCGGGAGGCACCCGATGACCGTGTTCGAGTGGCGCAGCACCGTCCCGTTTTCCGCCGACCAGGTCTACGCCTGGCACGCGCGGCCGGGCTCGTTCGAGCGGCTCAGCCCGCCCTGGCAGCGCACGCGCGTCATCGAGCGCAGCGGCGACCTGGAGCACCACGGCACCCTGGTGTTCGAGTACAACAGCGGGCCGCTGCATGGGCGCTGGGTGGCCGCTCACGGCGACGCCGAGCCGGGGCGGCGCTTCAGCGACCGCCAGCTCCACGGTCCCTTCGAGGCGTGGGAGCACACGCACTCCTTTCTGCCGGCCGGCCCCGACCGCTGCGTGATCGAAGACCACGTCGAGTTTCGCCTGCCGCTCGGCACGGCCGGCGACGTGGTCGCGGGCTCACCCGTGCGCGGCATGCTCGAGCGCCTCTTTCGCTTTCGCCACGAACGCACCCTCGCCGACCTCACGCGCCACGCCGCGCACGCCGCCGAGCCCCGGCTGCGCGTCGGGGTGACCGGCGCCGGAGGCGCGATCGGCAGCCAGCTCACCGCCTTTCTCGAGAGCGGCGGGCATGCCGTCACGCGCATCGGCCGCGGCGCGCCGGAGCGGGCGGGCGACGTCGTCTGGGACCCGGGCGCCGGCAGGCTCGCCGCGGCGGCGCTCGACGGCCTCGACGCCGTCGTGCACCTGGCCGGCGAGAACATCGGTCACCGCTGGACCGCGGCGCGCAAGGAGCGCGTCATGGCCAGCCGTCGCGAAGGCACGACGCTGCTGGCGAGCACCGTGGCCGCCATGGCGCACCCGCCTCGAGCACTGCTGTCGGCGTCGGCCGTGGGCTACTACGGCGCCGGCCGCGGCGACACCGTGCTGACCGAGTCGAGCACGGGCGGCGCGGACTTTCTGGCCGACGTCTGCCGCGCGTGGGAGGCGCCGCTCGCCGCGGCGAGCGGCGCCGGCATCAGGGTCGTGCCCATGCGCTTCGGGGTCGTCATCACGGCGGGCGGCGGCATTCTCGGGAACCTGCTGCCGGCCTTTCGCGCCGGCGCGGGCGGCCCGGTCGGCAGCGGCGACCAGTGGCTGAGCTGGATCGAGCTCGACGACCTGATCGGCGGCGTCGGCGACCTGCTCTACGCGCCGACCGTCGACGGGGTCGTGAACCTGACGAGCCCCGAGCCGGTGACCAACCGCGAGTTCGCCACGACGCTCGGACGGGTGTTGCGCCGCCCGGCGGTGCTGCCGTTGCCCGCGGCGGCCGTGCGCGCGGCGTTTGGCGAGATGGGCGAGGTGATGCTGCTCGGCGGACAGCGTGTCGTGTCGGAGCGTTTGGAGAAGGCCGGTCTCGCGCTGCGCTACCCCGATCTCGAGGCGGCGCTGCGGCTCGAGCTCGGACGCCTCTCGCCTTGACCGAGGGCGGCGGGGGCGGCGAGTCCAAGGACTCGCCGCCCCCGCCGCTCGCGCCTTACGGGGCCAGGGGCCCCGCGGATCCTTGTGAGGCCGCGTCGCCGGCGGGCGGGTCGGTGTGTGGCGCGCCCGCGCCCCCGCTCACGCTCGCGCTCGCGTCGGCTGCGCCAGCCTCAGGCGCACTCGCGGTCACGCCCGCCTGGGGCGCACTCGCGCCTTCAGCCGCGGGTGGCACCCATCCCTGCTGCGGCGACCAGCTCCAGCCGGGCGGAGGCTGCGGTGTCCATGTCGGAGGCTGCGGTGCCCAGTCCGGCGGAGTCCAGCCGGGGGGCGGCCCACCGGCGGCCGGCACCGCGGTGGACCGGCGGGCCAGGCGCCATTCGTTGACGAGCGAGAGCGCGGCGCCGAAGCCCGCCAGAGTGGCCACCAGAACGGCCAAGCCGCCGATGACCGGCACCAGCGACGCCAGGCTCACGAGCGCGGCGCCCACGACGGCGGCCACCAGGACGTTGTCGCGGTAGCGTGGCGACGACGACAGCACCAGGCGGCCCACCAGCGCGGCGGCGCCGACGAAGCAGAAGAGCAGGACGGCCGGCAGGGCGAGGCCGGCGGGCACGACGAGGATGAGTCCGATGATGGTGATGGCGAGAATGGCCAGGAGCACCCCCGAGACCAGCAACCCGGCGACCCCCCAGCCGAACGACGGCCAGAACTTCGCATGGACGCGGTCGCTCACCCGGGTCACGGCGCGCGGGAACAGGGCCGCCACGACCAGGGCGACGATCGGCAGGAAGAGCAGCTGCCACCAGCCCACGATGATCCCGATGGGCCGCACCACCGCAGCCGACGCCGCGCCTTGTAGCAAGCCGCCCAGGCCAAAGCCCGCGACGCGCACCGTCTTGCCGTGGATGGTGGCGCCCGGTTCGGTGATCAGACGGCCGCCGACCACGACGATGCTGGAATCCTGAGCCGCCAGGTCGGCGCCTATGACAGCCGTCGACTCGATGGTCGCGGTCCCGTCGACCACGACGACGCTCCTCGCGACGGTGCCGCCGATGATCGCATTGCCACGGATGACGACGACGCTGCGGACCGTCTGCCCCTGCGCCAGCGTGTAGTCCTGAAACCGCACGACGGTCTTGCCCGTGGCGCTGCTCGCCGGTGCTGCCGCGGCGAGGGCGGGCGCCAGCGCGGCAAGCACCAGGAGCGCGAGGGCGACGGCCGCCGCGGCCACCATCGTGCGGGGGCGACGCAACGTTCTCATGGCTGATCCTCCTCAGGCACTGGGGATTGCTCGTCGGCCGTCGTCTCCGGCGGCGCGGGGCTCGGCGGCGCGCTGGGGCTTTTCGGCGCGGTCTGGGGCGCTCCGAACAAAGGAGGCCATTGGGTCCAGGGCGCGTCGGGCGTGGCCGGCGGCGCAGCCGGGGGCGGCGTTGACGCTGGCGGCGGGTAGGGCGGCGGAGGGTAGGTCGGCGGCGGGTAGGCCTGCGCCGCAGAGGGCGGCGGCGGGTAGTAGACCCAGCCGTAGGGCTGTGACGCGACCGGCGCGCCCGCCGGCGCCGCGGACGGCGCGACGGGCACGATCGGCGCGGTCGGTTGTGGCGGCTCCGGGGGTGTGGGCCAGGCCGGCTCCGGGGGTACGGGCCAGGCCGACGCCGCCGGCGCAAGCCAGGCGGATGAAGCCGGGCGCGGTCCGGTGTCGCGCGGCAGCAGGCCGCGGGCCACGGTCCGCGACAGGGCGGCGAGGCCGTTGAACACGTGGAACGACACGACCGCCAGGAGCAGGCCGAGCGGCACCAGCAGGAGCGCCTGCCAGAGCCGGTCGACGTACCAGGCGCCGAAGTTCAGGCCATGGTGAAGGACGCCGTGCGTGTCGGTGGACTGCGAATAGCGGTAGTAGATCGGCGCCGTGATCAGAGCCAGCGACGTCGCCGCCAGAGTGATCGAGACCACGAACGAGAACAGACCGAGCGGGAACTTGATGAACAGGAAGGCGAGGTCCTTCCAGGTGGCGCTTGAGCCGAAGTGTGCCTTGATGCGCGCCCAGGCGCCTCCTGCGCGGCGCCACGGTTGGGGCGAGGGGCGCAGGTCCGTGCCCAGCAGCGAGTCGGCAAGCGCCCGCTCGAAGGCGGCGAAGGCCCACCAGCACGCGGCGGTGAGCCCGAGCACGAAGATGCCCACCCAGATGATGAGGAGCGAGATGCCGACCGCCAGGCAGGTCGTGAGGAAGACGAAGTAGAACAGGCCCAGCGGGAACTCGAGGGCGATGTACAGCAGGTTGCGCCAGCTTTGTGAGCGCGTGACGACGCCGAAGAAGCGGGCGAGCGGTGGGCGGCCTGAGCCGCCGGCCCCCGGCGCCGCGGCGTCTGACGTATGGGCTTCCGACATGTCTGCCTTCTTCTTGGGCGTTGCCTCCAAGCCTGCTCTCATCGTAGCCGCCCGACGGTCGGGCGTCGTCGCCCCGCAGGGGGAGATTCTCGTCCCCTGCGGGGGGACGCCCGGAGGCTCGCGGCCGGTGGCTGCGGCCAGTACGCGGTCGATCTCGGCGAGCGGGAACGGCATGCCGTCCGGGCTTTGGTCTGCGGGCGCGGCGATCGGCTCCATCAAATCCTCCGGTCCTCTCCAGGGCTTGCCGTCAGCCTAGAGAGCGGCGCCGGGCGCGGCGTCTCGCTACGGCGTGAACGTACCGTCACCTTTGGGGGGAACGTTGCGGGTCTCCCTCTCCCCGGCGGCGTGCCGGGGTTGACCCTTGAGAGGCGGGCCGCACTGACCCTTGCGGAGCGGGCCGGTCATCGGACGCCGGCGCGCTGGACCGTGGCCGCCGGGTCGGCGGCCACGGTCCTCAGCCGACGGCCAGGGTCTTCAGCCGCCCGCCGGCGCCACCAGGCCGATGTTGTAGGCGAGGATGACGGCCTGCGTGCGGTCGCGCAGGTCGAGCTTGAAGAAGATGCGCTTGATGTGCGTCTTGACCGTGCCCTCGCTCAAGAAGAGCGTCTCGGCGATCTCGCGGTTCGACAGGCCCTGGGCGATCAGTCCGAGCACCTCGCGTTCGCGGTCGGTGAGCTGGTCGAGGGCCGTGGGCGACGGCCTGTCGGCCGCCGGGCGCCGGGCGAACTCGCCGATCAGCCGCTTGGTGACCGACGGCGAGAGGAGCGCTTCGCCGGCGGCCACGACGCGCACCCCGGCGATCAGGTCTTCGGCGGGCGTGCGCTTGAGCAGAAAGCCGCTCGCCCCGGCGCGCAGCGCCTCGTAGACGTACTCGTCCAGGTCGAAGGTGGTGAGCACCAGCACCCGCGACGAGTCGTCGCGCCCCAGCGCGACGATCTCGCGGGTCGCGTCGAGGCCGTTCATGCCGGGCATCTGGATGTCCATGAGCACGACGTGGGGGTCGAGCCGCTTCACCTGGGCGACCGCCGCCGCGCCGTCGCCGGCCTCGCCGACCACCTCGAAGCCGTCTTCGCTTTCAAGGATCATGCGCAGCCCCTGGCGCACCATCTGCTCGTCGTCGACCAGCACGATGCGGATCGTCTCGTCAGCAGCCATCGCAGCCTCCTTCACTCGTCGCGTCGCCGGCTGGGGCGACGCCCCGCGGTAACGTTCCCGTACCTTCGAGCGGCAGCCGGGCGGTCACGCGAAACCCGCCCTCAGGCAGCGGTCCGAGTTCGAGCTCGCCGCCGAACAGGGCGACGCGCTCGCGCATGCCCAGCAGGCCGCGGCCGCCGCCCAGGCGCTGGTTGTACTGGTCGGCGGCCGGCCGGCCGCCGCCGTCGTCGGTGCAGGCGATCTCGAACCAGTCGCCCAGGCAGCGCAGGCGCACGCGCGCCTTGGCCCCGCTGCCGGCGTGCTTGAGGGTGTTGGTGAGGGCCTCCTGCACGATCCGGTAGCCGGAGCGGTCGAGGCTGGAGGGCAGGCTGATGCCGGCGCACTGGTCGTCGATCGTCACCTCGACGCCGGCCTCGCGCACCTGGGCTGCCAGCGCGCCTACTTCGGCCATGCCGGGCTGGGGGCCGAGCTCCTCGCGGTCGGCGGCGTCGGCCCGCAAGATGCCGAGGAGACGCTCGATGTCGAGCAGCGCTTGCCGGCCGATCGACTCGATCGACCCGAGCGACTCACGCACCGCGGCGGGCTGCTTGTCGAAGACGCGCTGCGCGGCGCCGGCCTGCAGCACGACGACGTTCAGCGCGTGACCGACCACGTCGTGCAGCTCGCGGGCCAGGCGGCTGCGCTCCAGGGCGACGGCCTCCTGGGCGCGCATCTCGAGGTCGTGCAGGTAGAGGTCGGCCCGCTCGCGCTCGGCGCGGGCCCGCTCCCTGGCTTCGCGCACGCTCTCGCGGTAGGCGCGCAGCACGACGCCGACCAGCCACACCGCGGAGAACACAAACCAGGATGCGATGGCGATCCAGATCGTGGCGTTGCCCCGGTAGAGCAGCATGCCGAAGATCGCGATCAGCGTGAGCGAGGCCAGCATGCCGGCCAGCAGGCTGTGCCAGATGTCGCTGCGCGAGGCCACGAAGAACAGCGCGACGGCGCCCCCGGCGTAGCCGACGTTGATGGCGCTCTGGTCGAAGACGGCGCCGAGGACCGAGGCGCCCGCGATCACGGCGAAGGCGATCCACGAATGGCTGCGCACGACGATCAGCGGCAGGGTCATGGCCAGCAGGAGGACGGCGCCGAGCGCGTTGAGGTGGTTGACCTGCGGCGAGAGGTGCGAGCCAAGCAGCACGACGGCGAAACCGGCGAGGCAGAGCCCGATGGCGAGAACGACGTCCCAGCGAGACGTGTCGAGGCCGCGCGCGATGCGGCGAGCAAGGCCGGGCCGCACGCGTAGCTCTGACTGTGAGGGCGCCCCTGCGGCCAATCTCTTCTCCTCGCGATTCACGCGGCTTCTTGCGGCTCGACCCTGCGCCATTGTAGACCCTCGGTCGCCGCGGCGGATGGCGCGTCCTGTGCCTCGCCCGGCGGTGCGAGGCGGCGGACGGGGCCGCTTGGCGACCCTCTCGAGATCCACGAAGGAGCGGGACCCGCGGCGGCGAAACCTACGCGCGACGGATGCATACCCACCGGCTCACGGACGGGACCTGACCCCCCTCATTACCGTCCCTGGCCGCGACGGTCCCCCCTGTCGCGGCCTGCCATCCGTCGAGTGTCGAGCAGGCGGGGCGGCGGCTTTGCCGCCGCCCCGCCGTCGAGCCGCCGCACCGAGCCGATAGACCGGCACAACCGTTCCGGCGCGGTACGATGACCCCCATGAACACGGCACGGACACCGTTTCTCAGCGCTCACCGAGTGCGCGTGCTCGACGTCACCGTCGCGGCATGGGTCGTCTTCTGGATCGTGATCGGGGTGACCGCGGCGCTCGAGATCGGGCACCTGAGCACGTTGGGCGACACGGTCGTGCGCACCGCCGACGGCCTGCAGAAGACGGCCGACACGCTCAGCGGTCTGGCGAGCATCCCCTTGGTGGGCGGTTCGCTCGGCGGCGCCGTCAAACAGCTCGGCGGCACGGCGGCCGCGGCCAAAAGCGAGGCCGCCTCGGCCAAAGTCACCATCCATCACGTCAGCCTGATCATCGGGATCGCGCTGGGCGTCGGTCAGACGGCGCTCGGTCTGCTGCTCTACCTGCCGCTGCGGCTGCCCTGGCGCCGCGAGGTCAACGACGTGCGACGAGCCCTGGCGGCCGACCCAGCCGATCCTGCGCTGACGCGCTACCTGGCGCGGCGGGCCGTCGAGAGTATGACCTATGCCCAGGCGCGAGCCTGGGGCGGCGACCCGTGGCGTGCCGTCGAGAGCGGCGACGCGCGAGCACTTGCCGACCTCGAGTTGCGACGCCTCGGCCTGCGACGGTAGCGGACGGGCGCGGCGGCAGCTTCTTCGAGAACGCGAACGAGGGCAGGTACAGCCAGACGAGGCCCACGGCGAGCACGACGACGGCGTAGCAGAGCTGGCGGATAGTCTTCCCCATGGCGAGCCCTCCGAGGAATCGATTGCCTCGCTACTCAGAATACCGGCAAGCCGTGCTGGTTGCGACCCGGGGAGCGCAACGTGCAGGCGGTTTGCGCGCCGCCTCTCGCGCCGCCCTTCCCGCGCTATAGAATAGGTCGCCACCCGGCCAAGCGACCTTCTGGAGGAGGGGCCATGAAGGCCAAGCTCACGATCGCTGTCGTCCTTGCGTCCTGTCTGTTGCTGGCGGCGGCCGTGTTCGCGGTCGCCACGGCGCGCGCGACGCAGGTCACCGCGACCTCTGCCGTCACCGCCGACAAGATCGCCGAGATCGATCCCGACCTGTCGGGCACGAACCTCGTCTGGCAAGAGCAGATCGGCGGCGACTGGAACGTGTACTACGGCGACGGAGCGGCGGGTACGCTGCCCGGCAAGGTCACGGTCCTCACCGCCCCCGGCGACCAGGTCCGGCCGCGCGTCAGCGACACCGATCCCGGTCAGCCCGACAACCACGTGCTGGTCGTCTGGGAGGATCACCGCAACGGCGACGCCGACATCGACGGCTACGACATGACCACCGGCAAGACGCTCGCCATCTGCACCAACGCCGCGGAGCAGGTGGCGCCGCGGATCTCGGGCGACTGGGTCGTCTGGCAGGACGATCGCAGCGGCAACTGGGACATCTACGGCGCGACCATCGATCCCACGACCGACACCGTCTCGGCGGCCACGCCGATCTGTGACCAGCCGTACGACCAGATCGAGCCCGACGTCTCGGGCGACACGGTGGTGTGGGTCGACAAACAGTACGACGCAGACATCTGGGGCTACGCCGACGGCTACACCTTCCCGATCTGCCGCAACGATGCCATCCAGGACCAGCCGGCCATCGCCGGCACCACCGTGGTCTGGCGCGACGCCCGCAACGCCGCGACCTCGGGCGCCGACATCTACGGCTACGACCTGCTCACGAGCCGCGAGTTTCCGGTCTGCACGGCGGCCGGCGACCAGAACCTGCCTGCGATCGATCAGGACCTCGTGGTGTGGAGCGACGCGCGCTCCGCCACGACCGGGCTCGACGTGCGTGGCTACGACCTGTCGCTACAGCAGCCCTTCAGGGTCGTTGCCCTGGCAGCCACGCAGACCCAGCCGACGATCTCAGACTACCGGGTCGTGTGGACCGACAAACGCAACGGCGGCATCGCCGATCTGTGGACGGCGACGCTGACGCCCTGGAACGCGCGCCTCGCGATCGACGGCGGCACGGCCTGGACGCGCGACAAGACCGCGAGCCTCAAGCTGTTCGCCCAGGCAAAGACCGGCGTGGTCACGCAGATGACGCTGGCCAACGTCGCCGCCGGCGCGCCGGCGGGCAAGGCCGAGCCCTACTGGTCGAGCAAGTCGCCCTGGCACCTGACCACGGGCGATGGCCTGAAGACGGTCAGCGTGACGTATTCCGCCCTGAGCGGCGCGCCCTCGCCGACGATCTTCGCCTCTATCACACTCGACACCCACGGCCCCGCGATCCGCGTGCCGTCGGCCGCGACGGTGACCAGGGGCGCCACGGCGGCGATCGGCTATCGCGTGACCGACAACCTCGCCCACAGCGCCGCGGTCACGATCCGCGTGCTGAACTCCAGGGACGAGGTCGTCAAGGTGTTCGTGGTCGGCAAGGCCACGACGGGCGCGCTCCACGAGGTAAAGTTCGTCTGCAACCTCGCGGTGGGCACGTACAAGGTGCACGCCGCGGCCACCGATCCGGCCGGCAACAAGCAGACCAAGCTCGGCACGAACACGCTGACCGTCAAGTAGACGGGCCGTGATCGCCCGCGGGGCGCCAGGCTTGCATCGGCGGGGGCCGGCGCGGCCACGGGGCACCGTGAGACATGCGAATGGGGCGGATGGCTTAGCGCCACCCGCCCCATTCTCTTTGGCTGAGCGGCCGCCTTGTGAGCGACCGCCGCCTGTGGCGCCGGTCCGGCCAACCGTCGCACACACCTTGGGGGTCCAAGGGCCGTGCCGCAGGGCCGGCGATGCCACCTCTCCAGGTGTCCGGCTCAGCGGTATGGGCAAGGCGGGTGATGCCCCGAACGTGGTCTCGCAACACCGTTTTCGCGGCGCGCGCGGTAGGCTATGCGCTGTCGACAAGGAGCGAGCATGACGGCGAACGGGATCGTGCACTGGGACGACTGTCCGCGCCGGCGCGCCGACTGGGGACCGTTGGCCGCTGAGTGGACCGATCTGGGGATCGGCGCCGGAGCGACGAAGTCGGGACTCCGGCGCGTGCGCATCGACCCCGGCCGGCGGGCGACGCCCGTCCACGGGCACGCCGTCGAAGAGGAGCTCGTCTACGTGCTCGGCGGCGCCGGCCTGAGCTGGCAGGGCGGCGAGACCTTCGCCATCGGCCACGGCGACTTCATCGACCACCTGCCGCACTCGCGTGCGCACACGTTGATCGCCGGGGTCGAGGGTCTCGACGTGCTGATCATGGGCCCCGACGTCCACGCCGAGGTGGGATACCTGCCGCGGGCGGGCGTCGCGTGGATAGGCGACACCTGGGCGACGGCCGGCGACGGCGAGCATCCGTGGGCTCGCGAGGTCGCGGCCGGCGAGCTGCCGTTGCCGGCCGCGCCGAGCGCGCGGCCACGGCATATCGTCAACGCTCGCGACGTCGCCGGGCAGGCCAAGGCGGTCGGCGACACCGACCGGCTGCGGCGCGACCTGGGCAGTGCCGCCGGCGCCAGGACCTGCGGGGCACAGCTCGTCACGGTCGCGGCCGGCAAGCTTGGCTGCCCGCCTCACGTGCACAGCGCCGAAGAAGAGGCCTTCGTCGTGCTCGACGGCGACGGCGTCTGCCTGCTCGGCGACGAGGAACACCCGTTGCGCGTGGGCAGCGTCGTGGTGCGCGCGCCGGGCAGCGGCGTGGCTCACGCCATCCGCGGCGGCGTCGCCGGCATCACCTACCTGGCCTACGGCGACCGCATCGCCGACGACCTGTGCTACTACCCGCGCTCCAACAAGATCAGCTTCGGCTTCGCCGGCCTGATCGGGCGCATCGAGAAGCTCGACTACTGGGACGGAGAGGGCCTCTAGCCGACGCCCCTCTCCTGGTCGGCCTTGAGCACGAAGGCGCGCATCTCTTTGGCGATGTCGGCGTCGAGAGGCTCGGGCACGTGGTGCTCGAGGATCTCGCGCGCCTTGGCCAGGGAGCGCATGTAGAGGTCGGTCGCGCCGTCGCCCTGCCACTCGTCGCGCACGCGGCGGTCGATCAGCTGGGCTGCGACGCTCGCGCATGTGCTGGTAGGGTGCAATCGAGCGACAGGAAGTCGCCGAACGAGCCTACCGCGTGGATGTCGTCGACGGTCGAGGTGCTCGTCGTCGATCGCGATGCCGCTGACCATGTACTTGATCATCTCGGCGAATTCATTGTCCAGACGAGCTGCGCGCAATCGAAGGTAACACCCGACTCGATCATCCCCGCGCCGTAGATGATGCTGGCGCCTGCCAGCGCCACCATCAGAGCGGTAAGGGTCTTCTCGTGACCGGCCTGGGCGTCACTGAGCTTGGAATCGCCTATACGCACCGGCGATGTAACTGGGCAGCTGATACGCTGGGCGAGCTGGGCGACCGCGGCGCTGATCAGGGCGAGCTCGGGCGAGCCCACCGACGCCGACGGCATAGCGCAGGTCCATGGCGGTGGTGGACGAGCCGTAGATGATCGGCGAGCCCCGTTCGGTGAGCTGTGCCAGCATGATCCCTGGCAGTACCTCGCGTTGTGGTGACCAGCGTGCCGGCCAGCGTGACGGGCGCCGAGCCGCCGGCCATGGCCATGGAGAGGATGGTGTCGGGGAGGCCGGCGCGCGGCGCCGATGATGACCTCGGCGGCGTCGCGGGTAGTCTTGAGCGGGCTGACCGGGCGACCCCGAGGCAGAGAGGGCCGTTCGCGCAGCTTGTCTTCGCCGCCGGCGACGCGGCCCCATGGCCACGATGACTTGCGACGTCGCACTTGTGAGAGCCGCCGGTCCACCGTTTGGTGGTGTTCTTAAGGGCGCGCGCCGGGTCGCGTAAGGCCAGCGTCTCGTCGGGACGTCGCGGCCCTCGACGGAGTGACTCGTAGCCGTCGATGTCGCTGAGGCGTCGATGAGAGGGCGATATCGGCGACGTCGGCGTGGTCGGGTCGCGATACTCGCCGGTGTACGGATCGATGACATGATACCCTCGTCGAAGTTGGTGAAGCCGACGCGGCCCGGCTCGACCATGAAGTCGCGGTCGGGCATGCGACCGCAGTACCGGCACGTGCTCGGCGGGCAGGCGGCGAGGGCGTCGGCGACCACGTGCGGCGGCATCGCGCACGATGCGCGTCTCGCGGTCGACGCGGCAGCCGCCGTCGCTCAAGATGTCGAGCGGCTCGTCGCTTCGACGAAGACCCCGGTGCTGTTCGAGGACCTCGAGCGTGGCGACGTGGATGTCGTCGATCTCGGCCGCGCTGAACACGTTGAGCGACAGGCCTCCGCTGCGCGTCCGTCCGGCGTGATGGGGCCGTTTCACGAAGCACCTCCGAGTCCGACGACCAGGGTGAAGGCGGTTAGTCTATCGGATGCACTCCGGCGGATGGGTCGGCGGATGGGCCGGCGGGTGGGCTCGCGGACGGGCCGGCGGCTGCGACCGTCAGGCCGGGCGTCGCCAATCCGTTGGCGACGAGCCAGTCCGCAAGGTCGCACGGGGCGGCGAGGCCGTCGGTGTCTTCGTCAAAGTCCCTGGTGTTCAATAGGTCCCGCACCGGCCGCAGCGCACCGGCGGGGTCGTGGGAGCGGCCATCGAGACCCAGCGCGGCGGGTCGAGCGGCGAACGACTCTAGCACGATACAATCGTGCGCATGACGGATACGAGTGTGGTCATAGGCATCGATGTGGCAGCGGTGCGGCCGAGCACGGCGGTGGCGGTGCGCATGACGCGCAGGCCGGGTCGTGGCGGACGCCCTTCGGCCACCGTTGGGACCGTCGTCGAATGGATGGAGGCCGACCATCGCCGGCCGGACCAGGTGACCGCGATCATGGCCTGGATCGAGCGCCATGCGCCGGCCGTGGTGGGCATCGACGCGCCGCAAGACTTCAAGAGCCCGCGGCGGCGGCCGGCGGGCGCGGCGGCGCGCGAAGGCAAAACGGCGCCGACGGCGCCGTGGCAGCGGGCCTGCGACCGCGAGCTTCTCGCCCGCCGCATCAGGCTTTATCCGGTCCCCTCGAAGGATGCCGTCGCGTCGGGTGAGGCCCGCCTGCCCGACTGGATGAGCGCCGGCTTCGACTACTTTCGCCGGTTGCGGCGCGCCGGCTTCGAGGCCCCCGAGCAGGCGGTCATGCCGGGCATGCTCGGAGGTCCGCCGGCGGTGCTCGAGGTGTATCCGTACGGCGCGTTCGCGGCGCTCCTCGGCGGCCTGCCGCCCAACAAGGCCACCAGGGCGGGCCAGCGGTTGAGGGTCGTCACCTTGCGCCGCGCAGGCCTCGAGTGGGACGAGTACTTCGATCACGACTCGCTCGACGCCCTGGCGGCCGCCCTGACGGCCGCTCGCTTCCAGCAGGGTCTCGCGGCGCCGTTCGGCGATCCGCGCGAGGGGTTGATCTGGCTGCCCGTGCCGTCGGCCGACGTGCGCGACTCGTACTCTCCGCTCTGAGTTCGGCCCGGTCCCGGCGACCGGTGAGCGCTTGAGCGGCGCAGGCCACGGGTCGGTGGCCGGCGGGTCGTGCGATGGCGGCGGGTCGGGCGCCGGCGGGTAAGGCGACGGCGGCGGATCGGTCAGCGGCCGGTCGGGCCGCAGCGGGTCGGGGGACGGCGGGGATCCTGGAGCCGTCGGCGCCGCGGCGCCGACGGCGAGCCGACGCAGGAGCTCGGCGAGCAGGACCTTGTCTTCGTCGCTCCAGCCCCTTGTCGCTTCGTCGACCGCCGCTCGCCGGACGTTCCTGAGTTGTCGTAGTGCGTTGTAGCCCTGGACGGTGGGGCTGAAGATCGGTCGGATCTTGCCCCTCCAACGCTGCACGGCGAACTCGTTTCGATAGATGAGGCGCCTGTCTTCGAGCCGGCGCAGCTCGTGGCTCACCGTGCTTCGAGACAGGCCGAGCGCTTCGGCCAGCTGTGAAGGCCGTGACAGACGGGACCTGGCGATACGGTCGAGGAGCGCGTAGAGCGCGGGCTGTGTGGTCCACGCGGCCCACGACTGCGGCACTCGCTGCTGCGTGAGGAGCGCGTCGTGACGGCGGGGCCGGGCGTACGAGTAGGTGGCAAGCGTGAGTGCGTCTTCGACGGCGGCGACGAGAGGGTCGCCGAGCGGTTCGCGGAGCCCGGGGTAACCGTGATCGTTCGACATGAGCGAAGGTTAGGGCGCTCGCCCGGGAGGCGGAACGGGTGCGGGGGTGCAGGTTGGTGGTCACTGGCAGATAGTGGGCATTTACAATTTTCTGCCAGCGCCGGGTCACCTAACACCGGACGGACGCGCGCGCAGCCCCTCCCCCCGCGCCAAAGCTTGGGCTGGCACCCCTCGGGCAGGGTGCCGGGCCGGGTGCTTCACGGCGGAGCCGTCCAGACTGCCGGTGTACACTGGGGCACTGATCGGTCCTGGAACAAGCATGGGAAGGCGGACGGCGCGCGATGATGGAGATCAGGTTCACCGGCGGACTCAAGGTGCAGGCCGAGTTCGACGGTCTGGTCGTCGAGACCGACCAGCCGCGCGAATCCGGAGGAGACGGCTCGGCTCCGGGCCCCTACGATCTGTTCCTCGCGTCGCTCGGCACCTGCGCCGGCTTCTTCGCGCTGCGCTTTATGCAGCAGCGTGGCGTCGACCCTGAGGGGGCCCGTCTGACGCTGGCGAGCGAGCGCGACCCTGAGACCAAGCTCGCGACGACGGTCCAGATCGACCTCGAATTGCCGGAGGGGTTCCCTGAGAAGTATCGCGAGGCGATCGTGCGCGCCATGGACCAGTGCAAGGTCAAGCGCCAGCTCGAGCATCCGCCGACGGTCGTGGCCACCGTCTCTGTCGGCTCCGCAGCGAAGTGAGTCGCGCGTTCGTCAAAGAAGACGACGACGCCCCCGACGAGCCGCTGCCGCCACGTCCCGTCAGCGAGCAGCCGAACTACGTGACGGCGAAGGGGCTCGTGCAGTTGCAGACAAGGCTCGCGGAGCTCGAGACGCAGCGCGTCGAGCTTGCCCCGCACGCCGACGCCGACGACGCGGCCCGCGATCGATTGCGCAACGTCGAACGCGACCTGCGCTACTACCACGTGCGCGTCGAATCGGCGCTCCTTGGGGGGCCACGGGGCCGCGACGCCGCGGTCGCAGGGTTTGGAGCGACCGTCACGGTCCGCGACGACTCGGGCACGCGTTCGTGTTACACGATCGTAGGTGAAGACGAGGCCGAGCCCGACAAAGGGCTCGTGAGCTGGGTGTCGCCGCTTGCCCGAGTGCTGGAGGGCGGGCGCGTCGGCGAACGCGTCGTCTGGCGTCGTCCGGTAGGGTCGCTCCAGCTGCTGATCGAAGCAATCGGGTACCAAGACGACGCGGAAGTACAGTCCGACTGAAAGAACCTGCGGGCACGCGGTCGCGTCACGCCACGTTGGTGTCGGAGCAGCAGAGGAGGAGTGTCCATGCAGTATCGCAAGCTGGGGCGGATCGACTTCGCCCCGTCGGCGCTGGGTTTTGGCGCGATGCGTTTGCCGGTGAAGGCCGCCGGGGCAGGCGACACGACGCTGCCACGCATCGACGAGGAGACGGCGACCGCCATGCTGCGCCGGGCGGTCGAGGCTGGCGTCAACTACGTCGACACCGCGTATGTCTATCACGGCGGCGAGAGCGAGCCGTGGCTCGGCCGCGCCTTGCGCAGCGTCGCGGCCGACCTCTATGGACCGGGCGAGCAGGGGCGCGCCGAGTTGCGCCGCCGCGTGAAGGTCGCCACCAAGCTGCCCGTCTGGATGGTCGAGGGCCGTGACGACCCCGAGCGCCTGCTGAGCGAGCAACTCGAGCGACTGCAGCTCGATTCGATCGACTTCTATCTCTTGCACGGGCTCGGCGCCTCGAGTCTGGCGAAGCTGCGCGAGCACGACGTGTTCGGCTGGGCCGAGCGCGCGCTGGCTGACGGCCGCATCGCGCATCTGGGCTTTTCGTTTCACGACGAGTACCCGGTCTTCGAGGAGCTCGTCGACGCAAGCGACCTGTGGGAGTTCTGTCGGATCCAGTACAACTACATGGACGAGGACTACCAGGCGGGCACGCGCGGACTCGAGTACGCGACAGAGCGGGGTCTCGGCGTGATCGCCATGGAGCCCGTGCGCGGCGGCCAGCTGGCGCGGCGCCCGCCTGAGGCGGTCGCCGCTCTGTGGGCCGCCGCCGACGAGCGCCGCGCGGCTGCGGGCCGCGCGCCGCGCACACCGGTCGATTGGGCGCTGCAGTGGGTCTGGAACCGGCCTGAAGTGTCGTTTCTGCTGTCGGGCATGAGCACCATGGCGCAGCTCGAGGAGAACCTCGCCAGCGCCGATTCACGCCCGGCCGGGCGCCTTCGACGACGACGAGCTTGAGACCTGCCGGCGCGTGCGCGACGCCTATCTGAAGCTCAGCCCCATCCCGTGCACGGACTGCCACTACTGCCTGCCCTGCCCGAGCGGGGTCAACATCCCCAAGGTGCTCGACATCTACAACGAGGCCGAGTATCTCCGGCGGCGGTCCGGCCAGCGCGCGCTTTGCCTACGGCTGGCTGCGCGATGCCGAGAGGGCCGATGTCTGCACGCAGTGCGGCGCCTGCGAGGAGCTCTGCCCGCAGAAGATCGCCATCGTCGACTGGCTCGAGAAAGTCCAGCAGTACCTGGCCGTCGGCAAGTAGGACGCGCAGCGCGTCGCGAACGAGGGTGTTGCGCCGCGCTGGCGCCGGCTAGTTGCCCGCCAGCACGCGCGCCGCGACGCCCTGGATGGTCGCGATACCGTAGCCCTGCCCGGGGTCGCCGTTGGTGAAGACGGCCATCGAGAAGGTGCGCGGACCCTTGTTCAGGCGGGCGACCTGGTGCACGAGTTGCCCGATGTCGGTGCCGCGCCAGCCGCCCTTGAACCAGACTTGCCAGCCACGCGGCCGCGCCACCGCCGGGATGCCCCAACTCTGGTACGAGACGACGTGGGAGAGCAGGTAGAGGGCAAGGGCGCGGTGGGCGGACGGCACGAGCGCGGGCAGGCGGTAGAAGAACCGCGCCTGGTCGGCCGTGGTGAGCTGCGCGCCGAAGAGCTGTCCGTAGATGGCGAAGTTGGTCATGCCGGCGGCCTTGGCCAGGGCGTAGAGTCCGCCGTCGCCCACCACGTGGTAGATGGCCTCGGCGGCGTTGTTGTCGGAGACCTCGATCATGGGCGTGAGGGTGGCGAGGGCCGACGAGCTCACCGTCTTGTGGGTGCGCAGGTACTCGACGAGCAGCATGGCCTTGATCACGCTCGCGGTGACGAAGTGGGTGTTCTGGTGCCAGCCGTGCAGCACGCCGGCGGTGTCCACCACGGCCACCGAGGTGACCCCAGCGCGCTTCTTGAGCCAGGAGATGGCGCGGTCGATGCTGGCCTGCGACGGGTAGACGGCGTCGACCGTGAGGTGCGCGGAAAGCACCACCGTGGCCGGCCGGCCGGCGGCATCGGTCGCTCGCACCCGCCAGACGTAGGATCCCGTCGCGAGGCGGCACACGAAGGAGACGTGCGCGTCGGTGTCTGAGGGCACCAGCGTGGCGACGGTGATCGTCTTGACCGCCACGCCGCCCGTCGTGCTCACCACGATCGCCACGTGAGCCTCGCCGCCGTGCGCGCCCTCGATGCGGTACGGCAGGGTCGCTGTGGCGCCGCGCAGGAGCTCGACGTCGGAGAGCGCGATCGCCATGAACGGCAGGTGGCCGCCATCGAAGCGCTGCTCGCCGGCCGCGGCGGCTGTCGGGCCGGCCGCGGCGGCGGGGTCGCTCGTTGTCGGGCTCGTCGCGCCCGCCGAGGCGCTTGGTGTCGCGCTGCTTGCGGAGTCGTCAGGGCCGGCGGCTCGCAGGGGCGCCGCCGTGAGCGCCATGATGAAGGCACAAGTGATGAGGGCGAAGGCGGCGATGGCGGACAGCGCGAAGCGGCGCATGCGGCGCGGCCCTCCGGGCTCGTGGGACCTGGCGTTCATGAGACCCCCCCTTGTCTTGTCAGTCTTGTCTTGCGCTCTTGCTTGCGGGTAGCGCGGCTCGTCAGGGAACGACGAAGCGCGCCTGGCTGCCGGCGCGCGTGGTGGTGACTTCGAGACGGGCTTCGATCTGCTCGCGCAGGTCGGCCACGTGAGAGATGATGCCGACCAGGCGCCCCCCGGTCTGCAGCCCGATCAGGGTGTCGAGTGCGGCGGCCAGGTTCTCGGGGTCGAGCGAGCCGAAGCCTTCGTCGACGAACACGGTGTCGAGCTTGACCCCGCCCTCGTAGCTCTGCACGACCTCGGCGAGACCGAGTGCGAGCGCGAGCGAGGCCTGGAAGGTCTCGCCGCCCGACAGGGTCGACACCGGGCGCCGCGCGCCGGTGTAGGCGTCGGCCACCTCGAGGTCGAGGCCCAGCGCGCGGCGCTTGTCGCCCTCTCGGCGGCGCAGCAGCGTGAAGCGCTGGTCGGTCATGGCGGCCAGGCGTTGCGAGGCCACGACCAGCACGTCGTCTAGGTAGGCGGCCAGCATGTAGCGCTGGAACGAGAGGCGCAGGTCGTTGTCGCCATCGGCCACGCGGGCGAGGCGGCCCACGACGGCGTAGGTGGCTTCGTGTTCGCCGATGTCGGCCTGCAGGCGCGCGAGGTCGTCGGCTGCGCGCGCCATGGCGTCGCGTGCCGCGACGTGCGAGGCCCGCGTGTCGCGGGCCTCGTCGGCGGCGCGTGCCGCGGCGGCGTGGTCGCCGGCGAGCAGGTCGAGGTTGGGGCGCTCGAGGCCGGCGGCGGCGGCGGCGGCGCGCTGCAGGCGCGCCGCCGCCGCCGCCGTCTGGGCGTCGTAGGTGGCTACGAGCTGCACGAGCTCGGCGAGCTTCTGGGGTTCGCGCCGGGCCGCGAAATACACCCGCTCGTCGGCAAAGCCGGCCTGGGCGATGCGCTCAAGGCGCTCCGCTTCGACCTGGGCTACCGCCGCCGCCAGCTCGTCGTGGCGGCGCTGGAGCTCGGCGTGAGCGGCGGTGGCCCTGGCCAGCGCGTCGGAGCTCGCGCGGTCGTCGGCCTGGGCTTTGGCGAAGGCCGCTTCGAGCTCGCCGAGCTCGCCGCGCGCGCGGTCGAGGCGCAGCGCGAGCTCGGAGGGGTCGCGCAGCTCGGCGGGCACGCCGCGCAGGCGCTCGTCGAGCACGGCCGCGGTGCGCGCCTGAGCGGCCGCGGCGGCGGCGAGCTCGCGGCGCGCGGCGCCGGCCGCCGTGTCGGCTGCGTCGCGCGCCTGGTCGTAGTCGCGGCGCAGCGCCGCCACTCGAGCGCGCTGTTCGAGCACGGCGGCTTCGCCGGGGAGCTTGCCCTCGTGGCGGGCCGGCGCGGGGTGCTCGGTCGATCCGCAGACCGGGCAGGCGGCGCCGGGCACGAGCGAGGCGGAGAGGATGGCCGCCTGCCCGTGGGACCAGGCCGCTTCGAGCACGGCGAGCTCGTCGCCGGCGCGCGCGACGGCGTCTTTGGCAGCCGTCAGCGCCGCGGCGCTCGCCGCCTCGGCTGCGCCGCCGGTCTGTTGCGCCGTGGCGAGCGCCGCCTGGCACGAGTCGAAGTCGGCCTGCGCCTGCGCGAGTTCGCCGGCGCGCGCGGTGAGGGCGCTCAGTTCGCGGACCTGTTCGGCCAGCGCCAGGCGTTGCGCGCCGCGCGCGGTCTCGGCGGAGAGCGCGGCCGCGGCGGCGCTGCGCGCGGTGTCGGTGCCGTCGTGGGCCATCTCGGCCATCTCGAGCTCGAGCAGCCGGGGCGTGAGGTCGTTGCGCCGGTCGTGGACGAGGCGGTCGAGGGCGAGCAGCGGCTCGGCCTTCTGGGCGAGCGCGAGCTCGGCGCGCAGGGCTTGAGCCTGATCGGCGCCCGCAGCCAGCGCGGCGACGTCGTCTTGCGCTTCGGCGAGCTCGTCGAGGCGCGCGGCGATGCCTTGCGCCCGGCTCAGCTCGGCGAGAGAGACCTGTTCGGCGGCCGCGGCCACGGCCGCGTCGGCTTCGGCTTCGCAGACCTGCTCGACGAGGCGAGACAGACGCTCGCCGACTTCGTCGGGAGCCTCGGCGCCGGCGGCGTGCAGGACGGCGGCGCGCTGGGCCGTGGCCTGTTGCACCTCGCGTTCGATCGCCTGCGCCTCGGCCTTCAGGGCCTCTTGCAGCTCGCGGTAGCGCTCGGTGCGAAAGAGCCGCTGGAGGATCTCCTCGCGGTCTTTGCCGCTTGCCTGCAACAACTCCTGGAACTTGCCCTGCGGCAGCATGACGACCTGGCGGAACTGCACGCTGCGAAAGCCCAGGATCTGCTCGACCCGAGCGGTGACGTCGGTCGGCTTGGTGGCCAGCGGGCGGCCTTCGGCCCGGCTGTCGCCGGGCGGGGTGTCGGTGCGGTCCCAGAGGGCGGCGGAGGCGGTCTCGATGGTGAAGCCGTCGCCGCGGCGCTTGGGGCGCTGCTGCCACGGGCTGCGCTGCACGCGGTAGCGCTTGCCGCCCACCGCGAAGTCGAGGCTGACCTCGGTGCGCAGCTCGGGATCGGCGTGGTCGGAGCGCATGTCGCGGCCCTGGCGGGCATGCGGGTCGGTGGCGGCGCCGCTGCTGGTGTCGCCGTAGAGGGCGAAGGCCATGGCGTCGAGGATGGTCGTCTTGCCGGCGCCGGTGGGGCCGTGGATCAGGAAGAAGCCGTAGCGGCCCAGCGCCGCGAAGTCGAGGGACTGGCGGCCGCCGTAGGGTCCGAAGGCCTGCATGATGAGGACCTCGGGTCTCACGACCTCACGTCTCGCGCCACTGTCGCTCGAGGCGCTCGACGACGGTGTCGAGGGCGTCGCGCTCGGCGCTCGACAGCTGGTCGTCGGTGGCGAGCGCGAAGAAGTCGGCGAAGTGGTCGGTCTCGCTGCGCGTGGCGAGCGCCGCGAGGCCGTCGCCGGCGCCACCGGGCAGCGCGACGCGGGGGAACTCGAGGTGAAGGCAGTTGGGGTAGGCCTGCTGGAGCTGCGCCATGGCGTTGAGCAGCGCACCGGGGTCGGTGAGGCGCGCGCAGATGTAGTCGTCGCGCGCCTGGTCGGCCGGGGCGCGGTCGAGCAACTCGCGCAGCGTGCCTTCGAGCACGCGCACGCTTCGGCGCGGCCGCAGCTCGACCTGTTCGACGCTCACCCGGGCGCTGCGCGAGGCGCTGGGCGGCGCGGCGACAGCCGCGCCGCCCAGCGCCTCGCCGTCGGCCGCTTCGCGCTCGGCTTCGGCGCTGCCGGGCGCGCCGGCGAGCGCCGCGCCGGCTGCGGCGGCGACGCCGGCGGCCTGCGGCACACCGCTGCCGGGCGCGCCGATCTCGATGATGCTCACCGACTTGCGCTGGGCGACTTCGTCGAACGAGTAGGTGAGCAGCGAGCCGGCGTAGCGCACTGTGTCGGCGCCGACGCGCTGCGGCCGGTGCAGATGGCCGAGGGCGACGTAGTCGAAGCCCTCGAAGAGCGCCGCCGGCACCGCGCCGGCGCCGCCCACGGAGAGCGGTCGCTCGGAGTCGCTGGTCTGGGCGCCGGCGACGAAGGCGTGGCCCACGAAGACGCTGCGCGCGTTGGCCGGGGTGGCGCAGTGGGCGCGCGCGACGAGCGCGCGCATGGCCTGCTCGTGGGTCTGGATGGCGGGCTCGTCGAGGGTGGCTCGCACGTCGATGGGGTCGGCGTAGGGCACCGCCTGCACGAGCAGCACGCCGTCGTCGTCGGCGAAGGGCACGGCGAGCGCGCCGCTCCCCGGCAGACGGCCGGCGATGTGCAGGCCTTCGGTCGCCAGGAACTGAGAGCCGAAGCCCAGGCGCGAGGGGCTGTCGTGGTTGCCGGCGATGAGCACGACCGGCACGCCGAGGCCGCGCACGATGCGTTCGAGGACGTCGTTTAAGAGCTCGACTGCTTCGGTGGGCGGCACGCCGCGGTCGTAGACGTCGCCGGCGATGAGCACGGCGGTCGGGCGGACGTCGGCGACGAGGTCGACGAACTGACCGAGGACGTATTGCTGGTCGTCGGTGAGGTGGACGGTGTGAAACAGCCGTCCGAGATGCCAATCGGCGGTATGGATGAATCTCATGCGCGCACCTTCTCGCCCGACCCTAGCACAGCGAAGGGACGGACGTGAGCCCCCCTGGGCCGACAGCCGGGCGCTGCTGGAGCCGGTCGACGGCAGGCGCGGCGCTCCGCGATCTAGTCGACGACCTCGCCTTCGTCGGCAGCGCCCGGGTCGGCGCCGACCGGCGGCTTGGTCGTGAACTGCGCCATGAGGCGGGCGATCTCGTCGTCGAGCGAGTTGAGCTCGTCCTGGGCCAAGCGGGCGCGGCGCACGGGTTCGTCGATCTCGGGGTGCGATACGCTGCCCTGTTCGGCGAGATAGAGAGTGACCTGGGCGAGTTGCGTCTCGGCTGTGGTCAGCTCGCGTTTGAGGCTGCGGCGCTTGAGCTGGGCCTGGGCGACCTTACGCGCGAGCTGCGCGTTGTAGCTGACTGCGTTGACCGCGTTGCTCGCGGTGTCCTTACCTGCCATGACGGCCTCCTCCGAGGGCTTGTGCGGCACACGCGCTGGCGAGCGGCATCGTATCACCGCCTCAACGGGCGGTCCTTCCGCGCGTCCGGTCGCGCGCGCCTGCCTCTAGAGCGTCCCGCCGCGGGCCTTCTTCAAGCGCGTCAGGAACGGCTTCGTCAGAAAGCTGTCATCGCCGAACAGGGCGAACTGCTCGAGCAGCGGCTTGGTGACGGTGAAGGCCATGACGTCGGCCGGCAGCCACTGGCGCATGGCGAGGTCGGTCGAGCCGATCTGCGCCTGGGGCACGTCGAGGTCGGGGAAGGGGGCGAGCTGGCCGCAACCCGACGAGAACCCGGCGATCGTGGCGGGCGGGTCGCCCGGGGCGTTGCGGTACTGGGCGGCGAGCGTCAGGGCGGCGAGCTGGTCGGGCTTCACCCAGAAGGTGACGGTCTTGAGGTAGTCGTACAGCTCGGCCTTGAGCGGCCCGATCAGCACGTGGCCGTGCGTGGGGGCGTAGTTGACGCGCACCCCCATCCAGCCGCGCATCAGCTCCTCGGACGCCTTGAGTCCCTCGCCGATGGCGAGGAAGTGGATGAACGCATCGTCCGAGCGCTGCATGCCGCACAGCGAACCACCGGCGCCGCCGCAGCCGAAGTTGTCGGGGGTGAGGTGGACGGTCACGCCCTTCTGCCAGTCGCGAAAATGCGAAAAGACGCACTCGCCGCGCTTGGCGTCGGGCTTGGGCGCGACCAGCGGCGCGAAAGCCGCGGGGTCGGGCGCGTCGTAGAGGCCGATCGGCGGGAGCGTCACGTTGAGCTGTTCGAGCAGGAACGAGAGGTCGGGCTGCACTGCTGCCTCCTGGTCAGGTCCGATGAGCCTGTCTGGCACCCTCACCGTAGCACGGACGCGGGGCGCTTACCTGCCGATCAGGTGCGGGATGAGCGTGCCCAGCAGATAGCCGCCCGCGGCCGAGGCCGCGCCGATCACGACGACCTCGAGGGTGCTGCGCCAGAGGCTCATGGTGGCGAGGCGGCCCTTGATAAGGCCGATCACGCACAGGGCGAGGATCGTGAGGGCGACCGACACGACGAACGCCGGCCGCACGGGCAGAAAGAGGTACGGCCCGAGGGGCACGAGCGACGCCAGCAGGTACGACGCGCCCATCGACAGTGAGTCCTTGAAGGCGCTGCCCTCGGGCTCGGCGGACAGGCCGAGCTCCTTTTCGACCATCGTGTTGACCCACGAGCGGTGGCTGGTGGTGACCTTCTCGGCGACCAGCGCGGCGTCGCCGTGCGACAGCCCCTCGCGCTCGAAGAGCAGCTCGATCTCGAGCCGCTCGATGTCGGGGATGGCGGCGATCTCCTCTTCTTCGTCGTTAATCGCCGCGCGATGCACCTGGGCTTCGGACTTGCCCGACAGGTACTCGCCGGCGGCCATCGAGAGGGCGCCGGCGAAGGCTTCGGCCACGCCGGCGATCACCACGATCTTGCTGTCCGACGTGCCGCCTGCCACGCCCGACACCACGCCCAGCGGCACGAGCAGGCCGTCGAGGCTGCCGAACATGAACTGGCGTATGCGCCCGCGCGCCGCGATCCGCTCCTTTTCGGCGAACAGCCGCGAGGCGTCGAAGGTGCGCTGCTTCTCGGCGAGCTCAGGGACACGCTCGGGCGAGAGGCTCACCGCGTCCGCGGCACGCAGAGGCAGGTCGGCGTGCGGCGGCAGGTCGGCGTGCGGCGACTGTGATCGCGGGTCGGTGTGCAGCGGCGTGTCGGGCGTGTCCATGCGGCGCATGCTACGGCCTGGGACCGGCCGCTGTGAAGTGTCTGGCGGGCGCGGTGGCGTCGCGGGCGCGCCGTTTCGGGCCACCGTGCTTTGGCAATGAATCGTACGCAAGGGTCGAACAGGCTTGGCCGGGCGTCGCCCCGACGCCTGCCGAGGGGAAGGACACATGGCTCAGATCGAGGTCTACACGAAACAGTGGTGCCCGTACTGCCTTAAGGCGAAGGCGCTGCTGCACGCCAAGAACGTCGAGTACGACGAGATCGACGTGACCTCCGACGAGCCGCGCCAGGCCGAGATGGTCGAGCGCTCGGGCATGCGCAGCGTGCCGCAGATCTTCCTCGACGGCGAATCGGTCGGGGGCTACGACGACCTTGCCCGCCTGAACGCGACCGGCGAGCTCGACCGGCGGCTGGGGCGCGGCGAAGAGGCGCCTCTGCGCGACGTCTACGACGTCGCGGTGATCGGCGCTGGGCCCGCGGGGCTCACCGCCGCCATGTACGCCGCCCGCAAGAACCTCTCGACGATCGTCATCGCCATGGACATCGGCGGTCAGGTGGGCCTGACCCGCGAGGTCGCCAACTACCCCGGCTTCGACTCCGTCACGGGTCCCGACCTCGCCGACCGCTATCACGAGCAGGCCGCCAAGTACGAGATCACCGAGCTGATCGGCGAACGGGTCACCGCCATGAGCTTCGAAGGCCGCTGCAAGGTCGTCGAGCTCGAAAGCGGCCGCACTGTGCGCGCTTCGACCGTGATCATGGCGACCGGCGTGCAGAAGCGCAGACTCCACGTACCGGGCGAAAGCCGGTTGTCCGGTCGCGGCGTCGTCTACTGCTCGACCTGCGACGGGCCGCTGTTCAAGGGGCTCACGATCGCCGTGGTCGGCGCCGGCAACTCGGGGCTCGAGGCGGCCATCGAGATGGACGGCGTGGCCGCCAAGGTCTACCTCGTGTCGATCGGCGACTGGACCGGCGACGCCATCCTGCAGGACAAGGTCTCGGCGGCCAAGCACGTCGAATCGCTGCGCTACCACGAGGTGGCCGAGATCCACGGCGACGACAAGGTCGAGGCCGTGACGCTGCGCGACGTACGCTCCGGAGAGACCAAGCTGCTCGAGGTCGACGGCGTATTCATCGAGGTCGGCCTCTACCCCAACAGCGAGTACGCGCTCGACCTGCTCGAGACCAACGTGGTCGGCGAGATCGAGGTCGACAAGAACGGCGCCACCGGGGTGCGCGGCGTGTTCGCCGCCGGCGACGTGACCGACAACCACGACAAGCAGATCGTGGTCGCCGCCGGCGAGGGGGCGCGGGCGGCGCTCGCCGCCTTCGAATACCTGGTCAAGCAGCTCTAAAGCCGACCGCTCGATCGGCGGGTCGCACCGCCGCTGCGCTCTCGCCGCCGTGTTCCACCTTCTTCTGTCGGGGCGCGACTGTACAATCGACTGGTGAGTCCCGTCCGCCTCTCGAAGTCGCGCATCATGGCCTGGCGCCAGTGCCCCAAGCGCCTGTGGCTCGAGATCGCGCGCCCCGAGCTGGTCGTCTGGGCGCCCTCCACGCAGCAGCGCTTCGCCATGGGCAACCAGGTCGGGGTCGTGGCCCGCGACCTGCAGCCGGGCGGCATCCTCATCGACCCGCCCACGCTGGGCCAGGCGCTGCGTGAGACGGCGCGCCTGCTCTCGCGCCGTGGCGACCTCACCCTCTTCGAAGCCACCTTCAGCCACGGCGGCGTGCTGGTGCGCGCCGACCTGCTGCTGCGAAACGATGGCGTGGCCCGCATGATCGAGGTCAAGTCGTCCACCCAGGTGAGGCAGCACCACATCGACGACATCGCCGTGCAGACCTGGGTCGTGCGCGGCGCCGGCGTGCCCCTCGAGCGCGTCGCCCTGTCGTGCATCGACCGCGACTTCGTCTACGGCGGCGACGGCGACTACCACGGCCTGCTGCGCGAGACCGACGTCACCACGCAGGTCGACCGGCTGGTCGACCACGTGCCCGGCTGGATCGAAGGTTGCCGGGCGACCGTCGACGGCGAGCAGCCCGAGCAGGGCCCGTGGAACGGTTGCACCGAGCCGTTCTCGTGCCCGTTCGTCGAGCTCTGCGCCGACGGCCAGCCCGAGTTCCCCGTCTCACTGCTGCCGCACGGCCGCGAGCAGGCCGCCGCGCTCCTCGCGGCCGGCTACGACGACCTGCGCCTGGTGCCCGACACCGTGCCCGACACGCTCGCCTTCAGCACGCTCCACCGGCGCGTCTGGCGAGCCACGCGCACCGGCAAAGCCCACTACGACGCGCCGGCCGCCGCTCACCTGGCGGCGCTGCCCTTCCCGCGCTTCTACCTCGACTTCGAGACGATGCAGGCGGCGGTGCCGGTCTGGGCCGGCACAAGGCCCTGGGAGCAGCTTCCCTTTCAGTGGTCCTGCCACGTCGAACGGGCCCCGGGCGAGCTCGAGCATCGCGAGTTTCTCGACACGAGCGGCGACGCGCCCATGCGTTCCTGCGCCGACACGCTGATCGCCGCCCTGGGCGCCCAGGGGCCGGTCTTCGTCTACAGCGGCTTCGAACAGGGCGTGCTCGCCGGCCTGGCGGCGCGTTTCCCCGACCTGCAGGCGCCGCTCGCCGCCATCGGCGACCGCCTGGTCGACTTGCTGCCCGTCACGCGCGCCGCCTGGTACCACCCCGCCATGAAGGGCTCGTGGTCGATCAAAGACGTGCTGCCCACCGTGGCGCCCGAGCTCGACTACGCCGACTTGGGCGAAGTCCACGACGGCACCGCCGCGCAAGTCGCCTTCGCCGAAGCCGTGCACGCCGATACGACCCCCGAGCGCGCCGACGAGCTCGCGCGGGGCCTGCTCGCCTACTGCGCCCAGGACACCCTGGCGCTCGTGCGCCTGCGCCGCTTTCTGAGCGGCGACTAGAGCGCCGTGGCGCAAGCGCCCGGGTCACCCGCTCCACGCTCGAGCCCGGTCGCGCCGCTGCCCCGGGGCCGCTAGGCTTTTCTCGTTCCGTCGTCACCGCAGCAAGGAGCGCCCATGAAGGTCGTCGCGTTCAACTCGAGCCCGCGTCGGGACGGCAACACCGCCATCCTGCTGCGCCACGTCCTGGCCGAGCTCGAGGCCGAGGCCATCGAGACCGAGCTCGTGCAGCTCGCCGGCAAGCGTATCTCGGGCTGCACCGCCTGCCTCAAGTGCGCCGAGACCAAAGACAATCGCTGTCACGGAGTAAAAGACGACGGCGTCAACGACTGCATCGCCGCCATGCTCGAGGCCGACGGCATCCTGCTCGGCACCCCAGTGTATTTCGGTGACGCGACCGCCACCATGCGCGCCCTCATCGAACGCAGCGGCTACGCGACCCGCAAGAGCGGCAACCCGCTGGCCCGCAAGGTCGGCGCGGCCGTGATCGCGGAGCGCCGCGGCGGCGCCATGCACGCCTTCGACTCCGTCAACCACTTCTTCCAGATCTCGGAGATGGTGGTCGTGGGCTCGACCTACTGGAACTTCGGCATCGGCGCCGAGCAGGGGGCGGTCGAGAGCGACCTCGAGGGGGTCGCGAACATGCAGAACCTGGGGCGCAACATGGCTTGGGTGCTCGGCAAGCTGCACGCCTGAGAAAAGCCCGTCGAGCGGCAGGCGCGGCCGATGCGGGTGCCACGCGAAACTGATGCGGCGAACGGCGTGAGCGACGAGCAGCGGGTGGCGAGAGGCGCGGGGCGCGCGCGCAGGAACGCGCCCCGCACCGCTCGCCGCCGCTAGGCGGCCAGGCGCCCCGAAAGGTCGGCGGCGTCGGCTTCGGTGTACGTGCTGATCTGCGGCACACCGACTACGCCGGCGCGTTCCATCGTGTCGGCCAGCGACGGATCGTTCATAAAGCCTTCGAGGGCCTCGCGCGAGGGGAACTGCATGAGCACCGCCACCACGGCGGGATCGTCCTGGCGGCGGTAGATCAGGTAGCCGCTGGCGCCGTGGCGTTCCTGCACGTCGCGGTGCGCCTCGAAGCCGCGCTTCCAGATGTCCCAGTCCGCCACGCGATGCTCCACCATGAGGATCATTGTCGCCTCCCGCCACCTGCCCGCACGCCGCCACGCTCTTTTCTCGAGGTTGCCCAAAGCGCCGCCACGCAAACCGTCTGGCGAGAGGTGTGCGGGCGCGCCGCTACAGCAGGCCGACCAGGCCGGCGTCGGGGCCGCCGCGCAGCTCGGCGCGGCGCGGCAGCCGACCGAGCCGCATGAGCTCTGAAAAGGCGGCGAGGTCGAGATCGCGCGTGCCCGCCGCGGCGACCAGCCGGTCGCCGTGGGCGTAGACGATCGTAAAATCGCCGCGGCCGATGTCGCCAATGACGATCGTCTCGTCCCAGTCGCGCCCGACTCCCACGTAGGCCACGCGCAGACCGAACTGCTGCGTCCAGAAGCCGGGTACCGCGACGAAGGGCCGGCCGTGGCCGGCCATCGAGGCCGCCGCCGCGCGCCCGAGCTGCTGCGCCAGGCGCCAGTGCTCTATGCGCGCGCGGCCGCCGACGTGAGCCTCGGGGTAGCGGGCCACATCGCCCGCCGCCCACACGCCGTTGTCGTTCACGCGCAGCTCGTCGTCGACGTCGAGGCTGCCGTCGTCGTTCAAGTCGGCGCCGGCGAGAAAGTCGGTGGCCGGCTCCACGCCGATGCCCACGACGACGAGGTCGGCGGAGAGGCGGCTGCCGTCGTCGAGCTCGACCGCGCGCACGCGGTCGTCGCCAGCGACGCGCGCGACCGTGTGGCCCAGGCGGAAGCGCACGCCGTGCTCCTCGTGGCGCGCCTGCAGGTAGCCGCCCAGCTCGGCGCCGAGCTGCGTCGCCAGCGGCGCCGCGTCGGGCGCCACCAGGGTGACGTCGAGGCCGCGTTCGCGCAGGCTGGCGGCCGTCTCCATGCCGATGAAGCTGGCGCCCACCACGACCGCCGCGGCGGCGCCGTCGAGCGCCGCGATGATGGCGTCGCAGTCGCTCCACGAGCGCAGCGTGAACACGCCGGGCAGGTCGGCTCCGGGCGTCGCAAGGGGGCGCGGCAGGCCGCCGGTGGCGATCAGCACGGCGTCGGGGGTGAGGGAGCCGCCGTCGTCGAACTCGAGGCGGCGCGAGTCGAGGTCGAGGCGCGTCACGGTGGCGCGGCGCAGCTCGATCGCGTGCCGTTCGTAGAAGCTCGCGGGGCGCAGCGGCAGCCAGTCGGCGCCGGCCGAACCGGCCAGGTAGTCCTTGCTCAGGTTGGGGCGGTCGTAGGGGCCGCGGTCCTCGCGGCTGATGAGCACGATTCGTCCCGCGAAGCCGTGCTGGCGCAGGGCCTCGGCGGCGGCGGCGCCGGCGGCGCCGCCGCCCACCAGGGCGAAGAGGCGCTGGTCGCTTGAGTCGCGCTCGGCCATCGGCATGGTGCGCTGGCGCGGGGGCTTGTCGGGCAGGTCGACGACGACGTCGCCGTCGGCCACGCGCACGGCGAGCGGGGCGAGGCCCGACAACGGCGGCGGCTCGAGCAGGTCGCCTGAGTGGGCGTCGAAGGTGCCGCCGTGCCACGGGCAGACGAGGCGGCCGTCGTGCAGCAGGCCTTCGGCGAGGGGGCCGTCGTAGTGGGGGCAGCGCGCCCCGAAGGCGCGCACGCCGTCGGGGCCGCCGATAAGCAGGACCTTCGTGCCGCCGGCGTCGACTTCGCGCAACGCACCGGCGGGCAGCTCCGTGGCCCGGGCGACAGTGTGTTCCATGGAGACCCCCTCCTCGCGGTGAGCGCCGCGGCGGTCACCAGGCTATGGCTACGGCGTGCCCCACGTTGGTGCGGTCGTCGAGCTGGTCGAGCATGAACTCGGCCACGTCGGTGCGGGCGATCTTCGTGCCGTGCGGCAGAGCATACCCGGGACCCGACCGGATGGACTGTTGGCCCGCGTCGTCGGTGAGCTTGGCCGCGCGTACGATCGTCCACGAGACGCCGCTCTTGCGCACGGCTATCTCCATCTGCCGCAGGTCGGCGAGCAGGTCGGCCGACGGTGCGCCGCCGAAGAGCCGGGAGAAGAGCCCGGGCCGGTCGCCCTCGCGGTCGCTTCCGGGGCCGCCGGCCGACAGGCAGACGAGGCGACGGACGCCCTCGTCGCGCATGGCGAGCAGCACGTTGCGCATGCCCTCCGCGGCGCCGGTCGCATGGTCGCGGCCGCCTGAGGTCTCGACGGCGTAGAGCACGGCGTCCTGTTCGGCGACGGCGTCGGTCACGGCGATGCGGTCGAGCAGGTCGCCGTGCAGCGCGCGCAGCCGGCCAGCGGCGGCGCCCGGGGCGGCGCCTGACGCCACGCCGGGACCGGCGCCAGCGGCGCCGACCCCCACGGCAGCCCCGGACGCGAAGGCCGTCACACCATGGGCGCGCCGCAGCGCGCCGGCGACCAGCAGGCCACCGACGCCCTGGCTTGCGTCGAACACGACCACGTTCATGGCGGCAGTCTACCCCGCGCAACGCGACCGTCGCTCGCGGCTGAAGGCCCGGCGCATGAGCTCCTCGGACCGGACAAGGCCGAGCGGGCGGCCGGCGATCACTTTGCACTAAGAAAATAGGGTTAACGTGGAGCGACGGTGGGTAGGACGCCGCCGTGAAGGAGCTTTGCCCCGGGCACGCCGCGCGCGGCCGGGGCGTCTGGGGAGGGTGTACGCGACCACGCGTCTGTTGTGCCGCCATCGTCGTTCCCCGGGTCATCACGAGCGACAACGTCGGGCCACACGTCGCCCAGCGAAGGCGCTGATAGCATAGGTAGCTCGACCGGCTGAAGCGATGCTGCGCGAGACCACAAGGCGGGCCCTTGTCCCACCGGCGGCCGCGCTACAAGCGAACCCACAGGAGGGAACACCATGGTAGACGCGTTCAAGAACACCCCGCCCAAGGCCGAAAAGCTCGGCGCCATGACCGAAGAGAACCTGAAGGCCGCGTTTGCCGGCGAAAGCCAGGCCTCGCAGAAGTACCTCGCCTTCTCCGCCAAGGCCGACGCCGAAGGCTACCCGAACATCGGCCGCCTCTTTCGCGCCGTGGCCTACGCCGAGAGCATGCACGCCCGCAACCACCTGAGCGTGCTGGGCGGCATCGGCGACACCGCCGCCAACCTCAAGGCGGCCTGGGGCGGCGAGACCTTCGAGATCGACGAGATGTACCCGGCCTACGACGCCGTCGCCAAGCTGCAGGGCAACGCCGAGGCGGGTACCTCGATCCGCTACGCCCTCACCGCCGAGAAAGACCACCAGGCGATTTACGACAACACCGGCAAGGGCCTGGGCTCCGGCAACGACCTGACCGATGCCCCGGTCCGGGTCTGCCCGATCTGTGGCCACACGGTCATCGGCGACGCTCCCGACGAGTGCCCCGTCTGCGGCACCGCGGGTCAGTTCTTCACCGCGTTCTGAGTCGGTCAGGCGGGTCTGCTTCGCGTTTGAGCACGCGCCGCGACGCCGCCCCTTTTCGGGGCGGCGTCGCGGCGCTCAAGGTCAGCCACCTAAGGAGGACATGCGATGAGCGACGGTGAGGCGTCGGGCCTGGGCGATCTCGAACGCAGGCTGCCGCGGCCCGAGACGCCGCACGCCATGGACCTGGCCGACCTCAAGGCCGCCTTCGCCGGCGAGAGCCAGGCGGCCGAGCGGTATCTCGTGTTCGCCGAGCAGGCCGCGGCCGAGGGACTACCTCACGTGGCCACGCTGTTTCGCGCGATCTCGTTCGCCGAGACGCGCCACGCCCGCAACCACTTCCGTGTCATGTCCGGCATCGGCGTCACCGCCGACAACCTGCAGACGGCCTTCGAAGGCGAGTCCTTCGAGATCGACGAGATGTACCCGGCCTACGTCGAGGTCGCCAGGCTGCAGGGCGACAAGCAGGCCTTCAAGTCGCTGCACTGGGCGCTCAAGGCCGAGATGGACCACAAGCGCATGTACGCCGAGGCGCGCGAGACCGTGCTCGCCGGCGGCGACATCGCCGTGCAGCAGGTGAGCGTCTGCCAGGTGTGCGGCCACACGGTCATCGGCGACGTACCCGACAAGTGCCCGGTGTGCGCCGCGCCGGCTGGCGCCTACCGCACGTTCTCCTAGGGCGCTAGAGGCTCCGGCGGGCATGCTGCGCCGGGGAGCCGGCGCCGGCGGCATCGTGTAGACTCTTGCCTGCCGCCGGGCGCCGGTCTTTGACGACCAAAGGCCGGCCGGCCGTCAGGCGGACCCTGTCTTTGCGAGCGGAGGTCACGGACCGTGGGCAACACCTTCGGCGTCGGGCGCGAGGCGCCCCAATTCGACCTAACCGCGCACGACGGCAGTCGCGTGTCTCTCAGGCAATACCGCGGCGACTGGTTCGCCGTCGTCGTCTTCCTGGGTGCAGATCCGGCCGCCGCGGCGGCCGAGGCGGCCGCCCTGAGCGCGGTCGCCGACCAGCTCTGGGGTATGCGCGGCCAGCTCATCGGCCTGCTGCACGGCGACGAAGCGACGCTGCAGGCCGTGGCCGCCAAGGCCGAGCACGCCTCGTTCCCCCTGCTCGCCGACCCCGACGCCGTCGTGGCTCGCTCCTACGGCCTCTTCGACGCCGCGAGCAGGCAGGTGCGGCTCGCGGCCGTCATCGTCGACCGGTCGGGCAAGATCGCGTGGAGCGCCGACGGCGGTCCCGTAGGTATCGACGTGGCCTCGGCGAGCGTCGACCCCGACGCCCTCGTGAATGCCATGAGAGACGTCGCCCGCTAGCGCACTCGACCGCCGCACCGGCGCCTGTCGCCGGCGGCCCCACTGCGCGCCGCAGGCGTCGCGACCCAAGGACGATCGCGCGCCGCAGGACGTCGCGGCCCAGGACGATCGCGCGCCGCACGGCGTCGCGACCCACAGCGTCCGCGCGCCGCGTCGGCCGCCGCCTTGTTCGAACTCGCGCTCGAGCGGGCAAGTAGGGCCCGTAAGCACTATCCACGAAGGAGTAACTCGTCATGATCGTCGGTCAGACGGTATTCAGCGTCAGAAAGGGCACCGAACATCGGGCCGAGACCGCGTTGCACGATCTCGACGGTCTCCTGCGCGCGGCGGCCGGTCACCAGGCCCACCGCGTTCTGCGCTCGTTCGGCATGTCGCCCATCGGCAGCGCGCTGCACGATGAGGCGCGCGAAGGCGAGCTCGGGGCGGTCCATTTCGTGGTGCAGACCGAGTGGGAGTCGCACGAGGCCCACGACGACTTCTACCGCGGCGAAGCGCTCGGCCGTGTGTACGCCCTGCTCTCGTCGATCCTGACGACCGGCCCCTACGAGGTGCTCTACGACGTCCTCGAGCAGGCCGACCGCAGCGGCGTGGCCGCGTAGCGGTCTGGCCGGAGCCGCCTCCTCAGGCTCAGAGGCACTCTTCAGCTCGTGGGCGCTCCTTAGACGGGCGTCTGGTCGGCGTCGTCGCGCCCGGCAAAGCGCAGCCGCATGCCGTTGCCGATCACCGCGAGCGACGTGCCCATGTCGGCGAAGACCGCCATCCACAGCGTGACCAGGCCCAGCGGCGCCAGCACCAGGAACACCGTCTTGATGACGATGGCCAGGGCGATGTTCTCGCGTATGACGCGCGTCGTGGCCCGCGAGAGCGCCACTGTCGCGGCGACCGCCGCGAGGTCGTCGCCCATGAGGGCGATGTCGGCGGTTTCGAGGGCGGCGTCGGCGCCCGCCACTCCCATGGCTATGCCGACCGTGGCCGCGGCGAGCGCCGGCGCGTCGTTCACGCCGTCACCGACCATGGCCACTTTGCCGTAACGCTCGGCCAGCCGGCGCACCTCGGCGACCTTCTCTTCGGGCAGCAGTCCCGAGCGCACCTCGTCGACGCCGGCCTCGCGGCCGATGGCCGCGGCCGTCGCCTCGTTGTCGCCGGTGAGCAGCGCGATGTGCCGCACGCCGCGCGCGCGCAGCGCGGCAAGCGCCGCGTACGCGCCGGGGCGGATGGCGTCGGCCACGGCGATGAGGCCCTCGACCCGTTCGGGCGTGCCCACTACGACTACCGTCTTGCCTTCGAGCTCGAGCCGCCGCGTCTCGGCGCGGAACAGGCCGTCGCGGCCCGGCGCCGCGAGCAGGGCGCCGGCGTCGTCGAACAGCTCGGGCTTGCCCACCAGCACGGTCTCGCCGTCTAAGTCGGCGCGTGCGCCCTGGCCGGCGATCGCCCGAAAGCGCGTGACGGCGTAGTGGACGTGCGCCTCGTGATCTGCGTGGCCGTCGTGGTCGTGGCCCCCATCGTGCTCGTGATGCCCATCGGGTTCGAGGCGCGCCTCGGCGATCGCGTGGGCGTGCCCCTCGTGTCCGGTGCGCGTGGCTGCAGCCGCCGCGTGGGCGTGGGCGTGGTCGGGCCCGTGCGGCCCGGCGGGGCCGTGACGCTGCGCTTCGATGCGGTCGGCCTCGGCGACGATGGCGCGGGCCAGGGGGTGCTCGCTGGAGCGCTCGACGGCGGCCGCCCGGGCGAGCACGAGCTCGCCCTGGTCGCCGTGCAGCGACAGCACGTCGGTCACGCGCGGCACGCCGCTGGTCAGCGTCCCCGTCTTGTCGAAGGCGATCGCCCTCAGGCTGCCGGCCTGCTCCAGGTAGGCGCCTCCCTTGATCAGCACGCCGCGCCGCGTGGCCGCGCCGAGGGCCGCCAGGAAGCTGACGGGGGTGGAGATCACGAGCGCGCACGGGCAGGAGATGATGAGCAGGGCGAGGCCGCGGTACAGCCAGGTGCTGAAGGGCTGGCCGAACAGCAGCGGCGGCAGCACGACGACGGCCGCCGCGGCCGCGACCACCACCGGCGTGTATTTGCCCGCAAAGCGGTCGATCGTGGTCTGCAGCGGGGCACGCTGCGCCTGGGCCTCTTCGACCAAGTGGATGATCTTGGCGATGGTGTTGTCGGAGACCGTGGTGGTGGCGCGCACGGTCAGCATCCCGCCCTGCACGATCGAGCCGGCGAAGACCTCATCGCCTGGTCCCTTGCTGACCGGCATCGACTCGCCGGTCACCGGCGACTGGTCGACGCCGGCCTGTCCGTCGACGACGACGCCGTCGACCGCCAGGCGCTCGCCGGGCAGCGCCTGCACGAGGTCGCCGGGGCGCACGGCGGCCGCCGGGATGGTGTGCGTGTGATCGCCGTCGACGACGCGCGCCTCGGCCGGCGCGAGCCCCACGAGGCCGCGCACCGCGCGGCGCGTGCGTTCCATGGTGAGCGTCTGCAGCAGGTTGCCGAGTGAGAACAGAAAGACGACGAGCCCGGCCTCGCTCCACTGCCCGATCGCGGCGGCGCCGATCGCGGCGATCGTCATGAGGACGTTCATGTCGACCGATCGGGAGCGCAGCGAGTACCAGGCCGCCCGCGCCGTGAGGTAGCCGCCGATCACCATGGCCGTCGCGAACAGCAGCGGGGCGAGCGCGGGGGCCAGGGCTTCGGCGACAAAGCCGGCGGCCACCGCCACGCCCGAGAGGGCGGTCAGCAGCGCGCGCGTGTCGCCCAGCAGCGCGCGCAGGCCGGCGGCGCCCCCCTCGCCGTCCGTCGTTCCGCGCTCGGCCCCGTCGTCGCCGCCGCTCTCGCGGGCCTGGCGGCCTTCGAGCGTGTCGTAGCCGAGGCGCCGCACGCGGTCGAGCACCTGGTCGAAGGCGATCTCCTGGGGGTCGAACACGACCTTGAGCGTCGCCGCCCCGAAACTGGTGGTGGCGCTGACGACGCCCTCGGTGTGTTGCAGGGCGCCTTCGAGCTTGAGCGCGCAGTCGGCGCAGTCGAGGCCCGTGACGTGCGCCAGGCGCTGCTCGTAGCGGTCGGCGCCGCTCGGGTCGAGCACCAGCTCGCAGCCGCAGGCGTCGTGCCCGTCGTGGCGGCCGTCGCGCGGACAGTGGGCGGCGCAATGGGTGGCGGCGCCTATGCGCCGCGCGTCGCGTGTGAGGTCGTCGTAGGCGAGCAGCTCGTTGTCGAAGCTCACGTGCAGCAGGCCGCGGGGCACGTCGGCGGCGACCTCGCGCACGCCGCGCAGGCGACGCAGGCCGTCGCCGAACTCCTCGACGCACTCGGCGCAGTCGGCGCCGCGCGGCAGCACGACGGGCAGATCGAGCGCGGTGGTCGTCATGAGGCGTCGCCGTGGCGCACGTGTTCGAGCGTCATGTCGAGCAGCAGGCGGATGTGGTCGTCGTCGGGGGCGTAGAAGACCTGCTTGCCCGCGCGGCGAAAGCGCACCAGGCCGTGGGCACGCAGCACGGAGAGGTGGTGAGAGACGTTGGACTCGCTCATGCCCAGATGGTCGGCGAGCTCGCCGACGCAGATCTCGTCGCGGCGCAGCAGGGCATAGATGAGGCGGCAGCGGCTGGCGTCGCCCAGCACGCGAAAGACGGTGGCCACGCGGGCCGCGTCGACCACCTCGACGTCGTCGCGCGTCTCGCTTGCCACCTTCGCCGGCCCCTTTGGTGAACACATGAACAGATATTCATATGTTACCGGGCAAGCCCACTGCTGACAACCATTTGTCGGCGCCGAGGTCGTCCCCCGTGCGCGGCCGTGGCCGGCCCGCCCACGGCGACCGAGTCCACTCGTACGGCAATCGGGTAAAGTCATGCCGCACACGCGGCCAAGACGCGAGAGAAAGGCACGCCACTGAAGCGCAGCTTCCTGTCCGACTTGTTCTCGCGCGAGCTGTTCCGCTACCTCGGCCCCGGGTTCATCGTCACCATCGGCTTCATCGACCCCGGCAACTGGGCCACCAACCTGGCCGGCGGCAGCCAGTTCGGCTACGCCCTGCTCTGGGTCATCACGCTCTCCACGCTCATGCTGATCTTCCTGCAGCACGTCGCCGCGCGCCTGGGGATCGTCACCGGCGCGTCGCTCGCGGTGAACGTGCGTAACCACTTCCCGCGGCCGCTCGTGGTGCTCTTCGGCGGCACGATGGTGCCCGCCCTGATCGCCACCTCGCTGGCCGAGATCCTCGGCGGCGCGCTCGGCTTTCAGATCCTGTTCCACCTGCCGCTCGTGGTCGGGGCGCCGCTCACGCTGGCGCTCGTCGTGCTGGCCATCCTCGCCCAGCGCTACGATCAGCTCGAGCGCCTGATCATCGTCTTTCTGGCGTTCATCGCCGCCGCCTACATCGTCGAGCTCTTCATCGTGAAGCCCGACATGGCCGCGGCGGCTCGCGACTGGGTCATCCCGACCTTCCCGGCGGGCAGCATCGTGATCGCCATGGGCATGCTCGGCGCCATCGTGATGCCGCACAACATCTACCTGCACTCCAACACGATCCAGTCACGGGAGTGGGACTTTGGCGGCGACGACCAGACGAGGCTCATGCGCTACGAGCTGATCGACACCTCGCTGTCGATGGGCATGGGCTGGCTCGTGAACTCGGCCATGATCCTGGTGGCCGCGGCCGTGTTCTACGCGCACGGCATCACGGTGACGAGCATCCAGCAGGCGTCGGCTACCCTGCGGCCGCTGGTCGGCCCCCTGTCGCAGTTGCTTTTCGGTCTCGCCCTGCTGGTCGCCGGCCTGTCATCGTCGATCACCTCGTCGCTGGCCACAGCCAACGTCGTGACCGGCTACCTGGGCAGGCCCGAAGACCCCCACAGCCGCCTTTACCGCTTCGGCATGATCGTCATGGCCCTGCCGGCCGTGATACTCATCATGATCGGCCTGAACGCCTACCGGGCGCTGATCCTGAGCCAGGTGGTGCTCAGCCTGCAGCTGCCGCTCACGATCATCCCGTTGCTCATCCTGACCCGGCGCGCCAGCGTGATGGGCGAGATGCGCTCCGGCAGACGCACCATGGTGTCGGGCTGGGCGCTTGCGGCTATCATCATCGGGCTGAACGTGTTCCTGCTCTACCAGACCTTCTTCCCGAAGGGGCTTTGAGATGACTCTCTTCCGGCGGATCCTCGTTCCCCTCGACGGCACGCCGGTCGACGACGCCGTGCTCGATCACGTGGTCGCCCTGGCCGAGGCCTTCCACTCCGAGGTCATCCTGCTGCGAGTCGCCCACTTCCACACCCGCGACACCATGACCCACGAGGTCGAAGACGCCCAGGCGGTGCTCGACCGGGTGGCGCCGCGCCTCGAGGGGCACGGCTTTGCCGTGCGCACCGTGGTCGGTCGCGGCGAGCCCGCCGACGACACTGTCGAACAGGCCACCAAGCTCGACTGCGACCTGATCGCCATGGGCACCCACGGCCACGGCGCCCTCAAGCGCGCCGTGCTGGGCAGCTTCGCCGAGAAGGTGCGCCACGCGACCGACGTGCCGCTGCTGCTCGTCAAGGCGAAGGCCGGTGCGACGCCGGCGGGCGAACGCCCACCCGCGGACCCCGACGAGCCGGCGGCCGACGCGTGAGCATCGGCGAGCGGTCCGCCGGCGCCGCCGAGCGTGCGGGCGCCGTCCACCGCCTGGTGCTGTTCGACGTCGACTGCACGCTGATCGACGCCCACGGCGCCGGCGGGCGCGCCATGTTCCGCGCCATGGACGAGGTCTACGGCGTGCGCGGCGAGCTCGACGGTTACAGCTTTCACGGCCGCACCGACCCGGCGATCATCGTCGATCTGGCGACGCGCTGGGGAGCGCCCGAGACCCTGGTGCGCGCCGGCCTCGCGCGCTGCCTCACACGCTACATCGAGTGCCTGCGCGACGAGATGACCGACGACGAGATCGAGGTCTTGCCGGGGGTCCACGAGCTGGTCACGGCGCTCGCCTGCGACCGCCGCGTCGTGCTCGGCGTGCTCACCGGCAACGTGGCCGACGGTCTCGCCCTCAAGCTCGCGCCCACCGGGATGCTGGAGCTCTTCAAGGTGCGGGCCAGCGGGTCCGATTCGGCGCTGCGCCCTGAGCTGCCGGCGGTCGCCGTGGCGCGCGCCGGCCTTCTCACGGGCCACCGCTACACCGGCAAAGAGGTCGTCGTCATCGGCGACACGCCGGCCGACATCTCGTGCGGCGCCGACCTCGGCGTGCGCGCCATCGCGGTCGCCACCGGGCGCCACGCCCTCGACGAGCTCGCCGCCTGCGAGCCCGACTACGCCTTCGCCGACCTGAGCGACTGGCGGTCGGTCGTGGGGGCCATCCTCGCCTGAGGGGCTCCTTGCGGGGCGAGAAGCCGGTGCTTCACGCCGTCCTCACGCCGTCCTGACGCGGGGCTCACACGGTCCTAACAGAGGCGGTCCAGAGTCCTTCGCGAAGGGGTTCCACGCCGCTGACTCGAGCTCGCCGCAGGGCCGTCGCGCATCCCACGGCAAGGGCAGCTTCGCGGCCGCGTCGAGCCCGCGGAGGCAGCCACCGGGCGGGAGGGCATGGTCGCAGACCGGACAGACGACTACGCGGCGCTTGCCGGCGCCGGCCGGCCATCGCCGGCTCTGCGCCGGCTGCTCAGCGCCTATGCGACAGCCGTCGAGCACGTGCGCGCCGCCGAGTCGCGCTACCGCGAGGTCGTGCCGACCGGAGCTCGGCCGCAGAGCGGCGCCAGGAACAGCAGCGCCGCGAAGCGAGCGTCGGCGAAGCAGGCAAACCACGCCTTCGACGCGCTGGCCGAGGCGGTCGTGGAGCTCAAGGGCCGTCGGGCGGCGCTGGTCGCCCAAGCCGAGTCCGACAGGATCACGGTCGAGGAGCTGCGCGCCCTCGACGAGGGGTTCGACGCGGCCGAGCGCCGGTTCGCGGGCTACCTCACGGCGCGCAACTACGACCGCTTGCGCGCCGCGGCCGACGCTCCCGACTCGTAGCGTCCACCCGCGCGCCCGACGCGCAGCGCCTGTGCTCGCGGCCGGAAGTGCGGCCCGGCGCGCCCGTCCAGCTCCCTTTCTAGTCGAGCACGTGAGCCTTGATCGAGGTTGGCCGTGCCCGACCGGTTGGACTGCAGGCCGGCGGTGACCACCACGACCTGACCGCGTTCGCCGAAACCGTGCGCCAGCACGAGGTCGTTGGCCTCGCGGATGACCTCTTCGAAGCTGCTGCGGTCGGTGCCGAGCAAGGGGTAGGCGCCCCAGCAGAGCGCGAGCTGGTTGACGACGCGCGGGTTGGGGCTGACGGCGACGATGGGCTGGGCCGGCAGGTTGCGCGCCACGGCGCGCGCGGTGGCCCCCGAGAAGGTGGCGCTGACGATCGCCCGGGCGCCCACCCGGTGGGCGACCTCGCAGGCGCCGTAGCTGATGGCGCCGGACACCCCGCGTGCTGCCCGGCGCCCAGGGCTGCGGCGCACGGTCTTCGCTGCCCATGTCCGACTCGACGGCGAGCGCGATGCCGGCCATGGTGCGCACCGCCTCGGCCGGGTAGTCGCCGATCGCCGTCTCGCTCGACAGCATGACGGCGCTGGTCGAGTCGTAGATAGCGTTGGCGACGTCGCTTGCCTCGGCCCGTGTGGGCCGCGGCGAAGCGACCATCGACTGCAGCATCTGCGTCGGCGATGATCACCGGTTTGCCGGCGAGGTTCGCGGCGCGGATGATGCGCTTCTGCCAGATGGGCACCAGGGCGGGGTCGATCTCGACGCCCAGATCGCCGCGCGCCACCATCACGGCGTCGGCCGCGGCGATGATCTCTTCGTGGGCGGCGAGCGCCTCTTTCTTCTCGATCTTGGCGATGACGAGCTGGTCGCCGCCGGCGGCGGCGATGAGCTCCTTGAGCTCGAGCACGTCGGCGGCGCCGCGCACGAACGACAGCGCCACATAGTCGACGTCCTGCCGCACGCCCCAGTCGAGCAGCTCGCGGTCGGCGGCCGTGAGGATGCTCTCCGGCAGCCGCGTGTCGGGCAGGTTCACGCACCTTGCGCGACTCGATCGTGCCGTCGTTCAAGACCTCGAGCGTGACCAGCGGACGGCGAGTCACCTCGCGTACGCGCAGATCGACGGCGCCGCCGTCGATGAGGACACGCTCGCCGGCGGTCAGCAGCGCGCAACAGCTCAGGGAAGCTCACCGGCAGCTGGGCCGCCCCGGTCGGACCAAAGGTGACCGAGTCGCCGGCGCGCACCTCCAACCGGCGCGGCAGGTCGCCCAGGCGGAACTTGGGGCCGGGCAGATCGATGATGACCGCCAGCGGGGCGTCGCCGCCGGCCGCGGCGCGGCGCACGGCGGCGATGGACGCCGCGTGCTCGGCGGTGCTGCCGTGGCCGAGGTTGATGCGGGCCACGTCCATGCCCGCGTCGAGGAGCTGCCTGAGCACGCCCTCGTCGCGCGACGCCGCGCCCAGCGTGGCGACGATCTTCGTCTTGCGCCGGCTCGCCGCCGCCGCCATGCCGCCGTCCTCAAGCTTGAGCGCCACTCGTACCCCCTCGTCGTCTGCGGACAAAGCGCTGGTCCGCGACCGGCAAACCACCTGCGAGCAAGCCTACCTTCGACACCCCGCGTCGCGGAAGTGCACGGGGCGTTCGGAGGCGAAGCACGAGGCGTTCGGAGGCGAAGCGCGGTCGTGGGCGTGGCCGCGCGCCTGTCGGTCTGAGCGCCAGGGGCGCGCCTCGCTTTGGCGAAGCGCGCCCCTGACCGGCGCGACGGATCGGAGGCCGGCGCTTACCGGGCGATCGCGAACTTGCCGGCGTGGTCGATGACGGCCCAGGCGGTGTGGCTGCCGGGGTCGACGCCGTAGGCGCCGAGACCGTAGGAGGCCTTCCACGGTCCGCGCACGAAGTGCGGCGTGCCGCCGACGTTCGTGTCGACCGCGTTGACCCAGCGACCGTGAGATGCGGTGAGGAGGATGCCACGGTCACCGCGGTAGCCGTGGCAACGGTCGCGGCCGTTACCCGTGTGGCTGCTCATGGCGAGGGTGTAGGTGTCGGTGTGGGTGGCGCCCGGATCGGCCATGCCCCACAGGGTGAGGACGTTGCCGTCAAGGCGACGTTCGGCGGCGCAGGTCCAGCCGGTATCGATGTCCTTGGTGAAGGCGCGGCCGGCGGAGTCGGTCGCGCTGCTCGTGTTGGTGCCGCCGAGGATCCTGGCGGTCGTGCCCTGGAAGCTGTCCTTGACCGACGTGTACGACTGGCCCTGCGGCACGGAGAACTGCTTGCCGTTCAGGCTGTAACCGAACGTCTCAGTCTTGACGAACTTCATGACTGGGGTCGTGGCAAGCAGGTACTCGGACCCGTCGTTGGTCGGGTTGACGACAGCCGCGTAGTAGTCGACCGTCACCCTGGGCCCGTTGATGTGGAAGATGAAGTAGCCGACCTTGTTCAGGTCCTGAGCGATTGGCGTCTCACGAGTGGCGCCGCCGGCGACCAGCTTGCTGTAGATGTAGTCGTTGGTCTGCGTGGGGTCGGCGGTGGTCAGCGTGCCCGTGGCGGTGACCTTCTTGGTGAGCGGGTCGACGCTCCGCTTGGCGTACCCGGCAGTGCCGAATGGAATGTAGAACTTCGACGCGTCGGACTGCGACACGATGTCCTGCACGCTCGACTTGCCGTCGGGGCTGGCGACGAAGGCGCGGTTGTACATGTGGTCGTGGCCGCCGACGTAGTAGCGCACGCCGTTGTTCTGCAGGTCGCTGATGAAGGTGTTCTGCAGCGCCGGCTGTGCCGTGGGGTCGTTGCCGAAGAGGTCATCGACGTGGTTCTGGGTGATGATGCCCTTGTGGCCGAAGACGAAGGCCTGGGTGCCTGCCTTGCGGCCGGCGAGCTGGCCGTTCATCCAGTCGACGTCGGCCTGGGTGAGCGCCTCGTGCGAGGGAGCGCCTGTCGTGCTGAACTGGTCGAGAAAGACGAGGCGCGCGTTGCGGTAGTCGACCGCGTAGTCGAGCCCGGTGAGACTACTCGGCGCCGCGGGGCTTGCCGAGATGGCGCCCACCTGGAACGGCTGGCCCGACTGGACCGGGAAGGGCTGCGTCAAGGCGTCGGGGTTCGTCACCAGGAACGCGCTCGCGGGCGTCTGGTTCATCCTGGCGGTCTGGGTCTGCGGATAGATCGTGGTCAGCTCGTGGCCCTGACCATCGTCGTGGTTGCCGCTCAGCGGGTAGAAGCCGATGCCGGCGTTGTAGAGCTCCTGGGTGAAGACGGCGCGCGTGTCCTCGCCGGCGATGGAGCCGTTGTCGCACAGGTCGCCGACCTCGACCACGAACTTGACGCCTTTGCCGATGAACTGCTGATCGAGCTGTTTGGCGATATCGATCGCGGCGGAGTTGGGGTTCTTGCCGTCGTCTGCGACCGTCCACTGCGTGTCGGCTTCGACGGCAAAGGACCAGGGCTTGGCCGAGCTCACGACGTGCGCGGCGCGGGCCGGCGTGGCCCCTCTCACCGCGGTGGCCGCCGACGCGGCGCCGGCCGACGAGCCGAGCAGGCAGGACAGTCCGAGGAGGCCGGCCAGCGCGACGCCGGTCGCCGTGGCTGTTCTTCCCAGGATCCGGTTCACGTTTCCCTCCATGATCTCAAGTGGACGAGCTGATGGTTGCCGACCCGGAGGCGCTGACCCGCGCCACGACCCCCTCCTCCTTTCGTCTCATCCGGTCGGCCCTCAACAAGGCCGGCCTGACCCGGGTGGGCGACGGGACGGGTCGGACGTCCCATCGCCCCGCGTGGTCGACCATGACCACTGCGTCACCGTAGACGGCTGCGACGAGCACACGATGTGGGGCGGGACAGGAGTTCGTTACGTCGCTTCCCGTCGCGCCGGCCGCGGCCCGTTCGCTGTCCGCTCGTTCGTTCGGCGCCCGCTAGCGTGCCGTTGCCGCGTGGTTGGCGCCGTTGGCCGGCAAACGCGCTCCACACGCGACGCTCACCGCCCGCTTACGGCCGCGCGCTAGTCTCGGCGACTACCTGAGTCGCCCGCGAGCAGAGGGAGAGGCCGGATGGCGCTGAGAGGAGCATGCAGGAGGCTGGTCCCACTGACGGCGGCTCTGGTGACGGCGGCGGTGATGCTGACCGTCTGCCTGGCCGCTGCGCCCGTGGCGTCGGCGATGGTGACCCCGCGGCAGATCGACGCGTTCCTGTTGCTCCACGATTCGCCCCTCGCCGGCGAGGGCGCGGCGTTCTGCGCCGCCGGAGAGCGCAGCGGTGTCGATCCGGCCTTTCTCGTTGCCATCAGCGGCGCCGAATCGAGCTTCGGCGACTACCTCTACTCCGCCGGATCGCGGACGGCCAGCCACAACGCGTTCAACTGGTTCTACGGGGCCACGCGGGCCGGCAGCGCCTTTGCGAGCTGGCAGCAGGCGATCGACACGGTGGCGGCAGGGCTTCGCGGCTCGCTCTACTACGGCGCTGGACGCTACTCTGTGGGCGCCATCGCGCCGGTGTACTGCCCCCAGGGCACCCAGGCGTGGGTCGCCAACGTCACGGCCTATCTGCTCGTGCTCGGCGGCGATCCGAACGACACGCGCTTGCGCGCCGCGCCGGCGGTCGCCGGCCCTGCGGTCGCCAGGGGTGAGCCGTTGGTTGCCGCGGGCGTCGCCTCGGGGCTCGTGGTCGTCCGCCCGTTCACCCTCACCCCCGGGACGGTGGCCGCCGGCAGCCGCTTACGCCTGCGCTTCGCGCTCGTCAACGAAGGGCCCAAGGCGAGCGTTTGGAGCAGTGTCATCTTGCGTCTGGCGGGACCGGCCGGGCGATCGGTGGCGCTCGGGACCCGCGCGATGATGCGCCTCGAGCCGGGTGCCACGCATGCCTTCACGGCGGCGGTGGATCTACGCACGGCGGGCGTCTGGAAGGGCTGGGTGGAGGTGGTGGGGCAAAGGGGGGTGACCTTCGTGGACGCGCGGCCGGCCGTGAGCATCGTGGTGACGCCTGCCGCTGAGAAGTCGCAGCGGACGGGTGCCGCCGGCGGTGGCGACCAGCACGAGCGCGCCGCTCCGTGACGCTGCCGGCGGCCTGGGCAGGCTGCCGGGAACCTTACGCGGGTCTGCCCAGCCGGGAGCCGGTCTCAGGCCGCCTGGTCGCCGCCGATCAGGGTGCGCGCCCGGCGGAACAACTCGCCGCAGACGTAGCGTCGGGCGGTGAGGTCGGCGATCTCCACCGCGTCGGCCAGCTGCCCGCACTGTCGCGCTTCGCAGGCGGCCGAGGCGAGATGCCCGCCGTCGGTGAACTCGACCAGGTAGATGGGATCGGCCGACGGCGTGGGGCCGACCTGCTGCAGGGTGAAGACGGCCGGCGCATCGTGCCGGGGCGCCACCTGGGCGGCTTGTCGCCGTATGGTCCTGGCGGTAAAGCGAAAGCGCCAGCCGCCAAGCTCGCAGAGCGTCTCGCCGTCGTTTGCGGCGAGGTCGCAAAGGTCGTGTTCGTCGATCGGGACGCCGTTCTTGCGCCACTGTCTCATGGTGCCCCCCTGTGAGGACTTGGCTTGTCTTCTGAGGTGGTGCGCACCGACGCCGGGACCGCCGTCGGTGGTGTCTCTGCTCGGTACCCACCGGCAGCCATGTCGACACCAAAGGGGCACGACTGCGGCGAGAGTCTCACATGCGATTGTTAGGAACGTGTTAGCGCCGGCCGGCGGGTGTCTCGCCGTGGGCACCACTCTCCCCGATCCTCCCGCGTAAGCGGGATCCTCACGGTACGCCCACGGCACGCAAACGTGGCGGCGCCACACTGGTGACGCACATCGCAGTCGAGAGATCCCGGTCCCGAAGGGAGAGAGCATGATCTTCGCCTCGTGCGTGCTCTGTGGCTACGCCATGGACATATTCCAGGAGTTTCCGGAACTGATCGACGCGCCGCTTGCGTGCCCGCGCTGCGGAGGACTCGATCTCAAGCTGCAGCTGGCCGACGACCCGGAAAGTGAAGCGGCCTGACGGGTCGCTCGGGCAAGGTCGACCCGTGAAGCCGCCCGAAAGGCGGCGCGAGCAAGACCGGGACGGCCGACGCTCACGGCATCCTCATAGAGCGCTCACGCAGGTCTAACGGCGGTTTCCCAGACTAATCCTTAGAAGCATCGGCACGATTCTTGGAGGTTGCCGTGGTCACCCCTCGGATGTCACTCAGCCACCGGTCTTGCTCCGCGGAACGCAGCCGACTATGACGACCGCGCGCGGAGATCGATCGAGCGCGCCCGACCCCGGGCGGCTCCTGCGCCGCGCGCTGCGTCGCTATCTGGCCAAGGTCGAGGCGCTGCGCCGGGCCGAGTCCGATTATGGTGACGTCGTTCTGATCGAGAGGCTGCGTCGCGAGCACAGCGCCAAGCCGGGCTCTGGCAAACGCGTCAGCGCGGCTCTCGATGCGCTGGTCGACGCGGTCGTCGACCTGCAGGGCGCTCACCTCGATGCGCTGGCGCTGGCCGCGGATGAGGACAACATGGTCGCCCGCGCGGGTACGCTCGGCGAGGCGCTGCTGACCGCCCATCGCCACTGCGTCGGCTACCTCGAAGCGCGGACCTACGATCAGGTCCGCGAGACGGCCCGACAGAACGCCGCGCGGGCCACCGTCACCGGGCAGTCCGTTGGCGTCGCGTCCGCGTAAGCAGCCTCCCGTCGCAGAGCCGCGCCGCTCGCACCTCGCGTCGCTCTACGAGCGCGGGCTTTCCAACCGCGAGATCGCCCTCGAGCTCGGGGTGTCAGGCGAGCGCGTACGGCAGCTGTTGCGGCGCTGCGAGATCACCGCCGTGCCGCTGGGGGAGCGTCGCTGCCAGGCGGCGATCAGTGGCCGCGAGGCCGAGATAGCCGAGGCATTCCTCGAGTCACGTAGCGACGCCGCGGCTGCTCGGGCTCTCGGGCTGGACGAGCGCCACGTGCGTCGGCTTGTCGATGCCGCCGTGCCCGAGGCCGATGTGCTGCGTCGCAAGAGACGCAGCCACCGGCCGCGACACTCAGACGACGAGCTCGTTGCGGCCCTGCAGCGGGCGGCCCTCGACCTGCCTTCGCCGATGGGCTATCACGCCTTCAAGGACTGGGGGGCCGCCCAGGCCGGCGGGCTCTCCCAGCCCGGGCCGCAGGTCGTCGCGCTCAGGTTCGGCGGCTGGCGACGGGCGCTCGCGCAGGCCGGCCTGCCGGTCAACCAGGCCGGCGGTCCGCACCCGACCTACGACCTCGATGACGTGCTCGACGCCATGGCCGCCGCGTGGCGCGACCTCGGGCGGGCGCCGAGCGTCGCGGGCTACGAGGCGTGGCGAGGGGCGCGCCCGGGCCTGCCGGCGCCCGCCACCGCGCGGCGCTTCGGCGAGAGTTGGGACGACCTCCTCGCCGCCGTCTATCCACTGGTCTACGCGCCCGGCGCGGCGGGCATGCGCCGGGTCGCCGTTGCGCCGGTCAGACGAGCCGCCGCTACGCCGTCTCGACGCACTCGCCGGACTCGTCGTGAACCCGACGATCGGCGAACGTGAGCGCATGGATCGCGCCGATCGCCTCGACGGCGTGACGGCCCCAGTGGCGACCGAAGGCGCAGTGCCAGCGAGCGATGGTGTCGGCTGAAATGGCTCCCCCGCTGCAGACCGCGTCTGTGGTGATCCGGCGGGCCACGAGGTAGATGCCGGCCATATCGTCGGCCAGGCAGCCCTCGGCGAGGCCTTCCTCATCCAGGTCGTCTTCATCGCACGACCTGCGGTAGTGAGCCTGGCTGCCGAGGGTGGCGTGCAGCGACGTGAACAGCCGCAGCCAGGCAAGGTCGGCGATCTCGTCCGAGGCCGCTGCGGCCACAGTCTGGCTGCGCGGCCTTGGTCCGAGGGCGGACGCCCGATAGTAGAGCTCGGCGATCGCCGGCTCGGCGTCCGCGAGCAGGCTGCGGGAGGCACGGCCGTGGTGGCCGTCGATTAGCGCACAGTACCTCCAGGCCGCCGCTTCGAGCTTGCGTGCCAGCTGCTGATCGCGTGGCAACACTACGGCGCTCACCATCCCGAGGCCAGGGGCGGGTCCTGGGGGGCGCCGGCCACGCGGGCGCGCGCGGCGGTCGCCGGCCGCTCGTCGGCGGCGGGAGTCTCGGCCAGGCAGGCGTTGAAGACCTCCCAGGCGCTGTGGCGCTCCCGCGGCATGGCGAAGTCGAGGCGCTTGACGAACCGCACGCGGTGCTCGCCCGCACCGGCGTAGTCGCGCCACGCGCTCACCCCGTCGACGACGTCGCCGCCGGGATCGATGTCGAAGCCCAGGGCGCTGTGGAAGGCGATCGACAGGCGGTTCTGGGGCGCGGTGTGAGAGCGCACCGTCCGGCAGCCGAGCAGTCCGACCACCGTGCAGAACCGTCCGTAGAGGCGCCGGCCAAGGCCGAGGTGCCGGTAGTCGGGGTGCACGCCCACGAAATGCACGTAGGCCTCGCCGGGGGTCGTCTGGGAGACGAAACCGAGCAGAAAGCCGAGCAGCTCGCCGTCGCACTCGATGATGAAGCTGGTGGGCTGGAAGTGGACGAAGAAGACGTGCGAGAGCCGGCTACTCATGGGGCGGCCGCCCCACCACCGGTCGATGACCGCCACGATGCGTTCGTGGTCGGCGGGCTCGACGTGACGCAGTCGAAGCTGATCGCTCAATTCATGCTCCATGAGGGCATCTCCCGTTTTGGCAAGACGGTTCCGACACTTTGGCCCGGGCGCGTGAGTGGGCCGTGAGCTTCGTGTGTCCGGCGCGTGAACGACCCGCGCCTCACGCGCCCCTCGAGCGACGCCCGTCAGGCGGCCGTCGCGCGGTCGTCCGGCGAGCCCTCGCGCTCTTCGATCTCGCGACGCCAGGGCAGCCGGGTGCCGACGCGTGCGCGCAGGCGGTAGCGCAGCGACTTCTCCTGCCGCGCGATCGCGGCCTGCAGCGCCGTCACGCGCGCGCTCACGCGGGTGCGCTCGGCCTCCGGAAGCGCGAACCCGGCAAGCAGGGCGACGACCGTCTCGAGACTGGCGTTCACGTCGAAGGCTAGTCCCCAATCCTGGGCGCAGGCCGTGGCGAGGCGCCGCACATCGATGCCGGCGTTGTCGTCGGTCTCGCCGAGGGGCACGTCTTTGAGCAGCGCGACGATGTCGTGCACGTCCTTTTCGGCGAGCTCGCCCATCTGCAGCTTGGTGAGCAGGATGTCGGCGGGCGAGATGGCCACCGGGTCGATGTCGAGACGGCTGCGCACGTCGACATCGTGGTCCATGCGCATGATGTCGAGGAAGACGTCGATGTGGTCGGCGGGCAGCCCGACGTTGGCCGCCGCCAAGAGGCGCGGCCGCTTGAGCAGATGGTCGTGCGACTCGAGCAGCCGGGCGCGTCTGGCGTACTGCAGCTGCACGCCCCCGGTCGCCTGGGCGACGTGGCGATCCTGCTCGTAGCCAAGGCCGTCGAAGGCGCGCTGCAGGCGAGCGCTCTCGCGGGATAGCCCGATGAAGTCGATGTCCGAGAACTCACGGTCCATGAAGTCGAGGTCCGTCGCGTAGCGGCGGACGGCGAGTCCGCCCGTCAGGCGCAGGCGGGCGCCGTTGCGCTTGGCGGCCTCGATGATCGCCAGGGCCTCCTGGGCGAGGCGCTCGGCGCGGCGGGTCTCCAGAGTGGCGGCGTGCTCCTGTGAGGACAGGGTCATACTCCCTCCTCGTTCGCGAGCCGGCCGGCTGGCCGCGCCCGACACTTCCTTTCGCTTGTCAGTGTGGGCCGCGCGCGTTGCCATGGCGTGAAGGGTCCGTGAGATTGCGGCTTTTCGTGCCGCGCGCCGCGCGAGGCCGTCGGCGCGTCCGCCTGGTCATGCGCGCACGCTACGCTTGCACCGCCTTCATCGTCGCCTAGCGCGATGCACATCGGGAGCTAAGACGGGCCTGCGACACTTCAGATCAGGTCTGTCGAGGTGTGCGGAGGAGAGGCGTGGTATGAACGGTACGCGCAGGCGATACCTCGCGTGGACGGTGGTGCTGGTGGCCGGATGCGCAGCGGTGTTCGCCGCGCGCCCGGCTCCGGCGCAGGCGAGCCGCTGGCTTTCGGGCGACCTGAGCACACGCACGTTCCTGACCGACGGCAGGTTCCGAGAGGCCGCCGTCATCTCCAAGGCCACGCAGACCCTCCCCTCCGGCTACGGCCTGGACTACGTCGCCGACGCCGAGCCCGGAGGGCAGTCGTTCACCTCCGCCGACGGGCTCGCCTTCGGGCAGCCCGTCTGGCGCTGGTTGACGCTTGCTCTCTATTCGTGGCCGCTCATCGCCCAGGCTCGAGCCGATCATCCGGGTCGTCTGTTCGTGCAGGGTCTCCAGTGGGATACCTCGACGCACGGGCAGGTCAGTCTGGGCATCGTCGGAGTCGCCAACGAACCGCAAGGACTCGCAGACTTCGAGTATCGATTCGACAGACTCGACACCGACACGAGTCGCGCCGGCGAGAGCACCCCGGCAGTGCTCGACACGACGAAGCCCAGCCCGTATCCGACGTCGATCCCCGCCAGGCCCATGACCAAGGACAACACGACCGCTCAGGGCACGCTCGACGGGGCGGCCTACCTGGAGGCCGCCTACCCGAGCGCGAGCTACGCGTTCGTCGACCATCCGTCTCGTGACCTCGACTGGACGATCGGCGACCTGCGCGCCCTGCAGGATGCCGCGCCTCGCGTGGTGCGCGGTTTCGAGGGCTTTCCCGGCGACCAGGCGGCCGCGGCCCGGGGTGGCTACGGCGTCTGCTTCGACGCGAACGGCGGCGTGGTGGGCAGTCCCGTCGACCCCGGCTACAGCGCCGCCAAGACCCGCCTCGCGCGCACCTATGGCGGCGCCGACGCCATGGTGGCCCGCGTCGGCGGCGTCTGGGACGCGCTGCTCGGCGAAGGAAGGCCGTGGTACGTCTACGGCGACAGTGAGTTCAAGTGGTGGACGATGCGCTACAAGGACGCCCACGGGCATGTTGTCGGTTCCTCGTTCGACGACTTCTGGCCCGGCCAGTACGACAAGACCTGGACCTACGCGCGCAGCGGCGGCTATCAGGGCCTCGTGGACGCAGTCAAGTCAGGCGACTCGTTCATCGTGAACGGCGATCTCATCGACGCCCTCGACTTTCACGCGGCGGCGGGCAGCACGTCTCGCACGATGGGGCAGACATTGAGCGTGGCGAAGGGTCGAAAGGTCGTCGTCACGATCCGCTTCAAGAGCCCCGCGGCGAACAACCATGGGAGTCACGTCAAGCTCGACCACATCGACCTCATCGAGGGCGGTGTCACTCGCCGCATCGCTCCGACGAGCGCCGCCTATACCACCAAAGCCACCAACGCGTCAGCTCACGTGGTCGAGAGCTTCGGCCGGCAGCAGATGCGGGCGATCAAGGGCTGGGAGGTCGTGACGGTCGCCTTCGCGCCGAAGGCGAACATGTACTTCCGGCTGCGGGGCACGAACCTGCCGGCGGACACGCCCAATCAGACCGACAGCTCAGGTAATCCGCTGGTCGACACGCTCACCTACACCACGGTCGCGAACCCCGACCCCGCGAGCGCCGCAGCGACGCCGACCGTGACCATCAACACGCCCGCTCAAGCCTGGGCGGACCTGTGGTTCTACAGCAATCCGATCTTCGTCCGGGTCAAGTAGTGGGCGCCGGCATGAACGCGACCGGCCACGTGCGCGCGGTCAAGGGCGGCGTGCACAACATCGAGCTGGGCATCGCAAGCTACGCCATCGACCGGCGGGCGACGCTGACCGGGCGCCGCAGACGCAAAGCGCAGCAAGAGGCGCAGATCCGCGGCCGCCGCTTTGTCGCCCTGCTCTTCGTCGCGCTGGTCTCAGCGGCCGCCGTCGTGCTTGTCGCGGGAGCCCTGCGCGCAGGTGCCGCGACACCGTCGGGCGCCGCGACACCGTCGGGCGCCGGGGCCCTGCTGAGCTCGCTCGCGGGCACCGGTGTCGGCGACATCTTCGACGATCCGTCGGTGGCGGCCGACGACGCGACGGTGAGCGGCTCCCGCAAGTCGGTCGACCTGTCGTTCACGGACGGACTCGCGACCGTTCGCTCGTCGCTCGTCGGCGACGCGCTCTCCTCCGAGTCGGACGTCTCCTTGAGCGACGTGAGCCTGCTCGGCGGAGTCGTCACAGCCAGATCCGTAGAGCTCGTCGCGACGGCCGACGCCGGACCTTCGTCGGCCGACGCGAGCGCCGAGGGAAGCTACGTGGTCGGTCTTAAGATCAAGGGACAGCCGGTCGCCGCCGGACCGGGCGACATACCGATACCGGGTGTCGGCACGCTGACCGTCCTCAGCGAGATCGTCGATCCGACCGCTCCGGCGCCGACAGCTGTGGTCAACGGCCTCGAGCTGACGCTCGACCAGCCGGTCGGCGAGCTCGCCGCAGGCAGCGTGATCGTCGTGGGCCGGGCGACGGCCGCATCGGACTCCGACACCGCCGCCGCTCTGGTCGCCCTGGCTGCCAAGCAAAGCGAGCCGACTCCGTTGCCGACCCCGCGCCCGACCACGACTCCGACGTCGAAGTCGGGTCACGGCGGCGCGACAGGCGGCAACTCCTCTTCGTCGGGCGGCAAGTCGTCGTCGGCCGGCGGCGGTTCGTCGGGCGCAAGCGGCAACTCGAGCTCCGGGGGCAGCGTCGCCGACAGCACGATGGCGGCGCCGGCGCCGCCCAGCAAGGAGATCCTCGCGCGCTTTCCGGGCGCGGTGTTCCCGGTCAAGGGTGCCGTGGACTACACCGACACCTTCGGCGCCTATCGCGCCGACATGAAGGGGCACCGGCACGAGGGCAACGATATCTTCGCCAAGATGGGCACGCCGATCGTCGCCGTGCTGGCGGGCACCATCCGCTACAGCACCTATGGCATCGGCGGCAACAACGCGCACCTGACCGACGCCCGCGGCGACTACTTCTACTACGCGCACATGGTGCGCTTCGCGGCGGGGCTCAAGTCGGGCGACCACGTTCACGCCGGGGAGGTCATCGGCTACGTGGGCGAGACCGGCGACGCGGCGGGCACCTCGCCACACTGTCATTTCGAGATCCACCCCAACGGCGGCGCTGCGATCGATCCCTACCCTTACCTCGAGGCCTGGCGGGCGGCGGCGACGGGAGTCGTTCCCGCCGCCGACATACCGGTCACGAACCTCACCGAAGCCGGAGTCGGCATTCCGCTGGCGGAGGTGCTGGCCCGGCGCGGCGTGATCGTCGGCGTCGAGTTCGGCCGCGCCGGCGCGGCGCTGGGCCGCAGGATGGCACGCTCGTCCGACCTGCCGCAGCTGAACGCTCTGGAGCTCCTCCTGTTCGTCTCGTCGCTGGGCGGGATCACCGCGATCAGGCGCCTGCGGGAGCCCGCTATGCCGCCCCTGTTGGCCAGCCACGAAACAGTCGTGCGCCGCACCATCGTGATCGCCGAGCGCACGCTCACCAAGTCCTAACGTAGCAGGGCTATACTTGCGCGGCGAGGTAGCGCGTCAACCGTAATGAGGGGTGCGATGTCCAAGGAATCCATCCTCGTCGTCGACGACGAGCGGGAGATCCTCGAGCTGGTCAAGTACAACCTGGCAAAAGAGGGCTACAGCGTCGTCTGTGTCGAGACAGGCGAGGACGCCCTCAGCGCCGCCCGTCTCAAGCTGCCTGATCTCGTGCTGCTCGACCTCATGCTGCCCGGCGTCGACGGTCTCGAAGTCTGCCGCAAGCTCAAGTCCGATCCCAAGACCCAGGACATCCCCGTCGTCATGCTGACCGCCAAGGGTGGCGAGGCCGACATCGTGGCCGGGCTCGAGCTGGGCGCCGCCGACTACGTCACCAAGCCCTTCAGCCCGCGTGTGCTCACGGCGCGCGTCAGGGCGGTGCTGCGACGCGAACAGTCTGAGAATGGCGACGGTCAAGCCACCATCAAGATCAGCGAGCTGGTCATCCACCCGGGCCGCCACCAGGTGCTCGTGGCCGATCGCCCCGTCGACCTCACCGCGTCGGAGTTTCGCATACTGCTGTTCATGGCGCGCAAGCCGGGTTGGGTCTTCACCCGCCAGCAGATCGTCGATGCCGCGCAGGGCGACGACGTGTACGTGAACGAGCGCTTCGTGACCGACCGCTCGGTCGACGTCCACATCGTCTCGCTGCGCCGCAAGCTCGGGTCGTGCGGCGGCTACATCGATACGGTGAGGGGCGTGGGCTACAGACTCAAAGACGAGTGAGTCGTGCGCCACACCCCGCTGTTCTGGAAGCTCTACCTCACCTATCTGCTGGCCGTCGTGCTGTGCGCCGGGGTCGTCGGCTGGCTGGCCGTCGGGACCGCCTCTAGCCTGTACCACCAGCAGGCCGTCAGCGACCTGAAGGCGCGCGCCGAGCTCGCCACCGGGCAGGTGCTGCCGCTGCTCGACCGCCCGGCCGCCCTGCAGAGTCTTGCCAGGAGCATCGGCACGAGGGCCGACACCCGCCTCACCGTGATCGCCGGCCCCGACGCCGCGGTCGGTGTCGAAGGCAAGGTGCTGGCCGACTCCGAAGCAAACCCGGCCACTATGCCCAACCACGACACACCGACGCGGCCCGAGGTGCAGGCCGCTTTGAACGGCGCCACCGGCGAGGTGACCCGCTTCAGCGAGACGGTCAAGCGGCGCATGATCTACGTGGCGGTGCCCGTCTTCAACGCCGACCACCAGGTCGTGGCGGTGATCCGCACCGCGCTGCCGCTCACCCAGATCAGCGACAAGGTGAACACGATGACCTCGCGCATCGTGCTGGGCACCCTGCTGATGGCGCTGGTCGTGGCCCTGCTCGGGCTGTTCGTGTCGCGCAGTATTTCGGGGCGCATGCGCGAGATCAAGCGCGGCGCCGAGCGCTTCGCCGGCGGCGACTTCGCCCACGAGATCCACGTGTCGACCACCGACGAGATCGGCGAGGTGGCGTCGGGGCTCAACGTCATGGGCCGGCAGTTGAGCGAGACGATCCAGACGATCACCGCCGAGCGCAACCAGAACAAAGCCGTCCTTGCCGGCATGGCCGAGGGCGTGCTGGCCGTCGACGCGCAGGAGCGCATCATCACGATCAACGCCGCCGCCGCGGCCCTGCTCGGCGTGGAGCCCAAGCAGGCCCGGGGGCGCAGCATCCAGGAGATCGTGCGCAACCCCGAGCTGCAGAGGTTCGTCGCCGCCGTGCTGGCCGGCGAGGAGCCCGTTGAGGGCGACGTGGTCGTGCACGCCGACCGCGGTCCACGCGAGCTGCGGGTGCACGGCTCCCAGCTGAGGGGCGGCAACGGGACCGGTGGCGGCAACGAGAGCGGCAACGGAGGCGGCGACGCCGAGACCGGCGACAAGGGCGCCGTGATCGTGTTGAACGACGTCACGCGCATGCGGCACTACGAGGCCATCAGGCGTGACTTCGTGGCCAACGTCTCGCACGAGATCAAGACCCCGGTGACGACCATCAAAGGGTTCGCCGAGACACTGCTCGACGGCGCCCTCGACGATCGTGCCGATGCCGAGAGATTCCTGCGCATCATCGTCGGGCAAGCCGACCGCATGAGCGCCATCACCGAAGACCTGCTCAGCCTCTCGAGCCTCGAGAGCGGCTCCGATGACGCCGCGATCACGCTCGAGCGTGGCAGTATCCGCGACGTGCTGCAGGTGGCGCTCGACGTCTGCGAGATGAAGGCCGGCGCCAAGCACATCGTTCTGGGGCTCGACTGCCCCGAGGAGCTCTACGCCGAGATCAACCCGCCGTTGCTCGAACAGGCCGTCGTCAACCTGATCGACAACGCCGTCAAGTACAGCCCCGAGGGCTCGGCGGTCGCGGTCTCGGCCGTCGTGCGGGGGGCGGCCCTGTCGATCAAGGTCGCCGACGCCGGGCGCGGCATCGCCCGCGAACACCTTCCCCGGCTCTTCGAGCGTTTCTACCGTGTCGACAAGGCGCGCAGTCGCGACATGGGCGGCACCGGTCTCGGCCTCTCGATCGTCAAGCACATCGCGGTGGCTCACGGCGGCTGGGTTGCCGTCGAAAGCGCTCCCGGCCTGGGCAGCACCTTCACCATCACCCTGCCCGTCTAGGCTCCGCAGGGCGCGCTCGCGGCCGCGATCAGCTCTGTTTCACGTCGTCGACGGACCCTCGTCTGAGGAATCGGCGAGCTCGCGGAAGAGGCCGGTGACGACGAACACTGTCTGTTCTGCGATGTCGACCGCGTTGTCCGCTATCCGCTCCAGGGCGCGTGCCACAAGCGTCATGAAGATGGCCCACTCTCGCAGGTCGAGGTCGTCTCCTATCGCGACGGCGCGCCGGGGGATCTCGCGGTTCAGGCGGTCGATCTCAGAGTCCTGACGAGCCAGTTCCTGGGCGAGCCCGACGTTGCGCGACACAAAGGTCTCCTGGGCCTGCGAGACCAGCGAGAGCGCGATCTGGCCCATGCTTTCGATCGACTCCAGGATGGTCTCGTCCCGGGGAGACTCGTAGCCCGACAACGGGACGAGCTTGGCGATGTTCACGCACTGGTCGCCCATGCGCTCCACGCAGCGGATGACGTGGAGAAGCGCCGCGACCAGGCGCAGGTCGCCGGCCACCGGCGCCTGGGTCGCCAGCAGCGTGAGCACTCCCTGGTGGACCTCGAGGTAACGGCCGTCGATGCGGTCGTCGTCGGCGAGGACGAGCGAGGTCAGCTCCATGTCCTGTGATCTCACCGCCTCCAGCGCGCGTTCGAGCTGCAGGGCCACCATGTCCAGCCCGCCCATCGTCTGCCGCTCAAGCTCTTTGAGCGTTTCGGTAAACTGGCGGCGTCCTTCAAGCCTCACATCGTCTCCTAGCCGAACTTGCCTGTGACATACCGTTCCGTGCGCTCGTCCTTGGGGTTGGTGAAGATCTCGCCGGTCGGCCCGTGCTCGACGAGCTCGCCGTTCAGCATGAACGCAGTCGTCGTCGCGACCCGCGCCGCCTGCTGCATGTTGTGCGTCACGATCACGATCGTGTAGCGGCCGCTGAGCTCGTTCATGAGCTCTTCGATCTTGAGCGTCGAGACTGGGTCGAGCGCCGAGGCAGGCTCGTCCATGAGGATGACCTCGGGCTCGACCGCGATCGTGCGGGCGATGCACAGGCGCTGTTGCTGGCCGCCGGACAGGCCGATGCCGGGCGTGTCGAGGCGGTCTTTGACCTCGTCCCACAGGCCGACGGCATGCAGCGACCGATGGACCCGCTCGCGCAGGTTCTCGCCGCGGGTGCCCGCCGAGCTTCAGGCCCGCTGCCACGTTGTCGAAGATCGACATCGTCGGGAACGGGTTGGGCTTCTGGAAGACCATGCCGATCAGGCGGCGCACGGCGGTCACGTCGATGCCGGCGCCGTAGATGTCGACGTCATCGAGCTTGACCTTGCCCTCCGCGTGCGCACCGGGCGTCACCTCGTGCATGCGATTGAGGCAGCGCACGAGCGTCGACTTGCCGCAGCCGGATGGGCCGATGATGGCGGTCACCCTGTTTGCCTCGAACTCGATGTCGATGCCCTTCAGGGCCTCGACGCTGCCGTAGTAGGCATGCAGCCCTTCGACTCTGACCGGGTGGCCCACACCCGTGCGCGGCGCCTCTTCCGACGCCGTCCCTACAGCAGTCTCGAGCGCCTCGCCGGACGGCGCGCCGCCCGGCTTGATGCGGTTCCTGATGCGAGAGAGGATCATGCTTTCGGGGCTCCTTGGCCTAGCCGCGCAGCCGGCGACGGCTGCGCTCGTGGAACGTTCGCGCCACCACACTCAAGAGCAGCACCATGAGGATCAGCAGGAGCGCGGCTGCCCAGGCGGCCTCGTGATCGGCCGGGCTTGGCGATTCCGACAGGGTGAAGATCGTCACGGGGATGTTCGGCAGTGCCTGCGAGACGTTCGTCGTGATGCCGAAGTTGGAGAAGATCGATGACGTGAACAGGAGGGGCGCCGTCTCTCCGGCGATGCGCGCGATGCCCAGGACGACACCCGTGATCAAGCCGCCGGCGGCCGTCGGCAGCACGATGCGCAGCACGATGCGCCAGCGCTTGAGTCCGAGAGCAAGGCCGGCCTCGTGGAGCGAGCTCGGAAAGAGCGTGAGCACCTCGTGGGCCGAGCGGGCGACGAGCGGCAGCATCACGATCGCCAGGGCGATCGCTCCGGCAAAGCCGCTCTGCGTGTGGCCGACGACCAGCAGCCCGAACACGAAGATGCCGATGACGATCGTCGGGATGCCGTTCAGGATGTCGAGGGCAAAGCGGACCGCGCCGGCCACCGCCGGCCGCGCGAACTCGCTCGTGTAGATGGCGATCAGAAAGCCGATCGGCGCCGCCATCACCGTAGCCAGAGCGACGAGGATCACCGTGCCGACGATCGAGTTCGCTATGCCGCCGCCGGTCTGGCCGAACGGCACCGGGTTCTTCGTGATGAAATCGAGGTTGAGCGCGCCGATCCCCTTGGCGAAGACCGACCCGACCACGATGGCAAGCACCGCGACCGCAAGCCAGGCGGACACCCTGGCCAGCAGCGTCATCAGCTTATCGACCAGCCTGCGGCGACGCTCTCCCGGCGTGCCGGTCAGCAGGAGCGGCGGCGGGCCGCTACGCGGCGTGTCGCTCATGTGCGCATCCCGGACTTGCGCACGATCAGGCGCGCGACGACGTTGACGATCAGCGAGATCACGAGCAGGATGGCCGCCAGGTAGATGAGGGCGGAGGCCTGCAGGCTGGTGGTCGCCCCCTGATACTCTGAGGCGACCTGGGCCGCCAGGCTCGCGGCCGGCGCGAAGAGCGACACGTGGATGCCCGGGGTGTTGCCGATCACCTGCGTGACGGCGATCGCCTCGCCGAGCGCCCGCCCCAGGCCAAGGATCACCGCTCCGGTCACCCCTGCACGCCCATATGGCAGGACCACCATGCGGACCATCTCCCAGCGGGTCGCCCCGAGCGCGTAGGCGCCCTCCTTCAGGTCCTGCGGGGTCGTCTCGAACACTTCACGCGCGATCGCGCTGACGATGGGCACCACCATGATCGTCAGGATCAGCGCGGCGTTCAGCATGCCGTACGGCGACGGTGTGCCGCTGAACAGCGGTATCCAGCCGAACACCCTCTGCAGTGCCGGCTCGAGTCTCTCGTTCAAGAACGGGCCAAAGACGAGGATCCCCCACAGCCCGAGGATGACGCTCGGGATGGCGGCCAGCAGTTCGACCAGGATCGCCACCGGGCGGCGCACCCCGCGCGAAGCAAGCTCGGTCAGGTAGAGCGCGATGGCGATCGAGATCGGCGTGGCGATGACGAGCGCCACTGCCGAGCTCACCACCGTGCCGAAGATGAAGTCGAGGGCGCCGAAGTGCTCGGTGACCGGGTTCCAGACCGACGCGGTCAGGAACCCGAGCCCGTACTTCGAGATCGCCGGGCCGGCCTTCTCGAACACCGTGATCGCGATCCAGACGAGAAGGCCGACACCGAACACAGAAGCAAGCGCGGCGAGCGCCCACAGCAGCGGGTCGCCCACGCGGTCGGCGAGCTTGCGCCTGACGGCGAACAGGCCGGCGGCTGACGAGGAAGGCTCTACCTGGGTCGACATCGCGAACGTGCCCCGTGTTCGAGAGCGGCGTAGCAGACTGGAGCGCGCGGGCTCCGGGCCTGAGGCCGGCCGGCCGAGTCGGCCGGCCGCCTGACCGGCGGGCGGCACGGTGGCCGCCCGCCGGTCGGCTTGTCGTTGTTCGTGGGTCCCACGGGTCGACCTACTTGATCCTGGCGATCGTCGCCTTGTCGGCCGTGACGACTACCGCCGGCAGGGGCGCGAAGTTGAGGGCGGCCCCAGAGGACTGGCCCGTGGTGATGGCCCAGCTCAGGAAGGGCGTCAGCGCCGCGGCCTTCGGGCTCGACAGCGGCACGATCGCGTAGGTGAACGTCGAGATTGGGTAGGCGCCGGGCGCGGAGGCCGGAGGATCGACGATCGAGACCTCGTTGTTAGAGGGCACCGAGGTGACGGTCGCGGCCGCCGCGGAGATGCTCGGGATCCCGGGCACCGGGTACTTCCCCGCCGCGTTCTGGATGAGCGCGTAATCGAACTTGTTGGCGAACACGTACGAGATCGCCACGTAACCGATCGAACCGTTCGTGCTCGAGATCACGCCCCCGACGCCCGAGTTGCCCTTGCCTCCCAAGCCGGCCGGGAACTGGACCTGAGTCGAGGCCCCGATCTTGGACTGCCACTGCGGGCTGATGTGCGACAGGTAGTTCGTGAACGCGTACGTGTCGCCGCTGCCATCGGTGCGGTAGACGGGCGTGATCTTGGTCGAGGGCAGGCTGACTCCAGGGTTCAATTTGGCGATCGCCGGGTCGTTCCAGGTCTTGATCGTGCCCATCCAGATGCTGGCCAGCACCGGGCCGCTCAGTTTGAGCTGGTTCGGCACGCCCTTGGTGTTGTAGGCGACCAGCGTCGCCGCGAGCGCCCACGGTATCTGCACGACATTCTTGGCCGCGGTGAACTGGTCCGGGGTCAGGGGCGCATCGCTGGCGCCGAAGTCGACCGTTCGCGCGGTGATCTGCGCTATGCCGCCGCCGCTGCCGATCGCCCCGTAGGTGACCGCCACGCCGGCCTGCGTGTTGTACGCCGGTTGCCACTGCGACATGAGCGGCGCGATGAGCGTGCTGCCGGCGCCCACGAGCGTCTTTGACCCGCTCGACGCCGATCCCGGCGTAGATGAGCTCGAGCTCGCATTGTTGTTGCTACTGCCACAGGCGGCCACGAGGATCGCGAGTGCAAGCACCGCCACCCCGCTCGTGACCATCATGCGCCAACCGACTCGCGGCGAAGTCATGTGAAACCCCTTTCGAAGTCCGTGTCCACTGCTCCGGCGTGCGCCGGCAGAAACCGCATGTACCCGCTTCTACGGCAACGTTTCGTGCCTAACCGTTCGCTAACCATTCGCTAACAAAGCGCATCGGCAGAGGCTCGGCGGCCGCTCGGTACGCAGTCGAGCCCTCTCTACAAACAGACCGGGCGGCCGCTTTCGCGGCCGCCCGGCAGGGGGCTTCTACATCCGGCGCTCGTCCGGGACCTTCGTCGGAGCCCGCGGGCGCCGACTGTTAGTCGGGATTGGGTCCGCCAGGGAAGGGGAGCCCGCCACGGACGGGCGCGGCTAGCCCACTATCTGATCTGGGTCACCAGCAGGGCTTGCTACCGGCCTTGATGGTGGAGTGCCAGACCTTCTCGATGGCCGTGATGGCCTTGCTCGGCATGGGCACGAACGTGAGCTTCTTGGCGTCGGCGACGCCGGTGGAGCTCTTGTAGGCCCAGTTGAAGAAGCTGAGCATGGCGTGGGCGTTCGTGTAGCTGGACTGGCTACGGCGAACCAGGAAGTACGTCTCGCCCGTGATCGGCCAGACGGTGTTGCCCTTCATGTTCTCGAGGTTGGTGACGAAGCCGTTCGACCACGTGTACGTCGCGTGAGATCCGGCGGCCGCGAAGCTGCTCTGCGACGGCATGACCCACTTGGACGAGGCGTTGCGCATCTGGGCGTAGGCGATGTGATCGGTGACGGCCCACGAGTACTCGACGTAACCGATGGCGCCGGAATGCTGCAGGACCATGTTGGCGACGCCCGACGACTTCGCAGCGCCGGCACCGGTCGGCCAGGAGATCGTCATGCCCTGCCTGGTCCAGGCCCCGTCGGCCTTCGTAAGGTACTTGGTAAAGATGTAGGTCGTGCCCGACGAATCGGAACGATGGATGACGACGATGCCCTTGTTCGGGAGGCTAAGGCCGGGGTTCAGAGCCTTGATGGAGCTGTTGCTCCAATTCGTGATCTTGCCGAGGTAGATCTGCGCCAGGACGGTGCCGGAAAGCTTGAGCTTGCCGCTCTTGACGCCGGGGATGTTGACGATCGGCACGATGCCCTCGATGCACGAGGGGAACTGGACCAGCTTGGCGCTGCTCAGCGTGGGGGTGGGGCCACTGGAGACGAGAAGCGGCTTGTCGCTCGCGCCGAAGTTGACGGTGCCTGCGACGATCGCGTTGATGCCCGCGCCGGAGCCTACGCCGATGTAGTTGATCTTGGCCGTGCTGTAGTTCGAAGCCCACTTCTGGTAGAGGAGCTGAGGCGCGGTCGCGCCGGTGCCGGTGATGGTCGTCTTTGCCAAGGCGACCGAAGCGCCCGCCAGCATGACGAGACCGACACCGAAGACGATGCCGGCCCGCACGGGCCATGTTCTTGCCGATACTCTCATCCTTGTCTCTCCTTTTTGCTCTGGTCTCGCGCCCTGGTGCACGGGCTCCGACTAACGCACGAGACTCTATGGGGCCGGCGTGAGCCGCTCGCGAACGGCCGGTGAGGGGCGTGATAGATGTCGGTTGCGGCCTCGTGATGCCTCGATGTGCGCGGCGTTAGGGCCTGAGTGTCGCGGTGAAGGGGCGGTGAGGAACAGCGGCGAGGACCGGTGAGGATCGCGGTGAGGGGGCGGTGAAGAGGCGGCGAGGGGGCGGCTGCGAGCAGAACGACGACGGGCCCGCTCGCGCGGGCCCGTCGTGGTTTCCTGAGTCAGGTGTCCGGTCTATCGCCGGACGCCGTCCCGGTTCTTACAGGCTGTCGTACTGGTACCAGTCGGCCTGCACGTCGCCGCTGACGCCCGCTGCGTTGGTCACCGTCACATCGACGAGCCCGGCCCCGACGGGGGCCACGCAGGTGATCTGCGTGTCGCTGACCACGACGACGCTGGTGGCGGCGGTATCGGCAAAGTCGACTGCGACCGCACCGGTGAAGCCGGTGCCGGTGATGGTGACGGCGGTGCCGCCGGCGGCCGGCCCCTCGCCGGGGGAGACGGCGGTCACCGTCGGGGCGCCCGACGACGTCGAGGGAACGGTGAACGTGAACGCGTCGAAGATCGTCGCGTCGGTCGTGCCCGCAGGCGTCGTGACGAGCGCGTAGATGGTGGCGTTCACCCCGAACAGGTTCGGAAACACGGGAGTCGTAGCCGTGACCGTCGTGGCGTTGACGATGTTGAAGCTGGCGGCGTCAACGCCGCCGAAGGTGACCTGGGTGGCGCCGGTGAAGCCGGTGCCGGTGATGGTCACGGTCGTGCCGCCGGTGAACGGGCCGGACGTCGCGCTCAGGGCCGTGATCGTCGGCAGGGGCAGCCTGTAGGTGTAGCGGCCGGCGCTCGTCTTGGCGCTCATCCCGCCTGCCTTGCTGACGACGCGCACGAGCACTGCGCCGGCGGCGTGACTCGGGGCCTTGACCGTGAGCTTGCCGGCGGACACGACATGCAGGTGCGTCGCGGCCTTGCTGCCGAACATGACCTTCTTGACCGCGCTCTTGCCGCTGCTCATGAAGTTCTTGCCGGTGATGGTGATGGTGTTGCCGCCCGCGACCGGTCCGCTCGCGGCGGACAGCTTGGTCACGACGGGGGCCTTCGTGCTGGCGAAGGCGACGCTCGCCGAGGCGAGGCCGGCCATCGTTACGGCAAGCAAAACGAGACCGAGCAGAGCCGGCATGAAGCGCGTCCCTCGGCGTCCTGACGGATGGACTGAACTGCGTGTCCTCATAGTCTTCCCTTCTGTGAATGTGGCTTTCGCGCTTGGTGCGCCCTCCTCTTGCGGGCCGACTCTAGCCAGTCGATATGAGCCCCGAATGAGCCCCGCGTGAGCCGCAGGCCACCGATTGATTGGCCTCTCGCGAGGCCCCTGTGAGCATCGCGTTCGCCGCGGTGGGAGCCGAACCCGGTCGCCGGCGCGCTCCCGCGGGCGCGATCGCGCAGGCCCGGCGTCGGCACTCACGGCAAGCGCGCTGCCCGCGGACCCAGGTGGTGGTCGCGTCGCGCGGACCCCACGGTCCGTGCGCCCGCCTCACGAGAAAAGCACCGCACGCTAACGAGGCCCTAACTCGCTGCCGCTAGATTCCGGCGGGCGGTCACCCGCCACAGTCCAGGGAAGGGATAAGGAGACAGCAATGCGCAGACAACAACGTGCGAGAAGATCGAAAAGGTTTTGGTACCCGGCAGTCTTGATCGTGGCCCTCTTCACGGTCGTGGTCGGGCTCGCGGCCTGCGGCAGCTCGAACAACGCGGCGAGCAGCAGTTCGAGCCCGACGGCCGCTTCGGGCGGCTCCAGCTTCGTCGGCTCGGGCTCCACGTTCGCCCAGCCCCTGTACACGGCCTGGGCGCAGACGTATCAGGGCGTCGCGGGAGACAAGCTGAACTACCAGGGAGTGGGCTCGAGCGCCGGCATCGCCGCGATCGAGGGCAAGACGGTGCAGTTCGGCGCGACCGACGCGCCGCTCACCGAGGCCGACCTGCAGACGAACGGGCTCGTGCAGTTCCCCACCGCAGTCGGGGGGACCGTCGTGATCGTGAATGTGAGCGGCGTGACAAACGCCAAACTCACGCTGAACGGCGCGACGCTGGCCGACATCTACCTCGGCAAGATCACCAAGTGGAACGACGCCGCCATCAAGGCGCTGAACCCCGGCCTGAGCCTGCCCTCAACGCCGATCCACGTGGTGCACCGCTCCGACGGCTCGGGCACGTCCTGGATCTTCACGAGCTACCTGTCGGCCGTGTCGCCCACCTGGAAGAGCCAGGTCGGCGCCAACAAGTCGCCCAACTGGCCGGCCGGCGCAGGCGCCGCGAAGAGTGCCGGCGTGGCCGCACTCGTGAACCAGCTCAAAGGATCGCTCGGATACGTCGAGTACTCCTACGCGAAGCTGAACAACATTCCCACTGCGAAGATGGTGAACGCCGACGGCGCGACGGTCGCCCCGACCCTCGCAGGCTTCGCCGCGGCCGCCAAGAACGCGACTTGGGACGCGAACCAGGGCTTCGCCCAGGCGCTCGTCAACGAGCCGGGTGCGACCGCTTGGCCGATCACCGGCGCTACCTACGCGCTCGTGCAGAAGGTCCAGCCCAGCGCCGCGATCGGCAAAACGATCCTCAAGTTCTTCGACTGGGGCTACAAGAGCGGCGCAGCCCAGGCACAGAGCCTCGACTACGTGCCGATCCCGGCCAGCGTCTACACGATGGCCGAGCAGCAGTGGTCGCAGATCACGGCGAGCGGCAGCCCAGTATGGCCGTGAGCTGAAGCGAGGCTCCTTCGCCGGCGGGCGGCGGAGCTAAAGGCTCCGCCGCCCGCCGGCCGCTTTTCGGAAACCGCGATCGATCAGGCGGGCTAAGAGATGAGCACAGCCGAGATAGAGATAGGAAAGGCACCGGGCGCCGGCGGCGCAAAGACACACCCTCGCCGACACTATTTCTCGTGGGGCGACCCGCTCTTTCGCTGGTTCACCGTCGCCTGCGCGGCGGCGGTGGCCGTCGCCATGTTCGTGCTCATCGGCGTGCTGGTGAAGAACTCGTGGCTCGCGATCCACACGAACGGCATCAAGCCGCTCACGCACGTCGACTGGGCGCCCGGCGCAAACCAGTACGGCGCGCTGTCGAGCCTCTTCGGCACGTTTCTGACGACCCTCATCGCCATGGTCGTCGCGGTACCGCTCGCCCTCGCCATCGCCCTCCTGCTCGTCGAACTCCTGCACCCCGCCGTGTCGCGCGTGGTGGGCACCACCATCGAGATGCTCGCGGCCGTGCCCAGCATCATCTTCGGGCTGTGGGGCTTTCTGGTCATCGCGCCGCTCATGGGCAACCACGTGGAGCCGTGGATCCAGACGACCTGGCTGGGGCACCTGCCGCTCTTCAGCGGCACGCCGTTCGGCGACGACATCCTCACGGCCAGCCTCGTCCTCTCCCTCATGATCCTGCCCTTCATCACGGCCGTCTCGCGGGACGTGCTGAAGATGGTCCCGACGGTCACCAAGGAGGCCGGCTACGGCATGGGCTCGACCACGTGGGAGGTCACGCGCAAGATCAGTATGCGCTACGCGCTCTCCGGTATCGCCGGCGCGGTGTTCCTGGGGCTCGGACGCGCGCTCGGTGAGACTATGGCGGTGGCACTGATCATCGGCGGTCTCACGACCGGCATCCCGCGCTCGCTGTTCTCCCAGGGCACCTCGGTGTCGGCCACGATCGCCCTCAACTTCGGCGAGTCCAGCTCGAAGCTCGAGACGAGCGCTCTGATCGAGCTGGCGCTCATCCTGTTCGCCATTACCATGGTGTTCCAGGCACTTGCCCAGGTCTGGCTGGCGCGCGCCCGCCGCATGTCGGGGAGCCGGGCATGAGCGCCACCGCGATGAACGTCGTGCGACCGCCCATGAAGCCCCGTCGAGTCGGACGCCGCCGCCTGATGAACAGGCTGATCACCGTCGGCGCGTGGACAGCAGCGGCCATCGGCATCTTCATGATGGGCTGGATCGTCTTCACAGTCGTCACGCACGGCATCCACGCCTGGAACTGGGCCTTCTTCACCAAGCTTCCGCCGCAGGGTCAATACTCGCCCGGCCACGGCATCGCGAACTGCATCGTCGGCACCATCCTGATCACGGCCGGCGCCGCCGTCGTCGGCCTGCCGCTCGGCTTCTTCGGCGCGATCTATCTGTCGGAGTTCGGTCGCGCCGGGCGGGTAGCCACGGCGATCCGTGCCATCACCAACATCGTGCTCGGCGTGCCGTCGATCATCGCCGGCCTGTTCGCCTACGGTCTGATCGTCGTGCCCTCGCATCACTATTCAGGCTTCGCGGGGTCGTTCGCGCTCATGTTCATCATGCTGCCGGTCATGACGCGCACGGCCGAGGACATCCTCAACCTGGTGCCCAACGAGCTGCGCGAGTCGGCCCTCGCCATGGGAGTGCCACGCTGGCGAGCCACCCTCGGCGTGGTCGTCAAAGCGGCGCGCAGCGGCTTGATCACCGGCGGCATCCTCGCCGTGTTGCGCGTCGCCGGTGAGACCGCGCCGCTGCTCTTCACCGCCCTCAGCAGCCCCTACTGGATGTCGTGGAGTGGCTCGTCGAGCTACTTCGGCGGGCCGACCGCCAACCTCACGATGTTCATCTGGGGCCAGGCGCAGGCGCCCGATCCCGGCCTGGTCCAGATGGCGTGGGGAGCGTCGCTGCTGATCATCGTCGCCGTTCTCGGCGCGAATATACTGACCCGACTTCTCTTTCAGCGAGGCAAGGAATGGTAGAGCTCATGGACACGACGGAACCGGGGGCGCCGCCGTCGTCCCGGCCGCTGCCCCCGCGGCTCGAGGTGAGCACGCCGGGCGGAGGCCACGAGGCGGTCGAGTTCGACGCGCTGCCGAGCAAGCTGTCGGTGCGCGATCTCAATTTCTTCTACGGCAAAGAGCAGGCGCTCTTCGACAACCACCTGGAGATCGGAGCACCGCGTCACCGCCATCATCGGCCCCTCGGGTTGCGGCAAGTCGACGCATCTCGGTGTTACAACCGCATCTACAGCTGTACCGGGACCAGCGGGCGAGTGGCGAGATCATCCTCGACGACGAGAACATCCTGGCGCCCGGCACGACATCTCGGAGCTGCGTCGCCGCGTCGGCATGATCTTCCAGAAGCCCAGCCCGTTTCCCATGACGTCTTCGACAACATCGCCTATGGCTTGCGGATGCACTTCAGACTCCCAAGGCGAAATGGCGGACGCGGGTCCAGGACGCGCTCAAGCGCGGCGCCCTGTGGGAGGAGGTCAAGGACAAGCTGAGCGAGCCCGGCCTGGCGCTGTCGGGCGGCCAGCAGCAGCGCCTCTGCATCGCACGGGCGATCGCCGCCGAGCCCGAGCTCATCCTCATGGACGAACCCTGCTCGGCGATCGACCCGGTGGGCACCGCCAAGATCGAGGAGCTCGTGCAGGAGCTCAAGTCGTCGTACACCATCGCGCTGGTCACTCACAACATGCAGCAGGCGGCGCGCGTCTCAGACTACACGGCGTTCTTCTTCGAGGGTCGCATCATCGAGTTCGGAGCCACCACCCAGATCTTCGAGAACCCGGCCCGCAAGCAGACCGAGGAGTACATCACCGGCCGATTCGGCTGACAGGGGGAACGCACGCATGGCGACACAGCTGCAACGCGAGATCGGCAACTTAAAGAAGAGCATCCTCACGCTGAGCGCTCTGGTCGAAGACAACCTGCGGCGCGCCCTGGCCGCCGTCGAGACATGCGACGAAGCGCTCGCCACCGAAGCCGTCGAACGCGACTTTCCGATCGACCTCATGGAGGTCGACATCGAGGAGGACTGCCTCAAGGCGCTAGCCCTCTACCAGCCCGTGGCCGGCGACCTGCGCTTCATCGTCACGACGATCAAGATCAACGCCACGCTCGAGCGCATCGGCGACCTGGCGGCCAACATCGCCGACGTCGCCCGCCAGCTTTCTCACATGGAGCAGCCGGTCGTGGCCTTCGACATTCCCGGCATGGCGGCAAAGGCGCAGAGCATGGTCTCGAGCTCGCTCGACGCGCTGGTGCGCTCCGACGGCGAGCTGGCGCGGGCCGTGCTGTTCGCCGACGACGAGGTCGACGACTTAGACAGCGCGCTCACCGCGACGCTCACCAGCACCGCCCGCGAGCACCCCGAGTGGCTCGAGCCGCTCATCCAGCTCCTGCAGATCTCGCGCTTCATCGAGCGTATCGCCGATCACGCGACGAGCATCGCCGAAGACGTGATCTACATGGCAGAGGGCGAGATCCCGCGCCACTCGGTGAAGCGCGCGGTGGCCGAGGCGATGGGCCTGCGCGGTCCGGCCATGCCGTCGCAGGGCGGCCGCTGAGGGGTCTTCAGCTCGCCGTGATGACCACCGTCGGACTCGCGCCGGCCACGAGCTTGCTCGACTTGGCCGCCAGCACGCGCAGGTCGGTCGTGCCCGCCGCGGTGGGCGTCCAGGAGGCCTTGTAGGCGCCGCTGCTGTCGAGGGTGGCCTGCACGACGTTGGTCCACACGGTCGCGCTCGGCGCCTTGGTCTGCAGCCATACGGTCTTGACGGCCGTCGCCGGCGTGACCTTGCCGCTGAACGCGATCGCCGTGTTGACGGCGACCGATTCGCTCGCCGGTGCGATGGTGACCAGGGGCCGCACCAGGATGGTGACGTGGGTGGAGAGCGCGGTGTGCCCCATGGGGGCCGTCAGCGTGGAGAAGTAGTACTGCGTCGAGGCGGTGGGGGTCACCTTGGCCGACAGGCTGGTGGAATTCATCGGCTCGCGCGCCTGCGGCGAGCATCGACGAGCGGACGCCACGCCACCGGGCACGAGGCGCCCGACCCGATCGTCGCCTCCGCATCGAGTACAAGCCGCGAACACGACATCCAGGCGCTCGACCAACCGACGGTCCTCGAATCGGGTGCTGGCGCTTGCCGCATCGACCGCGCGCTGTGCACCTGAAGGTAGAGCCGGTCGAAGATCGCCCACTCCGTCCTCGCGCGCCAGAGAGGCATCGATCGCCTCCATCCGGGCTTGACTTCCGGTGATCGTCGACACAGCGCCGGCGGCCAACCGCACAGCGTGATCGTAGTCGCTGCAGTGTGCGCGGATTCAGCGCCGGCGCTGTTCTCCGTTGTTCGCTCGCCCGACTACGGCTGCCCCTTGCCGATGGCGCCCACCCTGCTCGGGGCTGCCCGAGGCGAGGGCGAGGAACGAGTGGCCGGCGGGCACCACGACGCGTCCGTGGCGGCGGAAGTCAGCGACGACCACCGAGCCGCGCGTCACCCGTGTGAGCGTGCCCGCGCAGGTTTCGTCGCACGCTCCAGACCGTGCCGCGCACGGTGCGCCGGGGGTAGTCGCCGCGGGTGCTGAAGCGGCCGCGCACGTTGCTCTTGAGCAGGCCGAGCACCTTGCCCGACACCGACTTGGCCGCCGACGCCGCGTGCCCTTGCCGACCGACGTGCACGCCCGCGAGCGGTTGACCGTGTCCATCAGGTTCAGCTGGCTGAGGCCCCTCTGCTTGCGGTTCTGCAGCAGCGCGAACACGCCGGCGGTGAAGTCCCGTAGAAGTCGTGCGCCTTGGAGTCGTGGCGGCGACGAGCCTCGCCGTGCCGTTGGACGTGTCGACGATCGAACCGACCGGGATCGCCCGCGCCTCGGTCAGCGGGATGAAGCCGGTTCCCTTGGCGACGGGCACGGAGCCGCCGGCCTGGCTCACCTTCGCACCGGAGGCAGCTTGATGAAGACCTGGCCGGCCGTCACGGCCACGTTGACCTTCTGGCCAGAAGCACCGGCGGCGGTGGAGGCGGGTCCGTCCTTGTCCGGAAGACCTGGTCTGCACCCTTGATGCTGCCGGCGGAGTTGGTCGCCACTGCGCGTACGTGGTACGTAGCGCCGGGCAGGAGGCCCGCGACCGTTATCGAGATGGTGTGCGGCGTGCTGTCCGAGCCCGCGGCCTGCGGCCGTCCGCTGGTCATAGACGATGGCGGTGCCGGTGCCGGCGGTGGTCAGGCTGGTCCAGTCCGAATTCGAAGTACACGGTGGTGGGCGAGCCGCCGGGGTCCACGGTCGTCGTCAGCGTGACGGTGCTCGTCCCGACCGTTGCGGGCGGGAGCGTCGCCACCGTCGGCGGGCCGGCGGCGAGCACACCGCCGGCCGGGACGGTCCTCCCGGCGCCCGGGCCGGCTGGGCTGGCGGGCGGCGGGACGGCGGTTCCGGGGCTGCTGGCGGCCGGGACGGCGATTCCGGCGCTGACGGCGGTGGCGTTGCCAACGCTGTTGGTCGCCGTGACCTGACAGGTCAGCGTGTGCGCGGCGTCGGCC